>CAWHNI010000018.1:0-265624 GCA_963830755.1 uncultured Actinomycetota bacterium | reverse complement strand
CGCCGTCGCGGGGGTCGCCGGGTCCCGGGCCGACGATCACCAGGTCGAGCCGTCGAGGTCGCCGTCGGCGTACTCGTCGTGGCGGACCACCTCGCTGGTCATGCCCAGCACGCCGAGCACGTGGCGCAGCATGTTCACGAAGTCGTCCTCGCCGTCGAGGATCACCACCGCTTGCCCCGCCAGCGACGGGTCGGGCGGCGACGCCGCGCCTGGTCGGTCAGCCAGAACCGGCTGAGCCGCCGGTTGCGGGCGTTGAGGGTGAGCAGCACGTCCTCGTCGTTGACCAGCTCGGCGAGGTTGGTCCGGCACGGGCGCCGGCGGCACCAGGCCGAAGGCGCTGAGGATCCCGCCGGCCTTGGCGTGGGTCTCGGCCACCTCGTACGCCGGGTCGGAGTCGCGCACCAGGGTGGCGCCGGCGGTGACGCGTCAGCCGGCCGTCGAGGTCGACGTCGGCGGTCCGGATCACGATCGGGCTGTCGACCATCGGCCCGCCCTCGGCGTCGCGGCCGAGGATCGCCAGCGCGGCGCCGTAGTAGCCGCGGCCCTCGGGCTCGTACTGCTTGATCAGCCGGCAGGCGTTCTCGACCGGCGAGCCGGTCACGGTCGCGGCGTACATCGTGTCGCGCAGCACCTCGCGCGGGTCGCGGTTGGTGCGGCCGGCGAGGAGGTACTCGGTGTGGATCAGGTGGGTCATCGGCTTGAGGAACGGCCCGAGCACCTGGCCGCCCTCGTGGCAGATGTCGCACATCATCTTCAGCTCCTCGTCGACCACCATGAAGAGCTCGTAGATCTCCTTCTCGTCGTGCAGGAAGTCGAGCAGCGCGGGCTTCACGTCGCCCTCGCGCGGGATCCGGAAGGTGCCGCTGATCGGGTTCATCCGGACGTCGCCGCCGTGGATCGACACGTGCCGCTCCGGGCTGGCGCCGATCAGGTAGCGGTCGCCGGTGAAGAAGACGTAGGTCCAGTACGCCCCGCGCTCGCGCTCGAGCAGCCGGCGGAACACCGTCAGCGCCGTCGCCGGCACCCCAGTCGGCGACGGTGGCGCGGTAGTGGCGGCCGATGACCAGGTTGGCGCCCTCGCCCTGGCCGATCTCGTCGCGGATGATCGCCTCGACGAGCCGCGCGTACTCCTCGTCGTCGGTCTCGAAGCCGCCCCGGTCGGCGAACTCGACCCCGGTGTCGTCGATCGCGTCGACCACCTCGGCGACCGAGAACTCCCGCTCGGTCTCGACGTCGACGACCACCAGCGGCGTGCCGTCGTCGTGGGCCTCGAAGCCGCGCTCGCGCACCTGCCGGAACGGCACCGCCAGCAGCCGGTCGGCGATGTGGCCGTCCTCGGGCACGCCCTCCTCCAGGGGTACGTCGAGGATCGACTCGACCACGCGTCGACGGCCGCCGACCAGGCCGACCGTGTCGCGGTCGCCCGCCCGGGTCGAGCGCCGGATGATCGCCCACGCCTCGTGCTCCTGGATCTGCTCGATCGCAGCACGAGCGGCATGCTGCGGCATCGGGGACATGCGCAAACCCTAGTTCCGCCGAGTCGGCGCATCTGCAACTCCCCGGCTGGTCGAGACGGCGTGAATGCAGCGACAAGGCGTGCAGATACGCCGACTCGGGCCGAATCCGCGTTGCAGACGTGCCGACTCGCGCAATTCAGCCGACGGTGGTCAGCAGCTGGGTGGCGCGGGTGAGCACGACGTAGAGCGTGGCGCGGCCGGTGGCGGACTCGTCCTCGATCTCCTGCGGCCGGACCACGACGATGCCGTCGAACTCCAGGCCCTTGGTGTCGAGACCGGTCAGCACCACGACCCGGTCCTCGCCCGACGGCGGGGTCGTCGAGTCGACGGCGGCGCGGGCGGCCGGTGCGTCGTCGGCGAGCTCCGGCCACGACGCCAGCCAGGCGTTGACCTCGGAGCGGCGGGCGACCGGCACCACGATCGCCGACGGTGCCGGCGACCGACCCGGCGACCTCGGCGACCGCCTCGCGGGTCGCCGCCTCCAGGTCGGGGACGTCGGACGCACGTCGGCTCGACGCCGGTCGACCGGACCGCGGTCGGCAGGTCGGCGTCGAGCCCGACCCGCTCGGCGTACGCCGCGGCGTGGGCGTAGATCTCCGAGGAGTTCCGGTAGTTGGTCGACAGGTGGAACTCGTGCAGCTCCTTGCCCTCGAGCGCGGCGGCCCGGGCGGCGGCGGACTCCTCGGGCACCGGCCACGACGACTGGGCCGGGTCGCCGACGATCGTCCAGGACGCGGCGCGGCCGCGCCGGCCGACCATCCGCCACTGCATCGGGGTGAGGTCCTGCGCCTCGTCGACCAGCACGTGGGCGAACGCGTCGTCCTCGATCCGGTGCGTCGGCGGGGCCCAGGCGCGGCCGGTGGGGGCGTACTCGCGGTCGGCGGCGGTGGTCAGCTCCTGCAGGTCGGCGCCGACGTGGTCGTCGAGCTGGTGGTCGTCCTCGTGCCGGGCGGGCACGTCGCCGAGCGCGTAGCGCAGCTCGTCGAGCAGCGGCACGTCCTCGACCGAGCAGCGACCCGTCGGACCGGGCCCCACGACTTGGCGAGCAGCCGCTGCTCCTCGGCGCTGAGCACGCCCTCGGCGACCCGGGCCAGGAAGTCGGGGTCGCGCAGCCAGCGACAGCACCGTCGGGCGCGTCCAGCGGCGGCCACCACGCGATCGCGAAGTCGACGAACGCCTGGTGCGACAGCATCTCGTCGTCGAACGCCTCGCGGCCCCGCTCGCGGCCGCGCTCGCCGCGCACCTGGCGCCACATCGCGTCGAGCAGGGTCGTGGCGACGCGCGGGCAGCTGCCGGTTGCGGCGGCCCTGCGACATCAGCTGGCGGCGCAGCCGGCCGAGCAGCGCGCGGTCGAGGCACGATGGCGTCGTCGCGCCAGAAGACCCGGAACTCGGCCGGGCTGCCGGGCGCCTGCTGGCGCGCGGTACGCCGCATCAGCTCGGCCATCCGCGCCGAGCCCTTGACGTCGGCGACCGCGGGCTCGTCGTGGCGGGTGGCGCGGACGCCGTCGACGACCTCGCCGAGCGAGCGCAGCGCGACCGCGGTCTCGCCGAGGGACGGGCAGCACCCGCTCGATGTAGCGCATGAAGACGCCGCTGGGGCCGACGATCAGCACGCCGCCGCCCTCGTAGCGGCGGCGGTCGGTGTAGAGCAGGTACGCCGCGCGGTGCAGCGCCACGACGGTCTTGCCGGTGCCGGGGCCGCCGGAGATCGAGACGACGCCCTTGCCGGGCGCCCGGATCGCCTGGTCCTGCTCGGCCTGGATGGTGGCGACGATCGAGTGCATCGACCGGTCGCGGGCCCGGGAGAGCTGGGCCATCAGCGCGCCCTCGCCGACGATCGGCAGGTCGGTGTCTGCCCCTCGAGAGCCTCGGCGTCGAGCAGCTCGTCCTCGACCCCGACCACGCTGCGGGCCGGTGCAGCGCAGCACGCGGCGGCGTACGACGTCGTGCGGCTCGGCGGCGGTGGCCTGGTAGAACACCGCGGCCGCGGGCGCGCGCCAGTCGATCAGCAGCGAGTCGCGGTTGTCGTCGCGCAGCCCGATCCGGCCGATGTAGCGCGGCTCGGGGTCGACCTCCTCGCGCAGGTCGAGGCGGCCGAAGACCAGCCCCTCGTGGGCGGCGTCGAGCTGGGCGATCCGCCGGGCGGCCTGGAAGACCATCGCGTCGCGCTCGACGAGCCCGCCCTCGTGGCCGAGCCGGCCCCGGCCGTGGCCCTCGCGGGCGAGCTCCTGGGCAGCCTGCGCCGACGTCTCGAGCTGGAGGTAGACGCGGTCCACGAACTCCTGCTCGCGAGCGATCTCGCGCTCGGCCAGCTCCTCGGTCAACGTTCGTTCCCTTCTGTCCCCGGCCGATTCTGGCAAGTCCTCAAGCCTACCCCGGCGCCCCGACGCTCGCGCGGCGGGATCGGTCAATCCGAACGGCCCGGCTAGGCCTTCTTCCGGTTCAGGAACGCCGTCATCGCCTCGCGGGCCTCGTCGGAGGCGAACAGCCGCGCGGACAGCGCGGCCATCTCCTCGCCGCGGGCGTCGATCCGGGCGACCAGGTCGCGGTTGAGGATCCGCTTGGACTCGCGCAGCCCCTGGGCGGCGCCGGTCGCCAGCGAGGCGCACACCGCGCTCGACCTCGGCGTCGAGCTCGGTCGGCCGGCACCGCCCGCGTGACCAGCCCGTACGCCGCGGCGTCGGCGCCGCTGAACACCTCGCCGCCGAGCGTGGTCAGCGCCGCGGCGCGCGGGGTCATCCGGTGGTGGACGGTCAGGCGAGATGATCGCGGCGGCCAGCCCGAGCTTCACCTCGGTGAGCGCGAAGGTCGCGTCCTCGGCGGCGATCGCGATGTCGGAGGCGGCGACGATGCCGATGCCGCCGGCGCGGACCGCGCCGTGCAGCCGGGTCACGACCGGCTTGCCCATCGTGGCGATCAGCCGCTGCAGCTCGACGATCCGGCGGGCGCCCTCCTCCATCCCGTCGGCGGTGGCCTCGGACAGGTCGGCGCCCGGAGCAGAACACCCGGCCCTCGGCCCGGATCAGCACCACCCTGACCGTCGTCGTCGGCCTCGGCCGCCTCGAGGTGGCCGAACAGCTCGGTCACCAGCTGCCGGCGACAGCGCGTTGCGGTTGTGCGGGGAGTCCAGGGTGATCGTCGCGCAGCGCGTCGGCGACGTCGTAGTGCACGAGCCGTCGGTCATGGCCGAGCTGCATCCTGAGCTCGGCTCATGCCGGCCGGAGTCGCTCGACCCATCCCGTCCGGACCGCGCCGCCCGCTCCGAACACCCCCCATGCGCAGCGACTGCTGTACGCCGGGTTCGGGATCCTGGCCACCCTCGTCGGGATGGCCGCCGGCCACCTCGTCGCCGCCCTCATCGACCCGGCCTCCTCCCCGGTCCTCGCGGTCGGGTCGACCGTCATCGACCTGACGCCGACCCCGGTGAAGGAGTGGGCGATCGCGGACGTTCGGCACCGACGACAAGCCGATCCTGGTCGGCTCGGTGCTGCTCGGGGCGCTCGTGCTCGCCGCGATCGGCGGCATCCTGGCGCGCCGCCGGTTCGCCGCTCGGCGCCGGGCTGCTGGTCGCTCCTGGTCGCCGTCGCCGGCGCGTGCCGCGCTGCTGCGGCCCGAGCGCCGGCCCCGCTCGACGCCGTGCCCGCGCTCGCCACCGCCGTCGCCGGCGTCGGCGCGCTGTGGTGGCTGACCGCACGGTCGCGGCCGGCGTCGCCGACGTCGACACGCGCAGTCGACCGCGGCCGACGGTCCCGAGCCGTCGCGGGGTGCTGGTCGCCGCCGGCGTCCTCGCCGCGGCCGCGGCGGCGCTGGGCGGGGCCGGCCGGCTGGATCACCGGCCTGCGCACCGACGCCGGCCGACGTCGCCTGCCCGGCCCCGCCGACCCGGCCCCGGCGTTCCCGCCGGGCTGCGAGGACAAGGTGCCCGGCATCAGCTCGTTCCGGACGCCGACCAGCGACTTCTACCGCGTCGACACCCGGCTCACCCTCCCGATCGTCGAGCCTCGACGACTAGACGCTCACCATCGACGGCGACGTCGAGAGGAGGTCACGCTCACCTTCGACGACCTCGCTCGACGATGACGCTGATCGAGCGCGACATCACCCTCACCTGCGTCTCCAACGACGTCGGCGGCCCGTACGTCGGCGGCGCCCGCTGGCTCGGCGTACGGCTCACCGACCTGCTCGACCGGGCCGGCGTCGGCAGCACGCGCCGACCAGATCCTCGCCACCGACGTCGACGGGATGACGATCAGCACCCCGCTCGACGCTGGCCACCGACGGCCGCGACGCGATGATCGCGGTCGGCATGAACGGCGAGGCGCTGCCCCGCGAGCACGGCTTCCCGGTGCGGATGGTCGTCCCCGGCCTCTACGGCTTCATCAGCGCCAGCAAGTGGCTCACCCGGATGACGCTGACGACGTACGACGAGCAGGAGGCGTACTGGACCGAGCGGGACTGGGCCACCGACGCCCCGATCAAGATCTCCAGCCGGATCGACACCCCGAAGTCGTTCGACGAGCATCGACGCGCGGCGAGACCTTCATCGGCGGCGTCGCGTGGGCGCAGCACCGCGGCATCGGCAAGGTCGAGGTCCAGGTCGACGGCGGCGCCTGGCAGCCGGCCGAGCTCGGCCCGTCGCGCCGGCGTCGACTACTGGCGCCAGTGGTACCTGCCCTGGACGCCGAGCCCGGCCAGCACGACCTCGTCGGTCCGCGCGACCGACCGCGACGGCGAGGTGCAGACCGCCGCGCAAGGCCGACGCCGTTCCCCGACGGCTCCAGCGGCTACCAGCGAGATCATCGTCACGCGTCGGCCTGAGCCGCCACGCAATCCGGCTCGCGCGCACCGGCACCGAACGACGCACCGATCAGCACCAGTCCGAACACCAGACCACACACGAGAAGGCTCCACCATGAAGCTGCACGACCCTGCGCCGCACCAGCGGCCTCGCCGCCGCCGCCCTCACCCTCTCGCTCGGCCTCGCCGCCTGTGGCGGCGAGGACGAGCCGACCACCGGCGCCGGCGACGAGCACCTCGAGGCCCGACGGAGCCGAGCGACGCCCGATGGACGAGCGAGCGCCATGGCGATGGACCCGGCGGCCAGACCTACGGCGCCGGCTGCGCCGCAGGTCCCGACCGAGCGGCGACGGCTCCTTCGACGGCATGGCCACCGCGCCGGTCGCCTCCGCCGCGAGCGCCAACCCGCTGCTGAAGACCCTGGTCGCCGCGGTCACCGCGGCCGACCTGGTCGAGCCGCTGAACTCCGCCCCGGCGCTGACGGTCTTCGCCCCGGCCAACCCGGCCTTCGAGGCGATCCCGAAGAAGGACCTCGAACGCCCTGCTGGCGGACAAGGAGACCCTGACCCAGGTCCTCACCCACCACGTCGTCGGCCGAGCAGATCGCCCCCGACCAGCTCTCCGGCGAGTTCGAGACCCTCAACGGCGACATGCTCACCATCAACGGTGACGGCGAGGAGGCCACCATCGGCGACGAGAAGGCCAACGTCCTCTGCGGCAACATCCCGACCGCCAACGCCACGGTCTACGTCATCGACACCGTCCTGATGCCCTGATCGGGTTCCGCCGGACAGACGAGACAGGCAAGGATTCACACCGTGGACCACCTCCGGCCCGTGCCCTCCGGCGCCCCCTCCCCGGAGGGGGCGCCGGCGGCGCCGGCCCTGGCCGACCTGCTGAAGCGCTCCGGCGCGCGGCGACGAGGCGCCTTCGCCCAGCTTGTACGACGCCACCGCGGCGCGGGTCTTCGGGCTCGCGGTCCGGGTCGTCCGGGACCCGGCCCAGGCCGAGGAGGTCGCCCAGGAGGCGTTCCTCGAGATCTGGCGGACCTCCGGCCGGTTCGACCCGGCCCGGGGCAGCGCGATCGGCGTGGCTGCTCACGATCGTGCACCGCAAGGCGGTCGACCGGGTCCGGTCGGCCGAGGCGTCCAGCCGCCGGGACACGACGTACCACCAGCAGAACCACCGGTCGCCCACGACGCGACCGCCGAGGCCGCCGCAGGCCTCGCTCGAGGCCCGCCGGGTCCGCGGCGCGCTGGCGGCGCTCACCGACGTCCAGCGCGAGGCCCTCGAGCTGGCGTACTTCGGCGGCTACACACACACGGAGGTGGCGACGCATGCTGGACCTACCGGTCGGCACCGCCAAGACCCGCATCCGGGACGGCCTGATCCGGCTGCGCGACGCGATGGGGGTGGGCACGTCATGAGCGACATCCACGCGCTGTCCGGCGCCTACGCCGTCGACGCGCTCGACGACATCGAGCGCGCCGCAGTTCGAGCGCCACCTCGCCGAGTGCGCCGACTGCCGGGCCGAGGTCGCCGAGCCTCCGCGAGGCCGCCGGCGCTGCTCGCCGAGACCGCCGCCACCGCGCCGCCCGCGCGCGCTGCGGGACCGGGTGCTCGCCGACATCGCGCACCGTCCGGCCGCTGCCGCCCGGGTCGACCGCGAGCCGGCCGCACCGGCGGCGCCGCCGATTTCGTCCGGCTCGCCCTGGTCGCCGCGGCTGCCGCGGTGATCGCCGCTCGGCGCCGGCGGCGTCGTCGTCGCCGCAGCCGTGGGCCGACGACACCAGCCAGGCCCGCAGCTCAGCGCCGCCGACCAGGTGCTCGCAGCGCCGACGACGCCGAGGAGTACACCCAGACCCTCGACGGCGGCGCGAGGCCACGCGTCGTCCGCTCGACGCTCGCTCAACCAGGCCGTGCTGGTCACCGAGGACATGCCGCCGCCGCCGGAGGGCAAGGTCTACGAGCTCTGGCTCGACCACGAGGGCGTCGGCATGGTGCCCGCCGGCCTGATGACCGGCCGGCGAGCGACGAGGTCCTGCTCGAGGGCGACCCCGCCACCGCCCTCGGCGCCGGCATCACCGTCGAGCCCGCACGGCGGCTCCGAGGAGCCCGACGCTGCCGACCGGTCGACGCTGTTCGCGTTCGAGAACGCCTGATGGCCGGCACGCACCACCGACGGGTCGCCGTCGTCGGCTCCGGCGTCGCCGGACTGACGGCCGCCCACGTCGCCGCCCGGTCCGCGCACGTCACGCTCTTCGAGGCCGACGACCGGCTCGGCGGCCACGCCGACACCCACCGGGTCGCCGACGGCGACCGGACGCTGGCGATCGACACCGGCTTCATCGTGCACAACCGGCGCACCTACCCGACGCTGCTCCGGCTCTTCGCCGAGCTCGGCGTCGCGACCCAGGAGTCGGAGATGTCGCTGTCGGTGCGCGACGACGAGACCGGGCTCGAGTGGGCCGGCGCGCTCGGCCGGCGCGGGCTGTTCCCGACCGCCGGCCAACCTGCGCCGGCCGGCGTACCTGCGGATGCTCACCGAGATCCCGCGCTTCCACCGCCGCGCCGGGCGGCTGCTGACGCCGAGCGCTCGAGCGGCGCCGACCGGACGCTGCGCGAGTTCCTGCGCGCCGGCCGGTTCTCGGCGTACTTCGAGCGGCACTTCATGGAGCCGCTCGTCGCCGCGGTGTGGTCGTGCGACCCCGAGGTCGCGCTGGACTACCCGGCGCGCTACCTGTTCACGTTCCTCGAGCACCACGGGATGCTCGGCGTCTTCGGCTCGCCGACCTGGCGCACGGTCACCGGCGGCTCCCACGAGTACGTCGCACCGGCGTCGCCGGCCGGCCTCGCCCGACGTCCGCACCGGCACCAAGGTCACCTCGGTGCTCGAGACCGCCGACCGGGCGTCGAGGTCACCGACGGCAACGGCGCGGTCACCACCTACGACGCCGTCGTGGTCGCCACCCACCCCGACCAGGCGCTGGCGATGCTGGCCGAGCCCGACGCCGCAGCAGCGCGAGGTGCTGGCCGCGCTGCCCTACTCGCACAACTCCGCGCTGCTGCACACCGACGCCTCGCTGCTGCCGCGCGCCGCGCGGCGCCCGGGCGTCGTGGAACTTCCGCCGCCCCGCCGACGCGACCGGCGGTCCGGGGCGTCACGGTCACCTACGACCTGACCCGGCTGCAGCGGCTGCACACCGACACCCACTACCTCGTCACCCTCGGCGGCGAGGACCTCGTCGACCCGGCCACCGTGATCGCCCGGCTGGAGTACGAGCACCCGCTCTACACACCCGGCGTCGGTCGCGGCCCAGCGGCCGGCTCCCGCGAGATCGACACCGACCGGCGTCGCCTTCGCCGGCGCCTACCACGGCTGGGGCTTCCACGAGGACGGCGCGCGCTCCGGCCTGGCCGCCGCCGAGCGGCTCGGGCTCACGTGGCCGACGCAGCGCCGGCGACTTCCGACGGTCTCGGCAGCCCGGCGTCGACCACCGCGCACGCAGCTCGGCATCTACGCGACCACGATCCGCCACACCCGGCGCACGCCGTTCCGCCGCACCTTCACCCACCGCTCGCACACCTGGCTGGTCGACCTCGACCACCTGCCCGACCACGGCGCTCGCTGCGGCCGGTTCGAGGCGCGCGACCACCTCGGCGACCCGGACCGGCCGCTCCGCGACAACGTCGAGGCGCTTCCTCGCCGCGCAGCGGCGTCGACCTCGACCGGCGGCCGGATGCTGATGGCCGCGCACGCCGCGGGCGTTCGGCCACTGCTTCAACCCGATCAGCGTCTTCTGGTGCTTCGACCGCCGACGGCGAGCAGCGGCGCCGTCGTGGTCGAGGTGCACAACACCTACGGCGACCGGCACGCCTACCTCGTCCACCCCGACGAGCAGGGCCGGGCGCGCACCGACAAGCAGATGTACGTCTCGCCGTTCCACGGCACCGACGGCCACTACGAGCTGGCCGTGCCGGTCCCGCGGCGACCGGCTCGACGTCGCCGTCACCCTCCACACCGACGACGGCGCGCGCCGTTCACCGCCTCGCTGTCGCGGCGAGGCCACCGACGTCACAGCCCGCTGCGCGCCGCCCCGGCGGCGCTCCGCGGCGCCGCTCCTGATCCGGCCCACGGCATCTGGCTGTGGCTCCGCCGGCTGCCCGTCCGGCCCCGGCCCGACCACCACCAGGAAGGAGTGTCCCCGATGACCCTCAGCCCCCGCCCGCCCGCCCGCGGCCGACACTGGCCCGGGCTCGACGACGTCCCGACCGGACCCGCGCAACGCGATCGCCGCCCGCGATCGCGCGCCGGCTCTTCCGCGCCGCCGTCGTCCCGGCTCGACGTCACCGTCGAGGTCGCACGGACCCGGACCGCCGCGAGGTGCTCGGCCGCGGCGGGCCGGTGATGACGGTCCACCGCCCCGACGAGTTCTTCGCCCGGATCGGCCGCGACAGCCTGATCGGCTTCGGCGAGGCCTACCTCACCGGCGCCTGGGACGCCGACGACCGGCGACCTCGGCGACTTCCTCACCGTGCTCGCCGCCGAGATCGCCGACCCTGGTCCCGCCGCGGCTGCAGCGCTGCCCGGGCGTTCGTGGTCGCCAAGCGCGCCCCGGCTGCCACCGCAGCACCGACGAGACACAGTCCCGCGACAACATCGCCCACCACTACGACCTGTCCAACGACCTGTTCGGGCTGTTCCTCGACCCGACCCTGAGCTACTCCTCGGCGCTCTTCGACACCGACGCATCCGGCGCGCCGAACCTGGCGGCCGCCGTGCCGGCCGAGGCCGACCTGCGAGGCCGCGCAGCTCCGCAAGATCGACCGGCTGCTCGACGAGACCCGGCGTCGGCGAGGGCACCCGGGTGCTCGAGATCGGCACCGGCTGGGGCGAGCTCGCGATCCGCGCCGCCCGCCGCGGCGCGCACGGTGCGCACTCGATCACGCTCTCCATCGAGCAGCAGGCGCTGGCCCGCGAGCGGATCGCCGCGGCCGGGCTGGCGGACCGGGTCGAGGTCGAGCTCTGCGACTACCGCGCGGTCGCGACCCGACCCCGGCCGGCAGTACGACGCCGTCGTCTCGGTCGAGATGATCGAGGCCGTCGGCGCAGAGTACTGGTCGACGTACTTCTCGACCATCGACCGGGTGCTCGCGCCGGGCGGCCGGGTCGGGATCCAGGCGATCACGATGCCGCACGACCGGATGCTCGCGACCCGCGGCACCTACACCTGGATCAACAAGTACATCTTCCCCGGCGGCTTCCTGCCGTCGGTCGAGGCGATCGACGCAGGTGACCCGCGGCGACACCACGCTGCGGCGTCAGCGACCGGCTCGCGTTCGGGCCAGCACTACGCCGAGACGCTGCGGCAGTGGGACGAGGCGTTCCTGGCGGCGCGCCGGCGAGGTGCTCGCGCTCGGCTTCGACGAGACCTTCCTGCGGATGTGGCACTTCTACCTGGAGTACTCCCGCGCCGGCTTCGCCTCCGGCTACCTCGACGTCCACCAGCTCGTCGCTCGACCGACCGGAGGAGCAGCCGTGACCGAGACCGACCGCCGGCCCTCGACCGACCGGCGTGGCGCGCGGCTCGCGAGGCGCTGCGCCCGTTCGTCGGCGGCGACCTGCCGGTGCGGCTGCGGGCCTGGGACGGCTCGGAGGCCGGGCCCGCGGACGCGCCGCTGGTCGAGCTCCGCTCCGCCGACGCGGTACGCCGGATGCTCTGGCACCCGGGCGAGCTCGGCGCCGCGCAGGCCTACGTCACCGGCGAGCTCGACGTGCCAGGTCGACGGCTGGACCTCGGCACGCGCTGACCCACGCGTTCTCGGTCGCCCGCGAGCGCGGGCTCACCGGTGGGCGGCCCACACCGGCGGCCGTCGTCCAGCGCGGTCCGCACGGCCGCCGGACTCGGTGCGCTGGGCCGCCCGCCGGCTCCGCCCGCCTCGCAGGCCCGGCTCCGCGGCCGGCTGCACAGCCGGCTGCGCGACCGGCGGGCGATCAGCCACCACTACGACCTCTCCAACGACTTCTACGCGCAGCTGCTGGACCCGTCGATGGCCTACTCGTGCGGCTACTGGACCTCGACCGACCCGTCCTACACGCTCGCGGACGCGCAGCGCGACAAGCTCGACCTGGTCTGCCGCAAGCTCGGCCTCGAGCCCGGGATGCCGATGCTCGACGTCGGCTGCGGCTGGGGCTCGCTCTCGCTGCACGCGGCCGAGCACTTCGGCGCGCAGGTCACCGGCGTCACGATCGCCGCCGAGCAGAAGGCGTTCATCGACGCCCGGATCCGCGAGCGCGGGCTGGACGACCTGGTCGAGATCCGGCTGCAGGACTACCGCGAGGTGCCCGAGCGCGAGGCACTACGACGCCGTCGGCTCGATCGAGATGGGCGAGCACGTCGGCGAGGGCAACTACCCGACGTACGTCGAGGTGCTGCGCCGCGCCGTGCGGCCCGGCGGCCGGGTGCTGGTCCAGCAGATGTCAGCGCACCGGCCGCGCATCCCGGCGGCGGAGCCGTTCATCGAGTGCTTCATCGCCCCCGACATGCACATGCGCCCGGTCGGCGAGACCGTCGCGCACCTCGAGAGCGGGGGACTCGAGGTGCGCGACGTCCACGCGACTGCGCGAGCACTACGTGCGGACGGTGCAGGGCTGGCTCGACGCGTTCGAGGCCACACCTGCCCGACCTGACCGCGCTGGTCGGCGAGGAGGTGGTCCGGGTGTGGCGGCTCTACCTGGTCGGCGGGCATGCTGGCGTTCCGCGACGGCCGGATGGGCGTCGACCAGATGCTCTGCGTGCGGCCCGGCGGCCACTCGCTGCCTCCGGTGCGGAGCTGGTGAGAGGTCGACGTCGTGAGCCGAGCTGCTGGTCGTCTCGGCGTCGTCCCTGGCCGTCGCCGTCGTGGCGATGGTGGTCACCGCGCTGGTCGCCCGCCGGGTCGGCCGGGTCTCCGTCGTCGACGTCACCTGGGGGCTCGGCCTCACCGTCGTCGTCCGTGGTCTGCGCGATCCTCACACCGGCGTGGCTGCCGTGGCTGCTGGCCGCGCTGGTCGCGGTCTGGGGGCTGCGGCTCTCGTGGCACATCTGGCGTCGCTCGCGCGGCCACGGCGAGGACCCGCGCTACGCGGAGCTGCTCGCCCCTCTCCCGACGCCGCGCTCGCCTGGTTCGCCGCGGCCGTGCGCAAGGTGTTCCTCATCCAGGGCGCGGCCCTGTGGTTCGTCTCCTGGCCCGTTCAGGCCGCCGCCGTCGCGGTCGGTGGAATGGCGTGGCCCTGGTCTGGGTCGGGGTGGCCGTCTGGGCCGTCGGCTTCGTCGTTCGAGACCGTCGGCGACGCCCAGCTCGCGGCGTACAAGCAGGACCCCGACCGCGGACCGGTGATGGACCGCGGCCTGTGGGCCTGGACCCGGCACCCCAACTACTTCGGCGACGCCTGCGTCTGGTGGGGCATCTGGCTGGCCGGTGCCGCGTCGACCGGCTGGCTGCCGGCGCTGCTCACCCTGCCGGCGCCGATCGCGATGACCTACTTCCTGGCCTACGCCACCGGCGCCAAGCTGCTGGAGCGGACGATGATGCAGCGCCCGGGCTACCCGGAGTACGCCGCCCGGACGTCGATGTTCTTCCCGCTGCCGCCGCGCCGCTGACCGTGGGAAGCCCCGGTCAGCTCCGGATCACCCGGAACGTCCGACTTGGTGGGGTCGCATCGCGGTTGCCCGCGGCGTCGATGGCCCGCACCTTGAACGTGTGGCTGCCCTTTCCGACCCGGAACGTCCGGGGCGATGTGCAGGACGCCCAGGCACTGGCGTCCATGCGGCACTGGAAGTGTGCTGCACTCTCGTTGGAGGAGAAGCCGAAGGTCACCCGGGCCCGCCGCGTCGTGATCCGGATGCGGTCCTTGGGCGCCTTGGTAATCGTCGTGTTCGGCGCGATGGCATCCACCGTGAAGCTGCGCTGGACCGGCGAGGCGTCGGTGTTGCCGTAGGCATCGGTTGCCCGCGCCTCGAAGATGTAGCCACCTCCGGCCAGCCCGGACGCAGTGTGTGAAGCCGACCCGGAGCACGCCGCGAACGCCGGCGCCGTCGTCCCGGCGGCGTACACCCGGCACTCGAACGTGTCCGAGGGAGCGGCTCCCGCGAGTCCGAAAGTCACCGTCGACGACGTGGTCGAGCCGTCTCCGGGGCCGCCGGTGATCGAGGTGTTCGGGGCAGTGCTGTCGATCGAGAACGTTCGCGCGGAGCTCTCGGTGATGTTTCCCGCGGCATCGCTGGCCCGCACCTGGAAGAGGTAGGAGCCCTCGGGCAGGTTGGTCACGCTGTGGGACGTGGCTCCGCCCGAACATGGGCCGAAGCTGGCTGCCTGATTGGCCGGGACCAGGCTGCAGGCGACTGTGACGGAGCTCGTCGCGTCGCCCACCGAGAACGCCCAGCTCTGAGAACTGCCCGACCCGAACGTCTGGCCGTTGGGCCCGCTCGTCACCGAGATGGTCGGGTCGGTGTTGTCGACCGTGAAGCCGGTGGCCGACGAGGTGGTGACGTTGCCGGCTGCGTCGTATGCCTTCGCGGTGATGGACTTGGGACCATCGGAAACGGTTGTCGAGTTCCAGGCCAGCTCGTACGGCGCGGCGCCGTCCTCGCCCAGCTTGCTCGCCCCGTTGAAGAACTCGACCTTGGTCACGCCGGCGTTGTCGCCCGCGGTGGTCGCCAGCTTGATCACCCCGGAACGGACTCCGCCGCTGGGTGAGACCGCACTGACGCTCGGGCTCTGGGCGTCCCGGAACCGAGCGATCGGGTTGGCGCTGCCGGCGACGGTGACGCCGCACTCCCGCCCGTCCACGCTGTCGCAACCCGTCCAGGAGTCGAAGACGTAACCGTTGTTGTCCGGGCCGGCCGTGAGCACGACCGTCGGGGGCACCCTCGTGCAGATCGGCGGCTTGCCGGGGATCGTCTCAATGCACTCCTCGACGCTCTCGTAGAACTCCGAACAGTCGGGGCCACCGCTCTGGGTGCAGTTGATGCCCTCCGCGGTGACCGAGCCCTGGCCCTGGACACTGACCGTGACCGTGCCGCTGGCGGCGGCCGGCTGGAAGGCCAGCCCGGTGCCGAGCGGAATCAGTGCCATCGCTACGACGGCGACGATACGGACGAAGATCGAACGGTTCATGGCGTGCTCCTCACGACTGGTTCCGGGTGACCCGATGCACAGCGTGCGGTGAACCGCTCAACAATCGCTCAACGAGGCTCACAACGGGCATGCCCGATGACGCCACCGAACTTTGCGGCGCTCGGTCCGCTCAGCGTTCGATGCGCCGGCGTCGCGGCCGGCATGGACTCCACCCGGCCGCGTTCGTCTGGCATGAGGGGACGCGAAGTGGCACTGTCGGAGGCATGGACGCGGTGACCGCAGCGTTCGAGGCGTTCCCCCGCACCGGCTTCCTTCCGCGGAGCCAGCGCCGAATGGCGTCGTACGACGGGCCGCTGTCGATCGGGCACGGGCAGACCAACTCACAGCCCCGGACCGTCGACGCGATGCTGCGCCTGCTCAGGGTGGAGCCCGGCCAGCGGGTGCTCGACGTCGGGTCGGGCTCAGGCTGGAGCACCGCGCTGCTCGCACACCTCACGGGTGACTCCGGCGAGGTGCTGGGGGTCGAGATCGAGGCGGACCTGGTGCGGTTCGGCAGCAACAACCTGGCCGCCACCCGCCAGCCCTGGGCCTCGATCCACCAGGCCGAGCCCGGGGTTCTCGGCCTGCCCGGGAAGGCGCCGTACGACCGGATCCTGGTCTCCGCCGAGCCGCGCAGGCTACCCGACCAGCTGGTCGAGCAACTCACCGACGGCGGGCGGATGGTGATCCCCGTCAGCGGCACCATGCTGGTCGTGGTTCGGGAGGGGGACGGGATCGAGGTGACCCGACACGGCGGCTACCGGTTCGTGCCTCTGCGGTGAGTGGCGCTCAGCCGGGCCGAGGCACGCGGTCCGCCAAAGCCGCCGGGGCCTGAAGGCAGTAGGAGTCGGTCAGCAGCTCCGCGAGCTCGTCCCAGTCGGTGTCGTCATCGAGCAGGAGGCCGACCACGTTGCGGCCCCAGCCGGCGCGGAAGTACGGCGCCCCGAGGTGCTCGAACGCCATCAGCTCGTCGGCTTCCGCGCGGAACGTGATCCGGAACAGCTGGTCCTCGCCACCGAAAACGTGCGCGACGGTCGCCTGTCCGACCCGCCAACACGCGCCGACCCAGGCGTTCTCCTCGCGGCACTCGGGCAGGGCGCCGAGGATCGCGCCGAGGCGACGCACCATTTCCTCGGGCACCAGCGGGCGCTCCGGCTTCGGGGTCACGCCGCCGAGCCTGCCACGCGCCGCACCTCGCGCAGGTGAGCGCCCCGTGAGCTCAGAGGAGGCGGGTCGTCGCGAGCTCGACGGCGCGCTCGAGGGTGAGCTCGGCGCCCTGGGCGGTGGCCCGGCTTCGGACCGCGTGGTCCATCGACGCGATCGCGGCCGCCGTGCGCCGCTCGCGCAGGGTGGCGTCCGCCGGCACCTGCACGTCCCCCTCGCTCTCGATCGCTGCGTCTGCCGCCGCGAGCAGGACGCAGGCGTGCTCGATCAGGTCGCGACGGACTGCCAGGGCGGCCAGCGTCTCAAGGCATTCGACCAGTCGGTAGCGCAGACCCGAGTCCAGCAGGACCGGCATCGCGGCCCGCAGGTGCTGCTCGGCCTCGGCCGGGTCGCCCGCGTCGATCGCCACCTCGGCGAGCAGCCGTCGCGCCATCGCAACCTCCATCTCGTCGTCGTCGCGAAGGCATTCCTCCAGACACTCCCGGGCCGTTCGGAGGTCGCCGAGGTCCACTGCAGCCATCGCCCGGTTGGCCAGCGCCAGGGTCGGCGGCAGGGCCGGAAGGGCGAGTTCCCGCCGGAGCACGATGGACTCCTCCATCATCGGAACCGCCTCCTCCGCGAGGCCCAGGTCCCGCAGCAGCCCTCCCAGAGTGTTCAACACCCGGGCAACGAACTCGGGGTCGTCGGCCTCGACCACGAGCCGGTGCGCGGCGCGGCCGTGTTCGAGAGCCTCTCCGACACGGCCCTGCTCCCCCCGGCAGATCGCCAACGCGTAGTGCCCCCGGCCACGCAGCGTCAGGTCGGCGTCCGGGGCTAGCTCCAGCGCCCGCTCCAGCCAGGCCACGTCCTGCGTGCCAGGGCTCGTGCGATACCAGAAGAGCCCGAGAGCGGAGGACAGTCTCAGGAGGTCGTCGCCGGCCGGGCGGTCCTGCTCCGCGCGCTCGGCGAGCCACTGCAGGGCTGCACGCATGTTGCCGCGCTCCGCGTTGAGGCGGGCGTACCAGGCTTCCCGCTCCCGGCCACGGATGCCCGCGACGCTGGCCTCGCCCATCCGGAGGAACCAAGCGGCATGCGCCTCGGAGATCGTCAGTGCTTCGTCGGTCGCGAGCTGCTCGCGGGCGACGTCGCCGATCACCTCGAACATGCCCAGGCGTCCATCGGGCGCGCACCGCACCAGACTCGCGCGGACCAGAGCTTCGAGATCGCTGCTGTCGGCCAGCGCTACTGCGGCCGCCGAGTCGGCCTCGAAGCCGCCAACGAAGACACCGAGCCGGCGGAACACCCCGCGCTGCCGCTCGGTGAGCAGGTTGACGCTCCATCCGATGGCGCCGCGCAGGCTCTGCTGCCGGGGGTCTCGGTCGCGTGGTCCGTCCCCGGCGAGCTCCAGCCGCTCGCCCAGCTGGGCCACCATCTCCGACAGCCGTACGTCGTCGGCGCGTGCGGCCACCAGCTCCAGTGCGAGCGGGATCCGGTCCAGGGCCAGACACACCCGGGCGATGTGGTCGGTGGCCGTGACGTCGAACCAGCGGTCAACCGAGCGCGCGCGCTCGGCGAACAGGGAGGCCGCGGCGTCCTCGCCGAGGGGTTCCACCTCACGCACGTGCTCGCCGTACAGACGCAGCCTGGTGCGGCTGGTCACCAGGATCTTGCAGTCCCGCCCCGCTGCCAGCAGGTCGGAGAGCAGCGGGGCAGCCTCGTCGACCTGCTCGAAGTTGTCGAAGAGGAGCAGCATCGTGCGCCCTGCGACGTGTCGCTTCAACTGGTCGGTGAAGTCCTCACCGATCGCGTCCACCCCCAAGGCGTCCGCGACGGCCTGGGGGACGACGCGCTGGTCAAGCACACCGGCGAGACCGACGAACCACACCCCGTCGGGGAACGCTCGAGCCAGCTCGTCGGCCACCCGTAGCCCGAGGCGGGTCTTGCCGATCCCACCGGGTCCGGTCAGCGTGACCAGGCGGCAGGCGGGATCGCCCAGCAGCTCGGTCAGCTCGGCGACCTCACTGTCGCGCCCAACCAGCCGGGTTGTCGGAGCCGGCAGGTGCCGCCGCGCCCGCAGGTCAGCGTCGTCGACGGTCAGGCTCGGGTCGTCCGCGAGAATGCGGGCGTGGAGGTCGCGCAGCTCACTGCCTGGGTCGAGTCCGGTCTCCTCGGCCTTGAGCCGCCGGCCAGCGTCGTACGTCGAAAGCGCGTCGACCTGCCGTCGACACCGGTGCAGGGCGAGCATCAGGTGCCCACGCAGGTCCTCCCGGAGCGGATACCGATGGACCAACCCCTCCAGCTCCGACACCAGCTCCCGGTGCCTCCCGAGCGTGAGTCGCGCGAGGACCGAGTCGGCGATCAGGTCCAGCCGATTCTCCGTCAACCTCGCCGCGGCTTGAGCCAGGGACGGAACGTGTTGAAGCCCCTGCCATGCCTCTCCACGCCACAAGGCCAGCGCGTCGTCGGCGGCCGAGACCGCCTCCTCGGCATGGC
Source organism: uncultured Actinomycetota bacterium (assembly GCA_963830755.1). Classification (GTDB taxonomy): domain Bacteria; phylum Actinomycetota; class Actinomycetes; order Propionibacteriales; family Nocardioidaceae; genus Nocardioides. Next base: position 246,513 of record CAWHNI010000018.1, on the reverse strand, counting down.
CTTGCCGCACCAGGCGACGCACCTGGTCAACGGCCTGGACGAATCGCATCGTGTCGACACGATCCGGGTCCACGTCGAGCTGGTAGGCGCTGCCGACCTTCACCAGCAGCGGCCCTCCGATCGTCCCGCGCAGCGCTGACGCGTAGACCTGGATGCTCCGCAGTGGGTCGCGGGGTGGCCGCTCCGGCCACAGCTCCTCGACCAACCGATCGATCGAGACGGCACGGGGGATCGCGTCGACCAACACCCCGAGGGCGGCGCGCTGCTTGGGCGAGCCCAGTTCGAGGGACCGGCCGGACCGATGGACCTCGAGCGGTCCAAGCGCCCAGAAGGTCGCCGAGTTGTCCCCATGCATGCCTCATTCTGACGTCTCACTGAGCGTTTGTTGAGCGGCTCGGGAAACGCTGCACCAACAACCGCGTCCCCGGGAGTCCGACATGACCGCCTCGAACCGTTCCACCTCGGCCAGAGTGCTCGCCGTCCTCGTGGCGGCACTCGTGATCACCGTCCTCACCTCCGTCCAGGCTCAGGCGGCGAACCAGGTACGGCTGACGGCATCCACGACGCGACCGCACGTCGACGCGCCGGTCACCCTGACGGCCCGCGTCCAACCGGCGGCGAGCGGACGGACCGTCGTGTTCCAGGAGCGGGTTGCGGGTCGCTGGCAGTCGTTCGCCACCCGGTCCAGCAACGGCAGCGGTGTGGCGCGAGCGGCGCAGCGGTTCCCCCGGGCAGGCGTCGTCGACGTTCGGGTGATCGCACGCCCCCATCGAGGAAGTCCCCAGCGGACGGACACTCTTCGGCTGACCGTCGTCCCGGCGCCGACGCTCGTCACCGCCACCTTCCCGGCCGGCCCGTGGACGATCGGGGAACCGGTCGCCGTGCCCGTCGCCGTCGGTCCGGCAGACGCGTCCCGACGAGTGTGGCTCGAGCGCAACGACTCGGGGACCTGGGTGCGGATCTCCGATCCGGTGCTGACGAACGCGAATGGCGAGGCGACTCCCACCCTCACGTCCACCCGGATCGGCAACGACGACTACCGGGTGACGGTCGCGGCGTCACGTGACTATCGGAAGGGTTCCTCGGTCGCGGTCACCCGCGAGACTCGCAACCAGGCTGCCGGGCAGCTGACGGTGAGTGCCCCCGAGACCGTCGTCACGGGGGACCAGTTCGACATGTTCTTCGACGTGGCCGCCGGACCCGAGGGCATGACGGACGCCGTACTCACCGTGCGTGGCCCGGCCACCGGCAGCCACGTCACTCCGCCGGACGAGCTGGTCCTCGACCCGGGCAGCGACACCGCGGTCCTCGACCTCGGCGACCTCCCCGCCGATGCGGAGCGCCGCGTGACCCTGAGGTGGCAGGCCCCCGGCACACCCGGAGTTCTCCACGTGGCCGCCGACCTGACAGCCGTGGGGGTGGCTGAGAGTGCTTCAGACGCCGTCGAGGTGGTCCCCGAGGTCGGCGGTGGCTTCGTCTTCGGCGCCGACCTGGACTCGACCACGGAGTCCCGGGACGCCCCGACGCACCCTGACCAGATCTTCGGGTTGTGCATGGGCGGCACCCCACCGTCGACGGCGGCGGTGCCGACCTTCGCTGGCGCCCGCGCGGAGGTGCGGGCCTACCTCGACGCCCAGATGACGGACCGACCGACCGCGGCTTGGGAGGCGCTGGTCGCCCAGAACGACTCTGACCTCCTCGACGATGCCGCGGCCGTCGCCTTCGCAGACCAGCGGTACGCCGGCGCACTCGCCGCCTCGCTCCGGGCCTACGAGCTCGACCCGGGAGACGCCGTGCACCTCTCGAACGCCGCCGCGGCCGCCAACCTCCTGGACCGACCTGAGTGGGCGATCGCGTTCGCCACGGAGGCCGCCTCGGCCGGCCCCGCACAGTCGATCGGGGTACGGCAGGAGGCGGTCCGGCTGGTGAACCTGGGCCATGCCTGGGCGCTCAAGCGTCAGTTCGGCAATGCCCTGACCGCATTGCGACAGGCGGCGGCGGTGGACCCGAAGAGCCAGGCGGTCCAAGCCGAGCTCGGTGCGGTCCTGGCCTGCCAGGGCGACAAGGCCGGTGCACTACCGCACATTCGCAGGTCATTGCGTACTGACGGTGCCTCCGACCCGATCGTCGACGAGTTCGAGGACGAGGCGATGCGCCGCTCGCGCATCGACAGCAGCACCGTCCTCGACCTGTCCGGCGGGGTCGAGCAGGAGCTGGTCCTGCCCTACCTGCCCGCGTCGTGGGGGAGCTCGCCGGCTCAGCGCGGGCCATCTTCGGCGGCAGCAACTACTACGAGCGGGAGAACGAGGCAGTCAAGCAGCGCTCGTTCGACCTCGCGGACCAGCGGCAGCAGCTCGAGGCCCAGCTCCGTGCCGCCCAGGCGAACGCCGCACCAGCGCAGATACGACGCACCGACGCCATCCTCTCGCGCATCGGTACCCACGCCGACCAGGCCCTGATCGAGGCCCGCAAGACGTTCGCCGACGTTGATGCCGACACGTTCGGGCCCAACAGCTGTGACGGGATGTTCACCTCCCATCCGTTCTGTGCGGTCGACGGTTCCAGCTACTCCTGCGCGAACAGCCAGGCCGTGTTCAGTGAGTACGAGCGGCGGATGGAGACCCACCTGTCCGCGCTGGCCACCTACCACGACGCCGCGGCGCAGCACCTCAGCGGACTCCAGGCCCAGCTGTCGGACCCGGTGGCCCACGAGCTGGCCGGCGTGATCGCTGAGCAGGAGTTCGTGTTCCGGGTCTGGGCGGTCACGAGCAACCTCCGCCAGACCGCCGACATGTTCCACCACTACAACGAGGACTGGGAGGACAAGGAGGCCGACGAGCCGCCCTGCGAGACGGTGGTCAGCACCGCGGACATGCGCGAGGTCAACACCACGCGCACGGCCGCCCCGCGCTGCAGCCCCGACAGCCCCGCCTCCAAGCTCAATCTCAACCTGGACTTCGAGGTGGTCGCCGTCCAGGTGAACTGGCGAACAGTGGAGGCGTGGAAGCGACCCGGGACGTGGCTTGGCTGGAGGCCTTCGCGAAGTACGAGGCGTCGTTCGGCAACAACGGAGCCACCCTCAACATCGGGGTCAGGGCCGGTGCCGGAGGTGCGTCCTTCGACAGTGGGCTCTACGTCCAGTACGACGCGCAGGGCAAGGTCGTGGACTACGGCTGGCAGGTCGGTCCGGAGCTGGAAGCCGGCGGTGTAGTCAGCATCTCGGCCTACGAGGACAAGGTGAAGATCAGCTTCATGAACCTCTTCACCACTCCCTGACAGCCCGCCTCCCGCTCGCCGGGTTCAGTACGACTTCGGCAGGCCCAGCGAGTGCATGGCGACGAAGTTGAGGATCATCTCGCGGCTGACCGGGGCGATCCGGCCGGCGCGGGTGGCGACGAGGAGGCCGGCCATGCCGTACTCCTGGGTGATCCCGTTGCCGCCGTGGGTCTGGACCGCCCGGTCGGCGGCGTCGCAGGCGGCCTCGGCGGCGGCGTACTTCGCCATGTTGGCCGCCTCGCCGGCACCCATGTCGTCGCCGGCGTCGTAGAGCGCGGCGGCCTTCTGGGTCATCAGCCGGGCCAGCTCGATCTCGATCTGCGACTGGGCCAGCGGGTGGGCGATCGCCTGGTGGGCGCCGATCGGCGTCCTGGAAGACCGTCGCGCTCCTTGGCGTACGCCGCCGCCCTGTCGAGCGCGAACCGGGCCAGCCCGGTGGAGAACGACGCGGCCATGATCCGCTCCGGGTTGAGCCCGGCGAAGAGCTGCACCAGCCCGGCGTCCTCGTCGCCGACCAGCGCGTCGGCGGGCAGCCGGACGTCGTCGATGAAGACCTGGAACTGCTGCTCGGGCGAGACGATCTCCATCGGGATCGGCTGTCGCCTCGAAGCCCGTCGGCGTCGGTCGGCACCACGAACAGGCACGGCTTGAGCTTGCCGGTCCTGCGCGTCCTCGGTCGCGGGCCACGACCAGGACGTTGTCGGCCTCGTCGACGCCGGAGATGTAGATCTTGCGGCCGTTGAGCACCCACTCGTCGCCGTCGCGGCGGGCGGTGGTGGTGATGTTGTGGGAGTTGGTGCCGGCGTCGGGCTCGGTGATCGCGAACGCCATCGTGCCGGTGCCGTCGGCGATGCCGGGCAGCCAGCGCTGCTTCTGCTCCTCGGTGCCGTAGCGGCTGATGACGGTGCCGCAGATCGCCGGGCTGACCACCATCATCAGCAGCGGGCAGCCCTGGGCGGCCAGCTCCTCGCAGACCGCGGCGACGTCGCCGATGCCGCCACCACCGCCGCCGTACTCCTCGGGGATGTTGATGCCGAGGTAGCCGTTCTTGCCGATCTCCATGCCAGAGATCGGTGGTCTTGCCGCCGGAGCGGGCCTGCTTGGTGAAGTACTCGCGGCCGTAGCCGCTGGCCAGCTTCGCCACCTCGCGGCGGAGCGCCTGGCGCTCCTCGGTCTCGCTGAACTGGTCATTCGTCTGCTCCTGATTCCTCTACGACGGCCAGGACCTCGCCGGCGGCGACCTGCGCGCCGGGTCGTACGTCGATCTCGGTGACCACGCCGGCGTGCGGCGCGGTGACGGTGTGCTGCATCTTCATCGCCTCGAGGACCAGGACCGTCTCGCCGGCCTCGACCGCGCTCGCCGGCCTCGACGGCGACCGCGCACCACGCGTGCCGGGCATCGGCGCGAGCAGGCACCGCTCGCGACCTGCGTCGGCCGGGTCGATGAACCGCGGCACCTCGCGGAGACGCACGTGACCGCAGCGGCCCGTCCACGTCGACGTCCCGCGTGCCGGGTGCGGACCGCGGGAGATGTGTCCGCGCGTGTCCGAGCACGCCGTCGACCTCGAGCGTGACCCGCGTCGCCGAGGCCGCGAGCACGGTGATCGCCGTCGACGACGTACGCCGTCGCGGCCGCCGTAGCCACTCGACGCGGCGCGTCGACCCTCGAAGCTCGGTGCGCTGCGGCTGGCTGACCACGTTGCGCCAGCCGACCGGGATCCCGCGCTGGACGGTTCGGCGCGACCGCGTCGTCGCTCGGCGAGCGACGAGCCGCGGCCGCGACCGCAGCGTCGCCTGGTCGGGACCCGCAGCGGAGCGCGCTCGAGCGTCGAGCGAGTCGAGGAACGCGGTGCTCACCTCGCCGGCCAGGAACGCCGGGTCGCGCAGGATCGCGACCAGCAGGTCGCGGTTGGTGGTGACGCCGTGGATCCGCGCCCGCGCCAGCGCGCCCGCCAGCTGGCGCAGCGGCCTCGCTCGCGGGTGGGCGCGTGGCAGATCACCTTGGCCAGCATCGCGTCGTAGAACGTGACGACCTCGCTCCCGCGCGCGAAGCCGGCGTCGACCCGGATCGCCCGGCTCGCTCCGGGGATCTCGAACAGGGTCAGCAGCGCCGCTCTGCGGCTGGTAGTCGGCGGCCGGGTCCTCGGCGTAGAGCCGGACCTCGATCGCGTGGCCGTGACGGCGGCTGATCGGCAACGAGCACGGGGAGCTGCCCGCCCTCGGCGACGCGCGAGCTGCAGCTCGACCAGGTCGACGCCGTGACGCAGCTCGGTGACCGGGTGCTCGACCTGGAGGCGGGTGTTCATCTCCAGGAAGAAGAACCGGTCGGCGCTCGGCGTCGTAGAGGAACTCCACGGTGCCGGCGCCGAGGTAGTCGATCGCCGCGGCCGGCGGCGCGCGCCGCCGTCGTGCAGTGCCCTGCCGACGTTCGCTCGGGCAGCCGCGGGGCCGGCGCCTCCTCGACCACCTTCTGGTGGCGTCGCTGGACCGAGCAGTCCCGCTCGCCGAAGACCAGCACGTTGCCGTAGCTCGTCGCCGACGACCTGCACCTCGACGTGGCGGCCGTGCTCGACGTACGGCTCGACGAAGACGGTGCCGTCGCCGAACGCGCGCTCCGCCTCGCTCCGGGCCTTCTCGATCTCTGCGTCGAGCTCGGCGAGGTCGCGCACGACCCGCATCCCGCGCCCGCCGCCACCGGCGGAGGCCTTGACCAGCAGCGGCAGGTCGGCCTCGGTCGGCGTCGTTGCGGGTGCCTCGAGCACCGGAACGCCGGCCCCGCCATGATCCGCTTCGCCTCGATCTTGGAGCCCATCGCCTCGATCGACTCCGGGGTCGGCCCGACCCAGGTCAGCCCGGCGTCCTCGACCGCCCGCGCGAAGTCGGCGTTCTCCGACAGGAAGCCGTAGCCCGGGTGGATCGCGTCGGCGCCCGGTGCGCCGGGCGGCGTCGACGATCAGGTCGGCGCGGAGGTAGGTGTCGGCCGGGGTGTTGCCGGGCAGGCGTACGGCGACGTCGGCCTCGCGCACGAAGGGCAGGCCGGCGTCGGCGTCGGAGTGGACCGCGACGGTCTCGATGCCGAGGCGGCGGCAGGTGCGGAAGACGCGGCGACGCGATCTCGCCGCGGTTGGCGACCAAGAGTCTCCTGATCACGCCATCACATCCTGAAGACGCCGATAGCGGTCGGTGCCCGTCGACGTCGAGTTCTCGATCACGGACAGGCAGATGCCCAGGACGGTGCGGGTGTCGCGGGGGTCGATCACGCCGTCGTCGTAGAGCATCCCGGACAGGAAGAACGGCAGGCTCTGCTCCTCGACCGACTGCTCGACGAACTCGCGCATGCCGGCGTCGGCCTCCTCGTCGTACTCCTTGCCCCTTGGCCTCGGCCGCCGCCCGCGCGACGATCGACTGAGCACGCCGGCCAGCTGCGCCGGACCCATCACCGCCGACTTCGCCGAGGGCCAGGTGAAGAGGAAGCGCGGGTCGTAGGCGCGGCCGTTCATGCCGTAGTTGCCGGCGCCGTACGACGCCCCCATGATCACGCTGATGTGCGGGCACCGTGCTGTTGGAGACCGCGTTGATCATCTGCGCGCCGTGCTTGATGATGCCGCCCTGCTCGTACTCCTTGCCGACCATGTAGCCGGTGGTGTTGTGCAGGAACAGCAGCGGTACGTCGACCTGGTTGGCCAGCTGGATGAACTGGGTGGCCTTCTGCGCCTCCTCGGAGAACAGCACGCCCTGCGCGTTGGCGAGGATGCCGACCGGGCGGCCGTGGATGCTGGCCCAGCCGGTCACCAGTGAGGAGCCGTAGAGCGGCTTGAACTCGTCGAACGGCACCTCGTTGCCCGGACCCGTGCCGTCACAGATCCGGACGATCACCTCGCGCGGGTCGAACGGCTCCTTGAGGTCGGTCGGGATCAGGTCGAGCAGCCCCTCGGCGTCCTCGTCCGGCTCCGCGAACGCCGGGACGTCATACGGATGGTGCGACCCGTTGCTCGCTCCGTATGACGTCCCGGGATCGGGGTGAGCCTTGCGCCAGTTGAGCCGGGCCACGATCCGCCGGCCGATCCGCAGCGCGTCGTGCTCGTCCTCGGCGAGGTAGTCGGCCAGCCCGGACACCCGGGCGTGCATCTCCGCGCCGCCGAGCGACTCGTCGTCGGACTCCTCACCGGTCGCCATCTTCACCAGCGGCGGCCCGCCGAGGAACACCTTGGCCTGCTCCTTGACCATCACGGTGTAGTCGCTCATCCCGGGCACGTAGGCACCGCCGGCGGTGGAGTTGCCGAAGACCAGCGCGATGGTCGGCTGCTTCGCGGCGCTCGACCGGGTGATGTCGCGGAACAGCTTGCCGCCGGGGATGAAGATCTCCTTCTGCGTCGGCAGGTCCGCGCCGCCGGACTCGACGAGGGCGACGGTGGGCAGGCCGTTCTCCTCGGCGATCTGGGAGGCGCGGAAGATCTTCTTGACCGTCCAGGGGTTGCTGGCGCCGCCCTTCACGGTCGGGTCGTTGGCGGTGATCAGGCACTCGACGCCCTCGATCACCCCGATCCCGGTGACCACGCTGGCGCCGACGGTGAAGTCGGACCCCCAGCCGGCCAGCGGGCTCAGCTCGAGGAACGCGGAACCCGGGTCGACCAGCAGCTCGATCCGCTCGCGGGGCAGCAGCTTGCCGCGGGCGTGGTGGCGCTCGACGTACTTCTCACCGCCGCCGGCCACCGCCTTGGCGTGCTCCGCCTCGAGGTCGGCGAGCTTCTCGAGCATCGCCTCGCGGTTCGTCACGCCTCCACCACCTGCTTCATCCGCGCCAGTGTGGTCCGCATGCCGCGCTCGTTGGTGCGACCGCGCAATGACCCGAGCACGGTCCAGTAGACGCGCAGCGGCAGCTTGGGGCTGAGCCGGAAGTACTCCGTGACGAGGGTGCCGCCGTCGCGCGGCTCGAGGCGGTAGCCCCAGGTGTTGAGCCGGCCGCCCGGGCCCACCACCGCGAACTCGAAGATCCGCTCCGGCTCGCAGGAGGTGACCTTGCAGGGCGACCAGTAGACCGGACCGATGCCGTTGCGCCGGACGTGCCCCCTGAACGTCGCCCCCACCTCGGGCCCGGTCGAGCCGCGGGTCCACTCGGCCTCGAACGTCTCGGGGGAGAACTCTCCGATCCGGGTCACGTCGCTGACCAGGTCCCACACCTCCGCGGGCGGGGCGTCCATCTGCAGCGACACCTCGCCGCCCATCGCCCTCATCGCGGGGCCCCGCGGCGTGTGCGACGGAGGAGCGGAGCGGGGGAGGCGCGGAACGTCGTGGGGTCATGGTGTAACCCAGGAGTCTGGCGGCCAGGTCGGCCAGCACTTCGTTCGCCCCACCACCGATGGGGAGGATCCGGGCGTCGCGGTAGTGCCGCTCGACCTCGGTGCCGTGCAGGTAGCCGGTGCCGCCGTGCAGCTGCACGGCCTGGTCACAGACGTACGTCGCGCAGTCGACCGCGGTCTGCTTGGCCAGGCAGGCCTCGGCGATCACGTTGTCTCCTGCGACGTGCCGGGCGGCGACCGTCCGGGTGTAGGTGCGCGCCACCTCGACCTGCCTGTGCATCTCGACCAGCTTGTGGCGCACCACCTGGTTGGCGATCAGCGGCTTGCCGAACGTCTCGCGGTGGCGGGCAGTAGTCGGCGGTCAGGGCGAGTGACCGGGCCGCGATGCCATAGGCGTGGACCGCGAGCCCGATCCGCTCGACGACGAACTGCTCGGCGATCTGGACGAACCCGGAGTCCTCCGCGCCCGACCAGGTTCTCCGCCGGGACCCGGACGTCGACGAAGGACAGCTCGGCGGTGTCGGAGCAGTGCCAGCCCATCTTGGTCAGCGCCCGGTCGACGGCGAAGCCGGGCGCCCCCTTCTCGATGACCAGCAGGGAGATCCCGGCGTGACCCGGCCCGCCGGTCCGGACGGCGGTCGTGACGAAGTCGGCGCGCACGCCGCTGGTGATGAAGGTCTTGGCGCCGTTGACGACGTACTCGTCGCCCTCGCGCCGGGCGGTCGTCCGGATCCCGGCGACGTCCGAGCCGCCGCCGGGCTCGGTGACCGCGAGCGAGCCGATCTTCTCGCCGGCCAGGGTGGGACGGACGAACCGGTCGACGAGCTCTGCCGTAGCCGTTGGCCGCGATGTGAGGCAGGGCGATCCCGCCGGTGAAGAGCGCGGCCATCAGCCCGCTCGAAGCACCCGCCTCGAAGAACGCCTCCTGCATTGCCACCGTGTCGAGGAGGTCGCCGCCCTGCCCGCCGACCTCCTCGGGGAAGGAGACGCCGAGCAGCCCCTGCTTCGCGGCGGCGAGGTGCAGCTCGCGCGGGACCTCGCCGGCGTCCTCCCAGTCCTGGAGGTACGGCGCCACCTCGCGCCGGACGAACTCGCGGGCCGTCTCCTGGAGCGCCTCGCCTGCTCATGCGGTCATAGGAGCGACTCCTCCATCGCGACCATCCGGGACCGGACCCACTCGCCGAGCCCCTTCGCCTGCGGGTCGAACCTGGTCGACGCCGCGACGCCTTCACCGAGCAGGCCGTGGATCAGCACGTTCACCGCGCCGAGGTTCGGCAGCACGTAGACCTCGATCTCGAGGTCCTCCGCCTCCGGCACCAGCTCCCGGACCCGCTGCGGCGTGATCATCTTCGACAGCCAGGTCACCCGGGCGTCGTACTTCTCCGACCCGTCGTGGGTGACCCACAGCCCGAGGTTGGCGTCGCCGCCCTTGTCGCCCGAGCGGGCGTGGACGAACGTGCCCAGCGGCAGCCGTCGGGTGACGCACGTCGGTGGGGGCCGGGAAGGGAGAGGGCCGCTTGCCGCTCGCCGGTGGCCGGCTGGCCGTCCAGCTCCGGCGGGTCGGGGACCTCCTCGCGCGAGCCGTCGGCGTGGACGACCGTGTGGGTGACGGCCGAGCGGTCGACGTACGCCGGTCGGTAGACGCCGTACGGCGTGGGCGGGGCAGGCGGGCAGGTCAGCGTGAAGCCGGGGTACGACGCCAGGGCGAGCTCGACCGCGGCCGAGGTGAACGGCTTGCCGACCGGCTCGGCCGAGGCGTCCATGACCGCGCACCGCAGCAGGCAGGATGCCGCCTCCTCGGTGTCGGCGTCTGGGTGTGGGACGGAGGTCCGCGACCAGGTCACCGACGCGGGCGTCGCCCCGGACGCCGCGAACGCCGACTCCATCTGCTCGCGCACCCAGTCGGCCTTGGCGTCGATTTCGAGGCCGGTCAGGACGAACTCGACGGTGTTGCGGTACCCGCCGAGCTCGTTGACGCAGACCTTGAGCCGCGCCGGCGGTGCCTCGCCGCGGACGCCGGTGACCGCGACCCGGTCGGGGCCCTCCTGCTGCGAGCCGGATCGTGTCGAGCAGCGTGGTCACGTCGGGACCGAGGTAGCGGGTGGACTGGATCTCGTAGAGGAGCTGGGCGGTGACGGTGTCGACCGTGACCGCGCCGCCTGTCCCGTCGTGCTTGGTGATCACCGAGGAGCCGTCGGCCGCGAGCTCGGCGATCGGGAAGCCGAGGGCCTGGCCGGTGTGCGGGCAGCGAGCGGAACCCGGAGAAGTTTCCGCCGGTGGCCTGCGCCCCGCACTCGAGCACGTGACCGGCGACGACGGCACCGGCGAGCTCGTCGTACGACGTCGGGCGTCCCAGCCGAACTCGGCCGACCCCGGCGCCGACCACGAGCGAGGCGTCGGTGACCCGGCCGGTGACGACCACGTCCGCGCCGCCGCGCAGCGCGGCGGCGATGCCGAAGCCGCCGAGGTAGGCGTTGGCGGTCAGCGCGTCCGGCCACTCGCCGAGAGCGCGGAGGTCGTCGCCCTCGACGTGGGCGACCGCGACGTCGAGCCCGAGGCCCTTCGCCACCTCGCGGACCTTGTCGGCCAGACCGGCCGGGTTGAGCCCGCCGGCGTTGCTCACGATGCGCACGCCCTGCTCGAGCGCGAGGCCGAGGCAGTCCTCGACCTGGCGCACGAATGTCCGGGCGTAGCCCAGCGAGGCGTCCTTCATGGTGTCGCGGCCGAGGATCAGCATGGTCAGCTCGGCGAGGTAGTCGCCGGTGAGCACGTCGAGCGGACCGTCCTCGAGCATCTCCCGCATCGCGGAGAGCCGGTCGCCGTAGAAGCCGGAGCAGTTGCCGATCCGGAGCTCATCGGGACGCCCTCCCCTCGCCCGAGGGACCGGCGAAGCACTGGGCGATGTCGAGCCAGCTGTCGGCGTCCTCGCCGCTCGGCCGCGAGGTCGGCGTCGTCGCGGTGCACCCGCTGGGTGACCAGCAGGCAGAAGCCGAAGGCCGAGCCGGTCACGCGCTGCGCGGCGTCCTCGGGGCCCCAGGCCCACTGCTCGCCCTGAGGGCGCGATCAGCTCGACGCGGAACTCCTCGGCCGGCGGCTCGAGGTCGTTGGTGACGAACGCGAAGTTGCGGGTGCGCACGCCGAGGTGGGCGACGTGGCGGATCCGGTCGGTGGGCTCGAAGCTGACGCCGAGGGCGTCGTACACGTCGAGCGCGTGCGCCCAGGTCTCCATGAACCGGGCGGTGGCCATCGACGTCGGCGACATCGGCGGCCCGAACCACGGCATCCGCTCGCCGGCGGGGTACTCCCGCAGGGTGTGCGCCAGCTCCTCGCGCGCCGCGCCCCACCGGGCGAGCAGCGCCTGGGGAGCCAGCCGGGCGATCTCACGGGCGCCGGCGTCGACGAAGCCCTCCGGGTCCTCCATCGCCGCGACGACGACGTCGTCCCAGGCGGCCTTGTCGGTGGCCGCGAGCACCGCGACCTCGTCGGTCCACAGCAGGTGGGCGACCTGGGTGGCGACGTCCCAGCCCGGGCGCCGGGGTCGGGGTCCGCCAGCCGTCGTCGTCGAGGCCGGAGACGGTGCTCCAGAGCTGGTCGCCCTCGGCCTTGAGGTCGGCGAGGATCTGGTCGAGCACGGCTTACGACCTTCCCGTGGTGTCGGCCAGGGCGGCGTCGAGCGTGATCGCCCAGCGGTCCAGGATCCGGGTACGCCGACGGGCGTCGTCGGAGATGGTGTTGGCCAGGCCGAGACCGCGGACCAGGTCGAGGGTCGCCTGGACGAGCTCGCGGACGCCGGGGCGGGACTCGTCGGCCCCGAGCAGCTCGACGGTGAGCCGGTGGGTCTCGCGGCCGACCCGCTGCTCCAGCGGCTCCGACCGCGGCCAGGAGCGCCTCGTCGGTGCGGGCGGCCACCCACAGCTCGAGCGCGGCGGTGAACACCGGACCGGTGAAGTGGTCGGCGAGCATCTGCAGCACCGCGCGGGTCCGCCGCTTCCCGGTGGGGAGCCGTTCGGCGGCAGCGGCCAGGTCCGCGCCCCGGACGTCGGTCAGGTGCTCGACGGCGGCCACGACCAGGTCGTTCTTGGTCGGGAAGTGGTGCAGCTGGGCGCCCCGGGACACCCCGGCCCGCTCGGACACCAGCGTGGTCGACGTATGGCTGAAGCCGCGCTCGACCAGGCAGTCGACGGTCGCCTCCAGCAGGCGGGCCCGCATCGCGCGGGTGCGCTCCTCCTGGGGAACGCGGGTCGCGGTGCTCACCCGCCCAGCGTGGCGGGCCGGACAACAAACAGTCAAGCCTGACTTTTTGTTAGTCCGGGCGACGGCGGGTTGCGCGCGCTCCCGGTCCAGCTCGGCGCGGTACGCCGCGCGTCGACCTGGATGGTGTGCCGCTTCGAGGCGACGTACCGCCGGCGGAGGGCGGCGTCGTACGCCGCGATCTGCTCCCGCATCTCGGCCACCGAGGGCAGGGCGACCTCGCCGGTGATCAGCTCCGCCACCCAGTGGGCCTGGGCCTCGGCGAGCGGCATGATCGCGCCGAGCGGCTGCAGCAGGCCGATGAAGTAGAGGCCGGGGTGGCCGGGCGGGACCACGCGTCGGTAGAGGTCGACGTGGTTGTCCTCGGTGCCGACGATCCGTCTCGTCGAGGAACGGGAAGCTGATCTGGTAGCCGGTGCAGTAGACGACGACGTCCGCCTCGACCGCGGTGCCGTCGGTGAAGAACACCTTCGACCCCTCGAAGCGGTCGATGTTCGGCTTGACCGTGATGTCGCCGTGGCCGAGCCGGGTCAGCAGGTCGTCGCTGACGGTGGGGTGGGCGTCGAGCACCTCGTGGTCGGGCTCGGGCAGTCCGTAGTCGGTGACCTTGCCGACGGCGAGCCGCAGCATCGCCTTCATGGCCTGCTTCTGGACGAAGTGCGGCGCCCGCGCCAGCGGCGAGTCGGTCAGCTGGTCGGTCGGCCTGCCGAACACGAACTTCGGCACGATGTGCGCGCCGCGGCGCATCGCGAGGTAGGTCTCGGCGGCGACCCGCGAGGACTCCACCGCGATGTCGGTGGCGGAGTTGCCGATCCCGAGCACCACCACCCGCTTGCCCTCGAGCACGTCGGGGGTCCGGTAGTAGTGGGCGTGGATCTGCTCTCCGGGGAAGGTGTCGCTGCCGGGGAAGCTGGGCTCGGGCCAGCGCGGGTCCCAGTGGTGGCCGTTGGCCACCAGCACGTGGTCGTAGCTGCCGCGTCTCGGCCTCGCGGTCCCGTCGGTGGGCCCGAACGGGCGGACGGTGACGTCGTACCCGCCGCCGGAGCGCGGGCGCGACCTTCACCACCTCGGTGCGGAAGGTGATCTTGTCGCGCAGCCCGAAGTGGTCGACGTAGTCGTCGAAGTACTCCGCGATCTGCCAGTGGCTCGGGTAGTCCGGCAGCGTCGCCGGCATCGGGTACGCCGCGTACTCCATCGCCTGCCGGGAGGTGTTGATGTGCAGGGACCGGTAGGCCGAGCTGACGCCGTTGTCGTTGCCGTAGCGCCAGTTGCCGCCGATGTCGGAGCCCATCTCGAAGCAGTCGAAGTCGATGCCGCGGGCGTCGAGGACCTGGGCGGCGGCGATCCCGGAGGAGCCGGCGCCGACGATGCAGACCCGGGGCGCGGCTGGGTGCGGGCGTCATCGGGCGGTCTGCCACAGGCCCATGCTGTTGCCCTCGACGTCCTTGAAGTACGCCGCCCAGCCCATCTCGCCGACCGCCTGCCGGCCGAGCAGGGTCTGGCCACCGAGCTCCTCGATCTTCGCCAGGGCGGCGTCGATGTCCTCGACGTCGATGACGACGATCGGCCCGTCGCCGGGGCCCTCCCGGCGCATCATGCCGCCGTTGATGAAGCCGGCTTCGTCCGGGCCCGTCTCGCCGGTCGGGCCGGTGGTGGCCAGGGTGTAGGACACCTCGTCCCAGCTCCTTCAGCTGCCAGCCGAAGGCGTCGCGGTAGAAGGCCCGGGCCCGGTCTCCGTCGTCGAAGGGAATCTCGAAATGCACGACCCGTCCGCTCATGCAGCGGAGACTACGCCAGACTCTGGGCCATGACATCGGACACCAGCCAAGACGATCCTGATCACCGGCGCCTCCTCCGGCCTCGGCGCGGAGATGGCCCGGCAGTTCGCGGCGAGGGGCAACGACCTGGCGCTGTGCGCACGGCGTACCGACCGGCTCGAGGCGCTGCGCGAGGAGATCCTGGCCGCGCACCCCGACCGCCGGGTCGAGGTGCGGGCCCTGGACGTGAACGACCACGACCAGGTCTTCGCGGTCTTCCGGGAGTTCGCCGCCGACTTCGGCACGATCGACCGGATCGTGATCAACGCCGGCCTCGGCAAGGGCGCCCCGCTCGGCACCGGCAAGTTCGACGCCAACCGGGAGACGGCGATGACCAACTTCGTCGGCGCGCTGGCCCAGTCCGAGGCCGCCATGGAGATCTTCCGGGCCCAGGACGCCGGCCACTTCGTGATGATCTCCTCGATGTCCGCGATGCGCGGGCATGCCGAAGAACGCTGACGACGTACGCCGCCACCAAGGCCGGCGTCGCGCACCTCGCCGAGGGCCTGCGCACGGAGCTGCACGGCAAGCCGATCAAGGTGTCGGTGATCTACCCGGGCTACATCGCCTCGGAGATGAACGAAGGCGTCGCCGACGACCAGCCGCTGATGGCCTCGACCGAGAAGGGCGTGCGGGCGATCGTCGCCGCGATCGAGAAGGAGAAGGCCTCGGCCTGCGTCCCGCCGCTGCCGTGGGCGCCGCTGTCGGTGGTGATGAAGCACGCACCGCTGCCGGTGTTCAAGCGGCTGATCTGACGGCGCCGACCTCACGCGGATAGGTGCAGGAGCGTCGCCCTCGGCAGGTGGGCGTGGTCGTTGAACGACACCAGGGTCAGGTGCCGCGCCGCCCGGAGCACGACCCGGGTGACCGAGGAGTTGACCACGACCGGGGCGCCAGCCGCGGTGCCGTACGTCCGGGCGTGTCGGTCCGCCGGTCGAGCAGGTCGGCGGTGACCGCAGAGATCGGGTCCGCCCGAGGTGACGACCACGGCGGTGCCGCCGGGCCGCGAGCGGCCTCGACGCCGTCGCGCGACCCGGGCCCGGAAGCCGGCGAACGACTCGGCGTAGTCGTCGTCGTGGCTGCCGGACGTCCACCGCGTCGGTGGCGGCCTCGAACCACGCCTGGAACTGCGCCCGGTCGGGCTCACCGTCGAAGTCCCGGGGCTGGACGGCGAGCACGCGCGAGGTGGTCCATCTCGTTCCAGCGCTCGTCGACGGTCGGCGTCGATCGACCAGCCGGCGGCCTTCGCCGCCAGCTCGGCGGTCCGCTGCTGGCGCGCATGGTGCCGTGCACACCAGGTCGGGCTCTGCACCCTCGAGCGCCGGCCAGCGCCTGGCCGAGGACCTCGGCCTGCTGCTCAGCCGAGCGTCGGACAGCACGTCGTAGTCCTCGGCACCCCACGACGCCTGGCCGTGCCGGACCAGCAGGATCTGGCCCATCAGCCGTCGCCCTCGCAGCAGCGAGCGGCACCGCTTCTCGAGGTACGCCGACCGCCGGGCCGAAGACGGCGTACGCCTCGTTGGTGGTCTGCCGGTGGTAGTAGCGGTACCAGATCTGCTGGGCGATGACCGCCAGCCGGAACATGCCGAACACCTCGTAGAACCGCCACCGCTCGGGGGTCATCGAGAAGCCCATCCGGTCGCAGTAGTGGCTCGACGATCTGCTGTCGGGTCCACATGCCCGGGCGTGGTGGTCGGCTGCCGGCGGAACTGCTGGAAGAACTCGTCGTCGCCCGGCTCCACCCAGTAGGACATCGAGCCGCCGAGGTCCATCAGCGGGTCGCCGACGGTGGCCATCTCCCAGTCGAGGACGCCGACGATCCGCATCGGGTCGTCGCGGGTCGAGCACCATGTTGTCGAAGCGGAAGTCGTTGTGGATCAGCACCTGGGCGACGTCGTCGGGCTGGTGCTCCTCGATCCACTCGACGATGTCGGACCAGTCGCCGGTGTCGTCGGTGCGCGCCTTGGCGAACCGGCCGATCCAGCCGGCGACCTGCCGACCGACGTACCCGGGGCCCTTGTCGAGCCTGGCCAGGTCGGGCAGCGACGCGGTGTCGACCGAGTGCAGCGCGATCAGCACGTCGAAGGCGTTCTCGCACAGGCGGGACGCGTCGCTCGGGAGTCGCGTCGAAGGGAAGCTCGCGGCGCAGGATCGTGCCGTCGAGCCGCTCCATCACGTAGAACTCCGAGCCGATCACCGACTCGTCGTCGCAGTGGCCGACCATCGTCGGCGACGTACGGGAACACCGGCGCCAGCGCCGACTGGATCCGGAACTCGCGGCCCATGTCGTGGGCGCTGGCCGGCCTTCACCCCGGCCGGCGGACGGCGCAGGATCAGGTCGCGGTCGGGGTACCGGAGCAGGTAGGTCAGGTTGGAGGCGCCGCCCGGGAACTGGCGCACCTCGGGCGTGCCGACCAGGTCGTCGCGGAACGCCGTCGCGTTGCTCGCGCAGCCACGCCGGCGACCGCCTCGACGTCGAAGGCGTCCTCGTCGCGGACCGGGCCGGCTCGTCGGTCGCCGTCCGCCGGTCACGACATCGCCTCCAGCTTGGCCGCCTGCGCGCGCATCACGGCGTCGTACGCCGGCCGGTCGGCCTGCTTCAGCGCCCAGGCGTCCCGGGCCGGCTGGTCGGGCACGATCACCTCGTCGCCGCGGTCGAGGCCCGGCGAGCACCTCGGCGGCGATGTCGTCGGCGGTCAGCGGTGACCGCTCCACCAGCTGCGCGACCACCGCCCCGACCGCCTCGTCGGAGCCGCGCATCGAGGCCATCAGGTTGGTGCGGAAGTACGACGGGCACACCACGCTGGCGCGCACGCCGTACGACGCCAGCTCGTGGCCGGCCGTCTCGGTGAGGGCGACCACGGCCGCCTTGACCGCGTTGTAGGACGCCATCCCGGCCGGGTGCACGAGCCCGGCGAGCGAGGCGACGTTGACGATGTGGCCGGACCGCTGCCGCTTGAACATCGGCACGAACGTGCGGATCCCGCGGACCATCCCGAACAGGTTGATCTCGGTGATCCACTGCCACTCGTCCAGGGTGGCCACGTCGAGCCGGCCGCCGCCGGCCACGCCGGCGTTGTTGACCAGGACGTCCAGGCCACCCCAGTCGTCCTCGACGTGCGCGAGCGCCGCGGCCCAGTCGTCGTCGGAGGTGACGTCGAGGGTCAGGTCGCCGACCGGTCCGGTCGGTCGTCGCAGCACCTCGTCACCGCGCGCCCTCGAACGCCGCCGCCAGCGCGGCACCCAGCCCGGAGGCCGCGCCGGTGACCAGCACCCGGTGGCGAGTCGTCATCGCGAGGCGCCGTACTTGCCGAGCTCGAGCCGGGCCACCACGCCCCGGTGCACCTCGTCCGGTCCGTCGGCGAGCCGCAGCGCACGGGCGGAGGTCCAGGCGCCGGCGAGCGGGAAGTCGTCGGAGAGCCCGCCGCCGCCGTGGATCTGCATCGCCATGTCGATCACCTGCTGGGCCATGTTCGGCACCGCGACCTTGATCTGGGAGACCTCCGACAGCGCGTTGAGCGGCCCGCCGGTGTCGAGCTTCCAGGCGGCGTTGAGGACCAGCAGCCGGGCCTGGTCGATGGCGATCCGGGCGTCGGCGATGCGCTCCCGGTTGCCGCCGAGGCTGGCCAGCGGCTTGCCGAACGCGGTCCGGGACAGGCCCCGCCGGCAGGCCAGCTCGAGCGCGAGCTCGGCGAGCCCGATCAGCCGCATGCAGTGGTGGACCCGGCCCGGTCCGAGCCGGCCCTGGGCGATCGCGAACGCCTCGCCCGGCCCGAGGAGGACGTTGGCCAGCCGGCACCCGGACGTCGGTGAACGACACCTCGCCGTGGCCGAGCGGCTCGTCGTAGAGGCCCATCGTGTTGAGCATCCGCTCGACCTTGCACGCCGGGGGTGTCGCGCGGCACCAGCACCATCGAGTGCCGGTGGTGCCGGTCCGCGTCGGGGTCGGTGAGCCCCATGAACACGAGCACCTTGCAGTCCGGGTTGCCGACGCCGGTCGACCACCACTTGCGCCCGTTGATCGACGATCTCGTCGCCGTCGACGACCGCGGTGGCCTCCATGTTGGTCGCGTCGGAGGAGGCGACGTCGGGCTCGGTCATCGTGAACGCCGACCGGATCTTCCCGTCCAGCAGCGGCTCGAGCCACTCGCCGCCGCTGGTCCTCGGTGCCGTACCTCAGCAGCACCTCCATGTTGCCGGTGTCCGGGGCGTTGCAGTTGAACACCAGCGGCGCGATCGCGGACCGCCCGGTCAGCTCGGCGATCGGCGCGTAGTCGACGTTGGTCAGTCCCTCGCCCCCGTCGGTGCCGAACCGCGCGGCGTACTCCCCGGCGTGCTCCTTCGGCAGGAAGAGGTTCCACAGCCCCTGCTTGCGGGCCTTGGCCTTCAGCTCCTCGAGCACCGGCAGCGGCTGCCACGGGTCGCCGGTCCGGCGCTGCTCGGCCAGGTCGCGGTGGTACGCCGCCTCGACCGGCTCGATCTCCTCGGCGATGAATGCGGCCACGCGGGCGGTGAGGTCGGCCGCCCGCGGTGTGGGAGAGAAGTCCATGCCCGGCACACTAATGGCAGGATCTCAGCCGTCCCGCCGGAGTCCGAGGAGTGCCGATGCCGCGCACGTGCGTGCTCGTAGCTGGGCTCGTCATGAGCCTCGTCCTCGCGCTCGGGGGTTGCCAGTCGAGCGGCAGCGACGCGGACGCGGGCTCCGGTGACGGGCCCACCGCCGACCCCTCCAGCATCCGTGCCGACCTGGCGTCCCTCTTCGCCGGCGACCACCCCGGAGCCCGGGAGAACGCCGAGGGCAAGTGCTTCGCCGAGGAGCTCACCGCTGCGGTCTCCCCGGAGCAGCTGCGGTCGGCCGGGGTGCTCGACGCGTCGTACGACGTCGTGGAGGAGCCTCCGCCACTGCCCGAGGATGTCGCCGGCGACTGGGCCGACGCGCAGCTCGCCTGCGCCGACTTCGTCGAGGCGTCGACCCGGGCCCAGGTCAAGGTGACCAAAGGCGACCTCGACGGCGAGGCCTATGCCGCCTGCCTGCGCCAGAAGCTGACCGACGACGAGATCCAGGCGGCGGTCGCGGCCTCGCTCATGGGGGACTTCGACGCCCCGGAGGTGAGCGCCCTCAGCACAGCCCAGTCGTCGTGCGCAAGACTCGCGAAGCCCTGACCACGCCCCGCCTACGATCGTCAACGGCGGATACCCGGAGCAGAGGAGCACCGTGAGACTTCAGCGCACTGTCGAGACCACCGCAGCTCCCGACGCCGTGTTCGCGTTCCTGAGCGACTTCACGACGACCACGGAGTGGGACCCGGGCACGGTCGACACGAAGCGTGTGTCGGGGGACGGGGACGTGGGCACGACGTACCACAACGTCTCGTCCTTCCTGGGACGGAAGACCGAGCTCACCTACACCGTGACCCGACATGAGCCGGGCCGCTTGTTCGCCCTGCGCGGCGTCAACAAGTCCGTCGTCGCCCACGACACGATGGAGATCGCGCCGCGCGGCGACGGCACCCGGGTGACCTATACCGCCGAGTTCGACTTCCAGGGTCTGGCCAGGTTCGTCGCGCCGCTGTTGTCGCCGGCCCTGAAGAAGCTCGGCGACGACGCCGAGGAGGGCCTGCGTACCGCGCTCGGTCGCCTCTAGGTGGTCGGCCTCACCGCCGCCGGGTCGAGGTCTCAGTACGCGATGGAACAGGGCGTCGCCACCGGCCGGCGGACCGCCGTACCCCTGTTGCCGTCTGGCCCGATCGCGCCATGGACGCGGTGCGACGGCGGCCCTAGCGTCAGAGGTTGACCCCAGACCACCTCACCCGGAGGGGCCTGCGGGACGGGAGGTCACCATGTTCATCCAGATCATCCAGGGCAAGTGCACGCGACAGGACGAGCTCCGTGCGTTGGCCGACACGTGGCGGGAGGAGATGGCTCCGACGGCCGAGGGCTGGCTGGGCGGCACCTACGGATTCACCGACGACGACCAGTTCGTCGGCGATCATCCGGTTCGAGTCGCGCGAAGCGGCGATGCGGAACTCCGAACGCCCCGAGCAGGGTGAGTGGGCCAAGCGGATGACGGCCCTGCTGGACGGCCCGGTCGAGTACCACGACTGCGACGACGTCACGCTGATGATGGACGGCGGCTCGGACAACGCCGGCTTCGTCCAGGTGATCCGCGGCAAGGTCGATGACCCCGCCCGGCTCAAGTCGCTTGATGGGCGACACCGACATGCTGCACGAGCTCCGGCCCGAGATCCTCGGCGCGACCCTCGCCATCGAGGCGGACGGCACGTTCACCGAGACGGTCGCCTTCACCGACGAGGCGAGTGCCCGGGCGGCGAGGGCAAGGAGATGCCGGAGATGCCGGCCGAGGTCCGTGAGACGCTCGACGCATCCATGCAGGGCGCGACGTTCTACGACCTGCACCATCCCTGGTTCGCCTAGCGGAGACGCGCCAGCGGATCCGCTGATGGTGGTCGAGCGAGCCGCGCGACCGAGGAACGAGGTCGCGACCGGCGTGTCGAGACCGAGTGGACGAACAGGCTTGGTCGCTATGCAGCGACGGAGACGACGACCCGGGCGCGCTGCACCGGGTCCGTCCACTCCTGCGCGGTGCGCAGCAGCCGCGCCGTCGACCACGCCAGGAACGGGATGGCCATCAGCACCGAGATCTCCCACGAGGGGGCTCGGGCCAGGCCGGAGAACACCAGGCTGGTGAGCGTCGTGCTCACGGCCAGGCGGGTCGAGTAGGCCACCATCACGACCGGCGGCGCGGGCGTGGCCCGGGCCGAGCGGAGGTCGACGGCGAACGGCCGTCGGGCCGACCAGCGCAGCCCGGCGGCGGCCACCTGGACCGTGACCACGACGAGCGTGGCGACGAGCGCGGCCAGCTCCGGTGCCGAGGGGATGCCCGCCCGCAGCGACGCCAGCACGATCGTGATCACCGAGGCGATGCAGGAGGAACTCTGCCAGCACGATCGCACGCGCCGCGAAGACCGTCCGGGCGAGACCGGCAGGCTCTCGCGCCACAGCCCGCCGCGGCCGTCGAGGCACCAGGCGTTGACGCCGAACAGCAGTGCGCCACCGGAGGCGACCAGGCCGGGCAGGATCGTCATCGCGTGCCACGGCAGGTTGCCGGCGACGGCGACCAGTCCGGGGCCGATCGCGAGCACGACCAGGCCGCGTCGCATCGGCACCGTGCGCCACACCGAGGACCGGTCCGTGCGGACCAGCGCGAGCAGGTCCGAGCGCGGGTTCGGCCGGGCCTCGCGAGTCTCGCTCTCGACCCGGAGCTCGTCGCGGGCGCTACGTCGCGCCGCGAGATGGGCGGGCACCACACCGAGGACGGTCGCGGCGATCACCAGGGCGACCTCGACCGCGACCGTGAGCGCCCAGCGCCAGGAGAAGCCGTCGACGCCGCCGACCACCAGCCAGACGGTCGGGACCTGGTCCAGTACCGCAAGTCAGGTGCCCCTGCACGTGGAGCCAGCACGCCGGTCGCCAGCAGCGCCACCGACGCCGTCCGCATCACGACGATGCCGTGGCGACGTCGCCGTACCGCCTCCATGGTCCAGGCCACGACCTGGGCGATGGAGGTCGCGACCAGCAACCACAGCAGCACCACGACCTGGGCGGTCACGAGCCTCCACGACGTCCCCAAGCCGTAGGCAGCACTGCCCAGCAGCAGCCACGCCTGCAGCAGCCACGCGGTGTTGACGGGAGCCAGCAGCAGGGCGCCGAGGTGGTCGGTGGTCGGGCTGATCGGGTACGGCGCCGCCTGGTCGCGGGGCAGCAGCTCGCGACCGCCACCGGAGACCACCGCGGAGATCACCGCGACGGCCAGGAACCCCGCGAACGCGAGCGGGAGCAGGGTCAGCACGGACCTCGCGCGGTTGTCGTCGCCGGCGCCTGACACGAAGGCGGGGACCACGGCCACGAGCAGGGTGGTCCCCAGCATCGCGCTCATGATCCAGCGGTGCGCGGCCCCGCGTCGCACCCGCCTGGCGCGGAAGCGCATCAGGTGGCCGACGTCGGCGACCGCTCTAGTCGAGAAGTCCACGGTAGGCCCGTGCCCCCTCGTCGCCGGTCATCTCGCCGGCGTCCACGGTCGCGACCCGCGACCCGCCACGCAGGACCAGCACATGACCGCAGGCCTGCACAGCGAGCTCGCGCAGGTGGGTGGAGACCAGGACGCACGCGCCGCGGGCACGGGCGTCGCCGATGACGTCGAGGGTCGCCTCCACCCCGATCGGGTCGACCCCGTCGAACGGCTCGTCGAGCAGCAGCACCTCGGGCTCGTGCAGCGCGGCCAGGAGCACCGACAGCCGCCGGCCCATCCCGTGGGAGAAGCCGCCGGTGACGCGGTGGGCGGCATCGCCGAGCTCGAACCGCTCCAGCAGGTCGCGACCACGCTTCTCCCAGTCGGTCAGCCGGCGCAGCCGCGCGGCGAGCTGGAGGTGCTCCCAGGCAGTCGCCCGCGGCACCAGCCCGCCGACGTCCGGGCAGTAGCCGACCGACCGCTTCACCTGCAGCGCGTCGGTGCGCACGTCGTGGCCGGCGACCAGCACCGTGCCCGCGGTGGGCGGCACCACGCCGGCCAGCACGCGCATGGTGGTGGACTTGCCGGCCCCGTTACGGCCGAGGAGCGCGGTGGCCTGGCCGGGGTAGGCGGCGAGGTCGATGCCCGCAACCGCCTCCACCTCGCCGAAGCGGACATGGAGGCTGCGGACGTCGACGACAGGCGCGTGCTGGCTTACCCGAGAATGCTGGCTCACCCGAGGATTCTCCCCGACCCGCCCGACACTGTCCTGAAAAGCCGCTGACCCGCCCGAAGTTTCGATCGTGCACCTCGTCGGGCGGGTCAGCGTGTGGGCGACTCAGGAAGGGAAGGTCTCGCCCTTCTCGGCCAGCTCGCGGAGGTACGACGTCGCGCGGAACCGGTCGCCGTACTGCTCGGCGAGCTGGTCGGCCCGGGCGAGGAAGGCCGTCAGGCCGACCTCACCGGTGGGCGACTCGTAGCCGGTCATGAACTGCGCGGCGCCGCCGGTGTTCGGCGGGAACCCGATACCCATGATCGAGCCGATGTTCGCGGCGGCCGCGGACTCGAGGACGCCCTCCTCGAAGCACTTCGCCGTCTCGAGCGCCTCGACGAACAACAGCCGGTCCTTGACGTCCTCGATCGGGATCTGCTGCTCGGCGACGGGGAACGTCTCGGCCAGCCCCGCCCAGAGGCCCTGGCGCTTGCCGGCGTCGTCGTACTCGTAGAAGCCGGCGCCCTTGAGCCGGGACGGGCGACCGAGCTCGATCATCTTCTGGACGACCCCGTCTCCGGGGTGGGCGGGCAGGTCGACGCCGTCCCGCTCGGCGGCGTCGAGGGTGGCCTTGCGGATCTTCGCCATCAGCTCCATGTTCAGCTCGTCGGAGAGCTGGAGGGTGCCGACGGGGTAGCCCGTCCTGGGTGGCCGCGCGCTCGAGCGAGACCGGGTGCACGCCCTCGGCGAGCATCGCCAGGCCCTCGTTGACCATGGTGCCGATGACCCGCGAGGTGTAGAAGCCGCGCGAGTCGTTGACCACGATCGGGGTCTTGCGGATCTGCTGGACCACGTCGTAGGCCTTGGCCAGCGTCTCGTCGGAGGTCTGCTCGCCGCGGATGATCTCGACCAGCGGCATCTTGTCGACCGGGCTGAAGAAGTGCAGCCCGATGAAGTCGGCCGGTCGGTCGACGCCGGAGGCGAGCTCGGTGATCGGCAGGGTCGAGGTGTTGGAGCAGAGCAGGGCATCAGGATTGACGTGCTCGGCGATCTCGGCGAACACCTTGTGCTTCAGGCTCGGGTCCTCGAAGACGGCCTCGATGACCAGGTCGCAGCCGGCGAGGTCGGAGGGGTCAGCGGTCGGCGTGATCCGGTCGAGCAGCTCCGCCTTCTTCTCCTCGGTGCTCCGGCCCTTCGCGATGGCCTTGTCGAGCAGCTTCTCGCTGTAGGCCTTGCCCTTCTCGGCGTTGGCGACCTCGACGTCCTTGAGCACGACCTGCATGCCGGCCCGGGCACAGGAGTAGGCGATGCCGGCGCCCATCATGCCGGCGCCGAGGACGCCCACCTTGGCGCCCTTGAACGGCGGCACGCCTTCGGGCCGCAGCTTGCCGGCGTTGATCGCCTGCAGGTCGAAGAAGAACGCCTGGATCATGTTCTTCGAGTTCTGGTTGACGATCAGCTTGGTGAGGTAGCGCGACTCGATCCGCGAGGCGGTGTCGAAGTCGACCTGGGCACCCTCGACCGCGGCGGAGAGGATCGCCCGCTGCGCGGGGTAGACCGCTCCCTTGGTCTGCTGGCGCAGCAGCGCCGGGAACGCCGGCAGGAACTGGGCGAGCTTGGGGTGGCTGGGGGTGCCGCCGGGCATCTTGTAGCCGTCGGCGTCCCAGGGGTTCTGGCTCGCGTCGGGGTTGGCCTTGATCCAGGCCTTCGCGGCCGGGACGAGCTCCTCGCGGGTGGCGACGAGCTCGTCGACGAGCCCCTTCTCGTGCGCCACGGCGGGCTTGAACCGGGTGCCCTGGAGCAGCACGTCCATCAGCGCGGACTGGATCCCCAGCATGCGCACGGTGCGGGTCACGCCCCCACCGCCGGGCAGCAGTCCGAGGGAGGCCTCCGGCATCCCGATCTCGACCTTCGGGTCGTCCACCAGGATCCGGTGGTTGCAGGCCAGCGTGATCTCGTAGCCACCGCCCAGGGCGGCGCCGTTGATCGCGGCGACGACCGGGCGGGGGAACAGCTCGAGCCGACGCAGACCCGCCTTGACCCCCTCGGCCATGGCGAAGACGTCGGCGGCGTCGTCCTTCGTCGTCTGGACCATCCGCTTGAGGTCGCCGCCGGCGAAGAACGTCTTCTTCGCGCTGGTGACGACGACGCCGGTCACCGAGTCCTGCTCGTCGTACAGCCGGTCGACGGCCGCCGCCATCGACTCCTGGTAGAGCTCGTTCATCGTGTTGGCGCTCGACGTCGGGTCGTCGAGGACGAGGGTGACGATCCCGTCCGCGTCCTTCTCGTAGTGAACGGCGGTCTGCTGGTCGGTGGTTGTCTCAGTCATGTTGGCTTCCTGATGTCAAAACTCGTTGAGTTGGGCGTGATGGCCGGTTGAGTTGGGCGTCAAGGCCGCCGTTGGGGCCATCACACCCAACTCAACCGGGGGCGTAGTCAGACCAGTTCGACGATGGTGGCGATGCCCATTCCTCCGCCGACGCAGAGGGTGGCGAGGCCGCGTCGCTGGTCGCGTCGCCGGAGCTCGTCGATGAGGGTGCCGAGGATCATCGCGCCGGTCGCGCCGAGCGGGTGGCCCATCGCGATCGCGCCACCGTTGACGTTGGTGATCTCGTGGGAGATGCCGAGGTCCCGCATGAAGTGCATGGCCACGGCGGCGAAGGCCTCGTTGATCTCGAACAGGTCGATGTCCTCGACCGAGAGGCCGGCCTTGGCCAGCGCCTTCCGGGCGGCCGGGGCCGGGCCGGTGAGCATGATGGTCGGGTCGGCGCCGGAGACGGCGGTGGCGAGCACCCGGGCCCGCGGGGTGAGGCCGAGGTCGGTGCCGACCTGCTCGGACCCGATGGCGACGAGCGCGGCCCCGTCCACGATGCCGGAGGAGTTTCCGGCGTGGTGGACGTGGTCGATCCTGTCGACCCAGTGGTACTTCTCGAGGGCCACGTCGTCGAAGCCTGCCTGGGCGCCGATGTCGGCGAACGACGGCTTCAGGCCGGCCAGTCCCTCGACGGAGGTGTCGGGGCGGATCAGCTCGTCGTGGTCGAGGACGGGGATGCCGTTGAAGTCGGTGACCGGGACGACCGAGTCGGCGAAGTAGCCGTTGGCCCATGCCTTCGCGGCCCGGTGGTGGGACTCGGCCGCGAACGCGTCGACGTCCTCGCGGCCCCAGCCCGCCGAGCGTGGCGATCAGGTCGGCGCCGATGCCCTGCGGAACGAAACCGGTGGTCAGCGCGGTGGCCGGGTCGGAGGCCCAGGCGCCGCCATCCGAGCCCATCGGCACCCGGCTCATCGACTCGACACCGCCGGCGAGGATCAGGTCCTCGAAGCCGCTGCGGACGCGCGACGCGGCCTGGTTGACGGCCTCGAGGCCGGAGGCGCAGAACCGGTTCAGCTGCACGCCGGCGACGGTCTCGGGGTAGCCGGCCGCGAGGGCGGCGGTCTTGGCGATGTCGCCGCCCTGCTCGCCGATCGGCGAGACGACGCCGAGGACGACGTCGTCGACCCGGTGGGGGTCGAAGGTCGGGTTGCGGACCTTGATCTCGTCGAGGAGGCCGACGGCGAGGTCCACCGGCTTGACCTCGTGCAGCGAACCGACCTTCTTGCCCTTGCCACGCGGCGTACGAATGTGGTCGTACACGAATGCTTCTGCCATGACCGTCCTGTCGTTATGTGGAGCTTGTCGAGACCCACTCCCGATTGTGACACCATTACTGTCATCATGGTCAAGGTGGCCGCACCGTGGTTCGGATCACCCGGGCGGGGAGGAATGGCGTTGGAGGAGTCGGTCGAGACCCTACGCGAGCTGCTCACCCTCGACGAGCTCACCAACCGGATCGGGATGAGCGTGCGCAACGTGCGCTTCTACACCACCAAGGGGCTGATCCCGCCGCCGATCAGACGCGGCCGCTCCGGCTACTACACCCCCGACCACGTGGCCCGTCTGGAGCTGGTCCGTGAGCTGCAGAGCCACGGGTTCACCCTGGCGGCGATCGAGAAGTACGTCGCCGGGATCCCGGCCGACGCCACCCCCGAGGACATCGCGCTCCACCGGACGATGCTGGCGCCCTGGCAGTCCGAGATGCCGGTCGAGATGACGCGCACCGAGCTGGCCAAGCGCACGGGCCGCAACCTCAGCGACGAGGACCTGGCCACCCTGTCCGCGCTGGGGATCGTCCAGCCTGCTGCCCGGGGCCGCTTCCAGGTGGCCGTCTCCCAGCTCACGGTCGGACTGGGCCTGCTCGACCTCGGCTTCCCGACCGAGGCGGCCACCGCCTCCGCGGAGGTGTACGCCGACCACGGGCGGCAGATCGCCGAGGAGCTCTATGAGGTCTTCCGCACGCTGGTCTGGCCGGCCTACAAGGAGGCCGGGATCTCGCCGGACCGGCTGCAGGAGATCATCGAGCGGCTCAAGCCGCTGTCGATCGCCAGCCTGGTCGCGGCGTACGAGTCGGCGATGGACCAGACCAAGCGCGAGGGGATCGCCCGCCGCACCCAGTCCGAGCTCAGCGGCGACCCGTCCGGCGGCCGACGCGACGCCCAGCCAGGTGTGCGGGTTGCCGTCCCAGCACCAGCCGAGCTTCGGCGCCCCCTCGCTGATCCACATGCGCCGGAACCCGCCGGTCGTCCCGGCGGGATCCGGACAGCATGAAGCACTTGTTCTTCTCCAGCAGGTGCGGAGCGTGGGTGACCAGCGCGACGCCCTCGTCGATCGTCAGTGGCGTCCGGCCGCGGCCGAGGATCACCGGCAGTGCGTCCTCGGGACGCACGTTGCAGAACTCCTCGCCACGCTGGACCCCGGTCAGCAGGTAGGCCTTCGCGGACCCGAGGCCATCGAGGCCGAGCTCGGGCAGCGGACGGTAGGTCGCCAGGTCACCCTGGCGTGGTTGCGGTCGACGACGCCCGGCTTCTTCCCGCCGACCAGGCGGAGAAGGGGCACGGCGTCCTCGGGACGGACCAGCTCACGGGTCACGACGAGGACGAACGGTACGTCGTCCTGCTCCGGAACCTTGGTCGGCCGGCACTTCGAGCGGCTCGAGGAGCTCGCGGAACGACGGCTCGTCGAGCCCGGACAGCTCCGGGTAACCGAGCTCGACGAGTCGGTCGACCTGGCGCGCGAACTGGTGGGCAGGGTCGTAGGACACGGGCTGCTCCTGGGTTGGCGGTGAGGGTTGAACGCACGCGCGGCCCGGGAAGTTCCCGCCCACTCTCTAGGGTTGCGCCATGAGCGAGCCCCAGACCGTCCTGGTCACCGGCGCGACGGGTTTCATCGGTCGCCGCCTGGTCCCCGAGCTGGTCGAACGAGGTCACGCCGTCCGGGCCATGACCCGGCGCCCCGAGGAGTACGACGGACCCGGGCGAGCCGGTCGCGGGTGACGTCTTCGACCGCGCCTCCCTGACCGACCCGCTCACCGACGTCGACGTCGCCGTCTACCTGGTTCACTCGCTCGATGACCCGGACTTCGAGCAGAAGGACGCCGACGCGGCGCGGACCTTCGCCAAGGCCGCCGTGGCCTGCGGGGTCCGCCAGATCGTCTACCTGGGCGGGCTCGGCGTCCGAGGACGACAAGCTCTCCCCGCACCTCCGGTCCCGCAGGGAGGTGGAGCAGCTGCTCGGTGAGACGGGGGTGCCGGTCACGGTGCTACGGGCCGCCATCGTGGTCGGCGCCGGCGGCATCTCCTGGGAGCTCACCCGCCAGCTGGTGAAGAACCTGCCGGCGATGGTGGTCCCGCGCTGGGTCACCACGCTCACGCAGCCAATCGCCATCGACGACGTGATCCGCTACCTCGCCGGGGTCGTCGGCGTGCCCGAGGCCTTCGGGCGGACGTTCGAGATCGGCGGCCCCGAGCAGCTGACCTATCTCGAGATGCTCCAGGTGGCCTCGGAGGTGAAGGACGGGCACCGCCTCCCGATCGTGACGGTGCCGGTCCTGACGCCGAAGCTCTCGTCGTACTGGCTCGCGCTGGTCACCGACGTGGATCTCACCACCGGCCGCAACCTCATCGACTCGATGGGGACCGAGGTGGTGGTCACCGACGACTCGATCAAGGACCTGGTGCCCGGGGACCCGCTGCCCTATGCCGAGGCGGTGCGCCGGGCGCTGGAGGACCACCACCAGGACTGACCGGCCTCACCCGAACAGCACCGGCAGGGCGAAGAGCAGCGACAGGGACCAGGTGATGTGGGTGAGGATCGGAGCGAGGATCCCGCCCGAAGCCCGCCGCTGGAGGCCGACCACGGCGCCGAGCACCACGGCCGCGAAGCCCAGCATCACGTTGCCGGTGGCCAGGGTCGCGACGGCGTAGGCGACCGTCGTGACCGGGACCGGGTACCGGGTCACGGCGGCGTAGACGGCACCACGGAAGAACAGCTCCTCCGCGATCCCGTTGACGACGGTGACCAGCACCAGCAGCCCGATCGAGCCCTCGTCGGCATACTCCAGGACGGATCGGACGAAGCCGTCCAGGACGTCGATCTCGCGCACCACGAGACCTCCCGCAACGAAGGCTCCCGCGAGGGCGAGGCCCACCAGGATCGGGGCTACCACGGGTCTGACGTGGTGGCCCGACGGATGGACCTCGCGGCCGAGGTGAAGCGGCCCGGAGGCGAACGCGCCGACCGCCCAGACCAGCGCGAGCCCGAACGTCGCGGGGACGAACCAGGCGCTGCCGGGCTCGATCCGCAGCGAGATCGCCAGGACCGTGCCGCCGAGGACGACGAAGGCCACCGTCACGAGCTGACGCCGGCGCAGCTGCGCCGGCGTCTCCCGATGGTCACGTGGAACGACATCCCACAGCGCGCGCTGGAGCCAGTCGCGCGCGGGATCGAGGTTCATCGCCGCGAGCCTACGCGGCCGACTGGTGCGCCTAACGACCGCCGGAGCTGAAGCTCGCGGCGCTGTGCTTGCTGCCGCCCGAAGAGCCGGAGCGCTGGCCGGGGCCTGACCTGCGCCCGGATCCGGACTGGCGGCCACGTCCCCGGTTCCGGTTGCCACCGGCATTGCCGTTGCGGTTGCGCGTACCGCCACTCCGGCGGCGTCCTTGCGACCTGCCGTTGCCGCCGCCGCTCCCAGGGGGCGAGCCTTCGACGACCATGCCTCCGGGAACCTTCACCCGCTCGCCCGGCGCCAGCTCGGCGAGCACGGGGTGACCCGCGCCGTCGAAGCGGGTGGTACGGGGCTTGATCCCGGCAGCCCGGGTGAGCTGGCGGACGTCGCCGACCTGCTCGCTGGTCATCAGGGTGACGACGGTGCCCTTGGCGCCGGCGCGGGCGGTCCGTCCGGAGCGGTGGAGGTAGGCCTTGTGCTCGACCGGCGGGTCAGCGTGGATGACCAGGGCGACGTCGTCGACGTGGATGCCGCGGGCCGCGATGTCGGTGGCGACCAAGGTCTGCGCCCGGCCGCTGTGGAAGGCATCCATGTTGCGGGTGCGGGCGCCTTGGCTCAGGTTGCCGTGGAGCTCGACGGTCGGGACGCCGCTGCGGTTGAGCTGCCGCGCGAGCGCCTTGGCGCCGTGCTTGGTGCGGGTGAAGACCAGGGTGCGACCGGGTGCGCTGGTCAGGTCGACCAGGACCGGCAGCCGGTGGTCTCGCGAGATGTGCAGGACGTGGTGGTCCATGGTGGCCACCGGGGACTGTGCCGAGTCGGCCTGGTGGGTGACCGGAGAGTTGAGGAACCGCTTGACGACCACGTCGATCGCCTTGTCCAGGGTCGCGGAGAACAGCAACCGCTGGCCGTCGCGCGGCGTCCTGTCGAGCAGGCGGCGTACGGCAGGAAGGAAGCCGAGGTCGGCCATGTGGTCGGCCTCGTCGAGGACGGTGACCTCGACCGAGCCGAGCGAGCAGTGGCCCTGGCCGATCAGGTCCTCGAGCCGGCCCGGGCAGGCGACGACAATGTCGACGCCGCGGCGCAGACCCTGCACCTGGGGGTTCTGGCCGACGCCGCCGAAGACGGTGCGGGTGCTGAGGCCTGCGGCCTTCGCCAAAGGAGCAAGGGCCTGTTCGATCTGGCCGACCAGCTCGCGGGTCGGCGCGAGGATCAGCGCGCGGGGTGCTCCCGGGCGCCGGTTGCGGCCGGAGGCTGTCAGCCGGGCGACGAGAGGAAGCAGGAACGCGTAGGTCTTGCCGGAGCCGGTGCGGCCGCGGCCGAGAACGTCGCGGCCGGCCAGGGAGTCCGGCAGCGTCGCTGCCTGGATCGGGGTCGGGGTGACGATGCCGAGGTCGGCGAGCAGGGTCGCGAGGTTCGCGGGCACGCCGAGGTCGGTGAAGGAGGGTGCTGAAGACAAGAGGAAGTCGCTATCGCTTGGTGTGTCTCACCAATGCCGTCCTCCGCCGGCGGCGGAGTGGGAAGCAGTGCCTCGCTGTATGGCGAGGGGCGCGTTGTTCGCGCGGAACCCGAGGCAAGACTGGACGGGTCGTTGGCCCCAACCTAGTGGGTTGGGGCCAACGACCGTGAATCGGCGCGCAGTGCTACTGCGTCACAGGTTGGGCGCCACCCCCGTCGCGACGTTCCCGTTGACGCGGAGCGTGTAGTTGTTGATCCCGCCGTTGAAGCCGACCACCTTGACGAAGAAGACCGGGCTGTCGATCACGAACGGGGTGTCCGACTTCTTGACGTCGAAGACCTCGTCGGCGGTCCCGCCCGCGGTGGACTGGCCGACCATGGTGCCGTTGGGCCGGAAGACCTGCAGGTCCAGGTCGCCGTTGGTCTGGGAGGGTGTGTTCCCGACCTCGAGGGCGATCCGGGCAGTGAGGTCACGACTGAAGAAGAAGTCGTGGTTATCCTCCGAGAGCTGGACGCGGTACCAATCGGCGTCTCCAATCAGGATGCTGTCGAAGCGGGTCAGCACGGCGCCACCGGTGTCGCCGGACATGGCGCCCATGTTGGAGGCCGCGCCCATCCCCTCGTCGAAGGACGTGAAGTCGTCGTTGAAGATCGTGCCCACGCCCTGACCGTCGCTGATGGTGGCGTTGGTCGGTCCGCCGAGGTTGACGAAGAACTCCTCGTGGCCCTCCGCGAACAGGTCTCCGTTGGCGGCAACGGTCACCGTCTTCAGGGTCTCACCCGGCAGGTACGTCAACGTGCCGGCCTGTGCAACGTAGTCGCTGCCGGAGAACGCGCTGCCGTTCGCGGTCGACCAGGGCACGGTCACCGTCTGCGCGCTGGGCGCGGACAGGGAGACGTTGAACGTGTAGAGGTTGGGGCTCAACCAGCCTTCGTTCTTCGCGACGTTGTTGATGGAGACGCCCGGACCGGTGTCGTCGTCGGTGACGGTGATCTGGCCGACGTTGTCGGCGATCGACGCGCCGCTGGCGTGGGAGATCCTGACCTTGAAGGTCTCGGTGGGCTCGACGTCCAGGTCGCCCTTGAGCGTCGTGCACACGTTCTTGGTCCGCGGCCCGCCACTCGGGAACACCAGGGTGCCGCTCTTGGCGACGTAGTCCGAGGGCGCAGTGGCGGTGCCGTTCACGGTCGTGTAGTTGACCGTGGTACGGCGCTGCGGCACGCGCGAGAGTCGTACCTTCGCGCATGCGGTCCCGTTGGCGTCGGTCTCGACGACCGCGCTGTCGAGGACCCGGAAGGACGGCGTAGCGGCGAACGCGGCCGGAGCACTCATGAGTCCTAGCGTGGTGACGCTCGCCGAGACCAGGGCGACCGCGCTCAATACGCGCGTCCTGCGTCTCGGGTTGGTGACGTTGATCATTGTTCTTCCTCTTTCAGTCGTGACGAATGGCGGACCTGCCGCCAAGCCCCCGTCGGGCACGCAAGGAAGGAGCGCCCTCGGAACGCTCTGATACATCGGGCACTCCGAGCGCGATGTCGATCCGCCAGGCGGGCGGGCCCAACGACTGGATCAGTCGAAGCGCAGGGCGCCGTCGTCGATATCGCCGCGCCGGATCGTGCGGACGTCGTGGAGATAGTTCTGGCGCAACCGCCAGGGCTCGCGGTGGCCCTGCTTGGGCAGCATGTCGAGGGAGCGGAGCACGTAACCCGGGGTGAAGTCGAGGAACGGCCGCTCCTGCACCTCGGGACCGGGAACGGGTACGACGGAGCGGTGGCCGTGCGTGTCCAGGTGGGCGAGCAGCCGGCAGACGTACTCCGCGACGAGGTCGGCCTTCAGCGTCCAGGATGCGTTGGTGTAGCCGATGGTGAAGGCGAAGTTGGGCAGCCCGCTGAGCATCAGCGCCTTGTAGGCGATCTGCTCGCGGAGGTCCGGCTTGACGCCGTCAACGGTGAGCTCGATCCCGCCGAACAGCATCAGGTTCAGCCCGGTGGCGGTGACGATGATGTCGGCGTCGAGCTCGCGACCCGAGGCCAGCCGCAGCCCGGTCTCGGTGAAGGTGTCGATGGTGTCGGTGACGATCTCTGCGGTGCCGCCCTCGAGGGCCTGGAAGAGGTTGCCGTCCGGCACCAGGCACAGTCGCTGGTCCCATGGGTCATAGCGCGGCTTGAAGTGGGTGTCGACGTCGTACCCGAATGGGAGCAACTTCTGATTCTGTTTGCGGATCACGCCGCGCATGAGGCGCGGACGGCGCTGGCTGAGCTGATAGACCAGCGTCGCGATCGCGACGTTCTTCCAGCGGGTCAGGGCGTACGCCGCCCGCTCCGGCAGCAGGCGACGGAGCAGCCGGGCGATGCCGTCGACCGCCGGCAGCGACAGGATGTAGGTGGGTGATCGCTGGAGCATCGTCACGTGGCCGACGCCGGACTCGGCCATCGCCGGCACCAATGTCACGGCCGTCGCGCCGCTGCCGATCACGACCACGCGCTTGCCCCGGTAGTCGAGGTCCTCGGGCCACTGCTGCGGGTGGACGAGCTGCCCCTGGTACCGGTCGACGCCGGGCAGCTCGGGGGTGT
The DNA here is from genome assembly GCA_963830755.1 of uncultured Actinomycetota bacterium. Classification (GTDB taxonomy): domain Bacteria; phylum Actinomycetota; class Actinomycetes; order Propionibacteriales; family Nocardioidaceae; genus Nocardioides. The sequence continues at coordinate 212,278 of CAWHNI010000018.1, read as the reverse complement.
AGCCCTCGTCGTAGTCGTAGTAGCCGCTGCACGACCACAGGAACCTGGTGGTGAGGCGGCGCGGGCCGTCCGGTGTCTCCACCTCCACGCTCCATCGCGCGGTGGGGAGTCCCAGTCGGCCCGGGTCACCCGGTGGGAGTAGCGGATGTGCGACTCGACGTCGTACTCCCGCGCGGTCTCGCGGACGTAGTCGAGGATCGCGGGGCCGTCCGCGAGCGCGGTGTCGGCCCGCCACGGCTTGAACCGGTAGCCGAGGGTGTACATGTCGGAGTCCGACCGGATGCCGGGATAGCGGAACAGGTCCCACGTCCCACCGCTGGCCTCGCGGCGCTCGAGGACCAGGTAGCTCTTGCCGGGGTGCTCGCGGGTCAGCTGCGCGGCGGCGCCGACGCCGGAGAGACCGGCGCCGATGATCAGGACGTCGACGTGCTCGGTCATGGCCGGGCATACCTCTCGACGAACGCCTTCAACAGCCTCGGCGGTTCGACCACGACGCTGCGGCGTGCCATGTCCTTGAGGCTCTGGGCCTGCGGCGGGTCGAAGTAGCCGTGGTTCTTGTAGACCTCGATCCGCAGGCAGAGCGCGTCGATGTCGAGCTCCGGGTGGAACTGCGTGGCGTAGACGTTGGACCCGAGCCGGAACGCCTGGACCGGGCAGGTGGCGGAGGACGCCAGGTGGACGGCACCTTCGGGAAGCCGGCTGACGGCCTCCTTGTGGCCGAGGAAGACGTCGAAGGTGTCGGGGAGGCCGTCGAAGAGCGGGTCCTCGCGTCCTTCGTCGGTCAGCGACACCGAGGTGGCGCCGATCGGTTCGGCGTGGGTGCGGTCGACCAGGCCTTCCCGCAGGCTGCCCAGGATGCCGATGCCGTAGCAGGCCCCGAAGAAAGGGAAGTCGGCCGCGACCACCCGCTCGGCCAGGCCGTGCAGCTCCCCCTCGACCCGGCGCTGCTCCGGGGACTTGCCGTCGTCGGGGTCGCTCCTGTTGAAGGGGCCGCCGCCGAGGATGATCCCCGACCAGTCGTCCAGGTCGATCTCCCCGAGCGGGTCGCGCTCCAGCCGCCGGCGGCGTACGTCGTCCTCGGGCAGGCCGGTGCAGCGCACGACGGAGGCGTACTCGTTGTCGGCGGCGTCATCCTCGGGACGGGTGCCGAGGAAGAGGAACGGCCTCATCGTGCCATCATCCCTGGACCGCGGCGCCGCTCTCGACGAGCGCGGCCACGTCCTTGACTCCCCACGCCTCGAGGGCTTCGACGGTGGCGGCGCCGGCTGCCGTCGGCGGCGTGCCGAGCGTGGCCTCGGTGCGCGAGAAGCGGGGCGCCGGCGCGGGCTGGACGATGCCCTCGTGTTCGACGAGGGAGCCGCGGGCCACCATGTGCGGGTCGCGCGCGGCCTCGGAGATGGTCAGCACCGGCGCCACGCACGCGTCGGTGCCGTCGAAGATGCCCGCCCACTCGGTCATCGTCTTCTGCCGGAAGGTGCGGGCGATCAGCTCCCGCAGCTCGTCGAGCCGGCCGAGGTCGTAGCGGTCGGGCGCCTCGTCCTTGATGCCGAGAAGGGTCACGAACTCCTCGTAGAACCGGGGCTCCAGCGCCCCCACCGTCATGTGGCGGCCGTCGGCGGTCTCGTAGAGGTCGTAGAACGGAGCCCCGCCGTCGAGCAGGTTTGAGGCGCGCTGCTCGGTGAGCGCGCCTCCGGCGAGCATCGCCGTGGCCATCGTGTTGAGGTGGGTGGTGCCGTCGACGATCGCGGCGTCCACCACCTGCCCCTGGCCGCTCGTGCGTGCCTCGAGCAGCGCGGCGAGGGCACCGATCACCAGGTACGTCGACCCACCGCCGAAGTCGCCGACGAGGTTGCTCGGGAAGTGCGGCCGGTGCGGGTCCTGGCCGAGCCCGTGCAGGGCGCCGGTGATGGCGATGTAGTTCATGTCGTGGCCGGCCGCGTGGGCCAGCGGACCGGTCTGCCCCCAGCCGGTCATCCTGCCGTAGACCAGCCTCGGGTTGCGGGCCAGGCACTCGTCGGGGCCGAGTCCGAGCCGTTCGGTGGCCCCCGGGCGCATGCCCTCGACCAGGATGTCGGCGGTTTCGACCAGCTGGAGGACGGCCTCGACGGCGTCGGGGTGCTTGAGGTCGAGGGCGACGCTGGGGCGGCCGCGGGTGAGCAGGTCGGTCTCGCGGCTGCCGCCGGCGGTCGCCGCCCCGCCCGGCCGTTCGACACGGATCACGTCGGCCCCGAGGTCGGCGAGGATCGTGCAGGCGTGCGGGCCGGGCCCGATCCCTGCGAGCTCGACGACCCTGACCCCACGCAGGGGGCCAGTGCCCTGACCCAGTTCGACACCCATGCTTCCGCATCATGGCAGGGTCCGCCCGATGCCGGGTCGTGTGTCCGAGACCGGTCAGGCGTGGGCGTCGTGACCGTGCATCTCGTGGACCACGGCGTGACCCTTGCCCCGGCCGATCATCCACTTGTTCACCGGCACGGTCAGCACGAACGCCACGGCCAGCGCGGCCGCGAGTGCTCCCCAGAAGAAGAGGTCGCCCAGGCCGGCGTCCATCGCGCCGGGGACTGCCAGCAGGAAGGCGTTGTCGACGATCTCCATCACCAGGATCGACAGCGAGTCGGCCGCCAGCGCCGTGCGCACCGCCGTACGGACGTCGAGGCCGGCCCGTCGAACGCCGACGAAGGTGAGGAGGTAGCCGAAGAAGAAGGCGAGGACGACGGCCAGCCCGATGCTCGCCGCGTCGCCCCAACCCCACCAGGTAGCGAGGACCATGCCCAGGACCTCGCCGATGGCACAGCCGGTGAGGCAGTGGAGGGTGGCCGAGACTGCGGTGCGCCATGTGTTCATGCCACCGAACATATACCCCCTAGGGGTATCTCGCAAGACTTGTCCCGACGCTGGCGACCAGGCGACTCGTTAGGTTCGGACCATGATCAAGGACCTGACCGACGACGAGGCACGGCGCGCGATCGTCCTCAAGTGGGGCACCGTCGAGCCGGACGTGCTGCCGGCGTGGGTCGCGGAGATGGACTACGCCCTGGCGCCGCCGGTCCGCGAGGCGTTGCTCGACGCGGTGAACACCGGAGTCACGGGTTATCCGGTGTTCGAGCCCGGTGGCCGGCTGAGCGAGGCGTACGCCGGCTTCGCCGCGCGGCAGTTCGGCCAGCGGCTCGACCCGGCGCACGTGATCGGCACGGTCGACGTCACCGCGGGGGTGAGGGTGGCCCTGGACGTGCTGAGCGACCCGGGGCCGATGGTGCTGCCGCTCCCGGCCTACCACCCACAGCTCGACGTCGCCCAGATCACCGGACGGGAACGGTGGGACCTGCCGGTGGACCCGGATGCCGGGTCCGCGATGTTCGACCTCGACCACCTCGACCGGCTGTTCGCCGACGGCGCGCGGACGCTGCTGCTGACCCAGCCGCACAACCCGTGCCATCACGTCTACACGCGCGCGGAGCTCGAGGGGATCCGTGACGTCGTGGTGCGACACGGCGCCCGCGTGATCAGCGACGAGATCCACGCGCCGCTGGTGCTGCCCGGGGCCGAGCACGTTCCCTACCTCTCGCTGGACGGCACCGCCGACCACGCGGTGGCCGTGGTGGCGTCGTCGAAGGCGTTCAACACCGCGGGGTTGCGGTGTGCGCAGATCGTGACCACCGACGACGACACCCGCAAGCGGCTCGTCGAACAGCCGATGGCCCGCAACGACTCGTGGTCGTCGCTCGGTGCCGTCGCGGCGGTCGCGGCCTACGAGGACGGCGACGCCTGGCTGGCCGCGCTCGTCGAACGGCTCGACCAGCTCCGCTCGCTGCTCGACCGGCTGCTCGCCGAGCACCTCCCCGAGGCCAGGATGCGGCGGCTCGAGGCGACGTACCTGGCCTGGCTGGACCTGCGCGCCTATGGCCACCGGGACCCGGCCGGTGTGGGGTTGGCGAAGCAGCGTGTCCTGCTCTCGCCCGGCCACGCCTACCACCCGGGGCTGGATGGCCACGCGCGGCTCAACATGGCCACGTCGCCCGAACGGCTCACCGAGATCGTCCGCCGGCTCGGTGCGGCGCTGACCGCGTAGCGGAGCTGGGTCTTACAGGCTGGCGGCCGGCCCGTTGGCGGGGCCGTTCTGCGCGGGCTGCGCCGGCTGGGCGGCGATCACGTCGGCGTACCACTGGAACGACTTCTTCGGAGTGCGCCGCAGCGTGTCGTAGTCGACGTGGACCAGACCGAAGCGCTGCGCCAGTCCCTCGGCCCATTCGAAGTTGTCCATCAGTGACCAGGTGTAGTAGCCGCGCACGTCGACGCCGCGCTGGATTGCGGTCGCCACGGCCCGCAGATGGGCGTCGAGGTAGTCGATCCGGCGCTGGTCGTCGACCACACCGGAGGCGTCCGGTCCGTCGGAGTAGGAGCAGCCGGACTCGGTGATCATGATCGGCGGCAGCGCCGCGCGGTAGCGGGCCCGGAACATGATCAGCCACTCGCGCAACGCGTCGGGCACGACCGGCCAGCCCCGGTCGGTGAGCGGGTAGCCGAGCGGCTCGAGCATCTCCCACGGCATCGGGGCCTCGTCCGGGGCAGCCGCGATCTTGAGGGGGCTGTAGTAGTTGACCCCGTAGAAGTCGAGTGGCTGCCGGATCGTCGCCAGGTCACCGGGGAGCACCAGGTCGTCCATCAGGAACGCGAGGTCCGCGGGATAGCGGCCGAGCAGCATCGGCTCGATGAACATGCCGTTCCAGATCGTGTCGAACAGCTTCGAGGCACCGACATCGGCGTCGTCGTCGCTGGCCGGCCAGATCGGCGCGTGGTTGTTGGCGCACCCGATGCTGGTCGCCCCGGCTCCGCGCAGGGCGATCGCGGCCCGGCCATGTCCGAGCAGGAGGTGGTGCGCCACGTGCAGGGAGTCGAAGAGCAGGTGCTTGCCGGGTGCGTGTTCGCCGATGCCGTAGCCGAGCGAGGTGACGACGTTGGGCTCGTTGATCGGGACCCAGTGCTCGACGCGATCGGCGAACGCGTCGCCCACGATGGCGGCGTACTCGGCGAACCGGTCGATCGTCTCGCGGTTCAGCCAGCCGCCGTCGTCCTCCAGGGCCTGGGGCAGGTCCCAGTGGTAGAGCGTGACCATCGGCTGCACGCCGGCCTCGAGGAGCGCGTCGATCAGCCGGTCGTAGAACGCGAGGCCCTTGGGGTTGGCCGGGCCGGACCCGGTCGGCTGGATCCGCGGCCAGGCGATCGAGAAGCGGTACCCCGGGGCGCCGAGCTGCTTGAGCAGCGCGACGTCCTCCTCCCACCGGTGGTAGTGGTCGCAGGCCACGGCTCCGCTGGTGCCGTCGGCGATGCGTCCGGGCTGCGCCGTGAAGGTGTCCCAGATGCTGGGACCACGGCCGTCCTCGGCGACGGCGCCCTCGATCTGGTACGCCGCAGTACTGGTGCCGAACCTGAAGCCGGGGGGGAATTGGGGGAACACTGTTTCATTGTCCCCATGTCCGTCGAGGTCCGCAGGGGAAGTCGCAGGTTCGTGACCCGGGTCGAGGGCCGGACCACCAGGCACTCGTTCTCCTTCGGCGACCACTACGACCCCGAGAACGTCGGGTTCGGCCCGATGGTCTGCCACGACGACCACCTGCTCAGGGGCGGCGCCGGCTTCCCCGACCACCCGCACCGCGACCTGGAGATCGTCACCTGGGTCCTCTCCGGCGCGGTGGTGCACACGGCCTCCGTGGGACCGCCGACCACCGTCGGCGCGGGTCAGGTCCAGGTGCTCTCGGCCGGGTCCGGGGTCTCGCACAGTGAGCTCGCCGAGCCAGGCTCCGGCCCCACGCGGTTCGTCCAGACCTGGGTGCGGCCGGACGAGTCCGGTGCCGCGCCGTCGTACTCCTCGGCGTCGGTCGGGGAGGCCCTGACCGGCGGCGCGCTGGTGCCGGTCGTGTCCGGCCATGACGGTGCCGCGGCGGGCCGGGTCGGCACGGCGTCCGCCACGCTGCACGCAGCCGTCCTCGACGCCGGCCAGTCGGTCACCCTGCCGGACGACCCGCTCCAGCATGTGTTCGTGGCGACCGGCTCCCTCGCCCGCTCCAGCCTCGCCGAGCCGCTCTCGGCCGGCGACGCCTTCCGGATCAGCGACCGGCCCGGGCTCAGCCTGACCGCGGCCTCCCCCACCGAGCTGCTGGTCTGGAGCTTCACCACTCGTTGAGTTGGGCCTCGCGGCCCCTCGAGTTGGGCCTCGCGGCCCCTCCGAGCTGTGCCTCGCGGCATGATCGGGCCATGGCGACACCCGAGGTCCACCGCGAACCCTTCCTCCATCTCGTCGACGTCGCCCACGACCGGGCGCTCATTTCCTGGGGCGCCTTCTTCTTCACCCGGGACGGTTCCGACCGCTGGCGGATCCTCGACGACGAGGAGCTGGGGCGGGTAGGCCGGCACGGGAGCATCGGCAGCAGTGCCGAGCCGTACGGCGCCGCAACGGTGCAGCTGTTCGACGAGGCCGGCCAGGTGGTGGCCGAGGAGTCGACCGACCAACGAACCTGGGCGTGGCTCGAAGGCCTCACGCCCGACACCGACTACCGCTATCGAGTCCTCGTGGACGGCGAGGAGTGGGCCGCCGGGGAGCGGTGGGACTGGGTGCCGAGCGCCCGCGGCGGCTACGACCTCGCCGCGGCCGGCCGAAGCTACGACCCCCGCTTCCGGACCTGGCCGGACCCCGATGCCGCGACGGACCCTTTCCGGTTCGTCGCACTGGGTGACTACGGCGTCGGAATCCGATCCGACTCGGAGTCCAGCCGGCGGCAGCGGCGCGTCGCCGAGGTGCTGGACCGCCTGGTCGCCGACGGCGACATCCGGTTCGTGGTCTCCCTGGGCGACAACATCTACAAGGGGGAGCAAGGCCACGTCGACGACGAGAGTGGCGGCGAGGACGACGACTGGTACTCGAGCTTCTTCCAGCCCTACCGCTACGCGATCGCCCGGGTGCCGGTCTTCCCGGCCATCGGTAACCACGACACGACCGACACCGAGGGCAGCGACGACCGCGAGCAGATGGAGGACAACTTCCACATCCGGGAGCGGTTCCACGACGAGTCCGACCGTGCGTCCACCGACCCCGGCCTGTTCTACCGGCTTCGCTACGGACGCGACGTCGAGCTGGTCTGCCTCGACACCTCGCTCGACAGCGCCGACGAGGGCGTGCACCGGTTCTTCCAGGCCCCGGAGCACCGCGACTGGCTACGCGCGACGTTCGCGGCGGACGGGGTTCCCTGGCTGATCCCCTTCTCGCATCACCCGACCTACTGCGCCGGGCCGCACCACGGCAACGACAGCGAGATGCAGGAGACCCTGCTGCCGCTGTTCGACACCGCCGGTGTGCGGCTGGTCCTGGCCGGCCACGAACACAACTTCCAGATCAACGAGGTCGAGGGGCGCACCTATGTCATCTCGGGAGCGGGCGCGAAGGTCCGCGAAGAGGTGCCGGAGGGCTTCGCGGACGCCGGGACCACGGCCTGGGCTGCCCAGGCCCACCTGCTGCTGGTCGAGGTGGACGGCTCGGAGGCGCGGCTGACCCCGGTCTCAGCATTGCTGGACGACGGCAGCCCGCACGCGATGACGGCGCTCACCCGGGCGAACCAGGTCGTCGAGCCGCCGTGGGTGGTGCGGCGCTGACGCCCGGCCCACTCAGGTCGCGGCAAGGATCGACAGGGCGCCGGGCTGGATCTCCACGACCGCGGGCTCCGCGTCGAGGCCGGGGAGGGCGCCGAGAGGTTCGCCGTCACCGCCCAGCGGGATCGGCTGGCGGGCGTTGCCGTGCAGCTCGACCCGCTTGCCGCTGAGCACCGTCACCTCGGGACGGTCCACGTGCGCGCCGTCGTACACGGTGGGCAGGGCGCGGAGCAGCTCGAGGCGTGAGGCGGCCTCGATCACCACCACGTCGAGCACCCCGTCGTCGATGACGGCCTCCGGTGCGATCTTCATGCCCTTGCCGTAGTAGGCGGAGTTCGCGACGACGACGGTGGCGGCGGCGTACTCGCGTTCGACGCCGTCGACCGAGAGCCGGTAGCGGCCCGGGCTGGTACGTCGCCAGTGAGCGGACCGCGGCGTAGGGGTACTGCAGCGCCTTCGGCAGCCGGGCGCGGTCGACGATCTCGGCGGCGTGCGCGTCGACGCCGGCGTAGACGGAGCCGGCGACCGAGCGCGCCGCTGCTCCCGGAAGGGTGAGGGAGAGCAGGTCGACCCGACGCACGCCGCATGTGAGCAGGAGCTCGGCCTGACCGGCCGGGTCGTCGGGCAGCCCGAGCATCCGGGCGAAGTCGTTGCCGCGACCGGCGGGCAGGACCGCCAGGGTCCCGCCACCTTGCGAGACCGGACCGGCCAGTGAGGACAACATCCCGTCGCCGCCCACGGACACGACCACGTCGCCACGGGACATCGCGCCGTCCAGCAGATCCCGCATTGCGTGCGGCCCCGGCGAGTAGGTGACCTCGACCCGGGCGCCGGCGTCGCGCAGCAGCCGGGCCACCGGTACGACGGCCTGGGGTGCGGCGCCGCCGCCGGAGGCCGGGTTGACGAGGAATGTGAAGTTTCTGGTCACCTCGTGGGCTGCGTTCATGGGATCAGGACGCCGGGGTTCAGGATCCCGGTCGGGTCGAGCTCGGCCTTGACCGCGCGCAGGATCGCGACGCCCAGGTCGCCGATCTCGGCGCCGAACCACGGCTTGTGGTCGGTGCCGACGGCGTGGTGGTGGGTGATGGTGGCCCCGGCCGCGGCGATCGCCTCCCCGGCAGCGGCCTTGGCGGCGCCCCACTGGGCGAGCGGGTCGTCGGTCTCCTTGGCGGCGACGGTGAAGTAGAGCGAGCAGCCGGTCTCGTAGACGTGCGAGATGTGGCAGAGCACGATCGTCCCCTCGCCGAGGGTCTGCTCGAGCGCGGTCTTCACGTCGGCGTAGAGCCGGTCGAGGTTCGACCACCAGGTCGCCGTCTCGAGGGTCTCCACGAGGACGCCGACGTCGAGCATCGAGTCCCGGAGGTACGGCGCCCGGAACCGCCCCTCGACCCAGGACTGTCCGGGCTCCTCACCAAGGTCGGTGCCCCCGAGGCCGGCCAGCACCGCGCCGACCTCGGTCCGGCGAGCCCCGACCGCGGCGGGCGCGCCTTCGTAGCCGGTGATCATCAGGCAGCCGGCCGCGGAGTCGGAGCCGATCTCGTCCGGCCGGGCGAGGTTGATCGCGGTCTCGGACTCGTCGGACAGCCGGATCACGGTCGGCAGCAGGCCGGCCTGGGCGAGGGTGCGCATCGCCGCGGCGCCCTCGGGGAACGACGGCCAGCGCCATCCGTCGTACACCGTGGCCTCGGGGAGACGACGAACCCGGACGGTGACGGAGGTGATCACCCCGAACACGCCCTCCGAGCCGAGGACCAGCTGGCGCAGGTCGGGGCCGGCGGCGCTGGCCGGTGCGGCGCCCAGGTCGAGCCGGCCCGAGGGCGTGGCCACGGTCAGGCGCAGGACCATCGCGTCGAAGCGGCCGTATCCGGCGCTGGACTGGCCGCTGGAGCGGGTGGCGGCGAAGCCACCGATGGAGGCGTACTCGAACGACTGGGGAAAGTGACCGAGCATCAGCCCGTGCTCGGCGAGCAGCGCCTCGGCCTCGGGGCCGCGCAGGCCCGGCTCGAGGGTGGCGGTCATCGAGACCTGGTCGACGTCGAGCAGCCGCTTCATCCGGACCAGGTCGAGGGAGAGGACGCCGGCGTACCCGTCGCGGCGGGCGGCCAGGCCGCCGGTGACGCAGGTGCCGCCACCGAACGGCACCACGGCCAGGTGGTGCTCGACCGCGAAGGCGAGCACGGCTGCGACGTCGTCGTGGTCGCCGGGTCGGACCACCGCGTCGGGAGCGTCGTCCAGCTCGCCGGCCCGGGCGCGGAGCAGGTCGGTCGTGGACTTGCCGCGGGTGCGGACCCGTCGGGTCTCGTCGTCGGTGAGGACGTGCTCGGCTCCCAGCACCTCGCGCAGGCCGTCGAGCAGGCTGTCGTCGACCTGGCCCGCCGGGAGGCTCGCGTGCTCGACCGCGGGCCGCTCGTCGAGGCCGAAGGCCAGCTCGATCAGGCCGCGGGCGGCGTCGGGGAGCGGCGCGGCGGCGGCCGGGTCGCCCCAGCGGGTCGGGTGCATCTCGTGGCTCGTCGACAGGCATGCGTTACAGTGTGACATATGGCGTCACTTCGTCACACTTCGGATCTCGACGAGCGGGAAGGCGCCTATCTGGACGCCGCCCGCGCGTGCATCCTCGACGTCGGCTGGCGGCGTACGACGCTCACCGAGGTGGCCCGTCGTGCCGGGGTCTCCCGGATGACGATCTACCGCACCTGGTCCGACATGCCGCGGCTGCTCGGCGACCTGATGACCCGCGAGTGGGGCAACGTCGTGGCCACGATCGTCGACGGCCCCGACGCCGCCGGCTCGCCTGCCGACCGGTTGGTCACCGCACTCGCGGGCGGGGTCCGGGCGCTGCGCGACAACGAGCTGTTCGTCCGGATCGTCGAGCTCGACCCCGAGCTGCTGCTGCCCTACCTGCTCTCCCGCCGCGGCCGCTCCCAGGACGCGATCCTCGGGCTGGTCGAGGACTGGGTCCGGGCCGGCCAGAAGACCGGCGACGTCCGCACCGGCGACCCGGTGACGATCGCCCGCGCACTGGTCCTCGCGACCCACGGATTCGTGCTGTCGGCGCACACGATGGTCGACGACTCGGTCTCCGAGGAAGCGCTCGACGGCGAGCTGGTCGCCGTACTCACCCGGGCGCTGGCGCCGTGACCGGGCGGCGCGGCAAACCCCACCGTTTGGTACCAAACGGCAAGGATTCTGCTCAGATGAGCGACGTTTGGTACCAAACGGCAACTCTCATCACCCCAGGGCTCGCCGATGTCCCGACCGATGTCGACGTGGTCGTGATCGGCCTCGGCGTCACCGGGACCGGGGTCGCCCTCGACGCCGTCACCCGGGGGCTGTCAGTGCTGGCGGTCGACGCCCACGACCTCGCCTTCGGGACCTCCCGGTGGTCCTCCAAGCTGGTCCACGGCGGGCTGCGCTACCTCGCCCACGGGCAGGTCGGCGTCGCCCACGAGAGCGCCGTCGAGCGCGGCATCCTGATGGAGGTCACCGCCCCCCACCTCACCCACGCGATGCCGATGCTGGTGCCGCTCACTCCCGAGCGTCGAGTGCCTACATGGCCGGGAAGACCCGTGCCGCGCTGACCGCCGGCGACCTGCTCCGTCGGGGCGCCCGCACAAGCCGCGAGACGCTGCCCCGCCCGCGCCGGATCTCCGCCACCGAGGCTCTCGCCCTGGCCCCCGGCCTCCGATCCGCCGGCCTCCGGGGCGGGCTGCTCTCCTGGGACGGCCAGCTCGAGGACGACGCTCGGCTGGTCACCACCATCGCCCGCACCGCGGCGTCGTATGGCGCCCACGTGCGCACCCGCGCCCGGGTGCTGTCGCGCGACCGGGACCACGGTCGGGCTCCGCGACGAGCTCACCGGCTGCCACCACGACCGTGACCGCACGGGCCGTCGTCAACGCAACCGGCGTCTGGGCCGGCGAGCTGGTCGACGAGGTCAGGCTGCGGCCGAGCCGCGGCACCCACCTCGTGCTCCGCGCCGGCACCCTGCCCGGCCTGCGGGTCTCCGTCACCGCCCACCGTCCCGGGCGAGTCGAACCGGTTCGTGCTGGTGCTGCCCCAGCCCGACGGCACCATCTACGTCGGCCTCACCGACGAGCCGGTCGACGGCGAGATCCCCGACGTGCCCACCCCCTCCGAGCCCGAGATCGGCTTCCTCCTCGACGTGGTCTCCGCGGCCTTCGCCCGCGACCTGCGCCGCTCCGACGTGGTCGGGGCGTACGCCGGCCTGCGGCCGCTGCTCGACACCCGCGACGGATCCACCGCCGACCTGTCTCGCCGGCACGCCGTGCTCACCTCGGCCTCCGGCGTGGTGACGATCGTCGGCGGCAAGCTGACGACCTACCGGCAGGATGGCCGAGGACGCACGTCGACACCGCCCTCGTCAACGTCGGGATCGACGCCGGCCCGTGCCGGACCCGGACCCTCCCCCTCACCGGCGCCGCGTCACGAGAAGAGCTGGCCCGGCTCGAGGCTCCCGCCCGGCTGGTCCGTCGCTACGGCACCGACGCCGAGCTCGTGCTGGCGAGCGCCCGCGAGGTCTGCGGGCTTCCCGACGACGAGCTGCTCGCCCCGATCGCCGAGCACATCCCGGCCACGCTGGCCGAGCTGCTCTTCGGCATCACCCACGAGGGCGCCGCCGACGTCGATGACCTGCTCGACCGGCGTACCCGCATCGGCCTGATCCCCGAAGACGCGCGACCTCGCCCGCCCTGCGGCCGAGCGGGCGCTCGCCCTCACCGCCCACTCCCGGCGCTGACCCGTCGTCAATTGACGACGGGTCACCGATGAGTTTGCCCGTCGACGCCGGTCGGTACGAGAAGGCAGACTGGGCGACGGCGAGGAGCGACCCATGAGGACGGCGACGATGACCACGACGACGGAGCTCGAGGACTTCGAAGGACTGACCCACCGCTACGAGCGCGAGCTGCTGGCTCACTGCTACCGGATGAGCGGCAGCTTCCACGAGGCCGAGGACCTCGTGCAGGAGACGTTCCTGCGCGCGTGGAAGGCGTCGGCCGACTTCCAGGGGCGGTCGTCGGTGCGGACCTGGCTCTACCGGATCGCCACCAACGTCTGCCTGACCAACCTCGAGGGACGGCCCCGGCGACCGCTCCCGGCCGGGCTCGGCACGCCCGACCAGATGGCCGGCGACGCGCTCGAGGCCGACCCCGAGATCCCGTGGCTCGAGCCGGTCCCCGACGCCGCCGTCGTCGTCGCCGAGCGCGACTCGATCCGGCTCGCCTTCGTCGCCGCGCTCCAGCACCTGCCGGCCCGGCAGCGCGCGGTGCTGATCCTGCGCGACGTCCTCCGCTGGTCGGCCGCCGAGGTCGCCGAGGCGCTCGAGACCACCAGCGCGGCGGTCAACTCCGCGCTGCAGCGCGCCCACGCCCAGCTCGCCGACCGGCACCTCACCGAGGAGACCGTCGAGCCCGACCTGACCGCCGAGCAGAAGCGACCTCCTCGAGCGGTACGTCGAGGCGTTCTGGCGCAAGGACATCGACGCGATCGTCGGGATGCTCACCGCAGGAGGCGGTCTGGGAGATGCCGCCGTTCATCGGTTGGTACGTCGGCGCCGAGAACATCGGCCAGCCTGATCGACACGCAGTGCCCGGGCGACGCCAACGACATGCCGATGGTCGCGACCAGCGCCAACGGCCAGCCCGCGTTCGGCCTCTACATGCGCACCGAGGACGGCGACTTCGAACCGTTCCACCTCCAGGTGCTCGACATCGACGGCGACCGGGTGCGGCACGTCGCGGCGTTCTTCGACACCAACCTGTTCCGCCGGTTCGGGCTGCCCGACCGGCTGCCCGCCGATCACGTCCGCCGCGAAGGCGCCGTGACCACGGCGCTGGCAGGCGCCGTCGAGCTGCTGGAGCGGTCCCTGGGCTACACCCGGATGGCCCTGGCCGGGGTCACCGAGGCCAGCCTGCGAACCCGACCCCCTGCCGTGACTGGACGCTTGTGCGACCTGCTGGCCCACATGGACGACTCGCTCGACGCCTTCACCGAGGCCGCCGGCGGGAGCGTCGCGCTGACGCCCACCCGTGGCCGGCACCCGCCGGTCGTCGGTCCTGCAGCAGAAGGCCTGCGCGCTGCTCGGGTCTGTGGAGCGGGGACGTACCCCCGGCGTCCGCGTGGGCGGCGCCGATCTCGCCACCGACCTGCTCGTCGCCACCGCCGCCCTGGAGATCACCGTGCACGGCTGGGACGTCGGCCCAGGCGACCGGCGCCGGGACCCCGATCCCCGAGGAGCTCGCCGCGCCACCTGCTGCGCGATCGCCCACGGCACTGTGCGTCCGAGGCGGACCGCGGGATCCGGTTCGCCCCGGCCCCCCGGGCCGGCTCGAGGCGACGGCCGACGTACGCCTCTGGCGTTCCTGGGCCGGGACCTGACCAGACCCCAGGCAAAATCATCGGCGTTCGTCTACGTTTCGGTCACGCTGGTCTCCCTAGCCTTGGCCCATGCTCGTCGAGTCCCCAAACCCGACGGCGTCCAGACAGCTCGCCTTCGGGGTCTGACCTGGCTCGGAGCAGGCAAGATCACTGAGGCGTTGCAGCGCTGGACGCCTGCCCAGTGAGCCCCGAAGGGCTTCCCGCTGTCCGCCACGCCGCGGCCCTGACCGAGTGCCACCTCGCCCGCGGGGACCTGGCCCGGGCGGTGTCGACCGGCGACATCGTCCGCGCCTTCGACGACGTACCACGGCCTCCCCGGCGCTCTGGCGGCCTACACCCTCGGCGAGCTCGCGTCCGCGCAGGGGGACGCCGACCGGCGCTCGCTCCGGTACACCGAGGCCAGCGATCACCGTCGGCCCGGCTCGACGACCCGGACCTCGTCCCGTGGCGCTCCGGCGCCGCGCTCGCCCTCACCCGCCTGCACCGACCGCGCGAGGCCGACCGGCTGGCGCACGAGCACCTGGCACTCGCCGGGACGCCGGGTCGCCGTACGCCGTGGCGCACGCGCTGCGCACCGCCGCCACCACCAACGCCGACGGCGCGCCGGCTCGCACTGCTGCGCGAGGCCCAGGCGATCCTGAAGGACGTCGAGGCGCCGACGACTCGCCGCCCAGGTCGACACCGACCTCGCCGTGCTGCTCACCCTCCAGGGCGACGCCGCCGGAGCGCGCGAGGCCGTCGCCCTGCTCCGCGGCGCGGAGGCGTACGCCGGCCGCGAGGACCTGTTCCCGCTCCAGAGCCGGATCCGCGGCATCCTCGAGCGGATCGGCGAGGAGCCGCGCCGGATCCGCAGCGAGACGCTGGCCAGCCTCACCGTCACCGAGCAGACGACCGCCCGGTTGGCGGCGGCCGGGCTGACCAACCGCGAGATCGCCGCAGAGCTCGTCCGTCACCGTCAAGGCCGTCGAGTGGCACCTCTCGCACGTCTACCGCAAGCTCGAAGATCCGGGGCCGGTCGCCGGCCTGGCCGACACGCTGGGCCTCGCCGTCTCAGCTGGCCCGCTGCCGAGCCAGGTCATCGAGCGGCCGTGGCCGTGCGTCCAGGCGACGCGCGCGCCGTCGACGCCGAGCACGAACGTCGGCGCAGGTCGTCCGGGACCGGCGGACCGGTCGCGGTGACCTCGGGCAGCACCCGCGTGCCCTCGTTGCTGACCCAGTGGCAGCGCGCCGTCGGCCACCAGCCCGGTCATCATCTCGTGGAAGCGGCGCCGGTCGGCGGCCTCGAGGTAGGCGATCACCGCGCTGTGGAACACCACCACCCGGCCCGTGCTCCGCGGCCTCGCTCGACCAGCGCCGGGCAGCTCGTCGAGCAGGTCGCCGGCCAGCACGAGCGCGGCGGGTCGGCGCGGGCCACCTCGATCGCCGACGGCAGCGCGCTCCCGCCGCTCGTCCTGCTCGGGCCAGACCAGGATGGCCAGCCAGGCCATCGCGTCGGCGTCGGTCACGTCGAGCGGGTTCAGGTCGATGCCGCCGCGCCAGGCGACCTCCGGCGGCGTCACGTCGGGAGCGGAACGCGCCGCGTCACGCTCGCACGTCCAGCGCGCGGACCCGCGCCGGCGGTCACCGCGACCGGCCTCGGTGTCCCAGGCGTAGGAGTAGCGGTCGGGGTAGAGGCACAGCCCGGCGCTCGCCCCGACCTCGAGCAGCGCGAGCGGCTCGTCGCCCGCGACGTCGCGAACGCCGGGGTCAGGGTCGCCAGCCGGCCGACCTCGTTGGTCTGCGTCGACGCGGCCGAGGATCGTCGCCCGGATCGTCCCGTCGTCGCCGAGCAGGGCGTCGCGCAGCGCCGGCGTACGGGCCGGGCGCGGGGACGCCGTGCCAGCGCGCCGCGGCGAAGACCAGGTTGGGCTGCTGCTTGACCGGCGGCAGGTCCGCCAGCCAGGCCAGCACCTCGGGGTCGCCCGCCACGCCGCGCGCCCACTCCGCGAAGCAGGGCGAGCTCGCCGGCGTCCAGCGCGCGAAGTCGGGGTACTGCTCGACGGTGCCGGCGTACGGCTCCACCGGACGCCGCCATCAGCCGGCCGGCAGGGCGACGTACGTCGTGTCGAGGTACTCCTCGATCCCCTCGAAGCCGCCCTCGCGCCCGAACCCGCTCGCCTTCACCCCGCCGAACGGCGCCGCGGGGTTGGAGACCAGGCCGGTGTTGATGCCGACCATGCCGAAGTCCAGCGACTCCGCCAGCCGGATCGTGCGGGCCAGGTCGCGGGTGTAGACGTAGGACGACCAGGCCGTACTCGGTGTCGTTGGCGCTGCTCGACCGCCTCCTCCTCGGTGGCGAACGTCGTGATCGGCGCGACCGGGCCGAAGATCTCGACGCCGTTGATCTGCGGCGTCGGCGGGTACGCCGACCAGCACGGTCGGCGGGTAGAAGTAGCCCGGGCCCGTCGGGCGGCCTCGCCACCGCATGACGAGCGGTCGCGCCGTCGTGGACCGCGTCGGTGACCAGCTCGCTGACGCGACTCGACCGCGTCCGCGTCGATGAGCGGACCGACGTCGACGCCCTCGTCCTGGCCGCGGCCGACCGTCAGCGCGCGCCATCCGCTCGCCGAGCTTGTCGCCGAACTCCTCGGCGACCGACTCGTGCACGAGGAACCGGTTGGCCGACGTGCAGGCCTCGCCCATGTTGCGCATCTTCGCGATCATCGCGCCGTCGACGGCGGCGTCGACGTCGGCGTCCTCGAAGACCAGGAACGGCGCGTTGCCGCCGAGCTCCATCGAGACCCGCTGCAGCTCGTCGGCGGACTGGCGCACCAGCACCTTCCCGACCTCGGTCGAGCCGGTGAAGCTGACCTTGCGCAGCCGGTCGTCGGCCATCAGCGCCTCGCCGACCTCGCCGGAGCTGGCTGGTGGTGACGACGTTGAGGACGCCCGGCGGCAGGCCGGCCTCCTCCATCACGCGCGGCCAGCGCCAGCATCGTCAGCGGCGTCTGGGCTGGCGGGCTTGACCACCATCGTGCAGCCGGCCGCGATCGGCCGGGCCGATCTTGCGGGTGCCCATCGCGAGCGGGAAGTTCCACGGCGTGATGAAGAGGCACGGGCCGACCGGCTTCTTGATGGTCAGCAGCCGGCTGCCGCCGGCCGGCGCCTGCATCCAGCGGCCGTGGATCCGCACCGCCTCCTCGGCGTACCAGCGGAAGAACTCCGACGCCGTAGGCCACCT
The DNA here is from genome assembly GCA_963830755.1 of uncultured Actinomycetota bacterium. GTDB lineage: Bacteria > Actinomycetota > Actinomycetes > Propionibacteriales > Nocardioidaceae > Nocardioides. The sequence continues at coordinate 195,021 of CAWHNI010000018.1, read as the reverse complement.
CGCCCTTGCGCCTCGGCGACGGTCTTGCCCATCTCCAGGCTCATCAGGTGCGCGAAGTCGTCGGCGCGCTCGGTGAGCAGGCCGAACGCCGTGCGCAGGATCTCGCCGCGCTCGCGCGGCGGGGTCCGCGCCCAGTCGTGCCTGGGCGGCGACGGCGGCGTCGAGCGCGTCCATCGCGTCGGCGGCCGAGCCGTCGGCGACGTCGGTGAGCACCGAGCCGTCGGCCGGGTCGTGGACGTCGAAGCGGCTCGCCGCCGTTGCCTCCCGCCAGGTCGCCGTCGATGTAGAGGCCGCGCTGCTCGCCGAGGAGGTCGAGTCCGTGTCATGGCGTCAGCCTCGCACTCGGCAGCCGACGTTTCCGGAAACCGCTGACATGGTCGGGCGTCGCGTGGGATCATGGAGGCGTCGACTTCGGAGGGAGCACTTTGTGTCGACAGGAACCCCTTGCTGACCCCATGCAGCGAGGGGTTCCTTGCTCCCGTCGTCTGGCTCGACCATCCTCCGGCCAGTTTGCCGATACCCCTTGTGCCGGGCGCCGAAGAGGAGTTGCCTTCGGACGAGGAGGTGGCGCGATGGCGGACAAGGGGCAGCGCCCGGAGACCAGCCGGGCAGGATCTCGAGGCGAGCAGCCCGGACCGGATCAGCAACGTCGTCCTGGTCGGGCCCGGCGGCTCCGGCAAGACCACCCTGGTCGAGACGCTGCTCGCCGCCGCGGGAGCCATCACCCGCGCCGGCTCGGTGCGCGACGGCACCACCGTCTGCGACTTCGAGGACTCCGAGCACGCCCACGACCGCTCGATCTCGCTGGCCGTCGCCCCGCTGGTCCACGAGGGCATCAAGGTCAACCTGATCGACACCCCCGGGTACGCCGACTTCGTCGGCGAGCTGCGCGCCGGGCTCCGCGCCGCCGACTGCGCGCTGTTCGTGATCGCCGCCAACGAGGGCGTCGACGACGCGCACCCGGGCGCTGTGGCGCGAGTGCGCCGACGTCGGCGATGCCGCGCGCGGTGATCATCACCAAGCTCGACCAGGCCCGCGCCGACTACGACGGCGTGCTCGGCCAGGCCCAGGCCGCCTTCGGCGACAAGGTGATGCCGCTCTACGTCCCGGTCCGCGAGGGCGCCGAGGTCGTCGTCCCTGACCGGCCTGCTCGCGCCCGGCGACCGAGGCCGACGCCGACGCTGCGCGGCGAGCTGATCGAGGGCGTGATCGAGGAGTCCGAGGACGAGACCCTGATGGACCGCTACCTCGGCGGCGAGGAGATCGACGAGAAGGTGCTCATCGCCGACCTCGAGCGCGCGGTCGCGCGGGCGACGTTCTTCCCCGTCGTACCCGGTCTGCTCGGTCACCGGCGTCGGCTGCGCCGAGCTGCTCGACCTCGCCGCCCGCGCCTTCCCGTCGCCGTCCGAGCACCCGTCCGCCCGCGGTGTTCACGCCCGGCCGGCGCCGCGGCCGACGCCGATCGCCTGCGACCCCGACGGGCCCGCTGGTGGCCGAGGTCGTGAAGACGACGAGCGACCCGTACGTCGGCCGGCTCAGCCTGGTCCGGGTCTTCTCCGGCACCCTGCGGCCCGACCAGACGCGTGCACGTCTCCGGGCACTTCTCGTCCTTCTTCGGCGAGGGCTCCGGCCACGCGGACCACGACGAGGACGAGCGGATCGGCGCGCTCGCCCACCCCTTCGGCAAGACACCAGGTCCCGGCCGAGCCAGGTCGTCGCCGGCGACCTGTGCGCGATCGGCCGGCTGACCCGCGCCGAGACCGGCGACACCCTCTCCGTCGGTCGACGACCCGCGGGTGCTGCGGCCGTGGTCGCTGCCCGAGCCGCTGCTGCCGGTCGCGATCGTCGCGCACAGCAAGGCCGACGAGGACAAGCTCTCCCAGGCGCTCGGCCGGCTGGCCGCCGAGGACCCGTCGCTGCGGGTCGAGAACAACGCCGAGACCCACCAGCTGGTGCTGTGGTGCATGGGCGAGGCGCACGCCGACGTCGTGCTCGAGCGGCTGGCCGAGCGGTACGCCGTGCACGTCGACCAGGACGCCGTTCATCGTCTCGCTGCGGGAGACCTTCGCCGGGCCGGCGCAAGGCGCTCGGCCGGCACGTCAAGCAGTCCGGCGGGCACGGCCAGTACGCCGTCTGCCACATCGAGGTGGAGCCGCTGCCCGAGGGCGCCGGGCTTCGAGTTCGTCGACAAGGTGGTCGGCGGCGTCGGTGCCGCGCCAGTTCATCCCGAGCGTCGAGAAGGGCGTGCGCGCGCAGATGGAGCGCGGCGTGCGCAACGGCTACCCGGTCGTCGACCTCCGGGTCACCCTCACCGACGGCAAGGCGCACAGCGTCGACTCCTCCGACATGGCCTTCCAGACCGCCGGCGCGCTGGCGCTGCGCGAGGCGGCGGCCGCCACGACGATCACGATGCTCGAGCCCTACGACACCGTCGACGGTGATCGTCCCCGACGACCTACGTCGGCGCGCGTGATGAGCGACCTCTCCTCCCGGCGGGCGCGGGTGCTCGGCACCGACAAGGTCGGCGACGACCGCACCCTGGTCAGGCCGAGGTGCCGCAGACCGAGCTGGTCCGCTACGCCGTCGACCTGCGCTCCTCCACCCACGGCGCCGGCACCTTCACCCGCGCCTTCGCGCACTACGAGCCGATGCCCGAGGACGTCGCCGCCAAGGTCACCCCCCGCACGCCGAGTGGGCCGTGGCCGCGGTCCAGTCGGGCGAGACCTCCCGCGGGCCGCGAAGCCCACTCGACGGTGTGCCGGTCGCCGGCTCAGCGGGCCGCGCGGAGGAACGCCTCGAGGATCGGGCCGGCGGTGCCGGAGCCGGACGCGCCCTCCTCGACGAACACCGCGACGGCGAGGTCGCCCTGGGCGGCGATCATCCAGGCGTGGGTGCAGCAGCCGGCCGTCGCGCTCGAACTCGGCGGTGCCGGTCTTGGCGATCACCGGCGGCCCGGGTACGTCGGCCAGCAGGCTCGCCGCTGCCGGAGGTGACGACGCCGCGCAGCATCGCCCGCAGCGCGCGGCCTCCGCCGCGGCGAGCGGTCCGGCACGTCGGCCGGCGTCGACCTCGACGGACTTCACCAGCCGCGGCAGCACCGTGCTCGCCGGACTGGATCGAGGCGATCACGGTCGCCATCACCATCGGCGAGGCGAGGATCGTGCCCTGGCCGATCATGTCGGCGGCCGCCTCGGTCTCCGACGCCGGCGGCTCGACGCTGCCGAAGTACGCCGGGAAGCCGAGGTCGTGGTCGACGCCCATGCCGAGCGAGGCGGCCGCGTCGACCAGCGCCGTCGTCGGCGAGCTTGCCGGCCTGGGAGATGAAGGCGGTGTTGCAGGAGTTCGCCACCGCCGTGCGCAACGGGATCCGGCCGAGCCCGCCGGACGGGTAGTCGTCGTAGTTCTCGAACGCGCTTGCCGTCCACGACGATCCGGTCGGTGCACGGCACCGTCGACGACGGGGTCAGCCCGGCCCGCAGCAGGGCCAGGCTGCTCACGCTCTTGAACGTCGAGCCCGGCGCGAACTGGCCGAAGGTCGCCATGTTGTAGCCGTCGGTGCCGGGCCCGTTCGCCGCGGCCAGGATGTCGCCGGTCGACGGCCGGATCGCGACCAGCGCGCTGGCCGGGCCGACGCCGGCGAGCAGCCGCTCGGCGGCCTGCTGCAGCCGAGCGTCGAGGGTCAGCTCCAGCGGCTGCCCGGCCGTGCGGCTCCTCCGCGGAACAGCTCGCGCTCCTCGCCGTCGGCCGTCGACCGCGTCGACGACCACGCCGGGAGTGCCGCGCAGCTGGTCGTCGTACCGCGCCTGGAGGCCGGACAGCCCGGCCTCGTCGCCGACCTGGTACCTGTCGGGGTCCTCCTCGATCATCTCGGCGGTCACCTCGCCGACCGTGCCGAGGATCGGCGCCGCGAACTCGCGGGTCGGCGCCAGCGGCAGCTCGTCGCTGGCATCGCGATGCGCGCCGGGGATCGCGGCGAGGTAGCCGCGGGTCCACGTCGGGCGGCACCTCGTCGCGGCGGTAGCACGATCGCCTCGACGAACGCCTCGTCGCCGGCGGCCTCGACCTGCTTGACGTACGGCGCCGCGTCGATGCCGACGAGCTGGGCCAGCTGCCGCGCGGACTCCCCGGCCCGCGCCGGCCTGCACCTGGGTGCGGTCGATGCCGAACCGCGTCCACCGGCCGGTCGGTCGACCAGGGCCTGCCCGCCGGCGCCGAGGATCTCGCCCCGGTCGGCGGCGACCGGTCGCTGCTGTCGAGGACCTCGCCCCCCTTCAGGGACGGCTCGACGAGGGTCGGCGTCCACACCGCCTGCCACTCGTCGTCGACCAGGCGCAGGGCCGCCTCGGTCCGGTAGGCCCACTCCTGCTCGCCGAGCGGCCAGGTCCAGGCCAGTGTCGGCTGTGGCGGTGTCGCCGGCCTCCTCGACGCTCGGCGACCTCGACCGCGGGCTCGACCTCGCCCATCCCCTCGACGAGTCGTCGGCGTACGCGCGGCGACGCCTCGCGGCGTCGCGTCGGTGAACGTCGACGTCCGGCGAAGTCGCCCGGCGGCCGAGCGCCGTGGCCAGCGCGTCGGCCGCTCGTCCGGGTCGGGGCCGCCGTCCTTCTCGGCGGCCTCGCAGGCCGGGAGCAGGCCGACCACGAGCAGACCGGTGACGAGCGCGTGGCGATTCGAGGGGCCCGCATGGGTCCCTTCTACCACCTGGTCCTCACCGGACGGTCGCGCTAGTGGCGGGCGAGCCAGCGGTCGAGGTCGATGCCGGCGCTTGCCGGCGCGCGACGCGCGGCGTGCGGCAGCGTCGGGCGCCCGGAACTCGGCGGCGGATCGCGGCGTCCACGGCGGCGTACCGGCGCTGCTGCGCGGCCAGCTCGTCCGCCTATCGCCGCGGCGGCCCGCGAGCTTCGCGGCGTGACCGTCACCGTGGCGCCGGTGAGCAGCGGGCTGACGGTCGGCGTGTAGCCGGAGGAGTGGCCGGGCTTGTTCGGGTGGTAGCTCTCGCTGATCGGGTTGGACAGCCCGTTGATCCACTCCGGGTCGTCGCAGACGGCGTGCCCGATGAAGCGGCTGGTCGGGTTGCGCGAACGAGAAGCCCTTGGCCGAGGCCTGGCCCGAGGTCTTGCTGTTGAGCAGGTCGGCCGTCTGGTTGAGCCGGGTCATCTCCTCCGGCGAGAACCAGGTGCCGGCGTTGCAGTCCTCGCCCATGAAGATCCGCGGGTAGCCGACGACGACCACCTTGGCGTTCGGCGCCTTGGTCCGGATCGAGGCGTAGAGCGTCGACAGCCGGCCGGGCAAGGTGTTGTTGATGAACGCCTGCGCCTGGTCGATCGCGCCGTCGCAGTCGCCGGCCCACCACGGAGTCGCGCACTCGGTGAGCACGTCGGCGAACCCGGCGTCGTTGCCGCCGACGGAGATGCGTCACGTAGCTGGTCGACGCGGTGAGCGCGGAGAGCTGGGTGTTGGTGACGTCGGCGACCCGGGCGCCGGAGCAGGCGCGGAAGTTGAGCGAGTAGCCGCGCGCCGCGGCGATCAGGCTCGGGTAGGCGGACGTCGACCGCTGGCACGACGTCCCGTCGCTGATGTAGTCCGCGGGTTCCGGTGCCCGAGGAGTACGAGTCGCCGAGGGCGACGTACGACGGCGCGGCGGCATGGCCGCGGTCTGGGCCGCCACGGCGGGGGCGAGCGGCGCGAGGAGGGCGACGGCGCCGAGCAGGGCGCGGCGCACGACGGGACGGGACGTGGGCATCGGGGCTCCGATCCGAGATTGCCGGGACACGTGACCCGCCTCACGCTATGGGCATTCGCCGGGGCTGACACAGTGCTCCCCGGCCGCGACCGACCGGTCGCGGGTGAGGTCAGCGCTTCGTCCGCGGCTTGGTGCGGGGCTTCTTCTTGCCGCCCGCCGGATGCTCCCCCGACCCGGGACGCGCCCGGTCCTGGGGCGCCCCGCGTCGGGGCGCAGCTCGATCAGCTTCCCGGAGATCCGGGTGGACGGCGAGCCGCTCGGTCGTCCCCGGCGGGAGCTCGGCGGGCAGCTCGACCAGGGAGAAGTCCGGCCGGATCGAGATGTGCCCGAAGTCCTGACGGCTCAGGCCTCCCTCGTTGGCGATGGCGCCGACGATCTGCCGGGGCTCGACCTTGTGCCGCTTCCCGACCGCGATCCGGTACGTCGCCATCGGGCACCCGGCCTTCCCCGGTGCTCCCGGCGCTCCTGCCGCGGCGGACGACCCGCGTCGGGACGCCGGTCGTCGCGGTCACGGCGACGCGGGGCGCTCCGGCTCCGGGCTCGAGCAGCAGCGGGGTGTCGCCGTGGAGCACGGCCGCGAGCGCGGCGGCGACGTCGACCTCGGGCACGTCGTGCTCGCGCATGTAGTGGGCCACCACGTCGCGGAAGAACGACACCTTCTCCTCGTCGCCGAGGGCGGTGGTGATCGCGTCGTCGAACCTGGCCAGCCGGGTGACGTTGACGTCCTCCACCGTCGGCAGCGGCATCTGGGTCAGCGGCTGGCGCGCGGTCTTCTCGATCGCCTTGAGCAGCCGTAGCGCTCGCGCGGGGTCACGAACGAGATCGCCTGGCCGCTGCGACCGGCGCGACCGGTGCGGCCGATCCGGTGCACGTAGGACTCCGGATCGGTCGGGATGTCGAAGTTGACGACGTGGCTGATCCGCTCGACGTCGAGGCCGCGCGCGGCGACGTCCGTCGCGACGAGGATGTCGAGCTTCGCCGACTTGAGCTGGTTGACGGTGCGCTCGCGCTGCGCCTGAGGGATGTCGCCGTTGATGGCGGTCGCGGAGAACCCTCGGGCCCGCAGCTTCTCGGCCAGGGTCTCGGTCTCGTGCTTGGTGCGGACGAAGACGATCATCCCCTCGAAGTTCTCGACCTCGAGGATCCGGGTGAGGGCGTCCACCTTCTGTGGGTAGGACACGATCAGGTAGCGCTGGGTGATGTTGGCGGCCGTGGCGGTCTTGTTGCGGACAGTGATCTCGGCCGGGTCGCGAAGGTACTTCGCCGAGAGCTTCCGGATCTGGGCGGGCATGGTCGCCGAGAAGAGCGCGACGTTCTTGTCCGTCGGGGTGTCGGCCAGGATCGTCTCGACGTCGTCGGCGAAGCCCATGTTGAGCATCTCGTCGGCCTCGTCGAGCACCAGGAATCGCAGCTCGGTCAGGTCGAGGGTGCCCTTGTCGAGATGGTCCATGATCCGGCCGGGCGTGCCGACGACGATGTGGACTCCCCGGCGCAGCGCGGACAGCTGGACGCCGTACCCCTGCCCGCCGTAGACCGGAAGCACGCGTACGCCGCGCAGGTGGGCGGCGTACTTCTCGAATGCCTCGCACACCTGGAGCGCGAGCTCACGCGTAGGAGCGAGGACGAGTGCCTGCGGCGTCTTCTGGGAAAGGTCGAGCCGGGAGAGGATCGGCAGCGCGAACGCGGCCGTCTTGCCGGTCCCGGTCTGGGCCAGGCCCACGACGTCGCGGCCTTCGAGCAGGGTGGGGATGGTGGCCGCCTGGATCGGCGACGGGGTCTCGTAGCCGACGGCGCGCAAACCCTTCCGCACCTCGGGGGTGAGCCCGAGGTCGTCGAACGTGATCGAGGGGGTCGTGGGCTCTTCGGACATGTCTCCCACGGTAGGGGCTGTGACGCGCTGTCCATGATTCGCCGGGACGGCGACGTCCGTCACTCCACCGTCACAGACTTGGCGAGATTGCGCGGCTTGTCGATGTCGTGACCCAGGTGCCGGGCGGCGTGGTAGGCCAGCAGCTGCAGGGGCAGGGTGAGCAGGATCGGGTCGAGCTCCACCTCGTTGCGGGGTACGTCGATCCGCACCCCCTCCAGCTCGCCCAGGTCGACGTCCGCGTGGGTGACCACGACCAGCGGACCGCTCCGGGCGGCGATCTCGTGCAGGGCCGCCACGTTGCGGTCGGTCAGCTCATCGTCGGGCACCACCGCGACCGTCGGCACGTCGGGCGAGATCAGCGCCAGCGGACCGTGCTTGAGCTCGGAGGTCTGGTAGGCCTCGGCGTGCCGGTAGGAGATCTCCTTGAACTTCTGTGCCCCCTCGCGGGCCACCGGGAACCCGCGCACGCGTCCGACGAAGAACAGGCTCTCGGCCTCCGCGAGGCGAATGGCGACCTCGCCCAGCGTCTCCTCGCCGGCGAGGATCTCGCCGATCTGGTCGGGGAGCCGGGCCAGGCCGGCGATCAGCCGCTTGCCGTCGGCGATGCTCAGGTCGCGGACCCGGCCGAGCTGGAGCGCCAGGAGCGCGAAGCCGAGGAACATGTTGGTCAGCGCCTTGGTGCTCGCGACCGCGACCTCCGGCCCGGCGTGCAGGTAGATGCCGCCGTCGCACTCCCGCGCGATCGCACTGCCGACGACGTTGACCAGGCCGATGACCCGCCCGCCCTTGCGCCGGATCTCCTGCACGGCGAGCAGGGTGTCGATGGTCTCTCCGGACTGGCTGACCGCGATGTAGAGCGTGTCCGGCTCGATGATCGGGTTGCGGTAGCGGAACTCGCTGGCCGCCTCCGCGTCCGCCGGGATCCGGGCCAGCTCCTCGACGAGGCCGGCCCCCATCTGGCCGACGTAGTAGGCCGACCCGCAGCCCAGGACCTTCACCCGCCGGATCGCCCGGGTCTCGCGGGCGTCCATGTTCAGCCCGCCCAGGTGCGCGGTGCCGAAGCGGTCGTCGAGGCGTCCGCGCAGCACGCGCTCGGCCGCCTCCGGCTGCTCGCGGATCTCCTTGTGCATGTACGACGCATGGTCCCCAGCGTCGTAGGCGTCCGGGTCGACGTCGATCGTCGTGGCCCGCTTGTGCGTCGACGAAGTCAGATCCTGCTTGTAGGTGGTGAACCCGCTCGCGGTCACCGTGGCCATCTCGCCGTCGTCGAGGTGGGCGACAGTGGTGGTGTAGCGCACCAGCGCGGCGAGGTCGGACGCGATGTGCATCTCTCGCTCGCCGACGCCGATGATCAGCGGGCTGCCGTTGCGGGCCACCACGATCCGGTCCGGGAAGGCGGCGTGCAGCACGGCGATGCCATAGGTGCCGTCGATGGCCTCGAGCGCGTCACTGACCCGGGCCTCGAGGGTCTCGGCGTCCGAGCGCGCCACCAGGTGCGCGATCACCTCGGTGTCGGTGTCGGAGACCAGCTCGACCCCGTCATCGGAGAGGCGCTGCCGCAGCTCGGCGGCGTTGTCGATGATCCCGTTGTGGACCACCACCACCTCGCCCGACGCGTCGGTGTGCGGGTGGGCGTTGGTGTCGCTGGCCGGACCGTGGGTGGCCCAGCGGGTGTGCCCGACCCCGAGCTTGCCGCCGAACCTCTTGGGCAGTCCGTCGGCCAGGTCGCGGACCCGGCCGGCCCGCTTGGCCAGCTTGATCCCACTCCCGCCGAGGACCGCCAGCCCTGCGGAGTCGTAACCCCGGTGCTCGAGCCGGGTCAGCCCCTCGAGCAGCAGCGGGGCGGCCTGCTGGCCGCCGACGTATCCGACGATTCCGCACATGACTACCTCCCAACCTCGCTACCACCGCAACCACGGACGCCGGCCACCTCAGCCATAGACCACTCTTCGCAGCTGCCGCTCGGTCAGCGGCGGCGCCGCCACCACTCGCCCGGCCAGCTCGTCGGCGATCCGGGCGAAGATCTCCGGGTTCCTCGCGCCGTAGGTCTTCAGGTGGGCGTGCCTGCGCCGGACGAACTCCTCCACCGGCTCCGCGTGGAACGCGACCACGTCCTCGATCACCCGGGCCGCCTCGCCCGGACTGAGCCCGGTGCTCGTGGCGATCCGCTCGACGAGCTCCGGGTCAGCAGTCACGTCCGGAATCATCCTCAGCGCCACCCCAAATGGCAACTTCCTGCCCAATATCGGGCAGATCTGTTGAAAAGTGGCTGGGTGACCGTCGAGTGGGGCGTCGCTACCGCTGAGTGGGGGCTTCCCGATGGTCGGGGATGATGGGCGCATGCCGCTCACCCCCCTCCAGCTGCTCGACACCGACTCCCTGATCTCCGAGGAGGACCGCGCCATCCGCGACACGGTCCGCACCTTCGTCGAGGACAAGCTCAAGCCGGAGATCGCCGGGTGGTACGACGCCGGCACGGCACCGGTGCGCGAGCTGGCCCAGGAGTTCGGGTCGATGGGGCTGCTCGGCATGCATCTCACCGGCTACGGGTGCGCGGGCACCAGCGCGACGGCGTACGGCCTGGCCTGCCTGGAGCTCGAGGCCGGCGACTCCGGGCTGCGCTCGGTGGTGTCGGTGCAGGGCAGCCTGGCGATGTACTCGATCTGGAAGCACGGCTCGGACGCCCAGAAGGATGAGTGGCTGCCGCGGATGGCGACCGGCGAGGCGATCGGCTGCTTCGGGCTGACCGAGCCCGACTTCGGCTCCAACCCCGGCGGCATGCGCACGAGAGCGCGGCAGGATGGCACGGACTGGGTGCTCACCGGCAACAAGATGTGGATCACCAACGGCTCGGTGGCCGACGTCGCGATCGTGTGGGCCCGCACCGACGACGGCGTGCGCGGCTTCGTCGTCCCCACCGACACCGAGGGTTTCGACGCCCCCGACATCAAGCAGAAGATGTCGCTGCGCGCGTCGGTCACCTCCGAGCTGGTCCTCGACGAGGTCCGGGTCCCGGCCGAGGCGATGCTGCCCGAGGCCCAGGGGCTCTCGGGCCCGCTGTCGTGCCTGACCGAGGCCCGCTTCGGGATCGTGTACGGCGCCCTGGGCGCGGCCCGCGACTGCCTGGAGACGACGATCGCCTACGCCCGGGACCGGGAGATCTTCGACCGGTCGCTGGCGTCGTACCAGCTGACCCAGGCCAAGCTGGCCGACATGTCGGTCGAGCTCGGCAAGGGCATGCTGCTCGCGCTGCACCTGGGCCGGCTCAAGGACGAGGGCCGGCTCCCGGCCGAGGCGATCAGCGTCGGCAAGCTCAACAACACCCGCGAGGCGCTGCGCATCGCGCGTGAGTGCCGGACCATCCTGGGCGCGGCCGGGATCACGCTGGAGTACCCCCTCATGCGGCACGCCAACAACCTCGAGTCGGTGCTCACCTACGAGGGCACCGCTGAGGTGCACCAGCTCGTGATCGGTCAGGCGCTGACCGGGGAGTCCGCCTTCCGCTGACGCCCGGCCGGGGCGGGTGTGCCACAGCCACGCCAGGCCGAGGAACGGCAGCACCGCGGGCACCCATCCATAGCCACCGCCGAACCGCGACCACACGGTGTCGTCGGGGAACAGCTCCGGATCGACCACGGTCAGCGCGCCGACGACCAGGACGCCGGCCAGCTCGACCAGCACGGCGGCCCACGCGAGCGGAGTGGTACGAGGGCCCGGCCGCGCCAGGCAGTAGGTCGCCACCGCGTAGACGACAGCGGCGAACGCCGACAACCCGTAGGCCAGCGGCGCCTCGTCGGCCTTCTGCACCAGCTGGGTCGACGAGCGCCCGAGCGCGGAGAAGGCGAACACGGCGTAGACCAGGATCAGGGCGCGGCCCCAGCCCTTGTTGGTGGCCTGGACGTCAGACACCGGCAGGCGTCCAGACCTGCTGCATCCTGAGCACGAGTACCGGCAGCACCAGGCCGGCCACCACCAGCACCGCCGTACCACCACGGGTGCGCTCGCCGAGCGCCCACAGCGTCGCCAGCGGCAGGAAGAGAAGGGCCCCGAGGAGGTAGCCCACGAAGACCGCACCGTTGACGTCACGGTCACCCGACACCAGCTGGCCGATGCCGATGATCGCCTGGGCGAGGAGTCCGAGCTCGAGGAGTGCTGCGATCCCGAGCAGCAGCGCGCCCGTGGGTCGATCGAGGGCCACGTGGACGGCCGCGACCGCAGCGAGGACGAGGGAGAGCACGATCAGGAGCGTCTGGAGTGGGTCGATCATCGGTGCGGATCCTACGGACCGGCACGGTGTGACCGGCGCCACACCAACGTCCGGAATAGAAACGGACCGGAGTTCTGTTTAGGGTGGTGAAACGTTCAACCACCCGACCACCACAGGAGTGAGAAGCAGATGGGTTTCCTCAACCGCAGCAAGAGCAGCACCGCCGTCATCGACCGCGACTTCGAAGCCGGCACCGCCGCCGTGGAGGACATCTCCGGCGACTACACCCTTGACGTGGCACACAGCCGGCTCGGCTTCTCGGCCCGGCACGCGATGGTCACCACCGTTCGCGGCGCCTTCAAGGACTTCGACGGCACCGCCACGATCGACGCCGCCAACCCGTCCGCCTCCAAGGTCAGCCTGACCATCGACGCCGCCTCGGTCGACACCGGCTCGGCCGACCGTGACGGTCACCTCCGGTCCGGCGACTTCTTCGACATCGACGCCCACAAGCAGCTGACGTTCGTCTCCACCAAGGTCGAGCGGGACGGCGACGAGTGGGCGATCACCGGCGACCTCACGATCAAGGACGTCACCAAGCCCGTCACCATCGTGTTCGAGGAGACCGGCTCCGCGCGTGACCCGTTCGGCAACCTGCGGGTCGGCTTCGAGGGCACGACCTCGATCAACCGCAAGGACTGGGGCCTGGTCTGGAACGCCGCGCTCGAGACCGGCGGCGTACTGGTCTCGGAGAAGATCAAGCTCGACTTCGACATCTCCGCCATCCGAGCCAGCTCGGACTGAGCCCGCGAAGGCCGAGCGTCAGGCGAGGAGATTGAGGAGGCTCGGCGCAACCGGCGCGCCAGCGACGGGTTGCCCGATGCCGTCTCGAAATCCCGCTCCGCCTGACCCAGAACGCTGACCCGCCCGAAGCGTCGAGCTTGCGAGCTCGCCATCAAGAACTTCGGGCGGGTCAGCGCTATTTCGGGCAGTTTCGGGCGGGTCAGCGTTATTCGGTGGTCCGCCAGTGCCGCGACACAGCACCATGTCGTCCATGACCGCAACACTCACGCTGCCCGCGGGCCTGACCACCCGCGCCCTGACCATGGCCGACGCCACCGCGGTCTACGAGACGATCGCTGCGCAGGAGCTGGTCGACGTGGGCGAGGTCGAGATCGAGGAAGCCGACATCGTCGGGGACTGGCAGCGGCCCGGCCACGACCTCAGCACCCGCAGCGTCGGGGTCTTCGACGGCGACCTGATGGTGGGCTACGCCGAGGTCACGGGCGCCGACCGCGGGGACGCCGCCGTCCTCCCGGACTACCGCGGTCGCGGGATCGGGACCTGGCTCGCTCACTGGATGCAGGACGCAGCACGCCGCCAGGGCAGCACGATCGTCGGCATGCCGGTACCTCAGGGCTCCACCGGCGACCGGCTGCTGGAGTCACTCGGCTACCACGTGCGGTGGCACAGCTGGGTGCTCGCACTGCCCGAGGGCACGCGGATCCCGGAGCGTCCGCTTCCGGAGGGGTACGTCGTCCGCGAGGCCACCGAGGACGAGCACGAGGCCTGCTGGACGGTTCAGGAGGACGCGTTTCTGGAGTGGTCGGTGCGCGAACGCGACACGTTCGAAGGATGGCAGGCCACGACGACGCTGCGCCCAGGGTTCGCGCCGTGGAACCTGCGCGTGGTCACCGACCCGACAGGTGAGGTGGTCGCGATGGCCGTGGTCCAGCAAGGACCTGAGTGCGCCTACATCGCCAGGCTGGCCACCCGCAAGGACCAGCGCGGCCGAGGGCTCGCCCAGGCGCTGCTGGTCGACTCGTTCGCGGTGGCCGCCGAGCACGGCAGCACCCGGTCCGAGCTCTCCACCGACTCACGCACCGGGGCGCTCGGCCTCTACGAGAAGGTCGGCATGCAGGTGACGTCGGTCTGGGTGAACCGCGCGATCGAGATCGGGACGGCGCGATGACGACCCCGAACGAGGTGCCAGCCCTGCCCGAAGGATTCACCGCGCGGCCACTCACCCTCGCGGACGCGCAGGGCGTGTTCGAGGCGGTGGCGGCCGAGGAGCTGGTCGACCTTGGCGAGGTCGACATCTCGCTCGAGGACGTGCTCAGCGACTGGCAGCGGCCGAGCTACGACATCACGACCAGCACGATGGGCGTGTTCGACGGCGATGGCCGGCTGGTGGCGTACGGCGACGTGGCCGGCCCCGACCACGCCTATGCCGCAGTGCGCCCCGACCACCAGGGGCGAGGCATCGGCACCGCGATCGCCGCCTGGATCCAGGCCACCGCACGCACGCGCGGGTCGACGCGGATCGGCAGCCAGGTGCCCGAGGGCAGCGCGGCCGACCGACTGATGACCGACCTCGGCTATCGGCTCCGATGGACCGCCTGGGACCTCGAGCTGCCCGAGGGCGTCGAGATCACGGCGTACCCGCTGCCGGACGGCTTCGTCCTGCGCGACGCGACCCCAGACGACCACACGGCCGCCTGGACCCTGATCGAGGACGCCTTCCTCGAGTGGTCGGACCGGCCGCGACACCCGATCGACGACTTCGCCTCCTATGTCTGGGCCCGGCCAGGCTTCGAGCCGTGGAACCTCCGGCTGCTGGAGAACGCGTCGGGTGAGCTCGTGGGAGCCACCCACGTCTACCTCTCCGGGGACAGCGCGTACGTCGCCCGGATCGCCGTCCGCCGCGACCACCGCGGGCGCAGACTGGCGCGCTCGATGCTGGTCGATGCGTTCGGGCTGGCGCGCGAGCACGGCGCGGTCCGTTCCTACCTGTCCACCGACACCCGCGCCGGCGCCAGGGCCGTCTACGAGGCAGTGGGGATGGTCGTCGCGTCGACCTGGGTCAACCGGGCGATCGACCTGTAGTACGACGGCGACGAAAAAGGATCGGCAGTGGGGGTTGGCCGAGCGGATTCGCGGCAGCCACCTCCTCCATCGCTTCGAGGATGTTGACGAGGTTGACCACCAGGCCGCCGTAGACGGGCCACAGCTCCGGCACCGGATCCACGTCACCCAACCGGGCGACGATGCGGTCCAGCGAGGAGCGACACTCCCGGATCGCGTCGGCGTCGGCGGCTTCGATGGCCCGGCCACCATGACGTACGGCGTCGACGTACCCGGCCCGGAAGTCCGCGTCCCACTCCCGCTGCTGCTCGAGGAAACGCTCGAGCGTGCGGGCGATGCTGCGGGTCTCGGCCACGGCCTGCTCCATGTGACGCAGCAGCACGATCCACACCTCTCGGGATGGCGCACCTGACGAGCCGAGCGACGCGGGTTCAGCACCGCGCTTTCACGTGCCTGCCGGACCAAGGCCCAGGCACGGTCGATCTCTTCGTCGAGGTCCCGGGTGGTCTCGAGCCAGTCGGCCACCTCGTCGGGTGAGCACTGCCCGGCCAACCCGTCAGCCACGTCCACGAGCAGCTCGCCGATGCGGTTGTCGAGGGCGTCCAGCGCCGCGATGGCACTGCGTCGGCGCAACGGCGGCCACACGGCGACGTTCACGATCAGGCCGACGGCGATCCCGATCCCGGTGTCGAGGAGCCGGTCGACCAGCAGGTGCTGGTCGTCGGCGAACCCGGTCGTGAGCACCACCAGCCCGGTGGCGGCCGCGGTGGTCGCCTCACCCTCCAGCCAGCGCGAGCTGCCGAGCAACAGTCCCAGGAAGACGACGGCACCGAGCGCGGCGACGTCGGGACCGATCAGGGTGCCGGCACTCCACGCGAGCAGTACCCCGGCGACGGCTGCCGCCACCTGACGGGCACCCTGGGAGAAGGTCCGGAAGACGGTGGCCTGGACCACCAGCAGGGCGGCCCACGGGGCGAGGAACGACTGCGGTCGTGCCGACCAGCACGACGGCGAGTACCCACGCCAGGGTGACCGCGACCACGGTCTTGACCAGCTGGGTGACGTCGGACCAGAAGACCGGGTCGCGCGACCTTGTCCCTCATCAGCGGATGGGCGCTCCGGACACCGTCCGCGCGATCACCAGGCGCTGGATCTCCGAGGTGCCCTCGAAGATCGTGTAGATCCTGGCGTCGCGAGCCATCCGCTCGACGGGGTACTCCCGGGTGAAGCCGTTGCCGCCGAGGATCTGCATCGCCTGGCCGGTCACCCGCACCGCGGTCTCGCCCGCGAAGAGCTTCGACATCGAGCCCTCGGCCTGCTCGAACGTCTTGCCCTGCCGCGCCATCCACGCCGCGCGCCACACCAGCAGCCGCGACGCCTCGATCGAGGTCGCCATGTCCGCGAGGGCGAAGGCGATCGCCTGGTTCTCGATGATCGCCTTGCCGAACTGCTCGCGGGTCTTCGCGTAGTCGAGCGCGATCTCGTAGGCCGCCCGCGCGATCCCGATCGCCTGGGCGCCGACGGCGGCCGGGTCCGCTCGAAGGTCGCCATCGACGGCTGCTCCGCGTCCGGCCGAACCCTCGCGGGCCGCGGCCAGCCGGGAGTCGAGCTTCTCCTTGCCGCCGAGCAGGCAGGAGCCGGGGATCCGGACGTCGTCGAGCACCACCTCGGCGGTGTGGGAGGCCCGGATGCCGTGCTTGGCGAACTTCTGTCCCTGGCTGAGCCCCTTGGTCCCGGGCGGCACCACGAAGCTGGCCTGGCCGCGGGTCCGGAGCTCCGGGTCGACCACGGCGGTCACGACGTGGACGTCGGCGATGCCGCCGTTCGTGGCCCAGGTCTTGGTGCCCTTGAGGACCCACTCGTCCTTGGCCTCGTCGTACGTCGCACGGGTGCGCATCGCACCCACGTCACTGCCGGCATCCGGCTCTGAGGAGCAGAACGCGCCGAGCTTCAGGTCGCCCGGCGACCCGTACATCTGCGGGATCCACTCCATGACCTGCTCATCGGTGCCGTTGGCACGGACGCCCGCGGCCGCAAGGGAGGTGCCGACGATGGAGAGCGCGATCCCGGCATCTCCCCAGAAGAGCTCCTCCATGCTGATCGGGAAGCCGAGCCCGGTCTCGTCCGTGGCCTGGGCGACGATGAAGTCGACCGAGTAGAGGCCCGCCTTGGCCGCCTCCTCGACGACCGGCCAGGGGAACTCCTCCTTCTCGTCCCACTCCGCCGCCGCCGGGCCGGATGACGTCGGCCGCGAACGTGTGCACCCACTCGCGCAGGTCGAGGTGGTCCTGGCCGAGCTCGAAGGAAGGCGTCGTCATGTCGCGACCCTAGCCGTGTTGATAGTCCCGAATCTCTGGTTCTCTGGACCAGCCAGAGGCAACCCGAGATTCGGGGACGTCGCTAGACCTCAGGGGTGGGAGGTGGTCGTGTACGGGTCGAGCTCCTCCTCGACGCCCACGTCACCTTCGTCGGCGTGGTAGTCGCCGGCGAGGTCTGATCGGCGCCAGGGTCGACGTTCAACGCCCGGAGAATCACCGTGAGCACCACCGCCACGATCAGGTTCAGCAGGATCGCGGTGAAGCCGGTGTAGATGAGTGTGTCGGTGAACGGGAAGGGCGACAGTGGGCTGCCGAAGTGGCTGCCCGGATCGCCGATCTTCGGGATGCCGTACGCCGTCCACGTGCCCCAGCCCATGCCGACCGCCCAGCCGGCGAGCAGGGCCCAGCGGTGGAACCATCGCGGTGTAGAGCCCGATCACGATCGCCGGGAACGTCTGCAGGATCCAGACACCACCGAGCAGCTGCAGGTCCAGCGCGTAGGTGGTCGACACGAACAGCACGAACGCCAGGGCGCCGAACTTCACCAGCAGCGAGGCCCACTTGCTCTGCTGGGCCTCCATGCTCGGCGTGGCGTCGCGCCGGATGTACGCCTTGTAGATGTTGCGCGTCCACAGGTTCGCCGCCGCGATCGACATGATCGCCGCCGGCACCAGCGCCCCGATCACGATCGCGGCGAACGCGACGCCCGCGAACCAGTCGGGGAACTCGTTCTCGAACAGCTGCGGAACCGCCTGCTGCGGGTTCTCGACCGCCACGCCCGCCGCGATCGCGACGAAGCCGAGCAGGGCGAGCAGCCCGAGCAGGAAGGAGTACGCCGGCAGCAGCGCGGCGTTCCGGCGGATGACCGACCGGTTCCGCGTCGAGAGGACCGCGGTGACCGAGTGCGGGTACATGAACAGCGCGAGGGCCGAGCCGAGGGCGAGGGACGCGTACGCCCAGTGCAGCAGAGCCGGCGGGATGCACCCTTCGGCGCGACATCACCGGCGGCGATGGCGTCGGCGTTCTCGGTGTTGAACGTGTCGAAGGAGTCGCTGGCCGCGGAGAAGATGCTGTCCCAGCCGCCGAGCTGGGTCGGCAGGTAGATGATCGCCGTGAAGATCACGACGTAGATCAGCAGGTCCTTCACGAACGCGATCAGCGCGGGCGCCCGCAGCCCCGAGGAGTAGGTGTAGGCCGCCAGGACCGCGAACGCGATGAACAACGGCAGGTCGCGGACGAACCAGTTGGCGGTCTCCGAGCCGATGCCCATCACCTGCAGGACGACCTCGATGCCGACCAGCTGCAGCGCGATGTAGGGCATCGTCGCGAGGATCCCGGTGAGCGCGACGACGAGCGCGAGGGAACGGCTCTGGTAGCGGCCCTGCACGAAGTCGGCCGGCGTCACGTAGCCGTGCCGGTGCGAGACCGACCAGAGGCGCGGCAGGAAGAGGAAGATCAGCGGGTAGACCACGATCGTGTAGGGAACGGCGAAGAATCCGATCCCGCTTCCGGCGTACAGCAGCGCCGGCACCGCGATGAACGTGTAGGCGGTGTACAGGTCACCGCCGATCAGGAACCACGCGATGAACGTTCCGAAGCTGCGACCGCCGAGCCCCCACTCGTCGAGGTGGTCGAGCTCCGCAGCGCGACGCCACCGGGCCGCAGCGAAGCCGAGGACGGTGACCAGCAGGAAGAAGAAGAGGAAGACGCTGAAGGCGACGGTGCTGACGTCGGTCATCGCGGAGTCTCCCCTCGCCGGGTCCCGTGGGCCTCACGGTCTGCTCGGTCCGCGCCCTTCGAGAGGTAGTAGGCGATCACGGTGAGGATGACCGCCGCCGGGATCAGCGCGAGCTGGAACCAGTAGTAGAACGGGAAGCCGAACAGAGTCGGCTCGACGCTGTCGTACAACGGCACGAGCAGCGGCACGATCACGGCCGGCGCCAGCAGCGCGCAGATCAGAGTCCAACGCCCGCGGGTGGATGTCCCGGGGCGGGGAGGGCGGGGGTCGGTCATGGGGGATACCTCCGGGGGTGGGTTGACCGCCCTAGACCCTTCCATCCCGCCGGCGAGGCTTGTCGAGACCCCCGGGCTACCAGCGGCGGTGCGGACGAGCGCCGCAGTGGCCCCGACTGAGCACGAACCACACCCCGATCCCGATCAGGATCAGCGGCAGGTTGGCGACGATGGCAATCGCCACCAGAACCGCGAGCAGGACCAGCAGCGGCGCGGGGATCCGCCGCCAGGCGGGCCTGCGGGGTCCAGGCCGGGGGGCCGCGGAAGCCCGCGTGGGGAACACCCGCCCGGGCAGGTCGGCGAAGACCGGGCCCAGCTCGCGCCGGGTGCGGGCGGCCCAGATCTGGTCGAGCCGCTCGCGGTGCTCGTCGGTCGTGATCCGGCCCTGGGCATAGTGCTCTCCGAGCTCGGTGGCCGCCTGATCGCGCTCGGCATCGCCGATTCGCAGCTCCTGGTCGCTCATTCCGGGTCACCTTCCGCGAGCAGGCCGTAGAGCTTGCGCCGCGTCTCGACCAGTACGTCGATCGCGTCGCGGCGCTGCTGGTCGGTGCCCGTGCTGATGATCTGCCAGACGGCGTTCATGACCTGCCCGATCTCGGGCTTGATCGCGGCGAAGTCGCCACCTTCCGGGCGCTCGGGCTCGGCGAAGGGCTCCCAGACGCCGGCAAGCTCGTCGGCGTTGGTGGCGACGTACTCGCGTCCGGCGTCGGTGAGCCGGAGGGTACGACGCCCACGCTCGTCGTCGGCCTCGACGAGCCCCTCGTCCTCGAGCTGGGAGATCGTCGGGTAAACCGAGCCGGGGCTCGGCTTCCAGGCGCCGCCGGTCCGATCGGAGATCGCCGAGATGACCTGGTAGCCATTGAGCGGCTCGCCCTGGAGCACGTCGAGGATCGCGGCCCGTACGTCACCCCGCCTGGCCCGGGGACCGCGGTGCTGCTCCCCCTGCGACAGGCCGAACAGCCCGGCCACCCACGGCGGCGGGCCCGGGCGGCCGCCCCGCCCCCACGGCTGTCCACTCCAGGGGCCTTGGTTCCACGGCTGGCCCCAGCTCCCCCACGGCCCTCCATGTCCACCGTGCTGTCCGTGATGTCCCATGTCGACGCTCCCTTCGCCCGAGCTATCAACTGTCCAGCGACCGACTGTCAGCGACCGCTCAACGATATATCGTGATCGTACGTCGACTGTCGGCCGCCGGCAAGGCCGAACAGCACGAACCCGATCGCCACCGCGGCCAGGAGGAAGCCCAGGACCGCGAGCTGGTAGTAGGAGCCGAAGGGGTCGAGGAAGTCGTAGACCAGCAGGCCGGCGCCGGCGTAGTAGACGAGGTAGGTGAGCGGCAGCAGCGCCCAGGTCAGCGGCCACCACCACCGCCCGGTGGTGCGGCCCACGAACAGGTAGTCGGCGCCGACCAGGGCCGGGACCACGATGTGGATCATCAGCGACCACGCCGAGGTCATGGAACCGCCCTCGAAGAGCTGCGAAGCGGTGGCCAGCACCAGAGTCGTCGCGAGTCCCCCGCGAAGCCACGGCCACGACGTCGCCGGCCGGGCGAGGCCGACCCAGGCAAGGCAGAAATAGACGACCATGACCACCGCGCTCGCCTGCACGCCGAGCCCCTCCCACCACAGGTCCACGGCGACGGCGGCGTTGCCGACCCCGAGGGTCGCGCAGCTGGCGACGAACAGCCTCCAGCTGGCCAGCGGCAGGTGCGAGACCACGGCGGCGGCCCCATCCCTCCTCACACAGCCAGCGTGCCACGCCGACGGGCGAGATAGGCCCGCTCGGCCTCGTTGGCGGTGGCGGAGATGGCGGCGTCGTACGCCGCGCGTGCCTCGGCGCTGCGGCCGAGACGTCGGAGCAGGTCGGCGCGGGTGGCGTGCCACGCGTGGTACGACGTGAGGTCGAGCCGGTCGACCTCGGCCAGGGCGACCTCGGGTCCATCGAGCTCGGCTACCGCGATGGCGCGGTTGAGGGCCACGACCGGGGTCGGGGTGACGGCGTAGAGCTGGGTGTAGAGCGTCGCGACCTGGCCCCAGTCGGTGTCGGCGGCCGTCGGCGCGTCCGTGTGGACGGCGTTGATCGCGGCCAGCAGCTGGTAGTGCCCGGGACGGTTGGTCTCGAGGCACTCGCGCACCAGCGCGTGCCCCTCGTCGATGAGGCCGCGGTCCCAGCCACCCCGGTCCTGCTCGTGGAGTGGCACCAGCTCGCCGGCGGCGACCCGGGTCGCGCGCCGCGCCTCGGTGAGCAGCATCAGGGCGAGCAGCCCGGCGACCTCGGGCACGTCGGGCAGCAACTCGCGGAGGACCCGGCCCAGCCGGATCGCCTCACCGGTCAGCTCCTCGCGGATCGGTGCCTCGCCGGAGGTGGAGAGGTAGCCCTCGTTGAACACCAGGTAGACCACTGCGAGCACGCCCGCGAGCCGCTCGGTGAGGTCGGCCGGCGCCGGCACCCGGTAGGGGATCCGCGCCACCTTGATCTTCTTCTTCGCCCGGGTGATCCGTTGCGCCATCGTCGTCTCCGGGACGAAGAAGGCCTCCGCGATCTCGGCGACGGTGAGGCCGCCGAGCAGCCGGAGGGTGAGGGCCACCCGCGCCTCGGGGGCGAGGGCGGGATGGCAGCAGGTGAAGATCAGCCGCAACCGGTCGTCGGTGACGACTCCGGTCGGCTCGGGGGGCTCGGCCCCGTCCAGTTGCTCGTACATCTGCATCGCCTGCCGGTGCTTGTCCTGGCTCTTGGCCTCACGGCGGAGACGGTCGATGGCCTTGTTGCCGGCGGTGGTGGTCAGCCACGCACCGGGGTTGGGCGGGACGCCCTCGACCGGCCACTTCTCGAGGGCGACCAGGAGGGCCTCGCCGGCCGCCTCCTCGGCGACGTCGATGTCACCGAAGCGGCGCACCAGCGAGGCGACCACCCGGCCGTACTCCTCGCGGAAGACCCGCTCGACCTCCCGCAAGGGACTCAGGCTTTTCCGGGGTCCCCGGCGAGGCGCGAGGTTTCGAGACGGGCGCTGCGCGCCCTCCTCAACCCACGTCTGCGCGAGCGGCTTGTTGGGGTGGTCATGCGGGCTCGGCCTGGAACGGGCGGACCTCCACCTTGCCCTCGCACGCCGCCGAGCCCTCCTTGGCCCAGGTCAGCGCGGCGTCGAGGTCCGACGCCTCGATGACCCAGAAACCACCGAGGTACTCCTTGGACTCGGCGAACGGGCCGTCGGTCACGATCGGCTCGGACTTGGTGCCGTCCACGGTGGTGGCGGCCTCGATCGGCTCCAGGCCACCGGCGAACACCCACGCCCCCGCGGCCTTGACCTTCTCGTTGAAGTCGTCGACCGCCTTGTACATCCGGTCCAGGTCCTCCGCCGGCGGCACCTCGTCGGCGTCGGACATGTGGACGGAGAGCAGGTACTGCGTCATGGTTCTACCTCCCTGTTGCGGGGTCCCCTGTGGACCCTCCTTCACCACCACCACGAACGGCCGGGGCCGAATACGACACCCGTGTCGCAACCTATTCCTAGGCTGTCGCCATGACCACACCCCGCTTCGAGCTCCGATCGACCGTCCTCGGCACACCCGACCCGCGGGGTCTCGCCCACTTCTACCGGGCACTCCTCGACTGGGAGGTGATCGAGGAGGAAGACGAGTGGGTGGTGCTCAAGCCGCAGGGCAACCGCGACCTCACCGGTCTGGCCTTCCAGCTGGAGGAGCGTCACGTCCCGCCGACCTGGCCGGCGGGAGAAGGCGATCAGCAGATGCAGCTCCATCTCGACATCCGCGTGGACAACCTGGCAGAGGGGGAGGCCCGGGCCCTGGCACTGGGCGCGGTGCTCGCGTCGTACCAGCCGCAGGACGACGTGCGTGTGCTGCTGGACCCGGCCGGCCACCCGTTCTGCCTGTTCCAGCCCGCCTGAGCCACCGGCAGCGGCGCTGCACTGATTACCGTCGATCTTGACCGCGAAGGGGAAACATCGGCTAAGTTGCACGACGAGACCTGCCGGACATCCCGGTTCGGCAGCATCGTGGGCCCCGGACCCTGCCCCACATCGAGTCAGCTCGGGAGTCCGGATTGCGCATGAACTCGTCAAAGGTGTCCCCGGTGTTCGGTGCCATCACGTCACTGATCGGGCGCCTGGTCACCCAGGATGCCGCCCTGCTCAACGCCGGCCAGGCCGCGACCCGGCTCCAGCACCGACGCCGCGAGCACGACGACGTCACCCGCTTCTTCGCGACGCAGCCAGGCCAGCGGAGGCTGGGGGACGTCGGCGACGCGGGTCTGGGACAGCGGAGTTCGGCACGATCACCGTGATCCCCAAGGACGGCACCGGCTGTTGTCACGCATGACGGCGGTGCCACGGCGCAGCGTGGGCGAGCATCGCGGGGGCATCGCTCGCCTACGCTGCGTCGGACTCAGCGGGCGCTCTCCCGCAGGGTCGAGCCGCGCGCGCCGCGGACCGTGAGCGCCGCGCTGGCCAGCGCCACCAGGCCGATCAACAGCACCGCGGCGCCGGTCAGCAGGGCCAGCCGTCCCCAGTCGACGGCGGCCACCAGGGCTGGGGTGGTGATCGACTCCACGACCCCGAGCGTGACGGTCCGCAGCACGACGTACTGGGCCAGGGTGCCTGCCGCGAGACCTGCGATCGCCGTACCACCGAGGACGACGGCGAGCTCTCGCATGACGGCCGACATCACGGAGCGCCGGGGTACGCCGACCACCCGCAGCGACGCCGCATCACGGCGACGAGCCGGCAGCTGGACGGCGGTGCTGACGAACAGACCGGCGAGCGCCATGAGCAGGACGAGCAGCGCCACCACGGCGTAGAGCCGCAGGGCCAGGGCGTAGGCGCCCTGGTCGAGGGTGCGCTCGACGTCGGCCAGCGTCGTGGAGACGGACAGTCCGCGGTCCCGCAGCGCCTGGGTGACCGCGTTCGGGGTGTCGGTCCGGGCGAGCACATAGACCGGGGCTCTCTGCTGGTAGATGACGCGGTCGGTGGTGATCGTGCTGTAGTCGATCATGGACCCGCTCGGACCCAGGAATGGCACGCTCTGCCCCACGAACGCTGCCTGGGTCTCGAACTCCGTGGCGCTGGTCTCGCCGAAGGAACCCTTCGGCGGACCGGCCGGCGCATCCACTCCGCGGAGCATCGGAAGACCGCCAGCGATCGCTCCGGCAGTCAGCTGGACCACGGCGTCAGACTCTCCGGATCCGACGTCCACCGAGATCGCCCGCCCTCCGGACCGAACGCTGCGCACCATGTCGGCGTCCGACGCCTCGGGGTCCACGCCCCAGCCCGCGCCGTCGATCCCTCCGTCCAGACTCCGCCCATCGACGCTGATATCGGTCACCCGGATGACGCCGTTCAGGCCGATCCGGCTGGTCGCCGGGCCACCGAGGTTGATCGCATCGAGGCGACAGCCGCCGCGGCAGAACGGCGCCTCCGCCGAGCGGGTCGACCGCCCCTTCGGGAACGGGCCGAGGAACACCGAGTGTGCCCTCTCACCGAGTCGCACCAGCTGTAGCCCGATGTGCAGCTCCCCGTCGACGTCGGCCTGGTTGTCGAGGGTGACCGCCACCCGGCGCCCGGCGAAGGTGGGCACCTCGGCGTCCAGGCTGAGCGCGTCGGCCACCTCCACGGCACTCGTTCCGGGAGTCCACTGGTTCGGCCACACCCCGACCTGAGCCAGCCGCGGGGTGTCGACGACGGCATAGGTGGGACCGAGCGTGCTGATCGTGGTTGCCGCCATCAGTGAGCGGCCGTTGGGGTCGAGCTCGTGGGTCAGCTCGACGGTCTCGTCGAGGCTCAGCGGCGAGCTCCACACCTCGCCCGCCGGGGCAGTGGTCGCGGCGACACTGGCTCGCCACTGCGCCGCCGACTGATGGACGCCGGCGCCGAAGACGCAGACCGCGATCGCGGCTGTGATCGGCAGGATGACGAGCGTTCCTTCCATCCGCCGACTGATGGCCCGGGCCGCGACGAATCCGGGCAACGAGCGGGTGCGAGGCCGGGCCCTGGTCCACCAGCCGGCCAACTTGGCCGTGAGCTGGGTGGCGGCGAGTCCAGCGACCACGGCCAGCAGCACCGGCAGGACCAGGTCGGTGGCATCGGGCCGGCCGGGTCGCGACACCGACAGCTTGGCCGCCAGCACTGACAGCGCGCCGGCCACCAGCGCGAGCTGGATGACCATGGCGATCCGGCCGGTGGCACGCGGTCGTCGGACACCGGTCAGCTGCTCGGAGAGCGACGACCGGAGCACCAGCCCGACGGCCAGCACCGAGACCCCGAAGGCGGCGACCAGGACGAGGAGGGCAGCCACCCCTGACTCCCACGGGATCGGGAGCGGCAGGCCCGGCACCAGCCACCAGCGCACGAGGACGAGCGACAACCCCACTCCGGTGACCAGGCCGATTGGCACGGAGAGGGCGAGCACCGCGAGCGGCTCGGAGAGGCCCAGTCCCCACATCCTGCGTCGGGGCAGTCCGCGCAGCGACGCGAGGGCGAGCTCGGGCAGACGGAGCTCCGCGGCCGACATGAGCAGCCGCAGGAGCAGGGCCAGGGCGACCAGGACGAGGGCGAAGACCGCCGGTGCGATGGAGGCCCTGGCGATCTGCTGCTCCTGCCGGGTCTCGGCGGCGATCGCCGGCAGGTCGTTGATCGAGTCAGCGACGAGGGTGCCGCCGGTGACCGGTTCGGGTGGGCCCTCCAGCCGCGCGGCGGCGGCCATCGCCTCATCCAGGTCCTCGGTGGTGGTGTCGGGTGGGACGTCAAGGCGACGGTCGACCAGCACCTCCCAGGTCGAAGGCGTCAGCTCGTCGAACGCCTCCGGCGCCACGATGAGGGGCGCCGGCTCGTACGGAGTCACCTCGAAGGTGATGTCATCAAAGGTCCGCGGCACGCTCGCCAGCCGCTGGCCGTCGAACCAGAAATCGGTCTCGTTCTCGGGCAGGCGATAGGTGCCGACCACCGTCTTCGTGCCGGCCGGTCCGAGGTCGACCCGGTCACCGATCTGCAGCCCCGTGAAGTCCAGGTCGCCGACCAGCATCAGGAACTCGTCGGCTCCGGTCGGACAGCTGCCCTCGATCTCGAGGTGGATGCAGGCATCCTCCCGGGCCAGCAGCTGGGCCTCACCCTTCAGCGCCTCGAACCGGTCGGAGACGAGTTGGGACTGGGCCGCGGCGAACGGACCGGTCTCCCTCTCGTTGACGATCCGGCTGGCCTGGTCCCGAGCGCCGGCGGGGGTGCCGTCATACGTCGCCTCGGGCTGGTAGATCCAGGTCAGGCCGGTGAGGGGGTTCGGCGCCTCCTCGAGCCGCGTGACGTAGTAGGAGTTGGTGACGGCCACCTGGAAGATGGGGCCGAGCACGGCCGCGCCGATCGCGAGCGCCGTGAGCAGCACCGACCCCGCCGTCAGCAGCGCCCGGGAGCGGAGGCCGCGCAGCACCGTCGCCAGCATCGTCTGCCTTCTCGTCTTCATGCTTCCTCCCGCAGGAGGGCCGGCCTGGTCTGCTCGGGCGGCATGCTCAGGCCGCGCCCGCCGACGAGGACGACGAGGGCTCCCGCGGCCAGCGCGCACCCCGCCAACGGAAGGACCGCCACGCCGAGGTCGAGCGGGACCGAATGGACCGGCACCTCGACGAGGGAGAGGTTGCCCAGCAGCAGCACGACTCCGGCGATACCGCCGAGCGCAGTGGCCAGGACCGCGGCGACTGCCAGCAACACCAGCTCCCGACGACTCGCACCCCGCAGCTCGACGAGGCCTACGCCGACGACCCGGAGTGACGCAGCGCGTCGCCGGTTCGCGGCCCGCTCCCGCGCAGTCGAGGAGACCATCACGAGCAGGGCGACGAGCAGGCTGAACCCGGCGATCAGGGCGTAGGCGAAGGCCTGCACCCCGCCGACCTCGTCGCTCAGCGACGCGGCGACGTTGTCGAGCGTCTCGGGTTGCTGACCAGCAGCCTCGGCCAGGGCGGACACCACCCGATCAGGGGCGTCGGCACGCGCCAGAACCATGACCTGCGCAGCGGGGATCGTGGGCGGCGCTCCGGCGAGCGCCTGTGGCAGGTCACCCAGCAGGCCGTCGGCCTCGACAAGTGGAAGCGCGGCGAAGCGGTCAATCACGTCGGCCGGCCGCTCGTCGCCGCCCGGCGAGTCGATCTCGTGTGCCTCCGCACCCCACGTCGTGCTGTCGGTGGCCAGAACACGCAGCTCACCAGCGCCGCCGGAAGTTGTGGCGACCAGCGGCTCGTCGAATACGGGCATCAGCAAGCCATCGTCCACGGTGACGATTTCGACGGGCACGACTCCAGCCGGCAACTGCTGCGGCTCAGGAGTCCACTCGTTGTTCAGAGCCGCACTGCCACCGAGGTCGAGGCGGGTGAGGATCCAGGGTAGTTCTACGTCTCCGTTCGACCGGTCCAGAGTGATGCCGGTGATCGCACAGCCGCCCGAACAGTCCGCGACTTCGCGCTCCACGGTGGTCTCCTTTCCGGAGAGCCCGATCCGGAGCCGAAGGGACACGCTGGCGGAGCGGCCCCTGTCGTTGATGTAGGTGGCTGTGACACGTGGCCGTAGATCTCCGGACCGCCGAGAGCTCACGCCCCGCACGGTCGCGCTCACGACACCACCGGACCCGAGGGTGGACGCTCCCGCCTCAAGTGGGCCGATGCTTCGGGAAAGCGGTCCAGCCGGGGTGTCGGCCAGGAAGTCGCCCACCACCGCGTCGTAACGCGCGGTGTCGACGAACGCCCTTCGGGCCGGGAGACTGCCCTCCCCCGGGATCAACACGGCGGCCATCAGCCACTGGCCGTCGGGGTCAAGCTTGCGAGTCAGGGCCAAGGCGCCTCGAGCGTCTTCGTCCAGCGTCACCCGGAGTGGAGCACCCGCGCGCAGCCGGGCAGTGTCATCGGTCCAGTCGGTCACCTGCAGTGCGCCGGTGACCGAGGTCGCGGCGAGTACGGCCGCCGCCACGAGAAGCCGGATCGGGGAGGCCGACTCGGCCATCCGGGCCAGTCGCCGGGAGGCCAGGAAGGCGGGCAGCGGCGACCTCGCTGTCCAGCGGACCCCCGCCGCTGCGACGAGCCGGACCACCCACACCGTGATCTGACCGAGGGCCAGTCCCACCAGTGCTGGACCGGCGAGCACGACCCAACCGGGATCTGCGGCATCGACCACCGACGAACGGTAGGTCGCGACCACGGCGGCGACGAGAAGCAGGACGCTTCCGAACAGCGCGGCGGTGGAGGCGGGCCGGGGGCGTTCGGCGACGCTGACCTGGTCGGCCAACGGCTCGCGGATCGCACCGGCCATGCCCACGAGGACGGCGACCAAACCGACGACGACGATCAGTGCGACGGCGGGCAGCATGGCCAAGCCGAGCGACAGCTCGGCTCCCACCCACAGTCCGGCCGCGATCGCCGCGACCAACGCCCCGGCCGCCACCCCGAGCAGGGAGCCCAGCACCAACACCAGCAACGGTTCGACCGCGAGGGTGACCGCCAGCTGGCCGCCGGTCACACCGCGCAGGCGGGCCACCGCGATCTCGTGGCGGCGGATCGCCGCCAGCTGACGACCGGTGGCGGGGACGGCGACCAACCCCAGCGCGAGGAGCGGCACGGCGACCGCGGACGACGTACCGGACCCCTCGGCGAGCCCCATGACCGCGACCACGCCCGCCACGACGACGGCGGTGAGAAGCAGCAAGGGGAGGAGGGTGCCGCGACGCGCCCAGGCGCCGCGGAGCATGCGGTTCATTCAGGTTCGCTCCCGGGACGCCGGAAGATCGTGTCGTCGCCCGACTCCTCCTCCGACGAGGCACCGCGACCGGAGGCCGGCGTACGTCGCTCGACCAGCTCGGCCTGCACCGGCGACGCGGTCTCGATCGCAGGGACCGTGGCGGGTTGCGGCGTCTCGAAGGGTCTCTCCACGGGCTGCCGGCGCCCCCAGACAGAAAGGTCGACCTCGGCCACGTGGTCGGTCAACCTGCCGTCGTCGAGCACGAAGTGCCGGTCGCAGGCGTCGACCACTGCCGGGTCGTGCGTCGCGACCACCACGATGGCGCCGCGCAGCGCCTCCTGCCGCAGCTCGCCCAGCACCAGGCCACGGTTGAGCTCGTCCAGCTCGCTGGTCGGCTCGTCGGCCAGCAGGACGTCGGCCCCGACGACGAACCCGCGGGCGCAGGCGACCCGCTGCATCTGGCCACCGGAGAGCTCCTCGACCTGCCGGTCGCCGAGGTCGGCGATGTGGAAGCGGGCCAGGGCGGCCTCGGCCCGCTCGTCGGCCTCGCGTGGGTCGATGCCGCGTGCGCGCAGCGCCACCGAGACGTTCTCCTGAGCGGAGAGGATCGGGATCAGGCCGTAGACCTGAAGCACGAAGGCGACCTCGGGACGGGGGTCGCCGGTGCCCTGCCACATCGAGCGGCCGGCGTACGACGTCGTCCCCGTCGTCGGCTCGAGGAGCCCGCCGGCGATGGAGAGCAGCGTGGTCTTGCCCGAGCCGCTGGGGCCGGACAGGGCGGCCAGCTCGCCGGGTCGGAACTCGAGGTCGATGCCGTCGAGCAGGGTGCGGGAGAGGACGTAGGAGACCCCGCTGAGCTCGAGTGCGGCGCTCATTCCGCCTCCTCCTCGCCCTCGTGGAGGTCGCTCGGCCGGGAGACGACGAGCCGGTCGTGGTCCTCGGGCTCGATCCGCACCAGCGTGCCCTGCGGCCACTCGGCGGCCAGGTGGCGTCGGCAGGTGGACCACGCCCTCGGCGCCGATGACGACGTACTCCGCGCCGTGCCGGCCCTCGGCACCGACCCGGCCGCCCTTCATCGTCACCGTCCGCGGGAAGGTCGCGGCGACCTCGGGCTGGTGGGTGACCACGACGATCGTGGTCCCGAGGTCGTCGCCGAGCTCGTGGATCAGCTCGATCACGTGGTCGCGGTCCTCGTGGCTGAGCTGGCTGGTCGGCTCGTCGGCGAGCAGCAGCTGCGGCATGGTCGAGACGGCGCACGCCAGGGCCAGCCGCTGCCGCTGTCCGCCGGACATGGTCGAGACGACCTGGTCGGCCTGCTGCTCCAGACCGACCCTGCCGAGCAGGTCGTGGTCGCCGACCACCTCGCGGCGCTCCGCGCTGCTGAGCGCGAGGCGGGCGAAGCCGAGGTTCTGCCGGGCGGTGGCGTAGGGCAGCAGGTTGCGGGTCGAGCCCTGCAGCATCGTGCTCACCCGGCGGGCCCGGATCCGGGCGAGGAACCGCTCGCCGATGCGGGAGATCTCGTCCTCGCCGAGGAAGATCCGGCCCGCGCTGGGCTTCTGGATGCCGCCGAGCAGCGTGAGCAGCGTCGACTTGCCGGAGCCGCTCGGGCCGAGGAACGCCACCCGCTCGCCTGGCAGCGATGTCGAGGTCGACCCCCTGGAGCGCGACCACGTCGTGGCCCTCGAAGGTGCGGTAGAGGTGTACGACGCCCTGGCAGCGGA
Organism: uncultured Actinomycetota bacterium; assembly: GCA_963830755.1. GTDB lineage: Bacteria > Actinomycetota > Actinomycetes > Propionibacteriales > Nocardioidaceae > Nocardioides. The sequence continues at coordinate 164,563 of CAWHNI010000018.1, read as the reverse complement.
CGCCGACCCCGCCGGGCCGGCTCAGCTCGCCGATGTCGTACTCGACGCTCACGTGCGCCCCTCCCTCTCCTGCCGATGGCTAGGACACCGTAGTCGCCTGCTGGGCGGCAACGTCGTTCCGGGCTGCTTCGTTAGCGGGCCGTGACGTGGGTCCGGCGCCGGCGTCGCGCAGGAGTGCGCCGCTCAGCAGCCCTGACGCTCGAAGGCCCGGGTGCCGGTGTAGTGGCCGCGGGGCAGGAAGTCGCCCATCACCTCGCGCTCGGTGCCGGGTCTCCGGACCTTCTGGACCGAGTGGGCGAAGTCCGGGTGGGCCAGCTGGTTGCGCATGACCAGGGCGGCCGTCGGGCGGATCCCGAACGGCAACCAGGTCACCCCGCACCGTCGGCGTGCGTCGGCAGGACGGTCCTCGGGAGTGCTGACGACCAGCGTGTACCAGCCGTCGCGGTTGGTCACGAGACGCGAGTCGTTGACGCACCCGACCGTGTCCGTCACGCCGTAGGGCTGCATCGAGACGCTGCACATCGACCAGTAACGCAGCTGACCGCGGGTGAACACCCGCTGGCCGCCGTAGGTCTCGGGGACGTTCGGCAGCCGGCCGCGCAGCACCAGGACCCGGCCGAGCGCCCGCGACATGAAGGCGTAGACGTAGGCGTTGTTGCCGTCGCTGAAGAGGCCGCCGCGACTCTCCGCGCCGTACTCGTCGGCGAGGGTCTGGCTGAACTGCCGCAGCATCGTCCGCGGCACGTTGAAGAAGCGCTCCCACTTCGGGTGCTTCTTCGCGGTCGAGTAGTTGGGGATGCTCGGGCCGTTGCCCTGCTGGTCGGTCTCGGTCACGCCCGTCGACGGCTGCTGGGTGAGCGTCGTGCAGGTGGCGGGCTGGTCGATCTCGGTCCCGTCCGGCAGGCGTACGGCGACCTCGGGGAGCGGCACCCCGCCGAACTGGTTGCGGTCCCTGTCGGGGAGGTAGATCCGGAGCACCATGCTGGCGTTGTAGCGGGGCTGGCCCTCGTCGCCGAGGTAGACGGTGTTGCGGGCCCTGTCCCGCTGGCGCGCGGGCACGGGGTCGGGGACCACCTGGACCGTGTAGCCGCGCTCGGTCCGGTCCCGGCGATTGCCGACGAGGAACGGGTTGGTCGCTCCCCGGTCGGGACGGATGTCGATGTCGGCGAGGGCGTCGGTGGGCTGGAAGGTCTCGTCGTACACGTTGAAGCTGGTGTAGCGGGCGTGCGGGTACTGCCCGCGCACGACGAGCCGGCCGCCCGGCGGGAGGGCGACCCGGCCGAGGTAGTAGTTCACCCCGGTGTCGGGGTAGAAGAGGTTGGCGTTCTCCTCGTCGAAGACGCTGGTCCAGAAGCAGTCCTGCGGCCCCTCGGCGGCGGCCTCGGCCGTCGGGCCCGCGACCGGGGTCAGCAAGGCGGCCAGGAGGATCAGGAGGAGGAACCTCATGCGGGTCCAACGAGCCTTCGCCCGCCCGGGTTATGACTACCGTGGCTCCATGCGCAGGGCGGGGGCTTTGACCGGGGTAGCGGTGGCGGCGCTGGTGCTCGCCTCGTGCGGGGGCTCCTCGTCGCCGTCGGCCGAGCCGGAGCCCACGTCCTCGATCTCGACGCTCACCCCGTTGCCGATGCCGGACATGGGACCGCCCCCGGGCGAGCTGGTCGCCGACCTGCGCCAGGCCTCCCGTGACGCCGCGCTCGGCCGGTTCCAGGTCTGGATCGGCAACGGTCTGCGCCGCGAGATCAACCCCACCTCGATCCAGTACGTCGACCCGCGGTTCCGGGCGCCGATACCCGGGGAGCGGCTGCGGGCGAACCCCTCCGGCTCCGAACGTGGCTACCCGCTGGCCCTGCCGTCGCGACCGCGGTGCGATGTCCGGACCGTGGCCGCTCCCGGGACCGTGACCATGGCCTTCGATGGCCGGCGGGTGAAGATCCCGGTCGAGGACGAGGCCGACGTCGTCGCTCGGTACGTCGCCTCACGCTGCCTCGAGCTCGCCGCCTCCCAGGTGGCCACGCTGTCCTTCGCCGACGAGGTCCCGGTCGACGGATCGGGTGAGGGCAGCACCGCGAAGCTGGTGCTCGTGGCGAGGCCCACCGGGCGAGCGGGCAAGGTCCTCACGATCGAGACGGTCGGGGGGACGCCCGTGCTGACGGCACAGGGGTCGTCGGTGTGGCGGCCCCAGGTGAAGGTGCGTGGCAACGGTCCGGTCCGTCGGATCGAGCTGCCCGTCGTGCCGAACCGGTGCGACGTGCACGCGTTCCTCGAGGCAGGCGGCGCGACCGCGTTCATCGTCCACCTGCGTCTGGGCGACGAGTCCGGCGACCTGGTCCTCAGGATGTCGCAGGAGGGTGCGGCCAACGCGATCCGCTTCGCCCGCGACTCCTGCGGCCTCCAGTGAGGGCGTGATCCACCAGGCAGGTCAGCCGAGGCGTTCCTCGAGCCGCACCGTCACCTCGTCGCCGGCTCCGGGGTTTGCCGTTTGGTACCAAACGGCGAAAATCCGAGCCCACGGCCTGCAATTTCCCACCAATCGCGGTGCCCGGGGGCCGGAAAGTCGAGACCCCGGAGGCTCAGCCGAGGCGTTCCTCGAGCCGCACCGTCACCTCGTCGCCGGCTCCCTTGCCAAGCGCCCGTCGTACGGCGGCGCTCACCGGAAGCTTGTGCCTGCCGTCACCGAGCGCCATGAACGAGGTCTGGAGCGGCTCTCCGTCGACGGTGCCGCGCACCTTCACCAGTCCCTTCGTCCCGAAGTACGCCGCCGACTCCGGCCACACCACGTAGGTCCAGCCGCCCGGGTTCGGGCTCTTCTGCAGCGTGGCCGTGAAACTCACGTCGAGCTTGGTCATGATCTGCCTCCCCTTCGCCTGCATCGTGCCGTGTCGTTCAGACCGGTCGCCGGCTGCGAACTCATCGTCTCTCCGGCAGGGTCTTGCGCGATCCGGATTCTCGTGGTTGTATTCAATCTATTCGTTGATCAAGAGATCGGTTGAATACATGACTGGCAAGGCCGGCTCCGAGGAACGGCTGGATCGTGCCTTCGCCGCCCTGGCCGACCCGGTCCGCCGCGGAATCATCGCCCGCCTCAGCAGGGGTCCGGCCACGGTGAACGAGCTGGCCGAACCGTTCGACATCACCCTGCAGGCGGTCTCGAGACACATCTCTGTGTTGGAGCAGGCCGGCCTGGTGACCCGCACCCGGGACGCTCAGCGCCGACCGGTCCACCTGGACGCGGCGGCGCTCGAGGCGCTCACCGCATGGATCGACCGCTACCGACTGGTCCACGAACAGCAGTTCCGGCGCCTCGACGCCGTACTCAAGAAGGAAACCAAGGAGGGAATATCATGACCAACGCACTGACCGTCACGGCCCCGGAAGGGCTGCCCTACATCGACACCGAGCGCGAGTTCGACGCTTCTGTCGACGCGGTCTTCCGGGCCCACCGCGATCCCGACCTGCTCAAGCAGTGGATGGGACCGGACGGCTACGAGATGGAGATCGAGCGGCACGACTTCGTGACCCAGGGCGGCTACCGCTTCGTGCACCGCACCCCCGGGGGCGAGGAGTACGCCTTCAACGGCACGTTCCACACCGTCCGCGACAACGACTTCGCCATCCAGACCTTCGAGTTCGAAGGTGCGCCCGACCAGGTCTCGATCGAGTTCCTGACGTTCACCGACCTCGGCGACGGTCGCACCCGGCTGAGCGCCCACGCGGTCTACCCCTCGGTCGAGACGCGCGATGCCATGGTCTCGAGCGGCATGGAGAAGGGCATGGTCGAGGGCTACGACAAGCTCGAAGGGCTGCTCGCCTCTGCGGGCGCCTGATGAGCATGGACTGGACGCTCGAGGTCGTCGTCGTCCCGGTCAGCGACCTCGATCGGTCGATCGAGTTCTACCGCGACCGGGTCGGCTTCGACCTGGATCACGACACCCGCAACGAGCACATGCACGTCGCCCAGCTCACCCCCCGCGGCTCCGGATGCTCAATCGTGGTCGGCGACCTGCCGTCCCAGCAGCAGATGGAGCCGGGCTCGATGCGGGGGCTGCAGCTCGTGGTCGCCGACGCCGAGACGGCCCGGGCCGAGCTCACGGGCCGCGGCGTGGAGTGCGACGAGATCCAGGTCTTCGACGAGCGGGACGGAGGCACGTTCTTCGGCTTCGCCGATCCCGACGGCAACACCTGGGCCGTGCAGCAGCTCAAGGTGCGCGCCGAGAAGCCGCTGATCCCACACGACCACCGAGGCCGGTTCGGTGAGGAGTGATGGCGGCCCCGCTTTGACCGGGCAACCCGGGTTTGAGACTCTCGGACCAGAGCCTCGAGGTGAGGCCTCCGGACGAGGGTGCCGTACCCGGTCAGCGACAAGACGGCGCGCCGAAGGAGGCCGTCATGTCGTGGCTCGTTCTGGTTCTCTCCGGAGTGCTCGAGGCGGTGTGGGCCACCGCGCTGTCCCGCTCCGACGGGCTGACACGCACCGCACCATCACTGGTGTTCTTGGGAGCGCTGGCGCTCAGCATGGCCGGGCTCGGCTGGGCGATGCGCGACCTGCCGGTCGGGACGTCGTACGCCGTGTGGGTGGGCGTGGGAGCCGTGCTCACAGTGGGCTGGGCGATGGCCACGGGCCAGGAGCCGGTGTCGGTGCTGAAGGTGCTGTTCCTGGCCGCCATCGTCGGTGGCGTCGTGGGCCTCAAGCTCGTGCCCTGAGCCGTACTGTGAACCCGTGGACGACGACCTTCCCGAGCTCCTCGTCGCGGACGCCGCTCAATGGCGGGACTGGCTTCTGGAGCATCACGACTCGGCCCCGGGCGTGTGGCTGGTCCTGCACAAGAAGGGCGGCGACGTGACGACGCTCGACTACGAACAGGCCGTGTGTGAGGCGCTCTGCTTCGGGTGGATCGACGGCCAGGGGCGGCGTCGGGACGAGGGCAGCTCCCTCCAGCGGATGACGCCACGCGGTCCGCGGAGCCGCTGGTCGCAGACGAACGTCGCGCGCGTCGGCCGGCTCGAGGAGGCGGGCCTGATGCACGAGTCCGGCCGCGCCGCGGTCCGGGCCGCGCAGGCCGACGGCCGCTGGGAGGAGGCGTACGCCGGCCCGGCCACGGCCGTGGTGCCGGACGATCTCGCCGAGGCGATCGCGGCGAACCCGGAGGCGCAGAGGATGTTCGAGGTCCTCACCTCGACCAACCGGTTCGCCCTGATCCACCGGCTCGGTGCCGTCAAGCGGCCCGAGACGCGAGCCCGCAAGATCCGGGAGTTCGTGGAGATGCTGGCCCGGCACGAGACGCCGTACCCGCAGAAGCGTCGGCCGCCGGACCGATGAGTTCGGGGGGCCACCCCGGTCTGCATGGATCTGGCGCACCGCGCATCCCGACAGAACGGAACCGTCGTGACGACCACCCTGATGAGCTTGATGCTTTCGAGCACCGACCCCGACCGGCTGCACGCGTGGTACACCGCGGTGCTGCCTCCGGAGTCCGACGACAAGCAGGACCAGTACCACATCCTCGGCTACGGCGGCTTCTACCTCTTCCTCGACAGCCGCGACGACGTCGGAGACAAGACGGCCGAACCGGGCCGGGTGGTGCTCAACTTCGACGTCGCCGACGCCCGTGGCTTCGCCGACCGGGTCGACCATGTCGGTGGCCGGTGGGAGTCTCCACTCGAGGACCGCGACGGCAGTCTCTTCGCCACGGCGGTCGACCCGGACGGCAACTACGTGCAGGTCATCCAGCTCAGCGATGAGCACAAGGCACTGATGTCCGCTCAGGCGGGCTCGAAGGAGGCGTGATGTTGAAGGACAGCCAGGCGTTCAGCGGGTTCTCGGTCGACGATCTCGAGACGGCGCGCGGTTTCTACGGCGACACGCTCGGGCTCGACGTCACGGTTTTCGACGAGTCGATGGGACTGCTCTCCCTCGACCTGGCTTCCGGCGCGCGGGTGATGGTCTACGCCAAGCCGACGCACCAGCCGGCCACCTTCACGGTCCTCAACTTCCCGGTCGCCGACGTCGAGAAGGCCGTGGACGACCTCGCCGCACGAGGCGTCTCGTTCGAGCGGTACGACGGCTTCGACCAGGACGAGCGAGGGATCTCCCGGGGCCCGGGCCCGCTGATCGCGTGGTTCACCGACCCCGCCGGCAACATCCTCTCGGTGCTCGAGGATCAGTGAGCCGGGAAACCGTTCGACCTGGTTTCCGGCGTCGTGGAACAGTTGCACCGCCGGTGTGGTTGACCGGAGCAGACGGGACGGAGGGACACCCATGACAGACGCGATCCTTGCCGAGGGGCTGGTCAAGCACTACAAGGAGGTCACCGCACTCGACGGCATCGACCTGAGAGTTCCCGAGGGAAGCGTGCTCGCGCTGCTCGGGCCGAACGGCGCCGGCAAGACGACGGCGGTCAAGATCCTCACCACCCTGATCGCCGCCGACGAGGGCCGGGCCGAGGTCGCCGGCATCGACGTCGCCACCGACCCGCGCGGCGTACGTCGCCTGATCGGGGTTTCCGGCCAGTACGCCGCCGTCGACGAGTACCTCACCGGTTTCGAGAACCTCGAGATGGTCGGGCGGCTCTACCACCTCGGCCGGCGGGCGAGCGCCGATCGGGCGCGGGAGCTGCTGGTGCAGCTGCGGCTGGACGACGCGGCCGACCGGCCGGCCAAGACGTACTCCGGCGGCATGCAGCGCCGGCTCGACCTGGCGGGCGCGCTGGTGGCCCGCCCGCCGGTGCTCTTCCTCGACGAGCCGACCACCGGCCTCGACCCGCGGAGCCGCACCGAGATGTGGCACATCCTCCAGGAGCTGGTCTCCGGCGGCACCACCCTGCTCCTCACCACGCAATACCTCGAGGAGGCCGACCTGCTGGCCGACAACATCGTCGTCATCGACCACGGCCGGGTGATCGCGGAGGGCACCGCCGACGCGCTCAAGTCGCAGGTCGGCGGCGAGCGGCTGGAGATCACCGTCTCAGACGAGGCGCACTTCGAGACTGCGGTGAAGGTGCTGTCGCCGCTGTCGTCCGGCGAGGTCACGGTGGAGGCCGAGCGGCGCTCGATCGTGGTGCCGGTGACCGGCGGCGCGGCGGTACTGGCCGACGCGCTGCGCCGGCTCGACGGCGAGGGGGTCCCCGTGGACGACGTCGGGCTGCGTCGACCCACCCTTGACGACGTGTTCCTGTCGCTGACCGGCCACGCGGCCGAGGCCGAGCCCGAGAAGGAAGAGGCGACCCCCCGATGAGCACCACCACCCTGCGGGGCACCGCCGTTGCCGACTCCCTCGTCGTCGCCAAGCGCAACCTGATCAAGATCAAGCGGGTGCCCGACCTGCTGGTCTTCACGACCATGTCGCCGATCATGTTCATCCTGCTGTTCGCCTACGTCTTCGGCGGGGCGATCGACCAGGAGGGCGGCGGAGACGCTTACCGCGAGTTCCTGATCGCCGGCATCTTCGCCCAGACCGTCGTCTTCGGCTCGACGATCACCGGCTACGCCCTGGCCGAGGACGTCAAGAAGGGCATCATCGACCGGTTCCGGTCGCTGCCGATGTCGCCGTCCGCCGTGCTGGCCGGGCGCACCTTCTCCGACGTGGTCAACAACGTGATCGTGCTGTTCGTGATGAGCCTGACCGGTCTGATTGTCGGCTGGCGGATCCGCGAGGGATTCCTGAACGCCCTGTGGGCCTACGTCCTGCTCCTGGTCTTCGCCTACGCGATCTCCTGGATCATGGCGTGGATCGGGATGCTGGTGCCGTCACCCGAGGTGGTCAACAACGCGGCGTTCATGGTGATCTTCCCGCTCACGTTCATCGCCAACACGTTCGTGCCGCTGGAGACCATGCCCGGCCCGCTGCAGACCTTCGCCGAGTGGAACCCCGTCTCGTCGGTGACACAGGCGGCGCGCGAGCTGTTCGGCAACACCAGCCCGCTCGCGCCGGAGCCGACGGCGTGGCCGCTGCAGCACCCCGAGCTCTACACCCTGATCTGGTCGGCGGTGATCATGGCGATCTTCATCCCACTGGCCGGAAGGCAGTACCGCAAGGCGACCAGCCGCTGAGTTTTCGTTCTAGTCAAGCCCGGCGCAGGGCCCCGTAGGCCCGCGTCGGCGAGATCCGCACGACGGCGCGGCGTTCGGAGACCATCGCGGCCCGGTAGTCGTCCCAGTCGTCGTGCTCGCCGGCCAGCGACCGGTAGAGCGCGACCAGCTCCTCGACGGCATCGTCGGTCGGGTCGGACGCGACGTCCGACAGGGTGACGTCCCCCTCGATGACCGCGTAGGACCAGTGGTTCCCTGCGTTGACGTGGAGCGCGGCCCACGGCTCGCGCTCCAGGTTCTTGAACTTCGCGCGGTCTGCGGTCGTGGAGATCCGGATCAGGCCGTCGTCGCCGACGGCGTGCAGGACGTTGGACAGCTGGGGCCGCCCGTTCCGCCGAATCGTGGTCAGCACGGACTCTCGGTTGTCCCGTGCCGTGGCCAGTGCGTCAGTCAGCTCCATGTCGGTCACAGCCCGTGCCAGCCCGCGGGTATTCCGTCGGGTTCGTGCTGCTGACCTGATCAGGGGTTGGGGAACCAGGCGTTCAGGTCCTCCAGCCAGGACAGGAATGTCGGCACGAGCGCGTCCCCGAAAGCCGTCTCCAGGCCGAAGTATCGCAGCCCCACGAGCGCCAACACGGTGAGGCAGAAGAACAGCCCGAGGGGGGCCAGCACCCGTCCGGCGACGTCGGGGCGGCTGGTGGTGGCCATTCCCACGACGCCGAGGACCGCGCCGAGACCGGCTGTGACGACAGACGCGGCGTGCATGAGCGTGAACGGCATCGCACACAAGGACACCAGACCGAGAACGAACGAGAGCTCGGCGGCGGCCGAGGTGTGGATCGGCCGGTCCGGCGAGGCCTCGAAGAGTCCGCTGAGGCCCTCGTCCTCGGTGGGGAAGGTGTGCGCGGACATGTCCTGATTCTAATCCCGTCGTGCGGCCCCGCCCGCGAGCGGCGCGTAGCCCGTGCGGGCCATTTCCTTTCGACCCGTTCCCTGCTGCTGGTTAGATTCAGGCCCATGACACGGACGGCCCTGGTGCTCGGCGGGGGCGGGATCACCGGCATCGCCTGGGAGCTCGGGATCCTGAAGGGTCTCGCCGACGCCGGCGTCGACATCACCGGGGCGGACACCGTGATCGGTACGTCGGCCGGATCGGTCGTCGGAGCACAGGTCACCGGACCCCGGTCGATCGACGAGGTCTACGCCACCCAGCTCGCCCCGCCCGACCACGAGATCGGGGCGCGGGTCGGTCGCGCGACGATGTTCCGGCTGGTGCCGCCGATGCTGGTGCCCGGCAGCGAGGAGCGGAAGCTGCGCCGGATCGGCCGGATGTCGATGCGGGCCCACCCGCCGGGCGGTGCCGAGCGGATCGAGGTGATCCGGTCCCGGCTCGGGGATGTGCCGTGGCCCGACCGTGACCTGCGGATCACCGCCTTCGAGGCCGAGACCGGGAAGTTCGTGACCTTCGACCGCAGCAGCGGAGTGGAGCTCGTGCTCGCCGTGGCCGCGAGCTGCGCCGTACCGCTCGTGTGGCCGGCGGTCGCCGTCAACGGCCGGCACTACCTCGACGGCGGCATGCGCTCCACGGCGAACGTCGACCTGGCCCACGGCGCCGACGTGGTCGTCGTGCTCGCGCCACTGCCGCAGGCGTTCAGCAAGTCGACGTCGATCAGGGCACAGCTCGCCCGCACCGGCGCGCGCGGCTGGGTCGTCATCACCCCGGATGAGCCGGCGCTGGCCGACATCGGCCGCAACGTGCTGAACCCGGCGAAGCGGGCCGACGCCGCCCGCACCGGCGTGCGGCAGGCAGCCGACCTCGTCGACGCCGTACGCCAGGCCTGGCCGACCCGCTAGTCGTCAGGAGGCGAGCGCCCGGAACCGGCGCAGTCGCAGGCTGTTGCTCACGACGAACACCGACGAGAACGCCATCGCAGCACCGGCCAGCATCGGGTTGAGCAGCCCGGCCGCGGCCAGCGGCAACGCGGCTACGTTGTAGGCGAACGCCCAGAACAGGTTGCCCTTGATGGTGGTCAACGTGCGGCGCGACAGCCGGATCGCGTCGGCCGCGACGCGCAGGTCTCCGCGGACCAGGGTCAGGTCGCCGGCCTCGATGGCGACGTCGCTGCCGGTGCCCATGGCCAGCCCGAGGTCGGCCTGGGCGAGAGCGGCGGCGTCGTTGACGCCGTCGCCGACCATGGCGACGACCTTGCCCTCCGCCTGTAGGCCGCTTGACGACTGTCGACCTTGTCGGCGGGGAGTACGTCGGCGATCACCGCCTCCGCCCCGATCCCCACCTCGGCAGCGACCGCGCGGGCCACGGTCGCGTGGTCGCCGGTCAGCAGCACCGGGGACAGGCCGAGCTCCCGGAACCGGGCGATCGCCTCGGCCGACGTCGGCTTCACCGCATCCGCGACGGCCACGACGCCGCGGGCTCGACCGTCCCAGCCGACGGCCACGGCGGTGGCGCCGGTGGCGCGGGCGTCGGCGAGCGCGCGTTCGAGCTCGGGCGTGCAGGTGCTGCGACCTCGACTCGAGCAGGCGCGGGCGGCCGACGAGCACGGCCCGGCTGGTCGCACCGTCGACCACCATGCCCTGCACGCCGAGCCCTTCGACGTTGGTGAAGTCCTGCACCGTCGGGACCGGCGACGACCCGGGATCGCGCGCCGCGCGGCGATGGCCCGGGCGATCGGGGTGCTCGGAGGCGTCCTCGACCGCGCCGGCGAGGCGCAGCACCGCGGCCCTCGTCCTCACCGTCGGCCGCGACGACATCGCGCAGGGTCATCTGGCCGGTGGTCACGGTGCCGGTCTTGTCCAGCACGATCGTGTCGACCCGGCGGGTCGACTCGAGCACCTCGGGTCCCTTGATCAGGATGCCGAGCTGGGCGCCGCGGCCGGTGCCGACCATCAGGGCGGTCGGCGTGGCCAGGCCGAGGGCGCACGGGCAGGCGATGATCAGCACCGCGACGGCGGCGGTGAAGGCGGCGGGCAGCCCGGCGCCCGACACCGATCCAGAAGCCGAGGGTGGCGACGGCGAGCGCGATCACGATCGGGACGAAGATCCCCGAGACCCGGTCGGCGAGGCGCTGCACCTGCGCCTTGCCGTTCTGGGCGTCCTCGACCAGCCGGGCCATCTGGGCCAGCTGGGTGTCGGCGCCGACCCGGGTGGCCCGGACGACGAGCCGGCCGCCGGCGTTGACCGTGGCGCCGACGACCTGGTCGCCGACTCCGACCTCGACGGGCACCGACTCTCCGGTCAGCATCGAGGCGTCGACGGCGGAGCTGCCCTCCTCGACCACCCCGTCGGTGGCGACCTTCTCGCCCGGGCGGACGACGAACCGCGTCCCCGACCGTCAGCTGGTCGGTCGGGATCCTGACCTCGACGCCTTCGCGGAGCACCGCGACGTCCTTGGCGCCGAGCTCGAGCAGCGCCCGCAGCGCCGCGCCGGCTCGGCGCTTGGAGCGGGCCTCGAAGTAGCGGCCGGCCAGGAGGAAGGTCGTCACCCCGGCGGCGGCCTCGAGGTAGATGTTGCCCGCGCCGTCGGTGCGCTGGACGGTCAGCTCGAAGGGGTGGGTCATCCCCGGCGTGCCCGCGGTCCCCCAGAAGAGTGCGTAGACCGACCAGCCGAACGCTGCCAGAACGCCCATCGAGATCAGGGTGTCCATGGTGGAGGTGCCGTGGCGCAGGTTGACCCAGGCGGCGCGGTGGAAGGGCCACGCCCCCCACACCACGACCGGCGCCGCGAGCGTGAGCGAGAGCCACTGCCAGTAGGTGAACTGGAATGCCGGGACCATCGCCATCGCGACGACGGGCACGGCGAGGACCGTGGAGACGATGAGCCGGTTCCGCAGCGACCTGGTGGGGTCGTCGTCGGTCGCCCCGGCTTCCTCGATGCCGGTACGACGCGGCAACGTGGCGTCGTACCCGGCCTTCCGGACGGTGCTGATCAGGTCCTCTGCGGACACCGGCTCGGGGTAGGTGACCTTCGCCTTCTCCGTGGCGTAGTTGACCGTAGCGACGACGCCGTCGAGCTTGTTGAGCTTGCGCTCGATCCGGTTCGCGCAGGACGCGCAGGTCATCCCGCTGATCTGCAGCTCGACGTCGGAGGACCGGTCAGTGTGCGTGCTCATGGGACCCCTCCCCGCCGTCCCGCCGGGTCCCGGCGGTGAGCACGAACTCGGCGGTGCGCACGACGCCGTCATGCTTGAAGTCGAGGAACAGGCGGTACTTGCCGACGCTCGGGACCGCGGCGTCGAAGACGATGTCGGGACCCGGCTGCGTGGTGCCGTCGCCCGGCGCACCCTCCGGGTGGACGTGAAGGTAGGCGAGGTCTCCTTCGCGCAGCGCGACCAGGTGACCGTAGGCCTGGAGGTAGGGCTGCAGGTCGGTCACCGGCCGACCGTTGCGGGAGACCGTCAGCGTCAGCGTCGAGTCCGTGCCCGCGGTGAGCTCGCCGGCCAGGCTGACGTCGTAGCCGTCGATCCGGACGGTTCGCGACGGGACCGGCGCTCCCGCGGGATGGTAGGCACCCGGCAGCGTCAGGTCGGCGCCGAGGACCATGCCCACACCGCCGGTGGGGTTGAAGTCGGCGAACAGGCGCCACTCCCCGGGTGTCAGGTCGAGCGCGGCCCTCCAGGTTCGGTCGTTGCCCAGCCGGGGATGGACGTGCTGGAAACCGCTGAAGTCGCGGCGGACGGCGATCAGGTGCAGCCGCTTGCCGTGCTCGACGTCGTACGCCGCGACCGGGCGGCCGTCCGGGCCGTCGATCCTGAACAGGATCGGGACGCGGCGACCTGGCTCCGCCAGCGGCGTGAGCAGGTGGAACCGGTAACCGCCCTGCGCGACCATCAGGCCGCCGGGGATCTCCTCGTCCACCGCGGGAGCGGGTTCCGCAGCCGCATGGGCGTCGTCCTCGGCTGCGGCGTGTCCGGCCATATCGTCGGAGATGGGCTCGGCCACCGGGCCGACGGCGTACCCGACGCCGAGCGCCGCCGCGAAGACGACGCCCAGCACGGCCAGTAAGGCAGCAACCCGGAGCGGTCCGGACACGGTCACACCAGCTGGTAGCCGGCCTCCTCGACGGCAGACCGGACGGCGGCGTCGTCGAGGGGCTGGCTACTGGTCACGATGACGGCACCGGTCTCGAGCACGACGTCGACCTTCTCGACGCCGGGGATCTCCTGGACCTCCTCGGTGACCGAGGAGACGCAGTGGCCGCAGGTCATGCCCTGGACGGTGAAGGTGCGGGTGTCGCTCATGGGATGCCTCTTTCTGGGTGGGTCGTCAGGATCGGACGAGGCGGGCGATGGCGTCGGATGCTTCCTTGACCTTCACGTCCGCCTCGCGGCCGCCCTCGCGGGCGGCGTCGACGACGCAGTGGCTCAGGTGCTCGTCGAGCAGGCCGAGCGCGACGGACTGGAGTGCCTTGGTCATCGCCGAGACCTGGGTGAGGATGTCGATGCAGTACTTCTCGTCCTCGACCATCCGCTGCAGCCCGCGCGCCTGCCCCTCGATCCGGCGCAGCCGCTTGAGGTAGTCGTCCTTGCTGTGGATGTAGCCGTGCTGGTGCTCGTGGCCCGTCTCTGCGGTCATTTCGTCGGCTCCCTGGGGTCGGTGTTGCTGGTTCGACACTATACCCCCCTAGGGTACGTCGCAAGTTCCTCAGATCTCTTCAAGGTGGTCTGGAGGACCGGACCACGACGGCGCGAATTTTGCACCGGTTTTATAGCGCCAATGCGACCTTCATCTCGGCGGTCGCCGCACTGACGCGGCGGCCGCCTTCATCCGCAGCATTCCTGGCAAGACCCTGACCTCGTCTGCCTCGCGAACGAAGAACCTTCGAAAGGTAGACCAATGACTCCGTCCACTACTGCCCAGGGCAGGTCCCGTCGCGCGCTGGCCAAGACCGCGCTCGTCGGACTGGCCGTCGCCGGCATCACGGTGATCGCTGGCCAGGCGGCCCAGTCGGCGGATCCGCCGGCGGCCCCCAACAACATCGTCGTCTTTCCCCAGCGTGACTTCGTCACCATCGAGGGATACCAGGGCAGGGTGGGCCAGCAGGCCACCGTCACGGTTATCCGAAAGGGCGTCGAGACCAGCCGTGCCGTAGGCACGGTCAGCGCTGGCGATGTCGCCCTGGAGATCAACCATCCAGGTGGAGTCTGCTGGCAGGGGGTGACTCCTGACATCAAGTTCGGTGACGTCGTACGCGTGTCATTCCCCGGTGGCGCTTCAGACTCGACCAAGACCCAACGGCCCGAGGTCACGGAATTCCGCACGGAGGGTGCCTTCGACCTTGTCGTCGAGGGTGTCCGCTCCCCCGGGAACCCGCTCTCGCGGATGGAGCAGCGCATCGTCAACCCCGACATGGACCCCACGGAGATCGGCCGCCGCGACATCCGCGCACCGTCACGGCCCGGTCCGTACACCTCGTCGCTTACGGGCCCGACGGACCGGACCTTCCGGGCGACCTACCACTTCGTGACGGACGGTGACACGACTGCGGCTGAGGCCACAGAGATGCGCGACCTCGCCGCCGCGGGCCAGATGCGGGCCCTCAGCTGGCAGGTAACGGACGCAGCGGACAACCGGCAGGGGCTGACCATCTCGGAGTTCGGCGAGCTCGGTGGCCCCGGGATGGGCGGCTGCCCCCTCGGGCCGTCGACCGCTGCACCCAACGCACCGACCGGCGTGACGGCGACGGCCGGCAACCAGTCTGCGACGGCGTCGTGGAACCCGGCAACGACCATCCCGGACGCCTCGCCGATCACCGGCTACAAGGTCACCGCCGTCAACACCACGAGCAACGTGGAGACCAGCATCAACGTGCCGTTGTGCACCACGGCGTGCACCGCAACCGTTCCCAACCTGACGAACGGCGCCACGTACCGCATTCAGGTGCGGGCAGAGAGCGAAGCGGGTGGGCTCAGCAAGCCGGGGACGGCACCCGGCACGCTGTCGCCGGCCGGTGGAGGTGTTGGCCGGCCAGTTGCTCCCACCGGCATCACCGCGACAGACGGTGGCCTCGCCGACCTGACGGTTGACGCCACCGTGGGATGGAACGCGCCCGTACAGCCCGCCGGTGTCACCGTAGAGGCCTGGCGGGTCACCGCGTACGACGCCACGACCGACGCCCGCATCAAGCGAGTGTTCCTGGACGAGGACCGGCGCGACCCGGACCCGCACGGTCGGATTCGCATCCGACGAGGTCCGTGGTCTTCAGGGTGCAGGCGATCGCCGCCGATGACGCCGGCACTCTGAGCACCCTCTCGGACGCCTCCAGCGCGGTGACCGCGCAGTGAGGTGACCGACCCCGACGGGGAGGACGGGGCGGGCGACCTTCGGGCCGCCCGCCCCGTTGCCTCGCCCATCCGCTGAGGATGGGTGCGGTAGCTCCGGTCCGTCAGCTCTGCGGAAACCGGGAAGGCCACCGGGCTCCGGTCTAGAGACCATCCGGGATGGTCGACGATCAGTCCTCGCGGAGCTTCTCCAGACGGGCCCGCAGGGCGGGGACGCGGTGGGAGTTGCCGTGCAGCCCGATGTACTTGTCCCCGAAGGCGGCGAGCAGCGCGTCGTCGAGGCGACGTACGGCGCCGGGCGGGTAGCGGTAGCCCATCCGCTCGTTCAACGCTTCACCGTCGATCGGGCGCAGGACCTCGGTGAGCTCGGCCAGGGAGGTGATGCCCAGCTCGAGCAGCAGCCCCGAGATCCAGGCGTAGTGGTCGGTGCGGGACCAACCGGCATCGGCGTACTGGCCCGCCAGGTATGCGGCCAGCTCGCGCGGGCTGATCCGAGGGTCGTCGTCGACCTCCTCGGGGCCGGGCCCGGCCATACCCTCACGCAGCCGGTCGCGGATCGTGGAGAACTCGCGGTCGGCCAGCTCGAGTAGTCCGGCGGCCAGCGTGAACCGGCGGTCGAAGTCGGGCACGTGCTCGTCGGGGATGGTGCCCTTGTATCGGATGTCGTGCTCGAACTCCGCCCAGGCGTGCTGGAGCACGGTGCGGATCTGCACCTGGGCCAGGCGTCCCAGCAGGTTCTCGTAGCCCGGCAGTCCTTCGCGCGCCGCGTCCAGCGCGATCAGCAGGTGTCGGCTCGCGTAGCCGAACCGCCCTTCGCTTGCAGTCTCGCGGCCCAGGTCCCGGTCGTCGTGCACGACCACCTGGTCGTCGAGCAGCTCGGCCACCGCGTCGACGTCGCTCTGGACGTAGGTGATGACGCGGATCCCGATCTGGTCGGTGATCTCGACGCAGGGGGTCGGCGAACACAGGCTCACCGTCGCTCGTACGGGCGGCCTTGGCCGCGAACGACGCGACGTCCTTGGCCCGCCCCGTGACGCTCAGGTAGTTGATGCCGGCGTCGTCGAGGATGGCCGTCACCAGGCCAGCGAACTCCTCGGCGGCCTGACGCAGCACCGGTTGCCGGGCGGCGTACTCACGCACCGCACTGCCGACCGGGTCCCCCACGGCGACCGTGTCGCGCGGTTGCCGCGGGCTCGGACGCAGGCCGTCGGGGAGCGCCGGCGTGACGATGTAGCCGTGCTCGAGGTCGCCGTAGGTCGTGGTGAGCTCCGGGCGGCGGTCGGCGAACAGCGCGACGTAGGCACACAGGACAGCGTCGACCTGGTCCTCGACCACCCGCAGGTGGCTCTTGCGGGTCGCCGACCCGACGGCCGCGGCCAGCTCGGCCCAGGCGCTGCCGGAGACGTCGATGGGCGGCGGTCGGCGGCCGACAGGCCCTCGACCAGCCCCATCAGCACCGTCAGCTCGGACCGCAGCTCGTCCAGCGAGCGGCCGGGCTTCTGCTTGTACTTCAGCGTGCGGCCCAGCCGGAACAGGGAGATGGTCGCCGGGTGGGGGTAGACCTCGATCGCGCGCCGCGCGCGACCGGAGCGAGGGTTCATGTCCAGCCCCTGAGCCGGGCGCAGAGGCGGCCGCCACGGGTGCTGTCCCGGAACTCCGGCTTGCCCGTGTTCGACGGGTGCGCGCCGGCATCGAAGCCGGGCGAAGTCGCGGTTCAGCGCAGCTTCGGCCGGCCGGTTGCCGGTCGCGTTCTTCACGACCAGCGGGGCATCGATGGCGACCAGGCAGTCGCCCTCGACGTACGGCGCCAGCGCGTCGGCGATCTCGTCGTCGGTGCGCGCGGTCGACACGTGCAGCAGCCGACCGTCGTCATCGAGCACCGCCAGCCCGGTGGGCTTGCGGTCACCCCAGGCGAGGTCGACGCCGACGTAGTGCACGGCGCAAGCCTGCCCTATCGATCAGGACTGGCGGCGCAGCAGCACGGCCGTGAACTGCTGGGTGCTCCCCCACGGGGTCTGGTGGTCCTCGCCGCTGGTGGCGACCAGCTCGAAGCCGGGGAACTCTGCGGCAAGCTCCGCGTGGGTGTAGCGCACCACCGGCAGGCCGCTGCAGGTCTCCGGCCCCTTGGGACCGAACGTGGCCACGATCGCCCAGCCCGGTGGCCCGAGACTGCGCTCCAGCGACGCCCGGTAGGCGTCGCGGTGGGCCCGTTCGGTCAGGAAGTGGAACACGGCGCGGTCGTGCCAGAGCCCGAACCGTCGGCCGGGGTGCAGGTCGAGGACATCCCCGACCTCCAGCACGACGTCGCTCCCGGTCGATCCCATCCGGTCCCGCACCGCCTGCAGCGCGGTGGCGGACAGGTCGATGGCGGTCACGTCACGGTGGCCGCGCTGGACGAGGTGGTCGACCAGGGTCGACCAGCCGGCTCCGACGTCGAGGATCGGATCGGCCGGTCCGAGCTCCGCGGCCTCGATCAGGTCCAGGGACAGCTGCGGAACGTCCTGCCACCACGACACCCCGTGGACGCTCTTGTGGGCGTGGACGCCTTCCCAGAACGCGTGCCGGGGCTCAGCGTGACCTTGAACCTTCACGTACTCCACGGTAGCCGCCACGTCCTCGGGGCGGAACGCCGATTTCCTCACCACCGAGCGGCTAGGTTGTGGCCCGTGGGGGTGATCGAGACCGCGGGGCTGACCAAGCGCTACCCGCGCGTGACCGCCCTCGACGCCCTGGACGTGAGCGTCGGCGAGGGCGTCACGGGGCTGGTCGGCGCCAACGGCGCCGGCAAGTCGACGCTGATCAAGATCCTGCTGGGACTGGTCCCGCCGACCAGCGGCACCGCCCACGTGCTCGACCTCGACGTCGGCACCCAGGGTGGCCGGATCCGGTCGCTGGTGGGTTACATGCCTGAGCACGACTGCCTTCCGGCCGATGTCTCGGCCAGCGACTTCGTCGTCCACCTCGGCCAGATGTCCGGCCTGCCCTACGCCGCGGCCCGCGAGCGGACGGCCGACGTCCTGCGCCACGTCGGCCTGGCCGAGGAGCGGTACCGGCCGATCGGCGGCTACTCCACGGGCATGAAGCAGCGGGTCAAGCTCGCCCAGGCCCTCGTCCACGATCCCCGCCTGGTGCTGCTCGACGAGCCGACCAACGGGCTGGACCCGGCCGCCCGCGACGACATGCTGTCGCTCGTGCGCAGGATCGGCACCGAGTTCGGCATCGCCGTGCTGGTCACCTCCCACCTGCTCGGCGAGCTCGAGCGGATCAGCGACCACGTGGTGGTGCTCGACACCGGGCGGCTGCTGCAGTCCTCGGCGACGACCGACTTCACCCACGCGACCGGCGTGCTGCTGATCGAGGTGCAGGGACCCACCGACGCCGACCGGCAGCTCGGGCAGGCGCTGGTCGAGGCCGGGTTGCGCGCGACGCCGGCCGGACGTCTGGTCGAGGTCGAGGTCGGCGACGAGACGACGTACGACGTGGTGCGCGACCTCGCCGCCGACCTGGGGCTCGGCCTGGTCCGGATGCAGGAGCGGCACCACCGGATCGAGGACGTCTTCCGGGAAGGGGGTGCCGGCAGTGTCCAGCCCGTCTGAGGTCACGCGGGAGTCGAGGACCGGAGTCATCCACGACATCGGCTACCGGCCCTACTCCGGCGACCGGCTAGGCGAGGGCGCGGTCGCGTGGTCGCTGTTCGTCACCGGCCTGCGCAACTGCTACGGCCTGGGCCGGTCGGCGAGGTCGAAGGCGCTGCCGATGATCCTGCTCGGGGTGATGCTGCTGCCGGCGCTGATCCTCGTGGGTGTCCTGGTGCAGGCCCGCCAGCTCCTCGGGCTCGACGAGCAGATCGTCGCCTACTCCCGCTACTCCGTCATTCTCCAGCTGGTGATCTCGGTCTTCGTCGCCTCGCAGGCCCCGGCGCTGGTCTCGCGCGACCTGCGCTTCCACACACTCACGCTCTACCTCGCGCGGCCGCTGCGCCGGACGACGTACGTCCTGGTCCGCATGGCCTCGCTGACCGTGGCCACCTTCATCCTGATCGGCGCCCCCCTCTTGGTGATGTACGTCGGCGGCCTGCTTGCCGACCTGCCGGTGGGCCGGGAGACCGAGCAGTTCCTGGCCGCCCTCGTCGGGCGCATTGGTGCTCGCGGGCTGCCTGGCCGGTCCCGCCGCCCTGGTCGCGGCACTGACCACCCGCCGCGGGCTGGCGGTGGCGGCGATCATCGTGGTGCTCCTCGTCAGCTACGCCGTGGTGGCGCCGATCCAGGGGATCGGGATGGAGACCGGCCACGACACCGTGGCCGAGGTCGCCGGGCTGTTCTCGCCCTACACCCTGGTCAACGGGCTGCAGGTGTTCCTGTTCGACTCCGCCACCGCCACCCCGGCCCCGCCGACCGGCGACGGCGTCGGGCTGCTTCACCTGCTCGCCGTCGCCGTCGTCCTGCTCGGGTCGGTCGGCGCGATGCTCTGGCGCTACCGGAAGCTCGCGGCATGAGCACCATCCAGCTCGACCACGTATCCCGGTGGTACCGCAACGTCGTCGCGGTCAACGACGTCTCCATGACCATCGGCCCCGGCGTGACCGGCCTGCTCGGCCCCAACGGCGCCGGCAAGTCCACGCTGATCGCGCTGATGTCGGGCTTCCTGGCTCCGTCGACCGGCACGGTGACCCTCGACGGCGAGCCGCTGTGGCGCAACGAGTCGGTCTACCGGCAGATCGGCCTGGTGCCCGAGCGCGAGGCGCTGTTCGACTACCTGACCGGGCGCCAGTTCGTCGTCGCCAACGCCGAGCTGCACGGACTTCCCGACCCCGGCGCGGCCGCCCAGGCGGCGATCGCGCTGGTGGAGATGAGCGACGCGCAGGACCGCACGATCTCGACGTACTCCAAGGGGATGCGGCAGCGGATCAAGATGGCGTCGTCCCTGGTCCACGAGCCGTCGGTGCTGCTGCTCGACGAGCCCTTCAACGGCATGGACCCCCGGCAGCGGATGCACCTGATGGACCTGCTGCGGCGGATGGGCTCCGAGGGACGCACCGTGCTGTTCAGCTCCCACATCCTCGAGGAGGTCGAGCAGGTGGCCCGTCAGATCGAGGTGGTCGTCGCCGGCCGGCACGCCGCGTCCGGCGACTTCGGCGCGATCCGGCGACTGATGACCGATCGGCCGAACCGGTTCGTGCTCCGCACCGCCGACGACCGGCGGCTCGCGTCGGTGCTGGTCGCCGACCCGTCCGTGCGCGGGGTGCTGCTGCGCACCGAGGGCGGGATCGAGGTCGAGGCCGGGGACTTCGGCCGGTTCAGCGAGGCGCTGCCCAAGCTGGCCCGCGCGAACGGCGTCCGGCTGCTCGAGGTCACCCCCACCGACGAGTCGCTCGAGAGCGTCTTCGCCTACCTGGTGTCGTCATGAGTGTCACCGTCTCCCCCACCGTCGTCCGGCTCGGGACGCGCAGCGTCTTCGGGCACAAGCGCGGCATCCTGCTCTTCCTTCTTCCCGCTCGTGCTGCTCGGGCTGGCGGGGCTGATCCGCGGGCTGGCCGGCCAGGACGACCGGATTGCCGTCGACGTGCTGCAGAGCCTCGGCCTCACCGTCGTCGTACCCCTCGTCGCGCTGCTCGCGACCACGGGCCTCCTCGCCCCGGAGATCGATGACGGCTCCGTCGCCTACCTGCTGTCCAAGCCGATCTCGCGGCACACGATCGTGCTCAGCAAGCTGCTGGTCGCCTTGGCCTGCGTCGTCGTCTTCGCGGTCGTGCCGATGTTGATCGCCGCCCTGATCCTGCTCTCCGACGAACCTGGTCTCGCGTTCGGCTTCGCGGCCGGATCGCTGGCCGGCGGAGCGGCGTACTGCGCGCTCTTCGCCTTCCTGTCCGTGCTGACCCGCCATGCCGTGGTGATCGGCCTCCTCTACCTCCTGGTGTGGGAGGGCCTGCTCGGCGGCCTGCTCGACGGCGTCCGCTGGCTCAGCGTCACCCGCTGGGCCGGCGCGATCACCGAACAGGTCTCGGACTTCGACGTCGTCGACAAGCTCGGTCCCGGGTACGCCCTCGTGGCGACGCTCGTGGTCCTGGTGCTGGGCACCTGGTTCACCGGGCGTCGGCTGCGCGCGTTCAACCTCACCGGCGACGAGTAGGGCCGTCGGCTCGCTGGAACCGAGGGTCAGTTGCCTGCTACGAGATCAGGCTCAGATGCAGGTCCCTGCAGAGGAGGTCGGCCAACCGGCCAGATTCCCGCTCGATCGCCTCGTCGGGTCGGCGTCGCTCGTCGAGCCAGGTCACCGTGACCTCGTCACCCTTTCGCGCCCACGTCCCACACACGACCCCGCCGACGATCACCGGGTTGGCCTTGCGGGTCATGAGTTCTCGTCGAGACGCCGGGGTGACGTGGACGTCCCTGGTGCCAGGACCGATCACCCATTGGTCGTGCCCTGGAAGGAACCGCAC
Organism: uncultured Actinomycetota bacterium; assembly: GCA_963830755.1. Lineage (GTDB taxonomy): Bacteria > Actinomycetota > Actinomycetes > Propionibacteriales > Nocardioidaceae > Nocardioides. The sequence goes on along the minus strand of CAWHNI010000018.1, from coordinate 142,803 downwards.
CGCGTCCGATGCAACCGTGGCCTCAAGGGCGCCGACGTCCTCGCGCAGGACGTACGCCACAGTGCCTTCGACATCGACCGCGACGAGCCGGTCGCCGAGCTCGGAAATCCAGGTCTTGAGCCGCTTACTGCCCGCACTCAGACCGTTGCCGAGCCAGTAGTAAAGGTGGTCGAGTGTCGCCGGCCCATACGTTCCGAAGTAGGCGGTGATAGCGCGCGGACCTGCGTCGTCAAGGTCGGGGATGCCCTGCCACCTCGGGTTGCGGTCGAGACGTTGAAACGTGTGCAGTCCATCTCGCGGCGGACCAAAGCTCATGTCCCCCTGCCAGGTCAATGGCTTGATCAGGGTGCCCGCGCCCTGGTCGAAGACCGGCTTCAGGTGGCGATAGGCGCGGTGTCTCGTCAGGGCCTGGCCGAGCTCGACGACGGTCAAGGGTCCGTCGCTCAGCGCCGCGCGCACTGCGGCCCGGAAGTCTGGCCAGTCCGGTGGAGAAAGCCGGTAGTACTCCACCCAGCTCGGCAGCTCCCACTGCCGGCCGGCCGACCGGATGGCCAAGTAGATTCCGCCCTCCTCAGGCGAGAGGTAGTGCATCGACCCGCGGAACGCGAATGCCTTGATCACCTTCCCGTCGGCCAGGGCCGCCGCGAGCTCGCCTGGACGCGATGTCGCACGGCGGGTCCGGACAGCGAGCTCAGCGAGCGCCTCATCCATCGAGAGCACCGCGCCGAGCCGGCGCACAACACCCGCGACCGACTCAGAGCCAAGGGGGTCGAGCAATTGTCGCTCCAACCGCCAAGCCAGCGCCTGCGCCCAGGTAACCGAAGTCTCGGTCGACGCACTCATCTCCGCAGCCTCGCATCCATTCCGGACGAACGGCGTCCTGCTCGACGGCCGGGCCTTCTTGATGGTCTACCCCGGCGAGTGCTCAAGCAAAAGTCACGGCTCGAGGACCAGCTTCCCGCCCGGGTGCTGGCTCATCAGCAGCTCGGTGGCGGCCAGGGCGTCGGCGAGCGGGAAGGTCCGGGCGACGGGGACGACGAGCCGTCCCTTGCCGGCCAACTCCACCAGGCCGGCTCGCACGGAGTCGCGGTAGGCCTTGCTGGCCGGCATCGCGCCGGCGATTGCGGTAACGCCTTCGGCCTTCGCCCGCTCGGCGGCGGCGATGGTGACGATCCGGTCGCGGTCGGCCACCAACGCGAGCGAGACGTCGACCGCCTCGTCGGTGCCCACACAGTCCAGCCCGGCGACTACCCCCTCGGGCGCTGCTTCTCGCACCCGGTGCTCGAGCCCGTCGCCGTACCTGACCGGCGCCCCGCCGTACCGGGCCACGACGTCGAAGCGGCCCTCGCTCGACGTCCCGATCACCCGCGCTCCCAGCATCGCGGCCTGCTGGAGCACGCTGACGCCGACCGCCCCAGACGCACCGTGCACCAGGATCGTGTCGCCCGCGCCGACGTCGGTCACGTGCAGCATCTCGGAGGCTGTGCACCCGGCGAGCAGCAAGTTGGCGGCCTCGCCGAACGACAACGACGCCGGCTTGGTGAAGACGTCCCGTGCCGCGACGGTTACCTCGGTGGCCCAGCCGCCACTGATGCGGAACGCGAGGACCTCGTCGCCCACGGTCACCGTCCCCGACCCGATCTCGGTGTCGGCGCCGACGGCGCTCACCACGCCGGCGACCTCGTAGCCGATTGCCTTCGGGAAGTCCGCCGCGTCGCCGCGGGCCACGTGCTTGGCGTCGGCGGGGTTCATGCCGGCCGCCCGGACCGCGATGGTGACCTCGCCGTGTCGCGGCGGAGGAACGTCGTACTCCTCGAACAAGAAGACGTCCAGACCACCCGGCCGGGTCGCAATCCAGTGCTGTGCCATTACTCCAACCTAGTCCGCCGTTCACGGCACCCGAGCGACGCAACGTCTCCTGCTGGCACGCGTCTTAACGCTGCGATTGGGGTGGCGCGCGATCCCAAGGGGGACGGCCCGTCGGGTTTCCCGGCCCCGGCGCGGGCCGCACCAAACGCACCCATGACGATGCTGAGCCCTTGTGGACAAGGGCTTCTAGGCGATCCGGAATGTCGGTGGTGGCGGCTTGAATGGGTCCATGGCGATCACACCGCTCGAGCATCCGACACCGGCGGCTGTGGTGTCCGCGGCGTGCGGGGAGCTGGATGCGGTGGCGGGGTCGCTGTGGTCGGCGCGTGGGGTCGGGGAACTGGTCGCGGGAGTTCAGGAGCTGCAGCGGCTCAAGGCCAAGGCGGCCGCGTTGGAGGCTGAGCTGCTGGCCGAGCTCGACGTCCGGCAGACGGCGAAGCAGGACCTGGGTTGGGGCTCGACGGTCGACTGGTTCACCCATCTGGCCGGCACGACCCGGCGTCAGGGCCGCCAGGCCGTGACCCACGCCAGCACCTTGGTCGCCGAGCGGGTGAGCACTCTTGAGGCGCTGCGGGAGGGCGCGGTCTCGCCGGAGCAGGCCTCGGTCGTGATCGAGGCGGTCGAGCGTCTCCCGCTCGCCGAGCACGTACGCCGCCGCGGCGAGCAGCTGCTGCTGGAGGAGGCGGGGCGGCTCAACGCCACCGACCTGCACCGCGCGGGTCGCCACCTGGCGTCGGTGGTCGACCCCGACCGCGACGAGCGCGAAGCCGAGAGGGCCCTGGACCGCGAAGACCGCGCCGCCCACCTGGGCCGGCTCCTCACCGTCACCGAGGACGGCTGCGGCGGCATCCGGATACGCGGCGGGGGCAGCGTCGAGGACGGTGCCGTGCTCCGAGCCGCATTGTCGCCGCTGACCAAACCGCTCCCGCAGGTCGATCCGGTGACCTGCGAGGAGCAGCCTGACCCGCGTGACCACGGCGCCCGGATGTGGGACGGGCTGGTCCAGCTCGCCCAGCATGCTCTCGACACCGACCTCCCTCCGGCCAGCCACGGTGCCCGGGCCCGGGTCGCGGTCACCATCGACGCCGAGACCCTGGCCGGTGAGACCGCCGGGGTCGGGGTCACCGAGGACGGGCTCGACCTGCCCGGCTCCACCATCCGGCGGCTGGCGTGCGACTGCGACCTGATCCGCGTCCTGCTCGACGCCGACGGGTGCGTCCTCGACGTCGGCCGCACCCAACGCCTGGTCACCCCGGCGATCTGGACCGCCCTGGTCGCCCGCGACGCCCACTGCGCATTCCCCGGTTGCACCCGACCCCCGGTGATGTGCCACGCCCACCACATCCGCCACTGGACCCACGGCGGCCCGACCGCATTGGAGACCTGGTACCGCTCTGCGGTTACCACCACCGCACCATCCACCACACCCCCTGGCAGGTACGCCTGGCCGAGGACCGACGACCCGAGTTCCTCCCACCCACCAAGACCGGGAGACCACCACGGGACTGGATCCGACACAGGCCACGGCAGGAATGAGGCCGGGCCGCCATACGCGCCTTGGCGGTGCGGCGTCGTGGCCCGGGCCGACTAGGGGACGATGAGGAACTTCTCGCCGGTGGCGGTGCGTGCGGAGCGGCGCAGCACGTCGAGGTCGAGCACCTGGTCCAGTGAGATCTCCTCGGTGAAGCGGCTGGCGAAGGTGGTCGTCAGCTCGGCGGTGACTCGGCCCTTGAGTCGTACGAGGTCCTCGACGGCCAAGGAGGAGAGGAAGGGCATGAGGAGCCACCCGCCGATCGCCCAGGTGAACCCGAAGCCTCGCCGCAGCTCGGTCGGCCGGCGGTCCAGCCCGCCGTACACGTAGACCTGCTTGGGCACGTTGGTGCCATACCGGCTGTACGGCGCGGCCGGGTCGGTGACTGCTGCCTCCATCGCGTTGAGGATGTCGCTCGCGAGCCGGCCACCGCCGACGGCGTCGAAGGCCAGGGTCGCCCCGGTCGCACGGATCGCCTCGACCAGGTCGGCCATGAAGGACTCGGCGCCCGAGTCGACCACGTGCCGGGCACCCAGATCGCGCAGCAGGCTGGCCTGCTCGGGTCGGCGGACGACGTTGACCAGCTCGATGCCGTCCGCGAGACAGACCCGGTTGAGCATCTGGCCGAGGTTGGACGCGGCAGCAGTGTGGACCAGCGCGGAGTGGCCCTCCCGGCGCATCGTCTCGACCATCCCCAGCGCGGTGAACGGGTTGACGAAGGACGAGGCGCCATCGGCCGCCGTCGCGCCCTCCGGCAACGGGAGGCAGACCTGTGCCGCGGTCAACGCGTGCTCCCCGTAGGTGCCCTCGCCCGGGAACCCGACCTGCTTGCCGAGCAGGGCCCGCGCCTCGGGAGCGTCGCCCGCAGCTACGACGACACCAGCACCCTCGTTGCCGACCGGCATCGACCGGCCCAACCGAGCCCTGAGGCTCGGCATCACCGCCTCTGGCACCGGGGCCGTGACGACCGGACCGTCGGGTGAGTCCTCGGCCCTGGCGGCGCCAGGGTCAGCCAAGGCCAGCAGGAGTGCCAGGTCGGAGGGGTTGAGCGGAGCGGCCTCGACCCGGACGAGGACCTGGTGCGGCTGCGGCCGCGGGGTGTCCACCCTGTCCACGGAGACGCGGACCTGTCCGTCCTCGGTGACGAGGGAGCGCAGCTGGCGGGTGGTGGCGGGGAAGTCGCTCATGAGTCGATCCTGTCAGCCAGGTGATGCCTTGCCTCTCCGGAGGCCACGCGACCAGTCACCCTGCCCGTCCGCCGGTTACCGCGGCGTCGTACGCCGCCTGAGGTGGCGGCCATCTCATCCGATTGACTCGTGGCCTGAGAAGAAGAGACAGCACGACCATCAGCGTTGGGAGCAGGATGTAGATCAGGGTTGTTGTCAGGAAGACCTGGTCAACCGTGAAGTCGGTGGTCGCGACTCTGCCGTCGAGCGCCGCGTCGAGGACATCAGCGCGGTAGAACCCGAAGATGTCGACGTAGGCGAACACGAACAACATCGCGATCCACAGAGCGGACGGCACGAGCTTCACATCGACCGGGGTGTCTCGGTATTGCCTGGGGGTCTTGGTGCTCACGGCGTCCGCTCCGCGTCAGTACCCCGGCACGGCTGGATCGTCGGTGTCGGTGGCGCCGATTCGAACAGCAGCCGACTCGCGCCCCCGCCGTACGGGCACCGCGGCGGTAGCCGCAGCCAACCCGTGCGGTGGCATGTTTCCGTAGACCGTCTCGAGACTCGCCGTCCTGACCCGATATGTCTCGTGCCAGATTCCGACGTCGCCGGAGCCCCCGATGCGGCGGTTGAACTGTCGCCAAGGCTCGAGGTGAGGATCGTCGCGATCACGCGCGAAGCGGGCCAGGTCTTCGAACGACCGCCAGTACTGCACGATCATCGGCGCTGGAAAGAATGCCTGCTCGTACCCGAGCAACCCCTTGTCAGGATGTTGGTCGAGGTATCTCAGCATCTTCGGCATCGCGACGAAGACCGGCCACCAGGCCCGGACCTTCCAGGGCTTGTTGATCCTCATCCCGATCAGGAAGACGACCACTTCGTCCCCGAGTGAGCTGACGTCCGCGGTGAAGCGGCCCTTCTGAACTGGTGCCATGGCCTGGACCTCCTACGGGCGATTATCAGCCCTTGGAGATGTGCGGAGTAGCGCAATCCGTTCGCTCTGGCGCGTTAGGTACGCGTCCTTCCGCCGTGAGCGGCCCATCGGTACGTTGAATCTCACCGGAGCAGACGACACGAGGGAGCCGACATGGACCTGTTCGAGATCGACGAGACCAAGCGGCTCCGTCGCGAGGAGGCAGCGGCGCGGCTGCACGACCTGGCCGACGTACTGGCCCGCAACAACGAGGTCGAGTTCGAGCGCGACGGTCGGCGCATCACCGTCAGCGTGCCCGACGAGGTCAACATGAAGATCGAGGTGGAGCTCGGGGACGAGGAGAGGGAGCTGGAGATCGAGCTCACCTGGTGAGCGCGAGCCGTCACGGCTCGATCGCTCGCTCCTCGCTTTCGTGACCCGGGTCGAGGTGGGCGGCATCCGAGACGCGCAGGGGCTTGAAGTCTCCGCCGGTGTTCGCCGAGCGCACTGTGGTGGTGATGCAGACGTGGTCGCTGCCGTCGTCGAGCATGGAGATGCGTTCGACCGCCATCCGGTTCGGACATGCCGTGAGCAGCGGTACGCCGTTGTCGTCGAGGTCGACGTCGAGACCTGAGAACTTGTCGGTGTCCTCACCGGAGAGGGTGCCGAACCGCTCCGCGAGGGTCAGGTCCGCCTCCGTCAGGAAGTGCACGGCGAAGTACCTGGCGCGCAGGGCGACCCGATAGGTGTGGTTGGCCTTGGACAACCACACGCAGTAGTGCTGGGGAGTGATGCTCGACTGCACATGGAAGCCGACCAGGCACCCGGCCCGCTCGTCCTCGGCGGCGGTGGTGACCACGATCAGTGGCGGGTCGACCGCGGCCATCAACGCGTCGAAGGCGTTGCCATTCACCTCGGTCACCGTGGCCTCCTCTCATAACGCAGGAAGAGGGTGTCGTCCTCCCCCATGACGCCCTTGAGCTCGAACTGTGCGAGCCCGGCGCCGGGCGGGTTCACGGAGACCGGGAGCGGGTCGCCACCCATGAGCGGAGCGATCGAGAGGCACAGCTCGTCGAGGCGGTCCGCGGCGACGAGCTCCCCGAGCCAGTTCGGGCCGCCCTCACAGAGCACGACCCGGTGGCCGAGCTCGGCCAGCGCCTGCATCGCGGCTGCTGGTTCGACGCGTTCGTCGCCGGCCACGATGACGTCGGCGACCTCCTCGGCCTCGGCCCGGCGTTCGGGATCTGCGGCCGCGCAGGTGATCACGTGGGTGCGGGCGTCCTCGGGCGCGTCGGCGAACGCCTTCGCCGACCAGTCGAACGCCAGGGATCGGCTGACGACGGCGAGCGGTGGAGTGGGCGGCTGGCCGTGGCGCCGGCGCTGTGCCTGGGCTTCCTCGTCGAGCCGCACCGTTCCGTATCCCTCCCGGCGCACCGTCTCCGCACCCACGAGCACGATGTCCGCGATCTGCCGCATCCGGCGGAACAGCGCCTGGTCGGGAGTGGTGGACAGCGAGCCGACCCGCCCATCCACGGACGCCGTACCGTCGAGACCGGCGACCATGTGTCCCGTCACCCAGCACTCGTGCCTCGGCCGGGACCGGTCGACTGTCAGGTACGGACCGAGCGCATCAGGCACCTCGGCGCCGCGCTCGAGTTCGTGCACCCCGTCACCATAGGGCGTGAACCGCCCGCCACCCGAGGGAGACCGTGAACGCAGTCGTTCAGGAGCTCACCCACCGCCGTACGGCACGGTGATGATCTCCAGGCTGTGTCCGTCCGGGTCGTCCCAGTAGAGGCCGCGTCCACCGTCGTTGGTGTTGATCTCTCCCTCGGTCCGGTGGAACGGGTCGGCCCAGAAGGTGAGCCCGCGCTCGACGATCCGGGCCTGGATCTGGTCGAACTCGTCCTCGCCCACCATGAACGCATAGTGCTGCGGATGGACCTCCCCGTGGTCGTCGGCGTAGTCCATCGACACGCCGTTGTCGACCTGGACGACGACGAACGGCCCGTACGTCGTCGGCTCCGCGAGCCCCAGGATCTCGACGAGGAACTGCGCCGACGCGTGCTTGTCGGTGCACTTGACGATGGTGTGGTTGAGCTCGACGGCCATGGGGCTCCTCCTTCGACGTGCGACCCGTCGCCATTCTCGTCTCCCTGGGCCGCCACGCGACAGAGTGTCGAATCCCTTGCGGTATCTACTGTTTATCGATATCTTCCTATTGTTCTTCGACCACAGGAGTCTCGATGGGAAATCTGACCGTCCTCGCCCTGCGCATCGTGCTCGCGATCGCGCTCGCCGGCTCGCTCTTCGTGCAGGCCGTGATGATGCCGCTGCTGTGGATGGACCTCGACGACGCGCCGGCCGGGGTCCGGACCTCGCTCGTAGTCATCATGGTCCTCGCCATCGTGACCATGCAGGTCACGGCGGTGTGCGTGTGGCGGCTGCTGACGATGGTTCGGCGAGGGACCGTGTTCTCCCACGCGGCGTTCCGGTACGTCGACATCGTGATCGGCGCGATCGCGCGCGGCCTCCCTCCTCACGTTCGGACTGGCCGTCACGCTCGCGCCAGGCGAAGCCGTGGCGCCCGGCGTCGTGGGACTCATCTGCGGGCTGTCGCTGGTCGTGGCCGGAGTCGCCCTGGTCGTCCTGGTGCTGAGGATGCTGCTCGCCCAGGCCGTGGCCCTCGACGCCGAGGCGCACCACCTGAAGTCCGAGCTGGACGAGGTGATCTGATGCCGATCATCGTCGACGTCGACGTGATGCTCGCCCGGCGCAAGATGGCTGTCGGCACGCTCGCGGAGCGCGTCGGGATCACGCCCGCCAACCTGGCGGTGCTCAAGAACGGCCGGGCCAAGGCGGTGCGGTTCACGACCCTCGCCGCCCTGTGCCAGGTCCTCGACTGCCAGCCCGGAGACCTGCTGCGCTGGGAGCCCGAGAACCCACCCGGCTGACAATGGAGTGTGCCCACCGCCAGCAAGTACGCCGCTGACCTCGTCGCCTCCGTGCGCGACGACCCGGCAGGGCGGGTGGCGTTGATGCAGTCGCTGTACGAGGCGGAGCCCGGGCGGCCGGAGCTGCATCTGCCCTACCGACGTGCGGCGCTCGGGTTCATGGGTTGGCAGCTGGGCCGCGGCCTCCTCAACCCGCCGGACGGTGAGACCCCCGGTAGCCCCTGGTGGCGGCTCGTCAACGAGCGCCTGCTGCGGGACACGGCGGAAGCGCGGGCCCACCTGCTGGGCATGAGCGGCCCGCCGTCGTCCTGGAGCGCCGCGTGTTGCCTGGAGTTCGCCGAGCGGCCGTCGGCCCGGAGGTGGTACCGCGCTCACAACGCCAGCATCGTGGCGGCGTACCTCGACCACCGCGAGCTGGCCGAGTCCGAGACCCACCCCGAGCGGTTCTTCCTCAACCTGATCCTGGTCCGGGTCCTCTTCGCGCACGCCCTGGTCGCCGCACCCCGGCTGGCGCTGAGCTGGCTGTGGCCCGCCGGCCCGGTCCTCGGCGACCCGCGACTCTCCATCACCGGGATCTTCGTCTCGCTCTCACGGGTGATGCCCGACAGCTACCCGTTGACCAGGAACCTCCAGTGGTACGTCGACCACGAGCACGGCTTCGGGCGTCTCCTCGACCTGGGCATGATCCAGCCTCGGCTGGGGGCGCTCTACGCGTGGTCCGCCGCTGAACTGTCGACCCCCGAGCTCTGCACCCTGGTTTGCGACGGTGTTCCCACCTACGCATGGGACGCGACAGAGGTGGAGCCGTGGAACACGGCGACCAGCAGGTTGGCGCGAGCCGCGCGATCGGTGCTTCCGGCCCCAGGCCACGGGCGGTGAGTGCGGCGGCTCAGACGTTGGGGTTCTCGCCGCTTCCGCCGGCCCCGGCGGACCACTCGGGCAGCTGCTGGAGCGCCCACCCGTTGCCGTCAGGGTCGGCGAAGTAGACGAACCGTCCCCAGGCCTGCTCGTCGACCTCGCTCGCCTGGACCCCACGCTCGAGAAGATGCTCACGCACGGCCTCCGCGTTGGGCACGACCATCATCAGGTTGTCCAGCGATCCGGGCGTCATCTTCGTCAGGCCCTTCCCGAAGGCGATCGAGCAGCCGGACCCGGGCGGCGTCATCTGGACGAAGCGGAGGTCGTCACTGACCGTGTGGTCGTGGTCGGCATTGAAGCCGACCGACAGGTAGAACTCCTTGGCCCGCTCGATGTCACTCACCGGGACCGTCACCACTTCCAGGCGCATCTCCATGACCGCAGCCTACGACCGTCGTAGGACGGACGCTCCGGGAAAAGTCAGGCGTTGCCGCGCAACCAGTCGGACCAGGACACTGGGGGCGCCCCGTGATCGATCTGCGCCACCAGCTCACCGGCCATCCACGCCCGCAGCGCCCGCAGCTCCGGCGGTGAGGCCACCGTGAGCAGCTCCATCTGCTCGCACAGCGCGTCGGCCGCCATCACCGCCTCCTGGAGCCGCTGGACCATGGGGCCGAACTCGTGTGGCATCGCCATGTCGATGTCGACCACGTCCCGGCCCGCCGCGGCTGCCTGCTCGGCGAGCCTCCGTCCGGTGAAGCGGGCATGCGCGGGGCTGATCAACAGGTCCTGGATCTGGGCCGCAAGGGCCTGGGAGCGGCTGTTGCCCCGGTCTGCGGAGATGAGCTGCAGCTCGCGGACCAGCTCGTCGAGATGCTCGTCCTGGCGGAGGCTCAGCTCGACCGGACACCCGGCCAGGCGGACCAGGGCCCAGCCGGGCGGAAGCGCGGCCGCGGTGGGGGACGGGTCATCTACGAGATCCAGTCCTCGGCGGACCAACCTCGTGCTCCTGCTCGTTCTCGGTCAGCTCGGCCCACACGCGCTTGCCCTCGGGGGTGTGCTCGACCCCCCACTCGCGCGCCAGCACCGACACGATCGCCAGCCCGCGACCGGTGGTCGGCTCGTCGTCGATGGAGAAGTCGACACTCGCCGACTCGGTGAACGTCGCCCGCGGCGCGACCACCTCTGCGGGAACCGCGCCATCGTCCTCGACGCTCACCCGGACGGCCTTCCCCCGCGGCTGCAGGCCGATCTCCATGAACGTGGAGGCGGCATGCAGGGCGGCGTTGCCGGCCAGTTCGCTGACGCACAGCGTCGCGCTGTCGATCAGGGCCGTGCGTTCCCAGGACACCAGACCGTCGGTGACGAACCGCCTCGCCGCCGAGACGCTGACAGGGTCCGCCGCGAAGCGGACCCGGAGCCCGTCTTCTCGAGCCTCTGTCATCGACTCCACGGGAGAATCATGCCTGAAATTGGGGGTGGTTGTGGGGAGCATCCATCGTGCTGGACCAAACCAGTCCCGCCCGACGAACACAGCCGACGAGTGTGACCTGCGCTCCGGACCGCTACCGTCAGGGCAGGCGGACCGGAGAGGACGGGAGTTTCGATGGCCGACGTGGAGCAGGCTCTGGACGATGCGGGGTTGAAGAACCCGCGGGTGCGCGAGTACGTGCGTCACTGGGCGGAGCTCACCGGCGCCGACCGGATCGAGGTGGTCGACGCGGCCGACGACGCGCGCCTGATCGAGGAGTCGCTCGCGGCCGGCGAGCTTCTCCCGGCCGGCGAGGGCCGCTACTACTCGCGCAGCTACCACAAGGACACCGCCCGCTCCGAGGAGCGGACGATCGTCGCCACGAGCAACCCGGCCGACGCCGGCGCCTACAACAACTGGCGGCCGGCCTCGGAGATGAAGCCGATGCTCGAGGAGCGGATGCGGGGCGCATCGAAGGGCAAGACGATGTACGTCGTCCCCTACCTGATGGCGCCTCCCGGCTCGCCGCTGGAGCGGTACGCCGCCGGCGTCGAGCTCACCGACCACCGCACAGTCGTGCTGCACATGATCCGGATGGCGCGGGTCGGCGTGGAGCACGTCGACAACCTCGACGACCCCGACTCCTTCGTGCGCGCCGTCCACGTCACCGGCGACCTGGAGAACCTCGGCCAGGGCACCGACGACGACCAGCGCTACTTCGTCACGGTCGCCGACGAGCGCACGATCCTGCACTTCGGCTCGTCGTACGGCGGCAACGCGCTGCTGGGCAAGATCGCCCACGGCCTGCGCCAGGCGGCGTACGACGGCTGGGCGTCGGGCAAGTTCCTCGCCGAGCAGTTCATGCTGATCGGCATCGAGGACAAGGAGACCGGGCAGACGTACCACGTCTGCGGCGGCTTCCCCAGCGCGTCCGGCAAGACCAACCTGGCGATGATGCTGCCGCCCGATGCCCTCGGTGACCGCTACCACGTGACCTTCTACGGCGACGACATCGCCTGGCTGTGGGTCGATCCCGACGACGGCCGGCTCTACGGGATGAACCCGGAGTTCGGCGTCTTCGGGGTCGCCAAGGACACCAACGAGGAGACCAACCCGACCGCCCTGGCAGTCGGTGGGCGCCGGCACCCAGGCGCTGTTCACCAACGTCGCCTACAACGAGGAGACCCACGAGGTCTGGTGGGAGGGCCGGACCCCGGAACCGCCCGCAGACGTCACCGGCTGGCGCGACTGGAAGGGCAACCTCGTCTCCGAACGTGACGACGGCGAGCGACTCGCCATGGGCCCACCCCAACAGCCGGTTCACCACCACGCTGGCCAACGTGCCCAATGTCGCCGCCGACTTCGAGGACCCCCGCGGCGTGCCGATCGACGCCATCATCTTCGGCGGCCGCACCCGCGACCGGGAGCCGCTGATCCGCGCGATCACCGACCTGGCCGAGGGCGTCTACGACGGCCTCACGCTGGGCGCCGAGGCGACGTACGCGGCCGAGGGGGTCGAGGGCCAGCTTCGCTACGACCCGATGTCGATGCGGCCGTTCATGTCCTACTCCGAGGGCGCCTACGCCGCGCACTGGCTGAAGATCATCGGCGAGGCTCGCGAGCAGCCGATCTTCGCGCACGTCAACTGGTTCCAGCGCGACCCCGAGGACGGCCACTTCCTGTGGCCCGGCTACCGCGACAACCTCCGCCCGCTGCTGTGGCTGCTGCAGCTCAAGCACGGCGAGGTCGACCGGCCGGCCGACGCCGGTCGGCATCCTCCCGACCGAGGAGGAGCTCAACCTCGAGGGCGTCGACATCGCACGCGAGGACCTCGACAGGATCCTGACGATCGACGTCGAGCGCTGGCGCCAGGAGATGGCCAACCGCGAGGAGCACCTCGCGCAGTTCGACGGCCTGCCCGAGGAGATCTGGGAGGCGCACCGGCGCATCGACGCCGCCCTCCGTGATGCTGACTGACGACCACCGGCCAGAAGCAGGGTTGCGAATACCGAACAGCCCTTGCTAAGACTGTGACTGCCGCCACAGCGGTCTAGACCTCGGGGGCCCGGCAACCTGGGAGAAGTCATGACCACGACCAGCAGCGATCAGCCGAGCCCTGCGTCCGCAGGCAAACGCGTCGACGTCGAGGAGCGACTCCTCGGCGGCACGACGTACAAGAGCCTCGGCGAGCAGCGCCTCTCCGAGGGTGAGGAGCGCTTCGAGCGCCGGCGCCGCAACGTCGGGTACGTCCTGGCTCCGGTCGCCGGCGTCGTCCTCTACTTCCTGCCGCTGGACCTGCCCCAGGAACAGCAGACGGTGGCGGCGGTCCTGCTCGCCGTCATCATCATGTGGATCACCGAGCCGATCCCGATCCCGGTTGCCGGACTCGTCGGCGCGGCGCTGCTGATCCTGCTGGGGGTCGGGACAGACGCCGACGAGGTGCTCGCGCCGTTCGGCTCCGGCGACCATCTTCACCTTCATCGGAGCGTTCATCCTCGCCCAGTCGATGCTCAAGCACGGGCTGGCGCGGAGGTTCGCGTTCCGCATCCTCGCGCTGCCGGGCGTCGGCAACAGCACCTCCCGGGTGATCATCGCCTTCGGCCTGATCACCTGCGTGATCTCCGCGTTCGTCTCCAACACCGCCACCGTGGCCATGCTGTTGCCGACCGCGATCGGGATCCTGGCCGTGATCGCCAACCTGATCCAGGACCAGCGGATCGAGGCCGGCGAGGACGTCTCGGACTTCGACCCGACCAGGCTCCGCGTGGGCGTCGCGATCATGTTGATGCTGGCGTACGGCGCCAGTGTCGGCGGCCTGCTCACCCCGGTCGGCAGCCCGCCGAACCTGATCGGCCGCGCGCTGATCGAGGAGGCGACCGGCGAGACCATCCCGTTCGCGCAGTGGATGGGGCTGGCGCTCCCGGTCTGTGCGCTGATGTTCGTCGCGCTGACCATCATCCTGCTGCTGCTCAACAAGCCGGAGATCAAGAGGATCTCCGGTGTCGCGGAGTACGTGGAAGCAGGAGCGCCGCGCGATGGGTTCGCTGAGCCGGGCCGAGAAGAACACCCTGATCGCGTTCATCGTCACGGTCTCTTTCTGGATCCTGCCCGGCATCGTGGCCCTGATCGCCGGCGGCGACTCCGACGCGTACGCCACGGTCTCCACACGGCTCGACGAGGGCGTGGTCGCCGTCCTGGGTGCCTCGCTGCTCTTCATGCTGCCGACCGACTGGCCCAAGCGTGAGTTCACACTGAACTGGAGCGACGCGGCCCGCATCGACTGGGGGACGATCGTGCTGTTCGGGAGCGGCGTCATCTTCGGGACGCTGCTGGCCGACAGCGGTCTCGCCGAGACGATCGGAAAGGGCAGCTACGACGCGCTCGGTCTGACCAGCGCCGTCGCGATCACGATCTTCGCGGTGCTGCTCGCCATCATCGTCTCGGAGACGACGTCCAACACGGCGTCCGCGGCCGTGGTGGTGCCGATCATCATCCCGATTGCCGCCGCCGCCGGCATCAACCCATTCGTGCCTGCGCTCGCGGCGACGTTCGCGGCGTCGTTCGGGTTCATGCTGCCGGTGTCGACCCCGCAGAACGCCGTCGTCTACGGCTCCGGCACCGTCCCGATCACCAAGATGATCCGGTCGGGGATCAGCTTCGACGTCATCGGGGCCATCCTGATCCTGATCTTCCTGCCGTTGCTGATCCCGGTCTTCGGCCTCGGCTAGGCCCCGTGCGCGCCATCTGATGAACAACCACCGGATCGCGGTCATCCCGGGCGACGGGATCGGGCCCGAGGTGATCGCGGTCGCGCAGTCGGTCCTGGATGCGCGTCGCGCCGCGCACGACCTGTCACTGGACTACGAGGACTTCGACTGGTCCTGCCAGCGGTACGTCGAGACCGGCGCGATGATGCCCGACGACGCGATCGACATCCTCCGCGACTTCGACGCGATCCTGCTCGGCGCGGTCGGCTGGCCGGGCGTCCCCGACCACGTGTCCCTGTGGGGGCTGCTGATCCCGATCCGGCGAGCCTTCCGCCAGTTCGCCAACGTGCGGCCCGCCAGGGCGTTCACCGGCGTCGACAGTCCGGTGCGCGGCGGCGACCGGCTGGACCTGGTCGTCGTGCGAGAGAACGTCGAGGGTGAGTACAGCGAGATCGGCGGCCGGCTGAACCGTGGCTTCCCCGACGAGATGGCGGTCCAGGAGTCCGTCTTCACGCGCGTCGGCGTGACCCGGATCGTCCGCCACGCATTCGAGCTCGCGCAGCAGCGCGCGTGGCCGGCTGACGTCGGCCACGAAGTCCAACGGCATCGTGCACACGATGCCGTTCTGGGACGAGGTGGTGCGCGAGGTGGCCGAGGAGTACCCCGGCGTCGAGTGGGAGCAGCTGCACATCGACGCCCTGGCGGCCGCCGTCGTCCTCGACCCGGCCCGCTTCGACGTCATCGTGGGCAGCAACCTCTTCGGCGACATCCTCTCGGACCTGACCGCCGCCGTGGCCGGCTCGCTCGGCCTCGCACCGTCGGCCAACCTCGACCCCACCGGAGAGTTCCCGTCGATGTTCGAGCCGGTCCACGGCTCGGCGCCCGACATCGCCGGGAAGGGAGTCGCCAACCCGGTCGCCGCGGTCTGGTCGGCCGCGATGATGCTCGAGCACCTCGGCCACGCTGACGCCTCGGCCCAGGTCCTGCGGGCCGCGGAGTCCTCCCTGGCCGATCCCTCCACCCGCACCCCGGACCTCGGCGGCACCGCCTCCACCGAGGACGCCGGCGCGGCGATCCTGGCCGGCCTCGGTGCCGTTGGTTGAGCGCTACCGTCGGCGACGTGTACTCGACCCGGGTGTCCGCCCATGTCTCCGCCTCACCGCCTGAGGTCTACCGGGCGCTGCTGGACGCCGACTCGGTCGCACGCTGGCGGGTTCCGGACGACATGACGGCGGTGGTGCACGAGTTCGACGCCCGCGAGGGTGGCCGGTTCCGGGTGTCCCTCACCTATGAGCTCACGCAGGACGACGCACCGCGCGGCAAGTCGGCCGGCCGCACCGACACCTATCACGGTCACTTCGTCCGCCTTGTCCCCGACCGGCAGGTCGTCGAGGTGACCGAGTTCGAGACCGACGATCCCGCGCTCCAGGGCGAGATGACGATGACCACCACCCTCGCACCGACCGAGCGTGGCACCGAGGTGGTGATCGTCCACGAGGGCGTCCCGGACGTCGTACCGCGGGCCGACAACGAGGCGGGCACCCGGATGGCGCTGGCCAAGCTCGCGCGGATGCTCCAGGAGGGTGGCCCGCCTACGCTTGCACCATGACCAAGGCGCTGGTGATCGCTGGAGTCCTGGTCGCTCTGTGGGCGGTCACGTGCGTGGTGATGATGCTGCTCGCGCACCGCCTCCCGCCGGGGCTGATGCGGCAGGTGGCGGAGTTCCTGCCGTCGTGCGTGACCACCGCACGAACCCTGCGCAAGGACCCCGCGGTCCCACGGCGGGCCAAGGTGGCCCTGCTGGTCGCCGTGGTGTGGGTGGTCTCGCCGATCGACCTGCTCCCGGAGTTCCTGCCGGTCATCGGTCCCCTCGATGACGTCGTCGCCGTCATCCTGCTGCTGCGGTACGCCGCCCGCAGCATCCCGCGGCCGACCCTCCTCGACGCCTGGCCGACCGACCCGCGCCTCCTCGAGCGGTTGCTCGGCCCCGCCGGTTCCGCGCGGAGCACACGATGAACGACGTCCTCGTCGCCGGCGCCGGCCCCACCGGCCTCCTCCTCGCGGGCGACCTCGCCGCGCACGGCGTCCGGGTGACCTGGTCGAGCGCCGGGACGAGGAGTCGAACCTGACCCGCGCGTTCGCGGTGCACGCCCGCACCCTGGAACAGCTCGACGCGCGCGGGCTCGCCGACCCCTCGTCGAGGCGGGCGGCAACCCCGTCGACCGGTTGCGGCTGTTCGGCCGGGCCTCGGTCGACCTCAGGTCGTTGCCCGTCGCTTCCCC
The DNA here is from genome assembly GCA_963830755.1 of uncultured Actinomycetota bacterium. Taxonomy (GTDB): domain Bacteria; phylum Actinomycetota; class Actinomycetes; order Propionibacteriales; family Nocardioidaceae; genus Nocardioides. Next base: position 126,046 of record CAWHNI010000018.1, on the reverse strand, counting down.
TTCGTGCTGGTGACCCCGCAGTACCACGTCGAGCGGGTGCTTGAGGACCGTGCTTGCAGGCCGGCGTCCAGATCCTCCGCGGCGTCCGGGTGCGCGACGTGGGCCAGGACGAGGACGGGGTCACGGTCGACTGCGAAGACGTCGACGGGCGACCGGTCGCAGCTGCGGGCGTCGTACCTCGTGGGCACCGACGGCCACCACAGCGCCGTGCGCGAGGCGCTCGGCCTCGACTTCCCCGGCGACTCGGTGGTGCGCTCGGTGATCCTCGCCGATGTCCGGATGTCCGACCCGCCGGCCGGGGTACTGACCTTCAACGCCAACGGCCATGGCTTCTTCTTCGTCGTGCCCTTCGGCGACGGGTGGTTCCGCGTCATCGCTCGGGACCCATTGCGGGAGCTGCCCGACGACGCCCCGGTGACCATGGCCGACGTCGTCGGCGTGGCCGAGCGGGTCGTCGGGACCGATTTCGGCATGCACGACGCCCGCTGGATGTCGCGCTTCCACAGCGACGAGCGTCAGGTACGCCGTTACCGGGTCGGCCGCGTCTTCCTCGCCGGGGACGCCGCACATGTGCACTCGCCCGCCGGCGGGATGGGGATGAACACCGGGCTGCAGGATGCCGCCAACCTGAGCTGGAAGCTTGCTGCCGTGGTCGCGGGCCGGGGCGACGACCGGCTCCTCGACACCTACCACGACGAGCGGCACCCGGTCGGGAAAATGGTGCTGCGCACCAGCGGCGGGCTGATCCGGGCGGCGCTGCTCCGGCGCGGCCCGGCCCGCGCCGTGCGCGATGCCGCCGGGGCCCTCGCGTTCCGCATCCCGCCGGTCACCCGCCGCCTCGGCCTGCGGATCAGCGGCCTCGACATCGCCTATCGCCCGCCCTCGGGGAGCCACCGGCCCGTGGGCGCACGCGCCGAGGACGTCGTGGGCTCGGACGGGCGGCGGCTCTACGAGGCGCTCCGGTCCGGAGGGTGCGTGCTCGCGACACCACCGGGGTTCACACGCGTGGACATCGACGGGCAGGTCGACGTACTGCCGGTCGCGGACGGGGCACCCCTGACTGATCCGCCCCGACGGGTATGTCGGCTGGACCGGCGATGACCCCGACGACCTCCGCATTGCCCTGCGGACCTGGGGTGCGCTCGGACCGGAGGAGAGGAGCAGCGCATGACCACCTGCGACCACGTCGACAGCATCGACCTCGACGTCACCCCCGGCGCGGAAGGGTGCGAGGACTGCCTGCGCACCGGTGACCACTGGGTCCACCTGCGGGTGTGCCAGCAGTGCGGCCACGTCGGTTGCTGCGACTCCTCGCCGAACCGCCACGCGACGGCCCACCACCGGGAGAGCGACCACCCGATCATCCGCTCCTACGAGCCGGGTGAGGAGTGGTTCTGGTGCTATCGCGACGAGGTGGGGTTCGAGCTGGACGACGCTCCGCCCGCGCCCTCGCACCCCTAGGTACCCCTCAGCCGGGCGGATCGCGGGATTCCGCCTTGTCAACGAGCCCTACCGATCGAGACCGCGGGCTGCCTGCACCGTCACCCGTTTGAATCTGCCGACGGTCCCGCTGAGTGGCGGGCAGTTGCCTCCCGGAGACTCTGCGTGAGGTCCGCTGCGGGACCGCCGGGACACGCAAGTGCCCAGATCCCGGCTGGCCAAACCCCATTTCCCATCACTGCCGGTCGATCACGGGGTCGTGCGGTCCTGGCTGTCATTGTCGGCCGCACGTCCGCATGCCCGCAGCGCACTGTCAGCGGCCGTTCCGGATGCTTCAGCGGGTAGCCGGCCATGGGACGTCATACGGATGGAGCAAGGGGTTGCACTCCCCGTATGACGTCTTTGAGCCCGCGGGGATCTCGGCAGATCCGGGCGCTCGACCGGACCGCAAATCCCCTCTCTAGAGCTGTTGCGCGGGGCCGTAGGACAGGTGGATGACCCCGTTCTCGTAGGCCTCCTGCTCCTGCAGGTCGGAGCCGGGTCGAGTCGACGCCGTCGTCCCAAAGCCGCCGCCCACTGCCCAGCGCGACGGGGTAGACGAACAGATGGAGGGCGTCCACCAGGCCGTCTCGCAACATTGCGCGGACCAGCGTGCCACTGCCCGAGGTGAAGATGGTGCCGTCGGTGTCGTCCTTGAGCCTGCGGATCGCGTCGGGGTCGTAGGGCCCGAGTCGTGTCGACGGGCCCCACTCCACGTTCGGCTCATTCGCGCCGACGACGTACTTGTGGGTGTCGTTGAAGAACGGCGCGCCGGGATCGTCCTCGACGGTGCGGGTGGACCAGGCGGGTGCGAACATCTCGTACGTCGTACGGCCGAGCAGGATCGCCGTGGACGCATCGGTGATGGCGCCCAGGGTGTCCCCCATCTTGGGGAGGAAGCCGAAGTCGAAGGTCCAGCTCGGGTCCTCGAACACCCCGTCGAGCGCGATGAACTCGTGGACTGCGATGTCGCCCATGTCCTAACCTCCCTGGCTCTTGGCCCGCCAGCCGTCCGGCGGATCCTCCCCGACGCGTCCGTCCACCGCCTCGCGGAGAAGGTCGGCGTGGCCGGTGTGTCGGCCGTACTCCTCGATCAGGTCGCAGACGAGCCGCCGCAGGCTCGCGTGGTTTCCGTCATCGTCGGACACGTGGATCAGCTGGTCGAGCCCGCCATCGGCCAGGGCGGCGTCGAGCCTCGCGCGGGACCGCTCGACGGCGCCGTCCCAGAGTGCGTAGAGCTGATCGGGTGAGTCCTCGGCGGCGGACTCGAAATCCCAGTCGTCGCTGCCGTCCCATCCGGTTGCATCCCACGGTGCGCCCATGGGTTCGCCGCTCAGCTTGACGGTGAAGATGTAGTCCTCCACGGCGGCGAGGTGTTTCAGCAGCCCCCCGAGGGTCAGCGAGGAGGCGCCGATCCGCTTCTGCAACCCGGTGGCGTCGAGGCCGTCGGCCTTCCAGCGGAAGGTCGTGCGCAGGCGGTCGAGCGCTCCGGTCAGGTGCTCGAGCTCGGTGCCCGCGAGCGGCGGTTCCCACGGGGTCATGTCGGTCATGGCGCCACCGTAGTCACAGTTCCGGACGTTCTGCGTCCGCCCCCTCCGTTACGTTGTGGAGGTGACCGGACCGATCCACCGGCTCTCCCGGAGCGAGGCGCGCCGGATCGCCGTTCGCGCCCAGCTGCTCGACTCCGCCCGTCCGACCGACCTCCTCGACCTGGTGCGTCACCTGACGCTGCTGCAGGTCGAGCCCACCGCCGCGGTGGCGCCCAGCGCCGAGGTGGTGGCGTGGAGCCGGCTCGGGCCGAGGTTCCGGCGGTCGGAGCTCGAGGACGCGGTCAGCGACGGCTCGCTGGTCGAGCTGCACAGCATGCTGCGCCCCGCCGAGGACATCGCGCTCTACCGCGCGGAGATGGCAGCCTGGCCCGGTGTCGGCGAGCTCAGGGACTGGGAGGTCGAGATCCGTGACTGGGTCGAGGCCAACGACGACACCCGCCGCGACATCCTGGACAAGCTGTACGACGAGGGGCCGCTGCCGACCAGCGCCCTCCCGGACACGACGCTCATCCCGTGGGAGTCCAGCGGGTGGAACAACGATCGCAATGTGCGGATGCTCCTCGACCGCATGGTGCAGCGTGGTGAGGTGGCCACGGCCGGCTACGACGGACGTCAGCGGCTCTGGGACCTCGCCGAGCGGGTCTACCCCGATGTCGAGCCGGTGCCCTACGACGAGGCACTGCGGATCCGCGCCGAGCGGCGGCTCCACTCCCTGGGGATCGCCCGGGGGAAGTCGGCGAAGGCGCCGAGCGAGCCCAACGACGTCGGCCCGGTGGGCGAGGCCGCCGAGATCGAGGGCGTCCGGGGCCAGTGGCGCGTCGACCCGTCGTACCTCGACGGCACCTTTACCGGCCGCGCGGCCCTGCTGTCACCACTCGACCGGCTGGTCTTCGACCGCAAGCGGATGGACGAGCTCTTCGAGTTCGACTACCAGCTCGAGATGTACAAGCCGGCGGCCAAGCGGCGGTGGGGCTACTGGGCGCTCCCGATCCTGTACGGCGACCAGCTGGTCGGGAAGCTCGACGCCACCGCTGTCCGCGAGGACGGGGTGCTCCGGGTAGACGCGATCCACGAGGACGGCGAATGGTCGGCCACGATGGTGGCCGCGCTCGAGGACGAGCTCCGCAGCCTCGGCGAGTGGCTCGGACTCGAGCTGGACTTCGCGGACCCCTGAGTCGGGTCAGGCCAGCGGGCCGCTCGGGCTCATCCGCACCGTGATCGTGTCGCCCTCCCCGATGCCCTCGGCCTTGCGGATCACGTCCTTGAGCGGCAACACGTAGAGCCCGTCCTTGGGCCACAACGACGTCTCCCACTCCGTCTCGCCGATCCCGACCCGGACCGGGATCATGCCCCAGCCATAGGTGACAGCGGAGGACACCTCCTGCAGGTCGAGGCTCTCGTCCTCGGGCACGGTCACGAAGTAGTACGGCGCGGGCCCGCGCCACTCCCAGATCTCCCCGCTGAACTCCAGGTCCACGTGGTCAGAGTACGGTCGCTACCGGACGTTCTGCTTCCGGTACCGGGGAGGTGCGATGAGGTCCGACGCGAGCCCGACCGCCCGGGCGTTGCTGGCCCTCGAGCTGGTCCAGGGCAGCCCCGGCATCACCGGCGCGCTGATCGCGGACAAGCTCGGTGTCTCGGAGCGCGCCGCCCGGCGGTACGTCGGGATCCTGCGCGAGGCAGGCATCCCGATCGAGTCCGTTCGTGGGCCCTACGGCGGCTATCGAGTCGGCCGGGGACTGCGACTCCCGCCCCTGATGTTCAGCGCCACCGAGGCTCTCGGTCTGGTGATGGCGGTGCTGGACGGCCACCACGACGCCGGCGATCCCACCGGCCTGGTCGGCGGTGCGATCGGCAAGATCGTGCGGGCCCTGCCCGAGCCGGTGGCTGCGCAGGCCGAGGCCGTACGCCGTACCACTGCGGCCGCTCCGGATCGTGCCGCCGCCCGCCCTGATCTCGGCACCACGACGACCCTCGTCCAGGCCTGCTCGGATCGGCGGAGGGTGCGCATCACCTACCGCTCCGAGGCGGGGTCGGAGTGGTCGACCGAGGTCGACCCCTGGGCCGTCGTGGTCCGCCACGGCCGGTGGTACCTCCTGTGCCGCACCCACCCCCGCGACGCCGTGCGGGCCTACCGGGTCGACCGGGTCAGCGCGCCGGAGGTCCTCGACCACACCTTCACCCCGCCTGCCGACCTCGACCCCGTCGCCATGCTCGAGGCGCACCTCGCCGTCGGCTGGGAGTACGACGTCGAGGTCATCATCGACGCCCCCATGGCCGCGGTTGCTCCGTGCGTCCGCCGAGCTCTCGGGCCGACTCGAGCCCCTCGACTCCTCGACCACCCGCCTGGTCGGCAGCACCAGCAACCCGGCGTGGTACGCCGAACAGCTCGCGGCGATCCCCGCGTCGTACCGCATCGTGGAGTCACCCGAGCTCCGGGAGGCCGCACGGGTCGTGGGGCAGCGGCTCCTGGAGGCCGCGAGCACCGCCGGCTGACCACCAGCGGTGCTTGCCCGTTGCGCGAACCGATGGCGGCAGGGAAGGGTGTGCTGGCAGTCGGACTGACGGAGGTGCTCGTGGAACCCATTGAGCCGGTATACGGCACGACGACCCTGCTGCTGATCGCGGCGGGGGCGGTGGCCCTGTTGCTGTTCCTGATCATGAAGCTCAAGCTGCACGCCTTCGTGTCACTGGTGCTGGTCAGCGTGATCACGGCGATCGCGGTCGGTTTCGAGTTTGCCGAGATCCCCGACGTGTTGCTGTTCGGTTTCGCGGACACGATCGGCTCGGTGGCGTTGCTCGTCGCGTTCGGTGTGATGCTCGGCCGGTTGCTGGAGGTCACGGGTGGCGCACAGGTGCTGGCCGATCATCTGGTCGGCCGCTTCGGCGAGAAGCGAGCGCCGATGGCGCTGGGCGTCGCGGCGCTCCTGTTCGGGTTCCCCATCTTCTTCGACGCGGGGCTGGTGGTGTTCATGCCGATCATCCTGACCGTGGCCCGCCGGTTCGGCGGCAACCTGCTTCTCTACGCGCTGCCGGCAGCCGGAGCGTTCGCCGCGATGCACGCGGTCGTCCCCCCGCACCCGGGGCCGGTGGCCGCCGCGGAGCAGATCGACGCCGACATCGGGCTCACGCTGCTCGTGGGGGTGCCGGTCGCCGTGCTGGCGTGGTACGTCGGCGTGCTGCTGGTCTCGCGAGTGCTGGCGGCGCGGGTGGAGGTGTCATTGACCAACGTCGTGTTCGGCGAGGTCCAGGGTGCCCCACACGAGTCCGACGAACCAGGGGCCGAGGATCGGCTGGGCAGCTCGCCACCTGCCTTCGGCACTGTCCTCGCCTTGCTGATGATCCCGTTCGTGCTGATCTCCTTCGACACTGTTCTCGACACTCTGGTCGCATCGGGCACTCTGGCCGAGGGGCACGCCTGGGTGGACTTCCTGGGGCTCCTCGGACAGACCCCGGTGGCACTCCTGGTCACGGTGCTGGCGGCGATCCTCGTGCTCGGCCGCCCGAACGCGTCGATGGCGCGCGTCACCGAGATCATGGACGGTGCGCTGGGTCCGATCTGCGCGATCATCCTGATCACCGGCGCCGGGGGCATGTTCGGCGGCGTACTCGAGCTGAGCGGGATCGGGGACGCGCTGAGCGAGCTCCCTCGCCGATCTCGGGATCTCGCTGATCCTGCAGGCGTTCCTGATCTCCACCCTGCTCCGGGTTGCCCAGGGGTCGGCCACGGTCGCGCTGACCACCACCGCGGGGCTGATGGCCGGCCCGGTGGCCAACGCCGACCTCGGCGAATTCCAGCTCAGCCTGCTGGTGTTCGCGATCGCGGCCGGTGCGACGGTGCTCTCCCACGTCAACGACTCCGGCTTCTGGCTGGTCAGCCGCTTCTTCGGGATGGATGAGAAGACCACGCTGAAGACGTGGACGGTGATGGAGACCACGCTCGGTGTCTCCGTGTTCGCGATCGCCGCGGCCCTATGGGCGGTCACATGACCGAAGGTCGCGGGGCGAAGAATCTGCACGCCGTGGTGATGGGTGTCTCCGGCTGCGGCAAGACCACCGTGGCGGAGGCACTGCGCGATCGCCTCAGGCTGACCTTCGCCGAAGGGGATGCCCACCACCCGAAGGCCAACGTCGACAAGATGGCGTCGGGTCAGCCGCTGACCGACGAGGACCGCCGTCCCTGGCTGGACGCTCTGGTCAGGTGGACGCGGGAGCGACAGGCCGAGGGCGTCTCGACGGTGCTGTCGTGCTCGGCCCTCCGACGTCGCTACCGCGATGTGCTGCGCGAGGCCGATCCCGACACCTTCTTCGTCCATCTGCACGCCGACTTCGAGGTGCTCGCGGAACGGATGCGGCAACGCGCGCACTTCATGCCCGCCTCCCTGCTCGAGTCGCAGTTCGACACCCTCGAGCCGCTCGGGGACGGAGAGCTCGGGATTCGGATCGACGTTGCCCGTCCGGTGGACGAGGTGGTGGCGACCGCCGAGGCAGCGATCCGTCCGCGCCTCCCCTAGCCCCCGGGCTGGTCAGACCCATTGCCGCGCTTGGTCGTGGAGCGGGCGCGCAGATGGGCCCGCTCGCCCTGCTTCCCGAACAGGCTCAGGAACTCGACCGCCTTGGCACCCGCGGGCCCGAACCAGTGCGGGACCCGGGTGTCGAACTCGGCGGCCTCGCCCGGCTCGAGGACGACGTCGTGCTCGGCGAGCACGAGCCGCAGACGCCCGTTGAGCACGTAGACCCACTCGTAGCCCTCGTGCGACTGCGGATCGGGCTCGCGTCGCCGCTTCCCCGCCGGGATCACGATCTTGTAGGCCTGGATCCCGCCGGCCCGCCGGGTCAGCGGCACCATGGTCATGCCGTTGCCGGTGACCGGGCGCAGGTGGATGCGCGGGTCACCGGTGGGCGGGGCGTCGACGAGCTCGTCGAGCGTGACGCCGTGCGCCTTCGCCAGCGGGAGCAGCAGCTCCAGGGTCGGGCGGCGGTCACCCGACTCCAGCCGGGAGAGGGTGCTGACGGAGATGCCGGTCGAGGTCGAGAGGTCGGCCAGCGTGGTTTCCCGCTGCTTGCGCAGCGCCCGCAGGCGCGGCCCGACCGTTGCCAGTGCCTGGTCGAGGTCGTCATCCATGACGAACAGTTTGCCATATCAGCAATAGTGTTTGCCGTTCGGTCGGGTGGCCTGCATGCTCGTCGGTGGAGGTGGTCACATGACCGATCAGCTGGACGACAGCTACGACGTGGTGGTGGTCGGCGGCGGCGCCGCCGGACTGAACGGCGCGATGATGCTGGCCCGATCGCGCCGGAGCGGTGGTCGTCATCGACGCCGGCGCACCGCGCAACGCACCGGCCGACGGGGTGCACGGGCTGCTGGGGCACGACGGCATCCCGCCGGCCGAGCTCCTGGAGCGCGGACGGTCCGAGGTTCGCCGGTACGGCGGTCACGTGGTCACCGGCGAGGTCACCGGCGCGGCGCGGGACGACCGAGGGTTCAGCGTGACGCTGGCCGACGGCAGCGCCGCCCACGCGCGCCGGCTGCTGGTGACCACCGGCCTGGTCGACGTAGCTGCCGGAGGTGCCCGGGGTGCGCGAGCGCTGGGGACGCGACGTCCTGCACTGCCCCTACTGCCATGGCTGGGAGGTCCGGGACCGGGCCATCGCGATCCTGGCGACCGGGCCGATGTCGGTGCACCAGGCCCTGCTGTTCCGCCAGCTGAGCGACGACGTCACCTTCCTCTCCCACGCCGTGGGCCGGACGACGAGCAGGCCGAGCAGCTGGCCGCCCGCGGCATCCCCGTCGTGGACGGTCCGGTCGCGTCGCTGGAGATCGCGGACGACCGGCTCATCGGAGTACGGATGGTCGACGGCATGGTGATCGACTGCGAGGCCGTGGTGGTGTCGCCCCGGATGGTGGCGCGCGCCGGCTTCCTCGACGACCTCGGGCTGCGCCCGGTGGAGCATCCCAGCGGGATGGGGGAACACGTGCCGTCCGACGCGACCGGCCGCACCGACGTTTCCGGGGTGTGGGTCGCGGGCAACGTGACCGACCTGGTCGCGCAGGTGGGGGCGGCCGCCTCGCAGGGCGCGTTCGCTGGCGCGCAGATCAACGCCGACCTGGTCATGGAGGAGACCGACCAGGCGGTCGACGCGCGCCGGACCGTCGGCGGCCACGTCCACGAGGGGAACCCCATCGACCCGGTGGAGTTCTGGGAGGACTTCTACCGGCCGGGACACAAGCCGTGGAGCGGGCGACCGAACCAGGCCTTGGTCACCGAGCTCACCGACCAGCCCGTTCCGGTCGGGCGGGGAAGGGCCCTGGACCTCGGCTGTGGCGCCGGTGCCGACGCGATCTGGCTGGCGCAGCAGGGGTGGGCCGTGACCGGCCTGGACATCTCCGCAGCCGCCCTCGACCACGCCGCCGCCGAGGCCGAGGCCGCCGGGGTCGCCGGCCGGATCGAGTGGCTGCGGCGGGACCTGGACGACGGGCTTCCCGAGGGTGAGTGGGATCTGGTCGCCGCGGCCTACCTGCACTCCCCGGTCGAGCTGCAGCGAGAAAAGGTCCTGCGCCAGGCCGCCGCGGCCGTGGCGCCCGGCGGCACCCTGCTCGTCATCGGACACCAGGATCCCGGGTCCCGGCAGCCGGACCCGCCGGTTGACGTGACCTTTCCGACCGCCGATGACGTCCTGGCGTCGCTCGACCTGGACGGCTGGACGGTGGAGCGGGCCGAAGCGCTCCAGGTAGAGGTGGCCTCGCCGGAGGGCGTCCCGAGCAGCAGGATCGACAACGTCGTGCGTCTGCGGCGGGCACAACCGGCCGGCTAGCCCCGGGGGTGTACAGCGGAGACTCCAGTCCGACGATGTGAGACCTTGAGGACCGTGGCTCTCGATCTCGCTGCCCTCCGGGCACACTTCCCCTCGCTCGCTACCGGCCTCGCCTTCTTTGACGGTCCGGCCGGAACGCAGACCCCGACACCTGTTGCCGACGCCATCGCGACGACGCTCACCCAACCCTTGTCGAATCGCGGCACTCTCGGAGAGTCCGAGCTCAACGCCGAGAACGCTGTTCAGGCTTTCCGTGCCGCCTACGCCGATCTGCTCAACATGCCCGCCAGCGGGATCGTCCACGGCCGGAGCGCCACGCAGCTCACCTACGACTTCTCGCGGCACCTCGCCAAGACGTGGCGAGAGGGTGACGAGATCATCCTCAGTCGGCTCGATCACGACGCCAATGTCCGCCCATGGATCCAGGCCGCGGAACGAGCCGGCGTCACCGTGCGCTGGATCGAGATCGACCCCGCCACCACCGAGCTCGACCTCGACTCCTATGAGCTGGCCCTCTCATCCCGAACCCGGCTGGTCGCGGTCACCGCGGCGTCGAACGTCCTCGGCACGAAGCCGCCCGTTCGACAGATCGCGGATCGCGCGCACGGGGTCGGTGCTCTGGTGTACGTCGACGGCGTCCACTACGCCTCGCACCATCTGGTCGACGTACCGGCTCTCGGGGCCGACCTGTTCGTCTGCTCCCCGTACAAGTTCCTCGGCCCGCACTGCGGCGTGCTTGCGGGAGCGCCCGATCTTCTCGGGTCCTTGAGCCCGGACAAGCTCGTGCCCTCCCCCAACACCGTGCCGGAGCGGTTCGAGTTCGGCACCCTGCCGTACGAGGTCCTGGCCGGTGCGGCCGCCACCGTCGACTTCCTCGCAGCGCTTGAGCCCGGCCCCGCCGCCACGCGCCGGGACCAGCTCGCGCAGTCGCTGACCGCGATGCACGATCACGAGACATCGCTTCGTGCCCGGTTGCAGGAGGGGCTGGACGGCTTCGGTGACGCAATCACCGTGCACTCCCAGGCGCCCGATCGCACCCCGACCTTCCTGATGTCGCTGGGGGGTCGGGATGCGCGGGACGCACACCAACACCTGGCCTCCCGGAAAGTGGTGACGGCGGCCGGGTCGTTCTACGCCTACGAGCCGTTCCGGGCGCTGAAGCTCGAGGACCCGGCCCTGCGGGTCGGCCTCGCGCCGTACAACACCACCGACGATGTCGACCGGCTGCTGGAAGGCCTCGGCGAGTTCCTCACGAGCCCGACCTTCCGGGTGAACGTGAGGTGGGTGACGCCGCTGGGCGACGAGATCGCCTCGATGTCGTAGGCGTCCTCGACTGCCTCCAGGCCGTCCCAGATGCGGACGCCGCGGCCGAGCACGATCGGAACCTGGACGAGATGCATGAGGTCGACGAGCCGGGCCGCGACGAAGTCGCGTACGACGGTGGCGCCACCGCCGATCCGGACGTCCTGGCCATCGGCTGCTGCGCGGGCGGCCTCGAGCGCCTCGGCCGGGGTGGCGTCGAGGAAGTGGAACGTGGTGCCGCCCTCCATCTCGACCGAGGGCCGCGGATGGTGAGTGAGCACGAATGTGGGTGAGTGGAACGGCGGGTTCGGGCCCCACCAGCCCTTCCAGTCCGGGTCGTCCTGCCAGCCGGGCGGGCCGAACTTGTTGGCCCCCATGATCTCGGCGCCGATGCCGGGACCGTGGCGCTGAGCGAACGCGTCGTCGACTCCGGCGGTTCCGCCCTCATCCCAGAATCGGGTATCGAACATCCACTCGTGCAGACGCTCGCCCGCATGGCCGAACGGCGCCTCGGCCGACTGCGGCTCACCGGTGGCGAAACCGTCGAGGGAAATGGCCAGATTGTGGATCCGTGTCAGTGACATCCGCGCGCTCCTCGATTTGTGACTGCGCTGGCAATCGGTTCTGGGGAGACCGGCGACACATGACGCTACACCGGGCCTGAGGCACCGGTGGCCCCCTGCGGCTAACCTGACGGCCGTGCTGGACATGCGCGATCTCGCCTCCCCCGTCGTCGGCGCACCCATGGCCGGCGGTCCCTCCACCGCCGGCCTGGTAGCCGCGATCTCCGAGGCCGGTGCCCTGGGCTTCCTCGCCGCCGGCTACAAGTCCGCGGACACGGTGGCGGCCGAGGTCGAGGCGGTGCGCGCGGCAACGTCGGCGCCCTTCGGCCTGAACCTGTTCGTGGTCGAGCCGTTCGAGGTCGACCCGGTCGCCGTGGATGACTACCGCCGCTCGCTGGAACCGGAGGCTGCCCGTCTCGGCACCGACCTGGGCGAACCACGCTGGGACGACGACCAGCTGGCAGGCCAAGCTCGAGCTGGTTCTCGACCTGAGGCCGGACGCGGTCTCGTTCACCTTTGGCTGCCCGCGGCCCGATGTGCTGCAGCGGCTGGCGGAGCTGGACGTCCTCACCACGATCACCGTGACGTCGGTTGCCGAAGCGCAGGAGGCGGTGGCACGCGGGGCCGCGTCGCTGGCTGTGCAGGGCCCGGACGCAGGTGGGCACCGCGGCCAGTGGGACCAGACGGCCACGCCCGGCGAGGTGCCCCTCCTCGACCTGGTGCCCGCCGTGACGGAGGCGGTCGACGTACCGGTCGTGGCAGGAGGCGGTGTGGCCGACGCGGCCGGGGTGGCGTCAGTGGTGGGAAGCGGCGCGGTCGCGGCTCAGGTCGGTACGGCGTACCTGCTCGCCGACGAGGCCGGCACCAATCCGGTCCACCGGGTCGCCCTCGCCGATCCCGCGTTCGCGCAGACCGAGCTCACCCGGGCGTACACGGGACGGTGGGCGCGGGGCCTCGCGAATCGCTTCATGGCAGAGCACGCGGACGCCCCTGCGGGCTTCCCCCAGCTCCACCACCTGACAGCTCCGCTCCGGTCGGCGGCCGTGGCGGCCGGCGACGGACAGGTGGCCCTGCTCTTGGCGGGATCGCGTCACGCCGAAGCACGCACCGCTCCGGCCGCCGAGATCACCCGGTCGCTCACCCCCTGAACCGGTCGCGCTCCCGCTACCGCCCGCGAGCACGAGCAACGACTCAGTGAGCCATGTCGACGAAGCGGGAGTAGTGGCCCTGGAAGGCGACGGTGATGTCGCGGGTCGGGCCGTTGCGGTGCTTGGCGACGATCAGGTCGGCCTCGCCGGGGCGGGTCGACTCCTTCTCGTAGACGTCGTCGCGGTGGAGCAGGATCACCATGTCGGCGTCCTGCTCGAGGGAACCCGACTCGCGAAGGTCGCTCATCATCGGCCGCTTGTCGCCGCGCTGCTCGGGGCCACGGTTGAGCTGGGAGAGCGCGATGATCGGGACCTCGAGCTCCTTGGCCAGCAGCTTGATCTGGCGGGAGAACTCCGAGACCTCCAGCTGGCGGGACTCGACCTTCTTGCCCGAGGTCATCAGCTGCATGTAGTCGATGACGATCAGCCGCAGGTCGTGGCGCTGCTTGAGCCGGCGGGCCTTGGCCCGGATCTCCATCATCGTCATGTTGGGCGAGTCGTCGATGAACATCGGCGCCGAGGACACCTCGGCCATCTTGCGGGCCAGCTTGGCCCAGTCGTCGTCGTTCATCTGTGCCGTTGCGGATGTGGTTGAGCGGGACCTTCGCCTCGGCCGAGAGCAGCCGCATCGTGATCTCGGAGCGCGTCATCTCCAGGCTGAAGAAGCAGCTGGTCAGGTTGTTGTGGATCGACGCCGCCCGGCACAGGTCGAGGGCCAGCGTCGAGTTGTGGGTCGGGATCATCGAGTGACCGGCGAGGTAGAGGTGGTCGGCGATTGTCGACCTGCACGCAGCGCACCGGCACGGAGGCGACCGGCGGTCACCGACACTCGACCTTCACCACCGACCCGTCGGGCATGTCGATGGTGTGCGAGGTCGGCAGACGGTCTCGGCGCAGCTGCGCGGTGGTGCGAACCGCCGGTGTTCGGCGCTCGGGCTGCCCCGACGCCGCTGCAGGGCGCCGAGTCGTCAGCCACTGGTGCTCCGCATCGGCGACGATCGTCGACCCGTCGGAGAAGGACACCTCGTAGCACGGCCGGTCGAGCATCACCTCGGTCGCGGCCACCACCCGGGTCGGTCGGCCCTCGGCGTCGACGGAGCTCGTCACCGACCGCGACCTCGCCCATCGTCGTCCAGCCCGCTCGGGTCGGGAGCGGGGTGTCGAGCGCGAGCGCCTTGCCCATGGCGGGGCGCGCCGCGACGATCACCATCTGGCCGGCGTGGAGACCGTTGGTCAGGTCGTCGAGGTCGGCGAAGCCGGTGGGGACGCCGTAGAGGCCGGCCTCGCGGTTGCCGATCGCCTCGATCTCGTCGAGGACGCCGTCCATGATGTCGGACAGCGGCGCGTAGTCCTCGGCCGAGCGGCGGTCGGTGATCTTGTAGACCTCGGCCTGCGCCTGGTCGACCACGTCGTCGACCTGGCCCTCGCCGGCGTAGCCGATCTGCACGATCTTGGTGCCGGCGTCGACCAGCCGGCGCAGGATCGCCTTCTCGCGCACGATCTCGGCGTAGTAGCCGGCGTTGGCGGCGATCGGCACGTTGGCCGAGAGGGTGTGGAGGTAGGGCGCGCCGCCGACCCGCTGCAGCTCGCCGCGGCGTTGCAGCTCGGCGGCGACGGTGACCGGGTCGGCGGGCTCGCCGCGGCCGTAGAGGTCGATGATCGCGTCGTGGATGACCTCGTGGGCGGGCCGGTAGAAGTCGACGCCGCGGACCGTCTCGGCGACGTCGGCGATGGCGTCCTTGGAGAGCAGCATCGAGCCGAGCACGCTCTGCTCGGCGGCGTTGTCCTGCGGCGGGGTGCGGTCGCCCGGGCGCGACGGCGCCTCGCCGGGCGCGAAGCTCGCCGGGCCGTCGCCCCAGTCGTCGTAGCCGGGCGTCGGCGAGGCCGGGGGCGTCGTGATCGGTGACGCTCACGGGCGGCCTCCTGCGAGTCGACTGGTGCGATGGCGACGATCGGGCGTGCGCCGACCCTAGGAGACAGGCGCCGACACCGACCCGCTCGGGTCATGCCGGCGATCCGTCCCGCACCGGCGCCCCGCCGGAACCTACGCTGCGGCAGAGGCGAATCGGAAGCGGCGTCTCCACAGGCCCTTGGGGATAACCGGCCGCCAATCCGTGGAGGAAACGCCCGACTCGTGTGCACAGCGTGGGGACACGGCTGTGGATACGTCGCCGGTCACCAGCGGGAACTGCGGCTCTGACCTGCGGGAATGGTTATCCCCGCGTGTGGAGCGAAAAACTCCTGGCCAAGTCGCTGTTCACCTGTCGCCATCTGGGATTTCCGTGTCGGTTTGTCGACACCGCGAGGCGGCCGTGGGATTCCCACAGAAGCCCCCCGCTCATGCACAGTGTGTGCTAGCTGACCGCGTCATGGCCATTGCCCTCGAGTGACCATTACTGGGGGTCTAGTCTGTTCGGGTGGCCCGCACCCGCTCCCACGACCGCGAGATCGTGCGCCTGGCGGTCCCGCCTTCCTCGCGCTGGTCGCCGAGCCGCTGTTCCTGCTCGCCGACGCCGCCATCGTCGGCCACCTCGGCACCGAGCCGCTGGCCGGGCTCGGCATCGCGGCCGTCGTGCTCCAGACCGCGGTCGGGCTCTGCGTCTTCCTCGCCTACGGCACCACCGCCTGCGTGGCCCGCCACGCTCGGCGCCGGCGACCTGCGGGGCGCCCTCGCCCAGGGCATCGACGGGGTCTGGCTGGCCGTGCTGATCGGCGCGTGGTCACCGTGCCGGGGATGCGCTTCACCGAGCCGCTGGTCGGCTCTTCGGCGCCGACGCCGACGTGGCCGACCCGGCGACGACGTACCTGCGGATCGCCTTCCTCGGGACCACGCCGCTGCTGGTCATGCTCGCCACCACCGGCGTGCTGCGCGGCCTGCAGGACACCCGCACCCCGCTCGTCGTCGCGGTCGCCGGCAACGCGCTCAACATCGTGCTCAACCTGCTGCTCGTCTACGGCGCCGGGCCGGTCGACGGGCCTCGGCATCGCCGGCTCCGCCTGGGGCTCGGTGCTCGCCCAGGTCGCCAGCGCCGCCGCGCTGCTCGCGGTCGTGGTCCGCGCCGCCCGCCGCGAGGGCGCCGCGCTGCGTCCGGACCTGCCCGGCATCCGGGCCGCCGCCCACGCCGCGGTCGCCCTGGTCGTCCGCACCCTCACCCTGCGCGCCGCGCTGCTCGTCACGACGTACGCCGTCGACGATCGGCGCCGACCGGGCGGCGAGACCAGGCGGTCGACCTGGCCACCCACCAGCTCGCGCTGACGATCTGGACCTTCCTGGCCTTCGCCCTCGACGCGATCGCGATCGCCGCGCAGGCGATCACCGGCCGCTACCTCGGCGCCGGCGACGTCGCGGGCACCCGGGAGGTCACCGCGCCGGATGGTGCGGTGGGGCGTGGTCAGCGGCGTGGTCACCGGGCTCCTGCTCGCCGCGGCCAGCCCGCTGCTCGGGCCGCTGTTCACCGGCGACGCCGCCGTCCACGACCTGCTGGTGCCGGTGCTGCTCGTCGCCGCGCTCGGCCAGCCGGTCGCCGGGGTGGTGTTCGTGCTCGACGGCGTGCTGATCGGCGCCGGCGACGGCACCTACCTGGCCTGGGGCGGCCTGGTCATGCTCGTCGCCTACGCCCCGGTGGTCCTGGCCGCGGTCGCGCTCGGCGGCGGGCTGCTGGCGGTCTGGGTCGTGTTCACCGTGGTCTTCATGGGCGCCCGGCTGCGTCGTCCTCACCCGGCGCGCCCGCGGCGACGCCTGGCTGGTCACCGGCGACGCGTGCGAGCCTAGCAGTCCCTAGGCTGCTGCCATGCGGCCGCTCCAGTCCATCGCGATGGGCCTGGTGATCGTCGCGCTGCGCGCCGAGCTTCGGCGGGTACGACGCCCTCGCCGACCCGCTCGGCTGGCTGCTGGTGCTGCTCGGCGTGCGCCGCCTGCCCCGGCGACCTGCCGCGCCGGCGAGGCCGTCTGTCCGCGGCTGGCTCGCCGTGGCCGGCGTCAGCGTCCCGCTGTGGATCCCGGGCGTCAGCGACGCGCCTCGACGACGCCACCCGTCGCTGCTGTGGGCGCTCAACCTGCCCCAGCTCGGCTTCGCCGCCCTGCTCTGCCACTCGCTCGCCGGCCGCGCCGCCGACGGCCGAGCGACCACCGGCGCGGCGGCCTGGCTGCGGTTCGTGGCCGGCCGGCTTCGTCGCGGTGGCCGCTGCTGCCGGTGCTCGTGTTCGGCGCGCGGCGTCGACGCGCTCGAGGTCGCCGCGTACCTCCGGCGCGACGCGTGCTGCTGCTCGACCCTGATCTTGCTGCTGTTCGCGTGGCTCCGGCGCGGCCCGTGGGCGACGGGCCCCGGAGACGCGACGAGGGCCGTCCCTCCCGCAGGAGGAACGGCCCTCGTGAGGCTCGCGTGCGTGAGTGTCAGGCAGGGATGACGTTGAGGGCCACCGTGGCGGACACCTCGTCGTGCAGCTTGACCGACACCTCGTGGGCGCCGAGCGACTTGATCGGGTTGCTCGACCACGATCGTGCGCTTGTCGACCGCCTCGCCGGCTGGTCGCGCGAGCGCGTCGGCGATCTCGGTGACGGTGACGGCGCCGAACAGGCGGCCGCCCTCGCCGGCGCGGACCTTGACGTTGACCGGCTCGGCCTCGAGCTTGGTCTTGATCTCCTCGGCGTGGTCGTGGTCGCGGACGGCCCGCGAGCCGCGGGCCGCCTTGATCGACTCGACGGTCTTCTCGGCGCCGCGGGTCCAGCGGATCGCGACGCCGCGCGGGACGAGGTAGTTGCGGCCGTAGCCGTCCTTGACCTCGACCACGTCGCCGGGGGCACCGAGGCCGGTCGACCTCCTGGGTCAGGATGAGCTTCATTGTCCTGGCCTCCTCAACGACCGGTCGAGGTGTAGGGCAGCAGCGCGACCTCGCGGGCGTTCTTGACCGCGATCGCCACGTCGCGCTGGTGCTGGACGCAGTTGCCGGTCACCCGACGGGCGCGGATCTTGCCGCGGTCGGAGATGAACTTGCGGAGCAGCGCGGTGTCCTTGTAGTCGACACCGGTCGCCTTCTCCTTGCAGAACTGGCAAACCTTCTTCTTCGGCTTGCGAATCACTGCCTTGGCCATTGTGGTGCTCTCCTTTCAGAGCCCGGCTCGCGCCGGAATGGTTGGGCGGATCTGGTTGGTGGTGTGATGGATCAGAACGGGGGCTCGTCGGAGCCCGACGCCCGGGGCGCCCCACGGGTCCTGCCGGCCGCCGCCGCTGGCCGCCGGCGGCGCTGGCCGCCGCTCGGCGGAGCCGGGGTGGCCCACGGGTCGCGGCTGCTGCCGCCGGCTGCGCCGCCGCCCTGCTGGGCGCCGTAGCCGCCGCCGCCGCCCGAGCGCTGGGTGCGGGTGACCTTGGCCGTGGCGTACTTCAGCGAGGGGCCGACCTCGTCGACGTCGATCTCGAAGACGGTGCGCTTCTCGCCCTCGCGGGTCTCGTACTGGCGCGACTTCAGGCGGCCCTGGACGACGACGCGCATCCCCTTCTGGAGGGACTCCGCGACGTTCTCCGCGGCCTGCCGCCAGACCGAGCAGGAGAGGAACAGCGCGTCGCCGTCCTTCCACTCGTTGGTCTGCTTGTCGAAGGTGCGCGGCGTCGACGCGATCCGGAAGTTGGCCACGGCCGCACCCGAGGGGGTGAAGCGCAGCTCCGGGTCGTCGACGAGGTTGCCGACGACGGTGATGACGGTCTCGCCTGCCATGTCAGGTCTCCCTTGTTGATTCGGTGCAGGTCGTTGTCCATCGGTGCCCCATCAAAGCCTGCGGCGCCGACAGGGGGAAGGGTCTCGATCCACAGCGACTCAGTGGACGCTCGGGACGGATCACCTTCGTGCGCAGGACGGACTCGTTGAGGCTGAGCTGGCGGTCGAACTCCTTGACCGTGGCCGGCTCGGCTGCGAGCGAGATGACGGCGTAGATGCCCTCGGCGTTCTTGTCGATCTCGTAGGCCAGCCGGCGGCGTCCCCAGACGTCGACGGACTCGACGGTGCCGCCGTCCTTGCGGATGACGTTGAGGTACTTGTCGAGCGACGGCTCGACGGTGCGCTCTTCGAGGCTCGGGTCGAGGATGACCATCACTTCGTAGGCACGCACAGCGGTCTCCACCTCCTCTGGACTCAGCGGCCACGGTCTCTCCGTGGCAGGAGGGCGTTGCGTTGCGCCACCCGGAGGCGGCAGTTCCGGCACTCCGACCTGCGTCGGCAGGCGGGTACCCGAAGGAACCGCCAAAGGCTAACAGCGAGGGTCCGGTCCGTGACAATCGCCGCGGACCGGACCCCGACTGCTCAGCCGCAGGTGAAGTGGCCGGGGTGCTCCGGGCTCTTCGCCGTGTTGCCGCTCTTGTCCTGGTTGTAGACCATCCCCAGGTCGAACCAGCCACCCGAGTCGCGCAGGCTCACCTCCTGGCTGCCGCTCGCCTTGGCCAGGGTCACCATCAGGTCCTGCAAGGCCGGGCTGCTCTGCCGGATGATCCTGCCCGCCCCGTAGGCGCCCTCGCACACGTAGTAGACGTTGTGTGCGCCGACCCAGTCGACCAGGACGTCCGATGCCGGCTGCTTGCCGGTCCCACCGACGTCGGCCTGGGACTCATCGGGTCCCCATCCGCCGTAGATGAGGTCCGCGCCGTTGGAGGTCAGCTCCTGGGCGTCCCCGTCCTCGGCCGGGCGGGTGTCGGCGTACTCGCCCGGGTCGCCGCTGCGGGCCTTGAGGTCGAGGTCGTCGGCGCCGTACCCGCCGAAGAGCCGGTCGTGGCCGAGGCCGCCCCACAGGGCGTCGTCGCCGGCGGCACCGAGGACGACGTCCTCACCGTTGCCGCCGTTGCCCAGGTCGCTGCCGCCACCCAGGCGAAGGACGTCGTTCCCCTCGTCGCCGAAGGCCAGGTCCGGACCGCCGGTCTCGGCGGTCCCCTCCGGGACCCAGGTGACCGGGACGCGGGTGCCGGACTGGTAGATGTCCTCGCGGATGCCGTCACTGTTCGACGCGACGGTCCGTGGGGCGCCGAGGTCGGCGGCCGGGGTCAGCTTGGTGACCGCGAGGTCGCCCAGCAGGGCGTCACTGCCGCGGCCCCCCGCGAGCCGGTCGCCGGCCCCCCAGTCGCCGGCTGCTCCGTCGTCGAGCTGTCCGTAGAGGACGTCGTCTCCTCCGTCGCCGGACAGCACGTCGGATCCCGAGGTCCCGCCCGCGGCCGTGTCGGCCATCGCCACGTCGGGGATCGGCGCGTCGGCCGGCGGCCGGGTGATCCGGCCGTTGTCGCCGAGCACGGTGTCGTCTCCGCCGCCACCTTCGATCGTGTCGACGCCGTCGAGCACGCGGGCGGCGCTGGCGTCGGTGCGGCCGGCGATGTCGGCGAACAGTCGGTCACCGGTCCCGCCGTACGCCTGGCCGTTGGTCGTGGAGGAGCCGCCGAGCACGTCGTCAGCTCCGCCGCCGGCACTGATCGTGTCGTCGCCGTCATTGCCCTCGACGTAGTCGGCCTCGGACCCGGTGGTGACGGTGTCGTCGCCGCCCTGCCCGAACACCCGGTCCGGTTCGCTCGCTCCGTCGAGCGCGCTGCCACCGTCGATGAGGTCATCACCGCTGGTGCCGTCGGCGGCCGCGGTGCCCACGGGTACGTCGGCGAGCTGGACCACCGTCTTCGCTCCCACCGGGAGCACGGTCGCGTTGTCACCGAAGAGCTGGTCGGTCCCGATCTCCTCCGCGGACGCGTCGTCACCGAACAGCACGTCGCCGGCGTCGGGGATCTCGACCACCGACAGGGTCGCGAGCGTCTGGTCGCTGGCCGGGCTCACCGACGAGCCGCCGATCACGACGTCGGCGTCGCCGTCGCCGTAGGCGGTGTCCGTGCCGGAGTTGCCCTCGACGTAGTCGTCGCCGGCCCCGGCCCTGATCTGGTCGTCGCCGTCCTGCCCGTAGACCCGGTCAGGGTCGTCGTCGCCGGCCAGCGTGTCGTCGCCGGAGGCAAGGTCGGACTCCTCGTCGGTCAGCGCGATGTCGCGCGACGCCGAGTCGGTGGCGTCCGGATGCGTGATCCGGCCGTTGTCGCCGAGCATGACGTCGACACCGGTGCCGCCGTCGATGTCGTCGTCGCCGTCGGCGACGCCCGATGCGGTCTGGTCGTAGGGTGCGGCCGACAGGGTCGCCCCCAGTCGCGAACCGTCAGCACCGAGCGGCAAGCCGTCGGCAGCCGACGAACCGCCGATCACGTCGTCGTCGCCGCCACCGGGACGGACGGAGTCCGCTCCGTCGTTGCCCTCGATGTAGTCGTCAGCGGAGCCGGTCGTGATGTCGTCGTTGCCGCCCTGGCCGAAGACCCGGTCGGACGCACCACCCCCCTCGATGGTGTCGCCGCCGCCAGCGGTCGCCAGCGGCGCCTCGTCGCTCGGCACGTCGTGGAGCTGGACCACGTACGCCGCGACGTCGCTGTCCTCGTCCGGGACCAACCGGATCGGTAGGGCGTTGTCGCCCGCGATCAGGTCGCTGTCGAACTGGCCATCGGGTCCGCCGTCGCCGTTGATGATGTCGGCGCCGTCCAGCTCGCCGGAACCGTCGCGGTCGACGGAGACATCGTCACCGTCGACGTGATCGAGCGACGATCCGCCGACGACCACATCGCGCCCGTCGTCACCATTGGCGCGGTCCGCCCCGGGTCCACCTTCGACCACGTCGTCGTCCTGGCCTCCGCGGACCACGTCGTCGCCTTCGGAGCCGAAGACCCAGTCACAGTCGAACCCGCCGTAGAGCTCGTCGTACGCCAACGGCGTTCCTGGCGACTGCGCGGGCGTTCCTGCCGAGCCGTCGCTCTCGAGAATGCTCACCGATCGGTCGGAATCATCGCCGGCACAGGCGACCGCGCTGTCGAAGGTCGGCAGCTCTGAATCTGCGTCCGCAAGGACCGCGGCCGGCACCCCGCCGGCTGAGGTCCAGGGCACTGCCGGGATCGTGTCGTCGGTCTCCTCGGTCTCCTCGTTCCCGATCTCGGCCGTCACCGCTCCCACGATGCCCGGCGACACCAGGGTCGCGTTCTCGGCAGCGAGCACGTCGCGTTGACGGCCACCGAGGAGCACGTCCTGCCCATCCGTTGCGCCGTCGGCGTCGCCGCCGCCGATGAGGTCGTCCTCGCCCTCGTTGCCGCGCAGCCGGTCGTCGCCGTCCTCGCCCTGAAGGTGGTCGTCGCCGAGGCCGCCGACGAGGACGTCGTCGTGACCGCCTCCCAGGAGCACGTCGACGCCGCCGTCACCGAGCACCAGGTCGTGGGCGTCACCACCGACGGCGAAGTCGGTGCCTTCGCCGGCACCCAGGTAGTCCGAGCCGTGGCCACCGCGCAGCTCGTCATCACCGTCGCCGGACAGGAGGCAGTCACCCGCAGTGTTGCTGCCGGACGTGGCGAGGACGGAGGCCAGCGGGACCATGCCGGTGTCGCCGTTGCCGGCGGTGCCGTTGTTGTCCAGGTCGACCATGCCGCCGAGGATCACCACCCCTCCGACGAGCCCGTCGAAGTTCCCGGTTCCGCCGAGGGTCTTGACCACACCGTCGTCGACGCCGAGGCCGGCGATCCGGCCGTCGTCCGAGGTGATGCCGCCGCCACCCGCTCCGGCCAGGAGGTCACCGTTGAGGTCGACCTTGCCGTCGACGACACGAGTCGTGAGGTTGCAGCCGAGGAGCCGGTCCGCGACGTCGGGTGTCGTGCCGTCACCCCCGACCGTGTCCCGGCCCTCACCGGAGGAGATGTCGTTCCCGAGCCCACCGAGCACCAGGTCCGAGCCGGCGCCACCGCTGAGCACGTCGGCCGCGTCGGCCCCGTCGAGGTAGTCGGCGCCGGCACCGTCCGCGGTGCCACCCAGGCTGCCGTCGAGGACCCGGCCTGCGTTCTCGCCGCTGCCGCGGTACAACGACACGTCGTCGCCGAAGACCGTGTCTGCGCCGCGGCCGCCCTCGATCCGGTCGCTGCCGTGGCCGCCGCGGATCACATCGGCGTTGTCGCCGTCCTCCTCGGTGCCCCCGTCGCCGGAGGCGTCGTCGTCGCCGTTGCGGCCACAGATCTCGTCGGGACCGGCGCCGCCGTCCAGGCGGTCGGGCCCCTCGCCGCCGACCACGATGTCCCGCTCCGGACCACCGGTCACGTAGTCGCTGTTGCCGCTCCCGGGCGCAAGGGTCCCCGAGTTGCACAGCGGGTCGAGCTCCTCGTCACTCGGGACCTGGGCCGTGTCCACGTCGATATTTCGTTGCACCGGGTTGGTCGGAGGGTTGGCCTTGTTCTCGATCAGCAGGTTCACTTCCCGCTGGCCGGTCCGCATGAGGCTGCCGATCGCAGGCGTCGTCAGGGTGGACGCATCGCCACCCACCACGACGTCCGTGCCGTCTCCACCGTCCACGCTGTCGGCGCCACCGCCGCCGACGAGGATGTCTCCGGAGTCGAAGCCAAGTCGCACCTGGTCGTCGACCACGGTCGCCGGGCGGCCCTCGGGCAGCACCAGCACGGCTCGTACGTCGCGACCGGGACCGCCGACCAGGCCGTCGTCACCCAGTCCGCCGCTCGCCCGGTCTGCGCCGGGACCACCCTCGACCTGGTCAGCCCCGTCGCCACCGGACAAGTCGTCGCGGCCGGCCCCACCGGTGATCACGTCGTTGTCCCCGCCACCGGTGGCGATGTCGTCGCCGAGCCCGGTGTCGATGCTGTCGTCGCCGAGCCCGCCGTCGATGCCCCTGTCGTTGCCGTTGCCGGTCACCAGGGTGTCGCTCAACGCGCCTCCGGTCAGCGAGGTCACGCTCGTGGAGAAGTCGGTGGCCACCAGCTTGGCGCTGGTCGTCGACTCTCGTAGGTCTCGCCGGGAAGGAACGAGATCCGGTCCTCTGCCCCGCCGCCGTCGGCGGAGAAGGTCGGCAGGGACGTCGGGTCGAACTCCGCGGCCTTCACGATCGAGGTCCCGATGCCTGACT
The DNA here is from genome assembly GCA_963830755.1 of uncultured Actinomycetota bacterium. Lineage (GTDB taxonomy): Bacteria > Actinomycetota > Actinomycetes > Propionibacteriales > Nocardioidaceae > Nocardioides. The sequence continues at coordinate 102,243 of CAWHNI010000018.1, read as the reverse complement.
CGAAGATGTCGACGTGGTAGCCCTCGCCCGGAGTCGTCACGACGACGCGCTGGACGCGGCCGAAGGCCGAGACCTCGTACTCCGTGGTGCCGCCGCCGGCCGCGCCGCCGCCGGTGTCGAACTGGCGCACCTCGTAGTCGTCCGAGACGTCGCCGACCGGGGTGACGCGAGAGCCGTTGCGACTGCCCGACGTCAGGGCCAGGTTGTTGCCGTTCCTGACCACCAGGACCGGCACCAGGTCCGGGCACCCGTACTCGAACAACGTGTAGGGGCCGAGTCGCAGCAGGTCGAACGAATAGTCGAGCGAGGTGAACAGCAGCTCGATCGAGATGAAGATCGAGATGAAGGCCTCGAGCTCGGCGCTGACGTCGAAGACGCACTCCGGCTTGCCCGCGAAGATCGTGTTGATCTCCGCCGTGCGCAACCGTCCGTCGTCGTTCGGGTCGTTGATGTCGAGGTTGATGGTGAGCGTGATCCCGCCCTTGAGGCCGGCGGTGACGATGCCGATGCTGACGCCGGCCCCGGCCTCGAGCGTGGTCACGATCTTCACCTCGGGGACGTCGACACCGTCTGCGTCGAGGTCGTCGAGGTAGAAGCCCTCGGTGATGATGTCGCCGTCGTCGAAGCGGCCGTAGGCCTCGATGAGGCCGTCCACGTCACCAGGGCTGGAGAGGGACTCGGCCGCGAGAGTCTGCGGCCGCGAGTCGAAGCCCATCGCCAGCCGACCCTCGACCGAGATCGAGCCGCCGACGAACGGCACGATCGGCACCGGCCCGGCCATGATCGGCCCGAACCGCTTGGTGTAGGCGACCTGGGCGACCAGAGAACCGAGGTCGAGTCGGAAGTACGACGCCTCGCCCTCACCGGTCAGCAGGTCCATGAGCTGGTCGGGGTCCTCGAGGAACGGCAGGGAGAAGCCCGGCACGCTTCCGGTCAGGCCCTTGGTGGTCCGCGACATGTTCTGCTTCACGTTCCGGGTGCCGGAGCGGTTGCCGTTGGTCGTCTGTCCCGGGACGCCGGCCGCGGGCTTGGCCTTCTCGGTCTCGAAGAAGTTCGTGTCCGGGCAGGGCGCACTCTTCTTCGTCGTCGACGCTGCCGTGGTCCCGGTGGCGGGCTTGGTCGTCGAGACGGTCTCGGTGCACTTCTCGTAGAGCTCGACCTCGGAGGGGTCGACCCGCAGCACCGACCCGGCCTCCGCCAGGCTCTCCAGCCCCACACCCTCGTCTCCGGGCTTGGCCTTGAGTGCGGCGACGGCACCGACCACGGCGGTCACCCCGTCGATCAGGCCGATCACGCGGTAGGCCAGCTCCAGCTGGGGCTTCTGGGTGGCCGCGGAGAGCGTCTCGAGCAGGCTGAGCAGCGAGACCTCGCCACCGCCGCCGAGCTCGGAGAGGTCTGAGACCACCGGGATCGGGGTACGCAGGACGTCGATCACGTCGCGGATCGGAGCGAGGTAGGGATCGACGACGTCGAACGGGGTCGCGATCGCATCCACCACTTCGCCCATGTCGAGCTGGACCTCGTTGTAGGTCACGTCGTCGACGAAGCCTCCGTCCGCGCTCCATGGGATGTCGATGTTGCCGGAGAGGTCGAAGGTTCCGGAGTCCTCGGTGAGGGTGTTGAAGTCGAGCGACAGCCCGGTCTCGGCGTCACCGAGGTCGGTGAAGGACGGCCGGGCGGTCAGCTCACCGTCGTAGAGCTGGAACAGGTCGTACGTCGTCGACGTCTCCCCCTCGGGCACGGCCGGCTCGATCTTGATGGTGGCGTCCATCGACCGTTTGGCCGCGGTGGCCGCGGTGATCTCGGCAGGGAGGTAGCCGACGATGGCCTTGATGCCGTCGCTCGGGAGCGACGCAGCGACATTCAGCTCGAGTGCCTCGCCCTGGTCGATCCGGACCCGTGGTCCGACGCCGCGGGCAAGCTCGAGGGTGATCGGCAGCGTCCAGTCGGTGGCGGTGTCGACCTCGTAGTCGGAGCGGAGCTCCAGGCCGGGGAGCCCGGTGTCGAACGGGGTCTTCCCGGTCTTCGAGGTGCCGGCCAGGTTGACGCTGATGCTGACGCTCTCCCAGGCGGTGGGACCCTCGGTGGTGCAGGGTTCCGGTTCCTCGTCCTCCGCCGGAGGGTCGCACGGCTCGCACTCGGCGCCGGTGCAGGTGACCTCCGCGGTGGCGCTGCTGACGTCGTCGAGCCCGGTCGTGGCGTTCACCGCGCCCTTCGTCGCCGTTTCGAGAGCGGTCTCCAGGTCGGCCGCCGTTTCGGCTCCGGTGACCGCGGGGAGGTCGAACTTGTTGCGCAGCTGGCTGGTGAGATCGCGCAGGATCTTCGGCACCTCGGCGCCCGCGTCGAGGTTGCTCCCGATCAGCGGGGCGGAGATCGCCGCGCCGGTTTCCTCGTCCAGGTTGCGCGGGGCGGCGCCGTCCATCGCCTGCTCGAGCGCGGTGGCGAGCCCGTCGAGTCCCTCGGCGGCGTACTTCACCTGCATCGCCTCGGGCGCCGGCGGGTCGACGCCCTCGCCGCCCGAGGAGTCCGTGGCGTCGGCCGCGTAGGTGAGCGGAGTGTCAGCGCCGACGTTGAGACTCGCGACCGCCGCGCGACCCGAGGTCCGCGCGTTGGTGCGCGTCGTCTCGAGTGCGGTGGCCGAGGGCACGTAGTCGGTGGTGACCCTGACGCCCAGGTCCGCGGTGCTGCCGCTGCCGGTGACCGTGAAGTCACCGATGCCGGCCGTGAGCTTCCGGTTGCCCAGCGGGCCAGGTGCGAAGCCCAGCGACGCGGTGGACACCGTGCCGGTCTCGTCGGCCACGGCCGGACGTGCGGTCTCGGTGTCGACATCGATCGCCAGCGTGGTCGTGGAAGTGACGCCGACGGGGAAGGTGTCCTCGCTCGACACCTGGCCGGGACCTTCGACCGAGAAGCGCAGAGGTGCCGGCAGGGTCGAGCCGCTGGGGGCCGAGGCAGTCACCGAGATGCCGAGGTCACCGTCGGCGATGTCGTAGCCGAGCTGCGCGCCGTAGGAGCCACCCGGTCCGGTGACCAGTCCGCCGATCGCGCCGTGGAGCTCCTGGGCGCTGGAGACGGATGCATACGCGCTGGTCGGGATGCCGGCGGAGTTGACCGGATTGGCTTCGTCCTCGGCGGCAGCCTTGGCCAGGTTGGTCAGGCCGGTCGTCAGGGCGGCTCGCTCGATCGCGAGCTGGTTCGGCTTCAGGTCCACCAGCGGCAGGGTCGAGGTGTACTGGTCCTCGGGCAGGTTCGTACCTCCGGGTCCGTCAGCGGCGCGGTTGTCGCCGTCGAGCCGGTCGAAGGAGGCCAGGGTCGCCGAGAGTCCCTCGACGATCGAGTTACGCAGCGCGAACGGGTCGCCCAGGACGATCATCTCGACCGGCCCCGCCGGCAGGCCGGCCTCGCCGTTGGGAGCGAGACCGTCGCAGGTCAGGGTGTCCGAGTCGACGAGGGTGACGTTCTGGCAGGCCAGCCCCGCGGTCACCAGGCGACGAGCCACCTCAGTCCGTGGTGCCGTGTCAGAGGCGGGAGCCGGGACGCCGAGGGCGTCGTAGAGGCCCGCCCCGGTGGGCAGGTTGACGACCACCGTGTCGGGGGCGTCGCCGGTGCCCTGAGTGACGACGGCGTTGCCGGACAGGAACGCAGCCGGCACCGGGTCGAAGACGCGCAGTTCCTGGTAGCCGGTCCCGAACGTCACGCTGGGCAACCCGCCGGGCCCCCAGCTGACGCTGGCGGAACCGGTCGCCGCGGGGCTCGGGCCGGTGGCAAGGGCCCCTCCGGGGAGCGCCTTCTCGGTGGCGGTGAAGGCGATGCCCGCCGTGACGTTCGAGGTCAGGTCGACCTGGTCGGGATCAAGACCACCGTCCTCGTTGAGCAGGGTGTTGATCGGCAGCGGTGCGCTGCCGCCGCCGACTCGCCCGAGCGTCACGGCGGCATCGTCGCCCTGACTGCCCAGACTGAGGCCGGTCAGATCGGCGGTCACACCGAGGAAGCCGATCCGGGCCGGCAGGTCGTTCACGTTGGTCGGTGCGGTCGCGGCGAGGTCGTCGATCCGTAGCAGTGAGTCGTCCTCGGGGAGCAGGACCGTCTCCCGGCTGTCCTCCACGGCCACGTCCCCGGTCTCGATGCCGAACCCGACGTCGAACGACCCGCCGGTGGCGGTGGCGGTGGCCGTGGCATTGCTGGTCCCGTCGCCCTCGGACCCCAGTCCGGTGAGCCCGACCAGAGCGCCCAGGGTCCCGGGGTTGCCGAGCGGCAGGCTGGCGCTGCCGGTGGCCTGGCGCAGGTCGACCCCGATGTCGAGACGCCCGGTGCTCAGTGCTGCGTCCGCCTGCGAGGCGCCGATCTCCTCGATCCTGCGTACGACGTCCTGGACGGTGTGCGGCATCGACCTGGCCTCGAGCTGCTGACCCTCCGCGGTGAAGGCGACGCTGATGTCGGGCTCGCCGTCCGAACCGTTGACCTGCACCACACCGGTCGGGACGGCCCCGACCGTGGTCAGCGGCGCCACCGGCGTGACGACGGTTCCGTCGCCGCGGTTCGTCGTCCAGCTCACGTTGGTGACGGTGCCGACGCCCTCAGGGGTCACGGCCGCGCAGTAGACGGTGTCGCCGGGCGCCGCGACGCCGACGGGCGGGTTCTCGGGTGCCGCACCGCACTGGATCTGGGCGGCGGCAGCCGTCGAGAGCAGGTCGAGCAGCTTGTCGCCGGGGGCGAACAGGTCACCGGTACCGCCGGTGAGGTTCGGGAACGGTACGTCGGCCGCGTCCTGCAGGGCGAGCACGGTGCCGGTGTACTGCGCCAGCGAGGAGAGGCCGTCCACCATGGACAGCCCGGTGGCCCGGGTCAGGGCAGTGCCGTAGTCCCGCGTCGCGTCGGCGGCGGTCGGCCAGACCCCACCCTCCGGGATGTCGTCGAGGCCGATCGACAGAGTTCCGTCCCGCTCGTCGGTGGTCCCTCCGGCCAGGGAGGAGGGCAGGGCGACACCGAAGCTGACGTCGAGCACGTCCGGGACGACCACGTCGTCCTCGTCTCGACCCGGTTCGATGCGGAACAGGTCGGGCAGGGTGGAGTAGCGAAGGTCCTCGAGGGTCAGCAGGCCGCGGCCGTCCGGGTCGCGCATGACGATGTCGCGGTCCCGGTGCAGCTTGTACTTGCCGCCGGTCACGTCGAGCTCGGTGAAGCCCTGCCTGGCGCCGAAGGCGTCGAGGCTCGGGGTCTCGAGGTCGACCTCGAGGTCCATCACCGGCTGGCTGACCAGCGCCACCCGCAGCAGCGGGTCCGGCTGGCTCTCGTCGACCTCCACCACGAACGGGTCGGAGGCGCGGGTGGTGAGCGAGACGTCGAGCTTGCCGGCGCCGTCGTTGGGGCCGAACCGCAGGTCGCCGTCGTCGTAGACCAGCGCGAGCTCGTGGTCCTCGACCGTGCGGGAGTAGCGGAACGTGATCCGGTCCGGATCGCCGTCCGCGATCACCTGCACGCCCTCGAGCTCACCGAGCGCGTCCTCGAGGTCGGCTCCGGCCAGGGCGGCGGTGAGGTTCGCGGTGAGTTGCTCGTCGAGCTCGAGCACGTCGGCAAGGGAGGTGGTCGTGAACGGCAGCGGCGTCGAGAGCTCAGGGGTCTGGCCCACGGCCGAGACCGCACCCGCCAGGGCGAGGACGCCGATCCGCAGGTTGGACGCGTCGTTCTCGGCGGGAGACGACGCGTTCGCCGTCGGGGTGAGCGCCGGGCTGCCCAGCACCGCCAGACTCACGACGGTCACGAGCATGCGTCGCGCACGACGCCGCTGGCTTTTCGTCCAATTCCGGATGTTTGCCACCGAGCGTGCCGTGGTTGAACCCACACCGTCCCCCTGAACCCCATTGGTGCTGCATTGCGCGTGACGCGCGTGTTTGCATGAGACCACCGCGGTCGGTGTCGTGTATCTGGAATCAGCAAACTGGCAGGAGCCTTGTTGAAACGGCTGGGGCGGCCCGTTCAGCTGTCTAGTCCGTCGCTCCCTACGATGGCCGGATGACTCTCCGGCTCGGCGCCCACGTCGACCAGACCGACCCGATCGCCGAGGCGCGGGCCCGCGAGGCCGACCTGGTGCAGTTCTTCCTCGGCGACCCCCAGGGCTACAAGGGGCCCGAGTTCCGGTACGCCGGCGGTGCCGACGGGCTGCGGGCCGACGCCGAGGCGGCGGGCATCGACCTCTACGTCCACGCGCCCTACATCGTCAACGTGGCGACCACCAACAACCGGATCCGGATCCCGTCGCCGCAAGCTGCTCCAGCAGCACGTCGACGCCGCCGCCGAGATCGGGGCCAAGGGCCTGATCGTGCACGGCGGCCACGTGCAACGAGGACGACGACCCGGCGAAGGGCTTCGACAACTGGCGCAAGGCGGTCGAGGCCACCGACCTCAAGCTGCCGCTGCTGATCGAGAACACCGCCGGCGGCGACAACGCGATGACCCGCCACCTCGACCGGATCGCCGGGTGTGGGACGCGATCGCCGCCGCCGAGGGCTCGGACCATGGTCGGCTTCTGCCTCGACACCTGCCACGCCCACGCCGGCGGCAACGCCCTCGAGACGGTCGTCGACGACGTCCGCCGGATCACCGGCCGGATCGACCTGGTCCACTGCAACGACAGCCGCGACGAGTTCGACTCCGGCGCCGACCGGCACGCCAACCTCGGCGCCGGCCGGATCGACCCCGACCTGCTGGCCGCGGTCGTCCGCGACGCCGGCGCGCCCGTCGTCTGCGAGACGCCCGGGTGGTCGCCGACGAGCACCGCGCCGACTTCGCCTGGCTCCGCGAGCGGCTCTGAGCCTCGCAGCCCGGTAGCCTCGGGCACCGTGCTGACCGTCCGCGCGATCTCCGAGTCCGAGCACCTCGACTTCGTCCGGCGCCAGCGCTCGGCGAGCTTCCTGCAGACCCCGGCCTGGGGACAGGTGAAGACGGAGTGGCGGCGCGAGTCGCTCGGCTGGTTCCGCGACGACGAGCTGGTCGGCGCCGCGCTGGTGCTCTACCGCCAGCTGCCGCAGGTCAAGCGCTACCTCGCCTACCTGCCCGAGGGCCCGGTCATCGACTGGGAGTCCGACGACCTCGGCCGCGTGGCTCGACGCCGATGGCCGCCCACCTCAAGCGGACAGGGCGCGTTCGGGGTCCGGATGGGCCCGCCGGTGGTCACCCGCCGCTGGACGCGCCGCCCAGGTCAAGGAGGGCATCGCCGACGACGCCGTGCGCCGCCTCGGCGAGGTGCCGCCGCTGGAGCGCAGCCGCCACCGGCGCCCGCGTGGTCGCCCAGCTGCACGAGCTCGGCTGGCGGCCGCAGGCGGCCGAGGGCGGCTTCGCCGCCGGCCAGCCGCAGTACATCTTCTGGATCCCGCTGGCCGACCGCACCGAGGACGACGTCCTCAAGGGCATGAACCAGCAGTGGCGGCGCAACATCAAGAAGGCCGCCAAGGAGGGCGTCGAGGTGTCCGCCGCCAGACCCGGCGACGGCAGCGCCGACCTCAAGGCGTTCCACGACCTCTACGTCCACACCGCCGAGCGCGACCACTTCACGCCCCGCGGCGCTGGCCTACTTCCAGACCATGTACGACGCCCTCAGCGCCGAGGACCCCGACCGGATCCGGCTCTGGTTCGCCCGACCACGAGGGCGACCTGGTCGCGGCCACGATCGCGATCCGGGTCGGCGCCCACGCGTGGTACTCCTACGGCGCCTCCTCCACCGAGAAGCGCGAGGTGCGCGGCTCCAACGCCGATCCAGTGGGCGATGATCCGCGACGCGCTCGCGGCCGGCGCCGACGTCTACGACCTGCGCGGCATCACCGACACCCTCGACGCCGACGACCCGCACGTCGGGCTGATCCAGTTCAAGGTCGGCACCGGCGGCGAGGCCGTCGAGTACGCCGGCGAGTGGGACCTGCCGCTCAACCGCCTGCTCTACAAGGCGTTCGACCTCTACATGAAGCGGCGCTGACAGATGAGCCTGACCCTCACCGTCGACGGCGAGCGCTGGCGCGCCCACCTGCGCGAGGTCGCCGAGGCGACGCCCGGGCTGGTGCCGGTGGCCAAGGGCAACGGCTACGGCTTCGGCCTCGGCCGGCTCGCCCGCAAGGCCCAGTGGCTCGCGGACCAGGGCTCGGACGCGACACCCTCGCGGTCGGCACCTACGAGGAGCTGCCCGAGGTCGCCCCGCGTTCGACGGCGACCTGCTGGTGCTGACGCCGTGGCGGCCGTTCGGCGCCGCCCTCGACGTCGACCCGGCGCTACGCCGGCCGGGTGATCCACACGGTCGGCCGGCCCGACCGACCTCGACGCGCCTGCTCGACCGGCAGCCGCGATGCCCGGTTCGTGCTCGAGCTGCTGACCAGCATGCACCGGCACGGCCTGACCGCCCGCGACCTGCGCGGCCTCGCCGAGCGGCTCGCGATCGCGGACACGGCCTGGCTCGAGGGCGTCGCGCTGCACCTGCCGCTCGCCCAGGGCTCCCACCTCGGCGAGGTGCAGCGGCTGCTCAACGACGTCGTCGCCGCCGGGCCTCGCGGACGACCGCACCGGCACCATCTGGGTCAGCCACCTCACCCGCGACGAGCTGGACGCGCTCCGCGCGAGCGTACGCCGACTTCACGTTCCGGCCGCGGATCGGCACCGACCTGTGGCTCGGCGACCGCGGCGCGCTCGCGGGTGACCGCGACCGTGCTCGACGTGCACCCGGTCGAGCGCGGCGACGCCGTTCGGCTACCGCGGCCGCACCGCGCCCAAGGTCCGGCCACCTGCTGGTCGTCAGCGGCGGCACCGCCCACGGCATCGGTCTGGAGTCGCCGACCGGCGAGTCGTCGCCTCAAGGCCGCGGGCGGCCACCGCTGGCCCGCGGCGGCCTCGACGCGCGTCGGGTTCGTGCGCGTCGCCGTTCACGATCGACGGCAAGCAGCGCCTGTTCGCCGAGCCGCCGCACATGCAGGCCTCGATGCTGTTCCTCCCGCACGGCGCGCAGGTCCCCGAGGTCGGCGACGAGGTCGACGTCCGGGTGCGCTACACCGCCACCGACGTTCGACCGGGTCGGTCACTCGACTGATCGGTGCGGTCGACCGGGTCGTGCTCGGGCCGCAGGACGTCGCGGGCCACGACCGCGACGAGGTAGAGCTCGGCCAGCATCCGCACCACGATCGCCACCCAGTAGAACCCGGCGTCGCCGCCGCCGGCGGGGTCGAGGTAGCCGCCGAGGTACCACCACACGCGTCGCGAAGTAGAAGACCTCGCCGGCCTGCCAGACCAGCTGGTCGCGCCAGCGCGGCCGGGCCAGCACGGCGAGCGGCAGCAGCCACAGCACGTACTGCGGCGAGTAGACCTTGTTGACCAGCAGGAAGCCGGCCACGACCAGGAACCCGAGCTGGGCGAGCCGCGGCGTCTGCGGCGCCCGCAGCCCGAGCACGAGCACCCCGAGGCACCACGCGACGAAGAACAGCCACGACACCGAGTTGACCGTGCGCGGCTCGAACGTCGGCGTCGAGCGCCTGCGTCGACCACCAGCCAGATCGAGCCGAGGTCGGCGCCCCGGTCGGCGTTGAAGCCCCAGAAGACCTGCCACTGCTCGGCCCGGTGAGGTACGCCGGGCAGGTTGGCCACGCACCCAGGCCGCCACGGCCGCGCCGACGGTGACCGCGAAGTCGCGCGAGCCGGCGGTCGCGCAGGCAGATCACCAGGAGTCGCGCCGAGCAGGAACAGCGGGTACAGCTTGGTCGCGGTGCCGAGGCCGATCAGCACGCCGGTGAGCACCGGTCGGTCGCGGGCCCACGCCCACAGGGCGCCGGCGACGAGGACCACCGCCAGCAGGTCCCAGTTGACCAGCGCGGTCAGGGCCAGCGCCGGTGACGAGCGCGAAAGACGCGGCGTCCCAGGGCCGGCGCGGGTTGACCCGGGTCAGCAACCAGGCCGCGAGCAGCGCCGGCGACCGCGAAGCCGACCGCGTTGACGCACGACGAACAGCCGCGACCTCCGCGCGCGACCTCCTCGCTGCCGGCGAGGGCGTCGGCCGGCATCGCGTAGCGGCGGCTCGATGTCGGGCGACCCGTTCAGCCCAGTGGGTGACCCAGGCGGTCGCCCCAGGCCGCAGTAGGAGATGCCGACGGGGTACTCCATGACGTCGTACCGGGCCCGCACCTGCTCGTCGTCGGAGTAGGGCCAGTCCAGCTCGGCGAACCCGCGCCCGGTGTAGAGGTAGGGCAGGTCGGAGTAGCACATGTGGGTGTAGCGGGCGTCGCCGTCCTGCCAGGAGTCCTCGAAGCAGCGGCGCCTTCTGCACCATCCCGAGCGCGAAGCAGAGCGCGGTCAGGGCGAGCACGACCCGGACCGGCGTCCACCACGGGTGCCGGCCGGCGTGCGCGCCGACCGGTCCCCCGACCGCCTCGCTGAGGGCGGCGACGACCGGGTCGTCCCGGGTGGGGTGGACCCGGTCCCTCGCCGAGTCACCGGTCGGTCACGCCGGAGCGCTCCCGGGCCGCCTCCTGCTGGTCGCGCCGTTGCTGCCGCCGCCGGCGGGTTGCCGTCGCTCGGGCTCGTCAGGCGGTCGGACGGGTCGTCGGCGGCGGCTCGTCGTCGGCAGGCGGCGTCCTCCGTCGGCGGCGGCTCGCTCGCGTCGGCGGTCGGCTCCTCGGTCGGCGGTCGGCTCCTCGGTCGTCGGCTCCTCGGTCGGCGTCTTGGAGGGCGGCGGGGGCGGCGGCGGCGGCGGCGTCGGGCGTCGGCGCGGGCGGCGGCGTGTACGGCTCGTGGCCCTCCTCGGGCGCGTCGCCGTCGACGTACGCCGGCGGCGGGAACTCCTCGATCGGGCAGCCCCTCCATCGCCCGCTGCATGACCGCGGTCCAGGTCTCGGCCGGGTAGTCGCCACCGAAGTACGACGGCAGCCAGCCCTCGAGCTGCTCGTTGCCCTTGCCGCGGACGTACATCACCGACGGTCGCCAGCTGGGGGGTGTAGCCGGCGAACCACGCCGAGGACACCTCGCCCTTGCCGTTGGTGGCGGTGCCGGTCTTGCCGGCGGCCGGCCGGCCGAGCGCCAGCGCCGCGGTGCCCGAGCCGCTCTGGACGACCTGCTGGAGGGCGTAGGTGACGTCGGCGGCGATGTCCTCGTCGACCGCCTCGGTCGTCCTCGACCTTGTGGTGTGTAGCGGGTCTCGCCGTTGCGGTCGACGACCTTCTCGATGATGTAGGGCTCGGCGGCCTGCCCCTCGTTGGCGATGGTGGCGTAGGCGTTGGCCATGTTGATCGGGCTGACCGTCGCGCTGCCCAGCGCGACGCCGGCGGTGGGCTCGAGGCCCGGGCGTGGAGTTGGGGAAGCCGGGCGCCTTGCGGGCGGTCGGCTTCGCCGGCGGGATGCCCATGTCGCTCGGCGGCGTCGAGGACCTTCTCCGGCCCGTTCGTCCATGCTCGTCGGTCATGTCGATGAAGGCGGTGTTGATGGAGTCCTCGGTGGCCTGTGATCATCGAGACCGCGGAGCCGTAGTCGGTGTCGCCCTGGTTCTCGAAGTCGGTGCCGTCGGGGAGCACGATCGGGCGAGTTGCCCTCGAAGGTGTCCTTGAGCGAGAAGCCGTCGCTCGATCGCGGCGGCCAGCGCGAACGGCTTCATCGTCGAGCCCGCCTGGCCGCCCGCGACCGCCCAGTTGATCTGGGAGTCGAGGTAGTCCTGGCCGCCGTAGAAGCCGCGCACCGCGCCGGTGCCGGGCTCGACGCTGGCGACGCCGATGTGCAGGTCCTTGTCGCCGAAGCCGCTCGCGGCCTTGCGCCGTGCCGAGCGACGCCCTCCTCGGCGGCGTCCATCGCCTTCTTGGTGAACGTGGTGGTGACCCGGAGGCCGCCGCCCTCGATCTCGTCCTCGGTGAAGCCGAGGCGGACCAGCTCGTCGCGCACCATCGTCAGCACGTGGCCGCGCTGGCCGCCGTACTGGCTCTCCTGCCTCGATCTTCGGGAACTTCGGCAGCTCGCGCTGCGGCCTTGTCGGCCTGGCTCGGCGGAGATGGCGCCGGTCGTCGGCCATGCTCGACAGGACGTACTCGTAGCGCGCCTTGAGGTCCTGCCTGCGCCTGCTTGCCGTTGGCCGGGTCGTAGGTGCGTCGGGTTGTTGAGCACGGTCGCCAGCACGGCGCTCTGCCGCAGGTCGAGGTCCTTGGCCTCGATGTCGAAGTACGCCTTGGCGGCGGCCTGGACGCCGTAGGCGCCGCGGCCGAAGTAGATGGTGTTGAGGTAGCCCTCGAGGATCTGCTGTCTTGCTCAGCTGGCGCTGCAGCTTCAGCGAGAGGATCGCTTCCTTGACCTTGCGCTTGAGGGTCTGCTCCTGGGTGAGGTAGAGGATCTTGACGTACTGCTGGGTGATCGTCGACGCGCCCTGGGTCGCGTTGCCCTGGGCGTTGCTGAAGGCGGCGCGCAGGATGCCCTTGGGGTCGATGCCCTGGTCGGTCCAGAAGGACCTGGTTCTCCGCGGCGACCACGGCGTCCTTGATGGACTGCGGCATCTCGTCGAGCGCTGATCGACTCGCGGTTCTGGGTGGCGAACCTGCCGAGCTCGGTCTTGCCGTCGTTGTAGTAGACGAACGAGGTCTGGGTCTGGAAGTCCTCGTTGGGGTCCGGGACGTCGATCGACTGGTAGAGGACGACGAAGGCCGCCGACCGCGAGCAGCGCGCAGACCAGGCCGACGACCAGCAGCCACTTGCCGGCGCTGCTTGAGCTCGGCTCGCGGCGGCGTCGGGTCGCTTGGGGCTTCTTGGTCACGGCAGGGCCGGCGGCCCGGCGCTTTCCACTCAAGGCGGACTCCGGAGAGGGATCTCGGGGGTGGTCGATTGTCGACACGGACGCGCACGCGTCCGCGCACGTCCGGTACAGGGTACGCAACACGCCGGGCGCGAGCGAAGTCCTGACGCACGCGAGATCGGCCACACGCCGACGGGCGGCGCCCGCTCGCGGCGCTGTCCGGGAGCAGTCCGGGCCGGGATTCCGCTGCCTGTTCCGGATATATCGCTACGATAGGTCGCATGGCACGTCGTGGCGAGACCATCGAGCTGGCAGTCCTCGGACTGCTGCACGAGGGACCCATGCACGGCTACGAGCTGCGCAAGCGGCTCAACCTGATGCTCGGCTGGGGCCGGGTGCTGTCCTACGGCTCGCTCTACCCCGCGCTGAAGAAGATGCTCCGCGGCGCCCTGATCGAGGAGGTCGCCTCGACGACGACGCCGGTCACCCGGCGCCCGCGGATCGTCTACCAGCTCACCGACGCCGGGCACGGGCGGAGTTCCAGCGGCTGATGTCCGAGGTCGGTCCCACCGCGTGGGAGGACGACAACTTCGACATCCGGTTCGCGTTCTTCGGCCGACCGACATGGAGATCCGGCTGCGGGTGCTCGAGGGACGGCGTACCCGCCTCCAGGAGCGGCTGGACCGCGTGCAGAACCAGCTGGCGATGACGCAGAAGGAGGTCGACCGCTACGCCGCCGAGCTCCAGCGGCACGGGGTCGAGTCGGTCGAGCGCGAGGTGCGCTGGCTCTCCGACCTGATCAACGCCGAGCGCACCGGCAGCGAGCCGTCGGCCGCGATCCCGGCGTCCCACCGGCTCGCCCGCCGAAACGGCGAGTGCGAAGGCCAAGACGTGACCCGGGCACACGTGACACGGGCAGAAGCAACAAGGAAGGAAACCCGATGGGTTCGGTACGAGTAGCAATCGTGGGAGTCGGCAACTGCGCCACCTCCCTGATCCAGGGCGTCGAGTACTACCGGGACGCCGACCCGACGGGGCCGTCCCGGGGCTGATGCACGTCACGTTCGGCGACTACCACGTCTCCGACGTCGAGTTCGTCGCCGCGTTCGACGTCGACGCCAAGAAGGTCGGCTTCGACCTCGTCCGAGGCGACCAACGCCTCGGAGAACAACACGATCAAGATCTGCGACGTCCCCCCGACCGGCGTCGATCGTCCAGCGCGGCCACACCCTCGACGGTCTCGGCAAGTACTACCGGGAGACCATCGAGGAGTCCGACGCCGAGCCGGTCGACGTGGTGCGGGTGCTCAAGGAGACCGGGGCCGACGTGCTCGTCTCCTACCTCCCGGTGGGCTCGGAGCAGGCCGACAAGTTCTACGCCCAGTGCGCCATCGACGCGGGCGTGGCGTTCGTCAACGCGCTGCCGGTCTTCATCGCCTCCGACCCGGTGTGGGCCAAGAAGTTCGAGGACGCCGGCGTCCCGATCATCGGCGACGACATCAAGAGCCAGGTCGGCGCGACCATCACCCACCGGGTGCTGGCGCAGGCTGTTCGAGGACCGCGGCGTGGTGCTCGACCGCACCTACCAGCTCAACGTCGGCGGCAACATGGACTTCAAGAACATGCTCGAGCGCGAGCGGCTGGAGTCCAAGAAGATCTCCAAGACCCAGGCCGTCACCTCCAACCTCGACCACGACATGGGCAGCGACCGCAACGTCCACATCGGCCCGTCCGACTACGTCGCCTGGCTCGACGACCGCAAGTGGGCCTACGTCCGGCTCGAGGGCCGCGCGTTCGGCGACGTCCCGCTCAACATGGAGTACAAGCTCGAGGTCTGGGACTCCCCCAACTCCGCCGGCATCATCATCGACGCGATCCGCGCGGCGAAGATCGCCAAGGACCGCGGCATCGGCGGCCCGATCATCTCGGCCTCGTCGTACCTGATGAAGTCGCCGCCGGTGCAGCTGCCCGACGACGAGGGCCGCCGCCGCGTCGAGGCGTTCATCTGCCGGCGAGGAGTAGCGCGCGACACGTACACCCGGGAGCGACACATGCGGTCGTTGAGCGGCGTGCCGTCGCGTCGCACCGCACGGCGCCGGCGCACCCCGTGCTCTGCCCGAGGATGCCCATGTCTGCCCTGCACCCCAGGCGGCTGACGCAGCGTCGCGGTCACCACCGTGCTCGCCGCCAGCCTCTCCGCCGGACTCCCGTCCCTCCTTCCCGCCCAGGCCGCGGCCGCCGGCGCGCCGGCCGCCGCGCCGACCAGCGGCACCGCGCTCCGAGGGGGACGCCGACGGGCTCACCATCGAGAACTCCTTCGTCAGCTCCGAGGGCTGGGTCAAGCCCGGCGAGCCTACCCGTCGCGGATCCTCGCTCGGCAACGAGACCGGCTCCACCATCAGCGGGGCGACGGTCACCATCACTGCGCCGCGCGGCAGCACCTTCCTCGACGCCCGCGGTCCGGGCGACCACCCCGTCACCGCCGCACGAGATCGTGTGGACCCCCGGCGACATCGCCGCCGGAGCCAGACCCGACCCTGGTGCTCGAGAGCCAGGCCGCCACGCACCGCCGAGGAGCCCACGATCGTGTGGCGCGACCTGTCCACCACGGCCGTGCTCGACACCGCCGTCGGCTCGGTCCACGGTCGTCAGCCACGGCCCCAAGGTGATCCCGCCGGGCGAGGCCTACGAGACCGCGCAAGTACGGCGACCGCCCGTTCCCCGTCGTCCCGGTGCAGTACACCGACCGCGACTACCAGCCCACCAACACCGGTGACGAGCTCGAGGCGGTCATCAACGACCCCGAGAACGCCGGGCTCGACGTTCAACCTGTTCCAGGAGATGTCGCTGGGCCAGCTCTACCCCGAGGGCACCGTCCCGTCGGCCGGCATCGACGGCCGAGGCTTCGACTACGAACCGGGCTTCGACTTCACCAACGCCGAGGCCGGCCAGACCTGCACCGGCGCCACTCTCGAGGACGCGCCCGTCGCGGCCGAGGGGACGCCCGCTCTACCCCGAGCGGATCAGCAACGGCGTCTACAACCTGCCCGGCAACACCGGCTACTACGGCTCCGACGCGCAACGGCTCCGCGCTCGTCGGCGCCGCTCGCCGGCGTCGGCGCCCTGCAGAGCATCGACTCCGGCTGCGGCTCCCCCGGCAAGCTGGTCTACGACGCCGCCGTGATCGCCGACCCGGAGATCGACTACTCCGACTTCGACACCGACAAGGACGGCGTCGTCGACTTCTTCATGGCCGTCTTCGCCGGCTGCGGCGGCAACGGCGTCCTCCCAGCTCAGCGTCGCCGGCTGCGACTACGCCGACGCGCCCGTACGACAACGTCTGGCCGCACTCCTCGTCGCTGGAGTTCTACTACACCGACCCGGAGACCGGCCTGCCCGGCTACACCACCGACGACCAGCTGAAGAACCTCGAGGGCCAGCCGCTCTGGTACACCGACACGACACTACGCCGACACCACGACCACCGACATGGGCGACGACCTCAAGGTCTTCGTCCGGGTCGGCCCCTACAACGTCAACCCCGAGACGGCGATCGACAAGGCCAGCGTGATCTCCCACGAGTACGGCCACTCGCTCGGGCTGCCCGACTTCTACTCCACCGGCAGCCGGGAGACCTACGGCGACTGGAACCTGATGGCGACCGACAAGTCGCAGAACATGGACGTCTTCTCCCGCCAGGAGCTCGGCTGGGTCGTGCCCGAGGTGCTCGAGCCGGGCACGTCTCCCACCGTCTCCGGCTGGACGGACTCCAAGCAGGACACCGACACCATCACGTGGCAGACCGCCCGACGGCACGCCGTACACCCTGACCGAGGGCACCGACGGCCGGGTGCAGAACTCCCAGACGTACGTCGCCAAGCTGCCCGGCCGTCAGCTGCTCGACCCGGCGAAGTTCGACACCGGCGACACCGCCACCCGGACCCACGCCTGGTGGTCGGGTCCGGCAACGACTTCGGCTGCGCGCCCGACGGCAGGCCGCAACCTCGACCTCGCCATCCCGGGTCTGGCCGACCTCCCGGACGGCAGCGACGGTCAAGCTGGAGTTCAAGTCGCTGTGGGACATCGAGTGGGACTACGACTACGGCTTCGTGCTGACCACCACCGACGGCGGCGAGACCTACACCTCCAACCCGTCGGAGAACGGCTACACCACGTCCAACACCGACCCGCTCGCCGGCAACCCGAACCAGAACGCCTGCCAGGCGAAGTACGACAACGGCCTCACCGGCACCAGCGGGTCGTACGCCGCCGGCACCGAGGCGACCGACCGCAAGCTGGGCGACTACCCGGAGTCGGTGTTCCTCGCCGACAGCTACGACATCAGCGAGCTCGCGGGCGCGCCGAACGGAGCGCTGCGGTTCAGCTACGCCACCGACCCGGGCGTCGCCAGGCCGGGCTGGTTCATCGACGACGTCAAGGTCACCGCGACCACGCCGTCCGGTGAGCAGGTGCTGCTGGACACCGACTTCGAGACCTCGGGCGGCCCGGACGACGCGCGGATCTTCAACGGCGGCTGCCGCGAGGACCTGACCACCGCCCAGCGCTGCACCCTGGGCTGGAAGTACGTCGCCGCCGGCGCCGAGGCTGCCGCGGACCACGCCTACTACATGGAGATGCGCGACCGGTCCGGCTTCGACCTCGACGGCAAGGGCCAGATCGACCGCGACCCGATCGGCTTCGCGCCCGGCCTCTCGCTGGTCTACACCGACGAGGCCCACGGCTACGGCAACGCCGGGACCGACGACCCGCCGGCCCAGTCGCCGCTGGACAGCCAGCCGCGAGCCGGGTGAGTCGGCACCGAACCTGAACGACGCGGCCTTCACCGCGACGGACGGCGACTCGAGCTTCAACGACTCCGGCGATCGGTCACACCGACAACTACGAGGACCCGGGCAACTCCGAGGCGGACTCGCGCTATCCCGACGTCGCAACCCGTGGCGGTTCCGCTACAGCTGCCTCGGCTTCGACGTGCTGTCGATGTTCGGCGACACCGACGGGCCCGGCGACCTCCGACGGCGACCTGACCGGTGACGTGGCGTTCACGATGGGCCAGGGCTGCGGCGCGTTCGACTACGGCTACGGCGACGGCCGACTCGGGCATCGACGCCCACCGCGCCGCGCCCGGTTCAGTGTCCGTCCGCGAAGCCGACCGCCGGTCAGAAGGTCGTCCTGAGCGGCGCCGACTCCACCGACGACCGGACGACGCCGGCCGACCTCGACTACAGCTGGGACTTCGGCAACGGCGGCAGCGCGAGGACGCCACCGGCAGCGTGGTGCGGACGACCTTCAGGAAGCCGGGCCGCAGCTGGTGACGCTGACGGTGACCGACCGGGCGGGCAACAGCGACACGGTGACCCACCGGATCCGCGTCCGCCGCTGACCCCGTGTGTCGGGGGGACGGTCCCCGGCCCATGGGGCCGGGGACCGTTTTACGCCTCGGCCTCGGCCTTGATCCGCGTCAGGGTCTGCCGCATGCCGGCCCGCAGCTCGCGGGTGAAGGTCTCCTGGCCGCCGAGGGCGATCTTCGTGAGCCTGAGCGACACGTCGGAGATCCCGTCCGGGGCACGGCGGCGCTGGGTGACCCGCGTGCCGGTCTCGGTCGGCTCGAGCGTGAACGACCAGATCGTCTTGTTGTCCTTGACGCGGAACGCGAACTCGCGGTGGGGCTCGAAGGCGACGACCTTGGTCCGGGTGGGCCACATCAGCGGTCCGCGACGGTTGATGTTGAACGCGCGGGTGCCGAGCTGGACCGGGCCACCGCGCACGAATGTCGTGACCACCTGCGGGCTCCACGCCGCCATCCGCGGCAGGTCGGTGACCAGGGACCACACCTTCGCCGGCGGCGCGGCCACGTCGATCGCTTTCCTCGAGCAGGGGCTCGTACTCGGTCTCGCTCATCGGCTCTCCGTCCATGGGGGAAGCCGTGAACCTGACGCAGCGGCGCGGCCTCAGGACCGGGTCGACCACCAGTCGAGCAGCGCGGCCCGGGCCTGCCTCCGCGACTCAGCGGGCCCTGCTCCAGCCGCAGCTCGAGCAGGAAGCGGTACGCCGCGCCGACCTCGCGGCCGGCGCCGATCCCGAGGATCTCCATGATCTCGTTGCCGTCGAGGTCGGGCCGGATCGCGGCCAGCTCCTCCTCCTCGGAGAGCCGGGCGATCCGCTCCTCGAGGTCGTCGTAGGTGCGCCGCAGCCGCTCGGCCTTGCGCCGGTTGCGGGTGGTGCAGTCGGCGCGGGTCAGGATGTGCAGCCGCTCGAGCTGGTCGCCGGCGTCGCGGACGTAGCGGCGGACGGCGGAGTCGGTCCACTCGCCGTCGCCGTAGCCGTGGAAGCGCAGGTGCAGCTCGACCAGCTGCGCGACCGCGTCGATCTCGTCGTTGGAGAAGCGCAGCGCCTGCATCCGCTTGCGGGTCAGCTTGGCGCCGACCACGTCGTGGTGGTGGAAGGTGACGGTGCCGTCGTCGAGGAAGCGGCGGGTGCGCGGCTTGCCGACGTCGTGCATCAGCGCGGCGAACCGGGCCACGAAGTCCGGCCCGCCGCCGGGCAGCCGGTGCTCGAGGTCGATCGCCTGCTCGAGCACGGTCAGCGTGTGCTCGTAGACGTCCTTGTGCCGGTGGTGCTCGTCGCGCTCGAGCGCCAGCGCCGGCAGCTCGGGCAGCACGTGCTCGGCCAGCCCGGTCTCGACGAGCAGGGTCAGGCCGCGCCGGGGGTACGGCGCGCAGACCAGCTTGACCAGCTCGTCGCGGACCCGCTCGGCGGAGATGATCTCGATCCGCTCGGCCATCGCGGTCATCGCCGCGACCACCGCCGGGTCGACGGTGAAGCCGAGCTGGGCGGCGAACCGCGCCGCCCGCATCATCCGCAGCGGGTCGTCGGAGAAGGAGTCCTCCGGGCGTGCCCGGGGTGCGCAGCACGCGGTGGCGCGAGGTCGACCGACCCCGCCGTACGGGTCCTCGAAGGCGCGGTCGGGCACGCGCACCGCCATCGCGTTGACGGTGAAGTCGCGGCGGCCGAGGTCGCCGGCCAGGGTGTCGCCGAAGTCGACCGCCGGGCTTGCGCGAGGTCGGGTCGTAGGCCTCCGAGCGGTACGTCGTGATCTCGACCTGCCAGTCGCCCTTGCGGCAGCCGATGGTGCCGAAGGCGCGGCCCATGTCCCAGATCGCGTCGGCCCAGCCGCGTGAGCAGCGCCTCGGTCTCCTCGGGCCGCGCCGAGGTGGTGAAGTCGAGGTCGTTGTGCTGCCGGCCGAGCATCGCGTCGCGCACCGGGCCGCCGACCAGGGCGAGCTCGTGGCCGGCCTCGCGGAACCGCGCGCCGAGCTCGTCGATGACCGGCGCGATCCGGTCCAGCTCCGTCGGCCACCGAGCGCTGGACCTCGGCGATCTGGAGCGGAGGCAGGCGCGGCGTCGGACACGGCGAGCAACTCTAGGGCGCGCGGCCCGCGTCGCCCGGACCGCACCGTGCGCCGGATAGAGTCGGCGCCGTGCTTCGCCCGGTGTCGCTGCTGCCTGCCCTCGTGGCGGTGGCAGCGACCGTCGCGCCGACCGTGGCCTCGGCCGACCCGGCCGGGCACTCGCCGGCGACGACCGGCCGGGGCCCGCGAGCCGATGCTGCCGCCACGGCTCGGCAGGCCGCGGCCGGCCCCGAGCAGGACGACCCGCTCGCGGTCACCATCGACACCCTGACCCCGTCGTACCTCCCCGCGCAGGGGCCGGTCCGGGTCAGCGGCACGGTCACCAACCGCACCGACGACCGCTGGACCGCGGTCAACCTCTACGCCTTCATCGCCGACGACCCGATCACGCACCGGCCGAGCTCGCCGAGGCCGCCGAGCTCGACCCGGCCGAGCCGGTCGGCGACCGGATCACCGACGCCGGGCACCTTCGACACGGTCGACGTCGCTCGAGCCGGGCGAGTCGCGAGCAGTTCTCGATCAGGGTCGCGCGCGGTCAGACCTCGACGTCGACCGAGCCCGGGCGTCTACTGGTTCGGCGTGCACGCGCTCGGCGACGCCGACGAGCCGCGCGACGACATCGCCGACGGCCGGGCCCGCACGTTCCTCCCGCTGGTGCCGCGCGGACGCAGCGGCCGGTCGACACCGCGCTCGTGATCCCGCTCCGCCACGAGGTCCGCCACGCCGCCGACGGCAGGATCGCCGACGCCGACGGCCTGGGCCGCGACGCTGGCGCCGGGCGGCCCGCTGCGGTCGCTGGTCGACTTCGGCGCCGCGGCCGGCGCCCGGCCGGTCACCTGGCTGGTCGACCCGGCGGTGCCCGACGCCGTCCGCGACTGGTCGCCGGCAACCCGCCGCGCTCCCTCGACGACACCGTGCGGCCACGTCGCCGGACGGCGAGCGCCTCGCCGTCCGCCACTCGCCGACCCGAGCGACGCCCGCCGCCTCGGAGTCGACCGAGCCGACGAACCCGAGGTGGCGCCGGAGGCGCACCGCAGAACGCCGCGACCGAGCCGGGCGCCGCCTGGCTCGACCGGCTGCGCGAGGCGCTCGACGGGCGACGAGGTGCTCGCCCTGCCGTACGGCGACCTCGACGTCGCCGCCGCCGCCGAGCACGACCCCGAGATGTACGCGCAGGCGCGCCGGCGCAGCGGCGCGCGATGCTGAGCCGTGGGGCCTCGACACCACAGCCGGCGGTCGCCTCGCCGAGCGGCTACCTCGACCCGGCGGCGCTCCGGCTGATCGACCGGCGACCACGACCATGCTGGTCACCGACCGGATGTTCGGCCGCGCCGGCGCCGGCCGCTGGCGCGAGGTCGCCGGACGACACCGCTCGCCGTCACCTCCTCGGGCGCGGCAGCGGGCGGCCCCGGCCCCGACGACCCGCTGGCCGGCTGGTCGCCCTCCGGCAGCGGATCCTCAGCGAGGCCGCGCGTCCGGCTGCTCGACCCGGGCCGCCGCCCGCTGGTCGTCGTGCTGCCCCACGACTGGGACCCCGAGCAGCACCACCGGGTTCTTCGCCGGGCTCGACGTCGACTGGCTCGACCTCACCGACGCTCGACGCGGTCACGACGCGAGCGCGCCGAGCGCGTCGACCGACGACCAGCTCGACTACCCCGAGAGCCAGGTCGGCCGCGAGCTCGACGCCGCGAACTTCGCGGCCGCCGACGCGCCTGATCGCAGTCGGCGAGACCCTCGCAGAACGTGCTGACCCGCAACGACGCGGTCGCCGACGAGGTCGCTGACGAGGCGCTCACCGGCGCTGTCCTACTCGAGCCGGGCGCACCCCGACGCCGCCCGCGCGCGGCCGACCGGTCGCGCGCGCTGGATCGACGGCCAGCTCGGCTCGATCCGGGTCGACGCACCGCCGGCGGTCACCCTGTCCAGCGCGCACCGGCCGGTTCTCGGCCACGTCACCAACCAGCTCGACCAGCCGGTGACCGTGCGCCTCGAGGCGCGTCGCCGACGCGCCGCTCGACGATCGAGCGGCCCGAGACCGATCGAGCATCGCCGCCGGAGAGCCGCACCACGGTCCTGCTCGAGGCGCGCCACCGACCGGCTCGGCGTCCACAACGTCGAGCTGGTCGTCACCGACGACGACGGGACGCCGCTCGGCTCCTCCGACGACCCTGCCGATCCGGTCGGCCCAGGTCAGCAACGTGATCTGGGTGATCCTCGGCACCGGCGTCGCGCTGCTGTTCGGCGCGATCGTCGTCCGCCTGGTCCGCCGGATCCGACGGCGCGCGAGCCCGCATGAGCGCCGCCGATGACCCAGCCCGCGACGACGAGTCCACCGACGACGCGCGGATCCTCGCCACCAGCGCGGTGATGGCCGCCGGCACGGTCGTCTCGCGGCTGAGCGGCTTCGTCCGCTCGGCCCTGCTGGTCGCGGCGCTCGGCGCCGCGCTGCACGCCGACCTGTTCAACATCGCCAACACGGTCCCGAACATGCTCTACATCCTGCTGGCCGGCGGCATCTTCAACGCCGTGCTGGTCCCGCAGCTGGTGCGGGCGATGAAGAACGACCCCGACGGCGGCGAGGCCTACACCAACCGGGTCGTCACCCTGGCCGGCGCTGTTCCTCGGCGCTCGTCACGGTGCTGCTGGTCGTCGCGGCGCCGTGGGTGATGCCGCTCTTCCTCGACGCCGAGCTACGACGAGCCCGGCGCTGGCCGCGCAGCGGGAGTCGGTCGATCGACTTCGCCCGCTACTGCCTGCCGCAGGTCTTCTTCTACGGCATGTTCGTGCTGGTCGGGCAGATCCTCAACGCCCGCGGCCGGTTCGGGCCGATGATGTGGGCGCCGATCGCCAACAACGTGATCTCGGTCGCGCGTGCTCGTGATCTACCTGGTCGTCTTCGGCCCGGCCACCGAGCGCCGAGCTGGTCGGCGCGTTCACCACGCGGCCAGGAGCTGCTGCTCGGCCTCGGCTCGACGCTCGGCATCGTCGCGCAGTTCGCTGATCCTGGTGCCCTACCTGCGGCGCCGCCGGCTTCCGCTTCCGGCCCCGCTTCGACTTCCGCGGCACCGGCCTCGGCCACACCCTGCGGCTCGGGCGTCTGGACCGTGCTGTTCGTGATCGTCAACCAGATCGCCTACACCGTCGTGGTCCGGCTCGCCTCGGGCGGCACGGCGGCCGCGGCCGCACGGCGGCGACGGCACCGGCTACACGATCTACTCCTCGCCTTCCTGATCGTGATGGTCCCGCACTCGGTCATCACGGTCTCGCTGGCGACCGCGATCCTGCCCCGGCTCTCGCGCGCGCGCCGCCGACGGCGACCTGGCCGGCCTGGCCCGCACGCTCGGCGACGACGCTGCGCAGCGCCCTGGCCGTCGTCGTCCCGTTCGCGCTGCTGCTGCCGGTGATCGCCGCCGACCTCGCCCACGTGATCTGGGGCTACGGCGCCGGCCGCGACGACTACGAGCTCTTCGCGCCGTCGCTCGCGCTGTTCGGCGTCGGGCTGGTCTTCTTCACCGTCCACTACCTGATGCTGCGCGGCTTCTACGCCCTCGAGCGGACCCGCACGGTGTTCTGGATCCAGTGCGCCGTCGCCGCCACCAACATCGCGGCCGCGGTGGTGCTGGTCGGCGCTCGACCGACGCCGAGGACACCTCGCCGGCGCTGGTGCTCGCCTACACCGCGGCGTACGCCGTCGGCTCGCTGCGTGTCCTACCTCGTGCTGCGCGCGTCGGCTCGGCGGCCTGGAGCACCGCGCGGCTGGTGCGGTTCCTGGTCCGGCTGCTGATCGCCGCCGCGCGTCTCGACCGCGGCGGCCGGTCGTGCGCCGGCGTGCCTCGACGCCGCTCGGCCGACGACCCGCACCTGGCCGTCGCCGCGCTGCGTGCGCGGTCGTGGTCACCGCCGTCGACGTCGTCGTGTTCCTGCGTGCTCGCCCGGCTGCTGCGGCTGCGCGAGGTGACCGACGTGCTCGACACGGTGACCGCGGCGGCTGCCGCTCCCGCGCTCGACGCGCTGACGCGCCCTACGATGAGGCGGACGCACCGGCGACTGCCGGGACGAGGGGAAGCTGCGTGCCGAACTCGATCCGGCCCGGGCGACGTCCTCGCCGACCGCTACCGCTGGTCGACCTGCTCAGCGAGAGCGGGGGCGGCCGGTTCTGGCGCGCCCACGACCGGGTCCTCGAGCGGCACGTCGCGCTGCACGTGATCGCCGCGGACGACGAGCGCGCCGACGGCCTGCTCGAGGCGGCCCGCCGCTCGGCGACCGTCCACGACCGGCGGATCCTGCGGGTGCTCGACGCCGACCAGCGCGACGGGTCTGCTACGTCGTCAACGAGTGGGGCTCCGGCACCTCCCTCGACATCCTGCTCGCCAGCGACGGGCCGCTGGCGCCGCGCCGGGCGGCCTGGCTCGTCTCCGAGGTCGCCGACGTCGATCGCCGCGCGCCCACGACGCCGGCGTCGCCCACGGCCGGCTGGTCCCCGAGAACGTCCTGGTCGACCAGACCGGCGCGGTCCGGATCATCGGCTTCTGCCGTCGACGCCGCGCTGCACGGCCTCCCGCCCGGCCGGCTGTCCGACCGACGTCACCGACCTGGCCGGGCTGCTCTACTGCCTGCTCACCGGCAAGTGGCCGGGGTCTCGCGCTCGCCGTGCCCGCCGGCGCCGCACGAGCAGCGGCCGGGTGCTGCGGCCGCGCCAGGTCCGCGCCGGGGTCCCGCGGCCGCTCGACACGCTCTGCGACGAGGTGCTCAACCTGCGCCGGAGCGCCGGCGCCGGCTCGCGACGCCGACCTCGCACCGCCCGCGGCATCGCGCGACGCCCTGCGCGACTTCGTCGGCGACGCCGACCGGGCTGGCCGAGGCCGAGGCGACGCCGCCGGCGAGCATCCCCGGCTCGCACCCCGACCGAGCGCGTCGCGCTGCCCGCCGGCGCCGGACGATCCGCCGGTGCGCGCCGGCCCGACCCGATCGCCCCAGGCCCGCCGGAGCCGGACCCCGAGCCCGAGCCGGAGCCCGAGCCGACGTCGAGCCCGAGCCGCGACCGCGCCGAGCGCTCCGGCCGACCTCGGACCTGCCCACCCAGGCCGGGCTGCCGATCTTCGACGACGAGACCGACGACGTCTCCTGGCTCGCGGCGCGCGCCGAGACCGCCGCCGCCGCCGCCGCCGTTCGAGGAGCCGCCCGAGCGACCGCTCTTCGCGCCCGAGCCCGCCGACGGCGCGACCCGGTCCGCACGCCCGCGTCCGGGCGGCGCGCGCCGCGCCGGTCGCCGGCGAGTTCTGGCCCTGGGACACCGGCACCGGCACCGGGCAGCGGCACGGTGATCCCGGTGGCCGAGGACGACGAGCCAGGACGACGAGGTGCCCGGCCGCAGCTGGCTGCGGCTGGCCGCGGCGATCGCGGCCGCGCCTGCTGCTGCTGGTCGCC
Source organism: uncultured Actinomycetota bacterium (assembly GCA_963830755.1). GTDB lineage: Bacteria > Actinomycetota > Actinomycetes > Propionibacteriales > Nocardioidaceae > Nocardioides. Next base: position 76,654 of record CAWHNI010000018.1, on the reverse strand, counting down.
ATCGTGGTCGCCTTCAACCTCGGGCCGCGGCCGCGACCCCGCTGGGCGCCGAGCCCGAGACGACGAGCCGACGCCGACCCAGCGCACCGACCGCGACCGCCGCGGCCGACGCCGATCACCGGGCTCACCGCCGACCGACTTCGACCCGCAGGGCGACCCGCCGGAGGAGAACCCCGACCTGCGCCGCTGGCCGTCGACGGCGACCCGGCGACCGCCTGGCGCACGTCGACCTACGACGCAGGACTTCGGGCCCGGCCGGGCTCAAGACCGGCGTCGGCCTGGTCCTCGACCTCGGCGCCGCCCAGCGAGGTCGCCGAGGTCGACCTGACGCTCGTCGGCGAGCCCACCGACGTCAGCCTCTACGTCACCGACGAGCGCGCCGCACCGCGGTCGCCGGCCTGAGCCCGCCGCGGCCGAGCGCGACCGCCGACGAGCGAGCGACGCGGATCGACCCTCGACGAGCCGGGCACCGGGCCGCTACCTCGTCGTCTGGCTGACCTCGCTGCCCGCCGGCGGAGGGCGGCTTCCGGGGCGAGGTCGCCGAGGTCGTGGTCCGCGGATGAGCCCGATGACCACCGCGCCGGCGACGATCGCTCCGACGCCGAGCTGCTCGCGGCCCACGTCGCACGGCGACCCCGACGCGTTCGGCGTGCTGTTCGCGCCGGCACCGCGACCGGCTGTGGGCGGTCGCGCTGCGCACCATGGGCAACCCCGAGGACGCCGCCGACGGCCTCCAGGACGGCCTGGTCGCGGCGTACCGCCGGGCCGGCTCGTTCCGCGGCGAGGCGGCGGTCACCACCTGGCTGCACCGGGTCGTGGTCAACGCCTGCCTCGACCGGATCCGCGCCGCGAAGGTACGCCGGGCCGAGCCGCTGCCCGACGACCTCGACGAGCTACGGCGACCGCGGGCTCGCTCGGTCACCGGCCGCCGGCCGACCCCGAGGACCCGGCCGACGGTCGGTGCGCAGCGAGCGCCGCCGGCAGGTGCTCGCGCGCTGGCCACCCTGCCCGCCGAGCAGCGCGCCGCGCTGGTGCTGGTCGACATGGAGGGCTACCCGGTCGCCGAGGTCGCGGAGATGCTCGACTGCGCGGTCGGCACCGTGAAGTCCCGCTGCTCGCGCGGCCGGGCCCGGCTCGCCGAGCTGCTCGGCGTGCTCGACGCCGGCGACGTGACGCCGGACCACCCCGACCCGGGGAACCCCGCCCGGCCGCCGCCCGTCCGATCCACGCAGCCCCGCGGGCCCCCCGCCGCCGGCCTGACCGATCCCGACCTGACCAGCGAGCCCGCCAGCGAGAGGAGGTGACACCGATGACCGACGAGCGACGACCCGCTGACCCCCGACGCAGGAGGAGGTGCGCCGCCTGCTCGCCGACGCCCGCCACACCGAGCCGATGCCCGCCGACGTCGCCGCCCGGCTCGACCGGGTGCTCGAGGACCTCGCCGAGGAGCACGGCCGGCCCGGCGATCGGCCCCGGTGGTCGACCTCGCGCCCGCCGGCGCCGCCGGGTGGCCGCCCTGCTGGTCGCCGCGGCCGCGGTGGTCGTCGTCGGGGTCGGCCTCGGACCAGGTCATCACCGACGGCAACGGCGCGGCGACGCCAGCGCTCGCAGGCCGGAGGCGCAGGCCACGCCGACCGGCGGATGCGCGAGGCCGCGCAGCCGCGAGGCCCAGCCTCCGAGGACGCCGCCGTCGACGCAGGACCAGCCCACGGAGCGCTCGGACCAGGCCGGCCGCGCTCAGTCCGGTGCTCGTTCGCCGACGACGTTCGCCGCCGACCACGACCGGCCGGCGCGTGCGCACCGACGGCTTCGTCCGGGCCGATGAGCGACGCGCGACCTGGCCGCGCCGGAGCTGGCTGCTCCTGCGCCCGCGCGACTCCGGGCGTGGGCGAGCCGCTGCGTCCCGGTGCGCTACGACGGCACGCCCGGCTGTGCTCGTCTCCGGCGCGCCGCAGGGCGACACCCAGGTCGTCGACCTGTTCCTGTGCGGCAGCGCCGAGCCCGTCCGCTCGGTGACCCTGCCGGCGCCCTGACCGACCGGGCGCGGCCTGCTCGCGGGGAATGCTCCTCGCCTACGATCGGTTCTCGACGACCATCCGGTACGCCACCGATCAAGGGAGCCACGCACATGTCCGACACCGACCCGCGCAACGTCATCATCATCGGCTCCGGCCCCGCCGGCTACACCGCCGCGGTGTACGCCGCCCGCGCGTCGCTCGCACCCGCTGGTCTTCGAGGGCTCGGTGACCGCCGGCGGCGCGCTGATGAACACCACCGAGGTCGAGAACTTCCCCGGCTTCCGCGACGGCATCATGGGCCCGGCGCTGATGGACGAGATGCGCGCCCAGGCCGAGCGGTTCGGCGCCGAGCTGGTCGCCGACGACGTCGTCGAGGTCGACCTCACCGGCGACGTCAAGGTCGTCAAGACCGCCACCGACACCTACACCGCGCGCTCGGTGATCCTGGCCATGGGCTCGGGCTACCGCAAGCTCGGGCTGCCCCGCGAGGAGGAGCTCTCCGGCCGCGGCGTCTCCTGGTGCGCCACCTGCGACGGCTTCTTCTTCCGCGACCAGCACATCGCGGTCGTCGGCGGCGGCGACTCCGCCGATCGAGGAGGCGACGTTCCTCACCCGGTTCGGCTCCAAGGTCTCGCTGATCCACCGCCGCGACGAGCTGCGCGCCTCCAAGATCATGCAGGAGCGCGCGTTCGCCGACCCCAAGCTCGAGATCGTCTGGAACGCCGAGATCGAGCCGCGATCAACGGCGCCGACCAGCTCGAGTCGCGTCACCCTGCGCGACACCGTCACCGGTGAGACCCGCGACGCTGGACGGCGACCGGCCTGTTCATCGCGATCGGCCACGACCCGCGCTCGGAGCTGCTCACCGGCCAGGTCGACCTCGACGAGAACGGCTACGTCCTGGTCCAGCACCCCTCCACCGCGCACCAACCTGCCCGGCGTCTTCGCCGCCGGGCGACCTGGTCGACCACCACTACCGGCAGGCCGTCACCGCCGCCGGCACCGGCTGCGCCGCCGCGCTCGACGCCGAGCGCTACCTCGCGGCGCTCGACCACGAGGCGTCCACCGCCGGGGACGCCCTGACCACCGAGGCGGTCACCGAGACCGTCCAGACCGCGGGCGCCTGACCACCCCCACTGAGACGCTCTCAGGCGCGGAACAACTGTCCCCGCCCTGGTGTTCACTGCAGTTCAGACATCGACCGAAAGGAAGATCCGTGGCCGAACATGCAGCCGTGACCGACGCCGACTTCGAGACCCAGGTCCTCAAGTCCGACAAGCCCGTCCTCGTGGACTTCTGGGCCGAGTGGTGCGGTCCGTGCCGCCAGGTCGCCCCGATCCTCGAGGAGATCGCCGCCGACCACGGCGACAAGATCACGTTCCTCAAGATGAACGTCGACGAGAACCCCGTCACCCCGTCGTCCTACCGCGTGACCGGCATCCCGACGATCAACGTCTACCAGGGCGGCGAGGTCGTGAAGTCGATCGTCGGGCGCGAAGCCCAAGGCGGCGCTCCTCAACGAGCTCGCCGACTACATCGCCTGAGCCTGGCACGGCCCGGGTCGCTGTCCTCAGCGGCGGTTCGGGCCGGTCACCTTCGGGGCCGCACGCACCGGGCGGACCGCCCCGACCAGCCGCTCCAGCGCCGCCTCCACCTCGGCGCGCCAGGTGACGGCGGTGCGCAGGTCCATCCGCATCCGCGGGGTGGTGCGGTGTGCGCGCTGGGTCTTGAAGCCCACGCGGCTGAGGAAGTCCGCCGGGAGCACGCAGGCAGTTCCGGGCCGCGGGTGTCGCCGAACGCCTCCACGGCCCGGATGTCGCGCTCGACCAGGTCGCGCGCCATCCCCTGGACCAGCATCCGGCCCAGCCCGCCGCGTCGGTGGCCCGGATCGACGTACGCCGTCGTCAGCAGCACCGCGTCCGGCGAGACCGGCGCGGTCGGGAAGCCGGCCGCGCCGGGGACGAACGCCTCGGGCGCGTAGACGACGTACCCGACCGGCTCGTCGTCGACCAGCGCCACCCGCCCGCAGGACCCCCACTCCCGCAGGACGTGTGAGATCCAGACCTCCTTCTCGGCCGCGGGATCCGACACCATTGCTCGTCGTACCGGGTCGAGCTCCCAGAACAGGCAGGTGCGGCACGGCGCCTCCAGCGCCCCCAGCAGGTCCAGCGTGAGCCGGACGACCTTCCGCGACATCCGTCTGCCTCCCGGACCCATGCTAGACCCGGCTCCGGCTCTTGCGAGGATGTACGCCGTGCGCCCGATCCGGCAGAGCAGGAAGCTCCATGACGTCCGCTACGACGTTCGCGGCCCGATCCTGGTGGAGGCCCAGCGGCTCGAGGCCGAGGGACACCGGATCCTGAAGCTCAACATCGGCAACCCTGCGCCGTTCGGCTTCGACGCTCCGGAGGCGATCGTGGCCGACATGGTCCACCACCTGCCCGACTCCCAGGGCTACAGCGACTCCCAGGGCATCTACCCGGCGCGGACCGCGGTGGCGCACTACTACCAGGAACACGGGATGCGCGACGTCTCCGTCGATGACGTCTTCATCGGCAACGGCGTCTCCGAGCTGATCTCGATGGTGCTGCAGGCCTTCGTCGACGATGGCAACGAGATCCTGGTGCCCGCTCCTGACTACCCGCTGTGGACCGGGGCGGTCACCTTGTCGGGCGGCCGGCCGGTGCACTACCGGTGCGACGAGGAGAATGACTGGAACCCCGATCTCGCCGACATCGAGTCCAAGATCACCGAGAACACCCATGCCCTGGTGATCATCAACCCCAACAACCCGACCGGCGCGGTCTACAGCAAGGAGACCGTCGCGGCCCTCGTCGACATCGCCCGCCGCCACCACCTCGTCGTCCTCGCCGACGAGATCTACGAGAAGATCCTCTTCGACGGCGCCGTCCACCACCACGCGGCGACCGCCGCGGGCCACGACGTGCTCTGCCTGACCTTCAGCGGGCTCTCCAAGGCCTACCGGGTCTGCGGGTACCGGGCCGGCTGGGTGATGATCTCGGGTCCTAGGGAGATCGCCGAGGACTTCCTCGAGGGCCTCACCCTGATCGCGAACATGCGGATGTGTGCCAACGTGCCCGCCCAGCACGCCATCCAGACCGCTCTCGGCGGGTACCAGTCCGTGGAGGAGCTGATCGTCCCTGGCGGTCGCTACTACGAGCAGAGCATGCTGGCCCACCGGCTGCTCAACGACATCCCGGGGGTGTCCTCGGTGCGACCCAAGGGCGCGCTGTACTGCTTCCCCCGGCTCGATCCGGAGGTCTACCCGATCGACGACGACGAGCAGTTCGTGATCGACCTGCTGCGCGCCAAGAAGCTGCTCGTGACCCACGGGACGGGGTTCAACTGGCCGCGGCCCGACCACTTCCGGCTGGTGACGCTCCCCGACGTCACCATGCTCGAGGAGGCGATCGGCCGGATCGCCGACTTCCTCGCCACCATGCGCTGACGGCTACGCTGCGCAACAGCCGACCGAGAGGCGCCGACGTGCGTGACCTGACCTACCCGCCGATCATCCTGGCGTGCAAGACCGCCTTCCGGCTGCTCGGCCAGAAGATCCAGATGACCGGCACCGAGCACGTGCCCCGCACCGGCGGCGTGCTGCTGGCCGTCAACCACGTGGGGTACGCCGACTTCGTCTACGGCGGCCTGGCCGCGAACCCCTCCGGCCGCAAGGTCCGGTTCATGGCCAAGCGCGAGCTCTTCGACCACCGCTACACCGGGCCGCTGATGCGCTCGATGCACCACATCAACGTCGACCGCGGCGCCGGCACGGCGTCGTACGACACGGCGTTGGAGTACCTCAGGGCCGGCGAGGCCGTCGGCATCTTCCCGGAGGCCACGATCTCGCGGGCCATGGAGCTCAAGGAGTTCAAGACCGGGGCGGTGCGGATCGCCGCCGCGGCCGGCGTCCCCCTGGTGCCAGTGGTGCTGTGGGGGACCCAGCGGTTGAAGACCAAGGACCACCCCCAGGACTTCTCGCGGGGCAAGACCATCCTGATCCGGGTGGGTGAGCCTCAGTACCCGACCGGTGTCGATCCGGTTGCGGAGACCGCCGAGCTGCACGCCGCCATGTCATGGATGCTGGACGAGGCGATCGCGGCGTACCCCGCCGCCGAGCAGCCGCCCGGATCCTGGTGGGTGCCCGCGTCCCACGGCGGTAGTGCGCCCACCCTCGAGGAGGCCGCGCGGCTCGATACCGAGGAGAAGCATCGCCGCGCCGCCCGGCGGGCGGAACGCAACGAACGACGCTAGATCCCCTGATCCACAAGACGCTTCATGGCTTTGTCACTTTGTCGATATAGCGGCGGGTCTCCTGTCAGCTCACGGGTGTTTCGACGCGCTCACGCGACCTCGTCCCTCGGTCACGTCGCTTGCTCAACCTGCGCGGCCCACGCGCCCGCTCGTTCCTCGCGGGCACTGCCCGCTTCAGATGGGCCGGTCGTCGCGGTTGCGCGGGTCCATCACGTCGACGATCCGCTGCAGGTCCTCCATGGAAGCGAACTCGACGGTGATCTTCCCCTTGCTCCGGCCGAGGTCGACCTTGACCCTGGTCTCCAGCCGGTCGGAGAGCCGGTCGGCCAGTTCGGTCAGCCCGGGCGCCACGGGCTTGCGGCGCACCTGGCGGGCGGCCGGGGACCCGGTCTCGCCGACCGCGACCAGCTCCTCGAGGCCACGGACGCTGATGCCCTCGGCCACCACGCGCTGCGCCAGCCTGTCCTGGAGCTCGGCGTCCTCGACGGCCAGCAGGGACCGGGCGTGGCCGGCCGAGAGGACTCCGGCGGCCAGCCGCCGCTGCACTGCAGGGGTGAGCCGCAGCAGCCTCAGGGTGTTGCTGATCTGGGGACGCGAGCGTCCGATGCGCGAGGCCAGCTCCTCGTGGGTGCAGTCGAAGTCCTCGAGCAGCTGGGCATAGGCCGCCGCCTCCTCCAGGGGATTCAGCTGGGAACGATGCAGGTTCTCGAGCAGGGCGTCGCGCAGCATCGCGTCGTCGCCGGTCTCGCGGACGATCGCCGGGATGGACTCGAGACCGGCCTTCTCGGCGGCCCGCCAGCGGCGCTCGCCCATGACCAGCTCGTAGTCGTCCTGACCCATCTTCCGGACGACGATGGGCTGCAGCAGCCCGACCTCGGAGATCGAGTGCACCAGCTCCGCCATCGCTTCCTCATCGAAGACCTGGCGGGGCTGGGCGTGGTTGGGCCGGATCCTGGAGGGCGGGAGCTCGGCAAAGTAGGCGCCCGCGACCACGCTCGGCGCACCAGCCCCCTGCGCCGGGCCCTGCCCGTCGCTGCCGTCAGCGTAGGTCGCCGCGACGCCGTCCGGCCGGAACTCCCCACCCGGCGCGTCGGCGCCCTCCTGTGCGGCCGGGCCGGTGGGGATCAGGGATCCGAGGCCGCGGCCGAGGCCGCGGCGGGGGGTCTTGGTGCTGGTCACGTCGGTGCTCCCTTGGTGGCGATCTCGCGGGCGGCTTCCAGATAGCACAGCGCCCCGGTCGAGCCGGGGTCGTAGGTCATCACCGTCTGTCCGTACGACGGCGCCTCGGAGACCCGGACCGAGCGCGGAACGGTGGTCTTCAGCACCTGGTCCCCGAAGTGCTCGCGCACCTCCTCGGCCACACCCGAGGCCAGACGGGTTCGCCCGTCGTACATCGTGACCATGATCGTGGAGACCTTCAGGCGCGGATTGAGGTGCTGGCGCACCATCTCGACGGTTTCCAGCAGCTGGCCGAGACCCTCGAGCGCGTAGTACTCGGCCTGGATCGGGATCATCATCTCCTCGCCGGCGACCAGTGCGTTCAGGGTCAGCAGGCCGAGCGAGGGCGGGCAGTCGATGAACACGTAGTCGAAGCGCTCGTCCCCGACCTCGGCCGCAGTGCCGACGAGGGGGTGGCCGTTGATCGCCCTGGCCAGCCGGCCCTCGCGCGCCACCACGCTGACCAGCTCGATCTCGGCTCCGGCGAGGTCGATCGTCGCCGGCACGACCATCAGGCCGGCGACGTCCGGGCAGGCCACGCTCACGTCCGCGAGGGGGGCGCCCTCCACGACCGCGTCGTAGGTGGACGGCACGCCGCGACGGTGGTCCACCCCGAGCGCAGTGGAGGCGTTGCCCTGGGGGTCGAGGTCGACCACCAGCACCCGCTGGCCGAGCTGGGCGAGCCCGGCAGCGACGTTCACCGTGGACGTGGTCTTGCCGACGCCGCCCTTCTGGTTGGCCACGACCACGACTCGGGTGGCCTCGGGCCGGGGTAGTGCCGGCCCGATCTGCGCGCCGTGCCGGGCGCGGACGGTGTGTTCTGCCGCCCGGGCCAGAGGGGTGCTGTGGTCGCCGTACTGCTGGTCGGCGGTGTCGTCCGGGCTGTCCGCCAGGTCGCCGGCGGTCCGCACCACGGGGATTTGCGTCTCGGTTTCACGTGAAACTGGGGGATGTTCGATTACTGGTTCGATCTGTGGAGAAATGTCCTCACCCTGTGGATAATCGCGCTCACCAGGCCAACCCAGGCCAGTGGATAACTCCGGCGAGGCATCGGCAGGCCATCCCAGTCGGCGGATCGCCGTGCTGGAAAATGTCTCGCCCACGTCGCCCCATTCCTCCGCAGTCGGCCTGATTTCCGGATCCCGGTTACCTTTTCGGTCACCCGCGGCGTCGTCGTCTCTTCTCCACCGACCCCTTCGGCCGGGCCAAACGTACTCCTGCCGGTTCAGCCCAGGCCACCCGGATCGCCGTTGACGGTGAATCCACCACATCCGCCCCCACCGAACGGATCTCCGGAGGGGCGCAACCGAGCCGGCGGAGCATCGTCTCGGCGGCCAGGATCTCCTCCGCGGCAGACGATCCCTTCATCGCCAGCAGCGCCCCGGTCGGGGCGACGAGTGGCATCGACCAGGCCAACAAGCGATCCAGGGGGGCCACCGCGCGCGAGGTCACCACGTCGAACGTGCGGCTGCCGTGCAACGCCTCGGCCCGTGCTCGGCGCACCTCGACCCCGCTCGAGACCGAGGTCCGCCACCACCTCCTGCAAGAACGTCGTCCTCCGCAGCAGCGGCTCCACCAGGGTCACGGCGAGGTCGGGGCGCGCTATTGCCAGCACGATCCCGGGCAGGCCCGCGCCGGACCCGACGTCGCAGACCGTTGAGCCGGGCGGCACCAGCTCGCCCAGCACGGCACAGTTGAGCAGATGACGCTCCCACAGGCGAGGTCCCTCGCGCGGGCCGATCAGGCCCCGGACCACTCCCTCGGTGCCGAGAAGCTCGGCGTACCGCTCGGCCAGCTCGAGCCGACCGGGTGCGAACACCGTCCGGGCCGACGGAGGTGAAGGGGGCGGCGGCGCCACCGGATCGGATGGTTTCACGTGAAACCTCAGCGACTCAGCCGGGCAGGATCACCACGTACCGCCGGGGCTCCGCGCCCTCGGACTCCGAAGTCAGGCCGGCGGCGGCGACCGCGTCGTGCACCACCTTGCGCTCGAAGGGGCTCATCGGGTCCAGGCTCCGGCGCTCGCCGCTCTCCTTGACCTCGCTGATGGTCTTCTCCGCCAGCGCCTCGAGCTCCTCGCGCTTGCGGGCACGGAAGCCGGACACGTCGAGCATCAGCCGGGAGCGCTCGCCGGTCTCCCGGTAGACCGCCAACCGGGTCAGCTCCTGCAGCGCGTCCAGGACCTCGCCGTCCCGCCCGACCAGCTGGTTGAGGTCGGCGCCGACGATGGACACCGAGGCGCGGTCGCCCTCCACGTCCATGTCCAGGTCGCCGTCGAGGTCGGCGATGTCGAGCAGCTCCTCGAGGTAGTCGGCGGCGATCTCGCCCTCCGTCTCGAGGGCCTCCAGCCGGCCGACCGTCGGCTCGGCGGTCTCCTCGCCCGTGTCCTCAACCGTCTCGTCGACGGCGGACTCCGCGGTCGGCTCCTCGGTCGCCTGGGTCTTCGTGTCGCTGTCGTGCTCGCTCATCGCTTCTTCCCCTTCTTCTTGCTCGTGGGTCGGCCGCCGCCGGATCGGCGTTGCTGGCGCGACTGCTTCTTGGGTTGCTGGCGTTGCGCGGGGCGCTGCTCGGTCGTCGAGGTGCCGGTTTCTGCGGCCTCGTCGGCCGGCACGGTCGCGACGCCGTGCCTCGCGGCCTTGGCTCTTGTCCCGCTCTTCCTTGGCCCGCGCGGCCGGCGTACCGGGCGCAGGGTTGTTGCGGATGACGTAGAACTGCTGGCCCATGGTCCACAGGTTCGATGTGGTCCAGTAGAGGAGGACGCCGATCGGGAACGCGATGCCGCCGACTGCGAACACCAGCGGCAGCACGTAGAGCAGCATCTTCTGCTGCTGGGCGTAGGGCCCGCTGAGCGCGTCGGCCGGCATGTTCTTGCTCATCAGCTGGCGCTGGGTGAGGAACGTGGTCGCCGTCATGGCGATCACCAGCAGGGCCGCCATGATCATGACCCCGACGTCGCCGGTGCCGAAAGCGCTCAGGAACGTTTCCGAGAGCGGCACCCCGAACAGCTCTGCCTCGCCGAACTGGCGGGCCTGCTCCTGGGTGAGCACACCCTTCGGCTCCCCCTTCGCCGCGTTGTTCAGGATGCTGAAGAGCGCGAAGAAGATCGGCATCTGCAGCAGGATCGGCAGGCACGATGCGAACGGGTTGGTCCGCTCTCGCGGTAGAGCTTCATCGTCTCCTGGGCGAGACGCTCCCGGTCGTGGCCGTACTTCTTCTGCAGCTCCTTGACCTTCGGCTGGATCAGCTGCATGTTCCGGCTGGACTTGATCTGCTTGACGAACAGCGGGATCAGCGCGGCCCGGATCACGAGCGTCAGCCCGATGATCGACAGCGCCCAGGCAGCACCGCCCGCCGGGTCCATGAACCTGCTGAACAGCTGGTGGAACAGGTCGAGCACGAACGAGATGGCGTAGTACAGCGGCGTCATGATGAAGCTGCCGAGCTCGCTGAAGAAGTCGATCATCAGGCTCCTTGGCCGGGGGTGAGGCCCGCCGCACGAGACGGGTGAGGTGGAACGGGGTCGTAGCCGCCGGCCGCCCAGGGGTGGCAGCGGGCGAGACGGCGTACGGCGAGCCAGCTGCCGCGAAGACTGCCGTGCTCGGTCACCGCCTCCAGGGCGTAGGCCGAGCACGACGGGTGGTAGCGGCAGACCTGCCCGTAGATCGGGCTGATCACGGCACGGTAGGCCTTCAACAGGCCGATCAGCACATACTTCATCGAATCACTCGAGTCAGGCAACGAGTCAGATCGTCCCGGAGTTCCGCGTACGACGCGCCGGCGGACGGTGGCAGGGCCCGCACGACGAGCAGCGACCCGCCCGGGAGGGCCAGCTCCCGGACCAGCGCCCGCAACCGGCGCTTGACCCGATTCCGGGTCACCGCGTTGCCGACGGCGCGGCTCACCACGAACCCGACCCGTGGTCGGTCCTCGACGTCTGGACATGCCAGATGGACGACGAGGGTGGCGCTGCCCGCTCGCCGACCCGTCCGGATCGCGAGCGTGAACCCCGCGCTCCTGGTGAGCCGGTGGGCCGCACTCGACTTGGGAGGCATGCCTGGCCGGGACGGCCGGCTCAGACCGACAGACTCTTGCGGCCCTTGCGGCGACGCGAGGACAGGATCGCGCGACCGGCACGCGTGCGCATGCGCAGGCGGAATCCGTGGACCTTGTGCCGGCGACGGTTGTTCGGCTGGTACGTACGCTTGCTCACGGGTTATCTCTTTCGATGGTCTACAGGGGTGCACCGGGCGCGGATCAGCGGTGGGCCTCATCGGCTGGCACCGCTCACCCACGACGAGGACGAGCCTGTTCGTGGACATGCGGCACCGGTCGACACCTGGGTCGGGCAGTTCGACCGGCCAACGGTACGCGCTGGGTTCGGAGCGGGTCAAACCACCGCCGGACCACCTGCTGAGAGCCTGTGGATGACGCCTTGCCGCGAGCCCTCGCGGCTTGTTACGTTCGCCCTCACCGAGTTTCCCCGGCACCGCCGGACCACCTCGATCCAGACCTGGGTGTGACGCACGCAACAACGTGTCATTACCCCCGCTGACCTGCGGAAACAGTGATCGTGGCTCCACCCGCGCGGCCCCTCGGGCAGGTTCCTCCAGGAATCGGAGGACGGGTACACAGCCTGTGGACAAAGTTGTGGACTGACTAGGCGGGCACATTTCCGCGACCAGCGATGAACCATCGTGAAAGCAGGGCTCCGTGGAGCACAGTTCGGCCGATCTCGGCGCCGCCTGGCGCAATGTCGTGGAAGAGCTTCAGCCCAACCAGCGCGCGTGGCTGCGCGCCAGCGAGCCGGTGACCCTGCACGAGAGCACCGCCATCATCGCCGTGCCCGACGAGTTCACCCGCAGCCAGCTCGAGGGCCGGCTGCGTGGTCAGCTCGAGGATGCCCTCACCGTGGCCTTCGCCCGGGAGATCCGGCTCGCGGTGACGGTCAACCCGGCCCTCCAGCCTCCCGTGGGCAACCCGGAGTACGACCCGACGCAGTTCAACGACGAACCAACAAGTGGAGAGATCGACAAGTCGACAAGTGGCTTTGAGTCTTCGGATCTTGCCGACCTGACCGGCCCCTCTCACCCCGACCCGCCTGCCGTCGCGCGTCCCACGGCGCTCGAGACCCGGCTCAACCCGAAGTACACCTTCGAGACATTCGTCATCGGCTCGTCCAACCGCTTCCCGCACGCTGCCGCCGTGGCCGTCGCCGAGGCGCCCGGCAAGGCCTACAACCCGCTGCTGGTCTACGGCGACTCCGGACTCGGCAAGACCCACCTCCTGCACGCGATCGGCCACTACGTCCGCAGCCTCTACAGCGGGGCCAAGGTCCGTTACGTGTCCAGTGAAGAGTTCACCAACGAGTTCATCAACGCGATCCGCGACGACCGCCAGGACCGCTTCAAGCGCCGGTACCGCGACGTCGACGTGCTGCTGATCGACGACATCCAGTTCCTGGAGGGCAAGACCCAGACCCAGGAGGAGTTCTTCCACACCTTCAACACGCTCCACAACGCCAACAAGCAGATCGTCCTCACGTCCGACCGGCCCCCCAAGCGGCTCGAGCGGCTCGAGGACCGCCTGCGCAACCGGTTCGAGTGGGGCCTGATCACCGATGTGCAGCCACCCGACCTCGAGACCCGGATCGCGATCCTCCGCAAGAAGGCCGCGATGGACCGGATGACCGCTCCCCCGGACGTCCTGGAGTTCATCGCCTCCAAGATCCAGACCAACATCCGCGAGCTCGAGGGCGCCCTGATCCGGGTCACCGCCTTCGCCAACCTCAACCGCCAGGAGGTCGACATGACCCTGGCCGAGATCGTGCTCAAGGACCTGATCCCCGAGGGCGGCGAGCCCGAGATCACCGCCGGGCTGATCATCGCCCAGACGGCGGCCTACTTCGGGTTGTCGATCGAGGAGCTGACCGGGCCGAGCCGGGGCCGGCACCTCGTCATGGCGCGACAGATCGCGATGTACCTGTGCCGGGAGCTCACCTCGCTCTCCCTGCCCAAGATCGGGGCACAGTTCGGCAACCGCGACCACACGACGGTGATGTACGCCGACCGCAAGATCAACCAGCTCCTCGCCGAGCGCCGGGCGGTCTTCAACCAGGTCAGCGAGCTCACCAACCGCATCAAGATGCAGGCTCGTCAGTCCTGAGACCCCACCGAATGACCAGCCGAATGTGTCGTCGGATGCCTGTGGACAGCGTGTGGGCCGACCCGGCACTTCGCTGGACGGCCTGTGCACAGGCCGGGAGACGCAACCCGCCGACACCGTGTCGTCCACACCGGGCGCCTCGGTTCGTCGCTCGTTCGTCCACACCCGCTGTGCACCCGGAATCGGCACCTGACCTGCACCGATCCGCTCTCTCCACAGGATCCACCGCTGCTACGACTCCCACGAACCGACACACTGAATCGATCCTCGGTGAACTACTACTCCGCCCGCATCCTGGGGACAACCGCCCCGATCCGTCCCGACTCTCCCGCCCGGGCCGAGCACATGGCAGGATGCTCAATCCAGAAGCCGACTGACGTCGTAAGGACACCAACACCGTGAAGTTCCGCGTCGAACGCGACGTGCTCGCCGATGCCGTCGCCTGGGCTGCCCGCAGCCTCCCGGTCCGCCCGAGCGCCCCCGTGCTCTCCGGCCTCCTCATCGACGCCGGCGACGAAGGCCTGGTCCTGTCCACCTTCGACTACGAGACCTCCGCCCGCGCGACCCTCTCAGCGGAGGTGTCCGGCGAGGGCCGTGCCCTGGTCAGCGGCCGCCTGCTCGCCGACATCTGCCGCAGTCTGCCCGCGAAGCCGGTCGAGATGGTGCTCGACGGCCCGCGGGTGTCGCTCACCTGCGGCTCGGCCCGCTTCACCCTGCAGACGATGCCGGTCGAGGACTACCCGACCCTGCCCGACATGCCCACCGCGACCGGGACCGTGCAGAGCGACGAGTTCGCGCACGCCGTCGCCCAGGCGGTCACCGCCGCCGGCCGCGACGACATGCTCCCTGTGCTGACCGGTGTCCGGATCGAGATCGACGGCTCCACGATCTCGCTCCTCGCGACCGACCGGTTCCGGCTCTCCCATCGTGAGCTCGGCTGGGACCCGCGCACGCCCGACGAGTCGCTGGCGGCGCTGGTGCCCGCCCGGGTGCTCGGCGACACCGCCAAGTCGCTCACCGCCGGCAGCGAGGTCACGATCGCCCTGGCCGCGAGCGGCCGCGGCGAGGGCATCATCGGTTTCGAAGGAGCCGGCCCCGGGGGGCTGCGCCGGACGACCACCCGGCTGCTCGACGGCGAGTTCCCCAAGGTCCGCAGCCTGTTCCCCAGCGAGCACCAGACGGTGGCCAGGATCGACAAGGCGACCCTGATCGAGTCGGTGAAGCGGGTGGCGCTCGTGGCCGAGCGCAACACCGCGGTGCAGCTGGCCTTCAGCGACGGCGTTCTCACCCTCGACGCCGGATCCGGCGACGAGGCGCAGGCGTCGGAGTCGATCGAGGCCCAGATCGAGGGCGAAGACATCACCACGGGCTTCAACCCCCAGTTCCTCCTCGACGGGCTCACCGCGATCGACGAGGAGGTCGTCGAGCTGGCGTTCACCCAGGCCTCGAAGCCGGTGGTGATCTCCGGCTCGGTGCCCCAGGGCCGCGACGACTCCGGCTTCCGCTACCTGCTGATGCCCCGACGCCTGCTCTCTTGACCCGCCTCGTGATTGACCGGGTTTCGACGCGCCGTTGCGACCTCGCAGGCTCGGTCGCCGTCTTGCTCAACCTGTCTCCCCACGCCGTGCACTCCTTCGTCGTGCCCGGCTAGGGTCGACCCTATGGACATCGGGCTGGTCGGTCTCGGCAAGATGGGCGGCAACATGCGCACCCGGCTGCGCAACGCCGGCCACACCGTCGTCGGGTACGACCGCAACGCCGAGGTCTCCGACGTGGAGAGCCTCGAGGCGCTGGTCGGGAAGCTACCCACGCCGCGAGTCGTGTGGGTGATGGTGCCCGCGGGTGACCCGACGCGTGAGACGGTCCGGACGCTCGGTGAGCTGCTGGACGAGGGCGATCTCGTCGTCGACGGCGGCAACTCCCGCTGGACCGATGACCAGATCCACGGCGACCATCTCGCCGGCAAGGGCATCGGCTTCGTCGACTGCGGGGTCTCCGGCGGCGTCTGGGGTCTGGAGAACGGCTACGCCCTGATGTACGGCGGCTCCGACGAGGACGTCGCCAAGGTCCAGCCGGCCTTCGACGCCCTCAAGCCGGAGGGTGAGTTCGGTTCGGTCCACGCGGGCAGTGTCGGAGCAGGCCACTTCTCGAAGATGGTCCACAACGGGATCGAGTACGCCGTCATGCAGGCCTACGCCGAGGGCTGGGAGCTGCTGGACAAGGTCGACGTCGTCGACAACGTGACCGAGGTCTTCCGCTCCTGGCGCGAGGGCACGGTCATCCGCTCCTGGCTCCTCGACCTGCTCGTGGCCGCCCTCGACCAGGACCCCGACCTGGCCCAGATCAGTGGCTATGCCGAGGACTCCGGCGAGGGCCGCTGGACCGTCGAGGCCGGCATCGACAACGCCGTCGCGACCCCGGCGATCACGGCCGCCCTCTACGCGCGGTTCGTCTCCCGGCAGGACGACTCCCCGGCCATGAAGGCGGTCGCCGCCATGCGCAACCAGTTCGGTGGCCACGCCATGCGTACCGGCGCCCCCAAGGGCGGAGACGCCCCCGGCGAGGGCACCCCCGACCAGTCGGGGGCGGCGGAGCAGGCGGGCTCCGGGGATTCTTCGGAACCCGCCGAGAGCTAGCCCACGGTGTACGTCGCGCGCCTCCAGCTGCTCGACTTCCGTTCCTACGGCGAGGTCGACGTGGCGCTCGAGCCGGGGGCAAGCGCCTTCCTGGGCCGCAACGGCCAGGGCAAGACCAATCTCGTCGAGGCGATCGACTACCTCTCCCGGCTGGCCTCCCACCGGGTTGCGACGGACGCGCCCCTGGTGAGATCGGGCGCCGACCGGGCCCTGGTGCGTGCGGTCGTCGTACGCGAAGGACGGGAGGCGACGCTCGAGATCGAGATCAACCCGGGTCGCTCCAACCGGGCTCGTGTGAACCGCTCACCGCTCCCCCGCCCGCGCGAGCTGCTCGGACTGGTGCGGACGGTGGTCTTCTCACCCGAGGACCTCACCCTGGTCAAGGGTGACCCGTCGGAGCGCCGCCGCTTCCTCGACGACCTGCTGGTCCTGCGCACCCCCCGGCTGGCCGGCGTCCGCTCTGACTACGACCGGGTGCTGCGCCAGCGCAACTCGCTGCTGAAGACGGCCGCTGCGGCGCGCCGGGGATCCTCCCTTCGAGACGCCTCGTCCCTCGGCTCCTCAGGACAAGCGGCGAGCTCGGCGCTCTCGACCCTGGAGGTGTGGAACGCCCACCTGGCCCGGACCGGCGCGGAGCTGCTCGCCGAACGGCTGGCGCTGGTCGAGGAGCTGCGTCCCTACCTCGGCAAGGCCTACGAGACGGTGGCGCGCGGCGCCTCACGTGACGACGCCGAGATCGAGTACCGCCCGTCCTTCGACCTGTCTCCCGAGCTGATGGAGGAGGTCTCACAGAAGCCGTCCGGCACCCACTCGTTGGTCGAGGCCCTGCTCGGGGCGCTCGCCGAACGCCGCAACGACGAGCTCGATCGCGGCATCTCGCTGGTCGGCCCGCACCGCGACGAGCTCGTGCTCGGCCTGGGCACGCCCGAGGCCCGGCTGCCGGTCAAGGGCTATGCCTCCCACGGGGAGTCCTGGTCGTTCGCCCTGGCATTGCGGCTGGCGTCGTACGACCTGCTCCGCGCCGACGGCGACGACCCGATCCTGATCCTGGACGACGTGTTCGCCGAGCTCGACACCGATCGGCGTGCCCAGCTGGCGGACCTGGTCTCCGGCGCCGAGCAGGTGCTGGTGACGGCCGCGGTGGCCGCGGACGTGCCTGAGTCGCTGTCGGGCATCCGGTACGTCGTCGGCGACGGGGAGGTGACCCGGGATGGCTGAGGACCAGCACGACCCGGCCCCTGACGCGGCGGTGGAGAAGCCGGACGACCACGCCGAGGACGGCCTCGACCTGGCTCGCGCCCTGACCCGCGCCTCGGCGCGGTCGACCCCCGTCCGCAAGGCGAAGAAGAAGACCGCGGGGCGGCGACCTCGGCCTGGCCGCGCATCCGGCGCCCATCCCGACGAGCGCGACCCCCAGCCGCTGGACACCACCGTGGCCGGATCGTCGAGGACCACGGCTGGGATCTCAACCTCCGCGTGCAGGGCGTGTTCGCCCGGTGGCCGGAGATCGTGGGAACCGAGATCGCCGCACACACCACCCCGGAGACCTTCGCCGACGGCAAGCTCGTGGTGCGCACCGACTCCACGGCCTGGGCCACCCAGCTGAAGCTCCTGGCCCCGAGCGTCGTGCGCCGGCTCAACGAGGACCTCGGCCACGGGACGGTGACCGTGATCGAGATCCTCGGCCCCCACGGACCCACCTGGAAGAAGGGTCCCCGGTCGGTGCGTGACGGCCGCGGCCCCCGCGACACCTACGGATAGCTGACCCGCCGGAAAGTTTCGGGCGGATCGGCTGAAATCTGGCGATCTGGCGGCCTCGCGGACGTATGGGGACCCACGCGCCACCCTGAACGGGCGTCGCAACCGCCTTCACGCGGCGCTCAGGGGCGGTTCTCCTCCACAGATCCCCCGATTCGAAGGGGCGCGACGTGGAATGCGGGCCGTGAGGCGGTATCATGGACCTCGGGTCGCCGGCTCATCACAGCCGCGGCCTTCTGTATGTCAGCGCCATGCCGGATCCGGGCCGAGCCCGGCCCGGGTGGCCCGTTACGAAGAGGTGTGCGTGACCGACGAAGCCCCCGTCGAGACGAGCCAACCATCCGCCACCGCACCACCCCACGGGGTCGAGTACGACGCCTCCGCCATCCAGGTTCTCGAGGGCCTCGAGGCGGTGCGCAAGCGACCCGGCATGTACATCGGGTCCACCGGCGAACGCGGCCTGCACCACCTGATCTGGGAGATCGTCGACAACGCTGTCGACGAGGCGCTCGCCGGCCACTGCGACCGGATCGTGCTCACCCTGCAGCACGACGGCGGGGTCCGGGTCGAGGACAACGGCCGGGGCATCCCCACCGACACCGCACCCGGTCAGGACATCCCGGCCGTCACGCTCGCGCTGACCATGCTGCACGCCGGCGGCAAGTTCGGCGGCGGCGGCTACAAGGTCTCCGGCGGGCTGCACGGCGTCGGCGTCTCCGTCGTCAACGCCCTGGCGAGCCGGCTCATCGTGGACGTCAAGAACCGCGGTCATCTGTGGCGTCAATCCTTCGCGATCGGCGTCCCCGAGGGCGAGCTCGAGCAGGTCCGTCCCATGGAGCCGGGCGAGAGCACCGGAACGACCGTGACCTACTGGGCCAGCGAGGAGATCTTCGAGACCACGACGTACTCGCTCGAGACGATCACCACCCGGATCCGCGAGTACGCCTTCCTCAACAAGGGCCTCGAGATCGTGGTCCGCGACGAGCGACCCGGGCCGACGAGATCGCCGACGCCGTCGAGGACGACACCGTGGCGTCCGACGTCGACCAGTCCGGAACCGACGCGATCCGCCGCGCCCAGGGCGGAGGGATCGAGCAGGTCTTCAAGTACGACCGCGGCCTGGTCGACTACGTCGAGCACCTCAACCGGCGCAAGGACAAGGCCAACCCGACGGTGATCTCCTTCGAGGCCGAGACGCCCGACAGCGCCGAGCAGCACATGAGCCTCGAGGTGGCGATGCAGTGGAACACCACCTTCACCGAGTCGGTCCACACCTTCGCCAACACGATCAACACCCACGAGGGCGGCACCCACGAGGAGGGTTTCCGCGCCGCACTGACCGGCCTGGTCAACCACTGGGGCGAGGAGTGGGGGCTGGTCAAGAAGCGTGAGGACCGGGTCTCGGGCGACGACATCCGCGAGGGCCTGACCGCGATCGTCTCGGTCAAGCTCGCCGAGCCGCAGTTCGAGGGCCAGACCAAGACCAAGCTCGGCAACACCGAGGCCAAGGGCTTCGTCCAGCGGATCATGAACGACCAGCTCGGCGCCTGGCTCGAGCAGAACCCCGCCGAGGGCCGCGACATCGTGCGCAAGGCGCAGGCCGCAGCCTCCGCGCGGATCGCCGCGCGCAAGGCGCGCGACCTGGCCCGCAGCCGCAAGGGCCTGCTCGGCGGCGGCGGTCTTCCGGGCAAGCTGTCGGACTGCCAGTCCACCAACCCCGCCGAGTGCGAGGTCTTCATCGTCGAGGGCGACTCGGCCGGCGGTTCGGCCCGGCAAGGTCGCGACCCGCGCGTCCAGGCGATCCTGCCGATCCGGGGCAAGATCCTCAACGTCGAGAAGGCTCGTATCGACAAGGTGCTGGCCAACACCGAGGTCCAGGCGATCATCTCGGCGCTCGGCACGGGCATCCACGAGGAGTTCGACCTCGCCAAGCTGCGCTACCACAAGGTGGTGCTGATGGCCGACGCCGACGTCGACGGCCACCACATCAACACCCTGCTGCTGACTCTGCTCTTCCGCTTCATGCGGCCCCTGATCGAGCACGGTTACGTCTACATGGCCCAACCTCCGCTCTACCGCATTCGCTGGAACAAGCCGCACGAGCACGAGTTCGTCTACTCCGACTCCGAGCGCGAGCTGCTGACCCGCGACGGTCTGGAGCAGGGCAAGAAGCTGCCCCGTGAAAATCCCGTCCAGCGCTACAAGGGGCTAGGCGAGATGAATGCAGAAGAGCTGTGGGAGACCACGATGAACCCCCAGCAGCGGCTGATGCTGCAGGTGACCCTCGACGACGCCGCGCAGGCCGACGAGGTGTTCTCCACCCTGATGGGCGAGGACGTCGAGCAGCGACGCTCCTTCATCCAGCGCAACGCCAAGGACGTCAGGTTTCTAGACATCTAGCCCCGATATCTAGCTGTCTTGTGGGATCGCTAGACACGGGTAGAACGCGACAGAGAGACGAAGTGACGTGACCGAGCAGACCGAGAACCTGTCGAGCGGCGATGGCGGCGGCGGAGGCCGGATCGAGCCGATCGAGCTGCAGACCTCCATGCAGCGCGCCTACATCGACTACGCCATGGCCGTCATCGTCGGCCGCGCGCTGCCCGACGTGCGCGACGGGCTCAAGCCCGTGCACCGGCGGGTGCTCTACGCCATGTTCGACGGCGGCTACCGCCCCGACCGCGGCTTCTCGAAGTGTTCCCGCGTCGTCGGTGACGTGATGGGTCAGTACCACCCCCACGGCGACACGGCGATCTACGACACCCTGGTCCGGCTCGCCCAGCCGTGGGTGATGCGGGCGCCGCTGATCCACGGCCAGGGCAACTTCGGCTCGCCGGGCAACGACGCAGCGGCGGCGATGCGCTACACCGAGTGCCGGATGGCGCCGCTCGCGCTCGAGATGGTCCGCGACATCGAGCAGGACACCGTCGACTTCCAGCCCAACTACGACGGCCGGTCCGCAGGAGCCGACGGTGCTGCCGTCGCGCTACCCCAACCTGCTGGTCAACGGCTCGGCCGGCATCGCGGTCGGCATGGCCACCAGCATCCCGCCCCACAACCTGCGCGAGGTCGCCGCCGGCGCGCAGTGGGCACTCGAGCACCCCGACGCCACCCGGCAGGAGCTCCAGGACGCGCTGGTCGAGCGGATCAAGGGCCCCGACTTCCCCAACGGCGCACTGATCGTGGGCCACGACGGGCATCGAGCAGGCCTACCGCACCGGCCGCGGCTCGATCACGCAGCGCGCGGTGATCGAGATCGACGAGGACAGCAAGGGCCGCACGCTGCCTGGCCATCACCGAGCTGCCCTACATGGTCAACCCCGACAACCTCGCCCTGAAGATCGCCGAGCTGGCCGACTCCGGCAAGGTCCAGGGCATCTCCGACGTCCGCGACGACTCCTCGGGTCGCACCGGCCAGCGGCTGGTCGTCGTACTCAAGCGCGACGCCGTGGCCCGAGTCGTCCTCAACAACCTGCTCAAGCACACCGAGCTGCAGACCAACTTCAGCGCCAACATGCTGGCGCTGGTCGACGGCGTCCCGCGCACGCTGACCATCGACCAGTTCATCAGCAACTGGGTCGCCCACCAGATCGACGTCATCCAGCGGCGGACCCGCTTCCGGCTGGCCGAGGCCGAGGAGCGCGCCCACGTGCTGCGCGGGCTGGTCAAGGCCCTCGACATGCTCGACGAGGTGATCGCGCTGATCCGGCGTTCGCCGGAGGTCGACGACGCCCGCGCGGGGCTGATCGAGCTGCTCGAGATCGACGAGATCCAGGCCAACGCGATCCTCGACATGCAGCTGCGCCGGCTCGCGGCCCTGGAGCGCCAGAAGATCATCGACGACCTGGCCGGCTCGAGCTCGAGATCGCCGACCTCGAGGACATCCTCGCCAACGAGTCGCGCCAGCGGCAGATCATCGGCGAGGAGCTCGCCGGGATCGTCGACAAGTACGGCGACGAGCGCCGTACCCAGATCATCGCTGCCGACGGCGACCTCTCGATGGAGGACCTGATCCCCGACGAGGAGCTGGTCGTCTCGATCACCCGCGGCGGCTACGCCAAGCGAACCCTGCGCCGACCAGTACCGCACCCAGAAGCGCGGCGGCAAGGGCGTGCGCGGCGCCACCCTGCGAGGCGACGACGTCGTCGAGCACTTCATCGCGACGTCCAACCACCACTGGCTGCTGTTCTTCACCACCGCCGGACGCGTCTACCGCACCAAGGCCTACAACCTGCCCGAGGCGTCCCGCGACGCCAAGGGCGGCCACGTGGCCGGGCTGCTCAGCTTCCAGCCCGACGAGGACATCGCGCAGGTGCTGGCGATCCGCGACTACGAGCAGGCGCCGTACCTCGTGCTCGCGACCCGCAACGGCCTGGTCAAGAAGACCCGGCTGGGCGACTACAACAGCCCGCGCCAGGCCGGCGTGATCGCGATCAACTTCCGCGAGGACGACGACGAGCTGATCGGCGCCGAGCTGGTCAACGCCGACGACGACATCCTGCTGGTCTCCCGCAAGGGCCAGGCGATCCGGTTCCGCGCCGACGACACCCAGCTGCGGCCGATGGGGCGGGCGACGTCCGGCGTCTACCGGCATGAAGTTCCGCGAGGGCGACTCGCTGCTCTCGATGTCGGTGATCCGCGCCGAGCAGGTCGCGGCCGAGGAGGCTGCGGAAGCCAGGGCCGCGGCCGCCGGCGAGTCCACGGCGGCCGGCGACCTGCCCGACGTGAAGGAGCAGTACGTCTTCACGATCACCGACGGCGGCTTCGCCAAGCGGTCGCGGATCTCCGACTACCGGCTGCAGTCGCGCGGCGGCATCGGATCAAGGCGATGTCGCTGGCCAACGAGGAGCGCGGCGTGCTGGTCGGCGGTTCATCGTGGAGGAGGGCGACGAGATCCTCTCGATCACCCAGGCCGGCCAGGTCGTGCGCAGCCCGATCAACGACCACTTCCGGGCCACCGGGCGGTCCACGATGGGCGTCAAGTTCGTGACGCCGAAGGAGGGCGACGCGGTCGCCGTGGTGGCCCGTTCGGTCGAGGCCAAGGAGGCCGACGTGCTGCCCGACGAGTCGGCCGAGCCGCGGCGCCGACGTGGACGCCGAATCGCCCGATGCGGCCGGGGATGCGACAATCGCCGAGATCGGGAACCGACTCCGACTGACACCGAGCCTCCGGAGGAGAGTGACGCCTGATGACGGAGCGCCCCGCCGAGCGCACCGCCACCCGCACCGGCAGCCATGCCGAGCAGCCGATGCCGGCCGCGGTGACGACACGCCTCAGCGCGCCCGCTGACCGACCGGATCCAGGCCAAGCTGCGCGAATGCCGCCGACGAGCACCGCGCCAACGCCCAGGCCGACGTCGAAGCCCGCCGTCCGAAAGGCGCCGTCCCCGCGCAAGGGACCGCGCCGGGCCCGGCTTCGGCTGACCCGGATCGACCCGTGGTCGGTGATGAAGACCGCGTTCCTGCTCTCGATCGCGTTCGGCCTGGTCACGGTGGTCTCGGTGTTCATGGTCTGGTCGGTGCTCGGTGCCGCCGGCGTCTGGGACTCGATCAACCAGACCGTCCAGAACATCCTCGGCGGCGAGGAGCCGGCGACTTCGACGTCCAGAACTACGTCGGCATCTCCCGGGTCATGGGCTTCACCATGCTGGTGGCGGTCATCGACGTCGTCCTCATCACCGCGATCGCCACCCTCGGCGCGTTCCTCTACAACATGGCCGCGGCGCTGCTCGGCGGCATCGAGGTCACCCTCGCCGAGGACCGCTGAGCGCTCGCAACGCCGGTTTTGTTGGCGTCCTCCGCGGTGGGGTAATGTTCCCCTCGGTCGCCGGTCCGCACCGGTGTCGTGTCCGCCGGCCAGCCGGCTCCGGGCCTATAGCTCAGACGGTTAGAGCGCTTCCCTGATAAGGAAGAGGTCACAGGTTCAAGTCCTGTTAGGCCCACCACCGGGGGCTCCACCCCCGCCGAGCGAGGAGTCACCATGAAGAAGATTCTGCTGGTCCTGCCGCCGCCATCGGCGCCGCGGTCGCGCGCAGAAGAAGCTCGACGAGAGCCAGCGCCGAGCAGGCGCTGTGGGCCCAGGCGACCGACAACGTCGACCCGCCAGCGGCCCGGCCACCGGAGGACCTGACCGGCCCTGCGAGGTGCCACGAGGGGGCCATGGCGCAATTGGTAGCGCACCTGCTTTGCAAGCAGGGGGTTAGGGGTTCGAGTCCCCTTGGCTCCACCGATCTGTCAGCCTGCCGCTGACACGCCGAACGGGACCGTGCCCCAGCACGGTCCCGTTCGCTGCTCCCCGGCGTACGTCAGGGGGTGGCTCTCCTCTTCTTCTTCGAGCTCGACCACACCCGCGAAGGTGAGGAAGTCGCCCATGGTGAAGGCGCCCTCGTGCTCGACCGAAGGTGTGAAGCCCCGGCGGGCGTTGAGGTAGGAGGCGGGGTCGACGGCCATCTGGTCGATGAACACCTCGGCGATGATGCGCCCACCGACGGCACCCAGTCGGGTGCCGTTCTCCTTGAGCTCGGACTCGGCCAGCATGTAGAACCACAGCGGCGCCTCGCCGTTGAAGTCGGGGTAGGCGGTCTGGCTGATGCCGAGCTTGTTGTTGGCGAGCACCGGGATCCCCATCTTCTTGGCGACGTCCTGGCCGCTGGGGATGCCGTAGCGCGAGCTGCGGACCAGGTTCAGCTGTCCCAGGATGTTGGTGCCCACGCTGGGGAGCCCGGGGGCGCCCAGCGGCAGGTTGAACAGCGACTCGGAGACCTTGGTGTCCAGCTTGCGCGACAGGTTGCCCTCGAACTCGGGGGCGCCGTCGATCTCGAAGAACTCGATCCAGTCGATGTGCGTCAGCGGGTTCAGGTGCTGGCCGCCGCGCAGGTCCGGTGCGCCGGTCAGGTCGAAGACCTTGATCGGGGCGTCCTCGGAGAGGTCGTTGACCTCGTAGGAGTCCCGGACCTGGGAGTGGCCGTAGCGGAAGACCGCGGTGGAGAACTCCGTCGGCGTCATCGGCGCGTCGGCGTTACCGGGCTGGTAGAAGCCGTTGGTCACCGGCTTGCCCAGGAACAGGTCCACCCGGTCCTGGCCGACCACGTGCGGCAGGTAGTCGTTGACCACGACCCACTGGTAGTGCCACTGCGTGAGCCGGCGGGCGGTGTTGAAGTTCGCGCCCTCGTCGATGAGCCGGTTGTGGAACTTCTGCACCGCCAGGTGCAGCTGGGCGATGATCAGGTTCTCGTCGTTGCGGGGCTCGATCAGGATCGCGCCGCCGTTGGCGTTGCGGGCCAGGTCCGGCACCCCGTTGACCTGGTCTCCTCCTCGGTCACCTTGAAGTGCTTCCCGTCGGCCTCGTACAGCTCGGACGTCCACGGCGGGGCCCTGGCCGTAGACCGAATCCAGGTCGAACGCGGCGGTGCGGAAGTTCTTCAGCGTGGTCGGGTCGAACGGCGCGGACGGCAACGGCTGGGTGTTGCGGGTCAGGTCGTGGTCGATGAACTGTCCCAGGTAGGTGAAGCCGGCCGGCACACCCTTGTTGTCGAGCTGGGTCAGGCCCTTGTCCTCCTGGGTCTGCACCAGCTTGGTCAGCGACTGATCGGACGGTCTGAACGGGTCCAGCGTCGGGAACATTCGCCCGAAGCTGCTCTGCTGACTCGGGTCGACAGCCCCGGCCATCGAGGCGCCGACGAGCGACAGTGCGATCGATGTGACCGCGGCGGCGGCGAGCGGACGACGGAATGAACGCGTGCGGTTCTGCATGATTGGACCCCTAGCTGGAAGAACCAGCTCCCCACCCCGGAGAGCGTTGTAAATCTCTTGTGACGTTCGGCGACGGGGGTCAAGGATGCGTCAACGCGCAGGTCACGCAGCGTGTTTGGCAGACTGCGCTGTCATGTCTGTCCGCCCGCTGGGGGTGTCGCTGCTGGGTGCGGCCCTCGCGCTCACCGCCGGCTGCGGACGGGAGATCCCGCCACCGGACGCGCAGCCCTCGCCCGTCCACTCGCCCACGACGACCGCGCACCCGCTGTTCGACCCCGGGCTCGAGCCAGCCGAGGCGGTGCTGGCGATGGTCCCCGGCTCGGCGACGACCCTGACCGTCACCGACTTCGACGAGATCCGCAAGGACCTGGGCGTCCCCGACCTGACGAGCGACGATCCGGTGTCGGACCGGTTCGACTTCTGGGAGCGTGCCCGGACCGAGGCGCCGCTGCTGGCCGAGGGCATGCTGCGGGCCGACAACAGCGAGTTCCTGCTCGACTACGGCTTCACCCAGGACGACGTCGACTGGGAGGCGCACTTCACCGGGCCGGAGGGCAACGGGTTCGTCCTCGGCCTTCCGGCCCGACCTCGACCTCGGCCCCGTGTCCCGTGCCGTCGAGGCCGGGGCCGGGTCGCTCGACGGGGCCGGGTGATCGCGGAGGACCACCTCGTGGTCGCCGGCACGGCCGAGGACGGTGTGGGGGTCTGGGCGCACGACCCGACGTGGACCGGGCTGGTCGGCGAGCCCGCGGAGGCGACGTACCTGCGGCGCGGCTGCATCCCCCTGAACGACGCGCTCGGCCCGGACGCCGGTGCGGAGGAGCAGCAGGACCTGCTGGCAAAGCGCCCGGTCACCAACCTCGACGACCTCGCAGGCTTCACGGTCGCGCTTCGGCGACCACAACGCGACGGTCCGGATGGAGCCGAACCGCGACGACCTCTTCGACCGGATCGACCTCGGCCGGGACTGGCCGGTGCCGGGATTCCAGGGCGGGTTCCGTTCGGGGGTCGGCGACCCGGAAGCGGCCGGATCGGCTACGCCGTGCCCCGGCCCGCGCAGGCCGCGGCGCTGACCCTGCTCGAGGAGCTGCCGTTCGCGGTGTGCAACGAGCGTCACCCCGATCGCCGAGCCCACGGGTCTCTGACGTTCACGAGCGTCGAGCTGCGCCTCGAGGTCGTGCAGCTTCTTCACCGTCTGCGAGGTTCGCGCCTCCGCCGGGTCGGGGTAGGTGCCGAACAGCCGGTCGGCGGTGCCGGCCGTGGTGACGGTGAACCAGTAGTGCTCGTTCTTGTAGTGGTGCAGCCGGTGGTTGCGCCAGACCGACCGGAACCACGCGCTCCGCGGCCGGTAGTCGCTGTGCATCGAGGTAGTGGGTCCACTCGTAGCCGAGCTTGAGCCCGTAGACCGACGACCAGCAGGGTGAGCGCGCTGGCGGTGGTCGGCATCGCCAGCCAGGCGACGACGACGTACGCCGGCAGCAGCCAGGCCAGCGCCCGCCAGGGGATGAACACCAGCGGGATGTCGCGCGGGTCGGCGTGGTGCTCGCGGTGCTTGCGGGCCAGCAGCGAGTCGACCTCGACCGGACCGACGCGGCGCGGCCGCCAGTGCAGGATGCAGACGTGGATCAGCCACTCGATCACCGGGAACAGCGCGACCAGCGCGCCGGGGATCAGCCAGCTCCCACCACGAGCCGCCGCCGACCAGCGACCCGGGCCGCGACCGACCCCAGCGAGGAAGGTCGAGATCATCCACGGCGAGGGGTGCCGCCAGAACGACCGCCAGGCACCGCCGAGCGTGACCTGGGTGCGCCGGCACCCGGTGATCCGCTCCTCGTCGGCGGCCAGCCGCTCGGCGGCGAGGGCCTCGATGTCGGGGCTGGCCTTGGTCATGTCGTCTCCTCGAGGGCTTCGAGGGCGGTGAGCAGGCTGGCGGTCGCCGGGCGCAGCACCCGGTCGGCCGCGGCGCGGGCGGTCTCGGGGTCGCCCTCGCCGATGGCGGCGGTGAGCACGCGGTAGGCGCCGATCTGGCCGACCTCCTCGGGCATCAACGGCGCCAGCGCCTCGAGCGCGGGCTCGTAGGCCGCGCGCAGGCTGTTGAACATCAGCCGGAAGACCATCGAGTCGGCGGCGTCGACCACCTGGTCCCAGAACGCCAGCGCGTGCAGCTGGCGCTCGACGTCGTCGTCGGTGGCGGCCAGCGCGTCGACCGCTGTCGGTCAGGGCCGCGGCCAGCGGCCGGGCCGCCGCGCTCGGCGGCCAGGCGCGGCGACGCCCGGGCCGACGACGAGCCGCGCCTCGAGGATGCTGCGGGCCACGGCCGGGTCGAGGTCGCCGCGCCGCACCAGCAGGCGCGGCAGCAGGTCGAGGCCGGCGTACCGCCGGAAGTCGCGGACCGTCGTGGAGCCGCCCTGGCGGACCTCGACCAGCCGGGTCTGGGCCATCCGCTGCAGCGCCTCGCGGACCGCCGGCCGGGAGACGCCGAGCACCTCGGCCAGCCGGCGCTCGCTGGGCAGCGCCTCGCCGGCCTCGATCCCGCCGTCGACCACCTCGGCGAGGACCTGGTCGAACACCTCGTCGGGCACGGAGCGGCGGTTCACGGGCTGCAGCGGCATGCGGGGGACCGTAACCGCCGGCCTGGCCGGTGGTCAAGTGGTATGACCAGTTGCGACGCCGGCTTTCGGGTAGGTCCGTGCCAGTGACCGTAGTCGGGACGCGCGTGCCCTGCCTGCTCGCCCCGCGGTTCTGGGGCGCGCACCTGCTGGCGCTGGCCTGCGTGGTCGCCGCCGGTGGGCTCGGCGCCTGGCAGTACGACGCCTGGCAGGAGCGCCGCGCGGCCGAGGCCGCCGACCTGACCGCAGCAGGACCCGGTCCCGCTGGCCGACGCGATCGGCCCCGACGACCCGTTCCCGGCGACCGGGTCGGCCAGCCGGTCGACGATCGAGGGCACCTGGGTCCCCGAGGGCACGGTCTCGTCTCCGGCCGCGAGCACGACGGGCGCGACGGCTACTGGGTGGTGACCCCGCTCGCGATCGCCGGCGCCGGACGGCCCGGCGCTGCCGGTCGTCCGCGGCTGGGTCGCCGCGCCGGACGCGGCGCCGGCGCCGCCGACCGGGCCGGCCGAGCTGGTCGGCTGGCTGCAGCCGCCCGAGGGCACCGGCGAGACGACGAGGACCCGACGACGACGTACTCCCGCAGCTGCGGATCGCCGACCTGATCCAGCACGTCGACCAGGACCTCTACGGCGCCTACGGCGTCGCCGACGCCGGCCCGAGCCGACGGCCTCGAGCCGGCGAACCTCGAGCAGCTCCCGGAGGTCGGGCGCGTTCACCGCGCTCCGCAACCTGCTCTACGCGGTCGAGTGGTGGTTCTTCGGCGGCTGTTCGCGCGCGTTCATCTGGTGGCGCTGGGCTGACGAGACGAGGACACCCACGAGCCCAGAGGCGGCCGTGACCACCCCGTCGAAGCTACTTCGTCCGCCAGACGCCGGTCACGCTGGTCGGATCGCGCGTGAAGCCGAGACCTGTTCGTCGCCTACCGCGTGCTCGCCCTCGTCGTCGGCGTGCTGCTGGCCTTCTGCTCCCTGGTCGCGCTCCCGCTGAAGTACCTCGCCACCGAGGGCAGCGACCTCCAGCAGTTCGGCGAGGCGGCGAGCATCATGTGGGTCGCCCACGGCTGGGTGTTCATGGTCTACGTCGTGGTGGCGTTCCTGCTGTCCCGCGCAGGCGGCTGGACGCTCGGCTTCACGATCGCTGACGCTGGTCGCCGGCCTGATCCCGCTGCTGATCTTCTGGGTCGAGCACCGGGTCAGCCAGCGGGTCCGGGCCGAGCACCCCGAGCTCGGCCTGACGAGTGCGCGCCGATGACGACCGCGTTCGTGCTCGGCGGCGGCGGCGTCCTCGGCGCGGTCGAGGTCGGCATGCTGCGGGCGCTCTTCGAGCGCGACATCGCCCCCGACCTGGTGCTCGGCACCAGCGTCGGCGCGCTCAACGGCGCGATGGTCGCCCGCGACCCGACCCTCGCCGTGATCGACCGGCTGACCGAGCTCTGGCAGGCGGCCGCGCGAGAGCCGGCGACGTGTACGGCGACCGCGCGCTGCGCACGGTCCGCCGGGCGGTGTCGACCGGCACCCACATCTACTCGGCCGAAGCCGCTGACAGCAGCGCGCTGCGCGACGAGTTCGGCGACCTCACCTTCGAGGAGCTGCCGGTCCGGTTCCAGGTGTGCGCGGCCAGCATCGAGCGGGCCGCCGAGCACTGGTTCGACTCCGGGCCGGTCGTCGACGCGGTCGTCGCGAGCGCCGCCGTACCCGGGCTGCTGCCGCCGGCGAAGGTCGGCGACGAGCACTTCCTCGACGGCGGCATCGTCGAACTCGATCCCGCTCGGCCGGGCCGTCCAGCTCGGCGCCGACCCGGGTCTTCGTGCTCCAGGTCGGCCGGATCGACCGGCCGCTCAGCCGCCCCGGCGGCCGTGGGAGGTGGCGCGGGTGTCGTTCGAGATCGCCCGCCGGCACCGGTTCGCCCGCGAGATGGGCGAGCTGCCCGACGACGTCGAGGCGCACGTGCTGCCCGGCGCGCGGCACGTCGAGCCGCGACGACTCGCTCCTCGGCGCACCGCGACTTCGCCGGGGTGCAGCAGCCGGATCGACGCGACCTACGAGGCGAGCGTCGGCCTACCTCGACGAGCACCTGGGCGTCCGATGATCTGGGCTGCTGCGGCGGCTGGTCGTCGCGCCCGCTGTCATCCTGGTCGCCACCGTGCTGTCTGGGTGACGCCTGCCGCTCTGGCTGATCGGCGCCGCCGCGCTCTCGCCGGTCCTGCCCGGCCGGCTGGCGGGCGCTGCGGCTGCTGTGGGTGGTGATCGCTCTACCTCACCTGCGAGGCGCTGCTGCTGGTCGTGCTGCTCGGGCTCTGGCTCGCCTCGGGCTTCGGCTGGCGGATCCGGACGCCGTACTTCGAGGGCATCCACTACGACCTGGTGCAGGGCGTGATGTGGGTGTTCTTCCGCGAGGCCCGGCGGGTGCTGGCTGCGGATCGAGACCGACGGGCCCGACGCCCGACGCGCACCCCGGCAAGCCGATCCTGGTCTGCTGCCGGCACGCCGGCCCGGGCGACTCGTTCACGCTGATCCACGCGCTGATGCACTGGTACGACCGCGAGCCGCGCGTGGTCCTCAAGGACACCCTCGCCTGGGACCCGATGATCGACGTGGTGCTGAACCGGATCCCGGCCCGGTTCATCACCCCGAACCCGGCGGCGGGCGAGGACCTCGAGTCGCAGATCGCCGCGCTGGCCACCGGCCTCGACGAGAACGACGCGTTCGTGATCTTCCCCGAGGGCGGCAACTTCACCCCGCAGCGCCGGCAGCGCGGCATCGACCGGCTGCGCAAGCTGGGCATGGAGCGGATGGCCCAGCGCGCCGAGGCGATGACCAACGTGCTGGCGCCGCGGCCCGGGCGGCTTCCTCGCCGCGCTCGACGCCGCCCCCGACGCCGACGTCGTGCTGGTCGCGCACACCGGGCTCGACCACCTGCTCACCGTCGGCGACGTCTGGCGCGAGCTGCCGATGGACAAGCGGATCATCATGCGCTGGTGGCAGGTGCCGCGCGACGAGATCCCGGCCGGCCGCGACGAGCGGATCGACTGGCTGTTCGGCTGGTGGGAGCGGATCGACGCCTGGATAGCAGAGAACCGGCCGGAGGATCGTCGTGACCTCCGGCCGGTCCCGGTGAGCGCTCGGTCAGGCCTGGTCAGGCCTTGGCGAGGACTTCGTCGGCGGCGTCCTCGTCGACGTCGACGACCTCGGCCGGGTCGTCGGGCGTGGTCACCGGGTGCGGCTGCTCGGCCTGCGTCGGCGATCGCCTCGTCGGGCGAGGAGCCGCCCTGTCGTCGGCGGCTCGGCTGGCGACCGGCCGGCGGCGTCGGAGGCGGCGCCGGGGTCGGGGTGTACGACGACTGCCAGTTGTCGCTCGTCGACGTCGCCGCGCAGCTTCTTGGACGACGAACGCCGGCCGCGGCGGCGAGGCCGGTGAAGAGCAGCAGCTTCTTCAGCTTGCCGCCCTTCTTCTTCTCGCTCGCGCGACCTCGGCGACCTTGGCCGCGGCCAGGTCGCGGCCGCGGCGGCCTTCTCGGCGGCGAGGGCGGCGCCGATGGCGGCCTTCTCGGCGGCGACCGCGGCGCCCGCGGCGATGACCGGGCCGGCCTTGGCCCGGGCGTCGGCGATGACCGGGCCGGCCTTGTCGCGTGGCGTCGGCGAGCACGGGGCGCGGCCTTGTCGCTTGGCGTCGGCGATCACCGGCGCCGCCTTGTCACGGGCGTCTGCGAGCAGCGGCGTCGCGCGGTCCTTCGCCGTGGCGACGGCCGACTCGATCTGCGGCTTGCGTCTCGACGTAGTCGCTGGCCTGGTCGATGAGGGACTTCTTCTTGCGCAGACCCATGGCGTGGCACTTCCTCTCGTCGGTTCCCGTCCATTCGATCATGCTTTGGCGCGAGCCCGAGCCAGCGGCGGGCCACCTTGTGGCCCGTGCGAGGATCGGGACGCACGACGCAGGTCGACGTCGACCGTCGACGTACCCACTCGACGCGAGAGGCAGTCATGGCTGACCAGCAGGCCATCCTGAAGACCAACAAGGGCGACATCACGCTCAACCTGTTCCCCGACCACGCCCCCGAGACGGTCGCCAACTTCACCGGCCTCGCCGAGGGCACCAAGGAGTACGACGCCGGCAACGGCCGCACCGGCCCGTTCTACGACGGCCTCGGCTTCCACCGGGTGATCGAGGCTTCATGATCCAGGGCGGCTGCCCGCTCGGCACCGGCACCGGCGGCCCGGGCTACACGTTCAAGGACGAGCCGCACCCCGAGCTGGCCTTCGACAAGCCCTACCTGCTGGCGATGGCCAACGCCGGCCCGGGCACCAACGGCTCGCAGTTCTTCATCACCGTCGGCGCCGACCACGTGGCTGAACTTCAAGCACACGATCTTCGGCGAGGTCGCCGACCAGGCCTCGCGCGACGTCGTCGACGCGATCGCGCACCACGCCCGACCGGCGCCGGGCGACCGCCCGGCCGAGCCGGTCGTCATCGAGTCCGTCGAGATCGTCCGCGCCTGAGCCGTGACCGACCGCACCGACTCCCGCAGACCGGGGTGCCGACCTGCTACCGGCACCCCGGCCGGGAGACGTACATCCGCTGCCAGCGCTGCGACCGGCCGATCTGCCCGGACTGCATGCGCGACGCCGCGGTCGGCTTCCAGTGCCCGAGCTGCGTCGCGGAGGGCGCGAAGACCACCCGCAGCGGGCGGACGGCGTACGGCGGGCTGCGGCCCGGCAACGCCCGGCTCACCTCGATGCGTCCTGATCGCGCATCAACGTCGCGGTCTGGCTGGCGATCCTGGTCACCGGCGGCGTCGGCCAGCCGGCTGGTCGACCTGCTCGGCGCTGCGGCCCAACGGCGCTGTGCCCGGTCGGCGCAGCCGGCGTCGCTCCGACGTCGCCGAGGCGGCCTGCAGCCCGCGCGGCGACGGCAGTGGCTGCCCGGCGTCGCCGACGGCGCCTACTGGCAGCTGGTGACCAGCGCGTTCACCCACGTCGAGATCTGGCACATCGGCTTCAACATGCTGGCGCTGTGGGTCCTCGGCCCGCAGCTCGAGCTGGCCATCGGCCGGGCCCGGTTCCTGGCGCTCTACCTGCTCTCCGCGCTGGCCGGCTCGACGCTGGTCTACTGGGCGGCGCCGGAGTTCCAGCTCGACGCTCGGCGCCTCGGGCGCGATCTTCGGGCTGATGGGCGCGCTGCTGGTGCGTCGCGCTCAAGGTCGGCGGCGACATGCGCAGCGATCCTGGTGCTGGATCGGCGATCAACTTCGTGATCACCGTTCGCTGTCCCGACATCTCCTGGCAGGGCCACCTCGGCGGCTTCCTCGGCGGCGCTGCTGATCGCCGCGATCCTGGTCTACGCGCCCGCGGCAGCGCCGCACCGCTGTGGCAGGTCGCCGGCCTGGTCGTCGTCACCGTCGGCGCTCGCTGGCGGCCGATCGTGCCGCGCCGCCGCCCTCACCTGACCCGCCGTCGCGAGTTCCGGCGACTCGCCGCGCGGTGAGCTCGAGTTCTCCACACCTGTGGACTCACCTGTGGAGAACTACACGCGTGTAGTTCTCCACAGCGTTATCCCCAGTGTGCACACGGCCTGTCCGCGGAACGAGCGACTCCGACGGTCGCGGGTCTCGGACGCGGTCGCGGCGGTGTACTCGACCGGCGCGGAGCGTCGGCGCAGCGGGTCGCGGCCTCACTCCCAGCGGGTGGCGAAGGTGAAGCCGACGGCCATGAAGCGCGATGCCGACGACCAGGTTGTACTGGCCGAGGTCGTTGAAGACCGGGATGCTGGCGATGTCGTTGCTGAAGACGTAGAAGGTGCAGATCCACAGCAGGCCGACCAGGAAGCAGCCGAGCATCCCGACCACGACGCCGCGGCCGCGGCCGAGCGGGGTGCTGGGGTGGGCCGAGACGGCCAGGCCGACCATGATCAGCGCCGAAGCCGATCAGGTAGTTCCAGTCGCCGAGGTCGGCCATGAACTTCGGGCTGCCGGGCTCGGGCGCGGGGATCACGGTGGGGTCGACCCGCACCGCGATGTAGTAGTAGGCGATCCAGGCGATGCCGACCACGATCGAGCACCAGCGCGACCACGAAGCGCGCCGAGAACACCGGGCCCCGGGCGGGGTCGAGGAAGTCCTGCTTGGCCTTCGGCTTGGACACCCTGGACTCCTTCGGGTCGGACTGCTGTTCGGCGCCGGCGTGGGCCGGGGGCTACCTTAGTCGGCATGAGCGCCGGGATCCCACGCGAGGGCCGACGAGCCGCCGGCCCGGAGCCGTCCGCGCCGTGCGCCGTCCGCGGCGCTGGGGCCGGTGGCGGATCGGCACGCCCGCCGTCGTCCTGCTCGTGCGGCGCGCTGTTCGTGGTCAGCGCCGCCAACAGCGAGGGCACCGACCTGCGCCCGGGCCGCTACACCGACCTGGCCGTCGCTCGTCGCAGACCGAGGCCGACGAGTACGACGCCCTCGAGCGAGCGGGTCGCCGACCTCGAACGCCGAGGTCGACCGACGCTCGACCGCGTCGGTGAGCGACCGCGACGTCAACCGCTTCCAGCGCCAGGTCGAGCGGCTCGAGGACCCGGCCGGCCTGACCCCGCGCACCGGGCCGGGCGTCACCGTCACGCTGTCCGACGCCCCCGAGGACGTCATCAACTCCACGACCAGCGACCTCAACCTGCTCGTCGTGCACCAGCAGGACATCCAGGCGGTCGTCAACGCGCATGTGGAAGGGCGGCGCCACCGCGGTCACCGTCCAGGGCCAGCGGATCGTCGTCCACCACCGGCATCAAGTGCGAGGGCAACTCCGTCCAGCTCCAGGGCGTGCCCTACCCCCAGCCCTACGTCATCTCAGGCCGTCGGCGACCAGGCGCGAGCTGCTCGCCGCGATCGCGGACGACGACTACCTCGAGCTCTACCGCGACGCAGGCCGACGACCCCGACATCTCGGTCGGCTGGGACCTCGAGCTCGAGGACGCCGTCACCGCGCCGGCGTACGACGGCCTGCTCGACCTCAGCTACGCCGAGCCGCTGCGCTGATCCGCGGCCGGGCGGCAGCGGCGCTGGACGGCCGGCGACTCGGTCGGCGGCGATCGTCTCGTCCGGCGGCGTCGGTCGGGCGTCTCCGGTCGGCGGCTCGGTCGGCGACGGCGTCTCGGTCGGCTCCTCGAACGCCGAGACCACGATCGTCACCGTCGAGCCCTCCGGCGGCGTCCTCGCCGGCCGCGCGGGCTCTGCTGGATGACCGTGCCCTTCGGCTCGGTCGGTGTCGGGTCCTCGACCACGTCGGGCTCGAAGCCGGCGTCGCGGATCGCCTCTCGGCCTCCTGCCTGCTGCAGGCCCGACGACGTCCGGGACCTGCTCGGGCCCGTCGGAGTAGAACGACCGTGACCAGGGTGCCCTCGGCGACCATGTCGCCGCCGGGCGGGTCGGTGCGCGAGCACCTGGCCGGCCGGCTCGTCGGACTCGCGCTCCTCGAGCTTCGACCTCGAAGCCCGGCCGTCCCGCAGCGTCGCCGCGGCGGCCGTCCGTTGTCTGGCCGATCACGAACGGCACCTCGACCTGCGGCTTGCCGCTGGAGATCGACGAGGTCGACCTCGGTGCCCGGGTCGACGAACTGGTCGCGGTCGGGGTCCTGCTCGATCACCCGGTCCGCCTTGACGGCGGCGTCGCTCGTCTCGAACGTCCGCGTCGCCGACCGCGAGCCCGGCGTCGCCGATCTCGGCGCGCGCCTCGTCCTCGGTCATGCCGATCAGGTCGGGCACCCGGACCTGCTCGGGCGGCGACTCGAACATGCCGCGGCAGCAGGTACGCCGCCGGCCGCGATCAGCGCGACCAGCAGGAGGCCGAGCAGGACGTACAGCGCCGTCCGGCTGCGGGTGTCGTCGCTCCTCCTCGGCGGGCAGCGGCGGCCGCCGCGGCGGTCGCGGCCGGTGGACGGGATCGTCGTGGTCGGCGGCGGCGGCGGGACGACGGCGTGCACCGGCCGGCCGGCGAGGTAGCGCTCGATGTCGCTGCGCATCGCGGCCGCGCTCTGGTAGCGGTCCTCGACCCGCTTGGCCAGCGCCTTCATCACGATCGCGTCGATCTCGGGCGGGAGGTCGGTGTCGTGGTCGGACGGGGGCACCGCGGGCTCGCGCACGTGCTGGTAGGCGACCGCGACCGGGCTGTCGCCGACGAACGGCGGCCGGCCGGTGAGCAGCTCGTAGAGCAGGCAGCCGGCGGAGTAGACGTCGGAGCGGGAGTCGACGGTCTCGCCGCGGGCCTGCTCGGGGGAGAGGTACTGCGCGGTGCCGACGACGGCCGCGGTCTGGGTCATCGTCGAGGAGGCGTCGCGAGATGGCGCGGGCGATGCCGAAGTCCATCACCTTCACGTCGCCGCTCGGGGTGAGCATCACGTTGCCGGGCTTGATGTCGCGGTGGATGATGCCGGCGCGGTGGCTGTAGTCGAGCGCGGACAGCACGCCGCTGGTGATCTCCAGGGCCCGCTCGGGCAGGATCTTGCGGCCCTCGCGGAGGATGTCGCGCAGCGTGCGGCCGGCGACGTACTCCATGACGATGTAGGGCTGGGCGACGCCGGAGCCGTCGGTGGCCGGTCTCCTCGCCGGTGTCGTAGACCGCGACGATCGCGGGGTGGTTGAGCGACGCCGACGACTGCGCCTCGCGGCGGAACCGGGCCTGGAACGTCGCGTCGCTGGCCAGGTCGGTGCGCAGCCGCTTGACCGCGACGACCCGGCCGAGCCGGGTGTCGGTGCCCTTGCGGACCTCGGCCATGCCGCCGCGGCCGAGCAGCTCGCCGAGCTCGTAGCGCCCGCCGATCAGGTGGCCGTCTGGTTCTCATCGGTGGACTTCGTCCTCGGCTCGGGGCGGCTGTCGCCGTGGTCGGCGGTCGCGGTCGTCGGCGGTGCTCGGCGGTGCGCGGGTCGGCTCGGCTCGCGGCTCGGCGGCGGGCCCCAGTAGCTCACGGTGACGGTGTCGCCCTCCTCGAGCGTCCCGGTCGGGTTCGACGCCCTCGACGGTGTCCTCGTCCTCGTCGCCGGGGTTGTCCAGCTCGTCCGCTGCGCACGTTCAGCCCGAGGTCCTGCAGCTCGGCGCTCGACGTCGTCGACGTCACGGCCGACGTAGTCGGCCTCGTCCACCTCGACCGTGTTGTCCTCGGTCGGAGGCGCTGGCTGTCCGGCTGCTCCGGCGTCGTGGGGTCGCTGCTCGGTGGGCTGGGACGTCGGCTGGCTGCTCGGCTGCGGTCGGGTCCGGCTGGTCCTCGTCGCCGCCGGCGCAGCAGGATCGACGGCCACGACGGCCGCGACCACGAGCGAGGCCGAGCAGGATCCAGGCCCACGGGACCTTCCGGCGGCGCCGGGTCGCGGCGCGGCGGCCGGGGTCGGGACGGTGGCCGGCCGCGGTCGCGCGGTACCGGCACCGGGGCGGCGCCGGTCAGCACCTGGGTGCGGTCGGCGAGCCGCCGCGACGGCGGCGCGGGTTGCGCAGCGCGGCGGCGAACGCGTCGCCGTCGGCGAACCGGTCCTCGGGCGACTTCGCCATCGCCCGGCGGACGACGGCCGCCAGGTCGGCCGGGACGTCGTCGGGCAGCTCGGGCACCGGCTCGCGCAGGTGGGCCAGCGCGGTCGCGACGGCGGTCTCGGCGACGAACGGGCCGCCGGCCGGCCAGGCACTCGAAGGCCACGACGCCGAGGGAGTAGACGTCGGAGGCGGGCGTCGCGGTGCCGCCCTGCGCCTGCTCCGGGGAGAGGTACTGCGGGGTGCCCATCACCTGCCCGGTCTCGGTGAGGGACATGCCCTCGGTCGGCGCGGGCGATCCCGAAGTCGGTGATCTTCACCGTGACGGTCCGGCGTGACCAGCAGGTTGGCGGGCTTCACGTCGCGGTGCACGATCCCGGCCGGCGTGCGCGGCACCGAGCGCGTCGGCGGCCTGGGCGAGCAGGTCGCGGGTCGCGTCGGGGTCGAGCGGCTGCCCGGGCTCGAGCAGTGCCGAGAGCGGCTGGCCGTCGACGAGCTCCATCACCAGGTAGGGCCGGGCCACCCCGGACCCGTCGGTCGCCTCGGCCTCGCCGAAGTCGTAGACCGCGGCCACGCCCGGGTGGTGCAGGGACGCGGCGTGCCGGGCCTCGGTCTCGAACCGCGACCGGAACGTCGCGTCGTCGGCGTACTCCGCCTTGAGCAGCTTCACCGCGACCTGGCGCCCGAGCACGGTGTCGGTGGCGCGCCAGACCTCGCCCATGCCGCCGGTCGCGATCCGGGACTCGAGCTCGTAGCGGCGGGCGTCGTCGACGAAGCGGCTGCTCCGTCCGTCACTGGATCACCGCCTCCATCACCGACTTGGCGATCGGGCCGGCGACGGCGCCGCCGGCGATCTCGCCGCGCGGGATGTCGGCCTTCTGGATCATCACCGCGACCGCGACCTGCGGGTCGTCGGCGGGCGCGAACGACACGAACCAGGCGTACGGCGGCACGTCGGGACGGCCGCTCTGGGCGGTGCCGGTCTTGCCGGCGACGTCGACGCCCGGGATGGCCGCCGGGCGTCGCGGTGCCCGTTGGAGACCGTGGAGACCATCATCTCCTTGAGCTCGCTCGGCCGTGGAGGCCGAGACCGCCCGGGAGAGCTCCTCCGGCTCGGTCTTGTCGAGCACGTCGAGCTCGGGAGATCGGACCTCGTCGACGAGGTAGGGCCGCATCACGATGCCGCCGTTGGCGACGCCGGCGACGACCATCGCCATCTGCAGCGGTGTCGCGGTCACGCTCGAACTGGCCGAAGCCGGACAGTGCCGGTCTGCGCGGCGTCCATGTCCTCGGGATAGGCCGACTCCGCCTGCAGGGGCAGGTCGTCGAGGTACTCGGAGTTCCAGCCGAAGGCCTCGGCCTGCTCGCGCATGGCGTCGGCGCCGACCTCGTCGGCGAGCGGCGCGAACGAGGTGTTGCAGGACTGCTCCATCGCCTGGATCATCGGGATCCGGTCGGTGCCGCAGGCGCGGCCGCTCGTTGTCGATCACGCCCGACTCGCCGCTGGTGAGCGGCAGCTGGTAGGTCGGGCCGCCGGGCACCAGCGAGTCGGCGTCGGCGTAGTTGCCGCTCTCGATGGCGGCTGCGGCGGTCACGATCTTGAACGTCGAGCCCGGCGGCAGCCGTGGTCTGGATCGCCGCGGTTCAGCAGCGGCTCGGTCTCGGCCTCGCCCAGGCGCTCGGCGGTGTCGGCGACGGCGCCGAAGTCGTGGGTGGCCAGCGGGTTGGGGTCGTAGCTCGGGCTGCGAGACCATCGCC
Organism: uncultured Actinomycetota bacterium; assembly: GCA_963830755.1. Taxonomy (GTDB): domain Bacteria; phylum Actinomycetota; class Actinomycetes; order Propionibacteriales; family Nocardioidaceae; genus Nocardioides. The sequence goes on along the minus strand of CAWHNI010000018.1, from coordinate 36,980 downwards.
AGGATCCTGCCCGTGGTCGGCTCGAGCGCCACCACGGCGCCCTCGGCCTCACCGGGCCGAGGGCCTCGAGGCCGTCGAACGCGGCGTCCTGGGCGGCCGGGTCGAGGGTCAGCTGGACGCTGCCGCCCTTCGGCGTGGAGTTGCTGAGCAGGTCGACGAGCCGGGTGACGAACAGCAGCGAGTCGTCGCCGGAGAGCACGTCGTTCTGCGTCTGCTCGATGCCGGTCTGGCTGAAGTAGGAGAACCAGCCGGTGACGTGGGCGTACTTGAACGGCTGGGGGTAGCGCCGCTGGAACTCGTACTGGTCGTCGGACGGCACGCTCTCGGCGACCGGCTCCCGGCCGACCAGGATCGCGCCGCGCTCGCCGGAGAAGGACGCCGCCAGGACCCGGCGGTTGCGGGGGTCCTCGTCGAGCGCCCCGGCCCGGTAGTACTGCAGGTAGGTCGCGTTGATCATCAGCGCCAGGAACAGCAGCAGGCAGAAGATCGAGATCGTGCGGATCGGCTTGTTCATGACGCCTTCACCACCTGGGTGGTCTCGCTGTCGGGCTGGTCGTCCTCGGGGGCGAGCGAGGGGGCCGGCCGGCGGGCCTGGTCGGAGATCCGGAGCAGCAGCGCGATGATCACCCAGTTCGCGACCAGCGACGATCCGCCGTAGGACAGGAACGGGGTGGTCAGTCCGGTCAGCGGGATCAGCCGGGTGACGCCGCCGATGACGACGAACACCTGGAGCGCGAGCACGCCCGCCAGCCCGGTGGCGATCAGCTTGCCGAAGCCGTCGCGGCAGACCAGGGCGGCCCGGAGGGCGCGCTCGACGAGGATGCCGTACATCAGGATCGACGGCGATGACCCCGGTGAGGCCGAGCTCCTCGCCGATCGAGGCGACGATGAAGTCGGACTCGGCGTAGGGGACCCGGTCCGGGCTGCCGTCGCCGAAGCCGCGGCCGATCAGGCCGCCCCAGCCCATCCCGAACATCGCCTCGACGGGCTGGAAGGCCGGTCGTCGGTGCCCTCGTCCGTAGTAGTCGAACGGGTCCAGCCAGATGTCGACCCGCGCCTGGACGTGGGTGAAGAGCTGATACGCGAGCAGCCGCGCCGCCGAGGAACAGCCCGCCGCCGACCACCAGCCACCCGGGCCGCTCGGTGGAGACGTAGAGCATGACCAGGAACAGGCCGAAGAACAGCAGGCTCGAGCCGAGGTCGCGCTGGAAGACGAGGATGCCGAGGCTGACCAGCCACATCGCCAGGATCGGGCCGAGGTCGCGCCCGCGGGGCAGGTCGACGAAGAGCACGCGGCGCCCGGCCAGCGCGAGGGCGTCGCGGTGGAGCACGAGGTAGCCGGCGAAGGCGATCACCAGCAGCACCTTGGCGACCTCGCCGGGCTGGAAGCTGAACGCGCCGAGCCGGATCCAGATCCGGGCGCCGTTGATGGTGGTGCCCAGGCCGGGGACCATCGGCAGGAGCAGCAGCACGATCGCGGTCAGGCCGAGGGTGTAGGTGACCCGCTGCAGCACCCGGTGGTCGCGCAGGAAGACCAGGGTGACCACGAACAGCGCGACCCCCAGCGTCATCCAGATCAGCTGCTTCTGGGCGAACCCGGCTGTCCGGTCGGCGGCCTCGTAGGCCAGGTCGAGCCGGTGGATCACCGCCAGGCCGAGCCCGTTGAGCGCGGCGACGACCGGCAGCAGCACCGGGTCGGCGTACGGCGCGGTGAGGCGTACGACGACGTGGGCCGCGACGATCAGGGCGGCCAGCCACCCGCCGTACCCGAGGATGTCGGCCGGGATCTCGCCCTCGACCCCGAGTCCGACCGCGGCGTAGGCACCGATGCCGACCGCGAGCGCGAGGACGAGCAGGAAGAGCTCCGCGCCCCGGCGGCGCCGGTGCACGAATCCCAGGAGGCTCGACGTCTCTGACACCTCAGCCACCCGACCCGCCACTACTGGTGTCTTGATCCTGGCGCTGTGCAAGGTTCTCGACCGTGCTCCGGGCGTCGCCGAGGCTGCCGGCCTCGATGCCTTCGCGCACCCTGGCGGCATCGAAGTCCGAGAGCCGGTCGAGGTCGACGTCGCTCGACTCGTAGGGACTCGACAGGTCGACGCCGACCACGTCGCCGTTGAGACCGCGGTAGATCGTCACGACCCCCCCGCTCTCGCCCACGTAGTACTGTTCCTGGCTCCAGGACCAGGCGGCGGCGAGCGCGATCCAGAGCAGACCGATCACCACGACGGCAGCGAGCAGCCGCCGGATCCAGGCGAACCGGCGCGGCGGCCGGGGCGCGTAGCGGGCCTCCTCGGGGTCGATCGGGTCGCTGGTGATCGCGTAGGGCAGGTCGTCGGGGATGTCGGCGAGCACCGGCTCGAGCTCGCCGGTGTCACCGGAGCGGTGTCCGCGGAAGAGGCTGGTCATGGCGCCCGGGCGCTTGCGTTTGAGGTCGGCGGCGGCGCCGACGAGCATCGGGGTGAGTTCGCCGGACCCGGCCACGGCGGCGTCGACCACGTCCGCGACCAGGCAGGTGACGTTGTCGGTGCTGCCGGCTTCGAGGCTCGCGCGGACGAGCTCGACGGCCGCGTAGTCGGCGCTGCCACCCCGGAGGATGTCGGCCAGCCGGCCGTCGTCGAGGACGCCGCTGGCACCGTCGCTGCACAGCAGCAGCCGATCGCCGGGCTCCAGGTCCACGTGGAAGAGGTCGGGCTCGGCCTCGTCCATCCCGTCGAGCGCCCGCAGGATGAGGTTGCGGTGCGGGTGGACCCGCGCCTCGTCCTCGGAGATCCGGCCCTCGTCGATCAGGGTCTGGACGAAGGTGTGGTCCTTGGTCAGCTGGCGGAGCTCCTGGTTGCGAAAGAGGTAGGCGCGGCTGTCCCCGACGTGGCCCATCCCGAGGCGTTCGCCGTCGAAGAGGGCGACGGTGGCCGTCGTGCTGGTGCCGTTGAGGGCGGGCTCCTCGTCGACGAGCTCGCCGATCCGGTCGTGAGCCCGGTGGAGGGCTCCGGCCACCTGGCCGAGGAGGTCGTCAGTGGGCTTCTCGTCCAGCTTGCGGAGCTGCTGGATGGCCGTGCTCGAGGCGATGTCCCCACGCGCGGCGCCACCGACGCCGTCGCACACGGCCATGACCCAGGGTCCGACGTAGCCGGAGTCCTGGTTGTCCTTGCGGACCCGGCCGACGTCGGAGATCGCGGCGTAGTCGAGGCGCAGCATCATTTCCTCAGCTCGAGGATCGTCTTGCCGATCCGGACCTGGGTGCCCAGGGTGAGCGTGGTGGGCTGGGTGATCCGGGCGCTGCCGATGTAGGTGCCGTTGGTGGAGCCGAGGTCCTCGACGAACCACTGGTCGCCGGAGGAGGCGATCCGGGCGTGCCGAGTGGAGACGTAGTCGTCGTCGAGACGGATCGCCGCGTCGTTGCCGCGGCCGATCAGGATCGGCGCCTGGGCCAGGTCGGCGCGCTCCCCGGAGTTGGCGCCTTCGACGACGAGGACGTGAGTCGGGCTGCCCCGCCGCTTCGGTGGGCGGCTTGTTGCTCTTCTTGGACTTGCCGGTCGGGGCTGCTGCCCCTCGGCCGGGCGCAGGAGCCCGGGCACCGAACATGTCGGACCGGATCACGGAGATCGCGGAGAGCACGAAGATCCACAGGATCGCCAGGTAGGCGAGCCGAATCAGGAACAGCGTGAGCTCAGACATCCGCGCCCTCCTCGATGACGCGGACGGTCATCGTGGTGTTGCCGATCTTCACCGTCGTGCCGTCGTGGACGGCGGTGTGGGTGATCCGGTGGCCGTCGACGAGCATGCCGTTGGTCGAGCCGAGGTCACGCACGGACAGCCGGGGCGGTGCCGCTCGCTGCCGAGGTCGACCTCGAACTCCACGTGCCGGCGGCTCACGCCGGGGTCGTTGATCCGGACGTCGGCCTCGGTGCCGCGACCCACCACCAGGCCGGGAGGCTGGAGCGGGTGCCGGGTGCCGTTGATCTCGAGCAGTGCCTGGGCCCGGCCGACCTGGGTGTGGGTCGCGCTCCCGGTCACCCGGGCCTGCGCCTTGCTGCGGATCCGGAACCGGCCGGTGGTGAGGTCGTCGGCGGCCTCGAACTCGATGCGCACCGGGCCGGGGAAGACGTAGCCCTGCTGCTCGGCGTGGTCCTCGACCTGCTGGGTCATCTCCTCGGCGAGTGCGGTGTCGTACGGCGAGAGCCGGTCGAGGTCGGCCTGGGACAGCTCGACGTGGAACGCGTTGGGACACATCCGCCGCTGGCGGGAGAGGATCTGGGCGTTGTTGTCACACTCCCGCTGCAGAGCGGCGGCGATCTCGACCGGCTGGACGGCGCTGCGGAAGGCGCGGGCGAAGGCGCCGGAGATCATCTGCTCCAGCTTGTGCTCGAAGTTCTGCAGTCCCCACGGTCCGCCTCCTTCCGCGCACGACAACATGGCCGGTCAGCCCCGCGATCGAGCCCGATCGTATCGGGGGGACCACCGCGGGCCACCGGCCCCACGTCGTCGTGGGCGGTTTGGGGATGATCTCGGCGCTGGGATAGCCTTGGCCCGCTTCTCGCGCGAGTGGCGGAATAGGCAGACGCGCACGGTTCAGGTCCGTGTGTCCGAAAGGACGTGGGGGTTCAACTCCCCCCTCGCGCACACACGTCCGTGCTTGGTTGGGGCGCCGGTGTGGGATTCCCTTCCATCGTCATCGACGATCAGGGTCCCGAAGTAGAAGGTCTCGTGTTCAGCTCCACTCCTGCGTAGTGGGCGGGCCGCTGGCTGACCCGCCTGGTGGCGGCGCAGGTCACACCAGCTTGCCGTGACCAGGTGCCGCCTGATGCGTTGACATACTGAGAGTATGAAAACGAACCCGGGTCTGCCCGGTGGAGGAGGGATCCATGACGAACGCTCGGATGGCGGGAGTTCGGCGCCTTGCGGCCGCCGTACTGACCACAGGTGCGCTGGCGGTCACGCCGCCCGCAATCGCGCTGCCTGACCCCGAGGATGAGCTGCATTCGCTCCAGCACGCCCGCGCGACCGGCTCGGTCCACTCCAGCGACGGGACCTTCGAGAGGGGCTGCCAGAGCCACGGCTACCGCTACCGGGTGCGGGCCGAGGGCAGCGACTGGTCGCTGGAGCTGTTCCTCATCGACCCTCGGGGCAAGCAGATTGCCACGGGCTACGAGTGGAAGGGGTCCGACCCCAAGCGCGGCCGCGGCCGCTTCGAGTTCTGCGCGCAGGCGACGCGGCCCGGAAAATTCACGGTGCGGTCGCGGCTGACCTGGGAGGACGGCCAGTACCACGAGAAGCGGCTGGAGCCGCGCACGATCCGACTGCGCCGCTGACCCTGCGCGTCCAGTGGGCTCTGGAGTCGAGCTGGCTGAGGTCAGGCGTGCTCGGCACCAGCTACGCCTTCGACACTGCGCCCAACATCGGGACCGCCAGCTTCAACCGCTGACCGTCCGAGACCTGTCACTGCGGGGTGTGGCTTCTCGCCTCACTGAGGTGCTGGGCCGCCAGCCGGACGGGCGCGTTGGGTGCCCCGTACCCGTCGTACCCGCCGCGTCGCTCGACGACCTCGAAGAAGACGCCGCCCACGGTCTCGGTATAGAAGTGCAGGAAGTCGCCGTCGGCGTCCCGGTCGTAGAGCACGCCGAGGTCCTCCATCTCGTCGACCAGCCCGGGGCCCAGGGCGAAGCGGGCGGCGAGGTCGTCGTAGTAGTTGCGCGGAATCGGCAGCGGACGGAGCCCGCGGTCACGGGCGGCGCGGGCGACGGCCATCGTGTCCGGGCTCGAGAAGGCCACGTGCTGGGGGTAGCCACCAGAGCGGTCGAAGGCGAGCGGAGCGACGTTGAGTGCGAGCCGGACGCTGCCGTCGTCGCTGCGGACGACGTGGCTGCGCACCAGTCCGGTGGGTGCCGCCACCTCCTGGCTGCTCGCCGCCCGCAGCGACAGGACGCTCGTGTAGAACAGCACGGCCTCGTCGAACGTCCCCCACGGGTGGGTGAGGTTGACGTGGTCGATGCCGGTGAGGAGGGCTTCGGACGGCTCGTCGCCGCCCTCGAACTCCGGCACCCACGCGGTGTCGCCCGACGCGACGTTGGCGAGGAAGATCTCGGTCCCGTCCGGTGCCCGAAAGGCGGCGAGGTCCTGCTCGCTCGCCCGCGTCCGACGGAACACCCCCGGCGCCTCGAGAAGGCGGGCGCGGGCTGCGGAAGCGGCTGGGTCGGCCACCTCGACGCCGACGGCCGCCAGCGTCGGCTCCCAGTCGCGGGCCAGCTGCTCGTTGCAGACGACGCGCGCGCTGCCCTGGGTCCAGAGCCGGACCGGCTTGCTGCGGTGGTGCCCACGGAAGGTGAAGCCGAGCTGGCGCAGCACCACGTCCACGTCGCCCGTGTCCTCAGCCTTCACCTCGACGAAGTCGAAGCCGGAGGGCTGCGTTACCCGGGGCAGCGCGGGTGTGGCACCCAGCCCCCGCGTCGCGACCTGGTCCTGCAGCCAGGTCAGGGAACGCTTGGCCTGCTGCGCCGTCCGGACCACGTCGGTCTGGCGGAAGGTGTCGTTGAAGATCTCCAGCGACAGGGGGCCCGTGTACCCGGCATCCAGCACGTGGCCGACGAAGGCGGCCAGGTCGAAAGCACCCTCGCCCGGGAAGAGTCGGTAGTGGCGGCTCCAGGAGAGAACGTCCATGGTCAGTGCGGGTGCATCGGCGAGCTGCAGGAAGAAGATCTTCTCGCCGGGGATCTGCTCGATCGCGGCGGGGTCGTGCCCGCGGGACAGGATGTGGAAGCTGTCCAGGCACACGCCGACCGCCGGGTGGTCGGCCAGTCCGACGATCCGCCAGGCGCGTCGGTAGTCGTCGACGTAGCGACCCCACGCCAGGGCTTCGTAGGCGAGCCGGACCCCGTGCTCGGCGGCGGCGTCGCCGAGCCGGCGCAACTGTGAGGCCGACACCTGGTCGTCGTCGACGGTGGCAGTGGCGGCGTTGCTGCACACGAGCATGGTGTCGATGCCCAGGCGTTGCATAAGACGGAACTTGGCCCGGGCGCGGTGCAGGACGCCCGGGAACAGGGCCTCGTCCACGCCCTCGGCGTCGCGGAACGGTTGGTAGAGGTCGAGCGTGAGCCCGAGTCGCTCGGCCAACGCCCGGACCTCCTCAGGGCTGGCCGGTGAAGCGACCAGGTCCGGCTCGAAGATCTCGACTCCGTCGAAGCCGGCCTCGGCGCAGCCGTGGAGCTTCTGCTCGAGCGTGCCGCTCAGGCAGACCGTGGCGATCGAGGTGCGTAGCCTCATGACGGCGCCTTCGGGGTGAGGATCCGGGCGGGATTGTCGACCAGCATCCGGTCGAGGTCCCCTTGGGTCCCCCCGCCGGCGAGCAGCATCGGGACGATCCGGCGCGGGATGTTCTCCATGTGCCAGTGCGGGGCGTTCCGGGCCCGCCAGGACGGCGGGGTCACCCGGCTGAAGAACGCCGCGTCGTGGGAGAGCACCATCCGGTCGGCGTAGCCGAGCCGAAGCAGCTCGAGCACGGTGCGGACCCGGTTCTCGTCGGGCAGGATGTGCTCCATGCCGAACCGGTCCATGCCGATCGTGGCGCCAGCATCCATCAGCTCCCGGAGGTAGACGAGGTCCTCGCTGTCGCCACAGTGGCCAATGACCAGGCTCTCCGGTTCCACGCCGTGCTCGCGGAAGAACTTGAGCTGGTCGCGCCCGTTCTGCGACGGGGCGTGTGTGTGCGTGGTGATCGGCACGCCCGTCTCCTGGTGCGCGACGGCCGCAGCGGTCATCACCCGGACGACGTCCGGGGTCAGGCCGGGCTGGTCGGTGACGACTTTGAGCATGCCTGCGCGCACCCCGGTGCCGGCCACCCCGCACCGGATGTCGTCGACGAAGAACGTCACCAGGGGGTCGGGTCCGTCGATGAGGCGTCCGGGACCGTGGGTGTGGAAGTACGGCGGCAGCACGTCGGCGGTGTAGTAGCCGGTCGAGACGAGCAGCTGCATCCGCGTGCGATCGGCCACGCGAGCGACCCGCCGGACGTCCCGGCCGAGGCCGAGCACAGTGAGGTCGACGACCGTCCGTACGCCGAGCTCCCAGAGGCGCTCGAGTCCCTGGGCCGCGCGGTCGATGGCGGTGTCCTCGTCCCACTCGGGGTGGGGGAAGTTCAGGTCCAGCTCGGGGTGTCCGACGAAGAGGTGCTCGTGGATGAGCGTCGCCCCCAGGTCACTCGTGACGATGGGTCCGCCGACGGTCTGAACTTCCCCCACCAGGGTCACTCAGCTGTCTCCCGGATGCCCTCGTAGACGGCGAGCTGATCCTCGTCGAAGTTGTCCTGCAAGTAGGAGTCGACCTGCGAGCGGAACGCCTCGATGTCGACGTCGTCGACCACCTCGAGCGCGCCGGACTCCTTCCACTCGGCGAGGATCTTCGCCTCGTCGTCCTCGACGCAGCCCGGGACCTGCTCGACGGCCTTGTCGACCGCGCTCTGGAGGGCGTCCTGCTGCTCGGAGGAGAGCTCGTCCCAGACCTCCCCGATGATGACGAGGTTCGAGTTGACGCCGTGCGAGGAAAGGCTGATGTAGTCCTGCACCTCGTCAAGGTTGATCGCGTCGATGTTGGTGATCGGGTTCTCCTGGCCGTCGACGGTTCCCTGCTGGAGGGCGAGGAAGAGCTCCTCGAAGGCCACCTCGGTGGCGTCCGCGCCGAGTGCCTTCGCGTTCATGAGGAACTGCGGCGAGTCCGCGAAGCGCATCCGGATCCCGTCGAGGTCCGCCGGTTCACGGATCGGGTCGTTCGCCGTGAACTGACGCATGCCGGCCGACCAGGCACCGAGGGTGGTCACTCCGGTCTCGCTGGCGAAGTCATCGACCAACTGGTCAGCCGCGTCGCTCCCGAAGTACTGGGCGAAGTGGTCGGCGTCATCGAATGCGTACGCCGCGTCGAGGACGCTGACCGGCTCGTAGATCGCGCCGAGCGCCGAGGCGCCCTGGATGTCCATGTCGATGTCCCCGGAGACCACCGAGCTGATCCGGTCGGCGTCCTCACCGAGCTGGCTGCCCGGGAAGATCTCGACGGTCATCCCGACGTCGGCATTGGCCACCTCGTCGGCGATCACCTGGGCGCCGCACCGGTGCTGGGGCTGGTCCTCGGTGTAGCTGTGGGCGAGTCTGATCTCGACGTCGCCGTCGCCCGCCTCGCCATCATCGCCCCCGCAGGCAGCCAGAATGAGCATGGGCAGGGTCACGACGGCTGTGGCCGCGACACCTCTTCGGAACTTTTCGACGGACATCACTACTGATTCCTTTCTCGGGGGGTTCCCAGGGCCACCTCGGCGGCCACCATCTGGTCGAAGTCGCGCAGCATCGCGTCGCGGTGAGCGGGCCGCCCAGTGAAGAGCTCGAAGGCGTCGGCGGCCTGGTGCACGGCCATGCCGGCGCCGTTGAGCGTCCGGCAGCCGCGCGCCGTGGCCTCGCTGAGCAGCTCGGTGAGCAGGGGGCGGTAGACGACGTCGGCCACCCACAACGATGAGGTCAGCAGGTCGGGTGGGATCGGTGTCCCCGGGTGCCCGGCCATACCAATGGGTGTCGCGTTGACGACGCCCGAGGCGGCCGTCAACGCAGCGGCGAGGCCGGAGCTCGGCACGGTGTCCACCACCAGGTTCTTGTCGAGGCCGCGCACAGAAGCGACGAGCCACTCGGCCCTGCCCGCGTCAGGATCGTGGACGACGAGGTGACCTGCGCCCATGCCGGCGAGCGCGTGGCCGACCGCGGTCCCGGCGCCACCCGCGCCCAGGATCACGACGGACTCGAGGGAAGCGTCCGGCAGCCCGGCCCGGAACGAGGTGCCGAACCCGGTCACGTCCGTGTTGTGCCCGGCGGTCTCACGGTCCCGGATGACCACGGTGTTGAGGGCGCCGATCGCCGCGACCTCCGGAGACACCCGGTCGACCAGGGGGACCATGGCCTGCTTGACCGGGTGGGTGACGTTCAGTCCGTCGAAGCCGAGCTCGACGGCGTGGTCGAGGAGCTCGCGCAGTCGCTCCGGCGCCGTACGTCGGTCGTCGAGGTCCACGGTCTTGTAGACGTAGCGCAGCTGGTGTCGCTGCGCCTCGCGCTCGTGCAGCTCCGGTGTCAGGGACGGCCTGACGCCCTGGCCGAGCAGGGCGCTGAGGTACGAGCGCGGCTCCTGGCCGGTCACAGCCCGAGCCTCTGCGGCAGGTAGAGGATCGCGTCCGGCCAGAAGATGATCCCGAAGCACAGGATCACCAGTGGGATCATGAACGGCACCGAGCCCCAGAACACCTCGGACATCCGGGCCTTGGCGATCGCCTGCAGGACGAAGATCACGGTGCCGACCGGCGGGGTCAGCAGCCCGATCATCTGCGAGACGATCATCAGCACGCCGAGGGCGATCGGGTCGACGCCGTAGGTCAGGCTGATCGGCAGCAGGATCGGCACGGTGAGCGTGAGCACCGCGATCGCGTCGAGGGCGGTTCCGAGGATCATCGAGAGGGCGAAGACCAGCAGCAGGAAGACGGTGGCGTCGGTGGTGAGCCCGGTGACGAACTCCGAGATCTCCTGGGGGACCCGCTCGCGGGCGAAGATGAAGCCCGAGCAGGTTGGCGGACGCGACGATCAGCATGATCGCGCCCGTCGTCACCACGGCCTCCGTCAGCACCTTCGGCAGATTGCGGAGGGTGAGGGTGCGGTAGGCGAGACCGAGCACTGCCATGTAGGCGACGCCGACGGCCGCCGCCTCGGTGGGCGTGAACAACCCGCCGAGGATGCCGCCCAGGATGACGACGGGAGCGCCCAGGGGAGCTATCACTCGGCGGCCGGTCTGCCAGACCCGAGGCCAGCTGAACGCGGTGCGCTGGATGTTGTCGTCCCGGCGGACCAGGACGAACACCACGATGCACAAGCCGACCGCCATCAGCAGCGCCGGGACCACGGACGCGGCGAAGAGCGCGCCGGTCGACACCGCTGCGAGGCCGGCATAGATGACGGCGGGGATGCTGGGCGGCATCACCGGGGCGATGAGGGAAGCCGAGCCGACCACGCCCAGGGCGAAATTCTTGGAGTAGCCGTCCCGCAGCATCGCGGGGATCTGCAGCTTTCCGAGCGCGGCGGCGTCGGCGACCGCCGAGCCGCTCATCCACGAGAACCCGAGGCTCACGCCGACGCTGACGTAACCGAGGCTGCCGCGGACCCGGCCCAGTAGGGCGAGCGCGAAGTCGAAGAGCCGGTCGGCGATGCCGGCGTGGTTGGCCAGGGAGCCCAGGAGGATGAACAACGGAACCGCGAGCAGCGGAAAGCTGGCCGTCGAGTCCGCCACCAGTCGCAGTGCAAGTCCCAGGCTCTGGTCGGTCGAGACCAGATAGGCAAGCGAGGGACCCAGGAACGCAAACGCGATGGGCACCCGTATCACCAGAAGCGCGGTGATCAGCAGGCACAGGACGAGCAGACTCATCCGGGGTCCCGTTCATCGGGGTCTGACGCAGCGAAGCGAGCATTCGAATGGGCTGTTCATGCGGTCGGCGCTCCCAGGTCCTCGTACTCCGGCTCCGGGACACCGAGGACGGCATACGTGGCCGCCGCAACCAGGGAGCGCACGACGACGCTGACGAACCCGATCATCGAGATCGCGTAGAGCCACGACATCGGCATCTGCATCGCGGGGGACTTGATGATGCCCTGCTCCTGGACCAGCTCCCATCCCGCCACGGTGAGCACCACCCCGATCGCCGCGACGATCAGGCAGGACACCACGCGCACAAGGCGGCGCAGTCGTGGCAGGGCGTCGATCATCTCGATCGAGATGTGCCCGTCGCGGGTGACCAGGACACCGGAGACGACGAACGTCAGCCAGACCAGGGAGAACCGGGCGAGCTCGCCGGTCCAGGACCAGCCTTCCACGGGCAGATAGCGCTGGAGCGCCTGGACGAAGACCAGGAAGAAGATCAGAAGGATGGCAGCGGCGCCGATCCCGATCTCGATCGCGGTGACCACTCGCACGATGGACCGGAGCGCGCGAGGAGGCTCCTCCAACCGGCGGCGTACGTGGACCGTCACAAGACCGGAAAGTAGGTGCCTCAGGCAACCGAAGGCAAGGGGTTGCCATCGGTTGCCAAGACGCGGTTCAGTGGGGCCGTGGCCGGACCGACCATCTACGACGTGGCGGAGGCAGCCGGGGTCGCGACCTCGACGGTGTCCCGCGCCTTCTCCCATCCCGGCCGGGTCTCCAGCGGGACGCGGGCGCGGGTCCTGGCCGTGGCGACGGAGCTCGGGTACCGGCCCAGCCCGCATGCGCGGGCGCTGCTGTCCGGCCGCCACCACACGGTGGCGATGGTGGTCTCCGACATCACCAATCCCCACTACTTCGAGCTGATTCGTGGGGCCGAGATGCGGGCCAAGGCGTCGGAATACACGCTCGTCCTGGTCAATGCGGAGGAGTCACCGCGGATCGAGTATGACCAGATCCAGCGCCTGGTCCCGGCGGTGGACGGGTTCGTCCTCGCCGCCAGCCGCCTTCCCGACGAGAATCTCCTCCAGATCGCGACGCAACGGCCGCTGGTGCTCATGAACCGCGAGCTGGCCGGTCTGCCCAGCGTCGTGCTCGACCACGGTCAGGGCTGCCGGCAGATCGTGGAGCACCTGGCCTCGCTCGGCCACCAGGGGCTGGTCTACCTGGCCGGCCCGCGGAACTCGTGGATGGCAGCCACCCGCTGGACGGCGCTGCAGGCGGCGGCGCGGGAGCTGGGGCTCGAGGCGACCCGGACCGGACCGTTCACGCCCCGGGTGTCCCAGGGCGGGGCGGCGGCGGACGCGGCCCTCCACTCCGGCGCCACGGCTCTCGTTGCCCACAACGACCTGCTCGCGATCGGTGTGGTCCAGCGGTTGAGGCAGCGCTCCGTGCGCGTACCCGAGGACGTGAGCGTGGTGGGGTTCGACGACATCTTCGCGTCCAGCCTCTGCACGCCCACGCTCACGACCCTGGGTGGTGCTCATGGCGAGGTCGGGCGTTCCGCCGTCGAGGTGCTGCTGCAGATCTCCAACCAGCCCACGCGGGTCGAGCCGGCGCAGATCGCGCTCCCCACCGAGCTCGTCATCCGGGACTCGACCGGGATGGCTAGGCGATGAGTGGTACGGGGAGCCGGATCGCCAGCTCGTCGGCCGTGATGCCGAAGGTCTCGACGAGCCTGGCGCCGTCGGGGCTGACGTCGAAGACGGCGAGGTCGGTGTAGACGCGGTCGACGCAGCCGACGCCGGTGAGCGGGTAGGTGCACTCGCGCACGAGCTTGGGCGCGCCGTCCTTGGCGAAGAGGGTCATCATCACGAACACCTGCTTGGCGCCGATGGCGAGGTCCATGGCGCCGCCGACGGCCGGGATGGCGTCGGCGGCGCCGGTGTGCCAGTTGGCCAGGTCGCCGGTGTGCGGAGACCTGGAAGGCGCCGAGGACGCAGACGTCGAGGTGGCCGCCGCGCATCATCGCGAACGAGTCGGCGTGGTGGAAGTACGACGCTCCCGGCAGCTCGGTGACCGGGATCTTGCCGGCGTTGATGAGGTCGGGGTCGACCTCGTCGCCGGGCGCCGCCGGGCCCATGCCGAGCATGCCGTTCTCGGTGTGCAGCACCACCCCGGAGCCGGGGGCGAGGTGGTCGGCGACCATGGTCGGCTGGCCGATGCCGAGGTTGACGAACGAGCCGGCCGGGATGTCGCCGCGACCCTGGCGGCCATCTCGCTCGCGTGGGCTCATCCGGGGTCCCGTCACGGTCCGCGAGTCGCGCGCGGTACTTCGTGGGTGATCTGGCGGACGAAGTGAGCGTTCGATGGCGTGTCATGGCACGACCACCCGGTCGACGTAGATGCCCGGCGTGACCACGACCTCGGGGTCGATGCCGCCGATCTCGACGACCTCGTGCACCTGGGCGACCACGGTGGTGGCGGCGGTGGCCATCACCGGCCCGAAGTTGCGGGCGGTCTTGCGGTAGACGAGGTTGCCAGCGCGGTCGGCGCGGTGCGCGCCGATCAGCGCGACGTCGCCGCTTGATCGGGTGCTCCAGGACGTAGGTGCGGCCGTCGATCGTCGCGGGTCTCCTTGCCCTCGGCCAGCGGCGTGCCGACGCCCGGTCGGGTGAGAAGAAGGCGCCGATGCCGGCGCCGGCGGCGCGCATCCGCTCGGCGAGGTTGCCCTGCGGGACCACCTCGAGCTCGATCCTGCCCGTCGCGGTAGAGCCCGTCGAAGACCCAGGAGTCGGACTGGCGCGGGAACGAGCAGACCATCTTGCGCACCCGGCCCTTGGCCAGCAGCGCGGCCAGTCCGGTGTCGCCGTTGCCGGCGTTGTTGGACACGACGGTCAGGTCGGTCGCGCCCTGATCGGATCAGCGCGTCGATCAGGTCGACCGGCATGCCGGCCATGCCGAACCCGCCGACCAGCACGGTCGAGCCGTCCTCGATCCCGGCGACCGCCTCGTCCGGCGGTCTCGCAGACCGTGCGGTCACGAGACGTTCTCCAGCACCACGGCGAGCGCCTGGCCGACGCCGATGCAGATCGCGGCGACGCCCCACCGGTCGCCGGACTCGCGCAGCCGGTGCGGCGAGCGTGCCGAGGATCCGGCCGCCGGACGCGCCGAGCGGGTGGCCGATCGCGATCGCGCCGCCCTTGGTGTTCACGATCTCCGGGTCGATCCCCCACGCGTCGACGCAGGCCAGCGACTGCACCGCGAACGCCTCGTTGAGCTCGACGGCGGCGACGTCGGCCCAGCTGATGCCGGCCCGGGCGAGCGCCCGGTCGGCGGCCTCGACCGGTGCGATGCCGAACCTCTGCGGCTCGATCGCGGACGCGCCGCGACCGGCGATGCGGGCCACGGGGCGCGAGCCCGATCCGGTTCGCCGCGGCCTCGGAGCCGAGCAGCAGCGGCGGACGCGCCGTCGTTGAGCGGCGACGCGTTGCCCGGCGGTGATCGTGCCGTCCGGGCGGAACGACGGCTTCAGCCCGGCCAGCGTCTCGGGCGTGGAGCCGGGTCGGATGCCCTCGTCGCGGGCCAGGTCGACGCCGGGCACCGGGTACGACCAGGTCGTCGTAGAAGCCGTCGTCCCAGGCTGCGTCGGCGAGCTGGTGCGAGCGGGCCGCGAACGCGTCCTGCCGCTCCCGGCCGATGCCGTACTTGTCGGCGAGCAGCTCGTTGGCCTCGCCCAGCGACACCGTCCACTCGGCCGGCATCCGCTCGTTGACCAGCCGCCACCCGAGGGTGGTCGACACCGCGGTCACGTTGCCCGCCGGGAAGGCCCGCGACGGCTTCGGCAGCACCCACGGCGCGCGGGTCATCGACTCCACGCCCGCCCGCGACGACGACGTCGGCGTCGCCGGACTCGATCGTGCGGGAGGCGATCATCGCCGCGTCCAGGCTCGACCCGCAGAGCCGGTTGACGGTCGTCGCCGGCACCGACACCGGCAGGCCCGGCCAGCAGCACGGCCATCCGGCCGACGTTGCGGTTGTCCTCGCCGGCCCCGTTGGCGTTGCCCCACACCACGTCGCCGACCTGCGGCCGGGTCCAGGTCGGGCGCCTTGGCCAGCACGCCGGTCAGGGCGGTCGCGGCCAGGTCGTCGGGGCGCACCTCGGCCAGCGCGCCGCCGAACCGGCCGAACGGCGTGCGGGCGGCGGCGTACAGGAAGGACGTGCGTCATCCGTCTTCCTCTGCGAGGACCTGCTGGGCGATCCGGAACGCCGTGTTGGCGGCCGGGCACGCCGCAGTAGATCGCGGTCTGCAGCAGCAGCTCCTTGATCTCGTCGACGGTCAGCCCGTTGGTGCGCGCGGCGCGCAGGTGCATCGCGAGCTCCTCGTGGTGGCCGCGGGCGACCAGCGCGGTGAGCGTGATCAGCGACCGGCTGCGCCGGTCGAGCCCGGGACGGGTCCAGATCGTGCCCCAGGCGTAGCTGGTGATCAGCTCCTGGAAGTCGCGGGTGAAGTCGGTGGTGCCGGCGCTCCGCCCGGTCGACGTGCTCGTCGCCGAGCACCTCGCGGCGCACCGCCATGCCCGCGTCGTACGTCGTGGCAGTCGGCCGCTCGCTCGCCCAGGACGTGCTCGCGGATCAGACCGGCGACCACGCTCGGGCGCCTCGGCCGGGGCGAGGTGCGCGACGCCGTCGAGCTCGACCAGCCGCCCGTCCTTGACCCCTTCGGCGATCTCGCGCGAGCCGCGTCCGTCGGGGTCGCGACGTCGGCGCACCGGCCACCGCGAGCACCGGCGCCCCGATCTCGGCGAGCCGGTCGCGCACGTCGAACCCGCCAGCGCGCGCGCAGACCTGGCAGTAGCCCTCGTCGTCGGTCGTCCTGCAGGGCGTGCAGCAGCGCGCGGCCCGCGCTCGGGCTCGCGGTCGAGGAAGCCGGGGCCGAACCAGCGCTCGGCCGAGGCCGCCACCAGCCCGGGCGTGCCCGGAGGCGCTGACCTGGCCGATCCGGTCCGCCCACATGTCCGGCGTCGCCGATCCGGGCACCGGTGCACAGCAGCACCGCCGCTCGCACCCGGTCCGGGGCGTCGAGCAGCAGCTGGAGCCCGACCGCGCCGCCGACCGAGTCGCCGGCGTAGGCGAAGGGCCGCCGGGCTCGCCGCGCTCGGCGAGCAGGTCGTCGACGACCTCGAGCACCCCGGCGGCCAGCTCGTCCATCGTGAACGGCTCGTCGGGCACGGATCGGTTGTGGCCGTGGCCGGGCAGGTCCCAGGCGAGCACGTCGAAGGCGTCGGTGAGGCGGGTGGCGCAGGCGCTCCACAGCGTGGTGGCCGAGGTGCCGAGCGAGGGGCCGAGCACCAGCAGCGGCAGCTCGGCCCGGTTGCGGGCGCCGGTCAGCCGGACGGCGGTGATGGCAGGGATCATGTGCCCTCCTCGCGCTTCAGCGACCGGCGGGCGCGGTCGAGCACCGCGTCGACGATCTCGTCGCCGGCCCCGAGGTAGTCGCCCGCGGGCTCGTGCCCGGCCAGCTCGGCCATGGCCCGCTGCTCGGACCCGACGTCGCGCGCGCCGTCCAGCGTGGCCGCCATCCGGTCGGCGTGCACCCGGAGCCCGGCCAGCAGGTCGGTGGCCTGCGACGCCGGCGACGACGCGTACGCCGCACCAGCGTCGCGAGCGTCGCCCACTCGGCGTGCCAGGCGCCGTCGGCGCGCTCGTCGACCGAGTCCGCGGCCGCGACGGTGCAGCGTGGCCGCGAGCTGCGGCGCGGCAGCGCGGCCCGGCGGATCAGCGATCGACAGCACGGGGTTGCGCTTGTGCGGCATCGTCGACGAGCCGCCGCCCGTCGCCCTCCGCCAGCTCGCCGATCTCGGGCCGGCGACAGGGTGAGCACGTCGTTGGCGATCCGGCCCCACGCGTCGGTGCAGCGCGACCGCGGCGTCGCCGATCCGGGTGACCGGACGCCCGGAGGTGTGCCAGGGCAGCGACGGGCGCGAGGCCGAGCGCGTCGGCCAGCCCGGCCCGCGCGGCCGCCGGGTCGAGGCCGAGCTCGACGACGGCGGCCATGGGTGCCGGCGGCGCCGCCCAGCTGCACGGGGAAGGCGAGCGACGCCGAGGTCGTCGTCAGGCGTCGAGCACGCCGTCAGCCAGCCGGCCGACCTTGAGGCCGAACGTGGTCGGCACGGCGTGCTGGGTCAGGGTGCGCGCCACCATCGGGGTGTCCCGGTGGGCCTCGGCGAGGTCGGCCAGAGCGGCCGACCTGCGTCCGCAGCTCGCGACGGACCGCGGCGACCGCGTCCCGCAGCAGCATCATCAGCGCGGAGTCGACGACGTCCTGGCTGGTCAGCCCGCGGTGCAGCCAGCGGGCGGCCTCCGCCGTCCGAGCCGTTCGCGCAGCATCGTCACGAGCCACGGGCACCGGGTTGCCGCCGCGCCTCGGCCGTCGACGGCCGACTCGGGTCGAGCAGTCCGGGCAGCGGCCGGCGTCGCGCCTCGACGCCGAGCACGTCGAGCCAGGCCTCCTCGACCGCGACCATCGCCCGGAGGAACGCGCGCCCGTGAGGTGGTCGCCCGCCCGGTCGTCGCCGGGCCAGAAGAGGTCGCTCATGCGCGTCAGTCGTCGCGGAAAGGCGAGGAAGACGGTCTCGCCGTCGCCCTGCAGCCGGATGTCGAAGACGTACCCGCGCTCGTCCGCCGTGGCGACCAGGGTCCGCCGCACGGTCCTCGGCGAGCGCCGCGAGGAGCGGCGTCGTCGACGCGTCGTCGCGGCAGGTAGGCGCGGGTGAACAGCCGGTCCAGCAGGCCGCGGGCGAAGACCGTCATCGCGAAGAACGGCCGCGCACCGGGCGCGAGCGGTACGGTGAACGCGTAGCGGCCTTCGTCGTCGGTCGCCGCCCGGCCCCAGCCGGTGAACGTGACCGTCGCGCGCAGCGAGCCCGGCGTCGGCACGACCCCGTCCGGTCGGCCTGCCACAGCTCGACCAGCGCGTCGGGCACCGGCTCGCCGGCGCCGTCGAGGACCCGCCCGTGCAGCCGGACCGCGTCCGGGTGGCCGGGCGGCGACCAGCGTCGGCGTACCCGTCGTACGGCAGCGCGAAGGCGAAGAACGGGCCGACGGTCTGGCCGGGCGTCGGGTGCGCAGCGCTCATCGCGTCCTCCTCCAGCGGCGTGCGGTGGCCGCCGGTGAGCACGATGTCCCAGCGGTAGCCGGTGCACCACTCGGGCTGCGTGACGTCGTGGTCGTACGTCGCGACCAGCCGCTCGCGGGCCCGCGGGTCGAGGATCGACTGGTAGATCGGGTCGAGCGCGAACAGCGGGTCGCCCGGGAAGTACATCTGGGTCACCATCCGCTGGGTGAACTCCGTGCCGAACAGCGAGAAGTGGATGTGCGCCGGCCGCCAGGCGTTGCGGTGGTTGCGCCACGGGTAGGGGCCGGGCTTGATCGTGGTGAACGCGTAGCGTGCCGTCGGCGTCGGTCAGGCAGCGGCCCGACGCCGGTGAAGTTCGGGTCGATCGGCGCCGGGTGCTGGTCGCGCTCGTGGATGTAGCGGCCGCCGGCGTTGGCCTGCCAGATCTCGACGAGCTGGTGGCGCACCGGCCGGCCGTCGCCGTCGAGCACCCGCCCGGTGACCTTCATCCGCTCGCCGATCGGCTCGCCCGGGTGCTGCACGGTCAGGTCGGCCTCGACCGGGTCGACGTCGCGCTCGCCGAAGACCGGCGCCCACAGCTCGATCCCCTCGGGGTCCGCGGGGTGGAGGTCCTTGGTGGGGTGGCGCAGCAGGCTGGAGCGGTACGGCGGGTAGTCCAGGCGCGGCTGCGGCTCGCCCGTCCACCGCAGTGGCCGCGACCGCGGCCATCTCGGCGTCGACCTCGGCCTGGGTCGAGACCGCCGCGTCGAGGAGCTCAGGAGGTTGGTCACGCTTCGACGGTACGGCCCGGCCAGGCTCGCGCGTCTGGCACGACAACTTCCGACTGAGTGGAAACTGGCCGGATGGCCGGCAACGCCTCCGCCCCCGGCGCCACGGTCACCAGCCGGGCGCTGGCCCTGGTCGGCGCTTTCGACGAGGACCACCGGCGGCTGACCCTGACCGAGCTCGCCGCCCGCGCCGGGCTCCCGGTGCCGACCGCCCACCGGCTGGTCGCCGAGCTCGTCAGCTGGGGGGCGCTGGCGCGGACGGCGTCCGGCGACTTCGTCGATCGGTCGGCGGCTCTGGGACGTCGGGCTGCTCGCGCCGGTCCAGGCCGGGCTGGTCGAGATCGCGTCGCCGTTCCTGCACGACCTGTACGGCGCGACCCTGGCCACGGTGCACCTCGCCGTCCGCGACGGCACCGAGGTGCTCTACCTCGACCGGCTGCGCGGGCAGCGCGTCGGTGCCGGTCGTGAGCACGGTCGGCTCCCGGCTGCCGATGCACGCGACCGGGGTCGGCAAGGTCCTGCTCGCGCACGCCCCCGCCGAGGTGCAGGAACAGGTGCTGGCCGACCTGCCCCGGATCACGCCGTACACCGTCACCCAGCCGGGGCGTCTGCGACGCCAGCTTCGTCAGGTGTTGCGCGACGACTACGCCACGACCGTCGGAGGAGATGAGCCTCGGTGCCTGCTCGGTGGCCGTGCCGATCCGGCGTCGTGACCTAGGTGGTCGCGGCGCTGGGCATCGTGGTGCCGAGCCTCAAGCGGGACAAGGCCGCGACTGGTGGCGGCGCTCCAGGTGGCGGCCCGCGGCATCGGACGGGGCCTCGTGTTTCCACCCAGTGAAAGCACCTGATGGTCGCCGCCCTGCCCGGGCCGTTGACTGAGCCCATGGCCGACGGTGCGCACCCAGGTCGCGATCATCGGCGCCGGCCCCGCCGGGATGCTGCTGTCCCATCTGCTCGCCGCCGAGGGCGTCGAGTCCGTCGTGGTCGAGTCGCGGTCGGAGGAGTACGTCGCCTCCCGGATCCGCGCCGGCATCCTCGAGCAGTCGACCGTCGACCTGCTGCGCGCGTGCGGGCTGGGCGAGCGGCTCGACCGCGAGGGCGACCAGCACCGCGGGATCTACCTCCAGTGGCCCGGCCGAGCGGCACCACCTCGACTTCGTCGACCTGACCGGCCGCTCGGTGTGGGTCTACGGACAGACCGAGGTGCAGAAGGACCTCGTCGCGGCGCGAAAGGCGCCGGCCAGCAGATCCACTACGAGGTCGCGCGACACCGCTCTGCACGACCTGACGACCGACTCGCCCTTCGGTCACGTTCACCGACGCCTCCGGTGCCGAGCGGCGGATCGTCGCGGACGCCGTCGCCGGCTGCGACGGCTCGTTCGGACCGTCCCGCGCCGCCGTACCGGAGGCAGTGCGGAGCACGTGGGAGAAGGTCTATCCCGTACTCCTGGCTGGGGATCCTCGCCGACGTCGCGCCGTCGACCGACGAGCTGATCTACGCCTGGCACCCCGACGGCTTCGCGCTGCACTCGATGCGCTCGCAGACGGTCTCACGCCTCTACCTGCAGGTGCCCAACGACACCCCGATCGAGGAATGGTCCGACGACCGGATCTGGGAGGCGCTGGCCACCCGGCTCGGGCCACGGCCAGGACGGCTGGAGGCTGACGCCGGGGCCGATCACCGAGAAGTCCGTGCTGCCCATGCGCTCGTTCGTGCAGAGCCCGATGCGGCACGGCCGACTCTTCCTCGCCGGCGACGCCGCGCACATCGTGCCCCCCACCGGAGCGAAGGGACTCAACCTCGCCGTCGCCGACGTCGGCCTGCTCGCGCCCGCGCTCGCCGACCTGGTGCACAAGGACGACGCGCGGCTGGCCGACGACTACTCCGACGCCGCGCTTCGCCGGGTATGGCGCTGCACCCACTTCTCGTGGTGGATGACCACGATGCTGCACACCAGCGCGGCGACCCGTTCGAGCGAGCAGCTCCAGCTCTCGCAGCTGCGCTGGGTGGCGTCCAGCGAGGCCGGCGCCACCGGCCTTGCGGAGAACTACGCCGGGCTGCCGATCGGCTTCTGACCTCAGTGACCCCGTGTCACGCGGGCTGCGGCTCCG
Source organism: uncultured Actinomycetota bacterium (assembly GCA_963830755.1). Classification (GTDB taxonomy): domain Bacteria; phylum Actinomycetota; class Actinomycetes; order Propionibacteriales; family Nocardioidaceae; genus Nocardioides. The sequence continues at coordinate 15,535 of CAWHNI010000018.1, read as the reverse complement.
GGTGGCGTGCGCGGTAGGCATGCACCGGTTGGTAGTGGTCGTGCAGCGTGGTCAGCAAGGCCAGGAGAGACAGGAAGAAGAGAGCGTTCCCGGCGTTGATGTCACCCGGCCCCAATCCGAGGAACCACTCGGCGAGGAGCACCAGGGTCCAGTTCACCGCGAGCCGGACGAGGAAGCCCACGAGCAGCGACCCGGTGGTGACCGCACGGCGGGCGGCGACCAGGACGATCGCGGCGTTGACGACCACGAGGACCGTCGTCCCGATGAACAGCTGCACCTCGGTGGACCGGACGCCGGGCAGGATCTGCGCGAACAGCACCGACAGCAGTCCGACCAGGGCGACCTTCTCGAGAGTGATCCGGGAGAGCAGGCGCGTGCTCGCCCGCCAGGCTGCTTGCTCAGCGGCGGTGTCCATGGCCATGGGCAGCGGCTCGGTCGCGATCCTGAACGGCCAGTCGGCCGGGAGCAGCCGCGGGCGGACGACGTACCAGAGGACGAGGGCGAGTACGACGGAGGCGAGGACGAGGACCGGCCAGGCCCACGAGTGCTCGGCCAGGAAGTCGGTGACGTCGAGCTGGGCGACGTGGATCCAGTACTCCTGCGGAAGCTTGACGAACACCCAGATCAGCGCGGCCGCCCCGATCCACCAGGTCAGCGCGAACCGGAGTGGGTTCCACCGGGAACGCACGCCCTCGTAGGCGATGAAGAAGTACTCGAAGGTGTTGGGGAAGATCAGGAGCAGCACCCGGGTCTGGGAGAGCTCGAACGCCAGCACCCCGACCAGCCGGTAGAAGTAGAGGAACCGGCTCACGTCGAAGGCGCCCATGCTCGTCCAGTTGCGCAGCGTCGCGAGGTAGGCGATCGCCAGGTAGTAGACGTCCATCGCCTTGTCGTAGCTCTGGTAACCGGGCGGGTCATAGCCGAAGCTCTGGAAGATCGTCTGGTCCACGCCGTCGACGATCAGGCAGGCCACGATCGCTGGCAGCGGGAAGCGCGGGATCAGTAGTGGCAGCAACAGGCGGACCAGCACCACGCCCACGAAGACCAGCGTCACCACCATTCGAGTGTGGCGCAGCGACCCGACAGGGTCAGGTGCCGATCCGGAAGCTCCGCGGCGTCGGGGTGCCCCGCTCGGACTCGCCCCGCTCGATGCAGAACTCGTTGCCCTCCGGGTCGGTCAGCGTCACCCAGCCTGAACCGTCCGCGGTGCGGTGGTCGCCGATGACGGTCGCGCCGGCGGCTACGGCCGTCTCGACCAGCTCGTCGCGGGTGCCCCGCTCCGGGGAGAGGTCGAGGTGGAGACGGTTCTTGGCGGTCTTGCCCTCCGGCACCGGGATGAACAGCATGCCCGTGCCGTCGTAGGGAAAGCCTGGCGCAAGCACCACCTCGGGGTCGTCGTCGTAGTAGACGTTCCAGCCGGTCAGGGTCGACCAGAAGCCCGCGAGCCCGCGGGCGTCGGCGCAGTCGAAGGTGATGTTGTGGATATGGACGGCCATGCGGTCAGTCTCGCAGCGGGTGGGCGAGCTCGTCCTGGGGGAGCCGGGCCCAGAGGATCGCGACGACCGCCACCACCACCGGGATGATGCCGGCGACGGTGAAGGTGGTGCGGAGGCCGATTGCCTCGGACACCGGTCCGGCCAGGGCCATCGAGACCGGCATCAGCGACACCGACACGAAGAAGTCGAGGGACGCGACGCGGCCGAGCAGCTCGGGCGGCACTCGCCGCTGCAGCAGTGTGCCCCAGATGACCATCGGTGCCGAGAACAGCGCCCCCATCACCAGTGCCGACACCACAACCGGCCACACGGAGGTGGCCGACCCCATGACCAGGAACGGCAGGCAGGAGACGCCCCACCCCATGTTCATCAGCGTCAGATAGCGGCGCGGCATCCGCACCGACGCCATCACCAGCGAGCCCGCCGCCCCGCCGATGCCGAACGCGGCCATCACCAGCGCGTGGTCGCCCGGGCCGCCACCGAGCTTGTCCTTGACCAGGAACGGGATCAGCACCTCGAGCGGACCCATCACCGCCAGGATCATCAGGGACGCGAAGAGCAGCGTGGACAGTAGCCACGGGGTGCGGACCATGTAGACGAAGCCCTCGCGCATGTCGGCGAGGGCGGACCGGACCGGGTGGACGCCGGTGGTCTCGCCGAGGTCGCGGCGTACGGCGGTCCTGGGCACGGCCGCCAGGGCGAGCAGGCCGCAGAGCGACGCGGCGGCGGCGATGCCGAACGCGGCCCCGGGTGACGCGACTCCGACCACGACGCCGGCCACGCCTGGCCCAATCGCCTGCCCGATGGTCGGGCGCACCATCCCCTCGAAGCCGTTGACCGCCTGGAGGTCGGACTCCGGAACCAGGGCAGGCAGCCAGGCGGAGTAGGCGGGGTAGTAGAACGCCATCCCGACGCCGCTCACGAACGACACGGCGGCGAGGTGCCAGACCTCGGTGAGACCGGTGACTGACAGGAACCCGATCAGCGCCATGCCGGCCAGCTCGGCGATGGCGACGGCGAGGAGGATCGACTTCTGCGGGACCCGGTCGGCGACGACGCCCCCGATCAGGGCCGGGAGCAGCACGCCGACGGCACCGGCGGTCGTCGCGACGGACAGCTGGGCGGGACCGCCACCGATCCGGATGACCTCCCACACCAGGGCCACGGTCCAGGCGCCGAGGGCGAAGGTGCTGAACACCAGCGCCACCGCGAGGCGGCGGTAGGCGGGCGTGCGGAAAGGGGTCAGCGCGCGTGGCAGCGACCGGCCGGTCCTCTGGTCGCCGACGGTGTCGATCAGCTGGTCGCTGAGCGGATCGGTCATGGTCTTCCTCCGTCAGTCAGTCTGCAAGGGAGGACCGACACCGTCGACCGAATTCATCGAGGGCTGTCCGGCCGGGGATACTGGGCTCATGAGCAGGCGGACGAACCGGATCCTGCTGGTGGTCGTGCTCGTCGCCTTCATCAACCTTCCGGTGCTCCACAGCACCTGGACCCGGTGGCAGGTGGACCGCAACGGCACGGACACCGTCGCCGAGGTCGTCGACACGCGCGTGCTCGGCGAGGACGCCGACCCCAGTTACTGGTTGGTGTTCCGCTTTCCCGAGTCCATCGACCCCGATCGGGCGCCGTGGACCGCCCAGGTCGACCGGACGACGTACGACGAGGCGAGCGCGCAGGGCTCGGTCGAGGTCCGCGTGCTCGAGGACCGACCGGCGGCGCACGTCGTGGAAGGCCAGATCCGGAACCGGGTCGGTCTGTTCATCACGCTGCTCGCCGACGCCATCCTGCTCGCCATCATGCTGCTCGTGTGGCGGGCCCGGCCGACGCGGCCGGTGCCGATCCGGATCGCGGCGATCGGCGACGTCGAGCGCTGTCCACCGGGCGGGGTCCTCGAGCAGATCGAGGGCGACCTCTATCTCGTCCGGGGGGACGTCACCGGCATCGACGGTGACGAGATCGTCCTGGATGCCGGGGAGCGGGACGTCCTGGTCATCCTGGACGGTCACCACAACCCGGTGGGCTACCAGCAGCCGGCGGAGGTGCGCGGTCGGATCGTCCCCTGACCGGGTCGTCTGGGACTGGGGGAGACGGAAGGGGCTACGTTCGGCCCCGGAGACTTCGGGGGCTCAGCTCCGGGGCCGACGCGCGGTCGGCGAGTCCACGCGCACGACGGCCTTCGCAGGCTGCCGGCGCTGCGGCACGCCGATGACCATCAGAGCCATGGCGAGGGGCGCCACGACGACGAACGCGGTGACCAGGGCCATCAGGCTCTCGATGATCAACATGAAGTCACCATGCCCACCGGCGGTCATTCCAAACCTCCGTGTCCAGACCAGTCTTCTGGAGGACGCTGACGGCCTCCGGCGCACGGGAGCTAGAGGTCGAACCTCGCCCGCTTGTCCGTGGGCACCAGATCGAGATAGTCATCGGGATGTTCGCGGATGTAACCCGCCATGAACGGGCAGTAGGGAACGACCGCGAGCCCGTCGCCGCGGGCCGCGTCCAGCACCCCGCGGGCCAGAGCGGAGCCGATGCCCCGACCCTCGAACCGGTCGTCGACCTCGGTGTGCTTGACGGCGATCGCATCGTCGGAGCGCGTGTACTCCGAGAACCCGGCCAGCTCGCCATCCTCGAACACCTCGTAGCGGGTCAGGTCCGGGTTGTCCCGCACGGTGGTGGCCATGGTTGGAGACCGTAGTCACTTGCCCCCGAACCCGCCATGACGACAGGCTGAACGCATGGCCGCCACCACGTCGTCGTACTCCATCACCATGCGGCTCTACACCGCGCCCGACCACGGGATCGTCGGGGCCGTCGCCACCGCCATCTCCCAGGCCGGAGGCATCGTGACCGCGATCGACGTCGCGGAGTCCAGCCACGAACGGCTGGTCCTCGACGTGACCTGCTCGGCCAGCGACTCCGCGCACGCCGAGCAGGTGGTGACCGCCGCCGACGAGGTGCCGCACGTCGAGGTCCACAAGGTCAGTGACCGGACCTTCCTGCTCCACATCGGCGGCAAGATCGAGGTCCATTCGAAGGTCCCGCTGCGCAACCGCGACGACCTGTCGATGGCCTACACGCCCGGCGTCGGCCGGGTCAGCCTGGCGCTGGCCCACAACCCCGACGACGTCTCCCGGCTGACGATCAAGGGCAACTCGGTGGCGGTGGTCACCGACGGCTCGGCGGTGCTGGGGCTCGGCAACATCGGACCGGGCGCGGCGCTGCCGGTGATGGAGGGCAAGGCCGCCCTGTTCAAGCGGTTCGCCGACATCGACGCCTGGCCGATCTGCCTGGCCAGCCAGGACACCGACGAGATCGTGCGCGCGGTCGAGATGATCGCGCCCGGGTTCGGGGGCATCAACCTCGAGGACATCGCGGCCCCCCGGTGCTTCGAGATCGAGCGGCGGCTGCGGGAGAGCCTGGACATCCCGGTCTTCCACGACGACCAGCACGGTACGGCGATCGTGGTCATCGCCGCGCTCACCAACGCGCTGCGGGTGGTGAAGAAGCGCCTGCCCGACACCCGGATCGTGGTGGCGGGTGCCGGCGCCGCCGGCTCGGCGATCGTGACCCTGCTCCTCGCCGGCGGCGCCACCGACGTCATCGTCTGGGACCGCGAGGGCTGCCTCTCCTCCGATGACGACTCGCTGCCGCCGGCCAAGGCCGAGCTGGCGGCACGCACCAACCCGCGGAAGGTCCGCGGCGACCTGCGGACCGGGCTTGACCGGCGCCGACGTGTTCATCGGGGTCAGCGGCCCGGGCCTGCTCGACCCGGCCTGGATCTCCGACATGGCCGACGAGGCGGTGGTGTTCGCCCTCGCCAACCCCGACCCGGAGGTCGACCCGGCGGAGGCGGAGAAGTACGCCGCCGTCGTGGCGAGCGGCCGGTCGGACTACCCCAACCAGATCAACAACGTGCTCGCGTTCCCCGGCGTCTTCCGGGGCCTGCTCGACGCCCGGGCCTCCGAGATCACCGTCGAGATGCTGCTGCGCGCAGCCGAGGCGATCGCGCACGTCGTCAAGGACGACGAGCTCAACCCGAACTTCATCATCCCCACCGTCTTCAACGCCGAGGTCCCGAAGGCCGTCGCCGCCGCCATCAGCGGCAAGACCGTCGAGTAGCGCTGCCGGGAGGCCGCGCGTCGTACGCGTCCGGAAACCGGTACGTTGGCCCACGCCCACATCAGCACCAGGGAGGCACCACACATGTTCGGACGCAAGACGACCCATGATCCCGACGAGGAGGCCGCGCACCGGCACGAGCCGACGGCCGAGGAGCTGCGCGAGGAGAACCGCACCGTCGCCCACCAGCGGTTCGGCGGCATCAACTGGGGCGCCGCCTTCTTCGGCTGGCTGGTCGCGGTCGCGATGACCGTGCTGCTCGCCGGCATCGTCAGCGCCGTGGCCGCCGCCATCGGTGAGGAGATCAACCTGACCCAGGCGGACGTCGAGGCCGATCGTGCGACGGCGGGGCTGGTCGCCGCCATCGTCGTGATCGCGATCTTCGCGATCGCCTACTACGCCGGCGGGTACGTCGCCGGGCGGATGTCCCGCTTCGACGGCGGTCGTCAGGGACTCGGCGTGTGGATCGTCGGTCTCCTGGTGACCATCCTGGCGGTGGTGGTCGGCCTGATCTTCGGTGAGCAGTACAACGTGCTCGACCGGGTGAACCCGCCGGACGTCAACACTCCGGAGGACGCCGGGATCGGCGCGATCATCGCGGGCATCATCCTGCTCGTGGTCACCGCCCTCACCGCGATGGCCGGCGGCAAGGCGGGGCGGCACTATCACACCAAGGTCGACGCGACGCGGTATCCGCCGGTCTGACCCAGCACACCCCCGCTGACCCGCCCGAAAGTTTCGGGCGGGTCAGCTGCATTTCGGACTTGCCCTTGCCAGATCGGTTTACAAATCCTATGGTCTTGTAAACCGATCTGGACGCTAGCGCCGAGAGGCAGGCCCATGACCGACCAGATCGCGCAACAGCACGGTCCCGACCGGCTCCACCGAGCAGTGGCGGGACAAGAAGCGCTTCCTGTGGCTGATCGGCCTCGTCGTGCCGTCGCTGGCCTTCGTCGGTTACGGACTGTGGGCCGCGACCGGGTTCGGCGGCTTCCTCTGGATCGGTCCGGTCGTGATCCTGGTGATCGTGCCGGCCATCGACCTGCTCACCGGGCTCGACCGCTCCAACCCGCCCGATGACGTGATCGAGGCGCTGGAGCAGGACCGCTACTACCGCTGGATCACCTACCTCTTCCTGCCGATCCAGTACGTCGGCTTCGTGGGCGCGTTCTGGCTGCTCGCGAACGGCGACCCGCTCGGCTTGCAGGGCGACCTGAGCACCCTCGACAAGGTCGGCCTGGCCATCTCGATCGGCTGCATCGGCGGGATCGGCATCAACACCGCGCACGAGCTCGGCCACAAGAAGGAGAGCAACGAGCGCTGGCTCTCCAAGATCGCGCTGGCCCAGAGCTTCTACGGCCACTTCTACATCGAGCACAACCGCGGCCACCACGTCCGGGTCGCCACTCCCGAGGACCCCGCCAGCGCCCGGATGGGCGAGAACTTCTACCAGTTCTGGCCGCGCACGGTCGGGGGCTCGCTGAAGTCCGCGTGGCGTCTGGAGAAGCGCCGGATCGCACGCCGTGGCAAGCACCCGTTCCGGATCGGCAACGACGTGCTCAACGCGTGGCTGATGTCCGCCGTGCTGTGGGGCGGCGCTGATCGCCTGGCTCGGCGTCGGGATCACGCCGTACCTCCTGATCCAGGCGGTCGTCGGCTTCTCGCTGCTCGAGGTCGTCAACTACATGGAGCACTACGGCATGCTCCGGCAGAAGGTCGGGTCCGGGGAGCGCGCAGCGCTACGAGCGGGTCGACCCCAGCGCACAGCTGGAACTCCAACAACGTCGCGACCAACGTGCTGCTCTACCACCTGCAGCGGCACAGCGACCACCACGCCAACCCCACCCGGCGCTACCAGGCGCTGCGCGACTTCGAGGAGTCGCCGGTGCTGCCGACCGGGTACGCCGGCATGATCGTGCTCGCCATCGTGCCCGCCGGTGTGGCGCCGGGTGATGGACCCGCGGGTGCTCGCTCACTTCGACGGCGACCTGAGCCGCGCCAACCTCAGCCCGCGCAAGCGGGACCGGATCCTGGCGAAGTACCGGCGACCCGTCGGATACTCCTCCGCGCGGTCAGCGAGGATCCCGGTGCCGGCGCGGGTCGGCGAGGACGAGGTGCTGGCGGCCCGGTGTCCCGGGTGCGGCTACACCTACGAGGTCGAGGCCGGCGACGAGCACGAGGGCTTCGCCGCCGGCACCGCCTGGGCGGACATCCCAGACTCTTGGTGCTGCCCCGACTGCGGGGTCCGCGAGAAGCTCGACTTCGACCCGGTCCACCGAGTGGAGGCCTGATGCGGATCGTGGTCGACCGCGACCTCTGTGAGGGTCACGGGATGTGCGAGGCGATGGCCCACGAGTTCTTCGAGCTCGACGACGAGGACGAGATGCACGTCCTCGACGAGACCCCGGGCGAGGAGCACCGCGGCCAGCTGGCCGCCGCGACGGCGTCTTGCCCGGTGCTGGCGCTGAGCCTCGAGGGCTGAACGCAGCAGAAGCGCCTCCATAGACTGGGCGCATGACGGCCGCTGTCTCCACCCCCCTGCGGCAGCGGATCGTCGTGGCGGCCGTCGAGCTGACCACCGACAGTCGGCTGGGCGCAGGTCACCATGTCGCGGCTGGCCGAGCGGGTCGGGGTCAGCCGGCAGACGGTCTACAACGAGATCGGCACCAAGCCTGCCCTGGCCGAGGCGATGATCCTCTCCGAGCTCGAGCGGTTCCTCGCGGCCGTCGAGTCCGCCTTCGACCGGCACCCCGACGACCTGCCCGAGGCGATCCGCGCGGCCGCCGGCGGCGTGCTCGAGCTGGCGCAGGACAACCGGCTGCTGCACGCGGTGGTCTCGGCCACCCACGGCGCCGACACCGAGCTGCTCCCGCTGCTGACGACGCACGCCGAGTCGTTGCTCGCCGCCGCCAAGCTGGTCGTGGTCCGAGCGCGTGGCGCCGTACGACGTTCCGCTGGACGCCGACGCGCCTCGAGGCCGCGATCGACATGGTCGTCAGGGTGGTGCTCAGCCACGTGATGCAGCCCTCGGCGTCCCCCGAACGAGACCGCCGCCGACATCGCCTGGATCGCCGCCCGCGTCCTGCGCTGACCGAGCTAGCCCGGCATCGCGCGGGCACGGGCCAGCTCGACGGCCTCCTTGAAGGCCGCGACCACGTAGTCGGGGACCTTCATCCCGTGGTCGCGCACCCACAGCAGCTCGCGCTCGACCCGGGAGATCTGGAGGGCGAACGTCGTGATCTCGCGGTCGATCCCGAGCGTGCGCATCAGGTCGCCGAAGTCCGCCTTCTGGTGCTGGTTGTTGGCGCCGACCGGCGCGAACGAGATCCGACGCATGTTCCGCACCAGCCAGCGCTGCCAGCCGGAGAGCTGTTCGGCGAGGCCCCGGGCCGACATCCGGTAGAAGGCGTAGTGGCCAGGCTCCTGACGGCGGATCTGGGCCACGACGGTGGTGGCCAGAGCGGTCTCGCCGAGGCCACGCAGCCCGTCGTGCAGCAGGTTGTAGGCCAGCACGGCCGAACGCTCGGTCGACATGCCGGTCAGGTAGTAGAGCATCCGGACGACGTCCTGGATCGGGCTGAGGTGCGAGAGCGCCCCGAGGACCTTGATCTTGGCCGACACGTGGTCGAGGTCCGCCGCCGCGTTGTCGCGGCCGATCCGGACCTGCAGCTCGTCGAGGATCAGGCCGTGCCGGGTCTCCTGCGGCTGCCACACCTCGGCGTAGAACCGGCGATCCACCTCGGGCGGGTCGGGCAGCATCGTCATCAGTTCGAGCACGTTGCGGTCGACCTCGAGCTCGACGCGCGCCATGTAGTCGAGGACGTGGCCGTAGCGCTCGTTGAGCACGTCGGGCCGGCGGATCGTGTAGTCCACGCTCGCCAGGTCGATGGGCGGATGCTCGGCTCCGAGCCGGTCCACGTGATCGGCGAGCCGAAGCTCCGTGGATCGGGGCCTGCTCACGGTCGAAGCCTACGCTCGGACATGTGAGCAGTTCGGCACCCGCGGCGATCCGGATGGGTACGCCGACCGGCCGCGCGGTCGTCGCCGCCGCGACCTTGGGCACGGGGATGACGCTCCTCGACACGACCGTGGTCAATGTCGCCCTGCGCACCATCGGCCGCGACCTCGGCGCGACCCTGGCCCAGCTGCAGTGGATCACCAACGGCTACCTGCTCTCCCTGGCCTCCCTGATCCTGTTCGGCGGATGGCTCGGAGACCGGTTCGGGCGGCGCCGGGTGTTCGTGTTCGGGACCATCGCGTTCGCGGTCGCCTCGCTCCTGTGTGGCCTCGCTCCCACCCCGGAGGTGCTGATCGCCGCGCGGATCCTGCAGGGGCTCGGCGCCGCGGCCCTCACTCCCGGCAGCCTGGCCATGATGCAGGGGGCGTTCCGGCCGGCCGACCGTCCCAAGGCGATCGGCACCTGGTCCGGCCTCGCCGCCATCGCGGCCGCCGTAGGCCCCTTCGTGGGTGGGATCCTGGTCGACTTCGCCTCGTGGCGGTGGATCTTCCTGATCAACCTGCCCCTGGCGGCGATCACCATCTGGATCGCCGTGCGGTGGGTCCCCGAGAGCCAGGACCGCGCGCATTGCGGACGCGCCGACATCGCCGGTCCGGTGCTGGCCTCCCTCGCCCTGGCCGGGATCACCTACGGCCTCATCCAGTGGAGCGATCCTTTCGCACCGGCGGCCCTCGTGGTGGGGATCCTGGCGTCGGTGCGCCTTCGTCGTCGCCGAGTCGCGGCACCCTGCGCCGATGCTGCCGCTGGGGCTCTTCTCCAGCCGGACGTTCAGCTCGGCCAACGTGATGACCTTGCTGGTCTACGCCGCCCTCGGCGCCGTGTCGTTCTTCGTCGTCCTGCAGCTGCAGACCGTCAGCGGGTACGGCGCACTCGGGGCCGGGATCTCGATGCTCCCGCTGACCATCTGCATGGTCCTCCTGGCGTCACGGGGTGGAGCCCTCGGGGCACGGATCGGACCCCGGATCCCGATGACCCTCGGACCGATCGTGATGGGCGCCGGCACGATGCTCCTGCTGGGGATCGGCGACGACGTGGACTACTGGCGCGACGTGCTGCCCGGCGTCACCGTGTTCGGGCTCGGGCTGTCGCTGATGGTCGCGCCGCTGACGGCCACCGTGCTGGCGGCCGCGCCGGACCGGAACGCCGGCGTCGCCAGCGGTGTCAGCAACGCGGTTGCCCGGATCGGGTCGCTGCTCGCGGTCGCGGTGCTGCCGGTCGCCGTCGGGCTCTCCGGGGTGGAGTACGCCGACCCGGTGGCGTTCGACGCGGGCTACCGCTCCGCGATGGTCATCTGTGCCGGGATGCTGGTCGTCGGCGGGTTGGTGTCGTGGTTCACCATCCGCAACGACGTACTCGAGGCGCCTGCGTAGGGAGGGACCGTGACCCGGTGGGCGGGACGCCCCCCACGGGTTGCCACAGCCGCCTAACCTTGGCACGTGGGAGGGTCACCGGTTCTGCGTGTCCTCGCGGCCGCCATGGTGCTGGCCGCGGCGACTGCCTGCAACAACGACGAGCCCACCGCGACCGACGACCCGACGACGTCCGCCGAGAGCTCTCCCAGCGCCGGCGGAGACCCCAAGGCTGGAAGTACGGCGGGCACCGACGCACCGGAGGAGACGGCAACCGTCGACACCGACCTCGCCGTCGACCCCCAGGCCCGATGAAGAGCGCGGTCCTGCAACCGGACGTCCTGATCTTCAACCAGAAGCCCCTGAGTGCGGCCCTGGTCGAGAGGATCAAGAAGGTCAAGAACGTCGCCGCGGTGGAGACGTTCGGCCTCGCCAACGTGGTGATCGAGAACCGCGCGCTGAACCTCGCCGCGGTCGACCCCGCAAGCTTCCGCCGGTTCACGCCGACCGAGACCGCCCAGTTCCAGCCGGCCTGGGACCGGGTCGCCGGCGGCGAGATGTCGATCACCCCCTCACTCGGCCGGCGGTTCCAGGACGAGAACGGCGAGGTCACCCTCGGTTCCGCCGAGGACGCCCCCACGATCCACATCGGCGCCTACGCACCGCAGACCATCCGGATCGACGCGGTCGTCAACGAGAAGTGGGCCGAGGAGCTGGACATGGAGCTCGGCAACGCCGTGCTCCTGTCGACTCGGGAAAAGGCACCTGAGTCCGTCCGCAAGCCGCTGCAACGGATCGTCGGCAACCAGGCCTCGATCCAGAACCTCGACATCGCGACTCTGCCGGGGTCTCGACCCCCAGGCGTCCTACACGGCGATCCCCACCGGCGGCTCGGCCGCGGACGTGGTCGGCACCTTCAACTACACGGTGATCGGCGGCGGGCGGATCGCCCCCGATCCCGCGTGGGTGGCTTCGCACATCGGGACCGAGGTGATGCCGATCATCGGCCCGATGACCTGCAACAGGGCGATCTTCCCGCAGCTGCGCGCCGCACTCGACGAAGTCGTGAGCCGCGGCCTGGCCGGTGAGCTGCACCCGGGCGAGTACGCCGGCTGCTACTACCCCCGCTTCATCGCCGGCACCACGACCCTGTCCAACCACTCCTTCGGACTTGCCATGGACTTCAACGTCCCCGGCAACCAGCGCGGCACCGTCGGCGAGATGGACCGTGGTGTGGTCGCCATCTTCAAGAAGTGGGGCTTTGCCTGGGGCGGGGACTGGAACTACACCGACCCCATGCACTTCGAGATGAGCGCCGTCGTCAATCCCGCCTAGGTGTCGAATTCGGGCACGGATCCGCCCGCCCTGACTTAGGCTGCATCGGCGGCGCGCAGCGAGCGTCTGACGATGATCGTGGTCCGGGGGGTCCTGATGTTGCGTGCTGTGGCAGCGGCGGTTGCGTTGTGCACGTGCGCGGTGGCGGCGCTCGCCGCCGACGTGTCCCGGCCCGCACCCGCTGACGCGGTCGAGGTCAGGCCGAACATCGTGCTGATCATGACCGACGACCAGACCTACGAGTCGCTGCGATACATGCGGCAGGTTCGCAGGCTCGCGGCATCGGGAACGACGTTCACGAACTACCACGCCAACTTCGCGCTGTGCTGCCCCAGCCGGGCCACCACGCTCACCGGGCAGTACGCGCACAACCACCGGGTGTGGACCAACGAGGACGGCTATCCGGCCCTGGCTCCGACCGCACGCAACACGTTGCCGGTGTGGCTGCACCGCGCGGGTTACCGCACCATGTTCGTGGGCAAGTACCTCAACGGCTACGGGTACCGCCGCTACGGCGTTCCCCCCGGCTGGGACGTGTGGCGCGCCAAGAACAACAGTGGGGAGGGGGGCGTCCGCTTCCACGACATCGACTTGCGCCACGAGGACGGGAAGACCTACCACCACGCCGGCTATGCGACCGACACGCTTGGCCGGGTCGCGGTCGAGCAGGTCGTCTCGAGTCCGCCAGAACAGCCCTTCTTCCTCTGGCTGGCCTTCAACGCACCTCACGCCGGTGGTGGCCGCGACCCGGACGACCATGTGGGGGTGCCGGTCCCGAGCACCTCGCCGAAACGGGAGTACCGGGGAGACTTCGAAGGGGTGAAGGCGCCGGCCTGGGGGACGCGCTCGTTCGACGAGCGGGATGTGTCCGACAAGCCACGGCACATCCGCCGGATGCCGCGGATGACGCCGAGCATCCGGTCGGCGGTGCACGAGGCGTACAGCCAGCAGCTGGAGGCACTGCAGTCGGTCGACGAGTGGGTCGGTCGGCTGCGGCAGGCCCTCGCGGAGCAGGGCCAGCTGGACAACACGCTCATCATGTTCACCACCGACAACGGCTACTACTACGGGGAGCACCGGATCCGGTCCGGGAAGCAGACGCCGTACACCGCGGCGTCGCGGATGCCGCTGGTCGTGTCCGGGCCAGGTTTCGCGGCGGGCGTCAAGGACAGCAGACCCCGGTCGAACGTGGACCTGGCCCCCACGATCGCGGCGGCGGCCGGGGCCGAGGCCGGTCGAGCGATGGACGGGCGGCCGCTGACCAGGGACGTCCCCCGGGGCCGGCCGATCCTGATGGAAGGGCGGATCCCGGGCCGCTCGGGCTCGGTGCGCTACGGCATCCGGCAGTTCACCGCGATCCGCACACCCAACTGGTTCTTCGCCCGCTACCGCTACGTCGGTGGCGGGCGGGACTCCGAGCTCTACGACCTCCGTCGCGACCCCAAGATGCTGAACAGCCTGCCAGGCAAGGTCGATCGGCGTGCCAGCCTGCGGTCGCAGATGGTGCGCCTGGCCGGGTACCGAGTCTGAGGCCACGGACCGGTAGTTTCGCGGGCATGCGCGCCGTACAGGTCATCTCGCCCACCGGCCCCGACGGGGTCCGGGTCGTCGACGTCGACCAGCCCGAGCCCCGGTCCGACGAGGTGCTGGTCGAGGTGCACCGGGTGGGCGTCTCGTTCCCCGACCTCCTGCTGAGCAAGGGGGAGTACCAGCTCAAGCCGGACCCGCCGTTCACGCTCGGCGTCGACTTCGCGGGCACCGTCGTCTCCGGACCCGACGGCTATCACGTGGGTGAACGGGTCGCCGGCGTGCTGCCGTACGGCGGCGCGGCCGAGCTGGTGGCCGCCCCGCCGATGTCGGTCTTCTCGCTGCCCGAGCAGCTGTCCTTCGACGCCGGCGCGGCGGTGCCGATGAACTACCTCACCGCGCAGTTCGCGCTCGTCGAGCGCGGCCAGGTCCGGGAGGGCGAGACCGTCCTCGTGCACGGCGCCGCAGGCGGGGTCGGCACCGCGACCATCCAGGTCGCCAGGGGGCTGGGCGCCCGCACCATCGCCGTGGTCAGCACCGAGGAGAAGGCGGAGCTCGCCCGCCGGGCCGGCGCCGACGAAGCGGTGATGGTCGACGGGTTCAAGGACGCGGTGCTCGGGCTCACCGATGGCGAGGGAGTCGACATCGTCCTCGATGTCGTCGGTGGCGACGTCTTCACCGACTCGCTCCGGACGCTGGCGCCCCAGGGTCGGCTGCTCGTCGTCGGCTTCGCGGGCGGTGGGGGCATTCCCGAGGTCCGGGTGAACCGGCTGCTCCTCAACAACGTGGACGTCCGCGGGGTGGGCTGGGGCGCCTACGCGATGGTCCGGCCCGGCTACATGCACGAACAGTGGGATGCCCTGTTGCCGCTGATCGAGAGCGGAGCCATCGAGCCGCCGATCGGGGCGACGTACGACCTCGAGGACTTCGGCCGCGCCCTGTCCGACATGGACCAGCGACGAACCCTGGGCAAGTCGGTGGTCCGGATCCGAGACTGACCTCGTGGGCCGGACAAACCCTCTTGTTCCGGCCCGGCTGCCGGTTAGGGTCGTTGCGTGACGATCCTCGACGACGCCCGCCAGGGCATGGACCCCGAGACCCGACCCCAGGATGACCTGTTCGGCCACGTCAATGGCCGCTGGCTGAGGGAGGCGGAGATTCCCTCCGACCGCTCCAGCTGGGGAGCCTTCGTGCAGCTCGCCGACGACGCGGAGCAGCACGTGCGCGAGATCATCGAGGGGCTCGCCGACCGCGTCGCGACCGGGGACGACGCCAGCGCCGACGAGGACGCCCGCAAGATCGGTGCCCTCTACGCCTCCTTCATGGACGAGGCCCGGATCAACAAGCTCCGACTGCGCCCGGTCCAGCCGCTGCTCGGCGCGGTCGACGCCCTGCGCGACGTCCGCGACCTCGCCGCTTTCCTCGGGGAGTTCGAGCGGCTCGGCGGCTACGGGCTGTTCGGCTCCTACGTCAACACCGACGACCGCGACTCCGACCGATACATCTTCAACATCTTCCAGGGCGGGCTGGGCCTTCCCGATGAGTCCTACTACCGCGACGACAAGTTCGCCGAGATCCGCGACAAGTACGTCGCCTACCTCGAGAAGCTGCTCGGCCTGGCCGGGCACGACGACGCGGCCGCGGCGGCCGCGACCGTCCTGGCGATCGACACCAAGCTGGCCGCCGGG
>CAWHNI010000017.1:0-42350 GCA_963830755.1 uncultured Actinomycetota bacterium | reverse complement strand
TCGTACTCATCTCCCATCTCCACCACGACCACGCTGAGGTGGCATCCCTCAAGATGCTTCCGCGCGTGCCGGTCCTGACGGCCGACGAGAACGCCGCGTGGTTGCGGGACAAGGGAGTGTCTGGCACCGCCCTCGACGACGGCTGGGAGGAGGTGGGCGATGGGCAGGTCGAGGTGCGGCTCACGAAGGCGATCCACCGGCACCGGCCGATGCCGCATCGGCCCAACGAAGCCAACGGCCACCTGGTCCGCGGCTCCGAGATGAGTGCCTGGCTGGTGGGGGACACGAGCCTCTATCCCGAGATGGCCGAGATCCCCGACCTGCTCGGACGCCGCCTGGACCTGATCGCCGTCCCGATCGCGGGATGGGGGCCGCGGCTCTCCCCGGGCCACCTGGGGCCGGCCGAGGCGGTGCGGGCCTGCGCGATGTCCGCGGCGCGGTGGGCGCTGCCGGTCCACTGGGGAACACTGCATCCCCCGATGCCCACCCTGTTCGGCGCCGGCTGGATGGACCGTCCCTACCACCAGTTCGTCGAGCTGCTGCACCGCGAGGCGCCTGAGTGCCGGTTGGTCGAGCTGATGCCGGGAGAGGTCTGGCGCGGCGGGGACTGACGCGGCAGCCGGTTTCCGGTGGAATGGCCCCCATGCACCTCTACGAGTTCGAAGGCAAGCGGCCCACCGTCCACCCCGAGGCATTCGTGGCGCCGACCGCCACCCTGATCGGCGACGTGACTGTCGAGAAGGGTGCGAGCGTCTGGTACGGCGCGGTGCTGCGCGCCGACATCTGCACGATCGTGGTCCGGGAGGGCGCCAACGTCCAGGACAACTCGGTCCTCCACGCCGGACCCGACCAGATCGTCGACGTCGGTCCCGGCGCCACGATCGCCCACACCTGCGTGGTGCACGGCGCGGTGGTGGCCGAGCGGGCCCTGGTCGGCAACGGCAGCACCGTCCTGGACGGCGCCCGAATCGGGGCCGGGTCGATGGTCGCCGCCGGTGCCCTGGTCACCCCGCAGACCGAGATCCCGGACGGAGTTCTGGCCGCCGGGGCACCCGCCAAGGTGCGGGGTCCGCTCGAGGGGACGCCGGCGCAGTTCTGGGTCGAGACCAATCCGGCGTACTACGCCGAGCTGGCGCAGCGTCACCGCGCTGGGGTCTCAGAGGTCGAAGCATGAGCGTGCACGTGGAGGTCGAGGGCCCGGTGACCACGGTGGTCCTGGACCGTCCGGAGGCTCACAACGCCGTGGACCGGCAGACGGCCGAGGCGCTCGCCGACGCCTTCCGGGACTTCGACGCTGACGAGAGCCAGTCGGTGGCGGTGCTCTACGGCGCCGGCGGCACCTTCTGCGCGGGCGCCGACCTCAAGGCGATGGACAACCGGGTCGAGCCCGACGGCGACGCGCCGATGGGCCCGACCCGGATGCGGCTCCGCAAACCGGTGATCGCCGCGATCGAGGGGCATGCGGTGGCCGGCGGACTGGAGCTGGCGCTGTGGTGCGACTTGCGGGTGGCAGCGAGCGACGCAGTGCTCGGCGTCTTCTGCCGGCGTTGGGGTGTCCCACTCATCGACGGCGGCACGGTGCGCCTGCCCCGACTGATCGGCACCAGCCGGGCCATGGACCTGATCCTCACCGGCCGATCCGTCGAGGCCGCGGAGGCCGCAGCGATCGGGCTGGTCAACCGCGTGGTGGCTCCCGGGCGGACGAGGGATCGGGCCGAGCTGCTGGCCCACCAGCTGGCCGAGCTCCCCCAACGCTGCCTGCGCAACGACCGGCTCTCGGTGCTGGACCAGGAGGGGAGACGCGAGGAGGCGGCGATGGTCGGAGAGCTCGGGTACGGCGCGGACTCGCTCACCGAGGCACTGGACGGTGCGGCGAGGTTCGCGGCAGGCGCCGGTCGTCATGGCGCCGACGCGAGCGACGAATGACCGCTCAGCGGGGTGGGTCGAGGCAGACGGCGACGAGCGCGTGGGGGCGAGTGCTCGTGTAGACCTGCCACCCGCGGTCGAAGCTCACCACCTCCAGTCCGCTCTGGCTGCGGATGATGGCCGACCGCGGGGTCCTGCCGTCGTCGAAACCGTCGGGGGAGCAGTCGTAGCGCTTCATCAGCTCCCGCTGGGCCGGGGTCGGGGACTCGACGGCGAACGGGCCGGTGGGGACCTCGGCGGGCGGCGCGAGGTTGACCATGCCTACGAGGATCACGGCGGCGACCAGCGTGCGCGCCATCGTGCGTACGCCGGCGCGACCGAGCTGGCCGCGCATCGTCGGGCGTGACCGGCCCACCGGAGGCCGCTGGGCACGCGGCCCCGCATGGCGTCCTGCGTGGCGCCGGGGGAGTCGCATGATCCTCCTTCGGTCGGGCCGAGCCTGCTGCTCGAGAACGTGTCCACCCGGTCCAACGACGAGACCGCGGGACGGTCACGACCCATATGCTCGCGCCGTGACCTCCCTTCGAACGGCTCAGGACGGCGCCTGGTTCTCCTCGCCCGACGACGCCGTGACGCGTCTCCACGACGCCGGCTACCTGGCCGACGCGGCCACCGCCACGACGACGTACTTGTCCGGGGCGCTGGAGAAGCCGCTGCTCGTCGAGGGCCCGGCGGGGGTCGGCAAGACCGAGCTGGCGAAGGCGGTGTCGCGGGCGACCGGGGCCGAGCTGGTGCGACTCCAGTGCTACGAGGGTCTCGACGAGGCGCGTGCGCTCTACGAGTGGAACTACAAGAAGCAGCTGCTGAGGATCCAAGCGAGTGGCGGCGACGCGTCCTGGGACGAGACCCACGACGACATCTTCACCGACGAGTTCCTGCTGACCCGGCCCCTGCTCACCGCGATCCGGCGTGAGGAGCAGACGGTGCTCTTGATCGACGAGGTCGACAAGACCGACGTCGAGGTCGAGGGCCTGTTGCTGGAGATCCTCTCCGACTTCCAGGTCACGATCCCCGAGCTCGGCACCCTCGCCGCGCGCCGCCGCCCGTTCGTCGTCCTGACCTCCAACGCGACCCGCGAGCTGTCGGAGGCGCTCAAGCGGCGGTGCCTCTACCTTCACCTGGACTACCCGGACGCGGCCCGCGAGCGCGCGATCGTCACCTCGCAGGTGCCTGAGCTCGAGGACAAGGTGGCCCGCCAGCTGGTGGCGTCGGTCGCCCGGCTACGCGAGCTGGAGCTGAAGAAGGCACCCTCGATCGCGGAGTCCGTCGACTGGGCCCGCACCCTGATCGCGCTGGAGATCGGCGAACTCGACGAGAAGGCGGTGGCCGACACCCTCGGCGTCGTCCTCAAGCACGCATCCGATCACGAGCGGGCCGTAAGGGAGCTGAAGCTGGCAGCGAACCGCAACCACGGACGTAGCGGCGGGTGACCCTCCTCGGCTCTCACATCGCCTTCCTCGAGGCACTGCGGTCGGCCGGGCTGCCGGTGTCGCTGGCCGAGAACCTCGACGCGATCGCGGCGCTCCAGTCGCTGCACTGGGGTGAGCGGTCGACGGTCCGGGACGCGTACGCCGCCACGCTGGTCAAGCGCCAGTCGCAACGGCCGACCTTCGAGGCGCTGTTCGACCTCTACTTCCCGCAGCTGATCGGGTCGGGGGCCGCCGCCGCGGAAGACAGCGGCGAGACCGTCCGTGACGGCGCGGAGGCGCTGCGCGGCTTCCGCGACGAGCTGTTGGCAGCCCTTGGTGATGGCGACGACGCGGAGCTGCAGCGGCTGGCCGTCGAGGCGGTCGGACGCTTC
This sequence comes from uncultured Actinomycetota bacterium, assembly GCA_963830755.1. Classification (GTDB taxonomy): domain Bacteria; phylum Actinomycetota; class Actinomycetes; order Propionibacteriales; family Nocardioidaceae; genus Nocardioides. Next base: position 38,623 of record CAWHNI010000017.1, on the reverse strand, counting down.
GGGGCGATGCCCGGCCGGGGTCCCGGTTTGAGCTCCTGGTCGGCCTACACAGCACTCCAGCGGATCGCGCCCGACGACCTGGTCGAGCAGCTTGTCGCCGCGCTGCTCGCGGAGGGACGCGTCGACGAGGAGGCCCGTCGGGTCGCGGGCCGCAGGATCGGCGCCTTCGCCCGCGTGGTCGAGGGCGACGCGCGGCGCCGGATCGCGGAGGAGAAGGGGCCCGACCACGTCGCCGACGTGGCCGTCCGGCCGACGATCGACCGGCTCGACTTCACCGCCGCTCGCAAGGCCGACCTCGAGGAGATGCGCCGCGAGATCTACCCCCTCGCCCGCCGGCTCGCGACCAGGCTGACCAAGGAGCGGCACGCCAGGCGGCGCGGGCCGCTGGACTTCCGGCGTACTGTCCGTGCCTCGATCTCCACCGGCGGGGTCCCGCTGACGACTCACCACCGTCCCCGGCGCCCGCACCGCACCGAGCTGGTGGTGCTCTGCGACGTGAGCGGTTCGGTGGCGAACTTCGCGCAGTTCACGCTGCTGCTGGTGTTCGCGCTGCGCGACCAGTTTCACAAGGTCCGGGCGTTCACGTTCGTCGACCATGTCCACGAGGTGACCCATCACTTCAAGCCGGGCGCCGACGTCGCGGACGTGATGGCCGACCTTGCGGCGAGCACGGCGCATGCCGCCCTCTGGGGCCGCACCAACTACGGCCGGGCCCTCGCGAAGTTCGCCGAGGAGGCGGACGACGCGCTGGGCCCGAAGACGTCGCTGCTGATCCTGGGCGACGCCCGGTCCAACTACAGCGACCTGAACGTCCCGGTGCTCGCGGACCTGGCGGGGAGGTGTCGGCATGCCTACTGGCTGAACCCAGAGCACCCGCGGCACTGGGACACCGGCGACTCGGCCGCCGGCCCCTACGGAGAGGTCGTCCCGATGGTGGAGTGCCGCAACCTCACCCAGCTCGGGGAGTTCGTGCACGACCTCGTGTGAAGCCGGCGCTCACTCGGCCAGAGCGAGGTCCACGGCCGCTTCGACGTGCAGCTGGGTCGTGGGGAAGGTCGGCACCGGGCAGTCGTCCTGCCGGATCAGGAGCTCGATCTCGGTGCACCCCAGGATCACGCCCTGGGCGCCGCGGTCGACAGCTGCGTCGATGATCCGCAGGTACGCCGCTCGCGACTCGTCACGCACGATGCCGTGCACCAGCTCGTCGTAGATGACGTCGTGCACCACCTGCTGCTCGTCCGCGTCGGGCACACTCACGTCGAGCCCGTGCCCCGCGATCCGATCGGTGTGGAAGGTCTCCCGCATGCTGAAACCGGTCCCGAGGAAGGCCACAGAATCCAGGCCCGCAGCCACGCACGGCCGCGCGCCGTCACGTCGGCCAGATGGACGAACGGGATCGACGTGGCCTCCTCGATCCGGTCGGCGACCTTGTGCATCGTGTTCGTGCAGAGCAGGAGCAGCTCGGCGCCGCCGTTCTCGAGCACCTGGGCCTCCTCGGCGAGCAGCCGGCCCGCGGACTCCCAGTCACCGGCCCGCTGCATCTCCTCGATGGGTGCGAAGTCGACCGAGGACATCAGACACCGTGCGGAGTGGTAGCCGCCGAGGCGCTCGCGGACGAGCTGGTTGAGCAGCGAGTAGTACAGGGCGGTGCTCTCCCAGCTCATCCCGCCCAGCAGTCCGATCTTCTTCACCCGGCCACGATGGCTGGTGCCGGGGCCGTGGTCCAGCACACGGACGGTCGCCGTAACCCAGCATCCGGGGTCCTCGTTGGTCCGGACGAGAGCAACAACTGCCTACACCAGGAGGAACCCATGCCGGTCGGACGACGTGCGCGCAGCATCGCGATCGGCGTCATCGCCGGCGCCGTGTCCGCACTCGGCCCCGGCGGCCAGGCCGCAGCGGCCGAGGGTCAGACGCCGGTCGGCGACGTACGCCGGGTGGTGTTCGTCGGCAACAACTGGGCGGGCACCGTCGACGTCCTGGCGCCGGGGACCTTCGACGAGCTCGGCACGGATCAACATGATCCCCGACCAGGACGAGCGGATGCAGGAGATCGCCACCAACCCCGAGCGGCTCGCCTACTTCCTGGCCATCCGCGAGGCGATCGGCGAGGGCCACGACCAGTACGTCGACGACATGTACACCTCCAACGACGGCCGGCTGCTGATCGTGTCCCGGCCGTCGTACGCCGACGTCGTCGCGATCAGCCTCGAGACCGGCGAGATCGTGTGGCGCTTCCCGGTGGCCGGCCAGCGCTCCGACCACATGGCGATCTCGCCCGACGGCCAGAGGTCGTGGTCAGCGCCTCGACCGGCAACGTGGTGCACGTGCTGCGGGTCTCCGACGGCGAGGAGCTCGGCCAGTTCCCGTCCGGCGGCTCGCCCCACGAGAACGTCTACATCGACGGCGGCGAGCGGATCATCCACGCCAGCATCGGCATGGTCTACACGCCGCTCGACCAGCCGCCGATGGACCCCGACCAAGGGCGAGCGGGTCTTCAGATCGTCGACGCCGACACCTACGAGGTGCTGCGCCGCTACGACCTGCGCAAGGCGCTCGACGAGCGCGGGCTCGAGGACCTCAGCACCGCCGTGCGCCCGATGACGCTCTCGCCGGACGAGCGGAAGATCTACTTCCAGGTCTCCTTCTTCCACGGCTTCCTCGAGATGGACCGGCGCACCGGCGAGATCCAGCGCGTCAAGCGGCTGCCGAACCTGGTCCCGGACATGCCGCGCGAGCAGTACCTCCTCGACTCCGCCCACCACGGCATCGCGATGAACCCCGCGCGGCACGAAGATCTGCGTCGCCGGCACGATGTCCGACTACGCCACCGTGGTGGACGCCGACAGCCTACAAGCCGCGGCAAGCTGCTGAAGAAGGAGGACGGCAAGCCCTACTGGGTGACGCCGAGCTGGGACGGCCGACACTGCTACATCTCGTGGAGCGGCACCGACCAGATCGCCAAGATCTCCTACCGCACCGGCCGGATCGTCGACACAGCGCAGCGTGGGCGACCACCCGCAGCGGATCCGCAACGGCTTCGTCGAGCAGTCGCTGATCGACGGGCTGCCCCAGGCCGAGCGACCTGCCCGACGCAACGAGCCGCATGCCCCCGCTGCGACGGGTCGCGCATCCCGCGCTCGACGAGCTCAGGCGAGGTACGCCGACAGCCGCTCGAGCCCGGTCTCGACGTCGGCGCGCGGGCCGGCGAAGCTGAGCCGGATGAACCGGCGGCCGACCTCGGTGTCGAAGTCGATGCCCGGGCGCGACGGCGACGCCGGTGCGCGCCGAGCAGGTCGTGGGCGAAGCGCCATCGAGTCGTCGGTCAGGTGGCCGACGTCGGCGTACACGTAGAACGCGCCGTCGGCCGGCGCCAGGCTCGGTGATCCCGAGCGCGGGCAGCCCTCGAGCAGCAGCGCGCCGGTTGCCGGCGTACCGCGCGACGTGGCCGTCGAGCTCGGCGTACGACGCGTCGTCGAAGGCCGCGACGCCGCGCGCTGGGCGAGCACCGGCGGGCAGATCGTGAAGTTGCCGGTGAGCACGTCGACCGGGCGCCGCAGCCGCTCGGGCACCAGCATCCAGCCGATCCGCCAGCCGGTCATCGAGAAGTACTTGGAGAACGAGCTGAACACGACCGCCTCGCGCGAGGTCTCCCAGGCGGAGCGGGAGAGCGGCGGCGTCGCCGTCGAGCGGGGCGTACTCGATGCCGTGGTAGATCTCGTCGGAGATCAGCTGCACGCCGCTGCGCTCGCACCAGGCCGCGATCGCCGCGAGCTCCTCGGGCAGCAGCATGGTGCCGGTCGGGTTGGCGGGGCTGGCGACGACGACGCCCTTGAGGTCCGTCGACGCTCCTCGAGCTGGGCGACGGTCGGCTGGAACCGGGTCTCCGGGCCGCAGTCGGGATCTCGACCACCTCGCACCCGAGCGCGGTCAGCACGTTGCGGTAGCAGGGGTAGCCGGGCCGGGCCATCGCCACCCGGTCGCCGGGCTCGAACGCCGCGAGGAACGCCAGCAGGAAGCCGCCGCTGGAGCCGGTCGTCACGACCACCTCGTCGGCGCTCGACGTCGACGCCGTGGCGTCTGCCGGTGGTGCTCGGCGATCCGCTCGCGCAGCTCGGGGATGCCCGGCGGCCGACGGTGTAGCCGAGCGGGTCGTCGGACTGGAGCAGCCGGATCGCCTCGGCGTTCACCGGGGCCGGCGCGCCGGTGCTCGGCTGGCCGGCCACGAGGTTGACCAGGTCGCCGTGGGTCCGCCGGCGCTGCTCGGCCGCCGCCAGCAGGTCCATCACGTGGAACGGCGGCACGTTGGCGCGGCTGGCGACGTCCCACCGGTTGGTCATGGGCTGACGCTACGGTTGCTGGGCGGTCGCTCGGCTCACCGGGTTTCGAGACGCGTCGCAGGCGTCGCTTCGCTCGAGCCGACGCTCGCAACTTCGCCGGTCATCCGGCGCGACTCCGCGCGGCCGCGTGCCGCCCAGCCCGCCGGCCGAAGAACGACCCCTCGCCGAGCTGGGTGCCGGACGCGTAGCCCTTGCCGTCCTGGGCGAGGTTGGAGGCGCAGGCGCCGGCGGCGTACAGGCCGGCGATCGACCGAGCCGTCGGGGCGCAGCGCCTCGCCGTCGACGCGTGGTCGCGGATGCCGCCGAGGGTGAAGCCGGCGTAGAGCGCGTTGCCGAGGGTGAGGTCGTAGGCACCCCACGGGCCGGTCGTCCTGCGGCGCCAGCCAGTCGGGGTGCTTGTGGAAGTCGGGGTCCTCGCCGCGCGCGGCGTGCTCGTTGTAGCGCGCCAGCGTCGCGACCAGCGATCCCGCCGGCAGGTCCGAGCCCGGCCTCCATCTCCGCGACCGTCTCCCAGCCGTCGATGAACGGCACCAGCGGCATCTTCGGGTGCTCGATGTGCTCGCTGTCGACGATGAGGTACGCCGCCGCGTCGGGCTGCTCCATCACGAAGCCGGACGTGCGGGCGTGGTAGGAGTCCTCGGCGACGAACCGCTGCCCGAGCTTGTTGACGATCAGCCCCTTCACCAGCGACGACGGGCGGGTAGAACGGCGCGGTGATGAACGGCTGCGTCCATGTGCTTGAGCTCGGCGCCGACCGAGGCGCCGAGCCGGATGCCGAGCCCGTCGTCGTACGTCGACCCGAGCGTGAACAGCTTCGAGCCGAGGGCCGGGGTGTGCTCGGCGACCATGTCGGCGTTCATCACGAACCCGCCGGCGGCGAGCACGACGGCGCCCGCGCGGACCACGCCCGGTCTCCTCGAAGCGCCGCCAGGCCAGCCCGACGACCGCGCCCGTCGTCGTCGACGACCAGGTTCGGTCGCGCCGGTCTCGTAGCGGACCTCGACCCCGGCCTCCTCGACCCGGTCCCGCAGCAGGTCCATCACCAGCCTGGTGCCCTCGGTGTCGCCGGGCACCGGCACCTTGTGGCCGCGCGGGGCGGGCGCGGCCCGCTCGCGGAACGGCCACACCTTCTCGTTGCCGGTGAACATCAGCCCCTCGGTCCCGGGCTGGATCACCGCCTTCTCGGGGTAGTAGGAGCGCTCGAACTCGAAGCCGAGCGCCTCGAGCCAGTCGAAGTGCTCGACCGAGCCGTCGCAGTAGGCGCGGATCTTCTCCGGCTCCGGGTCGAGCGAGACCGCGGCGAGGTAGTCGTACATCTCGTCCGGGCGTGTCGTCGTGGCCGGTCGCCTGCTGCACCGCCGTACCGCCGCCGAGGTAGAAGTGGCCGCCGGACATGCTCGACGTGCCGCCGTGGACGGCGGCCCGCTCGAGCAGCAGCACCCGGGCGCCGGCGCGCGCCGCCTCGAGGGCGGCGCAGCCGCCGGCGATGCCGAAGCCGACGACCACGACGTCCCAGGACTCCGCGTCCGGGGGCAGGTCGGCGGCGGGCAGCACCTCGGGCAGGTCGGTTCCGGACAGCTCGGCCATGGCCCAAGACTAGAACATGTTTCAGTTTGTGGGGAGAGGTGGCTCACCCGCGTGACACCGCGACGGCTGGGTAGTGGTAGCCAGATGAGAGGACAACAGATGGCGCAGGAGACCATCGCGGGCCGCTACCGCATCCTTCGGGAAGTCGGGCGCGGCGGCATGGGGAGCGTCTGGCTCTGCCGCGACGAGCGGCTGGGACGCCAGGTCGCGGTGAAGCAGGTCGGCCACGTGACCGGTGAGGCCCCGGACCTGGCCAGGGCCATGCGCGAAGCCCGGTCGTCGGCGCCCCTCAACCATCCCCACGTGGTCGCCATCTATGACGCGATCGACGAGGGCGACCACATCTGGCTGGTCATGGAGTACGTCGACGGGCGAACGCTCGCGCAGATCATCGCCGAGGACGGACCAGTCCTGCCCGAGCGCGCGGCAGACATCGGCGCCCAGGTCGCGGACGGACTGGCGGCGGCGCACGCGCGGGGCACGGTCCACCGCGACGTCAAGCCGAGCAACATCCTGATCGGACCGGACGGCCGGGCGAAGATCTCGGACTTCGGCATCTCTCGCACCGCGGGTGAGGAGACGCTTACCCAGACCGGCATGGTGAGCGGTACGCCCGTCCTACCTGTCGCCCGAGATCGCACGCGGCGAGGACCCCTCGCCCGCCTCGGACGTCTGGGCGCTGGGCGCCACCCTCTTCGCCGCCGTCGAGGGGAAGCCGCCGTACTCCTCGCAACCCAACCCTCTCGCGACACTCGCCAACATCGTCAACCAGCCGCCGCCCCGCCCGGAACGTGCCGGCGTGCTGACCGAGCCGATCAGCCGGATGATGGATCCGGACCCGCAGTCGCGGTGGGCCGTGGCCGATGCCGCGCACGCGCTGCGCCGGATCCACGCCCGACACCGCACCGACCGGACCCGCGAGGAGACCGCGGCGTTCGGCGCGGTCGCCGCAGCCACCCCTACCCAGCCACACCCGGCGCCGACGCGTGAACCGACCCGGAGCCGACGCCGACTGCCGACGCCGACCCCGGAGCCCACCGAGCGGACCCCCGCGCCGTCTCCCCGGCCCCGACACCTGCGCCTGCGCCGGATCGGCGGCCCCGCCGGAGACGGGCCGTCCTGCTGGTGCTCGGATCGTCGCCGTCCTGGCGATCCTTGCTGGCCTCGGGACGTACTTGCTCGGGAACGACCCGACCACCCCGGCAGGAGACACGACGGAGAGCCCCTCGGGGACGCCGGCCAAACCGGCGCGGCCCCGGAGGAGAACGACCCCCAAGACGCACCGGGCGGCGCCGCGGACGCATCCGGCAGCGCGAGCCGTGAGGCCTTCGTCGAGGACTACTACGCCGTGCTTCCCGACGACACCGAGACCGGCTGGTCGCAGCTGACGCCGGGCTTCCAGCGGGAAGTCGGGAGCTACGAGGACTACGACGGATTCTGGTCCACCATCGACTCGGTCACCGTCGAGGACGTCCAGGCCGCCGGGCCCGGCGCGGTCGACGCGACACTCGTCTACACGACCGATGGCAGCAGCCAGAGCGAGGTGCGGCGGATCGAGCTCGCCGGGACCGAGGGCGACTACCTGATCAGCGGCGACGAGATCGTCGGCTGACCGGTCGACCGGCTGACCGTCCTCCCGGGGGACGACCGATAGGATCGGCCACACCGCCGAGCGCCCGGAAAGCGAGCCCGTGACCTTCGACGTCCACCAGCTCGACAACTTCGTGCTGGTGGGCTCCGCCGTCACCCTCCTGGCGATCCTCGCCGTCCGGATCTCCTCGCGCGCCGGCCTGCCGAGCCTGCTGCTCTACCTGCTGATGGGCGTCGCCCTGGGCGAGGACGGGCTCGGGATCAAGTTCGAGGACGCGCAGCTCGCGCACGCGCTCGGCTTCGTGGCGCTGGCGGTGATCCTGGCCGAGGGCGGTCTGACCACGAACTGGCCGGACGTCCGCCCGTCGATGAGGCTCGGCGTCTCGCTGGCCACGGTCGGCGTGGCGGTGTCGGTCAGCGTCGTCGCCGTCGCCGCGCACTACCTGCTCGGGATTCCCTGGGAGCTGGCGGTCCTGCTCGGCGCGGTCACCTCGCCGACCGACGCGGCGGCGGTGTTCTCGGTGCTGCGGGTGGTGCCGCTGCCCAGACGGCTGACCGGCGCCCTCGAGGCCGAGTCCGGTCTCAACGACGCACCGACCGTCGTCCTGGTCACGCTGATCTCGACCGGCGCGGTGGCCGAGCAGTCGATCTTCGAGACCGCCGGGATCGTCGTCTTCGAGCTCGTCGTCGGCGTCCTGATCGGGCTGCTCGTGCGGCTTCGGCGGCGCCTGGGTGATGCGCCGGGCGGCGCTGCCGTCCTCGGGCCTCTACCCGCTGGCCGTGATGACCTTCTGCTTCCTCGGGTACGGCGGTGCGGCCGCCGTGCACGGCTCCGGCTTCGCCGCCGTCTACGTGGCCGCCCTGGTGCTCGGCAACAGCGAGCTCCCGCACCGGGCCGCCACCCGGTCGTTCGCCGAAGGGGTGGCCTGGCTGGCCCAGATCGGGCTGTTCGTCATGCTCGGCCTGCTGCTCTCGCCCGGCGAGCTCACGCTGTCGACGGTCGTGGCTCGCGCTGGTCGCCGGCCTCGTCCTCACCTTCGTCGCCCGGCCGCTGTCGGTCCTCGTCAGCGCCGTCGTCGCGCCGCTGCCGTGGCGGGAGCTGGCGTTCCTCTCCTGGGCCGGACTGCGCGGCGCGGTCCCGATCGTGCTGACCACCATCCCGCTCGCCGAGGGGGTCGACGGACAGCGACACGGCTCTTCAACCTGGTCTTCGTGATGGTCGTGATCTACACCCTGCTGACCGGACCGACCCTGCCGTTGGTCGCGCGAGGTGCTGAAGGTGGCGCGGCGTTCCGAGCCGCGCGGTCTCGAGGTCGAGGTGGCGCCGCTGGAGCGGATCGCCGCCGACCTGCTGCAGGTGACGATCAGCCCCGTGTCCAAGATGCACGGCGTCGAGGTGGGTGAGCTCCGGCTGCCCGTCGGGGCCTCGGTCTCGCTCGTGATCCGGGACGGCCAGATCCTGGTGCCCGAACGGCGTACCGTCCTGCGACACGGCGACGACCTGCTGGTCGTCACGCCCCGCAAGCTGCGGGAGCAGACCGAGGAGCGGCTGCGCCAGGTGTCGTCGTCCGGGCGGCTGGCGCAGTGGCTCGGCCGTGCGCGCCGCCACGGCGGCTGACCCTAGGTCACCGGCGGGCTGCAGATCTCGGCTTCTGTCCGGCCGGCACGACGCGGGCCCTTCACCAGCGTCGGTGAACCTGTCGCCGACGACGACCGTGACGCCGACGCCGGGCGCCTCGCCGCTGGACCACACGGGTCGCAGGGCCCAGGCGGCTCGCGACCAGACGTACGTCGGGGCTGGTCGGGGGAGGGTGCCCAGATCGCGGCGCGCACGACCCGCGCGTTCGAGGGGCGTTGCCGGTGTCGCCCTCGGCGAACCCGCGTCGACGAACTCGGACATGGTGCGGCCGGCCAGCCCGTTGCGCCCGCTGGCGTTGAAGACGCTGACCGTGACCTGGCCGGGGAACACCTTCTCCCCGGGCTGGACGATGGTCGCCACGCACTTGGGCGGCGTGGTCTTGCCGGGAAAGGGCTGGGTCAGTGCCGACCACCCCCAGAGTCCGCCGAGGGCGACCAGCGCGGCCAGGCCGAGGAGGGTCAGCCCCGACCTCGCGGCCTGCTCCATCAGCCGGCCACCGGGTGCACGCGGGCGTGCAGGACGTTGCGCTGCTGGAGGGCGGCCCGGAGCGCGCGGTGCAGGCCGTCCTCGAGGTAGAACTCGCCGCGCCACTCGACGACGTGGGCGAACAGGTCGCCGTAGAAGGTCGAGTCCTCGTCGAGCAGGAGGTCCAGGCTGCAGGGTGTCCTTCGTGGTGACCAGCTCGTCGAGTCGCACCTGGCGGGGCGGCACGGCGGCCCAGGCCCGGGAGGTCAACCCGTGCTCCGGGTAGGGGCGCCCGTCGCCGACCCGCTTGAAGATCACGCTCGCGACTATAACCAGCCGCCGGTCTAGGCTCCGGGCCATGAGCGGGAATCGTTACGCAGACGACTTCGAGCAGATCCGGCAGCTGAAGTACCGCTATCTGCGGACCCTCGACACCAAGCAGTGGGACGACTTTGCGGACTGCTTCGTCCCCGACGCCACCGCCGACTACGCCGGCCTCGCCTTCGCCGACCGCGCCGCGCTGGTCGACTACATGCGGACCAACCTCGGTCCGGCGATCGTCACGATGCACCACTGCCACCACCCGGAGATCGCTGTCGACGGCGACACGGCGACCGGTCGGTGGTACCTCCACGATCAGGTGATCTCCGCGGAGTACGGGTTCAGGCTCGAGGGTGCGGCGTTCTACGAGGACCGTTACGTGCGGACGGACGCCGGCTGGAAGGTCGCGCACACCGGCTACGAGCGGACCTTCGAGGCGACGTACCAGCTCGCCGACCTGCCCGGCTTCGCCCTGAAGACCGGCTCGTCCACCTGACCCGTTGAGTTGGGGATGATGGCCCCACGACTTGGGCGCGATGGCCCCTGCCCAGGGCCGCGGGGCCCAACTGGAAGGGCCGCGAGGCCCAACTCAACGGATCAGAGCGACGGGTCGAGCCAGCCCAGCTGGACGACCTCGCGGCCCCGGTCGCGGGACACCAGTCGACCGCGGCCGGGGGGCGCCGGTGCGGGCTTGAGGTTGCCGAGGAGCGGACCCTCGTCCGGACTACCCGACAGCAGCAGCCCCGGCGTCGCCAGGTCGCGCAGGGACTGGATGACCGGCTCGTAGAGGGCACGGGAGGCGCCACCGGAACGGCGCGCGAGGGCGAGGTGCAGGCCGACGTCGCGGGCCTGGGCCAGCAGCGGCTGGAGCAACGCGATCGGTGAGCTCTGCTGGGTGGCGACCAGGTCGTAGTCGTCGACGAGCACGAAGACCTCGGCCCCCTGCCACCAGGATCGGTTGCGCAGCTGATCGGGGGTGACGTCCGGGCCGGGGATCCGCTTCTCGAGGTAGTCGGCCAGGTCCTTGAGCACCGGCGCAGTCTGGGCTCCCGAGGTCAGGTAGTTCAGGAGGTACTCGTCGGGCACCTCGCCCAGCAGCGACCGTCGGTAGTCGACGACCACGATCTGCGCCTGCTTGGGGGTGCGGGTGCGCATGATCTCGTGGGCGTAGGTGCGCAGCAGGGCACTCTTGCCGGACCGGCCGTCCCCGAAGACCAACAGGTGGGGCTCGGCGTCGGCGTCCAGCCCGACCGGGGCCAGCTCCTTCTCGTTCACGCCGAGCAGGAGCAGCCTCTCCGGCAGGTCGGCGGAGGTCGCGTGGGCGCGAACCGTGTCGAGGTCGATGCGTTCGGGCAGGAGCCGCAGCTTGGGCCCGACCGGTCCCCGCCAGGCAGCGGCCAGCCGCTTGACGAGGCCCTCGACGCCGTCGCCGAGCGTCGCGGGATCCGTGACCCCGTCGGTGCGGGGCAGCGCCCCGAGGAAGTGCTGCCTGCCCTGCTCCAGGCCCCGTCCCGGCCGGGCGCTGGGGACCAGTGCGGCGACCTTTCGGTCGATCTCGGAGTCGGTCGGGTCGCCGAGCCGCAGCTCGAGCCGGGTGCCGAAGATGTCGCGCATGGCCGAGCGGAAGTCCGCCCACCGGGCGGCGCCGACGACGATGTGCAGCCCGAAGGTGAGCCCTCGTGCCGACAGCTGCTGGAGCTCCACCTCGAGGTCGTCGAAGTCGGCGCGTAGCGTGGACCAGCCGTCGACCACGAGGAACACGTCACCCCAGCCGTCGTCTGCTCGACCTTCGGCTCTCCTGGTGCGGTAGGTCTCGATCGAGTCGATGCCGTGGGCCCGGAAGTAGGCCTCGCGACGGTCCACGACTCCCTGGACCTCGGCGACGATGCGGCGTACGACGTCGGGCTCCGCCCGGGTGCCGACCCCCGCCACGTGGGGGAGCGACACCAGTGGCGCGAACGTGCCCCCGCCGAAGTCGAGCAAGAAGAACTGCGACTCGAGCGGCGTGGTGGTCAGCGCCATGCTGGTGACGATGGTGCGCAGCAGTGTGCTCTTCCCGCTCCGCGGACCACCGACCACGGCGACGTGGCCGGTCGCTCCGGACAGGTTGACGGTCATCGTGTCGCGGCGTTGCTCACGGGGCCGGTCGACGGTGCCGAGGGGGACGACGAGCCCACCGAGCCGGCGCCAGTGCGGCGAGACCAGGCCGAGCTCGGGGTCCTCCACGAGGTCCGGCATCAGCTGGTCGAGGGTGTCGGGCACGTCAAGTGGCGGCAGCCAGACCTGGTGGGCCGACGGCCCGTGGCCGACCATCTGACCCACCGCGACGTCCAGCAGCGAGTGCTCCTGCTCGCCCTGCCGGACCGGCGTCGGCTCGGGCTCGGGCGGCGCCGGTTCGGGCTCGGCGGTCGCCAGCGCCTGCACCTCCGCGATCGTGAACGGCAGGATCCCCTGGACCTGCCCGCCCTCGTCGCGGCGGACCCGCACCTTCCCGCTCGGCGGTCCGGAGACGTACGCCGCCTTGAACCGCAGCAGGCTCGACTGGTCGGGCTTGAGGTACCCGAGGCCGGGGACCGGCGGCAGCTCGTAGGCGTCCGGGACCCCGAGCACCGAGCGCGACTCCCCGGCGCTGAACGTGCGCAGCCCGACCCGGTAGGACAGGTGCGACTCGAGTCCGCGGAGCCGGCCCTCCTCGAGGCGCTGCGAAGCCAGCAGCAGGTGCAGGCCCAGGGAGCGGCCCAGCCGGCCGATGGCCACGAACAGGTCGATGAACTCGGGTTTCGCCGACAACATCTCGGAGAACTCGTCGACGACGATGAACAGCGACGGCAGCGGCTCGAGGTCCTCACCGGCGGCCCGGGCCTTCTCGTAGTCGCGGACCGACGCGAAGTTGCCGGCCTCGCGCAGCAGCTCCTGTCGGCGGATCATCTCGCCGGACAGGGCGTCCTGCATCCGATCGACCAGGGTGAGCTCCTGGGCGAGGTTGGTGATCATCGCCGACACGTGCGGCATCCCGGACATCCCGGCAAAGGTCGCGCCGCCCTTGAAGTCGACGAGCACCAGGTTGAGGTGCTCGGGGGAGTGCGTCATCGCGAGGCCGAGGACGAGCGTGCGCAGGAGCTCGGACTTGCCGGAGCCGGTCGCCCCGATCACCAGTCCGTGCGGACCCATCCCCTGCTGGGCGGACTCCTTGATGTCGAGGTGCACCATCGCGCCGCCCTCGCCGAGGCCGATCGGCACCCGCAGCCGGTCCCGGGCGGGCCGATGCCGCCAGGCCGCCGAGGGTTCGAAGCGAGTGGACGTCGCCCAGGCCGAGCAGGTCCATGAAGTCGGTGGGACCGGTGATCTCGCCCGAGGAGGTCTCGGTCGGGCCGGCGGTCACGGTGTGCAGCGGGGCGATGCGCCGGGCGAACGCCTCCGCCGTGGCCAGGTCGCACTGGTCGGCCAGGGCCCGGATCGGCTCCTCGCGGAGCCGGAGCGCGGTCACCGGCGCCTTGCCGTCCTCAGGGCGGCCGCCGGCGCTCTCCGTGAGGGTGTTGAACTCGAGCCGAAGCCGGGTGGGGTCCTCGAGCTCGTCCCAGCGGGTCGGGAGGTCGAGCACGGTGACGCCGTGCAGCCCGTCCGGCGGGACGACGTGGTTGCCGGGAGGCAACCGGGCGGCGTCGGTGACCAGCAGGATGTGGGGCGAGGCCGGACGCTCCTCGGCGCCGAACCGCGGACGGTCGCTGAGGTCCGGCGGCAGCAGCGCGGCGATGTCGGCCAGCGACGTGGTGACCATCCGGCTCGGCCCGACGGCGTCCGACTGCTGGGCACTCTGGGCGTGCGGGAGCCACTTCAGCCAGTCCCAGTGCGCGAGGTTCCCCTCGGTCGAGAGGACCGCGATCGCCAGGTGTTCGGGGGCGTGGAACGCCGCCGCCGAGCAGAGCATCGCCCGGGCCAGGGCCCGCGCCGGCTCCTCCGGCCCGCACAGCTCGATCCGGTCGAACGCCCTCAGGTCGATGCTGGCCGGCAGGTTCGGCTGCAGCCGGTGGACGACGAGCAGCCGGTGCAACGCTGACGCGGCGGCCGGGTCGACCTGGTCGATGGGGGCGCTCTCCGGCGGGACCAGCTCCAGGGACAGCGGCTGGGCGCAGACGCCGTACCTGACGTGCAGGAAGTTGGCGTCGGAGCTGCCGTGCTCCCACACCCTGGACCGCTCCTCCGCCAGAGAGGGGAGGGCGGAGGGCTCCGGGTGGTGCCAGGTCAGGGCCCGTCGCTGCTGGTCGGCGGCTTCCCGGGCCACCTGGCGCACGTTGGCGAGGTAGCGCAGGTACTCCGTGCGGGCGCCGGCCACCTGCTGCGCGCGCTGCTTCCGCTGCCGGTCCAGCTGGACGATGATGAAGCCGAGCGTGGCGAAGAGGAACATGCCCGCCGCGATGTAGCTGCGACCACCGGTGCGTGAGCCCATCGTGGCGACCAGCACGATCGCGCCGAGGCTGCCCAGCATCGGGATGGCGTTCATCAGGACGCCGCTCGCGCCCTCGTGCTCCTGGATCTGGGGCGGCGGCTGGAGCTCGATCTGCCCGGTGGGCAGCTCGGGCTCGTCGAGCCGAGCGCCCCGAAGCGTCGTACTCAAGCAGGCCCCCCGTGGTCGATGGTCCGCTGCGATGATAGGCGGGCCGGAACAGGAGCGACTACCCTGCCGACGACGGTCGGCACGGTCGGAGCAGCGGGCGAGCGAGGGGGCGACGGGGTGGCAGGGTCGGGGCCCGCGGGCAGCCTCCCCATCACCGTGCACGGCCCCGCGGGCGTCCTCGACCTGCTGGTCCCGCCCGGGACCACCGGCGCCGATGTCGCCGGCGAGTACGCCGCCCGCACGGGCCTCGCCTCGATCCCGCTGATCTACACCCGCGTCGGTGCGCCCGTCGCTCCGGACGTCAGCCTGGCCTCGGCCGGCGTGGACGCGGGGGACCTCGTGGTGGCGGCAACGTCGGTCCCTCGACCCGGGTCGTCGTCCGGCGGCCCGGACCTTCCCCCCACCCCTGCTCCGCCCGGCTCCGCCTCCGTCCTCTGGTTCGCCGTCGCCTCCGCGTTGGCGGCCCTGGCGGGCTGGTTCGCCGCGCACGGCGACTCCTCGTTCGCGCGGAGCTCGACCGTCGCCGTGCTCCTGGCCGCGGCGCTGCTCGGGGTGCTCCCGATCGGCCGGTACGCCTCGCACCGGGCCCACGCCGCTCCCGCATTCGCCGCGGCGGCGGCCTTCGCCGTGGTGTGGGACCCAGATCCCGCCCGGTTGCCCATGGTGGCCGGGCTCACCGGACTGGCCGGAGCGGTGGCCGCCGCCGTGGCCCGGGCGGCGGACGATCAGGTGGACGAGGGCTTGCGGGTCTGGATGGTGGCCGGCTCCGTCGTGTTCCTGGTCAGCGGTGCCGCTGCCCTCCTCGGGTTCGGGCCGGCGGTCGTGTGGTCCGTGTTGCTCGTCTGCTGCGTGCTCGCCGCACGGCTGGTGCCTGGCTACGCGGTCGACGTACCGGACCAGCTGCTGGTCGACCTCGAACGGCTCGCGGTCACGGCCTGGTCGGCGCGGGACCTGCCGCGCGGCCGCCGCGGGAGGGCGGTGGCGTCGCGCGATGCCGTGGCCATGGTGGCCGCGCGCGGGGCACGACTCGTGACCGCGGCCGGGGTGGCGATCGCCGTCGTGGCGATCGTGTCCTCGGAGCTGTTGCTGTCGAGCGCCACCTTCGACCTGGACCAGATCGGTGCTCGGTGCCAAGTGTTCTTCGCGGGCGCCGCCCTGCTGCTGGCCGGCAGGAGCTACCGCCACACGGGGGCGCGGGCCGCCCTGCGAACCGCGGGACTGGGCGGCTGGGCGGTGCTCGCCGGGGTGATGCTGTCGGGGTCCGCGCCGGACCGCATCGCGACCGTGGCCGGGGTGGCGATCGGCCTCGCGGTGCTGCTGGTGGTCGTGGCGGTCGCCGCCGGACGGGGCTGGCGCTCGGCGTGGTGGGCGCGCCGTGCCGAGGTGGCGGAGGCGTTCAGTGGTGCCCTCACCTTGGCGGCGCTGTTCGTCGCCACCGGGTTCTGCCGGACCATCTGGGAGCTGACGTCCAACGTGGCCTTCTGATCCGGGCCGTTCACTTCCACTGCCAGGTGGCCAGGACGGACTCGACGACCTGCTGCGACTTCGCTGGTGCGGTGTCCAGGTCGAACCTGACGTAGACGACCGTGTCGTCTCGGATCGCGCCGTACGCCGCTAACCAGACCGTCTCGTCGAGCCGACCCTCGAGGTGGAAGACCGGCACACCGTCGAGCGTGATGTCCGCCAGGCGTTTGGGGGGACGGTCCTGGGCGACGTTCCTGGACACGACCTCGGCGGCGGCCCCGAGGTCGGTGCTCCCGAAGGCCGGGACCTCCGCGAGGGTGATGGCGCTGCGTCCGGCGCCGCTGTCGTTGGCCGGGATCGTGCCGGCCAGCTCGTCGGCGACCTCATAGCCACGCGGGACGCGGTACGACGCGTGGGCGTTCTCCACCCTCGGCCCGTCCGCGGGCTCGACCGCCTGGCTCGGCGACGGCGACGCGGAATTCGGCTCGTCGTTGGGGTCGGTGTCGGGACGCAGGCCCGGATCGGAGCCGCCGCAGCCCGTGAGCAGCACCGCCACCAGGCCGACGACCGCGACGCGAGCGCGGCCCGTCCTGGTGGGACCCCCGGATGCCGACATCGAACGGGAGGCTAGCAAGGCGACGGACCCGCCCCCGCGCAACCGACTGCCAGGACTACGCGTTGAACACGGTGTCGACAGGTTTCCGTTGGCGATGTTTAGTGGTGCTTGCGGTGGGTAGACCACTGGTGTTGTCCGGGTCACACCATCCGGTGGGCCGGGACGACCACAACGCTCCGGATCGAGGAGCACTGGGATCTCGAGCGGCGACGCGCCGCCACGGGGAGAAGGGGAAGGCGACATGTCTGCAGCCGAGATGGGACAGGGCGAAGGCACACTCAGCAAGGGCGCCGCGCTGGTGGCCGATGCGAAGGTCGATTTCGACCGCATCAGCAACAAGCTCGACGGCCAGATCCAGGGCCTGCGCGGTCGCTGGCAGGGCGCCGGCGGGACGGCGTTCTTCACTCTGCACCAGGCCTGGACCGAGAAGCAGAAGGTCATCGTGCAGGCGCTGAACGAGTTCGAGAGCGCGCTGACCGGCACCGAGCGCGACAACGTCTCGACCGATGAGGCGCAGTCCGCCAACTACGCCCGCACGACCAGCCGTCTCGGCTGACCCACCCGGACTGAGGAGTGAACGAAATGAGCTTCGACGGACTTCGCGTCAACCACGCCGGTCTCGACACCGCCGCCCAGGACCTCTACGCCACGGTCAAGGAGATCGACGACCGACTGAACCGGCTCGAGAGCGAGCTGGCCCCGCTGCGCAGCGACTGGGTCGGCAACGCTCAGCAGGCCTACACCACCGCCAAGGCCAAGTGGGACGCCGCCATCCTGGAAATGAAGGACCTGCTCGACCAGACGAGCCAGACGGTCCAGCAGTCGAACGCCGAGTACATGGCCGCCGACCGCCGCGGCGCCGCCTCGTTCGGAGGCTGATCGGCACCGGCCCGGGAGGTCGGGGCTAGGAGTGGTCCCCGACCTTCCGGGTCCGTCACCACACCACCTCAGGGGAAGGACGACGCCCAGGTGTTCTACATCGGCCCGGTGGTCCAGGCGCTTCAGGACCTCGACGTGGATCCCGAGGGGATTCGCGCCGTCATCAGTGCGTTGAACGCCAACGCCCGCGAGCTCGACGACGGCTCCTTCCAGCGGCTGCACATCTCGCCCGGCGTGTTCGGCGGTTCCGAGACGGCTGCGGAGCTGGGGTTCCACCACGGCAAGGCGCACCAGATCGTCTCTGACACCATCCTCGGCGTCGTCGAGGACCTGACCCGGTTCCGCGACGGGGTCGAGCAGGCCGTCCACCTCGTCACCACGGCGGACGAGAGCAACGCCGCGGATCTGCAGAGCAAGCAGACCGCAGTGGAGGTGCTGGTGGGCTCGTCCGGGTTCGCGGAGGGCGACCGCCGTGAGCAGGCTTCCCGCAACGAACACCTCAGCGCGCCGGATCCCACCGGCGCAGCTGCACCCGCGACGGGAAGTGGTGCCTGATGCCCAGAGGGCCGCAGGAGGCACGACTCGACCGCGCCGTTTCCGGTGCCGCACCGTCCGCCATCCAGGCGGCGGAGGAGGAGTGGCGCAACGGCGCCAGGTCGCTCGACAACGTCGCGATGGCGCTGGAGATGGCGGGACCCCAGGTCGTCGCCAACTTCGGGGGCACACACACGGGGCCGGCGGCTCAACAGGCCTTCCGGAAGGTCGCGGAGAAGGTCCGTGCCCGCAAGGAGCAGATGGAGCGGGCGGCTGACGCACTCGCCCAGGCCGAAGTCGCCGTCGGGGAGGCGAAGCAGGTCCAGGCCTCGCTGGGTGCGCTCCCCACCGAGCCTGCGCGCCCCGACATCGCGCCCGGCACGAACGACGCCGACGCGGTCCGCCAGCAGCGGACCTACACCACTCAACTGGGGGGCTATCACGCGGCGATGGCCGACCGCGAGGCCAAGGCCGAGGCAGCGGCCAACGAGATGGACCGCGTCTACCGCGACTCCACCGCGACCATGCAACAGGTCCACGGAGAGCCGGACGCCCGCAGTGGTGGTGGCTCCGGCACCTCCGGTGGCAGCGGTGGTGAGGCAGTCACCACCGGGGGCGGTACGTCGTCCGGCGGAGGCGCAGCGACGAGCACTCCTGCCACCACCAGCGCCCCACCAGGGACTCACGCGACAACCGCGACTCCGGCCAGCGGCTCCCCGCACGTCGTCGCCCCCACGGGTGCCACGGCCGCGGTGATCTCGGCCCCGGGCACAGCCCAGGACGGGGCGGCCCTTCCCCCCATGACCTCGGCGCCTGCGACCGTCGGTGCGACTGGCTCCGCGCCCGCCGCGAGCTCGCCAGGTGCCGGCGCGGCCGGTGGCCTCGCGGGTGCTCTTGGCGGTGGGTTGCTCGGCGGCGCCGCCGGGATCGGGGGCGCGGTCCGCGGTGGTGGCACCACCGTCCCCGGCTCCACCGCCTCCGCGGGTAGGTCGATCGGCAGTAGTGCCCGGACCGCCGCTGCGGGTGCTCTCGGACGCGGCGCGACCGCATCCTCCGCGTCGACCGCAGGCGCGTCCCGCACCGGGACGACGAGTCCGGCGACCAGGGCGGCCGCGTCCGGTGCCACCGGACGCGGGGGCGCTGCCACGGGTGCCACGGGTCGTGCGGGCGGCCGTGGCGTCGCGGGATCCGCGGGAACTGCCGGCGGCCGCGGCCAGTCCGGGGCTGCGGGGAAGACGGGGACCAGACTCGGGCCGCGCGGCGCGGCGATGGTGACCGCCCGTGGTGGACACCAGCGCGACAAGGACCGGGATGACCGTGACGACCTCGTCGAGTCCCCACAGGACTGGGTCGACGACGAAGACGCCGCTCCCGGCCTGATCGACTAGGTCCCTGCTTCCGTCCCGGGGACTCCCGTGACCCGGGCGGTAGCATGCCAGCGTTCCGGGTCGCGACGACCCGAGCAGAGTGCCGGGGAGAGTCGATGAGTCAGGCGCCGACGAGCGCGTCCGGCCTGGTCCGGGTCACCGTCGCATCGGGGACCCGCCGGGTCGACCTGGTGCTGCCGGCCGCCGTACCCGTCGCCGAGCTCGTGCCCGAGCTGGCCCGGAGCGTGGGGCTGCTCGATCCGGGCACCGTCTACGGCGGCTACCGCCTCGTGACCCGGGAGGGCCGGGAGCTGGCCGGTGACTCCGGCCTCGCCATCCAGGGCATCGAGGACGGCGGCCTGATCACGGTCACCGCCGGCGTGGACGACGAGCCGCCGCGGGTCTACGACGACGTCGTGGAGGCGATGACCGACGTCGTCGAGCGTGACCTCAAGCCTTGGGCGCCGGCCTCAGGACGACGTACGGCGCTGACCTCCGCCGCGATGCTGATGGCGCTCGGCGCGGTCGCCCTGTTCATCCAGGACTCCACGCTCGCCAGTGTCGCCGCGGCCGTGGTCGCCCTGGCCCTGGTCACCGGCGCCATCGTCCTCTCCCGCGTCCAGCGCGAGGTGGAGGCCGCAGTGGCCGTGGCCTGGATGGGGGCGTTCTACGCCGCCGTCGCGGGCTTCATGCTCGCCCCCGACGGTCTGGTATTCGGCCTTCCGGTGGCGTACGCCGGCGCGGGAGCGATGATCGCCGGCCTGGCCTGCCTCGTCGGGCTGGGGGAGGGCCGCACCCTGATGATCCCGCCCGTGGTCGTGGGAGCGATCTTCCTGGCCACCGGCCTGGTGATGCGGGCCGCACCCTTCGATCCCGCCGTCGTCCTGACCACGGCGCTGACCATCGTGGTGATCGCCGGCAGCATCTTCCCCTGGCTGGCGCTGGGTGCGACCGGCACGACGGTCGACCAGCTCTACGCGACCCAGGACATCACCGCCGACCCCGAGGAGGTCGACCCCCATCGGGTCAGCGCCGACGCGCGGGTGGCGCACCAGATCCTGGTCGCGGTGTCGGCCACCGTGGGACTGCTGCTGGTGATCGTCGCGCCGCTCGCGGTGTCGCTCGGACTCGCCGGCACGCTGCTGGCGGTGGTCTGCTGCCTGGTGGTGATGCTCCGCACCCGGCAGTACCGCACCGGCTCAGAGGTGCTGGTCGGGCTGGTGTCCGGCATCGCCGGGCTGCTGTCCGTGGCGATCGCCCTGCTCTGGCTGCACCCGGACTGGCGGCCCATGGTGGCGCTCGCCCTGGCCGTGACCGGCGCGACTCTACTTGCGGTGACTCTTGTGCCGTCCACGCCGTCGGTCAGGCGCGGTCGGCTCGGCGACCTCGCGGAGAGCATCACCCTCCTGGCCCTGCTGCCCCTGCTCGTGGTCGCGACCGGGGTCTTCGCCGCGATCCGGAGCTGATCGGACGATGGCGACCAAGAAGGATCTCGTCGAGGCGTACTCGTTCAGCCGGCGCCGCTTGGTCACCGCCTTCGTCTCCGGTGCGCCGGGTGGACGCGAGGTGGAGCCCGCCCGTCCGGGCCGCACCATCGTCGGTGGCCTCGCGCTCGCCGTACTCCTCGTGGCCGGCGCGGCTATCGCTGGCATCTTCTCGCCCAGCGTCCCCGAGGACTGGGCGGACAGCCCTGGGCTGATCGTCTCCAAGGAAACCGGGGCGGCCTACGTCATCACCGAGGACGCGGTGGAGGACGCAGAAGCGACCGACGGCGACACCGGTCCCGTGCTCCGCCCGGTCATCAACATCACCTCCGCGATGCTGATCCTGGGCGCGGACGTCACCCCGGAGATCGTGCCGCAGTCCGCCATCGACGCGGAGACCATCGGCGACGACATCGGCATACTCAACGCACCGGCCAGCGTGCCGACCGACGACCTGCTCATCGAGAGCGGCTGGACCGCCTGCACCGAGGAGCGCCGCGGGATCCGGCTGGACGTGGCCGAGTCGCCGGGCGTGGCCGACGCAGCGCGGGGCGGGTTCGTGGTCGAGAGCGACAACACCTACTACGTCGTCGCGCTGGCCCGGCCCGAGGGGGCCGCGGAGCCACGCGCCCACCGCTACCGGCTTCCGGGCAACCGCGGTGTCCGCGACGACATCCTGGGCGACCTCGGCCTGGAGTTCAGCGCCGGCGCGAAGTCGGTGTCTCAGGACTGGCTCGCTCTTTTTCCCTCCGGCGGCGCGCTGGACGCCGAGAGCTTCGAGCTCCGGGGAGTCGGTGACCCCGTCACCTACGGCGGGGACGGGACGGGGGTGCCGGCCAACGCCAGGGTCGGGGACTACATCGACGGGGCGGAGGGCGCCTTCCTGCTGACCGAGGAGGGGCCGGCACCACTCGACCCATTCGCCCTGGCCGTCTACCGCAACCTGCCGGAGCCCGATCAGCCGAGGCTGCTCGAGAGCGACGACCTGCAGGTGGGGCGCGCGCTCGAGCCCTACCTCGCGGCCCACTGGCCCGACACGCTCCTCGAGCCGGTCTTCGGGGAGCACTGCGCCCGGCTGGAGCCGCAGGCCGGCGAGGCGCCCGTGGTCGAGCTCGGCACCGACCCCGCCGAGGAGGCGTCCTCGGCGTCCGTCGACTCCGGCGAGACGTCGGTCTCGGTCGACCCCGGTCGGGGTGCCTACGTGCTCTCCGGTGACTGGGACGACACGAGTGAGGGATCGCCGTACCTCATCGACGCGAAGGGCAACGCCAACGCCCTGGTCGGGCTGGGGGCCGCCGACCTGCTGGGGTACTCCGGCTACGACGCGCCCGTGGTCCCCGACGCGTGGGTCGAGCTGTTCGACGAAGGGGTGCCCTTGTCCCAGGACGCCGCCCTGTGCCCGCCTGATCCCGTGGTGGGGCGCACGTGCGACTGATCCCCTCCGCCCTCGCCACCGTGCCACTGGCACTGCTCGCCGCGATGGCGCCGGTCGAGGCCGGCACGGCCGCGGAGCAGACCGACTGCTCGGCCTACGCCCCGGACGACCCACCCGGCAGCACCGAGGCCGAGAGCGTCCCCGTCCGCCTGCTGGGGGTCGAGCAGGCACACCGCCTGTTCGCCCGGGCCGGCCAGGAGCCGGGTGCCGGAGTGAGGGTCGCCGTCCTGGACTCCGGGGTGACCACTCGGCCCGGGCTGGTCGACGTGGTGAAGGGCCCGAGCTTTGCGCGCAAGGATGAGCTGGTCTTCTACCACGGGTCCGCCGTCGCCGGACTGATCGCGGGCAACGCCCGGCCCGACGGCAAGCCGGTCGGCATCGCTCCCGGTGCGGAGGTCGTCGACGTTCGGGTCTACGACCAGGTCGCCCCGACCGACACCAGCGAGGTCGGTATCACCACCGAGGCCGTCGTCGACGGGCTCGAGTGGGTCGCGGCCAACGCCGACCGTCTGGACATCGGGGTGGTCAACCTGTCGGTCAGCGTGGATCCGTCCGGTGCGCTCGCCGCCGCCGTCCGGAGGGTCGAAGCCCAGGACGTGGTGGTGGTGGCGGCCAGTGGCAACCGGCCGGTGGACGACGGCGACCCGCTCCTCGCGGAGTACGGCGAGTACCGGCCGGGGGAGGACGCGGTCGAAGACGTCTTCCCGGCCGGCTACCTCGACCAGGTGGTGGCCGTGAACGCGACCGCCGATGGATACCTCGTCGACGGGGAGCCGGGGGAAGTGCGCGACTGGGTCCTGCAGAGCTCGGCGACAGACGTCGCGGCGCCGACGTACCGCGCGGTGACGCTCTCAGCCAACGGCAGCACCTGCGTGCTGAACCAGGTCGCGACGTCGTGGGCCGCGGCAGAGGTCAGCGGCCTGATCGCACTGCTGCGGTCGTGGTACCCGGACGAGAACGCCGACCAGATCGTGGCCCGTCTCGAGGCCACGGCGGACGGGACCGTGGATGGCCGCACGGTGTTGACCGGCGCGGGTGTGGTGCAGCCGGTCGAGGCGATGACCCGGCCGCTCTCCCCGGACCGGTCGGGGCGGATCGAGCAGGCCGTGGCCGAGGAGAGCCGGATCCCCCGCGCGAGCGCGCCCGACCCGCGCACCGACCCGCTCGCCCTGGTCCGCGACCGGATGGTCTGGTGGGGGTTGCTCGGTGGAACCGCGGTGGTCCTTGCTCTCCTGCTACGGCCGATCCTCGCCCGTCGGCGCCGCTGACGCTCTCCGGAGCAGCGGCTCAGGTCACCGGGCCGGGCAGGTGACGCGGGCGAGTCGGCGGGTGCACGTGGTGCATGATGCCGCGCAGGGTGATGCCGGCGCACACCACGAGCACGACGATGCCAGATACCGCGAGCGACATCGCCAGGTTGCTCGGCTCCAGCGGACCGAGGCCGGCGTAGGTCTGCACCATGGTCGAGGTGATCAGCAGGCCGTAGCCGATCCCTCCGAGCGCGACGATCTCCAGCCGCTGGCGTTCGGTGAACTCCGCGACCACGAGCAGCAGGGCCAGCGCGGGGAGCACCTGCACGGCGTGCAGCGTGAACGCGTGGGGCAGTTTGAGCGCCCCGGCGGCGCCGAACGTGTTCCCGCCTTCGGCGATCATCTGGACGCCGATCGCCTGGCTCGCCAACATCAGCACCAGGCCGATCCGGATCGCCCAGGCAAGGCTGGCCGGCGCGTCCATCGGCCAGAACGAGCGGATCGTGATGAAGACGGTCGCCAGGGCCACGAACGAGACCAGGAGACCCATCAGCGAGAACACCGCCCCGTCGAACGCCGTCGACTCGTTGAAGTGCGAGGCCACCCCCCGCCACCGCTGCATGCTGATCAGGAAGACCTCGAGGACGGAGGCCACGGAGAGGACGCCCATCGCGATCCAGCCCGTGGTCTTCCGCATCCGGATGAGCCCCACGATCCAGCTCAACGTCATCAGCACGATGCCGAACGAGAGCCCGAACACGATCGGCTTGCGCCACGACACCGGGCCCTCCCACGACCCGCCGTCGATGATGAACACCAGCCCGTGGAAGACGCCGCTGAGCAGCAGCATCGCCGCGCAGGCGTAGGCGAACTTCTGGTACGACGTGGCCGAGGCGAACCGCCCCGCCCGCAGGATCTCTTTGGCCATGGCGCTCATGAGGTCACTCCCTGCCGCGTCACCCGGGCGGCAGGGCATGGCCGCCCGGGTCTACGCACTCGATGCCTCCAATGAAGCCCTACCCAGAAGGGTGGGTCAATGGCCCGCGTGGTCGGTGTGCCCTCGGGTGGGTGATCCAGCGAGGCTGGCGCCTAGCCGTTGAACCGGATCCGCACCACCCGTCCCGGTCGGCCATGGACCAGGACGTACAGCGCGCCGAGTCGTTGGACCTCCAGGTCGACCGGTGAGCCGAGCCCGGTGGCGAACCCGGTTGCCCGGTCGGTGCCGGGGTCGTAGCGACGTACCCACCCGTTGCAGAAGTCTCCGAAGAAGTAGTCGCCGACGAAGCGGGCCGGGAAGTTCCGGCGCGCCGGCCGGTAGAACTCGCCACCCGTGATCGAGCAGCCGGTGGTCCCGGTGGCTCCATGCCGGTACGCGAAGATCGGCGGGTTGAACCGTGGGCCGTTCTCGGGCCCTTCCTGGGCCGGCCAGCCGTAGTTGCCACCCTTGCGCAGCCGGTTGATCTCTTCCCAGGTTTGCGCGCCGACGTCGTTGATGAAGCCGCGGCGCGCCCCGGGGTCGAACGCGAACTTGAACGGGTTGCGTAGCCCACGGGCCCAGATCGCGCGGTTGCGGCCGTTGGCCCGGTTGAAGAACGGGTTGCCCGTCGGGATCGTGCCGTTCCGGTTCAGTCGCACGATCTTGCCGAGCAGGTTGCCCAGCGACTGCGCCTGGGCGTCCCGGCCGTTCTCGCCGTGGGAGACGTAGAGCTTCCCGTCGCGGCCAACCTGGACGGAACCGCCGACGTGGTTGGTGGCGCGCTGACCGTTGAACCGGAACAGCAGCCGTTCGCTGCCCGGCGCCAGCCTGCCGTTGCGGACGGTGACCCGGACCAGACGGTTATGGATGGGCTGGGTGCCGGTGGCCCGGTGGGTGTAGACGAGGTAGAGGTGGTTGTTCGAGGCGAACCCGGGGTCCACGGCGATCCCGAGGAGTCCGCGTTCGCCGGTGTCGTTGACCTTCCGGCTGAAGTTCAGCAAGGTCGCGACGCTGCCGTTCGTGCGCCGGAATCGGACCACCCCGCTCTTGAGGGTGACGAACAGGCGCCCGTCGGGCACGAAGGCCATGTCCGTGGCACGGGGCAGCCGCCGCATCACCGTCCGTTGGGTGAATCCGGCTGGAACCCGGGCAGCCAGCGCCGTGGCGGTCTTGTCAGCGGGATCGGCGGCAGTCGACGACGGTGACGAGACGGCTCCCGCCGCGAGGCCGGACGCCAGCAGCGCCACGGTCAGCAGGGTCGACGGGACAGGCAATGCGGACATCGCTGGCTCCTCAGGTGTGCCGCGGCAGACTCCTCGTCCACGCTACTCCGGACATCACGCGACCTACGAGCGCGAGGCCAGGGCTTCCAGTACCCGGTCGATGCACGACTGGGGGTCGTCCTTGCCGGTGTCGGAGCTCAGCGCGGGAGCGTCATCTCGAACGTCGCCCGCTGCCCGGGACCGGGCGGAAGATAGTCGGCCTCGCCGCCGTGTCCGCGTGCTATTTCCCGCACGAGGAAGAGCCCGAGTCCCGTGCCCCCGGTTCGGCCGGCTATGGCGAACCGCTCGAACAGGCGTGGCACCAGCCCGGTCGGGACCCCCGGGCCGGCGTCGCTGACCTGGATGTGGACCTCTTCGTTGACAGCGGTGCCGAAGAGGCTGATCGGAGGCGCCCCGTGGCGGATGGCATTGTCGAGAAGATTGTCGAGGGCCTGGCCCAGCCGTCCCGGATCAACGTGCACGATGACCTCGTTCGGGACGTCGACCCCGATCCTGACACCGGGCACCGCGACTTGCGTACGTGTCGCCGCACTGCGCAGGGTCTCGGTGAGCGACACGTCGTCGGGCCGGAACTCAAGCGTCTCCCCATGCAAGCGGGAGGCGGTGGCGAGATCGCTCACGAGGCGGCGCAGTCGGTGCGCACTGGTTCGTAGGCCCGCCAGCATCTCGTCGCGCTCGGCGACCGGCATCTCGCCCCACGACTCTCGCAGAGCGCCGGCCGTCCCGTCGATGACAGCCGTGGGGGTGCGAAGCTCGTGGGCGGTCACGGCCAGGAGGTGGGCCTGCTGAGCGCTCGACTTCTTGCGCTCTTCTTCGTGCTCGCGCAGCCCGGTCTGATCGCGAGTGACCTTGGCGAACCCGACGTGACGCCCCGCGTCGTCGTACACAGCGCTGATCACCACGCTCGCCCAGAAGCGGCTGCCGTCCTTGCGCACCCGCCACCCTTCCTCGGCGAAGGTGCCCTCGCGCAGGGCCAGCCTCAGATTGTGCTCCGGGTGCCCGTTCGTCTGCTCCTCCGGGGGATAGAAGACCCGGAACGATCGGCCGATGATCTCGCTGGCGGTGTACCCCTTGATCCGCTGTGCTCCGGCATTCCAGCTGATCACATTTCCCTGGACGTCGAGCATGAAGATCGCGTACTCCTCGACGGCCGTGACCATCAGCCGGAAGGTCTCCTCGCTGCGTCGTAGGTCTGCCTCGGCCTCCAGCTGGGCGCTGATGTCCTGAACCTGCGCGAACACGTAGAGCACCTGCCGCTTCGAGTCGCGTATGGGAGCCAGCATGACTCGGACGACGCGGGAGGGGGCCTCACCGGGTCGGGTGGGCAGCTGGTGCTCGAACGTGGTGAGGTCCTCACCGAGCGAGCTGATGGCCTCGAGCCCCCGGTCCAGCCGCTCACCCCCTCCGACCGTCAGCCGCCCGTAGTCGACGCCCACGAGGTCATAGGGGTGGCAGGACATGAGTTCGGCGAGTGCCCGGTTGGCCCGGACGATCGTGCCGTTCACGGTCAGGGTGGCCATCCCGATCGCCGCCTGGTCGAACAGCTCCCGGAACTGCTCGGTGTGCTCGTTGAGGAGCAGCTGCTCCTGGGCGGAAGCGCTCTGCTCATGCCCGGAGCTGGTGCCCACGACGGTCAGCCTGTGGCGACCACTGGGGGAAGAGCCGGGCGGTGCCTTGTTCAGGGACCGCAGCAGGCGCCCGGGGAGCTCTTCCAGCGGGATCGACTTCTCGATGAAGTCGACGGCACCGAGCTCACGTGCCCGCTCGGCAAGACCGTGCTCCTCGAAGCCGGTGAACATCACCACTCTCGTGTCCGGGCACAGGGCAAGGATCGCCGGCAGCGCCTCGATGCCGTCCATGGTCGGCATCGAGGTGTCGAGCAGCATCAAGGCCGGCTCGTGGCGATGGACCAGGCTGATCGCCTCTTCGCCGTCCCCTCCTTCGCCCACGACCTCGAACATCCCGGACGACTGGAGGCGCCGACGTACGAGCGCTCGCACCTCTTGGGAGTCGTCGACCACGACGACGGTAGGCCGAGGACCGACAGAGGCGCCGTTCACGCTCCTACCGTTCCCTTGTTGCGCACGATCATGCTCACCTTGCACCGAGCCTACTTCCCGGGCGCTCAGTCGCTGGGTGAGGCGAGTTCCACGAGGACGCGTGTGTGGTCATCGACGCGGCGTACGTCGACCCGGCCGCCGTGTGCCCGCACGATCTCCCGGACGATGGTCAACCCGAGACCGGTGCCTCCGGGCTGGGACCTGTCGGCTGGGAATCCGGCCCCCTCGTCGGTCACCGTGAGGAGTGCGCCGCCACTGGTGGGACGTACCTCGATCGCAATGTCGCCGGCGCCGTGGCGGAGCGCGTTGTCGATGAGGTTCGACAGGGCCCGGTCGAGGCGAGTGGCGTCACCCTGGACCTCGACCGGCCGGGTTGCCGTCACGCTGAGGGCACGGTCGCCCGCGGCCACCCGGAAGCGGTCGGCGACGCGGGCGGCCAGCGCCACCAGGTCCACGGACCGGGCCTCGATCGGCAGGCCGCCCTCCTCCGCGCCTGCGCGCTCAAGGAGGTCGTCGGCCAGTGCGATCAGTCGACGCACTTCGTCGTCGATGGAGCGCAGTGCCTGGGTCAGTTCCTCCGGCGGTCGAGGATGCGCCAGTGCCAACTCGACCTCGGTGAGCATCAGCGTCAGTGGCGTGCGCAGCTCATGACTGGCCTCGGCCACGAACTTCCGCTCTCGTTGCAACCCTGCGTCGAGCCGATCGAGCATGGCGTTGAGGGTGACCGCCAGTCGGCGCAGCTCGTCGTCCGCGCTGGGCAGCGGCAGCCTTTCTCCCGCGGTGCGGTCGGAGATCGTGGCCGCCCGGCTCCGCATCCGCTCGATCGGGCGCAGTCCCGCTCCCGCCACGACGTACCCCAGGCCCCCCGCGATCAGGAGCGCGAGCAGTCCCCCGACAAGCAGCTGGTCGCGCAGCTGTGCGAGAGCCTCTTCGGCGTCCTCTCGTGAGGTGCCGACGACGAGGTAGCCGTCGTTGGTGCGCCGAACCAATACCAGCGCCTTCTCACGTTCCGCCTCGTGTTCACCGTCCGCAGCGGCATCGTCGTCGAACACCATGACGACGCCTTCGCGGTAACCGGTCCCGGCGCTGAGCGCCTGATCGTTCTTCGACCCGAGCAACGGGGCAGCGACGAGCCTCGAGGAGGCCCGGACGTCGCCCTGGGATGTGAGCACCTGGGCGTGAACGTCGCCGCCGAGGGTGCGCACCGCCTCCGACTGGCCCGGGGGCGACATGGCCGCGAGCCGGTCGGCCTCGGCGGCAACCGTGTCCCGAAGCCGCTCGTCGAGCGCTGCGCCCATACGCGCGTGCACGAAAACCCCGAGGCCCGCCAACGCGACCACGGTGCTGGCGAGGAACGCGAGGGCGACCCGAACCCGCAACGGCCAACGTGCTGGCGTCCAGCCCATCAAGGAACTTCTCCGGAAAGCCGGTAGCCCACGCCGCGCACGGTGTGCAGGGTGGTGACGCCGAAGGGCCGGTCGATTTCGTCCGCAGGTGTCTGACGTAGACGTCGACCACGTTGGAGGCGACCTCGTGATTGTCACCCCAGGCCAGGCTGAGCAGCTGCTCGCGCGTCAGGACCTGGCCGGGGCGACGCATGAAGGCCTCCAGCAGCGCCAACTCCCGTGCTGACAACGACACCTCGCTCGTGCCGCGCCGGACCCGCCGTCCCGCCGGATCGAAGCGCAGGTTCCCCACCTCGAGCTCGGTCGGGCGCGGCACCGGGCCGCGACGTGCGAGGGCGCGCATGCGGGCGAGCAGCTCCTGGAACGCAAAGGGCTTGGCCAGGTAGTCGTCGGCGCCACTGTCCAGGCCGGCGATCCGGTCGGCCACCGCTGTGCGGGCCGTCAGCATCAGGACCGGCGTCCACACCCGCTCCTGGCGCAGCCGGCGGCAGACCTGGAAGCCGTCGAGGTCGGGCAGCCGGACGTCCAGCAGGACGACGTCGTACGCTCCCGCGCGCGCTGACGTCACGGCCTCAGAGCCGGTCCCGACCACGTCGACCACGTCGCCACGCTCGCTGAGGCCACGGGCCACCAGCGCGGCGAGCTTCGCCTCGTCTTCCACCAGCAGCACCCGCACCTGTCCATGCTAGGGACGTTGATGAGCGCTGGATGAATGACTCATGGAGCCGTCATCCTCGCCGCCTACGGTGGGCACATGAACCTGAAGCTGACACGGAAGCGAATCGCCGTGGTGCTGGCCAGCACTGCCGCGCTGACCGTTGGCGCCGTCGGCGGCGCCTTCGCCATGGCGGGTGACGACGACGCGCAGGAACGCCCGATCCCCGCGGCGGACCGTGAGCAGGCGGAGCGAGCGGCGCTCGACGAGACCGGTGGCGGCACCGTCACCGAGACCGAGGTCGGCGACGAGGAGAGCATGTACGAGGTCGAGGTGACCCTCGACGACGGCACCCAGGTTGACGTCCAGCTCGACCGTGACTTCGAGGTCGTGGGCACGGAGAACGAGGCCGGCAGTCGAGACGAGTCAGACGACGACTGAGTCCACGTCGTGCGTGCCCTCGCCGCCGCGATCAGCGCGGCCTCTCTCGCCGTGCTCGCCAGCTGCGGCGCTGACGAACAGACGACGCAGCAGCCCGAAGCTTCCGCCGAGACCTCCCCCACGGCCCTTCCGCAGTCCGACGAACCGGTCGAACTCGACCCCTCCGAGTTCACTGCAGAAGTGACCAACCAGTGGTTCCCGCTCGTACCGGGCACCCGCTGGACCTACCGCGAGACCACCGAAGACGGCGAGGAGGTGCGCGTCGTCGTCACCGCCACCGCAGAAACCCATGAGGTCGCCAACGGCGTCACCGCACGTACGGTCCGCGACACCGTCACGCTCGACGGCGACATCATCGAGGACACCCTTGACTGGTACGCCCAGGACGCCGACGGAACAGTCTGGTACCTCGGCGAGGACACGGCGGAATTCGAGAACGGCGAAATCTCCACCCGCGAGGGATCCTTCGAGGCGGGGGTCGACGGCGCCCAGGCAGGGGTGATCATGCCCGCCTCTCCCGACGTGGGCATGACCTACCGGCAGGAGTACTACGAGGGCGAAGCCGAGGACCACGGCGAGGTGCTCGGGCTCGGGGAGCAGACGACCGTGCCGGCCGGCGACTACGACGGCCTGGTGCAGACCGCCGACACCACGCCGCTCGAGCCCGACGTGCTCGAGCACAAGTACTACGCCGACGGTGTCGGCCTCGTTCTCACCATCGACAAGGAGGCGGGCGCCCGGGAGGAACTGTTGTCCGTCACCCACATCCCGCCAGCCGAGGCACGCCGTGCCGGTCAGGTGCCGCTCGGCGAGGCCTACTGATCCTTGGGATTTGGCTCGGAGACGTCGATGCCGGTGCGCTCAGCGCACGTTCGCCTCGATCCCCCACGCCAGCAGGTACAACAGGGCGAAGACGACAGACACGAGCACACATGCGAGCAGGGACACCCAGCACAGCCAGACAATCGTCTTCCCCGCTGCGACAGGCGTACCGAACCACTCGCTGAGCCTCTCCACCTGCCCAGTATCGCCGGTGGCCAGGGAACCTGCGCATGATCCGTTGGTGCACCGGCCTGCGACGATGGCGCCGTGAAGGCGGCGGTGTACGACCGGTACGGGTCCCCCGACGTACTGCGCGTCGAGGACGTGCCGGTGCCGTCGCCCGCCGCCGGGCAGGTCCGGGTCAAGGTCGCGGCTACGTCGGTCAACCTCAGCGACTGGGAAGGCCTGCGCGGTTCACCGGCGTATGCCCGGCTCGGGGGTCTGCGCTCCCCAGCCGCCGGACGCTCGGATCGGACATCGCCGGCGTGGTCGATGAAGTCGGTGAGGGGTGACCAGGTTCCGACCCGGCGACGAGGTGTACGGCGACAACCTGGCGCGGATGGGGGCTTCGCCGAGTACGCGCTCGCACCGGAATCCGGCCTCGCCCACAAGCCGGCCGAGCTCACGTTCGCCCAGGCGTCGACGATCCCGCAGGCAGGCGCGATCGCGCTGCAGGGCACGGAAAGGGTGCGGTCGGGCAGCCGGGTGCTGATCAACGGCGCGGGCGGTGGGTCAGGGTCCTTCGCCATCCAGCTCGCAAAACGGCTCGGCGCCCATGTCACCGGTGTCGACAACGCCGCCAAGCAGGAGTTCATGCGGTCGGTGGGTGCGGACGAGGTGATCGACTACCGCCATACCGACTTCACCCGGACGACCGAGCCGTTCGACCTGATCCTGGATCTGGTCGCGCATCGGTCGGTGTTCGCCTACCGGCGGGCGCTCGCTCCGGGCGGCAGGTACCGGTGTGTGGGCGGGTCGGTGCGCTCGCTGCTGCGGGTGCTCCCCGTCGGATCAATGATCGGACGAGCCACCGGGCGTTCGATCGGAGTGCTCGTGGTGAGAGAGGGCCCGACCACTTCAAGGCTCTCGCCGACCTGTGCGTGGCTGGCGATGTCACGATCCACATCGACCGCACGTTCGCGCTCGACGAGGTCCCAGCCGCGCTGGCTCATGTCGGTGAGGGACGCGCGCTGGGCAAGGTCGTCGTCGCTCCCGCCTAGAACTGGAAACGCGTCGCGTCGGTGGGAAAGGCAGACCAGGCCAGGACACTCGTGGGGAACAGCCGAGCGCCGACGCATAGGTCGCGGCGTCGTTCTTCAGCCCGTAGTGGGAGTATTTCTCGTTCGCCACGTCCGCCATGCGTTGGGCCGTGTCATCCGGCGGCGACACCCGACGTACGACGCCCCGACGATGACGGCCTGCATCGGATCGGGAAGGTGCATGACCGCCTGCGGGTTGGACTCGACGGTGCGGATGTGAACGGTGTCTGGGGCACCGCCGTACCACCAGACGTCGTCGACCCAGATCCCATCGACGGGTACGACGTGCGGGCGACCGTCGCGGCGCGCAGTGCTCAGCCAGTACGCCGGGGCGGACTCGAGCCGGGCCCGCACCTCCGGCCATGGAAGCGTGGTCGTGGCGGTGCCGTAACCGGGCGGGAACCGGAGTGAACTCGCAGTAGGCATCGGACCCCTCCTCGACCCAGTAGAACACCGCCGCCCTCTGCTAGGTGTCCGGCGAGTCAACCTCCATGCGCTCCACCCACTGAGCACGCCAGGCTGGAGGCTCCCAGGGCTCCCCGAAGTAGATGCGCTCGCGCACCACCTTCTCCTCGTGGAACTCCATGATGCCCACGACGTGTACTGGCCGATCGTCGTAGCGGATCGTGTATTCGTTGACCCACAGGTCATGGCAACCGATGGTCCGATGCATGTGGAAGTCCAGGCGTGCGGGGTAGACGGACCTGACGGCGATGATGTTGGCCTTGCCGCGGACTCGCTCGCGGCCTTGGGGCCACTCCAGTACAGCATCGTCGGCGTAGATCTCCGACGCACGGACGATGTCGTCACGGGGGCCACCGCCGGCGACGCCGACGTTGGATGCGTCGAAGTGGTCCTTGATCAGCGCCCGCGCCGTGGCCTCGTTCATTTCCTCGACTCCTGTGTTCCCGTGGCACTCGTGTGCGCCAGCGGGCAGAGTGCCGAGGTGATCTCGCTGTGCAGGGCCTTGAGCGCGGCGACGTATATCTCCGAGAACGTGGGGAACGGCTGGATCGTGTCGCCCAGGACGTCGAGCGGGACATGGGCGCGAATCGCCAGCGTCGCCTGCTGCAACCACTCGCCGGCCTCGGGGCCGAGAGCATACGCGCCGGTCAATCGCTCACCATCGCTGACCAGGGTCAGGAAGCCGTTGCTCGTCGGCGTACGCGCGAGTGTAGGTGGCGGTCTTGGCCACCTCCGACACCGGAACTGTGGCGCTGAAACGTCCTTCGGCAGCGCCCACTGCGGCGGCTTGTGGGTCGGTGTAGACCACGCGCGGCACGGCCTCATAGTTCGCCGCTCGCGGCTCCCCGAGGATGTTCGCGGCGACCACGTCGCCCTGGTACTTGCCGACGTGGGTCAGGGGCCAGAGGCCGGTGACATCGCCGATCGCCCACAGGCGTTCGCCCGCGCGCAGGTGCTCGTCGACCGGAACTCCGTGGCCGTCGGGCTCGATGCCGACGTTCTCCAGGCCGAGCTCACGGACCCGCGGACGCCGGCCGGTGGCGACGAGCAGCCGGTCACCGCGCAGCTCGCGCCCGTCGTCAAACGCCACGACGTAGTCATCGCCGTCCCGCCGCGCCGCGGACGCGCTCGCGGACAGCACCAGCTCGATGCCCTCGCGGCGCAGGACCTCGCCGAGCGCCTCACCGAGCGGCGCCGGCTCCCGGGCGAGCACGTGCTCGCTCCTGTCGATCAGTGCCACCTCGCCGCCGAGTCGGCGGACGGCCTGTGCCATCTCCAGACCGACCGGCCCGCCCCCCAGAATGAGCAGCCGCCGCGGAATGGCCCTCATGGAGGTGGCCTCGCGACTCGTCCAGACCCCGTCGAGCTCCCGCAGGCCCGGCACGGGCGGCACGACCGGATCGGCGCCGTTCGCTAGCACCACGTGGTCAGCGGTATGGCGCCGCCGTCGACCTCGACCACGCCCGGGCCCGCGAGTCGTCCGCTGCCCCGCAGCAGGACGATGTTGTTGTCGGCCAACCAGCGCTGCTGCCCGGCATCGGAGTAGTCGGAGACCATGACGTCACGCCAGGCAAGGACCGCCTCGACGTCGACCTCGGCGTTCCCGGCCGCTTCGCGCGCGCCTTGGGCCGCCTCGCCCGGCCGCAGCAGCGTCTTGGACGGGATGCACGCCCAGTACGAGCACTCTCCGCCGACCAGTTCGCGCTCGACGATCGCCACGCGCAGACCGCCCTCGGCCAGCGCTGCCGCGCAGTGCTCACCGGGCGAGCCGCCGCCGAGCACGATCACGTCGTATTCGTAGGCGTTCATCGCGCTGCTTACTGCGCTTGCGCTCGTCCACCATGTACTGGGCGTACCAGTCCGGCCAGTTATCGTCGCGCTGCCCGAGCTCGGCCTCGTGCTTTCCGTGCGCGGCCTCCGCACGGCGCATCGCCTCAGCAAGGTCCGCGGTCGAGTCGTAGGACGCCCGGCCGGGGGCTCACGCGTCCGGGCCGCCGGGACGTCACCTCCTGCACGAACCAGCCGTTGCCGTCGGGGTCGGTGAAAGACAGGTACGAGCCGTAGCTCGAGCGGTCCGGGGCGGGGCCGGATGCCCGTACGGCGCCGTTGGCGTGGATGAACACCCCGTCGGCTGGATGGAACACCTCGCTGACGTCTGCACCGTGGTCCGCGAGGTCCTGCCGGGCCGCTTCGATGTCGGTGACAGCCAGCATCAGACCTTCCGCCGAGCCCGGGGCGGCCGAGGTGATTCCGCTGCCGAGGATCACCGAGCTGTCCGATCCCGGAGGTGTCACCTGCACCACCCGGTAGTCCGGCGCGGGTGCGAAGTCGGCATCCTCGCGCCAGCCGAGCGCCTTGTAGAACTCCTTGGCCCGGTCCACATTCGAGACCGGTACCACCACGACCTCGAGCTTCATGTCCACGTCTCGGCTCCTCTCGTGCTGATCCCGGCGGGGTCGATGCCGAGAAGTTGACCCACGTTCCACGCTCGTCCCACCGTTGCCGGAAGTCCATAGCGAAAAGGGCGTGGCCCGGAAGTACCCGGGTGGTGTGACAGCGCGAGGGCGGTTTGCAACGAGGCTAGATAGGCAGGGGTCTTGGGATGAGCGGCTCATCCTGTGGGGCCGCGCGGCTTGCGACATCCCCGGCGCCTCGACCGCTGTCGGACGCGACCTCCGGAAGGTGTCCGATGACCACGACGGCGAGGTCGTCCTCGAGACGGCCTCGTGGGACGTACCTGCGGACCGCGGCGACGACCGCCTCGACCGCACGTTCGACCGAGCCCAGGCGAACCTCAGCGTCCAGTGACTCGACCGGGAAGAAGTCACCCTGGGAGTCCCGGGCCTCGCTGAGCCCGTCGGTGTAGACCAGCAGTCGGTCGCCAGGTGACCACGGCACCGTCGTCTCGACGTACGAGTCGGCTGCCGGTAGACCGAGACCGAACACCCGCCCAATCGGAAGGTCCAGGACCCTGGCTTCCGACGAGCACACAAGCTGAGGCCCAGGATGCCCGGCGCTGACCAGCCGGAGCATCCCGGGATCGCTCACATCGACGAGCAGCGCGGTAGCAAACTCCTCGTCATCGAAGAAGCCCGCCAGGTAGTTGTCCATCTCCTCTGCGACCTCGGCAAGCGTTGCGCCGCAGGGGAGCCGACTGACGGAAGGCGCGAGTCACTCGCGCCGCTTGCTCGACACCGGTGATGCCCTTGCCACGGACATCTCCGACCAGGATCCGGACGTGCTCGTCGGCGTGGTAGCAGTCGTACAGATCCCCACCGACCAGCGCACCCTGCGCGGCGGACTGGTACCGCGCCGCGATCGCGACATGACCGGCGCGTTCGGGAAGCACCGGCATGACCGCACGCTGCGCGACCTCAGCGATCCGCGAGACCTGGACGAAGCGATGCTCGCGATGGACACGCACCGCCGCGATCGTCACCGCTGCCGCACTGACCAGAACCACGTTGATGAGACGGACGTTCTGCTGCGGCGTGCCGAACGTGCCGTTCCACGAGCCGGAGAGTGCCGCCGCGAGCACTGCCAGGCCCGCGATGACCGCCGTTCCGGCGGCAGACACCACGGCGCAAGCGATCAACGGTGCCAGCCCGAAGAGCGCGGTGAGGATGGCGTACTGGGGAGGGATCGTCGCATCCACGAGGACGAGCAGCACCAGCACGAGCAGAGCGAGCCCGGCACCGAACATCTGCGTGCGGTCCCGTGTCATCGCCGCTGCCCCTGTCGTGCCGATCGTCCCGGGCTCCCGAGTTCTCTCCGTGCGAGGGCCGTGCCCGTCCCGCACACGGCCGTACACGTAATGAGTCTTGCACTCAGGCCCCGGTCACAAGGCCTCTTCTCAGCTGACTGCAGTGCATTGTGCGGGGATCGTTCAGAAGGCCCTGGATGTCAGCTGCCTGCGTGGCGCGACTTGGCGTCCCGTTCGGACGGTGGGTCGAGTCACCGCCCCGGCATCAGGGGCGGGATTGACCCTGACGCGCTCAGCAGACCGGACCCGCTCTGCCGAGCGGGTTCCGCTGTGCGCACCCGCCGAACTGGCACGTCACCACCACGATCCCCCGACGTCGCCTGCCACAGCACCAGCTGCCCCCGGAACTTCCCGTCGCGGCTCGCTCCGGGTGCAGGCTGACCGTTGAACTGAGCGGTGAGCGCCGCGTCCGGGTTCTCACTGACCGCTGTCACCGTCATCCCCCCCCCCCCCCCCCCCCCCCCCCCCCCCCCCCCCCCCCCCCCCCCAAGACATGGCGGGGCTAGAGGGTGCGCGCACCTTCATGACTAGTCCTTGGCACATATGGATCAGCCCCCGGCATGGTCAACCCGGGCCATAAACAAAGCGTCCAAATAGCCCATCTGGGCCATCAACAGCCGTGAACTGACCCTGGAAGCCTGGCCCGAGCCCCCCCCCCCATTGGCTTGATTCGGCTACCCGTTTTCGCTGGCAAACGTGGCGGAGGATGCGGGATTCGAACCCGCGAGGGCGTTAACCCAACCCGCTTTCCAAGCGAGCGCCATAGGCGACTAGGCGAATCCTCCGCGGAGGAGAGTACCCGTCGGTTGACGGGCGGGTGAAATCCGGCCTCGCCCCGCGTTGGCGCTCCCGAGCTGCTCACCTACACTCGTCCGCAACCCCCCGCGTGGCGGCATCTTGCCGAACTCCCCCAGGGCCGGAAGGCAGCAAGGGTAAGCGAGCTCTGCCGGGTACGCGGGGGGTCCTTTTCTTGCCCACAGGACCGCGTGCGGGACAGCGCGTCCACAGCGCCAAGCTGGCACCGAAAAGTGTCGGTGGCGGCTGGTTGAGCGTTCTCATGATGATCACACTCGAGGTTCCAGCGACGCGGCTGGAACCGGGTGTGCCCGGGGTTCTGGAGGCCATGCGGCGGCAGGTCCGCGAGCTCGCCGAGACGCTGTGGGCGGCCAGGCCCGGCGCAGGAGCTGACCCACACAGTGACCTCCATCGAGGCCCCGAAGTCGACCCTGGAGACTCTGGAGCTGGACGTGATCGCCGACCTCTTCGGCCCCGTCGCGGCCGGGCTGCGCTACGCCGGTGTGCCCCCATGTGGGAGGAGCACACCGGCGCCTCATTGGGGGCCTCCCGGGACACCGGTACCCGGTTTGCGCGCCAGGTAATCAGCCGTCGTCGGGCTCAGTGGCGGGCCAACGACGAGCCGAGAAGCGAGCCGGGCCAACGGGCTCTCGGGTGCCCTGTCGCGTGTCAGCCCGGCTCGCAGCTCCAGTACCCGTCGCCGCGCGCTGCATACGCTCCGTCCGGATCAAACCCAGGGATGCCGGTTCGCTCTGCGCGGGGGAGTGCCCCGGTGCAGCCCAGCGCACTGCCCCCGCGCCCCACGCGCCACCGAAAGCTTTTCGACCCGCCCGCCCATTGGAGTGAGGGGCGACCCCGTCCTTTCAGTGGTTCGTATACCGTGCCGACCGGCCGGTTGTGGGGGGAGTGAGCCAGTCGGCCCGGCATGCTCACTAGTGGGATGGCGTGAGCCGGGCAGCCGCTCTTTGACTGGCGGGACTGGGGTCCGGGTCTCGTCGACCCGGCTCAGGGTCCGATGCTATGCCCCAATGCGCGAAAGCAAAATCCCCCCGTTGGGTCCGGCTGTTCCCCATCGCCGCCGCGTGGCCCCTTGGGTTGGGGAAATGCGCTGA
>CAWHNI010000016.1:0-457181 GCA_963830755.1 uncultured Actinomycetota bacterium | reverse complement strand
CCCAGGGGCGGTGTCGGGTCAGCGTGCTGTCTGTACGAGCCGTTCGAGTGCGAGGCGGCGGAGGTCGTGCTCGACGTCGGCCACGTCGGGCAGCGCCGCCAGGTTGCGCGTTTCCTGTGGGTCGTTGACCAGGTCGAACAGGAGATAGATCTCTCCCGAGGGGTTGAGGACCACCTTCCACTCGGAGGTGGCCAGCATCACCTCACCGTTCCATTCCGAGAGCGCCGACTCCCGGTGCGTTTGAGCCGGGTCGTCGAGGAGTGGGACCAGGCTCCGGGCGTAGCTTCCCGTGACGGGTTCGGCGCCGGCCAGCTCGACGAGCGTGGCGCCCATGTCCATGAGCTCCACCGGTACGGCGCTCGTCGAGCCGGTGGTCCTGCCGGGCGCCTTGATCAGGAATGGCACCCGGATCGACGGGTTGAGGAAGTTCTGCTTGTGCAGCAGGCCGAAGTCGCCGTTCATCTCGCCGTGATCCGAGATGAGGGCGACCACCGTGTTGTCGAGCTCACCCCGTGCCTCCACCACACTGAGGATCTCCCCGATCTGGTCGTCGATGAGCGCCAGGCTGCCCGCGTAGTCCGCCCGCAGCCGCGCAACTTCGTCCGGCTCGAGCTTCGGTCGCTTCTTCAGCCGGCGATCGAGGCGACCCCGTGGACGCGGTTGCGCGGCCCTCTCCGGCATCACCGGCTTCGGCATCGAGCTCGGATCGAACATGCTCGCGTACGGCTCGGGCGCGTCCCAGGGCTCGTGGGGGCCACCGAAACTGACCCAGCAGAACCAGGGCGCCGCGCCGTCGTACTGCGTCAGGTAGGTCTTCGCCTGCTGCCCCACATAGACGTCTGCGTAGTGCTCGAGCGGCAACGGTGTCGGACGGACCACCCACGGCTTGGCCGACCTGACCCGATCGAGGATGTCCGCGCGGTACGCCTCATAGACGCCGGCGGCCTCCCAGCGGTCAGTCATGTGGGAACGAACCATCCTCGTCGCCCGGGGGCCGGCGATCTCGTCGACGTGGTCCAGGCCGTAGGCCTGCACGAGGTGCTCCCTCTCCCGCAGGTCGCCACCGTGGGGGTGCAGATGCGTCTTCCCGAACACGCTGGTGGCGTATCCGGTGTCGCGCAGCGCGCGCATCCACGTCGGGGTCTCGATCGGCATCGTGTACCGCTGGTTGCCCCACAGCCCGTGGTGGTGTGGGTACCGGCCGGTGGCCAGACTCACCCGGGCGGGAATACAGACTGGTGAGTTCGTGTACGCATGGCTGAAACGCATCCCCGAGCGGGCGATCGAATCGATGTGCGGCGTGGCCAGCCAGTCGCTCACGCAGCTCATCGCGTCCCAGCGGTGCTGATCGGTCATCAGCAGCAAGATGTTGGGCGGAGCACTGGCAGGAGGGGCCACCGGTCGGCGTACCGCCTTTCACGTCGGAGCTGTCACCTGGTGCGCCTCCGAAGCGGGAGACGTGGCGTGCGGCGACGATATCCGAAGTCGCCTGTTCCGGGTGACCCGAGGGCCCACGTGTGCGCCTATCGTCGCCTCGTCAGCCAAACATCCGGCCGCACGCGTCGCCAGGAGGGCCCATGAGCACGTCCCCGAGTGCTTACGACTACTCCACGAAGGGGATGCTGTCCTCGGGCGTCACCGGGTTCGCCGCGGTCATGCTGATGGCGATTGGGTGCTTCCAGGTTCTCCAGGGGATCGCTGCCATCGCCAATGACGAGTTCTTCGTCGCCGGCAGCGAATACATCTTCAGCTTCGACGTGACGGCATGGGGATGGGTCCATCTCGTCCTGGGTCTCCTGGGTGTCGGAATCGGCATCGCGATCCTGACCCGGCGGACCGTGGGACTGCTCGTCGGCATCGCGCTGGCCTTCGTCAACATGATTGCTGAGTTCGCGTTCCTGCCGCACTACCCCTTCTGGGCGTTCCTGCTCATCGGCTTCAACGTGCTGGTCATCTGGGCCCTGTGCAGCCAGCTCACCCACCAGGACGGTCGCTAGGCAGCTCGGTCAGGCAGGCCCGCCGGCTCCTGAATCGCGTCCAACCATCAGCCCGATTGCAGGTGCGCATATGGCGACTCCTCATGGGTACCACTCGAGCATGGCGGCCGACGACGCGTGCGCACAGCACGTCTGGGTGCTCGCCGTGATTGGTGAAGGCCGCGGCCGACTCGACATCGCCTCGACGTGCAGCCTGTGCGGTGCACTGAACGATGAATCCGGGCCTACGACGGCGGGAGACGTGCCCCCGTCGTGGTGATCCGACGGAGCCGAATGGTGTCCGAGGGGGGACTTGAACCCCCACGCCCTAATACGGGCACTAGCACCTCAAGCTAGCGCGTCTGCCAATTCCGCCACCCGGACGAGTGCGCCGAAACTCTAGCAAAGCAGGGGTCCGTTCCCCGCATCGGGATCGAGCCCCCGGAAGGTGTCATGCTGGGGGCATGTCGGGCGCTGAAATTGGGCAGGACTACGACCCCGCGGCCGAGGTCGTGGAGCTGTGCCGCGACCTGATCCGGATCGACACCACCAACTACGGCGACGACTCCGGGCCGGGGGAGCGCAAGGCCGCCGAGTACGTCGCCACGCTGCTCGACGAGGTCGGGATCGAGAGCCGGTTCCACGAGTCCCAGCCGGGCCGGACGTCGGTCGTCGCGCGCTGGGGCGGGAGCTCGACAGCGGCAAGTGACAGGGGCGCGCTGCTCCTGCACGGCCATCTCGACGTGGTTCCCGCCGCTGCGGAGGACTGGCAGGTCGACCCGTTCTCCGGCGAGATCCGCGACGGCTACCTCTGGGGCCGGGGCGCGGTCGACATGAAGGACTTCGACGCCATGCTGCTCTCGATCGTCCGGGCCCGCGCCCGGGCCGGCCGGGAGCCCGAGCGTCCGGTCGTGCTCTGCTTCACCGCCGACGAGGAGGCGGGCGGGCACAAGGGCGCCGAGGTGCTGGTCAACGACCACCCTGAGGAGTTCGAGGGCTGCACCGAGGCCGTCGGCGAGGTCGGAGGGTTCAGCGCCACCGTGCGCGGCCGGCGGATCTACCTGATCGAGGCCGCAGAGAAGGGCATGGCCTGGATGAAGCTGACCGCCCGAGGCCGCGCGGGGCACGGCTCGATGATGAACCGCGAGAACGCCGTCACCGAGCTCGCCGCCGCGGTGGCCCGGATCGGCGCCCACGAGTGGCCGGTGCGGCTGACCCCGGCCATGAAGGTTCTGCTCGCCTCCGTCGCCGAGCTGGCCGGCACCGAGGCGACCCCGGACAACGCCGAGGCGCTCGTCGACGAGTTCGGTACGGCGACCCGGATGCTCGGCGCGGTCCTCCGCAACACCACCAACCCGACCATGCTCGGCGCCGGCTACAAGGTGAACGTGATCCCGACCGAGGCCACCGCCCACGTCGACGGGCGCTTCCTGCCGGGCTTCGAGGACGAGTTCTTCTCCACCCTCGCCGAGCTGTGCGGGGACAACATCGACGTCCAGTGGGTCTCCAAGCAGCCGCCGTGGGAGGTGCCCTACGAGGGCGACCTGGTGGACGCGATGACTCGATGCCTGCTGGCGGAGGACCCCGACGCCGATCGTGGCGCCGTACCTCATGAGCGGGGGCACCGACGCGAAGCACTTCAAGAAGCTGGGGATGCGAACCTACGGGTTCGCGCCGCTGAGGCTGCCGGCCGACCTGGACTTCACCGCGCTCTTCCACGGCGTGGACGAGCGGGTGCCGGTGGACGCCCTGGAGTTCGGGGCCCGGGTGTTCGACCGCTTCCTCGACGAGGCCTGAGGTCGTGACGAGGTTCAGCGCCCGCGACCGCTCCACCGAGGTCGTCCAGGCCGACCAGGGCGCCCTGTGGGCGGCGCTCACCGATCCCGAGCTGCTGCCCGTTCTGACGCCGTACCTTCACAGCATCGACGTCGATGGCAACCGGTGGCGGTGGAACATGGCCCGGATCCCGGTGCTGGGGGTCAGCGTCGCTCCGTCGTTCACCGAGCGGATGACCTTCGACGAGCCGCGTCGGATCGGCTTCACGCACGACCCCGAGTCCGAACAGGAGAAGGCCGGCGTCGAGGGGACCTATCTCCTCGAGGAGGTCGACGAGGGCACTCGCCTCAGCATCGACATCGACATCTGCGTCGACCTTCCCCTCCCGGGCATGGCACGGGGTGCCGTGGAGCGAGCCATGCGCGGCGTGGTCGCGGTGATGGGACGGCGATTCGCCGCCAACCTGCTCCGCCACCTCTCACACGGGTGAGGTCAGCCGCTGGCGGATGATCCGGCGCCGGAGAACGACCCGCCGGGTGCCGT
The DNA here is from genome assembly GCA_963830755.1 of uncultured Actinomycetota bacterium. GTDB lineage: Bacteria > Actinomycetota > Actinomycetes > Propionibacteriales > Nocardioidaceae > Nocardioides. Next base: position 452,886 of record CAWHNI010000016.1, on the reverse strand, counting down.
CGGGGGCGATCCGCACGCGGTCCAGCTCCCAGCCGCCGTGCTCGGCGCGCTCGACCAGCAGCCTCGTGACCACGTTGCGCGAGAACTCTCGCGAGATCAGCAGCCGGTCGAACTCCCACTCCACCCCTCGGCCCAGTGGCCGGTCGAGCGGGCTCTGGGTCGCGCGGGTGCTCATGTCACTCTCCCGACACGTCGTCGAGCGCCTCGACGATCTCGTCCGGCAGGGTCAGCTCCTCGACCCCCAGAGCGCCCTTGAGCTGGGCGGCGGTGCGCGCACCGACGATCGGGGAGGTGACGCCGGGACGGTCGCGCACCCACGTGCAGGGCGACCTCGAGGCACGACCAGCCCAGACCGTCGGCGGCGCGGGCCACGCCCTCGACGATGCCCCGCGACCGCTCGCCGAGATAGGTGTCGACGAAGTTCGCGAAGTGCGGGGAGGCGGCCCGCGAGTCCGACGGTGTGCCGGTGCGGTACTTGCCGGTGAGCACACCGCGGCCCAGGGGAGACCACGGCAGCACGCCCAGGCCGAGCGCCGACGCTGCGGGCAGGACCTCGTGCTCGATGCTCCGGTTGAGAAGGGAGTACTCCACCTGCGTCGAGGCGAGCAGTGCCCGGCCCGGGACCGCTCGCTGCCAGGTGGCCGCCTGGGCGGTCTGCCAGCCGGAGTAGTTGGAGACGCCGACGTACGACGCCCGGCCGGTCGTGACGGCGTAGTCGAGCGCGGAGAGGGTCTCCTCGAGCGGGGTGTCGTCGACCCAGGTGTGCACCTGCCACAGGTCGACGTGGTCGACGCCGAGCCGCTTCAGCGAGGCGTCGAGCGTGCGGAGCAGTTGGCCCCGGGAGGCGTCGGTCTCGCGGGTGCCTCGGCGCCGGGAGATGCCCGCCTTGGTGGCGAGCACGATCTCGTCGCGGGCGACCACGTCGCCGATGAGGGTGGCGATCAGTTCCTCGGACGCGCCGTCGCCGTAGCCCGCCGCGGTGTCGACCAGGGTGCCGCCCGCCTCGGCGAAGGCGATCAGCTGGTCGCGGGCCTCGTGCTCGTCGGTGTCGCGACCCCAGGTCAGAGTCCCGAGACCGAGCCGGGAAACCTTCAGTCCGGTGGATCCCAGGGTGCGTTGCTGCATGGTGGCAACCGTATCCGTAGGCTTGCGCGTCGTGTCGGACCTGCTCAAAGCCGTCTTCCTCGGCGTCCTCCAGGGGCTGACCGAATTCCTGCCGATCTCCAGCAGCGCTCACCTGCGGATCTTCCCCGATCTCTTCGGCTGGGGTGACCCCGGCGCGGCGTTCACGGCGGTGATCCAGATCGGCACCGAGCTGGCGGTGCTGATCTACTTCCGCAAGGACATCTGGCGGATCGGCTCGACGTGGGTGCGGTCGCTCTACCGGCCGGAGTACCGCGGCCACCTCGACGCCCGGATGGGCTGGTTCATCATCATCGGCTCCCTACCGATCGTGGTCCTCGGCATCCTCCTCAAGGACACCATCGAGGAGGACTTCCGCAACCTCTGGATCATCGGCACCACCCTGATCGTGCTCGGGCTGATCCTCGGGATCGCTGACCGGGTCAGCTCCGACCGGCTCCGGATCAAGGACATGCGGCTGCGCGACGCCGTACTCATGGGGCTGGCGCAGGCCTGTGCGCTGGTGCCGGGCGTGTCCCGCTCCGGCGCGACGATCTCGATGGGCCGCTTCCTCGGCTACGAGCGCGAGGCCGCGACCCGCTACGCGTTCCTGCTGGCGATCCCGGCGGTCGTCGGCGCCGGTCTCTTCGAGCTCAAGGAGATTCCGCACGGCGACAACAGCTACGGCTGGGGCCCGACCCTCGTCGCCACCGTCGTCTCCTTCCTCATCGGGTACGCCGCCATCGCCTGGCTGCTGCGCTACGTCGCCACGAACTCCTACCTGCCGTTCGTGATCTACCGGGTCGCGCTCGGCACGCTGACCCTGGTGCTGCTGGGGACCGGTGTGCTCAGTGCCTGATCAGTGCGGGCCTGATCAGCGGGCCCTGATCAGAGCCACCCGGCGCGCTTGCTGAGGATCCAGACCGTCAGCGAGGCGAGGGCCATCAGCAGCAGGGCGAAGGGGTAGCCGATACCCCCAGCCGAGCTCGGGCATGTGGTCGAAGTTCATGCCGTAGATGGAGCCGACGAGGGTCGGGGCCGCGATCAGGCCGACGGTGGCGGAGATCCGGCGCATGTCGTCGTTCTGCTGGAGGCCGATCTGCGCGATGTGGGCGTCGAACGCCGACGAGAGCAGCGAGTCGAGGTTGTCGATGGTCTCCGAGACCCGGGACAGGTGGTCGAGCGACGTCGCGGAAGTACGGCGCGGCCTCGGGATCGATGCCCTGGACCCCGCCGGTCGCGAACCGGTTCATCGGCTCGCGCAGCGGCATCACGGCGCGGCGCACCTCCGCCAGCTCGCGCTTCAGGATGTAGATGCGGGCCGAGTCGTTGGTGCGCTCCTCGGAGAAGACCGACGTCTCGACCTCGTCCACGTCCACCTCGAGCTCGTCGGCCACGTCCTCGTAGTCGTCGACGACCTGGTCGCACACGGCGTAGACGACCGACGCACGGGCCGTGGACCAGCACCTGCTCGCGGTCCTCGAGCGCCGTGCGGGCCTGACTGCAGGGCACCGCCCTCGCCGTGCCGCACCGTGACCACGAAGTCGTGGTCCGACGAACATGTTGATCTCGCCGGTCTCGACGGCGTCCTCCTCGTCGACGTACCAGAGCGTCTTGAGGATGAGGAACAGGCTGTCGTCGTAGCGCTCGAGCTTGGGACGCTGGTGAGCCTTGACCGCGTCCTCGACGGCCAGTGGGTGCAGCCCGAAGACCTCGGCGACCGCGTCCAGCTCCGCCTGCTCGGGCTCGTGCAGACCGACCCAGACGAAGTCGTCGCGGGCCACATCGTTCGCGCACCGCGGCCAGGTCGGAGATCTCGGACTCGACCGGGACCCGCACACCCTTCCGGTACAAGGCGTTGTCGACGATCACCGCTGCAGGTTATCCCCACTAGAGCTCGCCCGGCATGGCAACCGTGATCCTCGTGCGCCACGGCCGGACCACCGCCAACGCGAGCGGCACCCTGGCCGGCCGGCTGCCCGACGTGCACCTCGACGAGGTCGGGACGGAGCAGGCCGCCCGGGTCGGCGCCCGGATCGCGGCGGTCCCGCTCGCGGCGTCTGGTCACCAGTCCGCTCGAGCGGTGCCGGGAGACGGCGCAGGCGATCGGCGCGTGCCCACCCGCGCAGCCCCCGCAGGCCCGCACCGACCGGGGCCTGCTGGAGTGCGACTACGGCGAGTGGCAGGGCCGCGCCGCTGAAGGAGCTGGCCAAGGAGAAGCTCTGGAAGTCCGTGCAGGCGCCAGCCCTCGCGCGGTCGGCTTTCCCGGGGGCGAGACGCTGCCGGAGATGCAGGCGCGGACGGTGGCCGCCGTACGCCGGCGTGACGCGGCAGCTGGAAGCCGAGCACGGTCCGGACGCGGTGTGGGTGGCCGTCATCGCACGGCGACCCGCTCAAGGCTGTCCTCGCCGACGCGCTCGGCATGCACCTCGACCTGTTCCAGCGGATGCACGTCGACCCGGGCTCGGTGTCGATCGTGCACTACGCCGCGACCCGCCCCTACGTCCTGGCCATGAACACCCACGAGGGCGACCTCTCCTGGCTGGCGCCGAAGCCACGCCGCGGTCGACGGCAAGGCGCCCGCGCGAGGCCGCGGTCGGTGGCGGCGCCGGGCCGCAGGCGCCTTCGGCCCGGCCATAGGGTGACCGCATGGCCCACTCGTCCACGGATTCGACCCGCCGGAGCGTTTCGTCACCGGCACGGTCGGCGCGCCCGGGCAGCGCACCTTCTTCCTCCAGGCCAGGAGCGGCAGTCACGCTGGTGACGCGTGGCGCTGGAGAAGCAGCAGGTCGCGGCCCTGGCCGAGCGGATCGACGAGCTGCTCGACGAGGTGATGGCCAGCCAGGGCGGTGCGAGCGACGATCCCGGCCGTGGCTCCGCTCGACCTCGAGGACGGCGAACCCCTCGAGCAGCCGATCGAGGAGGAGTTCCGGGCCGGGACCATGACGCTGTCGTGGGACCCCGACGACGCCCGGGTCGTGATCGAGGTCTTCCCGTTCACCGAGGCCGCGGTGGTGGCGCCCGACCAGGTCGAGGAGGACTTCGAGGAGCCCGAGCCCGACGAGCTGCTGCTGGTCCGGATCCCGGCCGGGGCGGCGCGGGCGTTCGTCAAGCGCGCCACCCAGGTGCTCGGCGCCGGGCGGCCCAGCTGTCCGTTCTGCGGCAACCCCGATCGACGCGGACGGGCACCTGTGCGTGCGGATGAACGGCTTCCGGCGCCGGGACCCGTGAACCGGACCGCACCTCGGCGGGCGACCTGGTCATCCACGGCCGCATCATGCCGGCGTCCAACGCGACGTTCATCGGGGAGATCGAGGGCATCCGCGTCGTCTACAAGCCGGTCGCGGGGGAGCGGCCGCTCTGGGACTTCCCCGACGGCACCCTCGCCCGGCGCGAGGTGGCGGCGTACGCCGTCTCCGAGGCCCTGGGCTGGAACATCGTGCCGCGGACCTTGCTCCGCGACGGGCCGCACGGCGAAGGCATGGTGCAGCTGTGGCAGGAGCCGGACGAGGGCGTCGAGGCGGTCCAGATCGTGCCGGTCGACGCCGTCCCTGACGGCTGGTGCCACGTCTTCGACGGGGTCGACGGCCTCGACCAGCCGGTGTCCCTGGTGCACGAGGACACCCCGCCGCTGCGCCGGATGGCGGTCTTCGACGTGCTGGTCAACAATGCCGACCGCAAGGGCGGGCACGTGCTTCCGATGGCCGACGGGCACCGGTACGGCGTCGATCACGGCGTCACCTTCCACGCCGAACCCAAGCTCCGCACCATCCTCTGGGGCTGGCTGGGGGAACCCGTGGGTGAGGAGGACCTCGCCGCCGTCGAGATGCTGCACGAGGACCTCCGGGGGCAGCTCGGAGTGGCACTGCGGGGACTGCTCGCCGAGCGGGAGGTGACGTCGTTCGAGCAGCGGTGTGCCCGGATGCTCGACAAACGAGTGATGCCGGCCCCGACCGGCGCCGGCCCCGCCATCCCGTGGCCTCCTTTCTGATCGAGACCCGGTGACGATCTAGGCAACCATGGCCCACCGCTAGGCTTCCCGACATGCGCAGCTGGCCGGTCCCGGGGATCTCCACGCTGCCGGTTCGCGGGCCGGCGGTGTCGCTCCACGACACCGTCTCGGGCTCGCTGGTGCCGACCCGGCCCGACGGCCGGGCGCGCCTCTACGTCTGCGGGATCACGCCCTACGACGCCACCCACATCGGCCACGCGGCGACGTACGTCGCCTTCGACCTGCTCAACCGGGCCTGGCGCAACGCCGGCCACGAGGTCACCTACGTGCAGAACGTGACCGACGTGGACGACCCGCTGCTCGAGCGCGCCGTCAAGGTGAAGGTCGACTGGGTGGAGCTCGCCGAGCGGGAGACCGAGCTGTTCCGCCAGGACATGGCCGCGCTGCGGGTGATCCCGCCCGACCACTACATCGGTGCCGTCGAGTCCATCCCGCTGGTCATCGAGCTGATCCGTCGCCTGGAGGCCGCGGGTGCCGTCTACCGCGTCGAGAACGACCTCTACTTCTCCGTGACGGCCGACCCCACCTTCGGCCAGGTGTCCGGGCTCGATCGCGACGAGATGCTGCGCCTCTACGCCGACCGGGGCGGCGACCCCGACCGCGAGGGCAAGAAGGATCCACTCGACTGCGTGCTGTGGCGTGCCGAGCGACCCGGCGAGCCCGCCTGGGACAGCCCGTTCGGTCGCGGCCGACCCGGCTGGCACGTGGAATGCACGGCGATGGCGATGGAGTACCTCGGGACCGAGTTCGACGTCCAGGGCGGGGGCAGCGACCTGTCGTTCCCGCACCACGAGATGTGCGCCGGCGAGGCCCAGGTCGTGGCGCCCGGGAAGCGCTTCGCCCAGGTCTACGCCCACGCCGGGATGGTCGGGTACGACGGCGAGAAGATGTCGAAGTCGAAGGGCAACCTGGTCTTCGTCTCCCAGCTGCGCAACAGCGACATCGACCCGGTGGCGCTCCGGCTCACCCTGCTCCGCCACCACTACCGCTCCGACTGGGAGTGGACCGACCAGCTGCTCTGGGACTCCGTGGACGCCCTCGCCGACTGGCGCAAGGCGATCTCGCTGGGCGCCGGCGCTCCCGCCGCACCGGTCGTGGAGACGGTCCTCGCCGCCCTTGCCGACGACCTGGATGCCCCGCGTGCCACGGCGGCCGTCGATGCGTGGGTGGCCGCGACCCTCGGCACCGACGGGCTGGCCGACACCAGCGACCCGGACGCCGCGGTGACCATGCTGGCGCTGCTCGACGCCGCCCTGGGGCTGGCGATCTAGCCGAGGGAGGTCCGATGAGTCCGAACCGAGTGCGACCGAAGCTGGTGGTGTCAGACGCAGCCGCCGCGCTGGACTTCTATGCGCAGGTCCTCGACGCCCACGAGATCGCGCGCTACGACGTCGAGGGCGCGATCGTCTTCGCCGAGACCGAGGTCTTCGGGACCCGGATCACCCTGAAGGATGCCGATCAGCACGACCACGTGCCCGAGGGTGCCGGGCCGCTCCTTGACGTCCTCGTCCCGGACCCCGACCGCGTGGCCGATGCCATCCTCGACGGCGGCGGATCGGTCATCTTCGCGATGTCGGACCAGCCCTTCGGCGGCCGCTGGGGCCGGGTGCGCGACCCGTTCGGGGTGCAGTGGCTGCTGCACACGGACCCCACGATGAGCCCGGACGAGATCCGGGACGTGCTGGGCGACCACCCGTCGTGATCTAGCCCGTGGGCTCGTCGCCGCGTCGCTTGAGGTAGCGCTCGAACTCACGCGCGATCGCGTCGCCGGTCGCCTCCGGCAGGTCGGTGGTGTCCCGGGTCTCCTCGAGGGCGCGCACGTAGTCGGCCACGTCCTCGTCCTCCTCGGCGAGCTCGTCGACGCCCCGTTCCCAGGCCCGGGCGTCCTCGGGCAGCTCGCCGAGGGGGATGCTCACCTCGAGCAGGTCCTCGAGCTGTCCGAGCAGGGCCAGGGTCGCCTTCGGGCACGGCGGCTGGGCGACGTAGTGGGGGACCGCCGCCCAGTAGGACACCGCCGGGATGTCCAACCGCACACAGGCGTCCTGGAACACGCCGACGATGCCCGTGGGGCCCTCGTACGTCGACTGCTCGAGCTTGAGCCGGTCCACCAGCTCGGGCTCGGTGGCCGTACCGGTCACGGGGATGGGCCGGGTGTGGGGCGTGTCGGCGAGGAGCGCACCCAGGGTCACCACCAGCTGGCCGCCGAGCTCGTCGCAGGCCGCGAGCAGCTCGGCGCAGAACTGGCGCCACCGCATGTTCGGCTCGATGCCGCGGAGCAGGATGATGTCGCGGTCGAGGTCGGGCGGGGACGCGATGGCGATCTGGGTGCTCGGCCAGGTGAGCCGGCGGTGCCCGCGCTCGTCGGCGCCCACCACCGGCCGGTTCACCTGAAAGTCGTAGAAGTCCTCGGGGTCGATCGCGGCGATCGTGCGCGCGTTCCAGACGGTCATCAGGTGGTCGACCACCGATGAGGCGGCGTCGGCGGCGTCGTTCCAGCCCTCGAACGCGGCGATCACCACGGGGTCGACCAGGTCCGGGGCATCCTGGATCTCGATCACCCCTCAACAGTAGTCATGAGGGCGTGACGCGCCCGCCCCGACACGGGCGCGGCGGGCCGGGGTTCCGGTCCCCGAGGATGCGGAGATTTCGCTCCCGGGGTGTCACGATGCGGGAATGCTGTCCACGCCTCGGACGCTGTTCCTAGGCTGAAGACGTTGCCGCCCGCGAGAGGAGTGTCGTGTCAGAGTTGCCCCGCCCGGACGCCACCGAGGCGCTGACCCAGGCGCTGCGCGAGCGGATCCTGGTCATCGACGGCGCGATGGGCACCCTGATCCAGGGGTTCGCCCCTGGCGAGGCGGAGTTCCGCGGCGATCGGTTCGCCGACTGGGAGAGCGACGTCAAGGGCAACAGCGACCTGCTCAGCCTCACGCAGCCGGACATGATCCGCTCGATCCACCGCCAGTACCTCGACGCGGGCGCCGACATCGTGCTGACCAACACGTTCACCGCGACGTCCATCGCGCAGGCCGACTACGGCATGCAGGAGCTCGCCCGGGAGATCAACGAGGCCGCGGCCCGCCTCGCCCGCGAGGTGTGCGACGAGCTCTCGACCCCCGAGCGCCCCCGGTTCGTCGCCGGCTCCCTGGGCCCCACCAACCGGACCGCGTCGATCAGCCCCGACGTCAACGACCCGGGCGCCCGCAACGTGTCCTACGACGAGCTGGTGGCGGCCTACCTCGACCAGGCGAGGGGCCTCGTCGACGGAGGCGCCGACCTGCTGCTCGTCGAGACCGTCTTCGACACCCTCAACGCCAAGGCCGCGATCTTCGCCCTCGAGACCCTCTTCGAGGAGCACGGCCGACGCTGGCCGGTGATCATCTCGGGCACCATCACCGACGCCTCCGGGCGCACCCTCTCCGGTCAGGTGACCGAGGCGTTCTGGAACTCCGTGCGCCACGTCCGCCCGCTCGCTGTCGGCCTGAACTGTGCCTTGGGCGCCGAGGAGCTCCGGCCCTACGTCGCCGAGCTGAGCCGGCTGGCCGACACGTTCGTTTCCACGCACCCGAACGCCGGGCTGCCCAACGCGTTCGGCGAGTACGACGAGTCGCCTGACCAGATGGCGAAGATCGTCGGGGAGTTCGCCGCCAGCGGGCTCGTCAACATCGTGGGCGGGTGCTGCGGCACCACCCCTGCCCACATCGAGGCACTCGCCGCCGCCGTGGCGGACGCGACGCCGCGGTCGCTCGCCGAGCCGGCCCCGGCGATGCGGCTGTCGGGACTGGAACCCCTGAACATCACCGAGGACAGCCTCTTCGTCAACGTCGGCGAGCGCACCAACATCACCGGCTCCGCCCGGTTCCGCAAGCTGATCAAGGACGGCGACTACGACACCGCCCTCTCCGTGGCGGCCCAGCAGGTCGAGAACGGTGCGCAGGTCATCGACGTCAACATGGACGAGGGCATGATCGACGGGGTCGCGGCGATGGACCGCTTCCTGAAGCTGGTCGCGACCGAGCCCGACATCAGCCGCGTCCCTGTGATGGTCGACTCCTCCAAGTGGGAGGTGATCGAGGCGGGCCTCAAGTGCGTGCAGGGCAAGGCGATCGTCAACTCGATCTCGATGAAGGAGGGCGAGGAGAAGTTCGTCGAGCAGGCCACCCTGTGCCGCAAGTACGGCGCCGCGGCCGTCGTCATGGCCTTCGACGAGGACGGTCAGGCCGACACCCTCGAGCGACGCAAGGCGATCTGCGAGCGGGCCTACCGGATCCTGACCGAACAGGTCGGCTTCCCGGCCGAGGACATCATCTTCGACCCCAACGCGTTCGCGGTCGCGACCGGGATCGAGGAGCACGCCACCTACGGCCTGGACTTCATCGAGGCCACCCGCTGGATCAAGGAGAACCTTCCGGGCGCCCTGGTCTCCGGCGGCATCTCCAACGTCAGCTTCTCCTTCCGCGGCAACAACCCGGTCCGCGAGGCGATCCACGCGGTCTTCCTCTTCCACGCGATCAGGGCCGGGCTCGACATGGGCATCGTCAACGCCGGCACCCTGGCTGTCTACGACGAGGTCGACCCGGAGCTGCGGGAGCGGATCGAGGACGTCGTGCTCAACCGGCGGCCGGACGCCGCCGAGCGGCTGCTCGAGATCGCCGAGGAACACAACCGTGAAGAGACCGGTGAGGCCGAGGCCGAGGACGAGTGGCGCTCCCTGCCTGTGTCCGAGCGGATCACCCACGCCCTCGTCAAGGGGATCGACACCCATGCCGAGAACGACACCGAGGAGCTGCGCGCCGAGATCGCCGAACGCGGCGGGCGTCCGATCGAGGTGATCGAGGGCCCGCTGATGGACGGCATGAACGTGGTCGGCGACCTCTTCGGCGCCGGCAAGATGTTCCTGCCGCAGGTGGTGAAGTCGGCGCGGGTGATGAAGAAGGCCGTCGCCTACCTGATCCCGTTCATCGAGCAGGAGAAGCTCGACAACCCCGAGCTCGCCACCGCCAAGGAGACCAACGGCACCATCGTGATGGCCACCGTCAAGGGCGACGTCCACGACATCGGCAAGAACATCGTCGGCGTCGTCCTGCAGTGCAACAACTACGAGGTCGTCGACCTCGGGGTCATGGTGCCGGCACAGAAGATCCTCGACACCGCACGCGAGGTCAGCGCCGACCTGATCGGTCTGTCCGGACTGATCACGCCGTCCCTGGACGAGATGGTCAACTTCGCGACCGAGATGCAGCGACTGGGGCTCGACCTGCCGCTCCTCATCGGGGGTGCCACGACGTCGCGTGCCCACACCGCGGTCAAGGTCGATCCGAAGTACGACGGCCCGGTGGTGTGGGTCAAGGACGCCTCCCGGTCCGTGCCCACGGCGGCGGCGCTGCTCGACGGCGAGCGACGCAAGGCCCTGCTCGAGACCCAGCGCGCCGACTACGACGCCCTCCGCGCCCGACACGCGACCAAGCAGGAGCGCCCGAAGCAGACCCTCGAGGGCGCGCGCGCCAACCGCACCCCCATCGACTGGGACGACTACCAGCCGCCCGCGCCGAAGAAGCCCGGTGTGCACGTGCTCGAGGACTACGACCTCGCCGAGCTGCGCGACTACATCGACTGGCAGCCCTTCTTCAACGCCTGGGAGATGAAGGGAAAGTTCCCCGACATCCTCAACAACCCGAGCACCGGCGAGGAGGCGCGCAAGCTGTACGACGACGCCCAGGACATGCTCGACCGGCTGATCGAGGGCAAGTGGGTGACCGCACGTGCGGTGTTCGGGTTCTTCCCCGCCCGCGCCGTCGGTGACGACGTCGAGCTGCTCGACGAGTCCCGCAGCGAGGTGCGGGCCGTCCTGCACCAGCTCCGGCAGCAGGGCGAGCACCGGGCCGGCGTACCCAACCGGTGCCTGTCTGACTTCGTCGCACCCGCGGACACTGAGTTGCCCGACCACGTCGGGGCGTTCGCCGTCACGACCGGCATCGGGCTCGAGGACAAGGTCCGGGAGTTCAGGGACGACCTCGACGACTACAGCGCGATCATGGTCGAGGCCCTGGCCGACCGGCTGGCCGAGGCGTTCGCCGAGCGGCTGCACGAGCGGGTCCGGACCGAGTTCTGGGGCCACGAGGACTCCGAGAACCTCAGCAACGAGGACCTGATCGCCGAGCGGTACCGCGGCATCCGTCCCGCTCCGGGCTATCCCGCCTGCCCGGACCACACCGAGAAGCAGACCCTCTGGGAGCTGCTCGACGTGGAGCAGAGTGCCGGCATCAAGCTCACCGAGTCGATGGCGATGTGGCCGGGCGCCGCGGTGTCCGGGGTCTACTACAGCCACCCCGACTCGCAGTACTTCGTGGTCGGGCGGCTGGCCCGCGACCAGGTCGCGGACTACGCCGATCGCAAGGGCTGGACCCTGGCCGAGGCCGAGCGGTGGCTCTCGGCCAACCTCGGCTACGACCCCGACGACTAGGCGCCGGGGGTGACCGGAGCGCGGCAGGGCCGGTGCGGCCCGGCGGCCGTTCTGTGGGACATGGACGGCACGCTGGTGGACACCGAGCCGTGCTGGATCGACGCGGAGTACGCCCTGGCCGAGCGGTACGGCGGCACGTGGAGCCGCGAGCACGCGCTGAACCTGGTCGGCAACGACCTGATCGAGTCCGGCAGCTACATCCGCGAGCACATGGGGATCGACCTCGAGCCGTCGCTGATCGTGGAAGAGCTCCTCGACCATGTCGTCGCCTCGGTGGAGCGGTCGGTGCCGTGGCGGCCGGGAGCGGTGGAGCTGTTGGCGGGCCTGCAGGAGCACGGCGTTCCGTGCGCGCTGGTCACGATGTCCTACCGCCGGTTCGTGGCACCGGTCCTCGCGGCGCTCCCGGACGGCACGTTCGCCGAGGTGGTCACCGGCGACGCCGTCCTGCGCGGCAAGCCGCACCCGGAGCCGTACCTCAAGGCCGCCCGCGCTCTGGGGGTGGATCCGGCCGACTGCCTGGCCATCGAGGACTCCAACACCGGCGCCCGGTCCGCGGAGGCCGCCGGGCTGCACGGTGCTGGTCGTCCCGAACCACGTTCCGGTGCTGCCCGGTGACCGACGGGTCTTCGCCGAGTCGCTCAGTGGCCTCGGGGTCGAGGACCTGCCGTGGTCGGCTCTGGCTGGTCGAGTGTCCTCCGGGTGAGCGCGCCGGGGTCGGTGTGCACCACGGGGGCCGGAAGCGGCGGGGGAGTGCCGCCGAAGGCGGGGCACAGGGCGTGGTGGGCGCACCAGTCGCACAGTTTCGACGGGTTGGGTCGCCAGTCGCCGGTCTCCTCCGCCCTCCGGATCGCATGCCAGATGGCCTCGACCTTGCGCTCGGTGGCGAGGAGGTCGTGCTCGTCGGGGACGTAGCGCATGATCTCGCTGTTGCCGAGGTAGACCAGCTGCAGCATCGCCGGGATCACCCCGCGGGTCCGCCAGATGACGAGCGCGTAGAACTTCATCTGGAACAGCGCCTTGGCTTCGTAGCGCTCGCCGGGCGAGCGCCCGGTGTTGTGAGTGGGCGTGAATCCCGTGCCACAGATGTACAGCGAGTCGGATGCGTCCACCGCGATGCACTGCGTGGGCACCGTTGGCACAGACTCGACGCTGGAGATGATGCGTCGCCGCGCCAGCTCTGACTGAACCTCTGTGACCGCTCCCTCGCACGCCATGGCCTTGCGAGGGAGAGAAAACGGATTGAAGGTGCTGGGCGTGAACTCGATGACGTGCCATGTCCGGGCGGGCCTCACCGGATTGACGTAGGGCTTCTTGAAGTGGCACGGATTGATCCCGAGCGTGTGCAACAGCTCGACCACGCCCTCGGCGAGCCGGTCGTCGGTCGTGGTGAAGCCGGCTCGGCGTCGCCGCCTGTTCCACCACCCATCCGTGTCCATGAGACCGCGCAGGAGGGCGATCCGCTCATCGGTACCGGCACGGAGATAGCGGTCTGGGACATGCTTGTTCCACAACATCCCCAGATTCCGGAGCTCCGCCGTGAGGGAGAGGTTCCACCGGGTGAGGCCGTCGTGCCCCCACTCCTTGGTGCAGCGTCGTGTGGCATGGCCAGGCGTCGGAGGATGGAACTCCGAATGGCCGTACCCACACCGATCCTCCAATCTCGAGAGACGCACACGGAGGGCAGTCCGCTCTTCCGCGACGTTCACCTGCCGGGCCCAGTGCTCCTTGATAAGTGCCAGCATGTCGACCGAATCCTGCTTGCCGACCGTCAGATGGCCCGCACGTGCGTCGCCGTCGCCGAGCCAGGCGCCGAGAACCCAAGGGTCGATCGGCAAGCCGCCGTCGTCCGGCAACTCCAGTGCCCGGCCTGCCTCGACCCACAATGAAGAGACGCGACCCTTGGCCTTCAGCTCCTGGTGCAGGGCAAAGAGTTCATCGGTGTTCACCGTCGCGGACGTCTGCTTCTGTCTGTCGCTCGTGACCACGCTCCACAGGTGAACGTTGTCGCACACCACTGAGGAACCGTCGCGGAATGTCACGCGGTAGCAGGGACGCGTGTGCACCCCTGACTTGTGGGTCACGACCGTCGGGCGGCCATCAGACCCGAATAGACGATCACCCACTTCGACCGCGCCCATGGTCGTCCACCCGTCGGGCGTTGGCAGCGGGTGTCGACTGCGAGACCCTTGTAATCCACCACCCTGACTCGACCGTCCGCGGCCACGTCGAGGCGGTCGACGAACCCGCGCAGCAGCAGCCGGGAGTCGAGCAGGGTCTCGACGTAGAGCTCGCGCTCGGCCGGCTCGAGCTGTCGTGGGTCCTCCAGGGTGAAGTAGCGGTCGAGGACCTCGCGGCAGGTGACCAGCCAGCTGTCGACGTCGGTGCCCTCCTCGCCGGCCGGGACGAACATCTCGGCGATCTCCGGCTCCTCGGCGAGCAGCGCCTCCCAGGTCGGCACCAGCATGGAGCGCGCCTGCTCGGGCGTGCGACCCGCGGCCGGCAGGTCGTAGAGGTCCTCGAGCACCTTGTGGATCAGGCTGCCGCGCACGGCGTCGGGCGAGGACGGCTCAGGCAGCCGGTCGATGGTGCGGAACCGGTAGAGCAGCGGACAGGCCATGAAGTCGCCGGCCCGGCTCGGGGAGAGGGCACCCAGCACCTCCACGCCGTCGACCGCGGTGGACACGCGGTCGGCGGGGGAGCCGGAGTGCTGCTCGATGCTCATGTCTTGACCCTAGGCGACCCCGCCGACAGCGCCGACGGAACACGGGGCGCCGTCGGATAATCTCGCAACGTGCCCGACCAACCCGTACGCCGACGCCCCGGCACCATCCGGATCGGGTCGATCGCGGGCAGCGACGTACTGGTGTCGAGCTCCTGGTTCCTGGTTGCGGGACTGGTCGCCGTCCTGGTGGCGCCACGCGTCGACCAGGTCCAGCCCGGCCTCGGGCGCCTGGAAGTACGTCGCCGGGCTGGCCTTCGCCGTCCTGTTCTACCTGTCGGTGCTGCTGCACGAGGCGTCGCACGCGGTGATGGCCCGCAGATACGGCTTCCCGGTCAGCTCGATCACCCTCCACTTCCTCGGCGGCATGACCGCCATCGAGGGCGAGGCGAACAAGCCGCGACAGGAGTTCATGATCGCGGTCGTCGGTCCGCTGACGTCGATCGCGGTCGGGGCGTGCTCGGTCGGCCTGTGGTTCGTCACCCCGGACGGCCTGCTCAAGATGGCGGTGGAGGGACTGGCCGGCGCCAACCTGCTCGTCGGGATCCTCAACCTCGTGCCCGGGTTGCCCCTCGACGGCGGACGCGTCCTCAAGTCCGTGGTGTGGGGTGCGACCGGCAACGTGCACCGCGGCACCATCGTCGCGGGCTGGGGCGGGCGGCTCACCGCCGTGGCGGTCATGTGCTGGCCGGTCGTCCAGGAGAGCGTCCTGGACCGACCGCCGGACATCCTCGACTTCGTCCTGGCCTTCGTCATCGCCCTGTTCCTCTGGTCCGGAGCGACCTCCGCCATGGCGTCGGCCCGGCTCCGGCGACGCCTGCCCGGGTCTGGTGGCCCGCGACCTCGCCCGGCGCACCCTTACCGTCCCGGACGACCTTCCCCTCGGCGAGGCGGTACGCCGCGCCCAGGAGGCCGAGGCCGGGAGCATCGTCACCGTCACCAGCGGTGGCCGGCCCACCGGTGTCGTCAACGAAGCCGCGCTGCTGGCGACGCCCGAGGACCGGCGTCCGTGGGTGGCCGTCTCGACGGTGGCGCGCACACTCGACGAGGGCCTGAGCCTGCCGGTGGGCATCAGCGGCGAGGAGCTGATCCTGGCGATCAGCCGCAACCCGGCGTCCGAGTACCTCCTCATCGACGAGGACGGCACCATCTACGGCGTCCTGACCACCGCCGACGTCGACCGGGCGTTCCGGGAGACCCGTCAGTAGGGTTCCCGTCATGCTCTCGACAGGCCACACCGGCGGTGACGACGTCGCACCCGAGGCATGGTCGGGCGTCCACCGCGGCCCGCTCCGGGCGGGGGAGTGGGTGCGGCTGACGGACAGCAAGGGCCGTCGGCACAACATCTGCCTCGAGCCCGGCAAGCGGTTCTTCTCCAACCGGGGCCACTTCGACCACGACGAGCTGATCGGGCGCGAGGAGGGGTTCACCGTCTCGTCGTCGGCGGGCGGCGAATACCTCGTGTTCCGTCCGCTGCTCTCGGAGTTCGTCGTCTCCATGCCCCGGGGCGCGGCCGTGGTCTACCCGAAGGACGCCGCCCAGATCGTCGCGATGGCCGACGTCTTCCCCGGCGCGCACGTCGTCGAGGCCGGCGTCGGGTCGGGCGCACTGACCTGCTCACTCCTCCGGGCGGTGGGACCGCACGGCCGGGTGTCGTCGTACGAACGGCGCGAGGAGTTCGCCGACGTCGCCCGGCAGAACGTGAACCAGTTCTTCTCCACCCCTGATGGACGGAGTCATCCGGCGTGGAGGCTCACCATCGGGGACCTGGCCGAGGAGCTGCCGCGGGAGGCCGGACCGGTCGACCGGGTGGTCCTCGACATGCTGGCGCCCTGGGACTGCCTCGAGGCCACGGCCGGTGCCCTGCGGCCGGGCGGCATCGTCTGCGCCTACGTCGCCACGACCACCCAGCTCTCCCGGTTCGTCGAGACGACCCGGGCCCACGGCGGCTTCACCGAGCCGGCGGTGTGGGAATCGCTGGTGCGGGACTGGCACGTCGAGGGTCTCGCCGTGCGTCCGGGCCACAAGATGATCGGGCACACCGCGTTCCTGGTGACCGCCCGGCGGATGGCTCCGGGGGAGAGGCCGCCGCTGAAGAAGCGCCGACCGGCGCCCGGTGCCTACGGACCGGACTACACCGGTCCCCGGCCTCCCGACCTGCCGCCGCAAGTGCTGGACGAAGGTTTCGACCCGGGATCGACCTAGGCTGAATTGTGACCAACACCTGCCGAAGTGCGCTTCACTCGTCACGCCGGACGGGTAATGTCTCGAACGTCAGGAGGTGACATCGAATGTCTTCATCCGAAGGTTCCGGCTCCGCCGGTCGCTCGCGTGACGAGCTGATGACCCAGGTGCGCTTCCTCGAGGCTGAAGTGACCGACCTGCGGCGCAGGCTCGGCGACGCGCCGGGCCACTCGCGCGGTCTGGAGCTGCGGCTCGCCGACACCCAGCGGTCGCTCGCGGCCGTCACTTCCCAGAACGAACGCCTTGCCGAGACCCTCCGCGAGGCGCGCGACCAGATCATGAAGCTCAAGGAGGAGGTCGACCGGCTGGCCCAGCCGCCTGCCGGCTTCGGCACCTTCCTGAACCGCAACGAGGACGACTCCATCGACGTCTTCACCGGCGGCCGCAAGCTTCGCGTCAACGTCAGCCCGAGCGTCGAACTCGACGACCTGGTCCGCGGCCAGGAGGTCATGCTCAACGAGGCGCTCAACGTCGTCGCGGCCTTCGAGTTCGAGCAGGTCGGCGAGGTCGTGATGTTCAAGGAGCTGCTCGACGACGGCGAGCGGGTGCTCGTCATCGCCAACGCCGACGAGGAGCGCGTCGTACGCCTCGCCGAGCCGCTGCGCGCCCTCACACTGCGCGCCGGTGACTCCCTGCTGCTCGACTCCCGTGCCGGCTACGTCTACGAGAAGGTGCCCAAGTCCGAGGTCGAGGAGCTGGTCCTCGAGGAGGTTCCCGACATCGAGTACGACTCGATCGGAGGCCTGGTCAACCAGATCGACCAGATCCGGGACGCCGTCGAGCTGCCCTACCTCTACCCCGACCTGTTCAAGGAGCACCAGCTCAAGCCACCGAAGGGCGTCCTGCTCTACGGCCCGCCGGGATGTGGCAAGACCCTGATCGCCAAGGCCGTGGCGAACTCCCTGGCCAAGAAGGTCGCGGCCAAGACCGGCCAGGACGGCGGCACCGCCGCAAAGTCCTACTTCCTCAACATCAAGGGCCCCGAGCTGCTCAACAAGTACGTCGGCGAGACCGAGCGGCACATCCGGCTGGTGTTCCAGCGAGCTCGCGAGAAGGCCAGCGAGGGCACCCCGGTCATCGTGTTCTTCGACGAGATGGACTCCCTGTTCCGCACCCGCGGGTCCGGCGTCTCCTCCGACGTGGAAAACACCATCGTCCCGCAGCTGCTGAGCGAGATCGACGGCGTCGAGCTGCTCGAGAACGTCCTGGTCATCGGCGCCTCGAACCGCGAGGACATGATCGACCCCGCGATCCTGCGGCCCGGTCGGCTCGACGTGAAGATCAAGATCGAGCGCCCGGACGCGGAGTCCGCCCGCGACATCTTCTCGAAGTACCTCCTCGCCACCCTGCCCCTGCATGACGACGACCTCAAGGAGTTCGGCGGCGACCGCGACGCCTGCGTGGCCGGGATGATCCAGGCGGCGGTGGAGCGGATGTACACCGAGACCGAGGAGAACCGCTTCCTGGAGGTCACCTACGCCAACGGCGACAAGGAGATCCTCTACTTCAAGGACTTCAACTCCGGCGCGATGATCCAGAACATCGTCGACCGGGCCAAGAAGATGGCGATCAAGGACCTCCTCGAGCACCAGCAGAAGGGTCTGCGGATCTCCCACCTGCTCCAGGCCTGCGTGGACGAGTTCAAGGAGAACGAAGACCTGCCCAACACCACCAACCCCGACGACTGGGCGCGGATCTCCGGCAAGAAGGGCGAGCGGATCGTGTTCATCCGGACGCTCATCACCGGCAAGGGTGGCACCGAGCCCGGGCGCTCGATCGACACGGTCTCCAACACCGGTCAATACCTCTGAGGCATGGCCGAGGACGAGCTCGAAGGCTCCGAGATCAAGCCGTCCTGTGTGGAGTGACCGCGGGCGGGGTACTGGAACGTATGGCGTGACGTCCATGTCGCAACCCGAGGGAGAACCGCATGAAGTTCCTGCTCATCGTCCTGGTCGTGATCGCCGTCGTGGCGGTGCTGTTCATGGTGATGCGTCGCCGTACCTGACCGCACGCCCGAGGTACCCGTGCACCCAGGGCCGCATGACCCGCGGGCCGGGCTGGTACTCCGCACGGAGCTCGGCGACCTCGAGGCCGGCGCCCTCGACCAGCCCGGGGATGTCGCGGCTGAGGTGACAGCCCCCGAAGAGCCGCCTCTGCACGGGGTCGAGCCGATGCTGCCACCGGGCGACCCCGGCGTCGGGAGCGAGCCCGTGCTCGAGGAAGTGGAGCGACGCCCCCGGCCTCAGGACGCGTCGTACCTCTGACAGGGCCAGGGCGGGATCGGGGATGCTGCACAGGCTGAACGTCACCAGCGCGGAGTCGAAGGAACCGTCCTCCTCGGCGAGGTGCTGTCCGTCCAGCCCGCTCCGGTGGACGAGTACGTCGGTGCGCCCGCGACGGTCCTCCGAGAGCTTCCAGCCCACGTCGGACGGTTCGACAGCGGCGACCGAGGTCACCGCGCTGGGGTAGAACCGGAGGTTGAGACCGCTGCCGAAGCCGATCTCCAGGACCCGGCCGTGCAGGCCACGGCAGGCCTCGTCGCGGAGCTCGCCGATCTCAGAGCTCCGCAGGGCCACGTCGGTGATGTGCGGGACCACCCGGTCGCTCCACCAGCTCATCGCCCAGCCCTTCGAGTGACGGTCAGTACGAGTGTGGCACGTCCATCACGGCCCGGATGCGGGCCTCGTCAAAGTCTTCGCCGAGCCAGTCGAACAGCGGTTTGAGGGCCTGCGGATTGTCCACGTAGTCGTCGTAGTGCACCCGGAACGCGGCGTCACCCAGGTCCTCGGCCAGCTGCAGAAGACGCTCCTCCCGCTCCCGGAGGTGGTCGTAGGCATCGGGTCTCTCCGCCCACCACTTGCTGCGGGCGACGGCGTGCAGGTCGCGGGTGTTGACCACGAACCGCGCGCCCGGGAACACCTTGCCCAGCCAGGCGACGTACTCGCCCACGTCGTCGCTGGTCCAGCGGATCTCCTTGAAGCCGGTGACGCGGGTGTCCGGCTCGGGTCGCAGCAGGGTGTCGAGCGCCAGCCTGCGGGCATCGCGCAACGACGCCCGGACAGCGAAGTTGTCCATGCCGTACCACGCCTTGGTGGGCGCCAGCCCGCCCACCGGCTCGTCCCGCTTCCGCTGGCCGCGGCGATGGACGGCGCGCTGCTTCACGGCGGCCTGGTGAAACCGGTAGACGTGGAGGAGCACCTGCCGGTTCTCGCCGCGGATCAGGTAGCCGGGGATCGAGTCGAGGATCCCCTGCAGCAGTGTGGAGCCCGACCGTCCGTAGGTCATCACGAAGAGGTAACCGAGGTCGTCCCTGAGCTCCAGCTGCCTCACCCGGCGTCGGAGCCGGTCGATCTCGCGGCGAGCCTCGACGAGCTGACGGCGCGACCGCGCCCCGGGGACGAGGCCCGAGACGCGGCTGCGCACGCCACCGGCCTGACGGTCCTCGACGATGATGAGCCTCCTCGCGGTCGGCGTCATTCAAGCACGCGGTGGAGCGACGCGCGTCGGACGCACGGCCCCGGCTCGCCGCGCAACGCGTACGCTGATTTTCATGAGCGTGCGCAGGGTGATGGGCACCGAGGTGGAGTACGGCATCTCGGTCCAGGGCCAGCCCACGGCCAACCCGATGGTCGCCTCCTCGCAGGTCGTCAACGCCTATGCCTCGGCCACCGTCCGGGCCCGCCGAGCACGGTGGGACTTCGAGGAGGAGTCGCCACTGCGCGACGCCCGCGGGTTCGACATGTCCCGCCAGGTCGCGGATCCCTCGCAGCTGACCGACGAGGACATGGGCCTCGCCAACGTCATCCTCACCAACGGCGCCCGGCTCTACGTCGACCACGCCCACCCCGAGTACTCCACCCCCGAAGTCACCACCCCCCTCGACATCGTGCGGTGGGACAAGGCAGGGGAGCAGGTGATGCTGGACGCCTCGCGCCGGGCCAGCCAGCTGCCCGGCGGGGCGCCGATCGTGCTCTACAAGAACAACACCGACAACAAGGGCGCGTCGTACGGCGCCCACGAGAACTACCTGATGCGGCGGTCGACGCCGTTCGGCGACATCGTGCGGCACCTGACGCCGTTCTTCGTCAGCCGGCAGGTGGTGTGCGGCGCCGGCCGGGTCGGGATCGGGCAGGACGGCCGTGAGCACGGCTTCCAGATCAGCCAGCGAGCCGACTACTTCGAGGTCGAGGTGGGCCTCGAGACGACGCTCAAGCGGCCCATCATCAACACCCGCGACGAGCCGCACGCCGATCCGGAGAAGTACCGCCGCCTCCACGTGATCCTCGGCGACGCCAACCTGGCGGAGGTGTCGACCTACCTCAAGGTCGGCACCACCGCGCTGGTCCTCTCGATGATCGAGGACCGCTTCCTGAGCCAGGAGTTCACGGTCGAGGGTGCGGTCTCGGCCCTGCGCTCGGTCTCCCACGACCCGACGCTGAAGCAGACCATCACCCTCACCGACGGCCGGAAGCTCACCGCCGTACAGCTGCAGATGGAGTACCTCGACCTGGCCAAGAAGTACGTCGAGGACCGGTTCGGCTCCGACGCCGACAGCCAGACCGTCGACGTGCTGCGGCGCTGGGAGTCGGTGCTGGACCGGCTCGAGCGCGACCCCATGCTGTGCGCCACCGAGCTCGACTGGGTGGCCAAGCTGAAGCTTCTGGACCAGTACCGCCACCGAGACGGCCTCGGCTGGGAGGACGCCAAGCTCCAGCTGATCGACTACCAGTACTCCGACATCCGTCCCGAGAAGGGGCTCTACCACCGCCTCGTCGGGATGGGCCGGATCGAACGGCTCCTCGACGACCGGGTGGTCGACGTTGCCATGCACGACCCGCCCGAGGACACCCGCGCCTACTTCCGTGGCCGTTGCCTCGAGAAGTACGCCGACCACGTCGCCGCCGCCTCCTGGGACTCCGTGATCTTCGACCTCCCCGGCCGGGAGTCGCTGCAGCGGGTGCCGACCATCGACCCGCTGCGGGGCAGCCGCGCTCACGTCGGCGAGCTTCTCGACCGCTGCGACACCGCCGAGGCGCTGTTCGCCGCCCTGACTCGCTGACACATTTCTGGCGGCGTCGCCCGTGTGGGAACCACGGAGTGGATAGGGTCGGGTCATGGCACAGGAGCGGAAGCAGCCGCGGAAGTCGACGGAGAACGAGGAAGCCACCGAGGTCGCGCCCGAGAGTGACGTTGCGGAGCGCAAGGAGGCCCTCGACGACGACGTCGACGCGATCCTCGACGAGATCGACGACGTGCTCGAGACCAACGCCGAGGACTTCGTGAAGTCCTTCATCCAGAAGGGCGGGGAGTAGGCGCGCATGTCCGACCCCCGCCTCCCCGCGGCGTACCTCGTGCCGGGTTCGTCGTCGTTCAGCGACTTCCTGTCCGCCCAGTCGCCCGACCTCCTCCCGTCCCGCCGTGCCGTGCCCCAGGGCCACGCGGGAGACCTCGCCCCGCACGGCACCACGATTGTCAGCGCGACCTTCCCCGGCGGGGTCGTGATGGCGGGTGACCGCCGGGCGACGATGGGCAACATCATCGCCCAGCGCGACATCGAGAAGGTCTTCCCCGCCGACGAGTACTCGGCGGTAGGCATCGCCGGGTCTGCCGGGCTGGCGATCGAACTGGTCCGGTTGTTCCAGACCGAGCTGGAGCACTACGAGAAGATCGAGGGCACGACGCTCTCCACGGACGGCAAGGCCAACCGGCTCGCGGCCCTGATCCGCGCCAACCTCGGGATGGCGATGCAGGGCCTGGCCGTCGTACCCCTCTTCGCCGGCTACGACCTCAACGCCAACCAGGGCCGGATCTTCAGCTATGACGTCACCGGTGGCCGCTACGAGGAGACGGCGTTCCATGCGGTCGGCTCCGGCTCCCTGTTCGCCCGCGGCTCGCTCAAGAAGCTCTACCGCGACGACCTCGTCGAGGAGGACTGCGTGACGGCCGTCGTCCAGGCCCTCTACGACGCCGCCGACGACGACTCCGCCACTGGCGGGCCCGATCTCACCCGGCGGATCTTCCCGGTCGTCCAGGTGATCACCGCCGACGGCGGCCGTCGGATGCCCGACGCCGACGTGGCCGACATCGCCGACCGGATGATCGCGGGCCGGATGAACCGACCCGACGGCCCGGCCGCGCCCCTGACCTGAGGTGTCTCGACAGGCTCGACAACCGAAAGAGTTACAGCGATGAGCATGCCGTTCTACGTCTCACCCGAGCAGCTGATGAAGGACCGGGCCGACTTCGCCCGCAAGGGCATCGGCCGCGGCCGGTCGGTGGTCGCAGTCCAGTACGCCGACGGGATCCTGTTCGTGTCGGAGAACCCCTCCCAGGCCCTCCACAAGGTCTCGGAGATCTACGACCGGATCGCGTTCGCGGCCGTCGGTCGCTACAACGAGTTCGAGAACCTCCGCATCGCCGGGGTCCGCCTCGCCGACATGCGCGGCTACGCCTACGACCGCCGCGACGTGACGGGCCGGGGCCTGGCCAACGCCTACGCACAGACCCTCGGCACGATCTTCTCCAGCGGCGGCGAGAAGCCCTACGAGGTGGAGATCTTCGTCGCCGAGATCGGCGACACCGCGGCGGAGGATCAGCTCTACCGGCTGACCTACGACGGCCAGGTGGCCGACGAGCACGGGTACGCCGTGATGGGCGGCGCCGCCGACGTCGTGGCCGAGCACCTCAAGGACAACTACGCCGAGGGCGCTTCGCTCGACGGCGCGCTGCGGGTCGCCGTGGCCGCGCTGGGCCACTCCGGGACCGAGAAGAGCAGCCCGGGTGACCGGGTGGTACCGGTCGACCACCTCGAGGTCGCGGTGCTCGACCGCACCCGGATCCAGCCGCGCAAGTTCAGCCGACTCCGGCCGGCGCGGCTGCGCGAGCTGCTCGGGGACCGCGGTCCCGAGACTCCCGGCGCGCCGAGCGAGGAGGACCGCCGACCAGACGGCGGTGCCGCCCCTTCCGCCACCGACGACCCCGCCGACCCGACCGACCAGGTGAGCGGCGCCGTACCTCCGCTGGAGGACCCGACCACCGGCGAGCCGCCCGTCGCGCCGCCGCCTGCGGATCCCTCCGACCCGCTCTAGGCCGAGACGGCCTCGGGCGTGTCGCCGTAACCGGACCCGGCCGGTCCCGTTGGACCAGATAGGGGAGGCACGACCTGACAAAGGAGTCGTCGCAGATGTTGTCGTCACGCCCGCTCTCCGTCCTCATCGCCGCCGTCGTCCTGGCGCTGCCGCTGGCCACCGCACCCGCAGCCGGCGCGCCGACGGACTCGACGCGCACCGGCGCCAGGTTCGTCGAGCTCAAGGCACCACAGCCCGACTGGTACACCCCGGCGCTGCACGACCGGGTGATGGCCGCGGCAGAGCGGGGCGAGGGCGTGCCGCTACCTGAGGGCGTCGACTACGACACCTCGGGCCTGGCGTTCACCGGCATCCGCCCTGGGGCGTGGATCATCGCCCCCGCGGGCTGCACCACCAACTTCGTGTTCGGCTCCAGCAGTGACTACTACATCGGCACCGCCGGCCACTGCGCCGAGGTCGGCGACGAGGTCACCCTGGTCGCGGCCCCCGGTGTCCTGATGAACATCGGCACGACGGTGAAGAGCGTGAACAGGGGCATCGGCAACGACTTCGCCCTGATCGACGTACGGCCCTCCATGGAGCAGTACGTCAACCCGTCGATGACGTACTTCGGCGGCCCGACCGGCTCGGGCAACCCCCAGCCCAACGACGTGGTGGAGCACGCCGGCCACGGCCTGGTGATCGGCACGGGCGGCACGCCGCGCGCGGGCGTGGTGGTCTACCGCGGCAACGGCGACGGCGGCGACGCCTTCGCCTGGGTCGGCGCGGCCAGCCCCGGCGACTCGGGGTCTGCGGTTCGTCTCGCCAACGGCCAGGCGGCGGGCGACCTCACGCACCTCGTGGTGGGCGGACCGTATGTGCCCGGCGACGTCGCCGGCACCACCATCGCGCGGATGCTCACCATCGCCGGCAAGCCGCTCGCGACAGCCCCCGACGGCCCCGATCCGACCTCGTAACAGAAATTCTGCCTCGCCGGGCAGGGGGGATCTTGCCGTTTGGTACCAAACGGGAACTTTCAGGGCCCCAACCATGCGGTTTGTCCGCAATCGTGGGGTGTAAGGGCCGCGCCCATCCAGCGGGCGTACGGATCGCGGGTTATCCACAGACACCCACGCAGCCTGTGCCGACACCGTCGAGGACCACGGATGATCATCGGCATGACCGATGAAAGGGAGCGAGACACCGGCGACCTCGCTCCGATCCGCGGGAACATCCGGGCCCCAGGCTTCCGAAGAGTGAGCCACGGCCTCTACCTCCCGACCGGGACGAGCGGCGACGCAAGACACGAGCAGCTTCGTGACCTCGGTGCCTGGCAGCTCGTGCTCCCTCCGGACGCCGTGTTCACACACGTCACCGCAGCGGACTTGTGCGGTTGGTGGCTGCCGAAACTACCCCGGTCCGTGCCTGTCTTCGCCGCGACCACCCTTCACGGGAACATCCCCCGGAGGGCTGGGTTGATCTGTTCGCGGCTGACGCGCAGCTCCGTGATCGGGATCGTCGACGGGCTGCCCGTGGACAGTCCGTACGAGATCCTGCTCCGCGCAGCGCGGGATCTCGGTCTCGTCGACCTCGTGGTCATGCTTGACTCCGCGCTCCGATTCGGTCACGTCGAGCCGGACAAGTTGGACGAGTACTGCCACTCCGGTCGACCCGGATCCCGGCTGCTCAGGAATGCGGTCGCCCTGAGCGAGCCGAGGTCGGAATCGGCCTGGGAGACCATGCTTCGACTGTTCCACGAGGCGGTTGCCATCGATGTCGAGCCGCAGTACGACATTAATGACGACGCCGGGCGGTTCGCGGCGCGGGTCGATCTCTGGGTGAAGGGCACGCCCTTCGTGCATGAGTACGACGGGGACGAGCACGAGAAGGCACCCCGTCGCAAGGCGGACCTTCGGCGTGCAAGGCGGCTGCTGGATGCTGGGGCCGAACGCCGGGGGTACGTCGCTGACGACCTGCTCAACCATCCGAGGGCAATGCTCCAGGAAATGGACCGTGAGCTGGGCCGGCCACATCGGCCCGCGCGGCTGAGGAGGTGGTACGCGTGGCTCCGCGAGTCGTCGTACTCCATGGCGGGGCGCCGTCGCCTGCAGAACCGCTGGATAAAGGTCACTGGGAGGGGCACTGATTGGGGACGAACGGCATGATCTGGCGACGAAATGTCGCCGTTTGGTACCAAACGGCGACGCCCCGGGGAACCAGATCGGGTCACCAAACGCCCACGGTGCGCCTAGGCTGGCCCTCGTGGACCGGCGGATCTTCGGCATCGAGAACGAGTACGGCGTCACGTGCACGTTCCGCGGACAACGCCGCCTGAGCCCGGACGAGGTGGCCCGCTACCTCTTCCGCAAGGTCGTCAGCTGGGGACGCAGCAGCAACGTCTTCCTGCGCAACGGTGCCCGGCTCTACCTCGACGTCGGAAGTCACCCGGAGTACGCCACTCCCGAGTGCGACGACGTCACCGAGCTCGTCGCCCACGACAAGGCGGGGGAGCGGGTGCTCGAGGGGCTGCTCCTCGACGCCGAGCAGCGCCTCCACGACGAGGGCATCGCCGGCGAGATCTACCTGTTCAAGAACAATACCGACTCCGCAGGCAACTCCTACGGCTGCCACGAGAACTACCTCGTCGGCCGGTCCGGCGAGTTCACTCGTCTGGCCGACGTGCTGATCCCCTTCCTCGTCACCCGCCAGATCGTCGTCGGGGCGGGGAAGATCACCCAGACGCCGCGCGGTGCGACCTACAGCGTGTCCCAGCGGGCCGAGCACATCTGGGAGGGCGTCTCGAGCGCCACGACCCGCAGCCGCCCCATCATCAACACCCGCGACGAGCCGCACGCGGACGCCGAGAAGTACCGCCGCCTGCACGTGATCGTCGGCGACTCCAACATGAGCGAGACGACGACCCTGCTGAAGGTCGCCAGCTGCGACCTGGTCCTCCGGATGATCGAGGAGGGGGTCGTCATGCGGGACCTGACCATGGAGAACCCGATCCGGGCGATCCGCGAGATCTCCCACGACGTCACCGGTCGGCGCAAGGTCCGCCTGGCCAACGGTCGTGAGGCCAGCGCCCTCGACATCCAGCACGAGTACCTCTCCAAGGCCCGCGACTTCGTCGACCGCCGGCAGATCTCCACTCCGGTGATCGAGCAGACCCTCGACCTCTGGGAGCGCGGCCTCAAGGCCGTGGAGTCCGACGACCTCGGCCTGGTCGACCGCGAGATCGACTGGGTCATCAAGTGGAAGCTGATCGACCGCTACCGCGCCAAGCACGGTCTCCCGCTGGGCCACCCGCGGATCGCCCAGCTCGACCTGGCCTACCACGACATCCACCGCAGCCGCGGGCTCTACTACCTGCTGGAGAAGCGGGGCGCCGTCGCCCGGGTCACCACCGACCTCAAGGTCTTCCAGGCCAAGTCGATCCCGCCTCAGACCACCCGTGCCCGGCTGCGCGGCGAGTTCATCCGCAAGGCCCAGGAGCGCCGACGCGACTTCACGGTCGACTGGGTGCACCTCAAGCTCAACGACCAGGCCCAGCGGACGGTGCTGTGCAAGGACCCCTTCCGGGCGTACGACGAGCGGGTGCAGCGCCTCATCGACGGCATGTGAAGGGCGCCGGATAGGGTGTCGGGGCTGTCCCGAAAGCCCTGAAGGTGTTGATGAATCCCGTGTTCCGACGTACCCGTCGTGTCCTCCCGTTCGTGCTCGCCGCCTCGCTCGGCCTGACCCTGGTGTCCTGCGGTGACGACGAGGGTGGCTCCAGCGCCGACACGACCCTCGACTCCGTGCAGGTGGAGGGGGAGTTCGGCACCGCCCCCGAGGTCACCTTCGACCGGCAGCTCGATGCCACCGAGACCACCACCGAGGTGCTCATCGAGGGCGACGGGGCGGAGCTCGCCGCCGGCGACCAGGTGCTCACCCACCTCTGGTTCGGCAACGGTTTCACCCAGGAGAAGGCGTTCTCGACCTACGATGACGAGAAGCCGGAGATGGTCACGGTCGACGAGAAACAGCTGAGCCCGGTGTTCCTCGAGGGGATCGAGGGACAGACCGTCGGCTCCCGGGTCATGGTTGCGGCCCCGGCAACCGAGGCGTTCGGCGAGCAGGGCAACCCGCAGCTCGGCATCGGCAACCAGGACACCGTGCTCGTGGTCATCGACCTGCTCAGCTCCGTGCTCGAGGAGCCCTCCGGTGAGTCGGCGAAGGCGCCCTCGTGGGCACCGAAGATCGTCGAGAAGGACGGCGAGCCCACCGCGCTCGACTTCTCGAACGCACCCGATCCGAGCGAGGCGCTCCGCAGCGACGAGCTGATGGAGGGCGACGGCGCCGAGGTCGAGAAGGGCCAGACCATCGTGGTCGACTACCTCGGACAGGAGTACGACGGGAAGAAGCCCTTCGACGACAGCTTCAGCGAGCAGCCCACGACTTTCCCGATCGGCGTGGGCCAAGTCGTCCCCGGCTGGGACAAGACCCTCGTCGGCGCGAACATCGGCTCGCGCGTCCTGATGGCCGTCCCCCCGGACGAGGGATACGGCAAGCAGGGCAACCCGCAGATCAACGTTCGGGCGACGACACGCTGTACTTCCTCGTCGACATCCTCGCCGCCGGCTGACCGAGCGCCGGAGGGAGTGACATGGCGACGGAGAAGAGCGAGCGGCTGCTGAACCTGCTGATCATGCTGCTCGTCCAGCGCCACTACGTCTCCAAGGACCGGATCCGGTCGATCCTCTACCCCGACTCCTCCGACGAGGCCTTCGAGAAGATGTTCGAGCGCGACAAGGACGACCTGCGCAGCATCGGGGTGCCCGATCGAGGTCGGCCAGATGGACGCCTACTTCGACGACGAGCCGGGCTACCGGGTCCGTCCCGACGAGCTCCAGCTGCCGCGGATCGAGCTCGCCGCCGACGAGGCCGCGGTGATCGGCCTCGCCACCCGGGTGTGGGAGCACGCCAGGCTGGCCGAGGCCACCACCGAGGCGGTGCGCAAGCTGACCGCGTTCGGGCTCCCGGTCGACGTCTCCGCGCTCGACATCGTGGAGCCGCGGCTGGTCGCCGAGGAGCCGTCCTTCGACGTGTTCTGGGAGGCCAGCCAGGAGCGCACCCCGGTCGAGTTCGACTACCTCCGCTCCGGCCAGACCGAGCCCACGACCCGCCACCTCCAGCCCTGGGGCGTGGTCCGCTACTCCGGCCGCTGGTACGCCGTCGGCTTCGACACCGACCGCGGCGAGGAGCGGGTCTTCCGCCTGTCCCGGGTCCAGGGCGAGGCCCGCCGGAGCGGGCCAGCCCGGCGTCGTACGACGTCCCGGCCGGCGTCGACATCCGCGACGTCACCCGGCGGCTCGCGCCGGCTCCGGTCGCGGAGACCGTCACCGTGCTGGCCCGAGGTGGCACCGGGCACTCCCTGCGCCGGAGCGCCGACGCGGTCGAGACCGACGTCGCCGGCCCCGACGACGTCACCAGCTGGGACCGGCTGACCCTCGGGCGCGGCGGCATGGCGCTCGCCGACGAGCTCCTGTCCTACGGCGCCGACGTCTACGTCGAGGCCCCGGCCGCGCTGCGCGAAGCGTGGTCGACCGGCTGGCCGCCGTCGTCGCCGGGACGGTGTCGTGAGCGCCGCACCCCCCGGATCGGCCAAGGACCAGGTCGTCCGCCTGCTGCGCCTGGTGCCCTACCTCTACGCCCGCGGGACGGTGCGGGTCGACGAGGCGGCCGCCGACCTCGGCGTCACCCCCGAGCGGCTCGTCACGGACCTCAAGGTGCTGTTCATGTGCGGGCTGCCGGGCGGCTATCCCGACGACCTGATCGACGTCGACCTCGACGCGCTCGAGGGAGAGGAGGCCGACGGGGTGATCCGGGTGTCCAACGCCGACTACCTCGCCCGTCCGCTCCAGCTCTCGCCCACCGAGGCGACGGCGGTGATCGTCGCCCTGCGCGCCCTGCGCAACGGTGCGGCCGACGACGACCCGCGAGATCGTCGACCGCACCCTCGCCAAGCTCGAGGCGGCGGTGCACGGGGCGGCTCGACCCGCTGGTCGACCCGGGCACCGGCACCGGGCGTCGACGTCCTCGGCGCCCGGTTCCGGCCGACCTCGAAGAGGCCACCGAGCAGCCCGCCAGGTGCGGCTGACCTACTAGGTGCCGTCCCGCGACGAGGAGTCCGAGCGGGTGGTCGACCCGCGCGGCATCGTCACCGCCCACGGCTTCACCTACCTCGACGCCTAGTGCCACACCGCCGAGGCGCCCCGGCTGTTCCGGCTGGACCGGATCCAGGACGCGGAGGTGCTCGACTCCCCGATCCAGACCCCGGCCGAGCCGCCCCGCGACCTCGCCGAGGGGATCTTCCAGCGCTCCGCCGACACCACGCTGGCCACGCTGCGGCTGGCCCCGCCGGCCCGCTGGGTGGTGGAGTACTACCCCGTCGAGGACGTGCGCCCAGCCGACGACGGCGACCTAGAGGTCGACCTCGCTGATCGCCGACGAGCGCTGGCTGCACCGACTCCTGCTGCGCCTGGCTCCGCACGCCCAGGTGGTGGCCCCGGCGAGAGTTCGCCGAGTCTTTCACCGCCAAGCGCACAGGAAGCGCTCAGGCTGTACACCTGACCGGCGTACGATGGATGTCGACGCCCAAACCGATGTGAGGAAGCCATGAACTGAACCCGCTCATCGCCGTACCCGGCGGCTGGGAGCTCGTGCTGATCGTTCTGGTGATCCTGCTGCTCTTCGGCGCCAAGAAGCTTCCCGAGCTCGCCCGCGGCAGCGGCCGGGCGCTGCGCATCTTCAAGGCCGAGACCAAGGGCCTGGTCGACGACGACGACGACGTCTCCGACAGCCAGAAGACCCCGGAGCAGAAGGAGCTCGAGGCCGCGCCGCGAGCAGCACCGTGCCGACCCGGTGCGTGCGCGAGCAGCGCGACGGCACCACCAGCTGACCCCGGTCACGTCGGTGTCACTCTCCGGAGTCCTCCAGCTCTTCGCGGGGAAGCCCCACCACCCCGTCGGCGCGGACGGCCGGATGGCCCTGTCCGACCACCTGCGCGAGCTGCGCGCCCGCGTCCTGAAGAGTCGCGGTGGTCATCCTGCCTCGGCCTGATCGTCTCGCTGTTCTTCTTCGACCAGATCTTCCAGCTGGTCCTGACGCCCTACAACGACGCCCAGGAGGCGCTCGGCGAAGACGTCAGCACCGAGGCCACCATCGCCGGCGCCGGCGGCCCGCTGATGCTCTACCTCAAGCTCTGCGGCCTGGTCGGCGCTGGTCGCGACCAGCCCGTTCTGGCTCTACCAGATCTGGGCGTTCATCCTCCCCGGGCTGCACGCCCAGGAGCGCAAGTGGTCGCGGGTCTTCGCGGCTGTCGCCGGGCCGCTGTTCCTGGCCGGCGTGGTCCGTCGGCTACCTCACCCTGCCCAAGGGCCTGGAGATCCTGATCGGGCTCACCCAGGCGGACCTCACGAACCTGGTCGAGTTCGGCGACTACCTCACGTTCCTGATCCGCACCCTGCTGGTCTTCGGCATCGCCTTCGAGATCCCGGTCTTCGTGATCCTGCTCAACCTCGCCGGGCGTGCTGACGGGGCAAGACGCTCGGCGCCCACCGGCCCGTGGATCGTGATCGGCACGTTCGTGTTCGCCGCGGTCGCGACGCCGTCCACCGACCCGTTCACCATGCTGATCCTGGCCATCCCGATGCTCGTCCTCTTCGTCATCTCCGAGGTGATCGCCGGATCCTCGACCGGCGCCGCCGCGACCGGCGACGAGCTGGCGGCGTCGGTCGACGACGAGCTGTCGCCGCTGTGACCGCACCCCTGGACGACCTCGACCCGTTCGACCTCCCCGACTGGCTGGGCGAGGGCGAGGTCATGTGGGCCGCCGAGACCGGCGTACGCCGACGGGCACCACGTGCGCGGCGCCCTCACCGGCGCCGGGCCGGACGACGTGCCCTGCGACCTGCTGGCCGTCGACGAGGCCTACCCCGCGCCGGTCGCCGACGAGGCGACGTCCGCACCCGCGCCCACCTGGCCTGGCGGCACGGCCAGATCCTGCTGCTGGCCGACGACGACCGGCTGACCCTGGCCGTGCCCGGCACCGGCGTTCACCGCCGACCTCGTGCTCGACGCCCTCGGCCGGCTGGCCAAGGCGGTCGGCGCCTCCGCCGACGACTACTACGTCGGCGCGACTGCTGACGGATCGGTTCGGACCGTCGATGAGGGTGCCCTAGGGTCTGAGCGTGCCCGGCAGACTCGCGCGAGATCGCGCTCCTGACCAACCCCACCGCGGGCAAGGGCAGGGGCGCGCAAGGCCCGGGACGCCGCCCTGCCACGGCTGCGCGACGCCGGGTTCGTGGTCCGCAACCTGGAGGGCCGCGACGCCGACGAGGCGCTCGACCTGGCCCGCCAGTGCGTGGCCGACGGGGTCGAGGCCCTGGTCGTGTGCGGTGGGCGACGGGATGGTGCACCTCGGCGCCCAGGCGGTGGCCGACACCGGCACCCGCCTCGGCATCATCCCGGCCGGCACCGGCAACGACGTGGCCCGCTACTTCGACATCCCGCGCAAGGACCCGCTGGCCGCCGCCGACCGGGTGATCGCCTCCCACGCCAAGCGGATCGACCTGGCCCGCAGCGGCTCGAAGTACTTCGTGACCGTGCTGGCCGCCGGCTTCGACGCCATCGTCAACGAGCGCGCCAACCGGATGACCTGGCCCGAAGGGCCAGATGCGCTACAACCTGGCCACCCTGGCCGAGCTGCGGGTCTTCGAGCCGCTGCCCTACACGCTCGAGCTCGACGGCGCAGCCGCCGGCTCGACGCGATGCTGGTCGCCGTCGGCAACGGCGCCGTCCTTCGGCGGCGGCCTGCGGATCACCGAGGGCGCCGTCCTCGACGACGGCCTGCTCGACGTCGTCATCATCAAGCCGATGAGCAAGCCCGAGCCTGGTCCGGACCTACCCCAAGCTGTTCAAGGGCACCCACGTCACGCACCCGCAGTACGAGCACCACCTGGCGCGTACCGTCACGGTCGCGGCACCCGGCATCGTGTCCTACGCCGACGGCGAGCGGTTCGGCGCCCTGCCCCTCACCATCGAGTGCGCCCCAGGAGCGCTGAGCGTCCTTGCCTGAGCCCGACCGCAGCCCGGCCGAGCGGTACGCCGACTACCGGAGCAGCCGCGCTACCCCGTGTTCGGACTTCGCCGCCACTACGACTTCCCGCTCGACGACTTCCAGGTCCGGGCCTGCCAGGAGATCGAGGACGGCCGCGGCGTGCTGGTCGCCGCGCCCGACCGGCTCCGGCAAGACGATCGTCGGCGAGTTCGCCGTCCACCTGGCGCTCGACGACCGGGCGCAAGTGCTTCTACACGACCCCGATCAAGGCGCTGTCCAACCAGAAGTACAACGACCTCGTCGCGCGGTACGGCGAGGACCAGGTCGGCCTGCTCACCGGCGACAACACGTCAACGGCGAGGCGCCGATCGTGGTGATGACGACCGAGGTGCTGCGCAACATGCTGTACGCCGGGTCCCGGACCCTGCTCGGCCTCGGCTTCGTGGTGATGGACGAGGTGCACTACC
This sequence comes from uncultured Actinomycetota bacterium, assembly GCA_963830755.1. GTDB lineage: Bacteria > Actinomycetota > Actinomycetes > Propionibacteriales > Nocardioidaceae > Nocardioides. The sequence goes on along the minus strand of CAWHNI010000016.1, from coordinate 419,689 downwards.
TCGCCGACCGGGAGCGGGGCGCGGTGTGGGAGGAGGTCATCATCCACCTGCCCGAGTCGGTGTCGCTGATCTCGCTGTCCGCGACCGTCTCCAACGCCGAGGAGTTCGGCGAGTGGCTGGACACGGTCCGCGGCGACACGACGCACGATCGTCGAGGAGAAGCGGCCGGTGCCGCTCTACCAGCACGTGATGGTCGGCCGGCGGCTGCTCGACCTGTTCGCCGGGCTCCGACGTGGACGCCTCCGCGGGGTTCGTCCAGCGAGGGCGCACCGGTCAACGACGAGCTGCTCAAGCTCGCCCGCGACGACTTGGCCAGCACCCGGATGAGGGACCGCCGGTCGCCGCGGGGCCGGTCCGCTGCCCGCGGCCGGGCGCCGGCAAGAGACGCGGCGGGGCAGGCCGCCCGGTCGGCAACGGCCGGCGGGTGTGGATCCCGAGCCGGGTCGACGTCGATCGACCGGCTCGACCGGGAGGGGCTGCTGCCGGCGATCGTCTTCATCTTCAGCCGGGTCGGCTGCGACGCCGCGGTGACCCAGTGCCTGAACGCCCGGGTCCGGCTGACCACGCCGCAGGAGCGCGACGAGATCTACGAGTTCGTCGAGGAGAGCTGCCGGCACCTGCCCGACGACGACCTCGCACGTGCTGGGCTACCACGACTTCCTCGACGGCCTGACCCGCGGCGTCGCCGCGCACCACGCCGGGATGCTGCCGGCGTTCAAGGAGTGCGTCGAGCAGCTCTTCGTCCGCGGCCTCTGCAAGGTCGGTCTTCGCGACCGAGACCCTGGCCCTCGGCATCAACATGCCGGCCCGCACGGTCGTGATCGAGAAGCTGAGCAAGTGGAACGGCGAGACCCACGCCGACATCACGCCGGGGGAGTACACCCAGCTCACCGGTCGCGCCGGCCGCCGCGGCCTCGACGTCGAGGGGCACGGGGTCGTGCTGTGGCAGCCGGGCATGAACCCGCGGGAGCTGGCCGGCCTCGCGTCGACCCGCACCTACCCGCTCCGCTCGTCGTTCCGGCCGTCGTACAACATGGCGGTCAACCTCGTGCACCAGTTCGGCCGGACGACCGCCGCGCGAGCTGCTCGAGCAGTCGTTCGCGCAGTTCCAGGCCGACAAGGCCGTGGTCGGGCTGGCCCGGCAGCTGCGCAAGAGCGAGGACGCGCTCGACGGCTACCGCGAGGCGGCGACCTGCGACCTCGGCGACTTCATGGAGTACGCCGCGCTCCGGCAGCCGGATCTCCGACGTCGAGAAGGCGTGCCGCCAGGCGCGCCGGGCCGACCGGCGCGAGGAGGCGCTCGACTCGCTGTCCCGGCTCAAGCCCGGTGACGTGATCGAGGTGCCGGCGGGCAAGTTCGCCGGGTTCGCCGTGGTCGTCGACCCCGGGCTGTCGCGGCGACGAGCCGCGGCCCTACGTCGTGACCGCCGAGCGGCAGGCCCGGCGGCTGGCGATGATCGACTTCCCGACCCCGGTGGCAGGCGCTGACCCGGCTCAAGGTGCCGCGCAACTTCAACGGCCGCAACCCGCAGATGCGGCGCGACCTGGCCTCGGCGCTGCGCACGCGAGACCCACGACCTGCACCCCGCCATCCGCCGTCGAGGTGCGACGGCGCCCAGCGCCGAGCCTCGAACCGCCGCACCCGACCGGAGGCCGAGACCGAGATCGACCGGCTCCGAGCCGAGCTCGAAGGCCCACCCGTGCCACGAGTGCCCCGACCGCGAGGACCACGCCCGCTGGGCGGAGCGGTGGTTCAAGCTCGACCGCGACGCCGACGACCCTGCGGCGCCGGGTCGAGCAGCGCACCAACACCGTCGCCCGCCAGTTCGACCGGGTGTGCGAGGTGCTCACCGCGCTGGACTACCTCGACGGCGACACGGTCACCGAGCGCGGCGGGCACCTGCGCCGGATCTACTCCGACGTCGACCTGCTGGCCGCCGAGTCGCTGCGGCACGGGCTGTGGGACGACCTGCGACCCGTCGGGCCTCGCCGCGGCGCTGTCGATCCTGGTCTTCGAGGCCCGCCGCCCCGACGACGCCAGCTCGCCACGGATCCCCGGCGGAGCGGTCAAGGCGGCCATCGGCCGAGATGGTCCGGCTGTGGGGCGAGCTGCGACGCGCTCGAGCGCGAGCACCAGCTCGACTTCCTGCGCGAGCCGGACCTCGGGTTCGCCTGGGCGGCGTACCGCTGGGCCGAGGGTGACGACCTCGACTCCGTCCTGGCCGCGACCGACCTCGCCGCCGGCGACTTCGTGCGCTGGATGAAGCAGCTGCTCGACCTGGCCGGGCAGGTCGCCGACGCCGCCGGGGACTCGCCCGCTGCGCGAGACCGCCCGCGAGGTGGTCGCGCCGGCTGCGCCGCGGCGTGGTGGCCTACTCCGGGCTCAGCGGACTGACGCCGATCGACGGACCGATCAGTCCTGCAGGGCCGCTGCGATCGCCTCGGCGACCGGACACGCTGCCCTCGACCAGGTTCCACTGACGGCCGTGCGTCGACTCGTCGTCGAGCACCGCGGCCACGACGGCGGCGACGTCGGCCCGCGGGATCTCGGCCCGGCGGACGTCCTCGCCGAGCGCGACCAGGCCGGTGCCGCGGGTCGTCGGTCAGGCGACCGGGGCGCAGGATCGTCCAGTCCAGGGCGCTGACCCGCAGCGCCGCGTCGGCCTCGCGCTTCGCCTCGACGTACGCCTTCCAGACCGGGGACACGTCCTCGGGGAGCGGGTCGTCGACGCCGATGGCGGAGACCTGGACGAAGCGGGTGATGCCGGCGGCGTGGGCGCCCTCGATCGACTTCAGGCTGCCCTCGAGGTCGACGGTCCGCTTGCGCTCGATGTTGCCGTCGGGTCCGCCGCCGGCGGTGAAGACGACCGCGTCGCAGCCGGCGAACGCGTCGGCAAACGCCGGGCCGGTCGCCCGCTCGATGTCGAGGAGGCGCACCTGCGCCCCGAGCTCCTCCAGCGTCGGCCCGCTGGTCATCGCTGCGGACCAGGGCGACCGGTGTCCGGCCGGCCTCGACCAGGAGTGGGTGGAGGTGACGGGCCACCTGTCCGTGGCCCCCGACGACGGCGACGTTGCTCATGCGCCCACCGTACGACGCCGGCGCTCAGGGACCCTCGTGGGACAGGGCCTGTCGCAACCGCTCGACGGCGCTGGTCAGGCCGAGTAGCGGTCGGCGAGCGTCGGCCAGGGCGTCCGGGTCCCGGGGAACCCGGGGGAGCGCGAGGTCGGCCGTGTCCCGAAGTCGATGTCGCGGGCCACGGCCACCACCGTGGGCGCGACGTCGAGGTAGTCGGCGGCCGCCTTGATCTTGCCACGCGGCCCGGGACCCATGTCGCTGTCGGGTCGTGCGCTGCTGCGAGGATCCCGGCCATGTCGCCGAACCGGTTGAGCAGCGTGGCGGCGGTCTTCTCGCCGACCCCGGCCACGCCGGGCAGGCCGTCGGAGGCTGTCCCCGCGGAGGGTGGCGAAGTCGGCGTACTGCCGCGGCTCGACGTCGTACTTCGCGCGCACCCAGTCGCGGGTGACCCGCTCGTGGTTGCCGACGCCGCGGGCGATGTAGAGCACCCGGACCCCGGCGTCGTCGTCGACGAGCTGGAAGAGGTCGCGGTCCCCGGTGACGACGTCGACGGGCATCCCCGCGTCGGTGGCCAAGGTGCCGATCACGTCGTCCGCCTCGTAGCCGTCGGCTCCCAGCACCGGATCCCGAACGCGTCGAGCACCTCGAGGATGATCGGGATCTGCACCTCGAGCGGGTCGGGGACCTCCTCGACGTCGGGCGCCGCACCCGGGACCACCTGCTCGACCCGGTGCGCCTTGTACGACGGGATCAGGTCCACCCGCCACTGCGGACGCCAGTCGTTGTCCCAGCAGCAGACCAGATGCGTGGGGCGGTACTCGCCCACCAGCCGGCTGATGAAGTCGAGGAGGCCGCGCACGGCGTTGACGGGCGTGCCGTCGTCGGCGCGTGATCTCGGGGACGCCGTAGAAGGCGCGGAAGTACATCGACGCGGTGTCCAGCAGCATCAGGCGCTCAGTCACGGCCGCATCCTGTCATGCGGACCGGCCCGCGCGGTTGCCGCTAGATTGTCCGGCGTGACGACGCCCGACGTGGAGGCCACCGACCGCCGCATCCTGAGCCTCCTCGCCGCCGACGGCCGGATGTCCTTCACCGACCTCGGCAAGGCGACCGGGCTGTCCACCTCGGCCGTCCACCAGCGGGTGAAGCGGCTGGAGCAGCGCGGGCTGATCACGGGCTACGGCGCGTACGTCAGCCACGACGAGCTCGGCCTGCCGCTGACCGCGTTCATCTCGATCATCGCCGAACGACCCCTCGCAGCCCGACGACTACCCCGACCGGCTGCGCGACATCCCCGAGATCGAGTCGTGCTGGTCGGTGGCCGGCGAGGAGTCCTACATCCTCAAGATCCGGGTCGCCACGCCGGTCGACCTCGAAGACCTGCTCGCCCGGATCCGCTCCGCCGCCAACGTCTCCACCCGGACCACGATCGTGCTCTCCACGCCGTACGAGAACCGCCCCGTCACCTGAGCCCCGGATAACCCGGGGCGGCCCGGCCTCGTTGACCGGACATGCCCTCCCGACTCGTCGCCGTGCTGCTCGCGGCTCTCGTGGCCCTGACCGGTGCGCTCACGGGACCGGTCACCAGTCTCGGCAGCGCCGTGGGCGCCGCGCCGGAGCCGACTCTGCGGGTGGGCGTCGGCCGGGCGGACATCACCCCACCCACCGGCTACTTCACGATGGGCAACGTGCGCTCGGACGCACGAGCGAAGGGACAGCACACGCGACTGCAGGCCAGGGCCATCGTGCTCGAGCGGGGCGACACCAAGGTGGCGCTGGTCGTCGACCGACCTGTGCTGCGTGGCGGGTGGACTGCTGACCGAGGCGGCGAAGCTGCTCGAGGGTCGCGGGATCGACGAGCGGTCGATGGTGGTCGCCGGGCACGCACACGCACAGCGCCCCGGGCCAGTACTTCCCGTTCGCCGCCTACGACGTCACCTTCCCGAACGTGCCCACGCCCACCCAGTTCAGCCTCCAGCCCGATCCGCAGCTCTACGCCTTCCTCGCCCGCCGGATCGCCACCGCCATCGAGCGGGCCGACGACGACCTCGCGCCCGGTGCCGCGGCCTGGGGGCACACCGAGATCCCGGTCGGGCTCACCGAGAACCGGTCGATCGAGGCGCACCTGGCCAACTACGGCATCCAGCGGGAGCTGGGGGAGGGGAGTGCTTCGGAGAGTCCCGCACGGCGCCGGCAGCACGATCGACCCCGACCTCGACGTCCTCCGGGTCGACAAGCTGCTCGACGGGCGGCTGGTGCCCGTCGGGCTCTGGTCGACCTTCGCCAACCACGGCACCGTCACTCTCGGATCCCGAGCCGAGAACTACAACGGCGACCACCTCGGCGCCGCGATGCTGGCAACCGAGGACGCGCTCCGCCGTACGGGTGGGGCACCGCCGGGCCAGGACGTCGTCACCGCCTTCTCCAACGCCGACGAGGGCGACACCTCCTCGGCTCTGCACCGCACCGGCCCGGCGGCCGCGGAGTACGTCGGCCGCGTCGAGGCCGCCGCCATGATGCGGGCCTGGACCGACGCCGGCCACCGGCTCTCGTCGACCCCGAGCTCGACCTGCGGTGGACCCGGTTCTGCTTCTGCGGGCAGGAGACCGAGGGCGGCCGGGTCGACGACAAGGCCGTGCCCGGGCTGCCACTGCTCAGCGGCTCCGACGAGCACCGCGGCCAGCTGCACGAGCACACCGGCGCTCGTCTTCGAGGGCGAGCGGCTGCCGGCCGAGGTCGGCCCACAGGGCAACAAGATCCAGCTCGAGCCGCAGGGCGTGCCGATCCCACAGGGTGCGCCGCTGGCGCTCGTCCGGGTGGGCGACGGCGTGGTCGTCTCCAACCCCGGCGAGGTGCACCGACCGAGGTCGGCCGGCGCCTCAAGGAGGCGGTCGCCTCGGCCATGGCCGGGACCGGGGTGCGGTCGGTCGCGATCAGCGGGCTGGCCAACGAGTACCAGGGCTACTTCACGACCCCGGAGGAGTACGCCTGGCAGGCCTACGAGGGCGGCCAGACCAACTTCGGCAAGTACAGCGCCAACCTGCTGGTCGAGCAGACCGGGCTGCTCGCAGAGTCGATGGCAGAGGGACGACCGGCTCCGGCGCCGTACGCCTTCGACCCGACGAACGGCCTCGAGCCCGACGACACACCGTTCCCGGACGGCGCCGAGCACGGGCGTGGCGCTGGAGCAGCCGGCCGGTGTGACCGGCTGGAGCAGAGCGGCGTTCTCGTGGCGTGGCGGGGCGCGCGGCACCGACCGTCCGCTCGACCGGGCATTCGTCCGGGTGGAGCGCCGCGCTGACGGCGGCTGGCGTCGCGTGCACGACGACCTCGGGACCACCATCGAGTGGAGCGTCGAGGGCAACGAGCAGGTGCCGCTCGGGCCGCGCTACGTGGTGGAGGCCAACGAGGGTCGCTACACCGCGCAGCTGGGAGGTTCCGCTCGACACCAGACCCGGGCGCTACCGGTTCGTGGTGACGGCGAAGCAGTACCGGCTCGCGTCGGCGACGTTCCCGGTGAACCGCGGCTCGCTGCTCGCCGTCGAGCCGGTGCGCGCGGCCGCCGGGACGGGCCGCCTTCACGCTGGCCTACCCCGCGCCGCGAGCCGTACGCCGACCTGACCTGGCGGCCGCAGGTCGCCGGGGGGGTGCCGGTGACCGTGCTGGTGTCGGGGGAGCGGGTGCAGCGTCTCGCCGTCCCGCCGCGGTGTCTTCGTGGTCGCCGCGTCACCGGGCGACCGGGTCGTCGTCCCTGCGGGCACCGTCGGTGACCCGTATGGCAACCGCACCGGCGGGCGTACCGCGTTCACCGCAGGCGAACCCACGGCGCCGCGGCCCCGCGAGCCCTACCCGGTGCTGTCACCCTGGTGAGGCCCGCTCAGTAGGCCTGGAGCGGCGGCCGTCCGACGGGACGCCTCGGCGACCTCGGCGGCCTTGAGCGCGGACTCGTCGAGGTTGCCGTGCTCGGCCCACCACTGCTGGCCGGCCTCGGGGAGGGTGTGGATCGGGTCGTAGTACTCGTAGGTGCGGGTCAGGGCCTCGGGGTCGGTGGCCTCGATCGAGGTGCGGTAGTTCTTCGTCCAGTAGGAGATGCCGCGCTCGGTGTCGTAGTCGGCGAGCTGGTGCACCCAGCGCTTGCCCGACGAACGGCACGTCGCACACGATCCGCGGCGTCGCGAAGCCGGGGAGGTAGCCCATGATGTGGTGCTGGAGCCGCTGGGCGTCGGCGACCGAGACCCGCCAGTGCTCGGAGTACGGGATCATGTCGCACATGTAGAAGTAGTAGGGCATGATCTGCGCGCCGTCGAGCAGCGCGAAGCACAGGTCGAGCAGCGCGTGCGGGTCGGCGTTGACGCCGTTGAGCAGCACGCCCTGGTTGCGCACGTCGCGGATGCCGGTGTCGAGCATCGCGCGCGTCGCCTCGGCCACCAGCGGGGTCACCGAGTTGGCGTGGTTGGTGTGCGTGTGGATCGCGATCGAGACCCCGCGTCGGCGAGCGATCGTGGCCACCCGCTCCATGCCGCTGCGCACGTCGTCCTGGAGCCAGTGCTGGGGGAGCCCGATCAGCGCCTTGGTGGCGAGCCGGATGTCGCGGATGTTGTCGATCTCCAGCAGCCTGGTGAGGAAGTCCTCGAGCCGCGGCCACGGCATGTTCGCCACGTCGCCGCCGGAGACCACGACGTCGCGCACGGACGGCGTATCGCGCAGGTAGTCCATCATCGCGCCGAGCCGGTCGTTCGGCTTGCCGGCGAACTTCAGCTTGTCGATGACCGCGGTGGAGTTGCCGACCAGGTCCATCCGGGTGCAGTGGCCGCAGTACTGCGGGCAGGTCGGCAGCAGCTCGGCCAGGACCTTGGTCGGGTAGCGGTGGGTCAGCCCCTCGGCCACCCACATGTCGTGCTCGTGCAGCGAGTCGCGGGTGGCGTGGGGGTGCGAGGGCCAGTCGGTACGACGGTCGCGAGAACACCGGGATCATGTAGTGGCGGATCGGGTCGGCGTAGAACGCGTCGGTCAGCGACCCGGGGCCGGCCGGCACCGACTGCGGCGCCATCGTGTTCATCATCTGCGGCGGCACCAGCATCGACATGGTGGCGCGCTCGGCCTGGTCCCGCTCGAGGTCGGCGTAGAACCGCTCGTCGACCAGGTCGCCCAGCAGCTCGCGCAGCTGCTGGACGTTCTTGACGCAGTGGGCGCGCTGCCACTGGACCGAGGCCCACTCCTCGGCCGTGACGTCCTTCCAGCCCGGGAACCGGGTCCAGTCCGGCTCCACCGAGCTCGACGCGCCGGTAGGGGTAGGGCTGGCCGGTCTCCAGACCGATGGCGGTCTCGATGCTCATCGGCTGCTCCTGTGGTGCGGCCCCGCTCGGGGCGTACGTCGAGGGCGGCGCGTCAGTTGTGTGCCGCGCCCTCCTCTGTCAGAGTACGAGGAGAACGTCCGGTTCGTCCAATGCCGCGCCGGACGATTTCCTGTCAGAGCGAGAGTTTGACGGAGGACGTCGGCCATGCTGGCCCGTGACAAGTGACCCGACCGGCCTGCACCGGGTGCTGGACGACCGCCTGGTCCTGCCCCAGGCGGCCCAGCGGCTCGACACCCGCTCGGAGCTGTGGCCCGACGAGGTCCGGATCCGGGTCGAGAAGCTCAACCTCGACGCGGCGTCGTTCCGCCAGCTCGAGCGCAAGCACGACGGCGACGGGGACGCGGGTCCGCGGCCGAGGTGCTCGAGATCGTCGCCGCCCGCGGCAAGATGCAGAACCCCGAGACCGGGTCCGGCGGGATGCTGGTCGGCACCGTCGAGGAGGTGGGGGAGCTGTCCCCGCTCGGGCCTGGCCGTCGGCGACCGGGTCGCCACGCTGGTCTCGCTCACCCTCACCCCGCTCGTCATCGAGGACGGCCTCGGCCGGCTGGGACGGCCGCGGCGAGCAGGTGCCCTGCGACGGCTACGCCGTCCTCTTCGGCCGCTCGATCGCGGCCGTGATCCCGGACGACCTGCCGGCCGACCTGGCGCTGTCGGTGATGGACGTCTGCGGCGCCCCGGCCCTGACCGCGCGCGTCGTGGGCGAGTACGGCGACTCCGACCGTCGCCGTCATCGGCGGCGCCGGCAAGTCCGGCTCGCTGAGCCTCGCCGCCGCCCGACGGCGCCGGAGCCGGCCGCACCATCGGCGTCGTCCCGCACCAGGCCGAGGCCGACCTGCTCACCAGGCGGCCGGTCTGGCCGACGAGGTCGTCGTCGCCGACGCCCGTGACCCGATCGCGCTGCGCGACGCGGTGGCCAAGGCGGGAGGGCCGGCCGACGTCACCGTCGTCTGCGTCGACGTGCCGGGCTGCGAGGGCGGCGCGATCCTCGCCACCGCCGAGAGCGGCACCGTCATCTTCTTCTCGATGGCCACGTCGTTCTCCGCGGCCGCCCTCGGCGCCGAGGGCCTGGCCGCCGACGTGACGATGCTGGTCGGCAACGGCTACGTCCCCGGCCACGCCGCCTACGCCCTCGACCTGCTCCGCGCCGACGCAGGGCGTGCGACAGCTCTTCGAGAGGCGGCTGAGGCGACGGTGACCCGCACGCTCTACCGCAACGGTGTCGTCCACGCCGCGTCCGGCCGCCCGACGTGCGTGGCCGTCGAGGACGACCGGATCGTCTTCATCGGAAGCGAGGACGACGCCGCCGCCTTCGACGGCGCGGGCGAGGTGTCGGGCGAGGTCGTGGACCTGCGAGGCGCCCTGGTCACTCCCGGCTTCGTCGACGCCCACGTGCACACGGTGCGCACCGGCTTCGCGCTCACCGGACTCGACCTCACCGGCGTCCACCAGCGCTGGCGACCCTGCTCGACGACCTCGCACGCCTTCGCCGAGAAGGCGCCCGACCTGGGCGTGGTCGTCGGCCAGGGCTGGGACGAGACGGGCTGGCCGGAGGGTCGACCGCCCACCGGCCGAGGAGCTCGAGCGGGCCGCGCCGGCGCGCCGGTGCTACCTGACCCGCGTCGACGGCCACTCCTCGGTGGTCTCACCGGCCTTGGCTGCGCTGGTGCCGGGCCTCGAGGCGCTCGACGGCTGGACCCCCGACGGCCGCGTCGAGCGGGACGCACACCACGCCGTACGCGCCGTGCTCGAAGGCCTGATCGGCCCCGACGAACGGCTCGCAGGCAGCCCGCGCGGCCTGCCGGGCGATGGCGGCCGCGGGGCATCGCCGCCTTCCACGAGAACGCCGCGCCGCACATCGGCCCCGAGACACGAGATCGACATGGTCCGACAGGCAGCCGCCGAGGCAGGTCTCCGCGCGACCGTCTACTGGGGCGAGCTGATGGCCGTCGAGACAGCCCACCGGCTCGGCGTCGACGGGGCTGGCCGGCGACCTGATCGCCGACGGCGCGTTCGGCTCCCGCACGGCCGCGCTGTCCGCGCCGTACGCCGACCGGCCCGACACCTGCGGCCACGCCTACCTGACCGCCGAGCAGATCCGCGACCACGTGGTCGCCTGCACGCGCGCCGGGCTCCAGGCCGGCTTCCACTGCATCGGCGACGCCGCGCTCGAGAACATCCGCGAGGGCTTCGAGGCGGCCGAGAGGGAGCTCGGCGCCGACGCGATCCGGCGGGGCCCGGCACCGGCTCGAGCACGTCGAGATGCCGTCGCGCGCGATGATCTCGCACGATGAGCCAGGCTCGGCGATCGCGGCCAGCGTGCAGCCGGTCTTCGACGCGCTGTGGGGTGGTCCCGGCGGCATGTACGCCGCCCGGCTGGGCGAGCGCTGGCGCGGCACCAACCCGTTCCACGCCCTCGACGACCGCAGGCGTCCACCTCGCGTTCGGCTCGGACTCCCCGGTCACCCCGCTCGGGCCCTGGGCCGCCGTACGCGCTGCCGCTGCACCACCACGACGAGAGCCAGCGGCTCGACGTCCGCACCGCCTTCCGGGCGCACACCCGAGGCGGCGCCCGGCGGGGCGTGACGACGAAGGCGGGCGCTCGAGCCGGGCATGCGCGCCGACCTCGCCGTCTGGGACGTTCCCGGGGGACTCACGCCTGCGCTTCTGCCCGACCTGACCCCGGGCGTCGATCCACCCCGGCTGCTGCGCACCGTCGCGGCCGGCCGGACCATCCACGAGAGCGAGGACGCAGCATGAGCACCCCACGAAGCCGCTCGCTTCGCTCACGCCTCCGCGGGGACCCGAAATGAGTGGGAAGCTGGAGCTCGACCCGGCCACCGTCCAGCAAGGCGCGGGCGCTGGCCGCCCAGGTCGGCCGACCCGATCGTCCGGATGGCCAAGAAGCACACCACCGTCTCCGTCGAGCGCGCCACGCTCCGGCTCGCCGGGCTGGCCGGGGCCGACGCCGACGGCACCCCCTGGGTCAACCGGCTCGCCGACTGCGTCCGCGCCGACGTCGGGCTGGAGCACGGCATCGCCCTGCCGGTCTGGGACGCGCTGCTGCGCGGCGAGGCCGACGACCTGCCAGGCCTGGCCCAGAAGGCCTCCGCCGGCTCGGTCCGGTTCCGGCTCCCTGAGGGACGCGAGGCCGACAGCGCCCGGGCAGCCTCACGCAAGGCTGTGGGCGCCGGCGTACGGCGCATCGACGCACGGCGGCGCGAGCGGGAGCGGCTGATCGCCGACGGTCGGCGACGCGCCGTCGATGCCGTGGATCTACCTGATCGTGGCGACCGGCGACATCTACGAGGACATCCCGCAGGCCCAGGCGGCGGCCCGCGAGGGCGCCGACGTGATCGCGGTGATCCGCTCCACCGGCCAGTAGCCTGCTCGACTTCGTGCCCGAGGGCGCCACCCGCGAGGGGTTCGCCGGCACCTACGCCACCCAGGAGAACTTCCGGCTGATGCGGGCCGCGCTCGACGAGACGAGCCGGGAGCTCGGCCGCTACGTCCGGCTGACCAACTACGCCTCCGGGCTGTGCATGCCCGAGATCGCGACCCTGGCCGGCCTCGAGCGGCTCGACATGATGCTCAACGACTCGATGTACGGCATCCTCTTCCGCGACATCAACCCGGTCCGGACGTTCGTCGACCAGCGCTTCAGCCGGCAGATCCACGCCCGCGCCGGGATCATCATCAACACCGGCGAGGACAACTACCTCACCACTGCCGATGCCGTCGACGCCGCGCACACGGTGACCACGAGCCAGCTGCTCAACGAGTACTTCGCGCAAGGAGGCCGGCCTCGAGGACTGGCAGCTCGGCCTCGGCCACGCCTTCGAGATCGACCCCGACGTGCCCGACTCGTTCCGGATGGAGCTCGCCCACGCGATGCTGGCCCGCGACCTGTTCCCGGACGCGCCGCTGAAGTGGATGCCGCCGACCCGGCACATGACCGGCGACGTCTTCCGCGGCTACCTGCTCGACGGGTTCTTCAACCTCGTGGGCGCGCTCACCGGCCAGGGGATCCTGCTGGTCGGCATGATGACCGAGGCGGTGGTCACCCCCTGGCTCTCCGACCGCGACCTCGCGCTGCAGAACGTCCGCTACGTGCATGAACGCCGCGGGCAACCTGCACGAGGACTTCCACCCCGCCCCCGACGGGTTCATCGTCGGCCGGGCCCGCCAGGTGCTGGGGGAGTCGATCGACCTGCTCGAGCAGATCCTGCGACACCGCAGTGCACGAGGTGCGGGCCTGCTGGACTCCATCGCCGACGGCACCTTCGGGCTGATGAAGCGGCCCGCCGACGGCGGGCGTGGTCTCGACGGCGTGGCCCGCAAGTCGGCGGCGTACTACAACCCGGCCACCGAGATCCTGGAGCAGAAATGACCGACTCACAGGGCACAATCCCCCCACTCGATGGTCAGGAATCCCCTTCTCAACGGATCATCCGGCCCTACGGCGACACCACCGGCGACGGCATGGTGCAGGTGAGCTTCACTCTGCCGATGGCGCACTCCAAGGTCGCGGACGGCGCGGCCGCCCAGCTGGCGAAGAAGATGGGCATGGACCCGGCGCTGGTGGTGCACAGCAAGCCGATGGGACCCGACTTCACCTTCTTCGTGGTCTACGGCCGGGTCAACCACCTCGTCGACGCGAGCAAGGTGGAGGTGGTCGAGCGCGACTACCCGCTGCTGACCCCGAAGGAGGTCAACGCCGCGGTCAAGCAGGCCCTGCGCCGCCGGCTCGTCGTGATCGGCGGCTGCATCGGCACCGACGCGCACACCGTCGGCATCGACGCGATCCTCAACATCAAGGGGTTCGCGGGGGAGAAGGGACTCGAGTACTACCGCGAGCTCAAGGTGGTCAACCTCGGTGCCCAGGTCTCGGTCCCGCGAGCTCGTCGACCGCGCGCTGGCGGAGAAGGCCGACGCCGTGCTGGTCTCCCAGGTCGTCACCCAGCGCGACGCGCACCTGCTCAACACCCGGGAGATGTCCGCCGCGTTCCGCGAGGCCTACCCGCCCGAACGCCGCCCGCTCCTGGTGGTGGGCGGGCCGCGGTTCGACGAGGCGATGGCCGCTGAGCTGGGCGTCGACCGGGTCTTCGCCCGCGGCACGACGCCGGGCGAGGTGGCCAGCTTCCTGGTGCACCGAGTCACCGAGTCGAGGAGGGCATCATGATGAGCGCCGCATCACGGGCCGAGGTCGGCACCCGGGTCGTCCACCGCCGCTACGTGCCGTACTCCCACGCCCACTACGCCGGCCACCTCGTCGACGGCGCCTACAGCCTCGGCCTGTTCGGGGACGTCGCCACCGAGATGTGCATCCGCACCGACGGCGACGAGGGCCTGTTCGCGTCGTACTCCGACGTGCAGTTCCGCGCGCCGCTCCGGGCCGGCGACGTCCTCGAGGTCAGCTGCGGAGATCGCTCGAAGGTCGGCTCGCGGTCGCGGGTCCTGGACTTCGCCGTGCACGTCGTGGCGCGCGGCGAGGCCACCGGCGAGGCGCCGGGAGCGGCCCGGCTGCTCGAACCGCCACTGCTGGCCACGACCGCGACCGGCACCGTCGTCGTCCCTGGCTGACGCCTCCTCCGGCGTGTCCCGCGCGACACGCCGTAGGCCCCGAAAATTGTCTGACGTTCGTCATCCGGGCGCCCCGCCTGCTGACCTGCGGTTTCGGGTGTTTCCGCAGGTCAGCACGGCTGTTGACAGCACCCGTGGTCGCGATGAAACTTGCCCTCGTTCGCCCATGCAGATCGTGGCCGGCGGACCGACGTCCGAGTGGCTGTGTCGGAGGATGGGGCGCCACCATCCGTCCGACATTGTTCGCGGAGGTCGGTCTCGCTCCTCGAGGGCGAACACGGAAGGGTCCCCGGTTCCCTAGACAACTTCCTGATCTCGGCAGCCAGTCGGTCTCGGGTTGGTCCGAAGGATCGGGGACCCTTCCGGTACCACTGCAGGCAGGTACCTTTGCCACCGTGCTCCTCCGGACCGGTTCCGCCCTCGTCGCGGGCGTCCTCCTGGCCCTGGCGTTCGAGCCGGTGGGTGCCTCCTTCCTGATCCCGCTTCGCCGTCGCCGGGTTCGTGCTCGTCACCCGCGGCCTGCCGGCGCGCCGCGGACTGGATCCCCGGCCTCGCCTTCGGCATCGGCTTCTGCTACGTCCTGATGTTCTGGATGCGCGTCGTCGGTATCGACGCCTGGCTCGCCCTGTCGGCGCTGGAGGCGTCCTTCTACGCGATCCTCGGCGCCGTGGCCGCCGTCCTCTCCCGGCTGCGCTTCGCGCCGCTGTGGATCGCGTGCGCCTGGGTCGGCGATCGAGGCGGTCCGGTCGACCTGGCCGTTCGGGGGCATGCCCTGGGGCCGGCTCGCCTTCGCCACCGCCGAGACCCCGTGGGAGAAGGCGCTGCCGTACGTCGGGCAGAGCGGCCTCAGCCTCCTGCTCGCGCTGCTCGGCTGCCTCCTCGCCTGGGTGGTCGTCACGCCCGGCCGGCCGCGGGTCGTTGCCGCCGCTGCCGCTGTGGTCGTGCTGGGCGCCAGCATGGCTGCCCGCGCTCGCGCCGTACGACGTCCCCACCGACGGCCGACGATCCGTGGCCGTGGTCCAGGGCAACGTGCCCGGTGACGGCGACGACATCCTGCTCGACCACCGCCAGGTGACCCGCAACCACGTCGACGCCACGATCGCGCTCGCCGACGACGTCGCCGCCGGCGACGAGACCGCAGCCCGACTTCGTGCTCTGGCCGGAGAACTCCACGGCCGTCGACCCCTTCGCCGACGCCGGCATCAACGCCGACATCCGGGAGGCGAGCGAGACGCCATCGGCGTGCCGATCCTGGTCGGCGCGATGGTCGACGCCGGGGCCGAGCACGTTCTCAACCAGGGCATCGTGTGGATGCCCGGGACGGGGGCGGGCGACCGCTACACCAAGCGGCACCCGGTCCCGTTCGGCGAGTACATCCCCTGGCGCGGCGTCTTCCGCAGCAACTTCGGTCGGCTCGCGCTGATCCCGCGCGACATGCGCAGCGGCACCCGGGTCGAGCCGATCCGCGATCGCCGACACCCTGGTCGCGGACGCGATCTGCTTCGACGTCGCCTACGACGACGGCATCCACGCCCAGATCCGCGAGGGGGCCGAGCTGCTGGTCGTCCAGACCTCGAACGCCATGTTCATCCACACCGGCCAGATCGACCAGCAGTTCGAGATCACCGCGGCTCCGGGCCCTCGAGACCGGCCGCTACGTCCTGGTCGCGGCCACCAACGGCGTCTCGGGGGTGATCGTCGCCCGACGGCACCGTGCTCGACCGGGCCGACGCCGCGCACCCAGGCCGTGCTCATCGAGGACGTCGGGCTCAGCTCGGCCATCACGCCGGCGGTATGGCTCGGACCGTGGGTCGGGCGTGCCTGCGTCGGGCGTCGCCGTGGCTCGCGCTGTGCTTGGGATTGCTCCCGTATCGTCGACGGCAGCGCAGGGGAGAGGAGGTGCAGCCGTGAGCTTCGAGTCGCTTGGCCGGATCGTGATCGTCGTCCCGACCTACGACGAGGCCGACAACCTCGCCTGGATCGTCGGTCGGCTCCGCGCCGCCGTCCCCGAGGTCGACGTCCTGATCGTCGACGACAGCTCCCCGGACGGCACGGGAGCAGTCGCCGACGAGCTCGCGGCCGACGACGACCAGGTCCGGGTCCTGCACCGCCAGGGCGAAGGGCGGCCTGGGCGCGGCGTACCTCGCCGGCTTCGCCGAGGCCCTGCGAGGCCGGCTACGACGTCATCGGCGAGATGGACGCCGACGGCTCCCACCAGCCCGAGCAGCTGCCTCAGCTGCTCGAGGCGCTGGCGTGACGCCGACCTGGTGATCGGCTCCCGGTGGGTCCCCGGCGGCTCGATCGTCAACTGGTCCCGCGGCGCGTGAGGCGCTCTCCCGCGGCGGCAACCTCTACGTCCGCGCTGCTTCTGGGCATCGACGTCCACGACGCCACGTCCGGCTTCCGGGTCTTCCGCAGCCAGACCCTGGAGAAGATCGACCTCGGCGACCGTCCGGTCGGCCGGCTACGTCTTCCAGACCGACCTGGTCGCCCGGACCCTGCGACGCGGGGCTGGCCGTGCGCGAGGTGCCGATCGAGTTCGTCGAGCGGGTCCGGGGCGAGTCGAAGATGAGCGCCCCGGTGGCCGTCGAGTCGCTGCGCCGGATCACCGGCTGGGGCCTGCGACGACCGCGTCTCCCGGCTCCAGCGGGCCGTGCGTCCGCTCCTGGGGAGGACGCGATGACGCGCCCGACGACCCGGCGCCGGTGGGTCAGGCTCGCGCTGTTCGCCGCCTTCATCGGCGTGCCGCTGCTCGAGATCTGGGTGCTGATCCAGGTCGGTCAGGTCATCGGGCCGTGGTGGACGATCCTGCTGCTGATCCTCGACAGCCTGTTCGGGACCTGGCTGATCCGGCGCGAGGGCGGCAGGGCCTGGCGGGCGCTCCGGGTGGCGCTGGAGTCGGGCCGGATGCCGGCGCGGGAGCTGGCCGACGGCGCGCTCATCCTGGTCGGCGGGACCCTGATGCTCACGCCGGGCTTCGTCACCGACGCCTTCGGCATCCTGCTGATCCTGCCCTTCACCCGCCCGTTCGCCCGGCGGCTGCTGACCCAGGTCGTCACCCGCCGACTACTGCGCCGGAAACGCGACTCGCCCCGGGCCCGGTCCTGGTGGACCGGTCGTCCGGGGCGAGGTGGTCGAGGAGTAGCCGCTCAGCCGGCCTTCTTCTTGCGGGCCGACGCGCGGTGCAGGTGAGCGGGGCCGATCTCGCCGCCGCGCAGCAGCTCGAGGCGCTCCTTGAGGATGTCCTCGAGCTCCTTCTCCGAGCGCCGCTCGAGCAGCATGTCCCAGTGGGTGCGGGCGGGCTTCTCGTTCTTGGCCTCCGGCTGGATCCCGGAGATGCTCAGCGCCTCGCTGCCGCACTTCTGGCACTCCCAGGTGGCCGGGACCTCGGCCTCGACCGACATCGTGATCTCGAACTCGTGCCCGCGTGGGCAGAGGTATCCGACTTGCTGACGAGCCGCGAACTCGATGCCGCGCTCGTCCTCGAAGCTCTGACCCCCCAGTCGAGCGCCACGCAATGTTCGCTCCGCCATGAGCCACCTCCTGGCTATCGTTCCCCCGTTGACGACTATGAGACGGCCGAACGGCCTGGACATGACGCCGTCCTGGCGTCGGTCGCCTCTGATCTTTCAACGGTAGTGGGGTCCCGAGCATTCCGGAAATCCCCGATCAGGATCCAGCGAGGTGGGTCAGATCACGGCTGGGACGTCGTTGCCTGCCTCGCGGATGCCGCGTTCGGTGTCCACCTTCAGGAGCAGTAGCCCCGCCGACCACGAAGAAAACGATCAACGCGAAGATCGCCGGCCGGTAGGAGTCGGTGATCGCGAGCACGATCGCGAATGTTGCGGTGCCGAACCACGACGTGCCCCGGTCCATGGCGTGGTAGAAGCTGAAGTACTCCGCCTCCTTGCCGCGGGGGATCAGCAGGGAGAAGTAGGAGCGGGCCAAGCGCCTGGGTGCCGCCCAGGACGATGCCGATGGCGGCTCCGAGGGCCAGGAACATCGGCACGTTTCCGGCGGGCAGGAACAGCGCGACGGTCACGATCACCATCCAGATCACCAGCCCCACGAGGATGACCTGCTTCGCGCCGTACGTCGCCGCGGCCCGCCCGAAGACCAGGGCACCGCCGAAGGCGACGAACTGGACCATGCAGGATGGTCGCGATCAGGATGGTCTGGCTGTGGTCGAGCTCCTCGGCGCCGTACACCGCCGAGGAGGCGATCACTGTCTGGATTCCGTCGTTGAAGAACAGGTAGGCGAACAGGAACGTCAGGGCCATGGGGTAGCGGCGCAGGTCCTTGAGCGTGGCGAACAGCTGTCCGAAGCTCTGCCGGACAGCGCCCCCGGCCTCGGGGACGACGTGCTGCGGCGGGTGGTCCTTGAGCCGCAGGAACGGGATGACCGTGAACCCTGCCCACCACAGTGCCGCCGAGAGCATGCACAGCCGGGCGGCGAGCCCCTCGTCGAGGCCGATCGCATCACGGCCGAGGTAGACGGCGAGGTTGATCGACCAGCAGCAGCCCGCCGCCGAGGTAGCCGAACGCCCAGCCCCGCGAGGAGACGCGGTCGCGCTCGTCCTCGGTCGAGATCAGCGGGAGGATCGAGTCGTTGATGACTCCGGCAGCGCCGAAGCAGACGTTGCCCGACCACGATGCCGACCGCTGCCAGCTGCCAGTTGTCGCCGGTCGCGAAGAAGATCAGCGAGGCGAAGGCGGCGCCGGTCCACGCGAAGACACCGAGCAGCCCCTTCTTGTTCTCGGTGCGGTCTGCGAAGGCCCCGAGCGGCGGGAGCAGCACCGCGGAGAGGATCGTCGAGAGCGTGATCAGCCAGAAGAACAAGGCGCCCGGGGGAAGGCTGAACATCGCGACGTCGAACCGGCCCTCCTCGCCGACGGCGTTCTCGGCGAGATTGATGAAGTAGGGGCCGAAGAAGACGGTCCCGATGGTGGTGGTGTAGGCGCTGTTGGCCCAGTCGTACCAGTACCACGCCCGCTGCTCCCTGGCGCGTGCCAGCGGACGGAGATCGGCGACGCCGCCGGCTGCCTCGTTCATGCTTCTTCCCTCCCGTTGCTCATCCACTGGTCACGCTGGACGAGCACGTCCTTGAGTATGTCGGTGCGGTCGGTCATCACCCCGTCGACACCACGGTCGAGCAGCGCGTGGATCTCGTCGGCGTCGTCCACGGTCCACACGTGGACGTGCTTGCCGGCCGCGTGTGCGCGTCGCACCAGTCCTCGGGTGGCCACGATGAGCGGACCCGCGGCGGTGCGGGATCTGCAGGGCCGCCACCCGGCCGCGGGTGACGAAGTCCGCCAGCCGACCGCTGGGCAGGAACCGGAAGGCGACGACCTCCAGCGGGTGGGCCGAGGTCGGCACGCGACCCCGGGTCAGCCGGCGGAACTGGTTGAGCCGCCGCGGGGAGAACGACCCCACGAGGACCCGGTCCCACGCATCGTGCTCGTCGAGGAACCGGGCCAGCAGCGGGACCGCGGCCGCGGCCTTGATGTCGATGTTGAAGCGAGCGTTCGGGAACTCCTCGAAGAGCCTCGCCAGCGTCGGAACCCGTTCTCGGCCGCCGATCAGCGCCTCGCCGACCTCGGTCAGGGTGAGGCTCTCGATCCGGCCCTTCAGATCGGTGACCCGGTCCAGGACGGCGTCGTGGAACGCGAGCAGCGCTCCGTCGCTGGTGGCGTGGACGTCGGTCTCGAGGTAGCAGTAGCCCAGCTCGGCGGCGTGGCGGAAGGCGGCCAGGGTGTTCTCGAGGCCCTCGAGCTCCGGGTGGTAGGCGCCGCCGCGATGGGCGAAGGCGAGCATCGAGCCCGGCTGGTCCAGGACGGCGTCGAGATAGCGGTGTCCGGTCCGCGGCGCGCTCACCCGTGCAGTAAACACCCCTGTGTGGCCGTGCTCACGGCTTTCGTCCACTCCGGCGCGCGTGCCGGACGGTCATCGGGGAAGGGGAGTAGCGTCGGCTCCATGGATGCGTTGACCTGTCCTCGTTGTGGTGCCGAGATGGTGAGTCGAGCTCTGGCCGACGGGCAGGTGAGCCAGTGCCCCGACGGTCACGGCGTGTTCCTCGCACGAGCCGACCTGGGCAGCCTCATCGAGTCGGAGACCGACTGGCACCGCAACGCCAGCCAGCACACCGCGCCGCTGCCGCGGATCACCGCCGACATGACGGCGCCGCCGTCCGGCCGGGCCAAGGCCCGGGCCTGGGTGGAGACGCTGTTCACCTGACCAGGCGCCCGTCGGCGTTCGCCTCACCGGGTCTCGACACGCGGGTCGCGACCTCGTTCCTCGGTCGCGCGCGCTGCTCGACCACCATTGACCTTCGCGACATCTGGCGCTCGGCGGCAAGCCGCCGGTGCTCAGATGTCCCGGAAGGTCTCGATGTTGGCGCCGAGCAGGTTGAGCCGCTCGGCCAGCTCCTCGTATCCGCGGTGGATGACGTACGTCGACCGCAGGACCGACGTGCCCTTCGAGGCGAGCATCGCGAGCAGGACCACCACGGCCGGCCGGAGCGCGGGCGGGCACACGATCTCGGCGCCGGACCAGTGGGTCGGGCCCTCGATCATCACCCGGTGCGGGTCGAGCAGCTTGACGTCACCGCCGAGCTTGTTGAGCTCGACGAGGTAGATGGCGCGGTTCTCGTAGACCCAGTCGTGGAGCAGGGTCTGGCCCTGCGCGGTGGCCGCGATCACCGCGAAGAACGGCAGGTTGTCGATGTTGAGCCCGGGGAACGGCATCGGGTGGATCTTGTCGAGCGGGGCGTGGAGCTGGCTGGGCAGCGTGGTGAGGTCGACCAGGCGGGTGTGCCCGTTGCGGGCGACGTACTCCTCCGAGCGGGAGTACTGGAAGCCCATCTCCTCGAGCAGCGCCAGCTCGATCTCCAGGAACTCGATCGGCACCCGCTGGATCGTGATCGACGACTCGGTCACGATCGCCGCCGCGAGCAGTGACATCGCCTCGATCGGGTCCTCGCTGGGGGCGTAGTCGACGTCGACGTCGATCTCCGCACGACCGGTGACGGAGAGCGTGGTGGTGCCGATGCCCTCCACGGCGACGCCGAGCTTCTGCAGGTAGAAGCAGAGGTCCTGGACCATGTAGTTGGAGGACGCGTTGCGGATGACCGTGGTGCCGGGGTGGAGGGCGGCGGCCATCAGGGCGTTCTCGGTGACCGTGTCGCCGCGCTCGGTGAGCACGATGGCCCGGCCGGGCTCGATGGTCCGGTTGACGTTCGCGTGGTACATCCCGTCGGTGGCCTTGACCTCCAGGCCGAACGGGCGCAGGGCCGCCATGTGCGGCTCGACCGTGCGGGTGCCGAGGTTGCAGCCGCCGGCGTACGGCAGCTCGAACGTCCCGGCGCGGTGGAGGAGCGGTCCGAGGAACATGATGATCGAGCGGGTACGCCGGGCCGCGGTCTCGTCGATGTGCTCGAGGTCGAGCTCGGCCGGCGGGATGATCTCGAGGTCGCCGTCGTCGCCGAGCCACCGGGTCTGGACGCCCAGGCTCCTCAGCACCTCGAGCAGCCGGTTGACCTCCTCGATGCGGGCGACCTTGCGCAGGGTGGTCCGGCCGCGGTTGAGCAGCGACGCGCACAGCAGCGCCACCCCGGCGTTCTTGGACGTCTTGACGTCGATGCTGCCCGACAAGCGGGTCGGCCCGGACACCCGCAGGTGGGTGGGTCCGCCGCCGAGCGCCACGATCTCGGAGTCGAGGGCGCTGCCGATGCGCGCCAGCATCTCGAGGGAGAGGTTCTGGTGGCCCTTCTCGATCCGGTTGATGGCGCTCTGGCTGGTCTTCAACAGCTGTGCCAGCTCGAGCTGCGTCAGGCCGCGATGCTTGCGCGCGTCCCTGATCAGGTTGCCGATTCGGCCCTTGTAGTCGACAGTCATGGCAGCCACGGTATCTCAGATATGAGATGAACCAACATCGCCACGCGAACGGATCTTGCCTCCGCCTGCAAGGATGCCCGGATGCGAGCCACCACCATCCATGCGCCAGGGGACATCCGGATCTCGGAGGTCCCCGATCCGGAGATCTCGACTCCCACCGACGCCATCGTCAAGGTGACCGCGGGCTGCATCTGCGGGTCCGACCTGTGGCCCTACCGCGGGGAGAACGACATCGACGCAGGGTCGACGATCGGCCACGAGTGCGTCGGCGTCGTCGAGGAGGTCGGGGGAGACGTGGTCTCGTTCCGTCCCGGCGACTTCGTGGTCGTGCCGTTCTGCCACAGCGACAACACCTGCGCCCACTGCCGGGCCGGGATGCACTCCGCGTGCGACAACCAGGGCTTCACCGCCTCGGGTCAGGGGGAGTACACCCTCGTCCACCAGGCCGAGGGCACGCTGGTCAAGACCGACGGCCAGCCCGACGAGGCGATGCTCCCCTCGCTGCTGACGCTGTCCGACGTGATGGCCACCGGATGGCACGCCGCCGTCGCGGCCGACGTACGGGAAGGGGGCACCGCGGTCGTGGTCGGTGACGGGGCCGTGGGCCTGTGCGGCGTGCTGGCAGCTTCGGTGATGGGTGCTGACAAGGTCGTCGTCATGTCGCGGCACGTGCCACGTCAGGACATCGCCCGTCAGTTCGGCGCCACCCACGTCGTCGAGGAGCGCGGCGAGGAGGGATCCGCGGCGATCCGTGAGATCACCCGGGGCGTGGGCGCGGACGCCGTCCTCGAGTGCGTGGGCACCGACGCGGCCATCCAGACGGCCTTCGACATCGCCCGGCCCGGATCGACCGTGGGCTTCGTGGGCGTTC
Source organism: uncultured Actinomycetota bacterium (assembly GCA_963830755.1). Lineage (GTDB taxonomy): Bacteria > Actinomycetota > Actinomycetes > Propionibacteriales > Nocardioidaceae > Nocardioides. The sequence continues at coordinate 396,912 of CAWHNI010000016.1, read as the reverse complement.
CGCACGGCGTGGATCTCCCGGTGCGGCGGATGTTCGGCAAGAACATCGGCCTGGCCGGCGGCATGGCACCGGTCCGGGCGTACCTGCCCGAGCTGATGAAGCTGGTGCTCGACGGACGGATCAACCCCGGGCTGGTCTTCGACTCGACGCTGCCTCTGGCAGAGGTGGCGGAGGGTTACCGGGCGATGGACGAGCGTCGCTCGGTCAAGGTGCTGCTCCAGCCCTGATCCGGGTAAGCCGCGTCAGGCGGCGTTACCCGGCATCGGGGCAGGCTTGCAGCTGCACTCGTCGCCGCACACCAGGTAGGTGTGAATGGCGTGCCCGCAGCTCTGGCACGGCATGTCGTGCGACAGGTGGTGTGTCGTCGTCTGGACGGTGTCCCACATGGCCTTTCCCCTCCTCCCCACAAAAAGTTCCCGCTATCCCCGTTCTCACACTCACCGGTCTGAATCTCTGTGGATCGTGTGACCTTGTGAGTAGATCGCACCACCATGATTGAACGTTCTACTGACGGCGCGCCGGGCTTTCGATCCAAATCCCTAGAGGTGACCAGACCGGCATAGTCCACTTGATCCGCTCGGTCGTACGTTCGTGCGATCTTGGTGGTCACAGCGTGCCCACTCGCAGATCGGGCCGCCTGTGCCAGACTGCGGCCGAGGCCTCCGCCGGGGGCATGAAGGAAAGGCACCACATGAACACTCGCACCATCGCCATCGTCGCCCTGGTCCTGGTCGTCATCATCATCCTGTTCCTGGTCCTCTGAGACCGAGGCCGGCGGTCGGGCCGGCAAAGCGGAACGAATGACGGTCGGTGGGCACTGCCCACCGACCGTTTCTGCATCCAAGGGGAGCCTCCCTACTACCCACACGACGTACGATCGCGATGTGACCAGCAGAGGGGCCCCGGAGCAGCACCTGCGGGACCTCGCGCAGTTGCGTCGCGTCCGCGACCGGATCGACCGGGAGTACGCCCAGCCGCTCGACGTCGAGGCGCTCGCCCGCGGCGTGCACATGTCGGCAGGGCACCTCAGCCGCGAGTTCCGGCGCACCTACGGTGAGTCGCCGTACGCCTACCTGATGACGCGGCGCATCGAGCGGGCGATGGCGCTGCTGCGTCGTGGCGACCAGAACGTCACCGACGTCTGCTTCGCAGTGGGGTTCTCGTCACTCGGCACCTTCAGCACCCGTTTCGCCGAGCTGGTCGGGGTGCCGCCGAGCACCTATCGCGCGCAGAATGCCGATGCGTCGGCCGAGATGCCGTCGTGCCACGCGAAGCAGGTGACCCGACCGATCAGGACCAGATCGATCAGGAATGGAGAAGCGCCGGCCACGTAGCCACAACTAGCGTGGCGGCCATGAACATCACCATTCACTACGCCTTCCTTCCGCAGACCGACCCGGAAGCATCCCTGACCTTCTACCGCGACACCCTCGGTTTCGAGGTCCGCAACGACGTCGGCTACGAGGGAATGCGGTGGATCACCGTGGGTCCCGCAGGCCAGCCGGGCACGTCCATCGTCCTGCACCCGCCGGCCACCGACCCCGGCATCACCGACGACGAGCGCCGCACCATCCTCGAGCTGATCGCCAAGGGCAGCTACACCGCCATCACCCTGGCCACCCCCGACCTCGACGAGGTCTTCGGGAAGCTGGAGGCCAGCGGCGCCGAGGTCATCCAGGAGCCGACGGACCAGCCGTACGGCGTGCGTGACTGCGCCTTCCGCGACCCTTCGGGCAACCTCATCCGCATCAACCAGCTCGGCTGAGCCGTGGTGATGGCCGTCGCCCGCGAGCGCGAGACCCGCAAGGCCGACACCATGGCGATGCTGACGACCCCCGCGATCGACGTCTGGGTCGCCACCGCCTCGGCCGTGGGCGCGCCACACCTCGTGCCGGTGTCGCTGGCCTGGATCGACGAACGGGTGGTGATCGCGGTCGAGGTCAGCTCGGTGACCGCGCGCAACCTGACCGCCTCCGGCGAGGCCCGGCTCGCTGTCGGACCGACCCGCGACGTGACGATGATCGACGCGGTCCTCGAGCGATCGGTCGATGTCGCGGCGGACGATGCGCTGGGGGCGGCGTACGTGGCGCAGGCCGACTGGGACCCGCGCCGGGACACCGGATACGTGTTCCTCGTGCTGCGGCCGGTCCGGGTCCAGGCCTGGCGCGAGGCGAACGAGATCGCGGGTCGTACGCTCATGCGCGACGGCGCGTGGCTGGTCTAGGGGAGTGAGGGAGACAGGATGAGCAAGGCCGCGAGGAAGAACACGGAGTCGACGCACACTGCCGACAGCCACGACCTGATCCGCGTGCAAGGCGCGCGCGTCAACAACCTCAAGGACATCAGCGTCGAGCTGCCGAAGCGGCGGCTGACGGTGTTCACCGGCGTCTCCGGTTCCGGGAAGAGCTCGCTGGTCTTCGAGACGATCGCCGCGGAGTCGCAGCGGATGATCAACGAGACCTACAGCGCGTTCGTCCAGGGCTTCATGCCCACGCTGGCCCGGCCCGAGGTCGACGTACTGGAGGGCCTGACGACGGCGATCATCGTCGACCAGGAGCGGATGGGCGCCAACCCACGCTCAACCGTCGGCACCGCCACCGACGCCAACGCGATGCTGCGGATCCTGTTCAGCCGGATCGGGAAGCCGCACATCGGCCCGCCCCAGGCCTTCTCCTTCAACGTCCCCACCCGCACGGCGAGCGGGATCATGACCGCCGACAAGGGCCAGGGCGAGAAGACCGTCGTTCGCAAGCGCGTCTACCTCGGCGGCATGTGCCCGCGCTGCGAGGGCATGGGCGTCGATCAGCGACTTCGACCTGACGGCGATCTACGACGAGTCCAAGTCGCTGGCCGAAGGTGCCCTGATGGTTCCGGGCTACAGCATGGACGGCTGGTACGGCCGCATCTTCAGCGGCGCCGGCTTCGACATGGACAAGCCGATCGCCAAGTACAGCCAGAAGGACCGCAAGAAGCTCCTGCTACGGCGAGCCGGAGAAGATCAAGGTCGAGGGCGTCAACCTCACCTACGAGGGCGTCATCCCGAAGATGCAGAAGTCGATGCTCTCCAAGGACGTCGAGGCCATGCAGCCCCACGTACGACGGTTCGTCGAGCGGGCGGTGACCTTCACGACCTGCCCCGACTGCGAGGGCACCCGGCTCAACGAGGAAGCCCTGTCGTCGAAGATCAACGGGAAGAACATCGCCGAGCTCTGCTCGATGCAGATCAGCGATCTCGCCGAATGGATCCGCGACCTCGACGAGCCGTCGGTGGCGCCGCTGCTCGACGGGTTGCGGCACCTCCTCGACTCGTTCGGAGAGATCGGGTTGGGCTACCTCTCGCTCGACCGGCCCGCGGGAACGCTCTCCGGGGGAGAGGCGCAGCGCACCAAGATGATCCGCCACCTCGGCTCGTCGCTCACCGACGTCACCTATGTCTTCGACGAGCCCACCATCGGCCTGCACCCGCACGACATCGAGCGGATGAACGAGCTGCTGCTTCCAGCTGCGCGACAAGGGCAACACCGTGCTCGTCGTGGAGCACAAGCCCGAGACCATCGCGATCGCCGACCACGTCGTCGACCTCGGGCCCGGCGCGGGCACGGGGGGCGGCACCGTCTGCTTCGAGGGGACCGTGGACGGCCTGCGGGGCAGCGACACCACCACCGGGCCGCCACCTCGACGACCGGGCGGGCCTCAAGGAGTCCGTGCGGACGTCGTCCGGCACGCTGGAGGTCCGCGGCGCCTCCCTGCACAACCTGCAGGACGTGGACGTCGACATCCCGCTCGGTGTGCTCTGCGTGGTCACCGGCGTCGCGGGCTCCGGCAAGAGCTCGCTCATCCACGGCTCGGTCGCCGGGCGCGACGGCGTCGTGGTGATCGACCAGGGTGCGATCAAGGGCTCGCGGCGGAGCAACCCGGCGACGTACACCGGAGTGCTGGACCCGATCCGCAAGGCGTTCGCCAAGGCCAACGGCGTGAAGCCGGCGCTGTTCAGCTCCAACTCCGAGGGCGCCTGCCCGAACTGCAACGGCGCGGGCGTGATCTTCACCGAGCTCGGCGTCATGGCCACCGTCGAGTCCACGTGCGAGGAGTGCGAGGGGAAGCGGTTCCAGGCCGCGGTCCTGGAGTACACGCTGGGCGGCCGGAACATCGCCGAGGTGCTCGCGATGTCGGTCGACGGAGGCCGAGGAGTTCTTCGACGAGCGGCGAGGCACGCACCCCGGCGGCCCACAAGATCCTGGATCGTCTGGCCGACGTGGGGCTGGGTTATGTCAGTCTGGGCCAGCCGCTGACGACGCTGTCGGGCGGGGAGCGGCAGCGGCTCAAGCTGGCCACGCAGATGGGTGAGAAGGGCGGCGTCTACGTCCTCGACGAGCCGACCACCGGCCTCCACCTGGCCGACGTCGAGCACCTGCTCGGCCTGCTCAACCGGCTCGTCGACTCCGGCAAGTCGGTCATCGTGATCGAGCACCACCAGGCGGTCATGGCGCACGCCGACTGGATCATCGACCTCGGCCCCGGCGCCGGCCACGACGGCGGCCGGGTCATCTTCGAGGGCACGCCCGCCGACCTGGTCAAGGACGGGAAGACGCTCACCGGCGAGCACCTCGCGCGGCCTACGTCGGCGCCTGACCGAGCCTCCACACGTAACGGCTCGTCGGGACGAGGTCGATGTCGCGGTCGGCTCCCATCACGGCGACGCTCTCCATCAGGGTCGTCATCCGCCGGGCGAGCTCGGCGTCATCACCTCCGCTGCCGTAGAACGCGTGCATGTCCGTGACCGCTGCCATGGGAAACAGCTCCTCGACGATCGCGTCGACATGAGGGGTGTCCGGGGTCAACGGCCGGACAACGCGATTCTGCACATAGCCGAACGTGGCCTGGGTCTGCATCGCCACCTGCGTGTGCGGGCCGTGCCAGTGTCGCAACCACGAGTCGTATGTCATCTCCCGCGGCTTGCGGATGGAACGCCAGGTTGGCGAGCGCGTCGGTCCGGACGCCGTCCGGCACCGGAGGGGGCGGCAGCGGTTGCCGCACCTCGACCTCCCAGCCCACCAGCTCGTTCAGGAGAGATCGAGCGGGAGGGTCGAGGCGAGAATCAGCCTGGGCACGCCGCGCAGGGTATCCCTCTGGAGCGTCTGCTTGTATCGCCGATAAGTGACATTATGTCAAGTATTGACGAGGCTGCCCTCTCCCGACTGAGTCGGCGGCACTGAAGCGGTACCGTCGGGATCATGACGCACGAGAGGACCCAAGCCATCCAGGCGGTCGTGGATCGCACCAGCTCCTACCAGGACGGCGCCCCGGAGGGAACGGTCGAGGCCGAGCTGCGGAACGGCTTTGCCGCGGCGGGCGTTGACGTCACCGACGACGAGCTCCGCCTGCTCGCCGAGGCCATCGAGGATCGGCACGGCGCGGTCGACGTCAGCGAAGTGCTCCCCTGAGCCTCTGAAACGCCACCGCCGTCGGTCTACGGTGGCGGCATGTCGACGACGCTGCCGCATGAGCTGCCGCCGACGCCGTACCTGCGGGTCGACCTCGGTGCGGCTCCGCCACAACATCCGGCGTACGGCGGAGCCGGGCCGCCGGGGCGCAGGTCGCGCTGCGGCCGCACGTGAAGACCCACAAGTGCGTCGAGATCGCCCGGCTGCAGCTCGCCGCCGGGGCGGTCGGCATCACCGTCGCCACCCTCGGCGAGGCCGAGACCTTCGCCCGGCACGGGTTCGACGACATCTTCATCGCCTATCCCCTGTGGCTCGACGACGTGTCGGCGCGCCGGCTGCGCGACCTGGCCGGGGAGCGCAACGGCTCACCATCGGCGTCGACTCGTCCGAGGGCGCCGGCGGCGGCCGGCCGGCACCTCGGCGACCGGGTGCCCGGCGCGCTGGTCGAGGTCGACAGCGGTCACCACCGCAGCGGGGTGCCGCCGAACGAGGCCGGTGCCGTGGCCGCGCACCGCCGCCCGCGCCGGTCTCGACGTACGCGGCGTGTTCACCTTCCCCGGCCACAGCTACGCACCGGACAAGCTGGGCCAGGCCGCCGTGGACGAGGCACGGGCGCTCACCGAGGCGGCCGAGTCGCTGCGGGTGGCGGGGATCGAGCCGAGCGTCGTCAGCGGCGGCTCGACGCCGAGCCTGTCGAGCGCCGACACCGACGTCCTCACCGAGCTGCGCCCCGGCGTCTACGTCTTCGGCGACGCCCAGCAGTGGGAGCTCGGCTCCATGTCCCCCGACGACGTCGCCCTGACGTGCCGCGCCACCGTCGTCAGCCACGCCGGCGGGCGGCTCGTGCTCGACGCCGGCAGCAAGGCGCTCGGCGCCGACCGCGCGCCGTACGCCACCGGCTACGGGCGCCTGCTCGAGCATCCCGGACGCCCGGATCGTCGCTGCTCTCCGAGCACCACGCGGTCGCCGACCTCGGCGACGCTCCCCTGCCCGCGATCGGCAGCCGGGTCGACGTCGTTCCCAACCACGTGTGCAACGCCGTCAACCTCGCCGACACGCTGTACGTCGAGGACACCGGCGAGCTCCGCGCGTGGCCGGTGGTCGGCCCGCGGTCAGAACTCCTGACCCGGCCTCCCCTACGATCGCCCGCATGCCTCGCTCGACCTTCCCGGCGTCCTGCTCGCCGTCCTGTTGCCTCCGTCCTCGTCTGCTGCGACGACGCGACACCGCGGACCGAACGGCGAGCGACGGCGAGCACGACCTGCGCAGTACCCCGAGGACGGCAGCGAACCGGCCAGGAGGTCGAGCCACCGCCCGGTCGAGCCGACCGCAGACGGGCAACGTCGACGTGACCATCTCGACCAGCGCCGGCGACGTCGGCGCCACGCTGGACGCCGAGGCCACGCCGTGCACGGTCAACTCGTTCGTGTCCCTGGCCGAGCAGGGCTACTTCGACGACAGCCCGTGCCACCGGCTGACCACGGCCGGGCATCTACGTGCTGCAGTGCGGTGACCCGACCGGCATCGGTAGCGGCGGCCCCGGCTACTCCTTCGCCGACGAGCTCAGCGGCGACGAGACCTACCCGGCCGGCACGCTCGCGATGGCCAACGCCGGCCCGACACCAACGGCTCTCAGTTCTTCATGGTGTACGACGACACGCCGCTCCCTCCCGACTACACCGTCTTCGGCACCGATCGACGACGCCGGTCTCGAGGCCCTCGCGAGACGTGGCCGAGGAGGGCACCGCACCGGCGCCCCCGACGGTGCCCCGAAGGAGCCGGTGCAGATCGAGATCCGTCACTCGCCGCCAACTGACCCGGGGTCAGAGCGGGAAGCGACGTGCCGGTCAGCTCCTCGGAGCGCGACCCACAGCGCCTTGCGCCAGCTCGGGGTCGCTCGCCGCGGGGCTGCGGCCGACCAGGGTCGGCCAGCCGAGCATCTCCCCCGGCCCGATGCGGGTCCGACGTAGCTGTTGCCGGGCAGGTCCATCGTGGCGGCGTAGACCGTGGTCAGCGCGCCCTGCCACGCCGGCATCCCCACCAGCGCTGTTGCCCAGGTCGGAGATCCAGGTGAACGTCCGGTTGCCCGTGCCGCCCATGATCGCGGTCGAGGTGTAGCCGGGGTGGGCACCGGTCGCCCGCAGGGTCGAGCCCGTGCGGCCGTAGCCGGCGTTGCAGCTCGGCGAGGAACAGCAGGTTGGCGAGCTTGGACTGCGCGTAGGCGGGGTACGGCCCGGTAGGGGCGCCGCTCCCAGTTGAGGTCGTCGACGTCGAGGTCGGCCGGACCGGTGGGCGGCCGAGCCCACCACCACGACCCGGTCGGTCAGCTTCGGGAGCAGCAGGTTGGTCAGCGCGAAGTGGCCGAGGTGGTTGGTGGCGAGCTGGAGTCTCGAAGCCGTCGGCGGACCGGGCGAACGGGCACGGCCATGACCCGGCGTTGTTGACCAGGACGTCGACGGAGCCCGATCCCCTCCGCGAACGCGCGCACCGAGGCCAGGTCGGAGACGTCGAGGCGGCGCACTTCGGTGCGTGCCGCGGGAGATCGCGGGCGACCGACTCCGCCCTTCTCGGGATTCCGCACGGCCAGCACGACGTGGGCCCCGAAGGCAGCCAGCACCCGCGCTGCCTGCAGCCCGATCCCGCTGCTGGCGCCGGTGACCACGAACGTCGACCGTCCTGGCGCGGAACGGCCGTCCATGGCCGCCGGCCGCGTGGTAGCCGCATCAGGCCTCCAGCCTCCGCTTGAGTGCCGCCAGGTCCTTGGTCATGGCCCGCCGCATGGCCAGCTCCATGACCGGGGCGGCGACCCGGGCGAACCCGGAGGGTGAGCCGTTGTTGCGCAGCGTCATGCGGGTGCCACTGGCGGCCGGCTCCCAGGTGTAGGTCGTCTGCATGGGGAACGGGCCCTGCGCGGTGCGCATCACCAGCCGCTCCCCCGGCACCAGCTCGACCACCTCGTAGGTGTACTCGATCCGACGGCCGAGGAACTTGGCGACGAAGTCCATCCGGGACCCGACCTGCACGGGCGGAGGCGTCTGCCAGCGCACGGACTCGATGTTGACGTACCAGGACGGCGCGTTGCCCGGGTCGCCCGCGAACGCCGCGACGTCCTGCGATGGGTCGCTCGATCCGGGTCTCGACCGTGACATCGACCGCCATGCCTACGCGCTCGACGTACTCGATGGGCTCCCCCAGGGCGACGGTGCGGCCGACAGAGCAGAGCCGGTCGCGGGTCTGCTGCAGGGCTCGCGGCAGCATCTCCCGGGCCCGGTCGCCGCCCTCCCCCTCGGGGAACCGGACGTCGAAGGTGACCTTGAGGCCGACCAGGTGGTTGCCCTGCTCGTCGCGGACCTTGTGCCCCTCGGTGCGTACGTCGAACGTCTCGGGCGTGGCCCGCTTGCCGGTGATCAGGTCGACGTCGATGGCGCTGCATCCGGCGATCGCCACCAGCAGCAGCTCGACGGGAGTGAAGTCGGCGCCCTCACCCGATCCGACGGGGAGCACTCCCCCGCGCCGGTTCGTTGCCTGGTAGCGGCCCTCGCCGATCCGGCGTCAGGTCGATGCTGCGGAGTGTCTCGGGGTTCATGCGGCCAGCCTGCCAGACCGCTCCCCCGGTCGCTCAGCGGAACCGGAGCCGAAGCCTCGCGCGCCGGTGCGCGTCGCGACTGCTTCCGGTCGAGCTCCAGGGTGCGCAGCAGCACTGGGTCCCGATCCGTGTGAAGCCGTCCGTCGACGATCCCGCGGGCCAGGTGCAACTGCGTGTTCATGGAGCTTCATCCTCTCGGTCCGGTGCCCGGACCATACGTTGACTGTAATGTGTTTGCCACTTCAGTGACTCTTACATCATAGGTGGACGGGGGCGGTGACTCCGGCATCGAGGGCACCGTGATTCGCAACACCCGGAACGCAGGATGGCCCGGAGCGAACTCCGGGCCATCCTGCGTTGGTTGGAACGGGTGGATCAGCGGACCACCACAGCTCGTCGAGGCGCTGACCGAGGACGACCTTGTCGGTCGGCGCGACTCACGTTGCGGCTCTCGATCATCGCGCGGTCTCCCTCGAGAAGAGCTGGACCTCGACCGCGTCGTTGCGCGCCATCGTCGACAGGGACGTCTTCAGCTGGGTCGACGCTGTTCGCCCTTCCCGCGTTGAACCAGGACGACGCCCCTCCCCCGACGAAGATGGCCCCGCTCGTGTGCCGCGCGCGCGGCGGGACCGGAATGGCGAGCGGCAGACGGTCGGGTCCGTCGGTGCGGTTCTCCAGCAGAGCGCGAACGCGGAGCGTCCCACCCGCCTGACCGAAGGCAGGGTGTCGACGGTCGAGCGTGAACCACCGGCCGCCGCGATTCTGCTGCAACCGAGTCACCCGCCACGTCGAGCTGTCGTCGACCAGGTCACCGTTGATCGTGACGTCATCGACGACAACGCCCGGCATCGAGCTCAGCGCCCAGACCGCGTCCGCGACGTCCCACGGGGACTCGAAGGCGATGTCGAAGTCGGAGCTGAACCGGTCCGTGTGCGAGACCTTGAACGGTGCGCCGTTGTCGGTGCCGTTGATCGTCCACTTCTGCAGCTCCGAGCCCGGGCCGAGGACTCGAGGACCGCATCGTGGTTGACCAGCTGCTGGTAGAACGTCATCTCCGCGTTCGCCCCGGGGACCGACACATGCGTGGTGCCCGAACGCGTCTTGCCGGGGTAGGTGAGGGTCGAGGTGACGTCCATGGTGTCGGGCAGCACCGTCAGGTCGCCGCTGATCCCGGCGGTCCGGTCGTCGGTGATGGTGCCGACCGGCGCCGCCGAAGTTGGCCACCTTGAACGGCGCGCCCAGGGAATCCTTCTGCACGAAGAGCGCGCTGGCCGGGTGCATGCTCAGGCTGGTCCTCCCCGAGAACATCATCGGGTGGCCGAACCCACGACCAGTCGACCGTCACAGACGCTGGTGACGGTACCGACGCCGCCCGCTGTGATGTCGCCGTAGGCGAAGCTGGCGCCGAGGTTGCCACCGGCCACCAGCGCAGAAGCGTCGGCGTCCGCGCTGGAACCGGCCACCGTGGGTGCGGCGTTCCTGGCGACGTACGGTCGTGCCTTGCCGTGCGGCGGAGACGTGGTCGCGGCGCGCTCGAGCCTCCACCCGGAGATGCCATGGAAGGTCTTCGGGATCCGCAGTCTGGCTGAAGCCCTGGCCGGCCTGGCTCTGGGTGACGTCCGACTCGGCGGCGATCCGCGCGGCTTCAGCGCTGCCGACGTCGACCCGGCGGGCAGGGCTCGTGGCGGGCGCCAGGTAGTCGTCCATCTTCTCGTACGGCGTGATGCCGGCGACCGGCGACGGTCCCCACGCCAGCCCGTAGGCGACGGCGCCGATGAGCTCACCGGTCGTCGGTGTAGACCGGCGAGCCGGACATGCCCTGCCAGATGCCGCCGACTCGCTGGATCTCCGGTGAGTCCAGCTCCATCATGATCATGTCGAGGTCCGGCGCGATGCCGTCCTCGAGCGCACCGATCACGGTGCCGGAGAACTCCGTGGGCGTCGTGCCCCTGGTGACGGTGAGCCCTTCGACAGGCTGTCCCTCCACGAGGTCGGCGACGGCGAAGGCCGTCGGGCAGTCCCCGGTCGGGGGAACCGACTGTGCGGTCCCGGTGGTGGCGGCGCCGGCTGCGGCGACCAGGCCGAGCGACGCGGCGAGCGAGGCCGCGATCTTGCCGCGCCCACGAACCTTGAGTGACAACATGTGGATACTCCCTTTCCCGAGTGTCGGGCGTATCGGACGCCCCCCATGTCATGCGTAGGACGCCCTGGGAGCAACAGGGGTTGCCTCCGGTCCGCAGCCCCCTGAACTTACTGGCTCACGAGGTTCCGCATACCGCATTTGCACAACCACTCCTAAGGTGTCGGAGTGGCGATCAGCAGCGACCGTGCGCGTCGGCCCGGGCCGACGGTCCGGGTAACGGTGCGCGAGCTGACCTCGAATCGGGAGGTCGAGCACGAGGACCGCCTCGCGACCGAGGAGCCGCTCGAGATCAGGCTCGCCTGGCCCGGGGTCCCCGCTCATCGGGTCTGGGTCACGATGCGGACGCCCGGCCACGACTTCGAGCTGGCCGCGGGCTGGCTCGTCCACGAGGGCATCGCTGGGGCCGGGTCGATCCAGGAGGTCGCCTACTGCGTCGATGCCGAGCTCGAGCCCGAGGAGGAGTTCAACGTCGTCACGGTGACCCTGTCCGCTCCCCCGGCGCGGGACCCCGGCCACCGGCACACCGGGCAGTCGTCGGGCTCCTCGGCGTGCGGGGTGTGCGGCAAGGACTCGGTTGCGCAGGCGCTCGACGTGCCGCGGGGCAGCCGTTGGCCCGGGCCGCATCCCGCCCCCGAGGTCGTCCGCAGGCTCCCCGCCCTGCTTCGCGAGGGCCAGCGGGTGTTCTCCCGCACCGGCGGAGTGCACGCCGCCGGCCTGGCCACCGCCGCAGGTGACCTGCTGGTCTGCCGGGAGGACGTGGGGCGCCACAACGCCGTCGACAAGGTCACGGGGGCTCGGGTACTGGCGGGCCTCTCCCCCGCCGAGGCCTGCCTGGTCGTCAGCGGCCGCGCCGGGTTCGAGCTGGTCCAGAAGGCCGTCGCCGCGGGCGTGGGCGCCCTGGTGGCGGTCGGGGCGCCGTCGAGCCTCGCCGTACGGCTCGCGGAGCGGAGTGGCCTGCACCTCTACGGGTTCACGTCCGAGGACCGGTGCGTCCGCTACCCATAGGCGACTGGCCCTGTCTAGCCAACCCTTGGTAGCCATTACCAAGCGCGGGCCGCAGGCGTACCAAGGAATTGGGGACAACTCTCAACTTCCTTGAGGAGGACGCGCGATGAACACATCCATGCGAAGCCTGCTCGCGGCAGGCATCGGTGGTGTCGCAGCACTCGCGATCGCCATTCCGCTCACACCGTCGGGAGCGACCACCACCAACAGCACGGCCCTGGCGGCCGAGCTCATCGGCGCCAACGAAGTGCCGCCGGCTGACCCCAACGGCGTGGGCGACGCCTTCGTGTTCGCCGCCACGAGCAACCCGAGCAAGCTCTGCTTCGTGCTGATGGTGGACCGGATCGCAACGCCGACCGATGCTCACATCCACCGCGGTGTCGAAGGAGTGATCGGTCCGGTCGTTGTGCCCTTCAGGGCACCGGCCGACGGTGACGCCGCCGGCTGCGTGCAGACGCGGGAAGGTCTACGGGCCAGGATCCTGGCGAACCCGCAGAACTACTACGTCAACGTGCACAACGCCCCGTTCCCGGGCGGCGCGATCCGGGGGCAGCTCGCCGCCAACTGAGCGCCCGCGGCTTGTGTACGGCGACTGGTTGCGACACGGTGGAGGGGTACTGACCGCAATCGGAAGCGAGCCCATGCTCACCCTCACCGACAACGCCAGCACGATCGTCAAGGACATCGCCGACCAGATCCCGGATGCCGCAGGCCTGCGGATCACCAGCGAGAGCGCAGACCAGCCCTCGTTCGAGGTCGACCCCGCCGCCGCCGCAGAGCCCGGCGACGCCATCGTCGAGCAGGACGGCGCGACCATCTTCCTCGACGAGGCCTCGTCGCTGCAGCTCGACGACAAGGTGCTCGACGCCGAGCGTCGACCAGAGCGGCGGCGTGCAGTTCGCGCTGACCGTTCAGGCGTGACCCCGAGGTCCTCATGACCACTCCTGAAGTAGCGCTCTTGAGGAGGGTGCGCACCGGCGACGGCGTGGGTCCGTCGCCTTGTCGGCGGCGGCTTCTACGTTCGTGCCGTGCGCATCCTCCACACCTCCGACTGGCACCTCGGCAGGTCCTTCCACCGCGAGGGCATGCTCGGGCACCAGGCGGCGCTACGTCGACCACCTGCTCGACGTCGTCGAGCGGAGCGGGTCGACCTGGTCGTGGTCGCCGGTGACGTCTACGACCGCGCCCTGCCGCCGGTCGACGCCGTCCGGCTGGCCGACGAGACGTTCGCCCGGCTGGCCGCGTCCCGCGCCCGGGTCGTGGTCACCAGCGGCAACCACGACTCCGCCCAGCGGCTCGGCTTCGGCTCCCGGCTGATCGACGCCGCGGGCGTCCTCATCCGCACCGACGCCGCGACGGTCGGCACTGCCCGTCCTGCTCGACGACGACCACGGCCCGGTCGCGGTCTACGGCCTCCCCTACCTCGACCCCGACGCCCTGCGCGAGCCCTGGGGTCTGCCCCACCGCTCCCACGAGGCGGCCCTGGCGCGAGGCCATGCGCCGGGTCCGCGCCGACCTCGCCGGCCGGACCAGGCGCCCGCTCGGTCGTGCTCGCCCACGCCTTCGTCGCCGGCGCGCGAGCCCAGCGACTCCGAGCGCGACATCAGCGTCGGCGGCGTCTCGATCGTGCCGACCTCGCTCTTCGACGGCGTCGACTACGCCGCGCTCGGCCACCTGCACGGCCGCCACACGCTGACCGACGCCGTCCGCTACAGCGGCTCCCCGCTCGCCTACTCCTTCTCCGAGGCCGCCCACCGCAAGGGCAGCTGGCTGGTCGAGCTCGACGCCGACGGGCTCAGCCACGGCCGAGTTCGTCGACGCCCCCGTCCCGCGGCCGCTGGCCCGGCTCACGGGCGACGCTCGACGACCTGCTGACCGATCCTGCGCTCGCCGGCCACGAGCAGGCCTGGGTCCAGGCCACCCTCACCGACGACACCCGGCCGCTGCAGGCCATGGAGCGGCTGCGCCGGCGGTTCCCGCACGCCCTCGTCCTCGCCTTCGAGCCCGCCCATCCGCGCGACTCCGGCGCACCCGCCGCGCCGCACGCAGGCCGCAGCCGACCACGAGATCGCCCTCGACTTCGTCGCCGACCTGCGCGGCACTCCCGCCACCGACGCCGAGTCCGCGGTCCTGCTCCAGGCCGTGCGACGCCTGCTGCGACGACCCCGACTTCGACGTGCTGCTCTCCGCCGGTGCGGGCTGATGCGCCTGCACCACCTCGAGGTCGACGGCCTTCGGCCCGTTCGCCGACCGGGTCGCGGTCGACTTCGACGCGCTCTCCGCAGCCGGGCTGTTCCTGCTCACCGGCGCCACCGGCGCCGGCAAGACCAGCATCCTCGACGCCGTCTGCTTCGCCCTGTACGGCGAGGTGCCCGGCGACCGCCAGAGCGCCAAGCGGCTGCGGGCCGACCAGGCGGCCGACGGCGTGCGCCCGCGGGTCACGCTCGAGCTCACCCTGGCCGGCCGCCGGTTCCGGATCGTCCGCTCCCCCGCGTGGCAGCGGCCCAAGAAGCGCGGCACCGGCACCACCACCGAGCAGGCCGTCGGTGCAGCTCTGCCGAGCGGCGCGGCGACACCTGGCACCCGCTCTCCACCCGGCTCGACGAGACCGGCCACCTGATCACCCACCTGGTCGGCATGAACCTCACCCAGTTCTGCCAGGTCGCGATGCTGCCCCAGGGCCGGTTCCAGGCGTTCCTGCGGGCGCGGTCCGAGGAGCGCCACAGGCTGCTGCAGCAGCTGTTCCGCACCGCCCGCTTCGAGGACGTCGAGCGCTGGCTGCGCGACCGCCGCCGCGCGCTGCGCCGCGAGTCGCTCGACCACCACGACCGGGTGGCCGACCTGGTCAGCCGGGTCAGCGAGGCCGCCGACGCCCCGCTCCCGGACGGTGGGACCTCCACGACCTCGGCCGCGCCCGCCAGGACGGGCGAGGTCGACGCAGTGGTCGGCCGCCCGGCGACAGGCGCCGAGGAGTCGGCGCGACGCGGCCGGCGTCCACGCGCCGGGCCGCAGTCGCCGACGAGGCAGCCGGCCCGCGAGGCCCTCGACCGGGTCGCGGCAGCTCCGGGAGCCCAGCAGCGCATGCCGACGCCCTCGCCGAGCGCGACCGCCTCGCCGCGGCGGCGCCGGACCACGCCCGACCAGGTCGACACAGCTCGGCGCGGGCCGGCGGGCCGCCGAGGTCGCCCCCCTGGCGCAGGGTCGCGGCCAGCAGGAGCAGGCCGCCGCGCGTGCCCAGGCGCTCAGCGCCGCCCGCACCCAGGCTGCGGCTCGGCCGGCTGGCGGCTCGAGACGGCCGACCTCGACGACGCCGTCCTGGCCGCACTCTCGCGACCGAGCGGTCGCCGGCGCCGCCGCCGCCCGGGCGCTCCTCCCCCGAGAGGTCGCCCTCGGCGTCCTGCGGCGCGAGGTCGACCGACGCCTCGACGCGCGAACGCGCAGCTCGCGGCCGAGCGCGACGAGCTCGACCGACCAGCTGTCGCGACCTTCCCGACGAGCTCGCGGCTGCTGCGCCAGCGCGAGTCCGCGGCCCGGGATGCCGAGCGAGACCTGCCCGCGGCGACGGAGGTCGGATCGCTGCGCAGCAGGCAGGCCGCCGGCCGGTCAGGCCGTCACGCTCGCCGAGGAGCTGACCGAGGCCACCGACCTGCACCGGCAGGCGTCGACGAGGCGCAGCAGCTCAGGGAGGTCTGGCTCCACCTCCAGGAGCAGCGCATCCGCGGCATGGCCGCCGAGCTCGCCGGAGCGCTGGCCGTGGGCGACGACTGCCCGGTGTGCGGCTCGGCCGACCACCCCCGGCCCGCCAGCCCTGACGCGCGGCGCGCCCGACGCCGCCGCCGAGAAGGCCGCCCGCAAGCAGGTCGACGACGCCGAGGCCGGCTCGCCACGCCCACGACGTGCGGGTGCGCGAGCTCATCGCCCGGCTCGAGGCCGCCCGGTCCACCGCCGACGGCGAGCTCGCTGCGCATCCGCGCGGAGCTCGTCGACCGCGGAGTCCGAGCTGCAGCAACTCACGGCGCTGGCCGAGTCCGCGGCGGACCGCCGGCACCGAGGTGCACGCCGCCGAGGCCCGGCAGACCGAGCTCACCGCACGCCGCGAGCAGGTCGCTCGAGACCTGGCGGTCACGGCCGCGGCCCTGGAGCGCCAGCGCCAGGAGTCCGTCGACCGATCGAGCGCCGAGCTGGCCGACCTCCTCGCCGGCTCCGGCTGCGACGACCCTCACCGATCTCGCGGCCGAGCACGACGAGGTTGCCGACGGCCTGCGCGGAGGCCTCCTGCGCCCGTGACGAGCGCGCGCCGCACCGACCAGGCCGCGGCAGCCGCCCGCGACCAGCTGGCGCGAGGCCGCGCTCGGCCGCCGGGTTCGACGGACGCCGACGCCGCCCTGGAGGCCGCGCTCGACGCGACGGCGCTCGCGCGTCTGGAGCGGCGCGATCCGGACGCACGAGCAGGCGCGTGCCGGCACCGACGTCGACGCTGGCCGATCCGGGCTCTGCGACGCAGCCGCGCCTGCCGCCGCCCGACGTCGCCGCCCTCGAGGCGGCCCACCAGCGCGCGCGTCGACGTCTCGCGGCGGCCACGACGCGCGGCCACGTCGGCCGGGCGAGGGCCGAGCGCGTCGTCGGGCCTGGGCCACGCAGCTCGCGGCCGCGCTGGACGCCTGGGCGCCGGTGCGCGACGAGCTCGACCTGGTCGACCCGGCTGGCGGCGCTCGTCGACGGCACCTCCGCCGACAACCGGCTGCAGATGCGG
The DNA here is from genome assembly GCA_963830755.1 of uncultured Actinomycetota bacterium. Lineage (GTDB taxonomy): Bacteria > Actinomycetota > Actinomycetes > Propionibacteriales > Nocardioidaceae > Nocardioides. The sequence continues at coordinate 379,981 of CAWHNI010000016.1, read as the reverse complement.
CTCTCCGGCTACGTCCTGGCCTCCCGGCTCGCCCAGGTGGTCGCGGCGGCCAACGAGCGGCTGGCCCGGATGAGCGACCAGCGCTACGCCCTCGAGCACACCGGCGGCCGCGGCGCCGGCGAGACCCGCGGCGGCCTCAGCCTGCTGGTCCGCGACGACTGGTCCGGCGAGGCCCGCGACCCGGCCACGCTGTCCGGCGGCGAGACGTTCGTGGTCTCCCTGGCGCTCGCCCTCGGCCTGGCCGACGTGATCGCCCACGAGGTCGGCGGCGCCGACCTCGACACCCTGTTCGTCGACGAGGGCTTCGGCTCCCTCGACGCCGACACCCTCGACGACGTGATGGACACCCTCGACTCGCTCCGCGACGGCGGCCGCGTGGTCGGGCGTGGTCAGCCACGTCGCCCAGCTGCGCGACCGGATCCCGACCCAGCTCCACGTCGAGAAACGACGCCACGGCTCAACGGTGCGCACCGGTCCACGCACGGATAGGTTCGCCTTCATGGACAACGCCGTCGATCCGACCTTCACCGCCCTCCCCTACCGGATGCTTCCGGCGCCGCCCTCGGCCGGGCCCGCGAGCTCGGCGTGAGCCACGCCGACTTCCGCTTCGAGCGGGTCCGCTACCAGCAGCTCGGCGTCCGCGACGGCGTGCTCCAGGGCGCCAGCGACACCGAGGACCTCGGCTTCGCGGTCCGGGTGATCCACCGCGGCGCCTGGGGGTTCGCCTCCGGCGTCGTGCTCACCCCCGAGGAGGCCGCCGCGGTCGCCGAGCGGGCGGTCGAGGTCGCGCGGGTCGCCGCCGAGATGACCAGCGCTCCGGTCGAGATCGCGCCGGAGCCGGTCTACGACGACGTCACCTGGGTCTCGTCGTACGACGTCAACCCGCTCGACGTCCCCACCGCCGAGAAGGCGGCGCTGCTGATCGACTGGACCAACCGGCTGCGCACCGGCGCGGCGGTCGACCACGCGTCCGCGTACCTGCTGCAGGTGCAGGAGAACAAGTACTACGCCGACCTCGCCGGCACCCGCACCACCCAGCAGCGGGTCCGGCTGCAGCCGGGCTTCGAGGCGATGGGCGCCGGGGCCGACACGTTCGACTCGATGGCCTCGATCGCGCCGCCCGTCGGCCGCGGCTGGGAGTACCTCACCGACGGCACCTACGACTGGGACGACGAGATCGAGCAGGTCCCCGAGCTGCTCGCCGAGAAGCTGAAGGCGCCCAGCGTCGAGGCCGGCAGCTACGACCTGGTCATCCATCCCTCGAACCTCTGGCTCACCATCCACGAGTCGATCGGCCACGCCACCGAGCTGGACCGCGCGCTGGGCTACGAGGCCAACTACGCCGGCACCTCGTTCGCGACCGTACGACAAGCTCAACACCCTGCAGTACGGCTCCCCGGTCATGAACGTCACCGGCGACCGCACCGTCGAGCACGGCCTCGCCACGATCGGCTACGACGACGAGGGCGTGCAGACCCAGGCGTGGGACATCGTCAGGGACGGCGTGCTGGTCGGCTACCAGCTCGACCGGCCGATGGGCGCGCAGCAGCCGGAGCTCGAACTGCCACGACGGGGGCCGCTCCAACGGCTGCGCCTACGCCGACTCCCCCGGCCACATCCCGATCCAGCGGATGGCCAACGTGTCCCTGCAGCCGGCGCCGGACGGCCCGTCGACCGACGAGCTGATCGGCCGGGTCGAGCGCGGGCTCTACGTCGTCGGCGACAAGTCGTGGTCGATCGACATGCAGCGGTTCAACTTCCAGTTCACCGGCCAGCGCTTCTACAAGATCGCCGACGGCGAGCTGGTCGGCCAGGTCCGCGACGTCGCCTACCAGGCCACGACCACCGACTTCTGGAACTCGATGGAGGCGGTCGGCGGCCCGGAGACCTGGGTGCTCGGCGGCGCGTTCAACTGCGGCAAGGCCCAGCCCGGCCAGGTCGCGTGCGGTCAGCCACGGCTGCCCGACCTCGCTGTTCCGCGACGTCCGCATCCTCAACACCAACGACGAGGCAGGCCACTGATGAACGCACCACGCCACCAGTCCCTCGTCGAGCACGCCCTGGTCACGTCCACCGCCGACGACTGCATCGTCATCGTCCGCGACCGCACCAGCGCCAACCTGCGCTGGGCCAACAACACCCTGACCACCAACGGCGTGATGCACCGGCATCACCGTCACCGTCATCTCGTTCATCCGCGCGGCCGACGGCGTCCGCACCGGCTCGGTCACCGGCAGCGCCACCACGGCCGCCCAGGTCGCCGCCCTCGTCGAGGCGGCCGACGCCGCGGCCCGGGCCGGCGTCGCCGGCCGAGGACGCCAACGAGCTGGTGACCGGGGACGCTGCGGCCGACTGGGACGAGGCGCCGGTGCCCACCGACATCCACGTCTACGACGCGTTCGCCCCCGCCCTGGGCGAGGCCTTCGGCCGGGCCGCCGACGGCAGGCGGCGTGCTCTACGGCTTCGTCAACCACGAGGTGACCACGACGTACCTCGGCTCCACCACCGGGCTCCGGCTGCGGCACGTCCAGCCCACCGGCCACTACGGCTGCACCGGCAAGACCGCCGACCTGACCAGGAGCGCCTGGGTCGGGCGGCGCCACCCGCGACTTCACCGACGTCGACGCGCTGGCCTTCGAGGAGACCCTGGCCCAGCGGCTCGGCTGGGGCTCGCGGCGGGTCGACCTGCCCGCCGGCCGCTACGACACGATCCTGCCGCCGACGCGCCGTCGCCGACCTGATGATCGACGCCTACTGGTACGCCGGCGCCCGGGCCGCCCACGAGGGCCAGTCGGTCTACAGCAAGCGCGGCGGCGGCACCCGGATCGGCGACCGGATCGCCCGCGACCGGGCGTCAACCTCTTCTCCGACCCCGCGTACGACGGCCTGGCCTGCGCCCGCCGTTCGCGATGGCCGCGACGTCCGACAACGACCGCAGTCCGTCTTCGACAACGGGCTCCCGCTCGACCGCACCGACTGGATCCGCGACGGCGAGCTCACCTCGCTGCTCCAGACCCGCCACTCCGCCGCGATGACCGGCCAGCCGGTCACCCCGGCGATCGACAACCTGGTGCTCTCGGTCGACGGCGGCTCCGGGACCGTCGACGACCTGGTCGCCGGCACCGAGCGCGGCCTGCTGCTGACCTGCCTCTGGTACATCCGCGAGGTCGACCCGCAGACCCTGCTGCTCACCGGGCTCACCCGCGACGGCGTCTACCTGGTCGAGAACGGCGAGATCACCGGCGCGGTCAACAACTTCCGCTGGAACGAGAGCCCGGTCGACCTGCTCCGCCGGTTCACGCACGCCTCCGGCGACGGTGCCGAGCTTCAGCCGCGAGTGGGGCGACGACTACTTCTCGCGAACGGCGATGCCGGCGCTGCGGGTGCCCGACTTCAACATGTCGAGCGTCTCCCAGGCCCTCTGAGCGCCTGCTCACTCGCAGCCAGCGGCGCAGCTTCTTCCGCGAGACCTTCTCCCAGAGCGCCGGCAGCTCGCGCGTCGAGCTCGGCGGCGCGCTCCTCCTCGCGCACGAGCAGGACGCCCCAGGTCACCGAGCTCTCCCCAGCGGCGTCGGCTGAGGCGGCGATCTCGAGCAGGTCGGGACGGCTCATCACGGTGTCCTGACGCTCGCCGAGGTGCGAGGTGAGCTTCTTCGCCGGCCTTCGCCAGCCGCTTCGCGTCCTTGCCCCAGACGGGGTGCACGGCCTCGGCGGCGTACCGCAGCCGCTTGGCGTCCTTGCGCACCTCGTGCAGCTCGGCGTCCCGGTCCTCGGCGTCGGCCACCGCGGCCATCCGCCGCTTCAGCCGTCGCCACTCCTTGCGCACCCGGGCCGGCAGGACGTCCTCGGCCGGCGATCGGCCTTCTCGGTCCACGGCGGGTCGGCGACCAGCCGGTCGAGGGCGGCAAGCAGGTCGAAGTAGCGGTCGGACGAGAGCGTCTCCTCGACGCAGCTCCCATCCCGCCCGAGCTCGAGCGTCGAAGGTCGTGTCGAGCCGGCTCCGCACCGGACCGACGACCGCGTCGCTGGCTCGGCGTCGATCATCGCGCGCAGCCGCTCGCGGACGACCTTGGCGTCGCGGGCGTCGGCCAGCGGACGACCGAGCCACTGGATCTCGTCGCGGATCGGGATCGGTCACCTCGCGGTCGACCAGCGGCCGGTACGTCGCCAGCGCTGAGCGCAGCCGGCGACAGGCGACCCGGGCCTGGTGCACGCCCTTGTCCCGGCGGCGGCGCATCTGGCTGTCGCGACGCTTCAGCTCGGCGACCTGTCGCATCAGCCGCCGGTGCGAGCACCCGTCCGGCGGGCAGGTCCTGCCCGACCTCGGGCAGCGGCACCTCCGACGGCGCACGGTCTCCGAGGACGCGCACGATCTTGCGCTGCACCTCGCTCGGCCTGACTCCGACGCCGGCCATCAGCTCGTCGGCAGCGTCCAGCAGCTCGGCGCCGGCCTCGACCAGCTCGAGCTCCCACTCGCGCCAGACGACCGGCGCGGCGCTGCCTTCCGGCGTACCGGTCACCTCGTCGTCGGCCAGCTCGGCCAGCACGGTCCCGTCCCCGGCGATCAGGTCCCGGCGGGTGCGGCGGGTCCGGATGGTGGCGATCGGTTCCAGGGGCGCCTTCAGCGTCCACGCGACGACGTTGCGGCGCAGCTCAGCCGGCGGGAGGCGCCGCGCCCGCCTCAGCGACACGCGGATCTCGTCGCGACCGGCGTCGGCGGGCACCTTGAGGTGCCAACCTTCGTCCGGCCCGCCGGTCCGGCGGCGCAGCGACACACCGGCCCGGGTCAGGGCAAGGTCGGCGGTGTCGAAGTAGACCGCGTCCAGATCGTCCACCAGCGCAGGCCCCACCGTTGCCACCTCGGGGAGCTGGGTCAGCTCGGGAAGGCTCGCGTCAGGGTCGACCGCGTAGGTGCGTTCGATCTCCACGTGATCGGCCATGGCCTAGGTCTACCTCGCCCAGGTGAACGACGGTGGGTGTCACACGATCGGATGGCCGCCCGGGATCGGGCGGCCGGGTCGTACGGCGCCCGCGTGTAGACGAACGTCGCGCACTCCAGGTGGCTGATCGAGCCGTCGCCGGCGCACGACGTGCAGCGTCTCGCCGCGGTGGTAGCCCTCGTCCCGACGATCCGGCGAGCCGCTCAGCTCGAAGCGGTCCGACCCGCTCCGGCCGCGCCAGGCTGCGCAGCTCGAGCTGCTCGTTGTGCCAGCGCAGCTCGAAGGCGGTGTTGCCCCAGAACCACAGCCCGAGGAGGTCACGCACCGCCTCGGGAATCGTCGTCGGTGGGCTCCCACGGTGCCGCCGGCGCCGACTGGCTCGTGGGCCGAGCAGCAGCTGCGGGCACGCCGTCGGTGTCGAGGCCAGTGGTCGCGTTGGCGAGGGCGACCGCCCCGTCGCCGGTGTCGGGATCGACGAACAGGCTGGCCAGGAAGCCGGGCATCGAGCCGGTGTGGCCGACCAGCCGCCGTCCACCGCACGCGAGCACCAGCCGCAGCCCGAGGCCGTAGTCCGCGGCCGGCGGCACCGGCCGTGCCGGCCTCGCGCAGGGTGTCGACCGCCAGCACGTCGGGGTGGCCGGACGCCAGGAACGCTGCCCACCGGCCGAGGTCGGCGATCGTGCTCCACGCCTGGCCGGCCGGCGCCATCGCGCCGGTGTCCTGGTGCGGCTCGCGGGTCAGCGTGCCGGCGAAGTGGCCGACGCTGTACCCCTGCGCGTGCGGCGCAGCCGGGTGGTACGTCGTCCGGGCCATCCCGAGCGGCCCGAGGACCTCGGTCGCCACGCACGTCCCACCACGTCGGTCCCGCGACCCGGGCCACGGCCTCGCCGAGCAGCGCGAAGCCGAGGTTGCTGTAGTGGAAGAACTCACCGGGCTCGGCCACCGCTCCGGAGCCGTCGTTGGGGGCGACGAGCGTCGGGAAGTCGCCGCCCGGCGAGCGCTCCCACCACGGTCCGACCGGCTCGCTCTGCATGCCCGAGGTGTGGGAGAGCAGCGCGCCCAGGGTCGCGGCGGCGTACCCGCGTCTCGGGCACGAACCGGCCGACCGGGTCGTCGAGCTCGACGAGCCCCTCGTCCCGCAGCCGCAGCACGGCCACGGCGACGAAGGTCTTGGTGATCGATCCGATCCGGTACTGCCGTTCGTCGTGGTCCCCCGGGCACGTCGCCGGCCGCGCCGGTCCACACCAGCTCGCCGCCGCGCAGCACGCCGGCGACGACCGAGGGCAGCCGCCCCTCGGACTGCAGCAGGTCGAGGCAGGCCTGCCAGCGCTCAGGGTTCATGCGTCGGCGAACGCCTCCGGAGGCGGGCAGGCGCAGACCAGGTTGCGGTCGCCGTAGGCCTGGTCGATCCGGGCGACCGGCGGCCAGTACTTGTCGGGGTCGATCCCGGTCGGGAAGACCGCGAGCTCGCGCGGGTAGGCGCGGTCCCACTCGCCGACGAGCGCCCGGGCGGTGTGCGGTGCCCCGCGGAGCGGGGAGTCCTCGGCGGTCCACTCCCCCGCGGACACCCGGTCGATCTCGCCCCGGATCGCGATCATCGCGTCGCAGAACCGGTCGATCTCGGCGAGGTCCTCGGACTCGGTCGGCTCGACCATCAGCGTGCCGGCGACCGGGAACGACATGGTCGGCGCGTGGAAGCCGTAGTCGATCAGCCGCTTGGCGACGTCGTCGACGGTGACGCCGGTCTGCTTGGTCAGCCCGCGCAGGTCGAGGATGCACTCGTGCGCGACCAGCCCGTCGTGGCCGCGGTAGAGCACCGGGAAGTGCTCCTCGAGCCGCTGTGCGACGTAGTTGGCCGACAGCACCGCGGCCGCGGTTGCCCGGGCGAGACCCGGCGCGCCCATCAGCCGGATGTAGGCCCACGAGATCGGCAGCACGCCGGCCGAGCCGTAGGGCGCCGCGCTGATCGGGCCGATGCCCTCCGCGTCGGTCCGCGTCGGGGTGCTGGGCGTGCGACGGGAGGTACGGCGCGAGGTGGGCGCGCACCGCGACCGGGCCGACCCCAGGCCCGCCGCCGCCGTGCGGGATGCAGAACGTCTTGTGCAGGTTGAGGTGCGAGACGTCGCCGCCGAACTCGCCGGGACGGGCGTAGCCGAGCAGGGCGTTCAGGTTGGCGCCGTCGACGTACACCTGGCCGCCGTGCTCGATGGACGATCTCGCAGAGCTCGGTGATCGTGTCCTCGTAGGCGCCGTGGGTGGAGGGGTAGGTCACCATGATCGCGGCCAGGTCGTCGCTGTGCTCCTCGCACTGCGCGCGCAGGTCCTCCAGGTCGACCGAGCCGTCGTCGGCGGCCTTCACCACGACGACCTTCATCCCGGCCATCACCGCGGACGCGGCGTTGGTGCCGTGGGCCGAGGACGGGATCAGGCAGACGTTGCGGGCCCCCTCGCCGCGGTCCCGGTGGTAGGCCGCGGATGGCCAGCAGGCCGGCCAGCTCCCCCTGCGAACCCGGCGTTGGGCTGGATGGAGACCCGGTCGTAGCCGGTGACCTCGGCCAGCCACTCCTCCAGCTGGTCGACGAGCCGCCGGTAGCCGACCGCGTCCTCGGCAGGGGCGAACGGGTGCAGGTCGGCGAAGCCGGGCAGCGACACCGGCTCCATCTCGGTCGTGGCGTTGAGCTTCATCGTGCACGAGCCCAGCGGGATCATCCCGCGGTCCAGCGCGTAGTCGCGGGCCGAGAGCCGGCGCAGGTAGCGCAGCATCGCGGTCTCGCTGTGGTGGGTGGAGAACACCTCGTGCGTGAGGTACGGCGTGGCGCGGCGCAGCGCCTCGGGCAGCGCGTCGCCGGTGGCCTGGTCGAGGGCCGCCAGGTCGACCGAGGCCAGCCCGAAGGCCTCCAGCACCCGGCCCAAGGTGGCTCCCGTCGTGGACTCCGAGGTCGAGATGCCGACCCGGTCGGCGTCGACCAGCCGCAGGTGCACACCGCGCTCCCGGGCCGCGGCGACCACTTCGGCGGCGCGGCCGGGGACCGAGGCGGTCAGGGTGTCGAAGAACTCCTCCGACTCGACCCCCACGCCCCCGTCGGCCAGCGCGCGCGCCAGGACGGCGGCGTAGCGGTGGGCCCGGGTGGCGATCGAGCGCAGTCCCTCGGGCCCGTGGTAGACGGCGTACATCGAGGCCACGACGGCCAGCAGCACCTGGGCGGTGCAGATGTTGGAGGTCGCCTTGTCGCGGCGGATGTGCTGCTCGCGGGTCTGCAGGGCCAGCCGGTAGGCCGGCCGTCCCTCGGCGTCGACCGAGACGCCGACCAGGCGGCCGGGCAGGTGCCGCTCGAGGCCCTGCGGCCACCGCCATGTAGCCGGCGTGCGGTCCGCCGTAGAACAGCGGGACCCCGAACCGCTGGGAGGACCCGACCACGACGTCGGCGCCCAGCTCGCCGGGCGCCTCCAGCAGGGTCAGTGCCAGCAGGTCGGCGGCGACGACGGCGAGCGCGTTGCGCTCGTGGGCGGCCTCGATCACCGGCCGCGGGTCGACGGATCCGGCCGGACGCGCCGGGGTACTGCACCAGCACCCCGGACAGCTCGCCGTTCGGGCAGGCCATCGGTCAGGTCGGCGACCAGGACCTCGATGCCCATCGCCTCGGCGCGGGTGCGCACCACGTCGATGGTCTGCGGCAGCGCGTCGGCGTCGACCACGAACGGCCCGGAGGCCTTTCGGTTGCCGCGGCGTACCAGCGTCATCGCCTCGGCGGCGGCGGTGCCCTCGTCGAGCAGCGACGCGTTCGCGGTGGGCAGGCCGGTCAGGTCGCCGATCACGGTCTGGAAGTTGAGCAGCGCCTCGAGCCGGCCCTGGGAGATCTCGGGCTGGTACGGCGTGTAGGCGGTGTACCAGCTCGGGTCCTCGAGCACGTTGCGCCGGATGACCGGCGGGGTGAGCGTCGGGTGGTAGCCCAGCACCGATCATCGCCTCGGCGGGCCGGTTGGCCGCCGCCAGCTCGCGCAGCTCGCGGGCCACGGCGTCCTCGCTGGCCGGCTCGGGGAGCTGGAGGTCCGCCGTCGGAGCGGATGCCGTTGGGGACCGCGGCCGCCATCAGCTCGTCGAGCGAGGCGAAGCCGACGGTCTCGAGCATCGTCTCGATGTCGGCCGGGCCGCAGCCCGATGTGGCGTTCGACGAACGGCAGGGCGGCGTCGAGCTCGGCCAGGGTGGGGTGGTCCGACACGGGTGGCTCCTGACTGGATCGAACCTTGGGTCGATCAGGTCGCCTCCCCCTCTGTCACCCGGTACGCCGAGCTCCAGAGTTGCCTGGTCCGCACGGTCCTGGCGCCTGAGAGGTTCCGGGGAGGGGTTGCCCCTTCGGCGCTCCGCCGGTGACCGGCCACGTGACTGACCGGGGCCGGGCGAAGACTCTCCCGTGCGGGATTGTCGGCAAACCCCAATCTAGCCGATCTTGCGCGCAGCGCGGCGAGCGGCAAGCTCGTCGCTCGGCGCTGGGCGTCGGCCTCGGCCTCCGCGGTGCGCTCGCTCGGCAGCTCGGCGAGCGTGCCCTCGATCTCGCGCCAGACGCCGCCGATGGCGATGCCGAAGACGCCCTGACCGCCCTGGAGCAGGTCGATGACCTCGTCGTTGCTGGTGCACTCGTAGACCGAGACGCCGTCGCTCATCAGGGTGACGCGGGTCAGGTCGTCGGTGCCGCGGTCGCGCAGGTGCTGCACGGCGGTGCGGATCTGCTGCAGCGAGATGCCGGCGTCGAGCAGGCGCTTGATGACCTTGAGGATCAGGATGTCGCGGAAGGAGTAGAGCCGCTGCGAGCCGGAGCCGGTGGCGCCGCGGACGGTCGGCTCGACCAGCCCGGTGCGGGCCCAGTAGTCGAGCTGGCGGTAGGTGATGCCGGCGGCGTTGCAGGCGGTGGGCCCGCGGTAGCCGGTGTCGCTCGGCAGCGGGGAGACGTCGTCGGTGAACAGGAGGCCCTGCTCCTGCGGCCTCCTCGGCAGCACGCGCTGCCTCGCCCGAGGCCTGGTCCTGCTCGTTCTCTCCTGCGCCCACGACATCCTCCACGCCTACTCCGTTGAGCGTAACCCCTGGGGAATGCGTCGGAGCCGGGTTCACGAGGATCAGCCCACAACGGTGGAGTTACAACAGAGACACTTCAAGGTAGGCCGCGGCCGAGGGGTGGTCAACGAGGCGACCGGCGTGTCGCAACCCTCAACCTCTATGTTGAGGGTTAGCCCTCAGTGCGCGTCGAAGTCCTCCGGGGTCACCTGGTCGAGGAACTCGCGGAACTTCTCGACCTCGTCCTCCTGCTCGGCCGGGACCGCGAGGCCGGCCTCGTCGAGCACCTCCTCGGCGCACACGATGCGGCTGCCGGTGCGCAGCGCGAGGGCGATCGAGTCCGACGGGCCGGGCGCTGACCTCGGCGCCGGAGCCGAACACCAGGATCGCGAAGAAGACGCCGTCCTTGACCTCGGTGATCCGGACCTCGGCGAGCTCGTTCCCGGTCGCAGCCAGCACGTCCTTGAGCAGGTCGTGGGTCAGCGGCCGCGGGGGGACGACGCCCTGCTGGGCGAAGGCGATCGCGGTGGCCTCGACCGCCCCGATCCAGATCGGCAGGTAGCGGTCCCCCGACACCTCGCGCAGCAGCACGATCGGCTGGTTCGAGGGCATCTCGACCCGGACTCCCATGACATCGACTTCGCGCACGGCATCCACACTACTCCCGCACGGGAGCCGTCAGCCCGCCCACCGCTCAGGAGGACCTGAGGCCGGTCTTCACCAGGGTCGCGTGCAGCCGCACCGACAGCGCCGCGATCTCGCTGACCGCCTCCTCGGCTCGGGCCTTGGCGGCGGCGTCGCGGCCACGCTTGAGCGGGGCGACCACCTGCTCGACCAGCCCGACCTCGCGGTCGGCCGCGGTCTTGAACGCCCGCAGGTGCCGGGGCTCGAAGCCGAAGTCGGCCAGCTCGCGCGCCGTCTTGGCGATCACCAGGGCGTCGGTGTCGTAGTGGCCGGTTCCGGCTCGCGGAACGATCAGGCCGTACTGCTCGAGCTGGTCGAGCAGCTCCTCGGAGACCTCGGCGATCTTGACCAGCTCCTTGCGGGACAGCCGCACGTTGTCGCTGCGGCGTGAACGACTCCGCGCTGGGCAGACCGTCGGCGGCGAGCGCGACCTTGGGCACGGTGGGGACGACGCGCCTCGATCGGCGGCGGCTCGAGACCGCGGTCGATGGCGTCGAGGTGCTCGCCGATCACCTTGCAGCGGGAGGTAGTGGTCGCGCTGCATCGTCAGGATGTAGCGCAGCCGCTCGACGTCCTCGGCCGTGAACTTGCGGTAGCCGGCGGGGGTGCGCTCGGGCTTGATCAGGCCCTTGTCCTCGAGGAACCGGATCTTCGGGATGGTGATCCCCGGGAAGTCGGGGCGCAGGCGGTCGAGCACCTCCCCGATGTTCATCCTCGCCCGGGAGGCTGGGGCATGCTGCACGGTCAGCCGCTCGCTGTGCCCGGAGAAGAAGACCAGGCGGTACTTGCCGATCTGCACCTCGTCGCCGTCCTTGAGCTGGACCCGGTCGATCCGGTCGCGGTTGACGTAGGTGCCGTTGAGGCTGCCGGCGTCGCTGACCGTGAAGTCCTCACCGTCGCGGTGGAACTCCGCATGCCGTCGGGAGACGGTCACGTCGTCGAGGAAGATCTGGCTGTCGGGATGGCGCCCCGCGTTGACCTGGTCCTCGTCGAGGAGGAACCGGCTGCCCGGCTCCCGGACCCCGCTGCACGACGAGCAGCGCGTGGCCGCCGGGCAGCGCGTCGACCGCCGCCGCGTCGACCGGGCTCAGCTGACGGTCCGACGTGTCGACCTTCTCGTGGGCGGCCCCGAACGTGCGTCGGTGGCCTCACCGGGAGTCTCGGGGGCGCCTCCTCCGCGGGACTCGCCGCCGGACTCGGCCGACACCAGCCGGGTGCCGCACTGGGAGCAGAAGCGCGCGTCGTCGGGGTTCTGCCGGCCACAGGCGGTGCAGAACGGCATGGGTTCCCTCCGGATCGATATGGTCGTCCGCCAACCCTCACCACAGGGTTGAGGCTGACGGTTGCCCCGAACCTATCAGCCGCGAGACGTCGATCAAGCGTGACGAGCCGGTGCCTGGCTCAGCCGTCGAGTGTCGCCTGGTAGGCCGCGGCGTCCATGCAGTCCGTCGACCGCCGAGGAGTCGGCCGGGACCACCTCGAAGAGCCACCCGGCGCCGTAGGGGTCGTTGTTCACCAGCTCCGGCGTCGCGTCGAGCGCGGCGTTGCGCGCCGACGACCTCACCGGTGAGCGGCGCGTAGACGTCGCTGACCGACTTCGTCGACTCCAGCTCGCCGCAGGCATCGCCGGCCGTGACGGATTCACCCACCTCGGGCAGGGAGACGTAGACGATGTCGCCCAGCGCGTCCTGGGCGTAGTGGGTGATGCCGATCCGCACCGATCCCTCCGACTCGCCGGGGCTGCGGACCCACTCGTGCTCGGCGGTGTACTTCAGGTCCTCGGGGTACAACTCGTCTCCTCCGGTCGGGCGGATGTTCGGCAGGCTACTGCGCCGTTGTCGGGTCGGCGAACTGCGCCCTGGTCGTGGGACGCACGCTCTCGATGTCGAGCGACTGGAGCTCGACGACGTCGACGCTGGCGCCGTCGTCCTCGAGCTGGTCGATCGGCCCCTGGGCGAACGCCAGTCCGCCGGACAGCGTGGCCGGTTCGCCGATCACGTCGATGACGTACGGCGGCTCGAGCAGCTGTGCCGTCGACCTAGATCCCGCCGACGCCGTCCTCGAACGAGGTCTGGGCGACGACCCGGACCTCGCCGTTGAACTGCATCGCCTCGGCTCCTGCCGTGCGCAGCTCCTGGACGGTGTCGAGCAGCGAGTCGATGTCGACCGGTCCGTCGACCTCCGTCGATCGTGATCCGGATGCCGGGGCCGGTGACGGGCACGCGTGCCGGCGAGGATCTCGAGGGTGTCGGCCTCGGTCCGGGCCTGCTCGAGCGCCGCCTCCCGGGCGCTGGTGCTCGACAGCAGGTCGGCCCGCGCGTTCTCCAGCCGGGTGATCTCGGCCTGGGCTCGCTGCGAGGTCCCGGCGAGGCCGTTCAGCACGTCGATCAGGTCCTGCTCGCGGTAGACCCTGCGTAGGTGTCGTCCTGCTGGTTGGCCCGCACCTGGGTCATCGCGGCGAAGCCCACGATCGCCAGCAACACGGCCACGACGACCTGCGGGCGGCCGGGCCGGAGCAGGGCATCGCGGAGTCGCTGCCGACCCGTCGGCGGCGACTCGGGCGGCGACTCAGGCATGGAAGAGGTGCCTCCGGATCGCGGCGACGTTGGAGAAGATCCGGATCCCGAGGACGACGATCACGCCGGTCGACAGCTGCCCGCCGACGCCGAGCTGGTCACCGAGGTAGACGATCGCGGCCGCGATCACCACGTTGCTGAAGAAGGAGACGACGAACACCTTGTCGTCGAAGATCCCGTCGAGGTAGGCGCGCAGACCGCCGAAGACTGCGTCGAGCGCGGCCACGACGGCGATCGGCAGGTAGGGCTCGAGGCCCAGAGGAACGTCAGGCTGGAGGAAGAGCGCCAGCAGGATGCCGGCCAGCAGCCCGAGTGCGGCGATCACGGCACTGCCTCCTCTTCCTGTTGCCGGCCCTGACCGTCACCGGTCCCGGCCTGGACGTGCCGCAGCCTCGGCCCCGGCGCGGACGGGAGCGTCAGGTCGGGTTCGTTCTCCATGGTGTACTCGAATCCGAGATCGTCGGCGAGGTCGAAGAACTGCTGGCCGTGGGTGGTGTCCAGCAGCTCAGCCTGCAGGGTCAGGGTGTCACCGATGGCCTGGACGGTGTACGGCGGGTTCACCGGCTTGCTGTTCACGTGCACTGCCGGTCCGACGTTGCGGATGGCGCTCAGCGCGGTCAGCCGCTGGTCGTTGATGGCGATCGCCTCGGCGCCGGCGCTCCACAGCCCGTCGACCAGCAGGGCGAGGTCCTCGTCCCGCACCACCTGGGTCACGTCACCGTCGGGTGCGTCGTCGAGGACGATCCGGACCCCCGGCCCCGTGACGGGCGTGTAGCCGGTGGCCACCTGGAGCCGGCGCAGCCGCGCAGTGGTCTCCCGCTGGGCGGCAGCGAGGTCCGAGCGACTCTCCTCGAGGTCGATGTTGGCACCCTGGAGATCCGCGATCTCGGCCTGCTGCCGCTCCAGGGCGGCCCGTTCGACCTGGACTCTCGCGATCAGCGTCGCCCGGCCGGCGTCAGCGGTGTCGGCGTTGCGGGAGGTCTGGACGGCCGCAGTGGTGACCAGGATCCCGAACACCGCGACGACCCCCGTCGCGACCCACGCGGGACGACCCTTCGGCGCGCCGGCACCCGTGGTGCCGCGACGCTGCGCGACCTCCCGGTAGTCGTCGTCCAGGGAGTGCTCGGTGATCAGCGTCAGCAGCGGGGTCGTGACGTGGTCCGGCAGGGGCCCGTTCCGCAGGTCAGGCATCGGGCGCCACCGTCCGGCGCTCGGTCTCGGCGAGCAGTCGGCGTACCTGCCAGGCGTAGAGCACGCCGGCCCACCAGTAGAGCCCGATCCCCCAGATCGCGAACGCCCAGCCGAACACCTCGGCCAGGGACGCGAGGACGCCTGCCCCGTCGCCGAGCAGCAGCAGCGGGAAAGCGTAGAGCAGGTTGAAGGTGGCGGCCTTGCCCAGGAAGTGCACGGGCAGCGCGCTGTAGCCACGGGTGCGCAGGAGCGGGACCAGTCCCCACAGGAGGAGGTCACGCAGGGGCAGGATCACCGCCACCCACCACGGAATGATGTCGCGCAGCGCCAGGGCGATCACGACCGCGAGGATGTAGAGCCGGTCGGCCACCGGGTCGAGGATCTCGCCGAGGGCCGACGTCTGATTGAACCTGCGGGCGAGGTATCCGTCGAGGTAGTCGGTGAAGCCGGAGAGCATCAGCAGCCCGAGGGCCCACCCGTCGGCCTCCGGCCCCAGGACCAGCCAGAGGAACACCGGCACGCCGGCCAGCCGCGCCATGCTGAGGAGGTTCGGCACCGTCCACACGCGCGTGTTGCGCGTCAGGTCGTCCGCCACGTAGGTCCCTGCATCTCGATGTTCGTCAGCTGCCGTTCCCAGCCTATCCGTCGGGGCGGTCAGACCTGTTCGTCCTGGTGGGCCGCGTCGCGGATCTCGCCGACCAGCTCCTCGATGACGTCCTCGAGCGTGGCCAGCCCGAGCTCCTCGCCGTCGGGGCCCACCACCAGCGCCATGTGGGCGCCGCGCCGCTGCAGGGTTTCGAGCGCGTCGTGCAGGCGGTCGGTCGCCCGCACCGGTGCGAAGGGCCGGATCCACTTGTCGTCGATCACGCGGGACCGTCGTTCCTCGTCGGTCTCGAGGACGTCCTTGATGTGGAGGTAGCCGAGGAGGCCACCGTCGTCGGCGATGACGGGGAACCGGCTGAAGCCGGTGGCAGCACACAGCTGCTCGATGTCGGCAACGGTGGCGCCGCGACGGACGGTGGTCAGGCCGTCGGGTCTCATCAGCACGTGCTTGACCGTCTTCTCGGTGAACCCGAGCGCCCCCGCAAGCCGGCCGTACTCGTCCTCCTCCAGGAGCCCCTCGCCCCGGGACTCCTCGACCAGGGCCGCGACCTCCTCCCGCGTGTAGGTCGAGCTCACCTCGTCGCGCAGGTCGACCCCGACCAGGCGAAGGATCGCGGCCGCCATCGCGTTGATGACCACGATGACCGGCCGCAGCACCGTCACGATGGCCCACACAGGGGGGCCGAGGACGAGGGCGGCCCGGTCCGGGCCGGCGAGGGCGATGTTCTTCGGGACCATCTCCCCCATCACGACGTGCAGGTACACGACGATGGAGAGACCGATCGCGAACGCGATCGGGTGGACGAACGAGTCAGGCACGTGGAGGGCGTGCAGCCCGGGCTCGATGATGTGGGCGATCGTGGGTTCGGCCACCGCACCCAGGAGCAGCGAGCACACGGTGATGCCGAGCTGGTTCACCCCGATCACGAGCGAGATGTTCTCCATCGCCTTCAAGGTGGTCCGGGCGAAGCGGGAGCCGGCCTCGGCCAGCGGCTCGATCTGGGTGCGACGTGCCGAGACGAGCGCGAACTCGGCGCCGACGAAGAAGGCGTTGCCCAGCAGCAACAGGGTGGAGAACAGGAGCAGGCCGAGCGTGGTCATCTGCTCGTCTCCTGTGCGAGGGCTCGACCCGAGAGCAGCCGGAGGCCCACCCGGTCGATGCGCAGCCCGTCCATGTAGAGCACGGTGAGCACGGCAAGCTGTTGACGGTCGCCTTCCTCGTCGGTCGGGTCGGGCACCGGCACCTCGGCGACGTCTCCCTGTTCCGGCACCCGGCCGAGGGTCCGCAGGACGAGGCCCGCGATCGTGTCGTAGTCCTCGTGGTCGGGAAGCTGGATCCCGGTCAGGTCCTCGACCTCGTCCGGACGCAGCAGACCCGAGAGGGACCAGGTTCCGTCCTGGAGCTGTCGTCCGCGCGCACCGAGCCGGTCGTGCTCGTCGGCGATGTCGCCGACGATCTCCTCGATCACGTCCTCGAGCGTGACGATCCCCGCGTGGCCGCCGTACTCGTCGAGGACCACGGCCATCTGGAACCCCTCGCCCCCGCGGAGGAGGGCCAGCAGCGGGTCCAGGCGCATGGTGTCGGGGACGACGATCGGCCTGACCATGATGTGCTTGATGCGGGTGGTGGCCCGTTCGGGGACAGGCAGTGCGACGGCGTGCTTGACGTGGACCGTCCCTGCCACGGCGTCTTCAGCGTCCAGCACCGGGAATCGCGAGTGGCCGGACTGCCGGGCGAGGTCGATGACGTGCGTGGCCCGGTCGCCGTCCTCGACGCTGACGGTGCGCACGCGCGGCGTCATGATCTCTCCCGGCGGTGCGGGTGCCGAACTCCACGGACCGCTCCATCAGCTCGGCGGTCTCCGTGTCGAGCGTCCCGTGCTCGGCCGACCGCTGCGCCAGCGAAGCCAGCTCCGCTGAGCTCCTGGCCGACCGAAGCTCCTCCTGTGGCTCGAGCCCCAGCCGGCGGACCAGCGCGTTGGCCGAGCCGTTGAGCAACCGGATCGGCACCCGGTTCACCGAGGTGAAGGTGCGCTGCACGAACTGGGTCGCACGGGCGACCTGCATCGGGCGGGCGATCGCCAGGTTCTTCGGGACCAGCTCGCCGAAGATCATCGTCAACCCGGCGCTGAGGGTCAGCGCGATCGTCACCGAGACCGCGCGGACGGCACCGCTGGGGACCCCCAGGGCCTCGAGCGGCCCGTCGATCAGCTCGGCGATCGCCGGCTCGGCGAGGTAGCCGATCGCCAGGTTGGTAACAGTGATGCCGACCTGCGCCCCGGAGAGCTGGGTCGAGAGTGAGCGCAGGGCACGCTGGACGCCGATCGCCCCCACGTCACCCTCGGCGGCAGCCTGGTCGACCTTGCTCCTGTCCACCGTGACGAAGGCGAACTCCGCCGCCACGAAGACGCCACATGCGGCGATGAGCAGCAGAGCCGTCCCGAGGAGGATCCACTCGGTCAGCGTGGGCTCCTTCGAGGTCGGTGGTGGTGACTCGTCACATTACTCGCGCGCACCCGCCGCGGCCGCGCCCGGGCTCTCCCGGGCCAATGTCGCCATTCGGCCGACGGCGGCCCCACGGCGGACCTACCCTTTCCTTTCTGCAAGTTCTCTTCAACGCATTCTCGGCAAGGCGACGAAACCGTGACCATTCAGCTGCTCGGCACCCAGGCACGTCATCTGGTGAGCCGCTTCTCCTACGGCGTCACGCCGCGGCTGGCGGCTGACGTCCGGGCCGCCGGTGGAGCCCGCGCGTGGTTCGAGCGGCAGCTCTCCCCCGGCTCGATCGACGACCCGGGGGTGTCCGGGCTGGTCACCTGGTTTCCGAGCCTGGAGAGGGACGCCGCGACGTTGTGGCGGCGCCAGGTCGACGGCGTCGAGGGCGGCTGGGAGGTGATGCAGGACTACGCCCGCTGGGTCCTGCTGCGCCGGATGCGCTCGCGACGCCAGGTGCACGAGGTGATGACGGAGTTCTGGGAGAACCACCTCAACGTCCCGGTCAACGGGGACGGGGCGTTCACCCATCGCAAGACCTACGGCGACGCGATCCGCAAGCATGCCCTCGACAGCTTCGAGGAACTGCTGCAGGCGACGATCACCCATCCCGCGATGCTGATCTACCTCGACAACGCTGTCTCCACGGCGGCGCACCCCAACGAGAACCTCGGCCGTGAGCTGCTGGAGCTGCACACCGTCGGCCGCGGGAACCATGACGAGGACGACGTGAAGAGCTCTGCCCGGATCCTCACCGGATGGACCGTGGACATGTGGCGGACCTGGGCACCGTCGTACGACGCCTCTCGGCACTGGCGCGGACCGGTGCAGGTGCTCGACTTCAACGACCCCAATGCCGCCGCCGATGGGCAGAGCCTCACCAGGCGCTACCTCAGCTACCTCGCCCATCATCCGCTGACCGCCCGTCGCATCGCCCGCAAGCTCGCCGTGAAGTTCGTGCGGGACGATCCGCCCGACGCCCTGGTCGAGGAGCTGGCGGAGGTCTACCTGCGCGAAGGCACCCAGATCAGGCCGGTGCTGCAGGCACTCGTGCGGAGCCCGGTCTTCGCCGCCTCCGTCGACGCCAAGGTGCGCGATCCCGGTGAGGACCTGGTCGCGACCTACCGCGCGCTCGGCGTGAAGGTCGCCAGGCCCACCGCCGACCAGGACGCAGCCAACAGCATGCTGTGGCAGGTGCAGTCGCTGGGCTCAGCGCCCTTCTCCTGGCCCCGGCCCGACGGACAGCCCGTCGACAACAACAGCTGGTCGTCGCCGTCGCGGATGATGGCCTCGCTGCGCATCCACTTCGCCATGAGCGGAACATGGTGGCCCCGGACCGGGATCACCTACCGCAAGGCGACGTCGTGGGCACCGGAGCTTCCCGTGCGCTTCGACCGACTGGTCGACCACCTCTCGCGGGTCCTCCTCCACCGCCGCTCCAACGATGCGCTTCTGGCGGCCTGCTGCGCGGCCGTCGGCTGCCGCCCGGGCGAGCGGATCACCCGTGATCATCCGGTGATGCGGTGGATGAACCCGCGGCTGCTCACCTGCGTCCTCGACTCCCCCGACTTCTTCTCCAGGTGACCGCCATGACCCGTCCTGCCCTGACCCAGGCCGCACCCACACCGGACTGCTGCACGGAGTACGCCACCCTGTCGCGCCGCGGGCTGCTGCTGGGAACGGCCGCACTGGCCGGCACGAGCACGATGATCGGCTCCGCGGTCGTTCGCGCCTCCGCCGCAACCGCCGTGCCGGCCCGGGCGGTGATGGTCGTGCTGTCCCTGCGCGGCGCCGCCGATGGCATGTCGCTGGTGGTCCCCCACGGCGACCCCGTCTACTACACCGCCCGGCCCCGGCTGGCGATCCCCGCGGACCAGCTCCTCGCGCGCGACGCGATGTTCGGACTGCACCCTGCCCTGGCCCCGCTCCTCCCACTCTGGAGCTCCGGCCGGCTCGCTGCCGTCCACGCCACCGGGCTCCCCGCACCGAACCGGTCGCACTTCGCCGCGATGGAAGAGGTCGAGGACGCCGACCCCGGCTCGACCGTGCGGTCGGGATGGCTCAACCGCTTGATCGGCCAGGACGACGGGCGGACCTCGCCGCTGCAGGCGTTCAGCGTCGGGGGCGGGGTGCCGCCGGCCTCGCTCTACGGACCGGCCGACTACATCTCGGCCGGCGACGTCGCGTCGATGACCATCCCGGGGGCGGACAAGACGGATACCGAGGCGTGGCGACGGCTCCGCTCCCTGCACCGGGTGTGGGACGGCCAGGACTCGGCGATGGGCCGCGCCATGCGTGCCACCCTCCGGGCGGTCGAGGAGTTCGATCCGGTGCACGGCACGAGAAAGACACCCGCCCACGGGGCGACGTACCCCTCGAGCGACCTGGGCCGGGCCTTCGCCGAGGTCGCCCGGATCATCCGAGGCGACGTCGGCGTCGAGGTGCTGACCGTGGACCAGGGCGACTGGGACCACCACAGCGGGCTCGGCACCCCGGAGCGGGGCCGCATGCTCCGGAATGCCAGCGACCTCGCCTCCTCGGTGGCCGCATTCTTCACCGACCTCGGGACGCTCGCCGACAAGGTGACGCTGGTGGTGCTCAGCGAGTTCGGCCGGCGCGTGGTCGAGAATGCCAACGACGGACTCGACCACGGCTACGGCAATGCGATGCTCCTGGCGGGCGCCGGTGTGGTCGGCGGCTACCACGGCACCTGGCCCGGACTCACTGCGGAGCTCGACGCCGACCTGCTGGTGACCACGGACTACCGGTCGGTGCTCTCCGAAGTCGTCACGTCCCGTTTCGGGGCCAGCCCGGCCGCCGTCTTCCCGGGCTTCATGCGCGAGCAAGTGGGGGTCATGAGCGGGGCGTGAGCCACCGCCTGCGGTGGAACCGAAACCACGCAGGCGGACTAGCCCCGCCGGACCGCCTCGCCCCGCTGGCTGGGGCACGAAGTAGTGCGGCGACGCACGGCCGCCTCGTCATAGACTCGGCGAGACCTGCGGGCGCGGCGACGAAGCCCGCCCGTGAGACCGATGTCAAGGAGGCTCCCTCCCGTGCCATCCGAATCCCGGGACGTCGAGACGCTGCTCCAGCGCTACGACGAGGTCCGCTCCCACACCGAGTCGCTCGCCGCGCCCCTGTCGCCGGAGGACCAGACCGTCCAGTCGATGCCCGACGTCTCCCCGACCAAGTGGCACCGGGCCCACGTCACCTGGTTCTTCGAGACCTTCGTCCTCGCCGACCACGAGCCCGACTTCGCGCCGTTCCAGGACCAGTACTGGTTCCTGTTCAACAGCTACTACGAGGCGGTCGGCCCGCGCTACTGCGCGCCCCGACCGCGGGCTCATCAGCCGGCCGGGCGCCCACGACGTCGGCGTCTACCGCGCCAACGTCGACGACCGGATGCGCGACCTCGTCGCCGGCCTCGACGCTGGCTCCCTCGACAAGCTGGCGCCGCACGATCGAGCTCGGCTTCCACCACGAGCAGCAGCACCAGGAGCTGCTGCTGATGGACATCAAGCACGTCCTCTCCCTCAACCCGCTCCAGCCGGCCTACGCCGGCGTCGCCCGAGCGAGCCTCGGAGCCCGACCCGCTCGGCTGGGTCGACGTCGAGGGCGGGCTGGTCGAGATCGGTCACGACGGAGACGGCTTCAGCTTCGACAACGAGCTGCCCCGGCACAGCGAGTGGCTGGAGCCCTACCGCCTGGCCGACCGGCTGGTCACCAACGGCGAGTGGCTGGAGTTCATGGCCGACGGAGGCTACGAGCGACCACGAGCTGTGGCTCTCCGACGGCTGGGCCAAGGTGCAACGACGAGCACTGGCGCGCGCCGTTCTACTGGACCGAGCAGCGACGGCGTGTGGTTCGAGCACACCCTCAACGGCACCTGGCCGGTGAACCCCGGGCTGCCCGTGAGCCACGTCAGCTTCTACGAGGCCGAGGCCTTCGCGACCTGGGCCGGCAAGCGGCTGCCCGAACGAGGCCGAGTGGGAGCACGCCCTGGTCGCCGACGGCCAGGGCGACGGCTCGCGGGCCGTCGGAAACCTGGCCGACCGGGAGACCTACCATCCGCGCGCCGCCCGGCCGGGACGCACAGCCCGGTGGCGGACGGCTGCGGCAGGCCTTCGGCGACTGCTGGGAGTGGACGGCGTCGGCCTACCACCCCTACCCCGGCTTCCACCCGGCCGAAGGCGCCATCGGGGAGTACAACGGCAAGTTCATGTCCAACCAGATGGTGCTGCGCGGTGGTTGCGCCCTCACCCCGCCCGGCCACGCGCGGGCGACGTACCGCAACTTCTTCCCGCACCAGTCCCGGTGGGCACTGTCCGGGGTCCGCCTCGCCGACGGCGGTGCCGCCGCTGACACGCGACCCCGTCCGACCGGTCGTCGTCCGTCCTCGACCCGCACTGGGTCGCCGACACGCTGGTCCAGGACGTGCGCCGAGGACTGGGCGCGCAGCCACGCAGCCTGCCGCCGAAGTGGCTCTACGACGACGTCGGCTCTCGAGCTGTTCGACCAGATCACCCGGCTCCCGGAGTACTACCCGACCGAGCGCGAGCGCTCCATCCTGACGCCGGCACGCCGACGACATCGTCGACGACCACGGGCGCCACGACCCTGGTCGAGCTGGGCAGCGGCACCAGCGACAAGACCCGCATTCTCCTCGACGCCTTCACGAACGCCGGTCGGCTCAACCGCTTCGTCCCGGTCGACGTGTCGGAGGAGACCGCTCCGGGCCGCGGCGCTGCAGCTCGCCGAGAGCTATCCGGGTCTGCAGGTCGAGGCCTTGGTCGGCGACTTCACGCTGCACCTCGGGCACCTGCCCGGGGACGGCCGGCGCATGGTCGCCTTCCTCGGCGGAACCATCGGCAACCTCTACGTCGAGGAGCGCGCGGCCTTCCTCGGCGCGCTGGCCGACTCCCTGGACACCGGGCGACTGGCTGCTGCTCGGCACGGACCTGGTCAAGACCGCCGACCGCCTGATCGCGGCGTACGACGACCCGGGCGGGGTCACCGCCCGATTCGTCATGAACTGCCTGCAGGTGCTCAACAACGCGCCTCGGCGCCGACTTCGACCTCGAGGCGTTCACCTACGTGCCGTTCTGGGACCCTCGCATGGAGCGGATGGACCTACGGTTGCGCGCGGAGATGCCCCAGCACGTCGTCGATCCCGGGCGCCGGCATCTCGATCGACCTGGCGAGCGGCGAGGAGATCCGGGTCGAGATCTCCACGAAGTTCCGGCTCGGTGGCATCGCCGCCGAGCTGGGCGCAGCCGGCTTCGACGTCGAGCGGAGCCTGACCGACGATCGAGGGGGACTTCGCCCTCACCCTCGCCAGGCGCACGGGTTGAGCCGGATCAGGTGCTGACCGGCGCCTCGCCGAGTCGGAGGACGAGCACCGCCATGTCGTCGCGAGGCGCCTCCGGGGCGAACTCCACCACGAGCCGCCGAATCCGCTCGGCGACCGCCTGGGCGGACAGCGACGTTCCGACCGCGGCAAGCTCCTCTGTCAGCCCCTCCTCCCCCAGCATCTTCAGGCCGAACCGACGCTCCAGGACCCCGTCGGTCACGGCCACGAACAGCTCGCCGCGCGAGAGCCGGTGCTGCTCCTCGAAGTAGCGCACGTCGTCGACGACACCGAGCAACGACTGGGGGCGTCCGACCTGCTCGACCGCACCGGACTCGCGGACGATGATCGGCAGCGGGTGTCCCGCGCTCACCATCTCCACCCGCATGGCGTCGCGGTCCGGTTGCAGGACTCCGCACACCAGAGTGAGGAACCGGGAACGCTCGCCCTCGTCGATGATCGCGGTGTTGAGTCGCTCGAGGACGTCGGAGATCGGGAAGCCGGCCAGCACCAGCGCGCGGATCGTGTGACGGGCCAGTCCGGTGACCGCGGCGGCCTCGGCCCCGGTACCGCACACGTCGCCGACCACGAAGCACGACTTCCCGCCCCCGATCGGGAACAGGTCGTAGAAGTCGCCGCCCGCGGTGCTCGCCTCCCCAGCCGCCTCGTAGACGACACCGACGTCCAGCCCCGGCGCCTCCGGCGTCGACGACGGCAGGAGGCTGCGCTGCAGGGCGTTGCCGATCGCCCTCAGCTCGCCGTGGGCCCGGGCGTTCTCGATCGCCATCGCAGCCCGTCGGGCGACCGACTCGGCCACCAGCAGGGGCTCGCCGCGCAACGGGTCGCCCGCCGGCCGGCCGAGCGAGAGGTGTCCGATACGTCGTCCGCGCGCATTCAGCGGCACGGTGAGCACCTCGCCCCAGACGCCCGGCTGGCCAGGCTGATCGAGCTCTTCTGGCTCCTCCGGCGGCGACGTGGCCTCTTCCTCGAGGTAGGCCCGGAGTGGCTCGACCTGCCGCTCGTCCTCGTGCCACACCTGCTGCAGGACGGGGTGACCACGGTCGTCGTCGAGGTGGACCGCGCACCACTGGGCGATCTTGGGCACCACGATCTGCCCGGTGATCGCCATCGTCATGTCCTGGTCGAGCGAACCAGCCAGGAAGTCGCCCGCCTCCGCGAGGAACGTGAGCCATCCCCTCCGCTCCCGCTCCAGCGCCTGCAGCCTGGCCCGGTCGGTCGCCACCGCCAGCGCGTTGGCGATCTGCTGCAGGAGCACGCTCTCGTCCGTCGAGAACCCCTCGACGTGGGCGGACGCCACGCCGATGGCCCCGACCACGCGGTTCTCGGCGGTGATGGGGACGAGCACGAGTGAGCAGAGCCCGATGCCGGAGAGCAGCGGCACATCCGTCTTCGAGAAGTCGGACACGACCACCGGGAGGTGTGGGTTCCGGTGATCGGGTGCCCCCGCGGCGCCCCGAGGGGAGCCGCCTGCCGAGCATGGTCGCGGACAGGCCACTGACCGCCTTGACTTCGTACTCGTCCTCGAGG
Organism: uncultured Actinomycetota bacterium; assembly: GCA_963830755.1. GTDB lineage: Bacteria > Actinomycetota > Actinomycetes > Propionibacteriales > Nocardioidaceae > Nocardioides. The sequence continues at coordinate 355,548 of CAWHNI010000016.1, read as the reverse complement.
TCTCGCAACATCAGCAGGTAGGCCGCATCGGCCGAGAGACGGTCGCGGACGCGCTCGACCGCCAGCATCAGGTAGTCGTCGAGCCGGAGCCGCACCAGTGCTTCGTCCATGCAGTCCGAGGACTCCCGAATCGGGAGCGGGTGCTCCGGGTCGTGCCACCGGACGCTCGATGAGCGCGCGCTGGTCGGTCGCCACCATCAGCACGGTCGAGCCGCGACCACGCACGCGACCGCACGTGGGAGGCGAACACCGTGACCGGCTGGTCGCTCTTGTGGCGCACGGGGTAGGTGCCCTGCCATCCACGGGCCATGTCCGCCAGGGTGGGGACATCTGTGTCGTGATCGCCGGGCACCCGGTCCAGCGAGCTCGTCGAAGTGACGGCCGCAGATCTCGTCGGCGCGCCAGCCGAGGAGCGCCACGGCGTCGTCGTTCCACGCGCGTCACCACACCGTCGCCGGAGAGCTCGGCCACGGCGACGTGGGCGTGGCCATGGGTGTCACCGGGTGGGGGCGACCACCGGGGCGCCTGCTGGTCCACCGGCCGGTCGAACCGCAGCCACACCCGCTTGGACCCCGAGGTGTAGTCGACACCCCAGGCCGAGGCCAGGGAGAAGGTGATGAGAAGCCCGCGGCCCTCCTCCGCGTCCTCGGTGGGCTGGTCCACCACCATCGGGAGCACCCGACGTGGATGCTGGTCCTCGACCTCCACCCGCACGCTCTGGGTGTCCAGGCGGAGCTCCAGCCGGGCGGTGGTCCCGGCGTGGACCACGGCGTTGGTGACCAGCTCGCTCACGAGCAGTACGACGCTGTCGGCGAGGTCGCCGGCGCTCCCACATCCTCGAGCATCTCCCGCGCGAACGCGCGGGCCTTGGCGACGGATCTCTCGTCGGCCGCGAAGGTGCGGTGAGCGTGAAGCGGCAGGGTTGTCATGACCACTTTCGGAATTTGCCTGCGGACTTCGAACATGGTGACAGACTTGGGCCGGGCGAGGGGGTCACGAACGAGGAGGCGCGTAGATGCCCAGCAGCACGACCGGCCGCAAGCGGACCAGTGGACCAGTCCGCCGAACCGCCGCGCCCACCAACGGCTCGGCCGTCGACGAGGTCGATGCCGCCCAGCTGAAGCGCCTCCTGGCGTCGATGAAGTCGATGCGTGACGGCAACTTCCGCCGGCGGCTGCCGGTGACCGGCGACGGCCTCGATGGCCGAGCTGGTCGACGGTCTACAACGAGATCGCCGAGCGTCAGCAGCACCTCGCCACCGAGCTGAGCCGCGTCCAGCCGGGTCGCGGGCCGCGAGGGCCGCCACTCCGAGCGCCTGCGACGCCGGCATCGGGCGAGGGCGGCTGGGCCAAGTCGATCGACGCCGCGAACGGCCTGGTGGCCGACCTGGTCCGCCCCACCGGCGAGCTCGCCCGCGTGGTCGCGGCCGTCTCCGAGGGCGACCTCGACCCAGCGCATGGACGTCCGCCTCGACGGCCAGCCCCTGCGCGGCGAGCCGCTGCGGCTGGCCCGCAGCGTCAACCGGCTGGTCGACCAGCTCTCCGTCGATCGCCGACGAGATCACCCGGGTCACCCGCGAGGTCGGCACCGAGGGCAAGCTCGGCGGCCAGGCGCGGGTGCGCAGCGCCGACGGCAGCTGGCGCGACCTGATCGACGCGGTCAACACCATGTCGTCGCGGCTGACCGACCAGGTGCGCGACATCGCCACTGGTGACGACGGCCGTCGCCAACGGCGACCTGTCGCGCACGGTCACCGTCGAGGTGTCCGGCGAGATGGCCCAGCTGAAGGACACCGTCGACCGGATGGTCGACCAGCTGTCGTCGTTCGCGGCCGAGGTGACCCGCGTGGCCCGCGAGGTCGGCACCGAGGGCCGCCTCGGCGGCCAGGCCGACGTGCCGCGGCGTCTCCGGCACCTGGAAGGACCTCACCGACTCGGTGAACATCATGGCGTCGAACCTCACCAGCCAGGTGCGCGGCATCTCGTCGGTCGCCCAGGCCGTGGCCCAGGGCGACCTGAGCCAGCAGATCACGGTGACCGCGCGCGGCGAGGTCGCCGAGCTGGCCGAGACGCTGAACTCGATGACCGGCGACGCTGCAGACGTTCGCCGACGAGGTCACCCGCGTGGCCCGCGAGGTGGGCACCGAGGGCATCCTCGGCGGCCAGGCCGACGTGCCCGGCGTCTCCGGCACGTGGAAGGACCTCACCGACTCGGTGAACTACATGGCCGACAACCTGACCGACCAGGTGCGCGACATCGCCCAGGTCACCACCGCGGTGGCGCGCGGCGACCTCAGCCAGAAGATCACCGTCGACGTGCGCGGGCGAGCTGGCCGAGCTGAAGACCACCGTCAACACGATGGTCGACCAGCTCTCCGCCTTCGCCGACGCAGGTCACCCGGGTGGCCCGCGAGGTCGGCTCCGACGGCATGCTCGGCGGCCAGGCCGACGTCCCCGGCGTCGCCGGCACCTGGAAGGACCTCACCGACTCGGTGAACTTCGATGGCGAGCAACCTGACCAACCAGGTGCGCAACATCGCCCAGGTCACCACCGCGGTGGCGCGCGGCGACCTCAGCCAGAAGATCACCGTCGACGTGCGCGGCGAGCTCGCCGAGCTGAAGACGACCGTCAACACGATGGTCGACCAGCTGTCCGTCGTTCGCCGACGAGGTCACCCGCGTGGCCCGCGAGGTGGGTGGCGAGGGCCGGCTGGGCGGCCAGGCGGCGGTGCCCGGCGTCTCCGGCACCTGGCGCGACCTCACCGACTCGGTGAACTTCATGGCGGGCACGCTCACCGCGCAGGTGCGCAACATCGCCGAGGTCACCACCGCCGTCGCCGGCGGCGACCTGACCCGCAGCATCACGGTCGAGGCGCGCGGCGAGATCCTCGAGCTCAAGAGCACCGTCAACACGATGGTGCGACCAGCTCTCCGTCGTTCGCCGACGAGGTCACCCGGGTGGCCCGCGAGGTCGGCACCGAGGGCCGGCTGGGCGGCCAGGCCGACGTGCACGACGTCTCCGGCACCTGGAAGGACCTCACCGAGAACGTCAACATGATGGCGGCCAACCTGACCTCCCAGGTGCGCAACATCGCCGAGGTGACCACCGCGGTCGCCAGCGGCGACCTGACCCGCAAGATCACGGTCGACGCGCGCGGCGAGATCCTCGAGCTCAAGAGCACCGTCAACACGATGGTCGACCAGCTCTCCGTCGTTCGCCGACGAGGTCACCCGCGTGGCCCGCGAGGTCGGCACCGAGGGCGTGCTCGGCGGCCAGGCCGCGCGTGCCCGGCGTGGCCGGCACCTGGCGCGACCTCACCGACTCGGTGAACTCGATGGCGAACAACCTGACCAACCAGGTGCGCAGCATCGCCCCGTCTCCACCGCCGTCGCCCGCGGCGACCTGAGCCAGAAGATCTCCATCGAGGCCCGCGGCGAGGTCGCCGCGCTCGCCGGCGACCATCAACGCGATGGTCGACACCCTGCGCGCCTTCGCCGACGAGGTCACCCGCGTGGCCCGCGAGGTCGGCACCGAGGGCATCCTCGGCGGCCAGGCCCACGTCCGCGGCGTGGCCGGCACCTGGAAGGACCTCACCGACTCGGTGAACTCGATGGCGGGCAACCTGACCAGCCAGGTGCGCAGCATCGCGCTGGTCACCACCGCGGTGGCCAACGGCGACCTGACCCAGAAGACCGTACGTCGACGCGCGCGGCGAGATCCTCGAGCTCAAGACCACCGTGAACCGGATGGTCGACCAGCTGTCGTCCTTCGCCGACGAGGTCACCCGCGTGGCCCGCGAGGTCGGCACCGAGGGCAAGCTCGGCGGCCAGGCCGCAGGTCGCCGACGTCTCCGGCACCTGGCGCAAGCTGACCGAGAACGTCAACCAGCTGGCCGGCACCCTGACCACCCAGCTCCGCGCGATCGCCGAGGTGTCGACCGCGGTGACCCAGGGCGACCTGAGCCAGCAGATCACGCGTCGAGGCCGCAGGGCGAGGTCGCCGAGCTCAAGGACAACCTCAACCAGATGATCGACAACCTGCGCGAGACGACGCGGGCCAACCAGGAGCAGGACTGGCTGAAGACCAACCTGGCCCGGTTCACCGGCCACATGCAGGGCGGCCGCGACCTGCTCGACGTCACCCGCCTGATCGTCAGCGAGCTGACGCCCGCTGGTCGGCGCCACGCCAGGGCTCGTTCTTCCTCAGCCGACGACCGGCGACGACGGGCGAGGTGTCGCTGCGCCGGATCGCGTCCTACGGCTACCGCCCGCGCGAGGGCGTGCCCGACGTGTTCGCGCTCGGCGAGGGCCTCGTCGGGCAGGCAGCCCTCGAGCGGCACGCCGATCCTGCTCAAGCGACGTGCCGCGGCGACTACATCCGGATCTCCTCGGGCCTCGGCGAGGCGCCGCCGCTCAACATCGTGATCCTGCCGGTGCTCTTCGAGGAGCAGGTGCTCGGCGTCGTCGAGCTCGCGTCGTTCAACCCGTTCAGCGCCGTGCACATGCAGTTCCTCGAGCAGCTGATGGAGATCATCGGCGTCTCGCTGAACGCGATCATCGCCAGCTCGCGCACCGCAGGAGCTGCTCGTCGAGTCGCAGCGGCTCGGCGTCCGAGCTGCAGGACAAGTCCGGAGAGCTGCAGACCCAGCAGAGGGAGCTCCAGCAGACCAACGCCGAGCTCGAGGAGAAGGCGCGCCTGCTGGCCGCGCCAGAACCGCGCGATCGAGATCAAGAACCTCGAGATCGAGGACGCCCGCCGAGGCGCTCGAGGACCGCGCCGAGCAGCTGGCGCTGTCGTCGCGTACAAGTCGGAGTTCCTCGCCAACATGTCGCACGAGCTGCGCACGCCGCTGAACTCGCTGCTCATCCTCGCGAAGCTGCTCGCCGACAACGCCGAGGGCAACCTCAACTCCCGCCAGGTCGAGTTCTCCCGCACGATCCACAGCGCCGGCACCGACCTGCTCCAGCTGATCAACGACATCCTCGACCTGTCCAAGGTCGAGGCCGGCAAGATGGACGTCCACCTCGCCGACGTCGCGGTCGCCGGGATCGTCGAGTACGTCGAGGCCACGTTCCGGCCGCTGACCGCGGAGAAGGACCTCGCTTCTCGGTCCATGTCGGCGACGGACGTCCCCCGCGACGCTCTACTCCGACCAGCACCGGCTGCAGCAGGTGCTGCGCAACCTGCTGTCCAACGCGGTGAAGTTCACCTCCGCCGGGCGAGGTCGGCTGGACGATCCGGCACGCCGGCGGACGAGCGCTTCACCACCCCGCCCTGACCGCACGCCGAGCAGGTGGTCGCCTTCTCCGGTCACCGACACCGGCATCGGCATCCCGCCCGAGCAGCTGCAAGGTGATCTTCGAGGCGTTCCAGCAGGCCGACGGCACGATCAGCCGCAAGTTCGGCGGCACCGGGCTCGGCCTGTCGATCAGCCGCGAGATCGCCGCGCTGCATCGGCGGCGAGATCCACGTCGGAGAGCGAGCCCGGGCCGGGGCAGCACGTTCACGCTGTACGTCCCGGTCCGGTCGACGCCGCGGTGCCGAGCGCCTCGCCCGAGGCACCGCTCGCGCCCCGCGCGCTGCGAGATCGAGCCGCGGCAGCGCCGGTGTCGACCTGGCGACGAGGACCGATGCCGACGACGAGGGTCGATCCTCGACGGCGACCGGGTGCTGCTGGTGGCGCTCTCCGCAGCCCGACCTGCGCGAGCCGCGGTCGTCGAGCTCGGGCAGGGCACGCGGGTTCAAGGTGGTCGCCACGCTGCCAGCCCGAGACGATGCGCTGGTGGCCGCGCGCACCAGCGCCGGCCGGGATGCCGGTGGTCGGGATGGACATGGTCACCGCACGACGGGAGCCGCTCCTCCGCGCGCTGAAGCAGCACCCACGAGACTGCGCCACATCCCGACGGTCGTGGTGCACGCACGCCGGACGCCGCCGACGACGCACACGAGGGCCGGCTCAGCGGGCGCGCTCGACATCGTCGAGGAGCCGGTCACCCGCCGAGCAGATCGAGGTGGCTCTGCAGGACCTGAGCGCCTACCTCGACCGCAGCCACCCGCTCGCTGCTGGTCGTCACCGAGCAACGTCGGTCGACGACGCCGTCCGCCGTCGCCGGCCCTCTTCGGCGCGGTGACCGACGTCGATGCTGCGCGTCAAGACCGGCGTGACCGAGGCGATCGCCGCCCTGGAGGACGGACAGCTACGACTGCGTGGTCGTGGACCTGAAGCTCTCGCGGCGGCACCGGGTTCGACGTGATCAAGCGGATGCGGTCGCGCAAGGCGCTGCGCGACATCCCGGTCGTGGTCAGCACCGGCGACTCGCCGTCGCAAGCGGGACGAGACGCCGGCTGCAGCAGTACGCCCGAAGTCCGCTGGTCGTCGACCCGACCTCGATCGACGCAGCTGATCGACCAGATCGCGCTGTTCCTGCACCGGACCGACGTCGAGCTGCCGGCGCCGGAGCCGGCGTCCGGCGAGCAGCTCCGACGAGGACGACGAGCGTGTTCATCGGCAAGCGGATCCTGATCGTCGACGACGACGTCCGCAACGTGTTCGCGCTGACCAGCGCGCTGGAGCAGCACGGCATCGACGTGGTCTACGCCGAGAGCGGCGAGGCCGGCCTCCAGACGCTCCAGCAGGACCCGGAGATCGACCTGGTGCTGATGGACGTGATGATGCCGGGCATGGACGGCTACACCGCCATGCGCGAGATCCGGAAGGTGCCGGCGTTCCGCAGACCTCCCGGTCATCGCGCTGACCGCGAAGGCGATGCCCGGCGACCGGGAGAACAGCCTGACCGCGGGCGCCTCCGACTACGTCACCAAGCCGGTCGACATCGACCAGCTGCTCACGGTCTTCCGGCTCGTGGCTGTCATGACCGAGCGGGCCAAGATCCTCCTGGTCGACGACCGACCCGAGAACCTCCTCGCGCTCGAGGCGATCCTGAGCTCGCTCGACCAGGAGCTGGTCCGGGCGAGCTCCGGCGAGGAGGCGCTGCGCGCGCTGCTCAAGGACGACTACGCGCTGATCCTGCTCGACGCGCAGATGCCCGGCATGGACGGATTCGAGACCGCGGCGCGGATCAAGCGGCCGCAACCGCACCAAGGACGTGCCGATCATCTTCCTGACCGCCGTCGACACCGAGCAACGAACAACACCTACCGCGGCTACGCCGCGGGCGGCGCCGACTACATCGCGAAGCCGTTCGACCCCTGGGTCCTGCGCGCCAAGGTGCAGGTGTTCGTCGACCTGTGGGTGGCCGGGTCGCCGGCTCGCGACGCAGGCGGCGTTCCTTCGCCGGCAGATCGGCGGGGGGCAGGACGCGGTCGACGTCCTCGGCGAGCTCAGGGAGCGCGTCGCCGAGGTCGAGGAGGCGGTCGAGGTCCTCGCGATCGGGCTGCAGCCGGCCGCCGATCCCATCGTCCGGGACTCCGCCGATCGCGTCGCCCGCCGCGTCGAGTCACTCAAGCAGGCGCTCGAGGTGCTCGACAGTGAGCCCGCGGACGTCGCCGTGGGCCACCACGAGTTCAGCTGATCGGCGAGCCGCCTACTAGTGCCGCGCTGGGTGGTGCGGCCACGCATCCATGACCGGGATGACAGCCCGGAGGACTCCGAACCCGGCCGCCGCGATGGCCGCCGCGAGGGCGGTGGCCGCCACCTGCATCTCGACCTCCTGCGGCATCCGTCCGGTGCCGTCTGCCACGGCACGGCTGATCTGATGACTGGTGGTTGTGATGCCCATGCTCAGACCCTCCCCTCCGTCAAGCAGACCGGGGATCACCCCCTTGAGGGTGAGCCACCGCGGACCCGGGTCCGAAGCGGTACCGTTCGACAGGTCTTTTGAAGGAGGTCGGACATGAGCACTGCTGGGCCTGTGGAGCGGATCGCGCGGCTCGCCGCCGACCACGACCTGACCGTGGCTGCGGCCGAGTCGCTCACCAGTGGACTGATCGCCAGCCGACTCGGGGCCGGCCCAGACGCGTCGGAGTGGTTCCGGGGATCCGTCGTGGCCTATCAGGAGCCGGTGAAGTTCGACGTCCTGGGCGTCCAGCCGGGCCCGGTCGTCACCCCCGAGTGTGCCGAGGGCATGGCCCGGGGGGTCGGGCGGCTACTTGGGGCCGACGTTGCGATCGCAGCCACGGGGGTCGGCGGGCCCGAACCGTCGGAGGGCAAGCCCGCCGGCACGGTCTACGTCGCCGTCACCGTGCCCGACTCGACCACGGTGCGTGAGCTGGACCTCGAGGGCGACCCGGAAGAGATTCTCGAGGCCACCGCCGACCATGCCCTCGAGCTGCTCGCGACGACGCTCGCCAGCATCCACGACGGCGAGGTCGCACGCCAACCTCACTCGTAGACGAACTTCTGCGGACCCGGGTAGACCCACGACAGCGCGTCCCGGAGCCGGTCCCGCCAGTTCTCCCAGCTGTGGCCGTCCCGTGCCTCGACGAAGCGGACCGACATGCCCACCGATTCGAAGGTGGGGACGATGGAGCGGTTGGGCACGATCAGTGGCTCGAACACCCCACAGCTGACGAAGATCCGGTCGGCGACGTACGTCGGTCGCGAGCGGTACTTGTTGACGAACTTGACGACCGGGTCGAAGACCGGACCACCGCCGTGGTCGGCGGCGCCGATGTCGGTGAACACGAACGACCCGGACATCAGGACCAGGGAGCCGTAGGTCTTCGGGGACTTGACGGCCGTCGACAGTGACGCCACCGCCCCGAAGCTCGAACCCAGGAGGCAGCGGCCGGACGGCTTTCCCATGAGGGGCAGGTCAGCCTCGAGCCGCGGCACGAGCTCGTCGCTCACGAACCGCGAGTGCGCGGTGGAGTTGGCGTACTCGGTGAGTCGCTTCTCCGGGTGCAGAAAGGCGACGATCGTCTCGGCGACGTCGAGTCGATGGATCAGGTTGTCCAGCACGGTCTTGGCGGAGGCGTACTGGAGGAAGTCCGGGCCGTCGTGCACCACCAGCAGCGGGTACGACGTCGTACGCCGGAACCGTGCCGGTAGGTACAGCGTCACCGGGCAGTCGCGGCCCAGGGCACGGCTGCGAATGGTCATCTCGGCGAGGTCGCCCTGACGTGCGTCCGGGTCCGGCAAGGTCCACTCGGGGGTCTGGTAACCGTGCGCGGAGCAGACCGACGAGCTGCCGACGGGGCTGTGCGAGAGGTCGGGGTTGAGGGGGTCGTTGACCCGTTCCACGTGGGCGCCACGTCGGATCTCCAGCTGGTAGTCCACCCGCGAGCCTTCCGGCAGCTCCAGGACCAGGTACCACAGGTCGGTACCCCACAATCGGCGCAGGGGTAGCAGGTCGGCGAGGCCGACGATCCGCTGGGCCAGGTGGACCTCATCGGCCTCGCCGCGGAACAGGAAGGTGCAGCGGGAGCCCTCCACGATCGGCACGTCGTGGTGTGCCAGGAACTTGTCAACGGCCCCGGAGTCGAGCGGCGTCTGGTCCTTGAGCCGGTTGATGGCGAGGCGAGTCCCGGGGCCGGATGCTGGATCTGTCACGCGGCCTCGATGGGTGTGATCCGGCCGTCGTGGTCGACCACGCGCGCCTCGGCCGGCAATCCGCCGTTGACGAGCCGCACCCGGACGCCATCGTCGAGCACGACACAACGGGCGGGGGCGAAGCGGCGGGCAAGCACTGACATCCGGACCGGGTCGTTGACGCGAAGCCGGCGACGCGCTTCGGGGAGCGGGACAAGGTTGCGGAGCAGGCCGATCCCCTCCCCCATCAGCTCGGTCTGCGCCACGCCGTGAGGGACGAAGTCGTGGAACAGGACCACGCGCTCGGTCAGCGCCATTGCGCCAGCGGACCAGGCAACGACGAGACCGGGCAGGTGGGGCTCGACGTGGAACAGGTGAAGCACCTTGACCAGGTCACCCACGTGACCTCCCGCGATGACGACGGCAGTCGCGGACCGCAGGATCTCCTTCACCTGCTCCCGGTGAGCGGCGACCAACGGACGGGCTTGGGGTTGCCAGGCGTCGTAGAACTCGAGGTGAGCCTCGCGGACCCGGACGAGATGTTGTTCGTCGGCCATCCGCACCAGCTCCAGGGCGTCGGCCAGGACACGGTCTCGGAACCGCGGCCTCCCCTCCTTGCCCGCAGCGATGTCGTACGTCGCGTCGAGGGCTCGGTCCAGCTGCGTCAGATACAGCTGCCGCAGCTCCTCCAGGGCGGCGGCGTGCTCGCGCTCGGCGGCCGCGTAGTCCCTGTCCTTCTCCAGAACGTCCTGCCAACGCGCGTGGAGCGACAGGTTCACCGCGCGGTTGCCGAGCAGCTCGTTCAGCTCGGTGTCGTCAGGCTCCCGCTCCTGCCAACCAGCGGTCACGGTGGCGACCGTGGCGCCGGGGTCCAGCTCGCGGACCAGGTGCTGCACACTCGGTCGGCGTTGTGACCCCAGGAGGACGATCTCGCGCGTCATGTGGGAGTGCTCATGTGGCGTGGACCTGGACGGTCCGCCCCACGTCGTCCAGCATCCCTCGGAGCACGTCGTAGTCGGGGTGGCGCATCCGGACGTAGGCATTGGCCATGTAGCCGGCCTCGGGCGGCTGGGTGGGGGTCCCGGGATGGGGCAGATGGGCGTCCAGCACCCACTCGCCGTACTTGGCCTGCACCTCGTCGACACCCGAGTAGCCGGCGATCTGGCCGTCACGGTCGGGCCGCAACGCGATGATGCCGCTGGCGAACCGGCGCGACGGCCGGGCGCTGACGTCGTCGTGAATGATCGCATTGGCCCACTCCCGGTACAGGTCCAGGTCGTTCCCCGCGGAGTAGAGGTCCCAGGCTCCCACGCCGGGAGGTCGGCAGCCGATCTCCGAGAACTTCAGGCCCTTCGGTCCGAAGAACCACTCCATGTGGGTCGCGCTGGTCCCGATCCCCAGAGTCTCGGCGACCCGATGGCCCAGCTCCCGCAGCTCGGCGTACTCGGGGACCGTCTCGACCCGGTTCGTGGAGACGAACTGGGGCGAGATCCATCGCGTCCGCATCGCCTCCAGCACGTTGGGGTAGTAGTGGGAGACGAAGTCCAGCGGGGCGTGCCCTCCGACCGCCATGGTGTCGTAGAAGCCCTCGTGGCCCTCGACGAACTCCTCGACCGCGATCGACGAGACACCCTGCCCTCCGAACATCGCCAGGGCCGCTTCCAGCTCGCTGTCGTTGTCGACGCGAGTCGTGTCCAGGGCCCCGGCGCCGGTGCGCGGCTTGAGGACGATCGGGTAGCCGACGGTTTTCGCAAAGGTCCACACCTCGTCGGCTGTCTGGACGGCAGCCGAGGCCGCGGTCGGCACACCCGCTTCCCTCAACGCGTCCTTCATCGACGGCTTGTCGCGGCACAGCCAGGCTGTGCGGACCGACGTGCCCGGGATCGTGCACTGTTCCCGCACCTGTGCCACCGGAAGGGTGTGCGCCTCGATCGTCGTCTCGATCCGGTCCACCCAGGCTTTGCCCTGGATCCAGCGCACGACGTCGGCCATCGCGGCCACGTCGACCACGCTGCCGACCTGGTGGTAGTGAGCCATCCAGCTCTTCAGCTCCTCGTCGAGAGCCTCCTGCGGAGACTCGCCGATGCCGATGACCGTGGCTCCGGCCTCTGCCAACGCCCGGACGAACTGGCGTTGGTTGTTCGGAAAGGACGGCTCGACGAAGATGACGCGCACGGCCGTCATGCTAGCCGTCCCTGTCGCCATCCTGCCCCCGCCGGTAGTGTCCGCCGCATGGTCGTCGCCGCGTTCGTCGCGCCGTACCTGCTCGAGGCCACTGCGCGGTTCGTGGTTGCCGCCGCATCCCTCCCGGGCGTCCGGCTCGGCGTGATCACGAGTACGCCACTGGAGGACCTACCGCCGTCGCTGCGCTCTCAGCTGTCGGGGCACTGGCGTGTCGACAACGCGCTGGACCCCCGCCAGATCGCCGCAGCTGTCTCGGGTCTAGCCGGCCAGATGGGCCGGGTCGAGCGCCTCGTGGGAGTGCTCGAGCAGTTACAGGTTCCGCTCGCGCAGGTGCGCGAGGCCCTCAGCATCGAGGGCATGGACGAAAACACGGCCCGCAACGTCCGCGACAAGGCCCAGATGAAGAGGGTGCTGCAGGCGGCCGGCGTGCCCTGCGCGCGGTACTCGCTGGTGAGCACCGCGGGCGAGGCGCGGTCCTTTGCGGGCGAGGTCGGTTTTCCGCTGGTCGCCAAGCCACCGGCCGGCGCCGGCTCGCAAGCCACCCACCGCCTCGATGAGACACAGGCGCTGGAGGGGTGGCTGCAGGTGATGCCGCCGAGCCCCGAGGCGCCGGCTCTTCTGGAGGAGTTCCTCGTCGGGGAGGAGCACACCTTCGACAGCGTGACGGTGGGCGACACGACCGTGTGGTCATCCATCGCCGACTACCATCCGCCGCCGCTCGACGTGCTCCGCAACCCGTGGATCCAGTGGACCGTCCTGCTGCCGCGCGACATCAGCGGGCCGGACTACGCCGGGATCCACACGGTCGGCCCGGCCGCCCTCCGTGCGCTCGGGGTCACCGACGCTCTCACTCACATGGAGTGGTTCCGCCGCCCCGACGGATCTGTGGCGGTCTCGGAGGTCGGCGCCCGCCCCCCGGGAGCGCAGCTCACGTCCATGCACGGACATGTGCACGACTTCGACCTGTACAAGGCATGGGCGGGCCTGGTGGTGCTCGGCAGGTTCGACGTGCCACAGCGTCGCTTCGCAGCCGGGACGGCGTACCTCCGCGGAATGGGACGCGGCCGCGTCCGGGCGGTCCATGGAGTGGAGGAGGTCCAGCGCCAGATCGGACACCTCGTGGTGGACTCCCGACTGCCTCGGCCGGGACAACCCGCCGCTTCGGACTACCTCGGCGAGGGATACGTGACCGTCCGCGACGCTGACACCGAGGTGGTGCGTGACGCGCTGCGGCGGATCGTCAGCGGAGTGCGAGTCGAGCTTCTGGAGGGGCTGTGACCAACGTCGTGATGATCTCGCCGGGCTATCCGGCCGAAATGGCCTACTTCACCCGCGCCCTGGCCGCCGTAGGCGCCACCGTGATCGGAGTGGGTGACCAACCGGTGCACGCACTCCCGGATGCGGCGCGGGAGGCGCTGACGCACTACGAACACGTGTCCATTGCCGACGAGGGAGCGGTGCTGGCGGCCCTGCAGGGGCTGACCCGGCACGCCCGGATCGACCAGGTCGAGTGCCTGTGGGAGCCCTACATGATGCTGGCGGCGCGGCTGCGCGAGGCGTTCGGGCTCCCCGGGATGTCCGTCGGGGCGACGCTTCCGTTCCGCGACAAGGAGCAGATGAAGCGGGCGCTCGACAGCGCCGGGATCCGAACTCCGTGGCACGCGAGCGCGACCACTGTGGCCGGAGTCTGGGAGGCGGCCGAGAAGATCGGGTACCCACTGATCGTCAAGCCGATCGCCGGGGCGGGATCGGCGGACACCTACCGGGTGGACTCCCCCGCCGACCTCGGAGACGTGCTGCCGCGGCTTCGTCACGTTCCCGAGGTGAGCGTGGAGGAGTTCGTCGAGGGTGAGGAGTTCACCTACGACACGGTCTGCGCGGGCGGCCAGATCATGTTCGAGCACATCCTGTGGTACCGGCCCCGCCCGCTGCAGATGGCACAGCACGAATGGGTCAGCCCCGTGGCCATCACGATGCGCGAGCTGGACGTCCCACACCTGCAGGACGGGCGGCAGATGGGAGAGCAGGTGCTCGCGGCCCTCGGGTTCGACACCGGGTTCACCCACATGGAGTGGTACCGCAAGCACGACGGCGAAGTGGTCTTCGGTGAGATCGCGGCCCGGCCCCCCGGGGTCCGCGTGGTCGACCTGATGAATTTCAGCACCGACGGCGACCTCTACGTCGGCTGGGCGGAGGCTGTGGTCCACGGCCGGATGCGGCCGCTGGAGCGGCGGTACAACGCCGGCAGCATCTGCAAGCGAGCGCACGGAGCCGGGCGGATCACGTCCGTGACCGGGCTGGAGGCGCTCTTGTCCGAGTACGGCGACTCGGTGCTCAACGTCGACCTGCTGCCCGTCGGCGCACCGCGCCGGGACTGGCGGGCCACGACCATCGGTGACGGGATCGTCTTCGTCCGCCACCACGAGCTCGGGCGAGTGATCGAGATGACCGAGCGCTTCGCCTCCGACCTGCAGCTCTACGCCGAGTGATGCGGACGGCCGCTCAGGTCCGCACCGCGCTCGAGCAGGTCCTTCCCGGCATCCGCGCGGACCTCGAACGCCTGGTGCGCATCCCCTCGGTGTCCTCCGATCCCTCGGCACGGCCGCACGTGGAAGCCTCGGCCGAGGAGGTGGTTCGACAGCTCGGGGACGCCGGCCTTCCCGAGGTCGAGGTGCTCACGGAAGATGGTGGGCTGCCGGCCGTGGTCGCGCGCCGAGCCGGGCCGGCGCACAGCCCCACGGTGCTCCTCTACGCCCACCACGACGTGCAGCCGGTAGGAGACCCGGGTCTGTGGGAGTCCGATCCGTTCGAGCCGGTCGAGCGGGACGGCAGGTTGTACGGGCGCGGTGCCGCCGACGACAAGGCCGGGATCGCGTTGCACTGCGCGGCGCTGCGGGCGCTCGGCAGCGAACCGGGCGTCGGTGTCACCGTGCTGGTCGACGGCGAGGAGGAGATCGGCTCGCCGACCCTGCCTGCACTCCTGGCCAGGCACGGCGACCGCCTTGGAGGGGACGTCCTGGTGCTGGCCGACTCCCTCAACTGGCGCGTGGGCGTGCCCGCGCTGACCACGACCCTGCGCGGCGGCGTCAGCGTCGTCGTCGAGGTGCGCACCCTGCGGCACGCGGTGCACAACGGCGCGTACGGCGGGCCGGTCCCGGACGCGCTCACCGCGCTGGCGCGCCTGCTGGCGACGCTGCACGACCAGCAGGGGAACGTGGCGGTGGCCGGTCTGTCGCACGGTGACGCTGACCCGCTGGACCTCACGGAGAAGCAGCTCCGGGCCGACGCCGGCGTGCTCGACGGCGTCCGGCTGATCGGCAGCGGCACGCTGACCTCGCGGTTGTGGGCCGGTCCCGCCCTGTCGGTCGTCGGCGTCGACGCCCCCGCGGTCGACGACGCCGGCATGGTGCTGGTGCCGTCCGCGCGTGCGCGGCTGGCCCTGCGGATCGGCCCGGGGGACGACGCCGCCGCCGCCCGGGACGCGTTGGTCGCGCACCTGCATGACCACGCTCCGTGGGGCGCGTCGGTCAGCGTCGCCGCAGGTGAGCCCGTGGCGCCGTACTCCGCGGCGACCTCGGGTCCCGCGTACGCCGCGGCGCGGGCGGCCTACGCGGACGCCTGGGGCACTCCCCCGGTCGAGATCGGGGTGGGCGGCTCGATCGGGTTCCTGGCTCCGTTCGCTGCGGCCTTCCCCCAGGCGGAGATCCTGGTCACCGGCATCGAGGACCCGGACACGCGGGCGCACGCCCCCAACGAGAGCCTGCACCTGGCCGACTTCGAACGCGCGTGCCTGGCCGAGGCTCTGCTCCTCGATCGGCTCTCGGCGTTGGCCCCGAACGCTCCCTAGCAGACCTCGTCGAGGTACTGCGGCAGCATTCGCAACCAGGTGGGCCAGTCGTGCTTCCACTCGGGGCCCCACGAGTCGACCCGGTTCGGCACACCCTTGCGCCCGAGGACGTCCGCGACGTTCCAGGACTCCCCGATGTCCTCCCACTGCCCTTCGCCCGACGCGAGGATCACACGCCTCTGCCGCAGAGTCTCCAGCTGCGGGCCCTCCAGCCCAGGAAGGAAGTCGAGCGGTGAGGCGAAGTACAGATCCTCGCTGAACTGGCCCTCGATGAACCGCTTGAGCTGATAGGTGCCGCTCATCGCGATCGCGGCGTCGAACGTGTCGGGCCACCGGCAGAGGACGGCCAGGGCGTTGAACGCCCCGATGGACGCCCCGGCGGTCACGATGCGTGGACTTTGGCCGCCGAGGTCGGCATGGATGGCCGGGACGATCTCGTTGCGGACCGCCTGATGGAACTCGTTGAGCAGCGCCATCCGGTAGCCAGGAGAGCCGATCCCGGCCGCGAGGGCCCGGCCCGCCACGCTGTCACAGGAGTAGAGCTTGACGCGACCGCTCTCGACCAGCTCCCGGCACGCACCGACCAGATGGTTCCGCTCGATCTCCTCCGCATCACCGCCGGCCGTGGGGAACACCAGCACCGGCGTGCCGAAGTGGCCCCACCTCGCCATCGTGAGGTCCTGCCGCAGCCGATCGGAGAACCACCGCTCGGTCGCCTTCACTGCACCGCTCCTCCGCTCTCGGGGTCCCTGCGTGCATACCACGACGGCCCACCTCAAGCCATCCCGCGCCACGACGGCTCATTTCGATATGGTCGGCTGGAACTCCAGGAACGGGAGGTCTCACGGTGGGTGACCATCTGATCGGGCTGCTGCTGGGCGCGGAGAAGGACTGGCCGCGTGCGTTCGAGACGGTGCTGGGCATGGTCGGGCCGATCAAGGATGGGGGAACCGTCCACACGCTCTCGAGCGAACGTCTGACCATCGAACCCTTTCGGCCTCGACGACACGGTGCGCACTCCCCTCGTCATCGACCGGCTCGCCCACTGGTACTACCACCCGCGCGAGTGGCTCAAGAAGGCCGCCCTGGTCAATGGCACCTACCTCCTCAACAGCCCCTTCACCTTCCAGTCGATGGAGAAGCACAGCGCCTACTGCGCGATGGTGAGGCTCGGCCTCAAGGTTCCGGCCACCACGTTGGTGCCCTACAAGAACCCCATCGACAACGTGCGGTGGGCCTACACGGCCGAGCAGTACAACCGGCCATTCGACCTCGACCGGATCGCCGACGACCTGGGCTACCCGCTCTACATGAAGCCGTTCGACGGTGGCGGTTGGCGGGGCGTCTCCCGGATCAACGACAAGTCCGACCTGCACCGTTCGTACGACGAGTCCGGCGAGATGCTCATGCACCTCCAGGCCACGGTGGACTACGAGCACTTCGCGCGGGCGTTGTCGATCGGCCCCGAGACGATGGTCATGGACTTCCGTCCTGACCAGCCGATGCACAACCGCTACGCGGTCTCGCACGACTTCCTCTCCGAGTCGGCCGGCCGTCAGACAGCCGCCATCAGCCGGATCGTGAACGCGTTCTTCCGGTGGGAGTTCAACTCCGCCGAGATGCTGGTCACCGGGGACGAGGTCTATCCGATCGACTACGCAAACGCCTGCCCGGACGTGGCTGTGACATCGCTCCACTACTACTTCCCGTGGGCGATCACAGCCCTGGTCCGATGGTCGACGTACTGCGTGGTCACCGGCCGCCGGTCGGCCGTGGACCTGAAGACCTCGCGCTACTTCGCCATCGCCGACGACCCCGACCTGTCCTACGACGACAAGCTGGACGCCTACCTGGCGCTGGCCGACGAGTACCTCGAGAGCGACAAGTACTGGGAGTGGTGCGCGAAGCACCTGCCACACCTGGAGGAGCAGGTGTACGACTGGGTGACCTCCGACGACTTCGATCGGCTGCTGCGCGACACCGTCGCTGCGACCTACCCGCCGCACGAGCACGAGCAGTTCATGGACCACTTCCGCGGCCTGATCGGGCTCTGGGTCACCGACAACGCCAGATGAGGTCTTCGGAGGTGGCATGGGGCAGGTCCTCGCCCAGCTGATCCCGGTGGCCCTCGCCGCCGCGATGAGCACCGTGCCGATCATGGCCACGCTGTTCATCCTGCTCTCCGACAGGCGGAGGGTGACTGCCCTCCCGTTCCTCTCCGGATGGGTGCTCGGTACGGCGGCGCGGCCTCACCCTCGCCACGGCCGCGGCCCAGGCGCTTCCCGGTACGACCGCGACAGTTCGCGTCGCTGATCGACAACCTCGAGATCGTGATCGGCAGCGCGCTTGTCGTGTTCGGTGTGGTGACCGTGGTTCGGCACGCCCGCTCGTCGACCAGCCGACCCCCGGGCTGGCTCGAGGGCATCGGCTCCCTCGGCCCATTACCCGCCTTCGGCATCGGCCTGGCGCTGAACCTCCGTCCGAAGGCGCTGTTGCTGTTCGCTGCCGCGGGCCTGGCGATCAGCGGTGCCCCACCGCTCGTCGACGACACCCTGTTCCTGATTCTCGTCTACACCGCTATCGCCACCTCGACCGTGGTGGCGCCAACGCTGGCCACGGTGTTCTTCCCCGACCGGATGGAGCCGCGGCTCGTCGTGGCGCGGGACTGGGTCGGCGCCCACGGAACCGCAGTCACCGGGGCGATCATGATCCTGGTCGGGGTCGTCGTCCTCGCCGCGGGGATCAGCGGCTAGGTCCGGAGGAACTCGGCGACCGCGCTGATGTCTCGCTCCCCCAGACCGTCGAGCACGGCCTCGGCGACGAGCCGTCGGCTGGTGTCCGCCTGGTCCATGCGCGCCCCGACCCGCTGCGGCGAGGGCGTGGATGAGCTCCTGGTCCTTGGCCACGAGTCCCAGGGTGAACGCGACCGTCGCGTCCTCGGGGTGCAGGAAGGCCTCCCGCTTGTACTTCACGAACGGCGCGCCGGCGGCCCCGGCCTCGAACACGTCGTACACGGTCGCGCGGTCGAGCCCGGCCCGCTCTCCGAGGACCAGCGCCTCGCTGAGGGCAACGTTGAGCGAGTGGATGAGTGAGTTGACGACCAGCTTCATCGCCGCGCCGGCGCCGATCGGGCCCATGGGGAAGACCTGGGCGCGAACGCGTCCAGCACCGGCCGGGCCCGCTCGAGCGCGCTCTGGTCCCCGCCGACCATCACGGCCAGGCCCCGGCCTCGACCACCGACACGCTGCCGGACACCGGGCAGTCGAGGAGGGCGGCGCCCCGCTCGGCCACCAGTGGCGCGAGCCTCTGGACGGTCTGCGGGTCGACGGTGCTGGTGTCGCACACGACCGCGCCGCGTCGCAGCCCGGCGACCAGGCCCGCCTCGCCCCGATAGGCCGCCTCGACCGCCGCGTCGTCGGCGAGCGAGACGACCACGACGTCCGCCTGCGGCTGCGGCCTCGCGGGCGAGCCGCGCAACCTGGCCGCCGGTGTCCTCGGCCGACCTCCTGGCGCGCGCGCGCGTGCGGTTGAAGACGGCACAGGTCGAAGCCGGCGCCGGCACCCGGCGCGCCATGGCGGCGCCCATCCGGCCGGTACCGACGACGGCGACCCTCATTGCAACAGCCATCCGCCGTCGACGTACAGGTCGATGCCGTTGACCGATCGGTTCCGGATCAGGAAGTCCACCGCGTCCACGATGTCCTCCATCGCGACGTTCCGCCCGGTGGGCGTGTGGTCGCGTACGGCGTCCGTGGCCGCGGTCTTGCCTTCCCAGAACGGGCTGTCCGCCACGATGCCCGGGTGCAGCGCGTTGACCCGCCGGGGCGCGATCTGGACGGCCAGCGTGTTCACCAGCCCGGTGACCCCGCCGTTGACCGTCGAGACGGTGGTGGAGCCGGGGTACGGCCGATCCTTGGCCCGGCCGCCGAACAGCAGGACGGAGCCGTCTTCGGCGAGCCGGTCGAGCAGCGCGCTGACGACGGCCGTGTAGCCGACGAGCTTCATCACCGCGAGGTAGCGGGCGGAAGCCGATGTCGTAGTCCTGCGACGGTGTTCGCGTCCCGGGCGATGGCGGAGAGAACGAGGTGGTCGACGGGCCCGACGTCGCTCGAGCGCATCGGCCACCCGCTCGGGCTCGGCAAGGTCCAGGGCCAGGCCCGCGGGTGTCGCCGCCGACCTCGGCCGCGACCGCTTCGGCCCGGGCAGCGTCCCGGCCGGTGAGCAGCACCGACCAGCCCGCGCCGGCGTACGTCTTCGCGATCTCGCGGCCCAAACCGGAGGTGCCGCCCACCACCACGATCGTCGTGTCGTCGGTCATCGGGTCACCTCCCGCAGGTAGTCCCAGTCCCGTGCGAACCGGTAGGAGTGTCGTGGCGGCGGCTGCGGCGCCTGTGTCTCCAGCCAGCGCAGCGGGCCGTCACCGAGGTTGCGGAACGAGTGGACGGCGCCGACGCCGGCCCAGGCGACGTCACCCGGCCCCAGCTCGTAGCGGGTGCCGTCGAACGTCGCCTCCGCGTGGCCCTCGAGGAAGAAGTAGGCCTCCTCGAAGGGGTGGTCGTGCGGCGCCGGCGACGCCGTCCGGTTCGTACTGGACCATGAACATCGTGGACAGCTGGGCGCCGAGGTCGGAGTCCACCATCATCTTCACGGTGATGCCGCTGTAGACGAGCAGGGCGGTCCGCATGCTCGCCGACACCGCCAGCCGGTCCTGGCTCTGCTGCGTGGGATCCATCTGGGCGTCGTCGATGTGGCCGTACCGGCGCGTCCGCGGGTCGCGTACGTCGGCCGGCGACCGGCTCCGTCTCCGCCAGCGTCCGGGACCAGCTGGGTGTCGAGGTCGTGCTCCGGCCGCGGCAACGGCACCGAGAGCCGCGCGAACGCGGGCCTCGGCGGCGCCGTCGTTGCGCAGCGAGTGCGGCGACCCCGACGGGGATCAGTCCGTAGTCGCCCGGCGCCGAGCCGCGCCGCCTCACCCGGCGTCTGCACCACCACCTGGCCCTCGAGGACGTAGAGGCTCTCCTCGTAGGAGTGCACGTGCGCCGGCACCGAGCCGCCCGACGCCAGCCGGCTCAGGCCGAAGCCGGTGTGCACCGCCGCAGTGCTCGCGTCCACGCACCGACCACCCCTCCAGCCCGGGTCGCCCCGGCCAGGGGCCCGGCCGGCGGGGCCCAGGCCAGCGACTGCCGCGCTCGGCGACCAGGTGGTCGAGTGGTCATGCCGGCGCTGCTCCTGCTCGCGGCCTTCTCCGCGGCGGCCGACGAGGTGGTCGCGGGACTGCTGGACAAGGGTGACCGCTCGCTCGAGGTCGCCGACGCAGCCGGAAGTCCCGCTTGCGCCACTCCCCCGCGACGAGGACGTGCTCCACGTTGGACACGTCGGCCGACAGCGTGACCGCCGCGACCGGGTCGTGGATCGGCGCCACGTTGACCGCAGTGGCGTCGATGACGACGACGTCGGCCTGCTTCCCAGGCGTGAGGGAGCCGGTCCGGTCCTCGACACCAGCGACGTGCGCACCGTCGAGAGTGGCCATCTTCAGCATGTCGGCGGCCGTCAGCATGTCCTCGGGGATCGGGGTGTCGAGGTCCCAGCACACGGCGTTGACCCGGGCCCGCTCGGCGCCGAACGCCGCCCGGATCTGGGTGAACATGTCACCGGGCACCGTCGTGACGACGTCGATCGACAGGCTCGGCCGCAGGCCGAACTTGCGGGCCTTGTTGACGGGCGGCCAGCCGTGCCCCATCTGGGTCTCCACCTGCGCCGCGACCGAGATCGTGCCGCCGGTGTCGGCCACCCGCTGCCACTCGTGGTCGCTGAAGTAGCAGCAGTGGACGTACGTCGTGTCGGGCCCGAGCAGCCCGAGCCGGTCGAGCTGCTCGACCATGCCGAACCGCCCGGCCATCCGGCCCATGCCGACGTGGACGGTGATCGGGATGCCGAGCTCGCGGGCCAGCTCCCACTCCGACTGCACCACCTGGTCCTGGCGTGAACCCCGGGCCGCGGGTGGCGAGCGCCATCGTGAGCAGCCCGTCGTCTCCCGGCACGTCGTGTCGACCGCACCCGTCGTACGTCGTCGCCGGGGATCGCCTCCGCGCTGAAGAACCAGTACTTCTCCAGGGACGTGTTGGCGCTGCCGTAGGCGTACTGCGCCCGGATCCCGGTCTCCTTCAGCGCCCTGGATCGCGGCGTCGGCGTGCTCGGGGGTGTTGTTGATGTGCGACCAGTCGACCAGCGTGGTGATGCCGGCGTTGAGGCACTCCAGCGACCCGGCCAGGTTGCTGGAGTAGACGTCCTCGGCCCGGTAGAGCGGCGCGAAGGTGTCGAGCACCTCGACGAAGTAGTCGTCCAGGGTCGCGTTCGGCGCGCAGTTGCGGATCGCCGCCTCCCACGTGTGCCGGTGGGTGTCGACGAAGCCGGGGATGACGATCTTGCCGGTGCAGTCGACGACCTCGGCGTCGGCCTCGATGGCGGCTCGACGCCGACGATCTTGTCGTCCTCGATCAGGACGTCGCCGGTGGCCAGGTCCCCGATGTCCGGGTCCACCGACAAGACGGTGCCGCCCTTGAGGAGGATCTTGCCCATGGTGTGACCCCTTTCTCCTCGACCGGTCGTTCCGGCCGCTCCGGTTGTTCAGAACTAGTACGACGCGAGACGGCGTACCGCCTCGACGACCTTGTCGACGGTGGGGATGACCTGCTCCTCCAGCGCGTCGGCGAACGGGAGCGGGACGCATTCGCGCGGCCACCCTGCGGATCGGGTGCGTCGAGCGTCTCGAACCCCTCGTCGGCCACGATCGAGACCACGGTCCCGCCCCAGCCGCCCTGGTAGGGGTTCTCCTCGACGACCACCAGGCGCGAGGTGCGGGCGACGGACTCCAGGACCGTCCGTGCGTCCAGGGGCACCAGGCAGCGCAGGTCGACGACTTCGGCGGAGATGCCCTCGGCGGCCAGCTGCTCGGCGGCGGCGAGGGCGAGCGGCACGGTCGAGGCGAGGCCGACCAGGGTCACGTCGGTGCCCGACCGGACGACCACCGCCTCGCCGAGGGGCACGACGTGATCCGGAGGCGCGGGCTCGCCCTTGCTGGCGAACAGGCCCTTGTGCTCGAAGAACATGACCGGGTCGTCGCTGCGGATCGCCGAGGCCATCATCCCGACGACGTCAGCGGGGGTGGCCGGGGCGGCGATCTTGAGCCCGGGAACGGCGAACACCCAGTTCTCGACGGCCTGCGAGTGCTGCGCGCCGAACCCCAGTCCACCGCCGTTGGCGGTGCGCACGACCAGCGGGACGGTCACCTGCCCGCCGGTCATGTAGCGCATCTTGGGGATCTCGTTGGCGAGGTAGTCGAAGCAGCAGGCGAAGAAGTCGGAGAACATGATCTCCGCGACCGGCCGCAGCCCGGTCATCGCGGCTCCCAGGGCCGCCCCGACGATGGCCTGCTCGGAGATCGGGGTGTCCCAGACCCGCTCCGGCCCGAACTCGGTGAACAGCCCGGTGGTCGTCTTGAAGACGCCCTCGGCCGCGCCGATGTCCTCGCCCAGGCACACCACGGTGGGGTCCGTGCGCATCTCCCGGGCGATCCCCTCGGCGACCGCCTCGCGGTACGTGATCAGGTCCGCCATGCCGCACTCCCGTCGGCCCACACGTCCGTGAGGGCCTCGTGCGGGTCCGCCTCGGGCGCGTCCGTGGCCCGGCGTACGGCGTCCGCGACGGCCCGCTCGGCCCGGGCATCGGCCGCCGTGACCTCGTCCTCGGGCACCCCGAGCGCAGTCAGCCGCTCCCGGGCGACCAGCAACGGGTCGCGGCGCAGCCACTCCTCGACCTCGTCGGCGGGGCGGTACTTCGCGGGATCCGCCCGGCTGTGCCCGTAGTGCCGATAGGTCATCGCCTCGAGGATCGACGGCCCGTCGCCGCCGCGGGCCCGGGCCGCGGCCTGCGCGACGGCGTCCCGAACGGCGATGACGTCGTTGCCGTCGACGACCTCGCCGGGCACGCCGTACGAGGCGGCACGGTCCGCCGGCCGGGTGCTCGACGGCGGTGACCGAGCCGATCGGGGTGTACTCCATGTAGAGGTTGTTCTCGCACACGAAGAGCACCGGCAGCGCCCACACCGCCGCCAGGTTCAGCGCCTCGTGGAAGGCGCCGATGTTGGTCGCTCCGTCGCCGAAGAAGGCCACCGCCACCTGATCGGTACCGCGCAGCTTCGCCGACCACGCGGCTCCGGCGGCGATGGGCAGGTGCGCGCCCGACGATGGCGTAGGAGCCGAGCATGCCCCGGTCGGCCTTGGTCAGGTGCATGGAGCCGCCCTTGGCCCGGCACACGCCGGTGCGCCTGCTCATCAGCTCGGCGAGGCACTCCTCGGCCGTGGCCCCACGCGCCATCGCGTGGTGGTGCCCGCGGTAGGTGGCGAACACGTAGTCGTCGGCGCGGAGGGCAGCGCTCGCGCCGACCGCGACCGCCTCGTGGCCGGACGCGAGGTGGGTGGTGCCCTTGACCAGCCCGGACATGAACATGTCGTAGGCCGCCTTCTCGGTCCGCCGGATCACCGCCATCTGCTCGTACAGCCCGAGCAGGGCGGTGCCGTCGAGGGTGTCCGACGTCAGCGACGCTCACCGCTCGCCCCTTCCGGCCGGGGTGTTCAGGTGCGACTGGGCCTCGCGCAGGTTGGGAGCTCGCCGCCCACGGTCCAGTACCGCTGGCCGGCGATCAGCAGTTCCTCGGCCGGGAACTTCGTGATCACCTCGCAGCCGTCGGCGGTGACCACGACCTCCTCCTCGATCCGGGCGGCGGACCAGCCGTCGGCCGCCGGCCAGTAGGTCTCGAGCGCGAAGACCATGCCCTCCTCCAGGACCTCGGGATGGTCCAGCGACACCAGTCGGCTGAAGATCGGCTTCTCCCAGATGGACAGGCCGACGCCGTGGCCGTACTGGAGGGCGAACGCCGCCTCCTCGTCTGGGGAAGCCGAACTCCTCGGCTCGCGGCCACAGCGACACGATGTCGGCCGTGGTCGCGCCCGGCCGGACGGCGGCGATCGCCATGTCCATGTACTCGCGGCAGCGGGTGTAGGCGTCCCGCATGGCCGGGGAGGCGCTGCCCACCGCGAAGCACGCGGTAGTAGCAGGTGCGGTAGCCGACGTGGCTGTGCAGGATGTCGAAGAACGCCGGGTCGCCGGGGCGCACGATCCGGTCGCTGTAGACGTGCGGGTGCGGAGAGCACCGCTCGCCGGAGATCGCGTTGACCCCCTCGACGTACTCGCTGCCCAGGCCGTAGAGCACGTTGGCGACCACGCCGACGCACTCGTTCTCGCGGACGCCGGGACGCAGGAACGTGTAGAGCTCGTCGTACGCCGCGTCCACCATCGAGCAGGCCTGGGTCAGCAGCGCGATCTCGTCGGGGGTCTTGATGCGCCGGGCCTCGAGGAACACCTGCTGTCCGTCGACGACGTCGAGCCCTGCGCCTGCAGGGCGAACAGGATCGGCATCTCGACCAGGTCGACCCCGAGCGGCTCGCCGGCCAGGCCGTGCTCGCGCAGCACGGTCGCGACCTTGCGGGCGACCTCCTCGGCGATGCCGGCGTCCGGGTGGAAGGCGCCGCGGAGGGTGGAGATCCCGGCCCGGGCGCCGGACCGGCCGGCGAGCATCGCCTCCGACGGCTCGCCATCGCCGGGGAGCCGGTCGTAGTCGAGCCAGGGGTTGTACAGCTGGTGGTGCTTCGCCGCCGAACCGAAGTCCCAGATCACCGGCTCGCCGCCGCGGGGCAGCAGCGCGAACCGGATCAGCTTGTCCATCGCCCAGGTCCCGATGTGGGTGGCCGTCATGTAGCGGATGTTGGCGAAGTCGAACGTGAGCAGGGCGCCCAGCTCGGAGCTCTCCAGCCGAGCCGCGCAGCCGCTCAAGACGTTCTCGCGCAGCCGGTCGACGTCCACGCGGGCTTCCCAGTCGACGGCGTTCGGGCCGTACGTGCGGATCGCCATGGCATGACCACCGCTCCGCTCGAGTGGTGTTCAATGAAACTTACGCCTCGTTCAGTGACACTGACTAGGCGGTGTCAGGATGGCGAACGAGGTGACGGATGGGCGAGCCGAAGGTCCCGCAGATCGGCCCCCGGATCCGCGCCGAGCGGACCCGCCAGGAACTCACCATCCGCGCCCTGGCCAGCGACATCGGGGTCTCGTCGAGCCTGATCTCCCAGATCGAGACCGGCAAGAGCCAGCCCTCGGTCAGCACGCTCTACGCCATCACCTCCGCCCTCGGCTCTGCCGATCGAGGAGCTGTTCGACGAGCCGGCAACGGAACGCCGGCCCGGCCGCCACCGGCACGTGAGGGCGCCGGGCTCCGCTTCCTGACGACCGACCGGGACCACGGAGTCGGACCGCACAGCTCACCCGACGATCGCGAGCTGCTCACGCTCGGACTCCGGGGTGACCTGGCAGCGGCTCGGTCAGGTGCCGCACCACCACGTCGACTTCCTGCTGGTCACCTACCAACCGGGCAGCTCCTCGTCCGCGGACGGCGCGCCTGATGCGGCACCCCGGCACCGAGTACGGCTACCTCATCAGCGGGGAGCTGGAGCTCACGCTCGGCTTCGACCAGCACCGATGGCCGCCGGGGACGCGGTCTGCTTCGAGTCGACGACGCCGCACGGCTACCGCAACGAGGGCGAGGAGCCGGCGGTCGGGGTCTGGTTCGTGGTCGACTCAGGGTGACTGCCCAGCAGCGCATGGCGAACGGCAGGCATGCCGACGACCACACGCCCGGGGAGGGGGCGCGTGGTCGCCAGAGATCGCTGCTCTTCTACCCCCTTACGGTGCCGGGAACAGCGGCGGCAGGTCAGGCAGCTCGACGCTCGGGTTGTACGTTCCGCGCGTCAAGTTGTCGTAGTTCGCGCCGGGCAGCTGGCACAGCGCGTTCTGATCGATTCCACCAAGCTCTCCGGGCTTGACGGTCTCCCTGGTGTCACCGTTGAGGGTGACAGTGGAGTCGACAAGCTCTTCAGTGGTGGTGTTGCAGGTGATCACGATCAGCCGGTAGAGCGCCCGGTTGACGAACGCCTCCGAGATCGTGACGTCCTTCGGTCCCGGCTCGAGGGTGAGCTCGACCGTCACCACGTCGGGGTCTGGTTCGAACCCGGGCGGGAACGGCGGGACCTCGTCCACGGTGTAGCGGCCCAGCTCGAGGTTTTCGAGCAGGAACTCACCATCGGCCGGGTTGGCGTCCGGTGGGCTGTTGTCGAGGACCGTGACACACACGTCCGCACTGTCGATGAACGTGTCGGGGTCGTCGATGTGTCCAGCGTGTGCGTCCGGCAGACCTCGAACGTGGCACCAGCGAGCCGAGCTCCGGTGTCGTCATTCTTGAACCAGGCCAGGCTGCCGTCCACGAACTCCTTCACCGCGTCGCCGGTGTTGCCACCGGCCCCATCGGTCCGCGCGGGCGATCGTGATCGGGCCCTCAGAGGTGGTCAGGTTGATCGACACCCTCGCGTACCCGGTCACCGTTCCCGTCGTGTTCGACGTGAACGTGATGGTGCACTGACCGTTCGCGTCGAGGTTGTCACCGGCGTCGTCGCAGGTGCTGGCGGCCGCATCGATCTGGCTGATCGCACCGTCGGCGTCGGTCAGCCTCACCTCCGCATGACCGTCGGTGGCCGGCACGAATCCGG
Source organism: uncultured Actinomycetota bacterium (assembly GCA_963830755.1). Lineage (GTDB taxonomy): Bacteria > Actinomycetota > Actinomycetes > Propionibacteriales > Nocardioidaceae > Nocardioides. The sequence continues at coordinate 328,370 of CAWHNI010000016.1, read as the reverse complement.
CGCCGGCGCCGACGTCCTGCTCGGCGTCCACCACGAAGGTGTGCGGCTCCCCGATCCCGTTGACGTCGTCCGGGCTGATCGACACCCGGCCGTCCACGAACACCTTGAAGGCATCCGGATTGTCGCCGGGCCGCCGGTCTCGACATGGATGGTCGTGTCACCCACAGCGACATCAGCCTCGGCATGGCCGGTGATCGTGCCCGGTTCGTCGGACGAGAAGGTCACCGTGCACTGGCCGTTCAACGTACCGGTCCGCGCAGGTGTCGCTGATCAGGTCGACGACACCGGCGGGTTGGAGTGCGTCAGCGTGACATCGACGATCGTGCCGTCAGGCGCCGGGCTGGGGTTTCCAGCAACCGTCGTACTGACGTCAACCGTGAACGTGTGCTGATCGCCGACATCGTTGACGGCGTCCTGGCCGATGTCGATGTCCGCGTTGCACAGCTCGAAGTCCGCGGCCACGAAGTCCTTCAGGACCGCGTTCACCTCGAACGACGACCGCGTCTCGGCGACCATGGTCGCGATGCACGGCTCGTCTGGCAGCAGGCGCGCTCAGGTTGATGCCACCCTCGAAGAACGACGCAGTCGGCATGTTGCGAGTGCCGCCCTTGCCCACGTAGTTCCACGGGATATCCGCGTCGAGGATGGGCCCGGTGTTCACGTTCGCGCACGCCCTCACAAGCGTGCCGGTGGTGTCACAGTCGAACGACACGTTTCGAGATCGACCAGTGTCTGCAGGGTGCCGCCACCTTCGTCACCGCCGGTGCCGACCCACTCGAAGATCTTGATCAAGATGTCGCCGCCGCCACCACTGAACTCGCTCAGCACCAGCAGGTCACCCACCTCGTGCTGGCCGCTGAACTGCCATCGGCGACGGGGCGACGTCGTCCTGGAGGAACCAGAACCCGACGTTCGCCGAGCCCTGGACGGCGAAGCGGTCCAGGCCGAAGTAGATGAACGTCTCCCCGGCCAGGGTGTAGGCCGCAGCGTAGGAGTTGGTGATGTCGTCCTTGTCAGGGACGCTGCCGTTCTTGTGCTTCCACTGTGGGATGTCCAGGTCGTCCTTGGACCCGCCGCCGGTGAAGATGGTCTGCGGCGCCGGGTCGGCGACGATTCCGGTGTCGACGAAGGCGCTGTCGGTGCCGGCGAAGATGTTGGACCAGTCGTCGCCCGCGGCGGCCTGATCCAGGACATTGGCATCGAGCTCGAAGAGCCCGTTGTCGTCGGGTGCCGCCTCGGCCCAGGGCGCGGCCAGCAGGGCCACGGCCAACAGGCCGGCCGATCCAGCCGCGAGCGTCGTTCGGCGGACGCCGCGATGCAGGCGCGCTTTAGGCGCGCGTATGAAAGCGATACACGAGAGATTCCCTCCGCTCACCGCAGCACAGAGCGCGCTGCGACAGTCGGGCGAACCGCCGCCCGCGACATGAACGCGCGAACGATCCGCACGACTCGACGTCACGCCCAAGCGAAACTCATCCGGTCGGCCCCACCGTCCCCACGTGACGCCTCCTCGAAGGTGCTCCTCTTATCCCCTGCCGTCAATGACGCATCCGGACTAGTGCGACTTGCGGCGTTTCCGCAGCTCAGGCCCGCTTCCACCGGTCCTCTTCCGGGGTCATGGAGTTGGGTGTTGAGAGGACCGTTTGTGGCACGTCGCGTGCGGGGTGGGAGGTCTTCGAGCTCGACGGCGGCCCCACCGGCCGCACGGCCGACCTCACCTTCAGCAACGACCAGGGCGTCTACTGGAAGGTGCAGGCGGTGGTCGTGCACTGACCGGCAGGCAGGTCCTGCGCCCGGTTTGACGCCCCCGTGACGGTGGGTCTGGAACATCCCGTGATAGTCCCGGCACCAGCCCGGGCACAGCTACGGGAAGGTGCGACTCGTGAACGAGACAGCGCAGCAGCGTGGGGGGCGCGTGGCCACCCGCGGACGATTGACGAAGATGGCGGTGGCGGCTGGGGTCGCTTCACTCGTCCCAACGGCCCTCAGTACCCTGCCCGCCGAGGGCACGATCGTGCAGGTGGACCCGGCCCACAACATCACGGTGTTCCACAACATCGACTTCGTCGCGACGTTCGGCCACGGCCTGGGTGACACCCTGACCGTGGAGGTCCGCCGCAACGGCGTGGTGATCGGCACCGCCACCGGTGCGGGCGCCGGCGCGGCACCCGAGATCGGGCTCGAGGTCAACCACGGGCCCGAAGGCGCCCCCGTTGCCGGCGACTGCTGGGAGGGCCACACGCCGGACATCCGTCCCGGTGACCGCATCCGCGTGAGTGGGCCGTCCGGCACGGACAGCGTCATCGTGGACAACATCGCCTTCACCGGCAGGCCGCGCGAACTCCGCAACGGCGACATCGTAGTCCCGTTCAAGGCCTACCGTGCCAACGGGCGGGCGATCGCGCCGACCTTCATCGACTCCGCCGAGTTCCGGGCTGAGGCCAACAACCAGGTGCGGTTCGAGGGGAGGCGCGCAGTCAGGGTGGAGCGCCGACCCGGTGCCAAGCCCGGCCAGCTGTGGCAGCGCTACCCGTCGCCGTTCCGCCCCGCGCGCAACGACGACGAGAACCCGTTCAACCAGGCAGAGCTCCGGCGCGCCCTCCTGCGCGACGGTCACGCGACCGGCTTCGGCCACGTCGCGGTCCTGCCGCGTGAGGCCATGCTGCACGACGGACTGGCAGACACGCCCGGCCCGGCGATCGGTTGCTCGGGGGCCTCGGCCCAGTGGGAGGTGGGCAGTGTCTCGCCCAAGACGATCACCCGCGCCAACCGGACCCGGCTGTTCAGGGCCACCGGACGCACGTTCGACGCTGCTCGCGTATGACGTCAGGCTGACCGACAGGGACGCGGGAGAACCCCTCCGCGTCGTGGAGAAGCGCGCCAATGTCGTCGGCAACCGCTGGAACGTGTCCTTCCGGCCTGGCCAGCTCAGGGCGTTCGACGGCCAGTTCCGCGTGGCGAGCCTGCACACCTTGAACGGTGAGACCAGCAGGATCGGTGGTCCGAGCAAGTTCGCGTTCAGAAGGCTTCCGTGATCTCACACTAAGCAGGACAACGACCGCCCCACCCCCAGTGCACTGGGGTGGGGCTCGTCCGTGTGCGTGGAGTCGCACACTCGTTGTCTACGTGGTCGAGGCCTCGGCGGCCCTCTTGATCGAGGCGGCCTCCGTCTCGACGTACCGCTTGGTCAGCGACCGCGTCATCAGCCAGCCGATCCCGGACAGCGGACCGGACACGGTCAGGGCGAGGGTGAGCCGGCTCCCGTCGGGGTGCGGCTCGACGACGTGCGCGGCGGTGACGGTGACGCCGGGCGAGCTCGACTCCCAGGTGTACGACGACCCGTCGGCCAGCTCGGTGACCGTCCACACCGCTGTGGGCAGCCGGGGCTGCTGCAACCGGGTTCGGGAGCCGACGGCCAGCGGTCCGGCGTCGAGACGCTCCACGGCGTCGACCGTCGGGATCCGCTCGGGCCAACGCTCGACGTCGACGACCACCGCCCAGACCCGCTCGGGCGGGGCCGCGATGGTGACGGCGTGCTGCAGGCCGGGCATGCGTTGAGTGTAGGAAAGCGGGTCGCCGCCAAGGGAATGGGCTAGCCGCGCTCGGAGTGACGCACCATGTCGGAGAAGAGGTCGACGTACTGCTCGAGGTGGCGGTCTCCCAAGAACTCCGCCAGCACCCGGGCGTGCGCCGCGGCGCCCAGTCGACCGCCAGGCCAGCATCCTCGAGGGGCGCGTCGCAGCACGCCGGCGAACTCGTCGAGGTCGTACGGATCCTCCACGAGCAGGCCGTCACGGCCGTCGGTGATCTGGTCCTGGATCCCACCCAGCCTGCTGGCCACCACGGCCCGGCCCTTCCACATCGCTTCGGTGACGGTCAGCCCGAACCCCTCGACGAGGCTCTTCTGCACCACGACCGCGGCGTGCCGCTGCAGGGCGTTGACGATGATGGCGTTCTCGTCGGCGTCGTCCATCGGGATGGAGGCCAGGTGCACGCGACCTCGGACGCGTCGGGAAGGCGCTGCCACTGGTCCCGGCACTCGGCGAGCACCTCCGCGCCCTCGGGATCGTCGCTCACACCGGAGACCTCCGGCCCGGCCAGCACGAGGTGCGCCCCGGCCAGGTCGTCGCCCGCGACCGCGCGGACGAAGCCCTCCATCACGCCCGCCATGTCCTTGAGCCGGTCCCACCGGCTCACCTGCACCACGAGCGGTACGTCGACGCGGAGGCGGGTCGCCGCCCAGCAGGAGCCCGCCCGAGCCGCGATGGGGCCGCACCGTCCCGGCGTGCCGTCCCGCCTGACGAAGTCGACCGGACCCTCCCGACCGCCGTCGGCCACGAGCCCACCCTCGCCAGGATGGCGGTGACCACCTCGGGTGCGAAGGTCCATGTTCTTGACCGCGAACGGGTCGATGGAGGGAGGAATGACGACCAGCCGGTCGTCGTCGACCCACTCCGGTGCGTACTCCCGCCGGGAGAACACCAGCGCCTCCGCGTGCTGTCAGGTACGGCCGAAGGAAGTCCCACCCCGCATGCGGTCAGGTCGTTGGGACGGTCACGTCCGATGTGGCACCGCCAGACCACGCTGCGCTCCCCGCTCGCGCAGGCCCTCGGTCAGCCCTGCGGTCTGGGGATCGTGGAGGAGCACGATGTCGCCGGGCGAGACGAGCGACGACCAGCTCCGCGAGGTTGGCCCGCAGCACTGCTTCGTAGTGCGCGTGCTCCGCCGGACCCAGCGGCCCGCCGTCGCCCGGCTCCCCGTGCAGCTTGTTGTGCAGTCGCTTCGTGATCGCGAAGAACCCCGGATCGCCGTCCAGCACCATCCAGCGGTTCTCGATGCCCGCCGCCTTGCCGTAGGCCAGCAGGGTCTGCAGCATCTCGGCGACCCCGCCACCATGGGCGGTGGCGTTCACGTGCCACACCACCCGGTCGCCGAACGTGCCGAGCGCGCCCGCTCGGCCGCGGCGGCGAGCCGCTCCGCCCGGTCGTCCGGGAGGATCGCGGCGAGCCGTTCGAGATCGATCGGCCGGACGTGACCTCCTCCATGACCGCCATGGTTCCGTGTTCCGGCGTGCCGCGCCACTCGGTCGGGCTGACAGGTTTGAACCTGCGACCCTTGACCCCCAGAGACCTCGTGAGCGTGACGTTGAGGGTGGGTGGGCGTAGGGGTGGTCGGGCAGGCTCAACGAGGTGCTCTGGTGTGGTTCGGGTTGGGGCCGTCTGTGACACGTCTCGTGACAAGTGGGCGCCGCGCGTCCGCGCGCGCCACTGGTTCGGAAGGTCCCCCTTTGACGGTACGTCTGGGGCTACACCGCTGGGCCGCGAACACGCGGACGTCGGCACTGCGCTAGGCGTCAGGGACGCACTGTCTGATCCAGCAAGTTAGATGGTGAGCGGACGTACTCGGGCATCGGCCCGGACGATCGTCTTGCTTGTCCGATCCCGGGCGTGACTCTCTGGCTCGCGCGGAACCTCGCCCGCACCCTGACGCCAGTCGGATCGAGCCGACTTTGCCTGCGCGCTTGGACTTCTTGTGGGACTGTGCCGATGTTCTCGCAGGGGCGACACTTGCCGCGCCATGGACCCACCATGTCCAGCAGGGCCGCGCACCTGATGCGAGAACCGTCGTCCGCCAGCACAGCGACGCGGGAGAGATCCCCGTCTTCGCCGCATGATGGACAGGTAACCGAGTGCCATAGCCGCCTGTTCGCCCGGGATTCCCTAGTCGATCTACTGGCACGATGGCCGTCGCCACCGGCTGAATCCGGTCGGGAGGGTGGTCGGATCTGTCCTGCGATCACCGCGACGACGAGTCCCGACGTGCCGGTTGGCGGGAGCCTCAGAGGCCCCCGGTGCTGGGTTCCAACAGGCTGTGCGGGCAACCGATTCCTCGACCACGATCCACCCGTCGTCCTGGTGGACGGGCCTGACCACCGACCGAACCAGCCGGGTTCCCGGTGTTGCCGGAGCCCAGGAGCAGTGCGGGCAGGCGCCGAAGTGATCATTGACCCAGCGAGTGCTTGACCTCCGGAGGAGCGTCAGGAAATGTGGAGCTGTCTTCGCGACCCTGGCGACGCGCTCGGTCATGGAGCTGTAGCCACCCCGCTTGCTCAGTCCGCCGCCATGCGGGTCCGATATTCGCCCGACTGATCGAATATCTGTTCGAAGTGGCGGGAAGCCGCCTGTGGACCGCCACAGGGTCCGACAGGTCGATGGGAACGGTCGTGGGGATGCGACGACGACGATGCCGTGCGATCTGCGCCAACGGGTCAGCCGAGAAGCCAGCTGGCCTGCGGGATATCCGGACATGAAAAGAGGCCGGGTGCGGGAGGCAGCTGCAGGCCGCCTCCCCGCGGGACCAGGCCGGGGCTCAGATCCCCATCACCGTGTCGTCGTCGGAGCGAGCGGATGGCCTGTCTCAGCTGGCTCGCGCCTGCCGCCCCGGGGTGACTCCTGAACCAAGCGCAGGAAGCGGCGCAGTTCGCGGGTGACTTCGTCGGGGCCTCCACTGTGCTGGCGTGGCCCGGTCCGGTGAGTACGACAAGTTCGGAGATTGGCACTGCGCCTTGCATTGACTCGCCGATCGAGACCGGAGCACGTACATCGTGATCGGCGTAAAGAAGGAGGGTCGGTACGTCGATCTCGGTCAGCACATGGCGCTGGTCCGCGTAGCTGGCGAGTGACATCGCCCGAAAGCCGCTCGGATGGAACGCACGCACGCTGTCGAGGAACGGAGCCATGAGTTCGACTTCGGCCGACGGCGAGAACATCGACGGTGCCATCGCGGCGACGAACTCATCGGGCGTTAGCCACGATGCCTCCAGCGATCGTGCCAGCCTCTGATCTGCCTCTTCCGTGCCGAGCGAGCCGAGCCAGCCGGCGTACCCGCTCACAAGGGTCAGCGAAGACGCGAGCTCGCGGTGCCGGTGGAACGCTGCGAGGATCAGAGCCGCGCCGAAGGAGAGCCCGACCAGGTGCGCTCGCTGGATCCGCAGTGCCCGCAGGAACCCGGCCAAGGAGTCGGCATAGGCGTCCATGCCGAAGTCCTCCGGGGGGTCCGTCGACCCGCCGGCCCCGGGTGCATCCCAGGCGATCACGGTGAACTCGTCGGAGAGCGAGTCGATCTGGTTGCCCCAGGTTGAGCGGGCGTCGCCGACGAAGCCGTGTGCCAGTACCACCACTGCCGGCCCCGTGCCGGCACGCTCGAAGGCGATATCCAGCCCGCCAACCTCGACGTGCATGCCCTGATCCTAAGGTTCCCGCGCGCCGATGCGGCAGGCAGAGTCGCCGCGGTTCCGCTCGTCGGATGGCGGGAGACCCATCCGGAGAACCGGCAGAACCCGGGGGCCATGCCCAGTGGCGTGACTGGCGCGGCAGCGGCACGCCGTGGGCTGTGAGACGGGAGAACGCCGGCGTGGCCCGGACACCGGGTGAGGGCGCGTTTCACCGCCCGCCGTTAAGGGCCCGGAGCTTGTCGATCACCCCTTCGGGAGACAGGGCCGCACCACCCTCGGCACCTTGATCGAGGGTGCTCGCCTCCCCGAGCGGGGTCCCTGCGTCAGGCGAGTGCCCTGGACTTGATGGCCCCGAATTCAGCCTGGTCGATCACCCCGGAATCGAGCAGTTCTTTGGCGCGGAGATCTCCTGGCCGGTCCCTGCGGGGTGCTGGTCACCTGCTGGATGTACTTCTCCTGTGCAGCCCGCGCCTCTGCAGCCGCCGCCGCCTTCCGCTCGCTCATGCTCTTGCCGCGTGCGATCAGGTAGATCAGCGCGCCCACCCAGGGAATGAAGATCATCAAGATGGCCCACCCGGCTTTCGCCCAGCCACCCAGGGAGCTGTCGCCGAACAGGTCGAACAGGCACTGGAACCACACCATCAGGGCTGCGATCCAGATGAAGAACCAGAAGCTCCAGAGCAGTACTTCCCAGAAGTCGGTGGTGATCGCGTCCATGGTGTGGCTCCCTCTCGATGCGGTCGCCGTCGTCGGCATATCGAGGCTCCCAGACGCGAAGGGGCCGGCCCCTCAGGCAGGCGGCGTGTCGGGGTGGCAGTCGGAGCAGCGTTTACCTGGCCACGGTCCCTCGCCGAGTGGCACGCAGCTTGAATCGCGACGGCAACAGCGGGCGGCCTGCCAGTGGAACTCGCGGCGCTGTGCCTGCTGCAACGGAATGTGCCGGGAAAGTGGGCGATCTGGGTGCGAGGTGGGGGAGACGTCGCGCTTGCGCGTATGTGGGTAACTAGACCCGTAAGCCGGACCGGCTGACCGAAGCTCCTAGGCGGGCGGCGTTCGCCTGGACGCCCCGGGACACCCGGTTTGGGTGCCAGTCCAGCCGGTTAGATATCCCCGCAAGCGGGCATTCACAGGGGCCGACAACGGGCGTAGCGTCGGCATTCGAGCCGGGTCGGCGAAGACCCGGACCCAGTCCCACCAGTCAAAGAGCGGCTAACGGGTCGGCCCGGCTCACGCCATCCCCTCGTAAGCATGCCGGGCCGCCTGGCTCTCTCCCCCACAACCGCCGGTCGGCCCGGTACGAACCACCGAATCGGGTCGCCAATTGTCATGTCCCCATCGGGCGGGTCGAACCTGTGCCCAGTAACGGGGGCGCGGCAGTGCGCTGGGCTGCATCAGGGCACTGCCGCATCTGGGACAGGAGAATGGGTCGTCCGAGCGGTTTCGAGCATCACGCTGGGATTGGCACCGTTCAGGATGGGTAACTAGAGCATCGAGCCGGGTCGACCCCGTTCCCGAGACCGGATCGGCCCGGCTCGCAATGTCGTCTCACCGGGCACGCATGGACTAGCCGACCCGGATGTCGCCGGCGGAGGCACCGGCGACGTGCCGCACCTCCGCTTTGCCGCACTGACACGGTGCTACTCGGAGAACACCGCCATCCGCCCACGTCGGGCCCTCCGGTCCGTCCGGTGGCGTTACACGGCGGACCTCCTCGGGTAGCGGTCCGTCCTCCGCCGTCACGGGGTTGACGCATGGGCTGGCCCATTGGCCGTCGAGGTACATGTGATCGAAACGGGAGTGGTCGGGGTTCTCACACCAGACCGCGGGGTTGATGGCTTGGGGCTGCTGGATTGGGTGTCTCTCTGAGGTTCTGCTTGCTAACGGATAGGTGATGGGGGAACAGGAGTGGAGGCGGACGGACAGGCCCTCCCCATAGGACCCGTCCGCACCACTCCCATGCGCACCCGGTCATCACCCCCACAGAGGGCCGGGTTGCCGTGATGTTCCCCTGTCGAACACGCCAGCGTGTTGTGCGACCTCGTCTAGACGAGCCCGCGTGCCTCGCGACCTGCTCCGGGGGTATCCGTCATTGAGGATGACTGGAACGGGCTGGCCGACATCGGCCGATCTACCCATTCGGGTACCTGCCTTTCGCTTCCCTGCCAAGACATGGGTTCACCGCGCCGGCACCGGGGTAGGTGACTACTGGGCCGGGTCGGCGGGGGCCGTACCCCATGACGGCGCTGCGTCGGCCCGGTTCCCCCAAGCCTCACGGGCGTGTTCACATGGGTGGCCAACGGGCGAAGCGTCGGTCCCTGAGCCGGGTCGGCGAGACCCCCTGGGTGAGCAGATCCAGCGCACGTTCCCCGACACCAAGGTCGTCAAGACCCTCAACATGCTGACCGCTTCGCTGATGGTCGACCCGAAGCTAGCTTCGGCGAGTCCTCGACGATCTTCGTCTCGGGTGACGACGCGAGAGGCCAAGACCACGGTGGTCCTCGCTGCTGGAGAGCTCGGTCATGACGACGTCATCGACCTCGGCCCCCCTGCAAACGGCCCGCGGCACCGAGATGCTGCTGCCGGTCTGGCTGCGGCTGATGGGCGCCCTGGGCACCGGCGTCTTCAACTTCAAGATCGTGCGCTGACCATGACCCATCGGGACCTCATGGGCGGCAAGACCGTGCTGGTCACCGGCGGCACACCGGCGGGATCGGGCTCGCCACGGCTTCCGGTCTCGCCGGGCTCGGCGCCCGGGTCGGCCTCGTGGGACGCTCCGCCGAGCGTGGGGCCGCCGCGGCCGACGCCGATTCGACGGGAGGTGCCGTCCGGGGAGGTGGACGGGTTCGAGGCCGACCTGTCCGCTACACGATGGCCGAGCTCATGCGGCCGTTCGACGCGACCGCGCATCTGTGCGGCATGGCGATGGCGGAGCCGCTCGTCGTGCACGGGGAACACGGCGTCGACAGATGCTGCGCCCACCACCCACGGCGCCCGCTACCGGACCCTCCTCGCGGACGAACACCTCCGCGCGACCGTCTGACCGTTCCGGGAACCGCTACCGGCACTCCCGGGAGCAGCGGCCCCGACCCTTCATCGAACACGGGCGGAGGGGGCTGCCCGGCCTCTTCTTCCTCGCCGCACTACTAATGGCAAGTCCCGGCCAGATGGCCATGCAACGCTCGCTTTCGCAAACTAACGACTAGGGAGAACCAGAGACACATCAGGTGCCCACCGAACCGGGTCAACTCCACGCCCACGAGGCCATCGAGGATGGTGCCGGTTCACCGCGGGCTGCGACGGCTTCGCCGCGATGCTCCGGTGCGCCGAGCAGTGGCCGAGCGGGCGGTGGCAAGTCGCGGATCGGCTGGTGCACGTCGGCGAAGCCGTTGGTCGATGGCCCGGCCAAGCTCACAGGTGCAGGTAGCTGAAGCGGGCGGTCTGCAGGGCGGCGACGTACCCCTCGCGGGTGTACTCCTGGGGGTCGACGTTCCAGGGCACGGCCAGCCGGCCGCGGACTTCTTCGACGGATCGGAACCCGTGCTCGTTGCCCCACGCGTCGAGGCCGTCGAGAAGGAGCGTGGCGTACGGGATGCCGTTGCGTAAGAAGGCCGACGCGCACTCCACGACGTCGGCGCCCGCGAGCAGGTAGGCGACCAGGTCGGCTGCGGTCTCGACGCCGCTGGTGCCGGCGAGGGAGACAGTGAGCTGCTCGCGCAGTAGGGCGATCCAGGTCTGCGGAAGCCGGGCGTCGGAGGAGTGCGAGAGTCCGATCACGGGGGCGACCGTGAGGGTCTGCACGTCGATCTGGGGTTGGAGGAACCGGTTGAACAGGACAAGGCCGTCCGCGCCGGTCTCCACGAGTCGCAATGCAAGTTCGCCGAAAGAGGAGAAGTAGGGCGTGAGCTTGACCGCCACGGGCACGTCAAGTTCCTGTTTGAGCGCATGCACCACCTCCATGCATCGCGCCTCGACGTCGCGACCCGGCCCTTGCATGCGTTGGGGCACGTTATAGAAGTTGCACTCGACAGCGGCGGCGCCGGCGTCTTGCATGTTGCGGGCGAACGACGTCCAGCCGTGCCGGGAGGTGCCGTTGATGCTGGCGATCACTGGGACATCGACCGACTCCACGCATTCCTCGATCAGGTCGAGGTAGCGCCTAGGTGCACCCGGTCCGGCCGGGTTGACGAAGAAATGCGGCAGGTCCGCGTCCGGTGTCGGGTGCTCGATCTGCTCCTCGAACAGGGAGTGCAGCACCACGGCCGACACACCGGCCTCGACCAGCTCGATGACCCTGTCTGCGGACTGGGACAGCGGGGACGCCGACGCGACCAGCGGGTTGCGCAGCGACAGCCCGAGATAGGTAGTAGCGAGGTCCATGCCGTGCCTCCTCTTTCTATGACCGTGTTCGTCAGGCCGGTCCGCTGGCCGCTCTACGACATCCCACCACGTCAGAGAGAACGTGGGTGTCCCGAGCGCCCGTGCCGGTGCCCCCTGATCGCCACTGGCGGATCCCTCAGCGATTGGGCGGCGACTGCGCCACCTGACAGCCCACCCATCGTGGCGCAGCAGGGCAACGCGGCAGGTGGTCACTAGGGCCAGGCCGAACGTTGCCGGCCCGGTTCGCCACCGGTCGGAGCTGGTCAAGCCTGCTGGCCGACCGGTTCGGCCGTCGCCGGCCCGCCATTCGTCGTGCATGTCGGCCAGGACGGCACCGACGAGCAGGATGACGGCGGTGGGGTTGGGGATCCCGACAACGCGTTCGCGGCGCCTGATCTCCCGGCCAGAGGGGGTTGCTGGACCAGATCTTGGTCCAGTGCGCGCGGGGGTACGCGGTGAGCGCGAGGACGTCGACCGTCGCGTGGTTCCATGAGCGGCCCGATCTTGGGAAGGAATGCTTAGCGACACCACGTCCACGTGGCATCAGGGCGTCGCCCATCCGTCAGGGTCCCCCCTGACGATCGATGCTGTCGCAGGAAATGCTGCCATCATGGGACGGTGAGCAGGTCCGAGCTCATCCGATTCCAGGGAGGGCGGCGCGCCATGAGCGATCCCCCAGATGACGAGAGCGCTGACCCGGGTGCGGGGTTGCCGTGGTACGTCTACGACCGACATGCGAATCTGCTCCGCGTTGCCGGCAGCCTCCCAGAGGCCGAGGAGTGGGCGTTCGCGCATTGGGAGATTGTCGAAGTAGGAGATCGTGAAGAAGTGGCCGAGAACGACTACTTCTACCTGCTCTACGCGAAAAAGCCCCAAGAGGGCGACTTCCACGCACGCGACTTCCAGGCCCGAATCGCACGCAAGGACCGGGTCATCGCGCTCGGGAGAGACCCGCACGCCACACCACGTCACCCCGATCGCAATTAGCCCACGACGATCGTGCCACGCAGTTTGCCTCCGCTAGCTAGTGGTGTGCCTTCCCGATCGCTGAGTGAGGCCGGTGGTGGTTGTACTCGTGTACCCATGCTGGCAGAGCGGCGAGCCGGGCTGACTCGGAGTTGTAGAACTTCTTGAACGCCCAGCCCTCGGCGAGGGTGCGGTGGAACCGCTCGATCTTGCCGTTGGTCTGGGGTCGGTAGGGCCGGGTCCTCTTCGGGGTGATCCCGAGGTCGGCGCAGGTGTCGCGCCACAGATACGACTTGTAGCAGCTGCCGTTGTCGCTGAGTACCCGCTTCACGGTGACGCCGCGGTCGGCGAACCACGCGACCGCGTTGCGCGAGGACCTCGGTGGCGGTCTCCTTCGTCTCGTCGTCGCGGGCCTCGACGTAGGCGACCCGGGAGTGGTCGTCGATGACGGTGTGCAGGTAGCAGGTGCCGATCACCGGGTTGCGGTGCTTGTCGCGCGGCGCCGGTCCGCGCGACGGTCGCGGACCTGTTCTTCTCGCCTTGCTGTTTGCCGACGTAGCGCCAGCCGCCGCCGTCGGGGACCTTGCCGAGCTTCTTGACGTCGACGTGGATCAGGTCGCCGGGGTGCTCGTGTTCGTAGCGACGGATCGGCTCGCCGGTGGCCCGGTCGATGTGGGTGAGCCGGTTCAGCCGGCACCGGACCAACACGGCGTGCACGGTCGAGGACGCCATCCCGAGCCGGTCGGCGATCTCAACCGGTCCGAGCCGCTGCTTCCAGCGCAGGTGCACGATCTTGCGCACCACCGGCGCCGGGGTCCGGTTGGGCTGCCGATGAGGCGCCGAGGACCGGTCGACCATCCCGGCCGGCCCCTCAGCCTCGTAGCGGTCGGCCCACTTCTTCGCGGTCCGCCATGACACGTCGTAACGCTCGGCCGCCCGAGCAGGTCGGCCAGCCGCTGATCGACGATCAGCCGCGCCAGTCTCAGCCGGGCACGAGGGTCAGAGCGGCGTTGGCATGGGTAGCGTGGGACACGAAGGCCTCCTGGGTGTGGAGCGGTTCCTTAGACAGCTCCACTCCACATCGGGAGGCCTTCACCCATCTAGGACATCAGATCGTGTCGTCGCAGCTTCTCGACCAACAAGACAAGGGACCGCACAGACCGTGTGATGACCGGTTCAAGTTCAAATGCTTTCAGGCTCGGATCCCACGGGGATCCGAGCCTGAATTTATGGCGGGGGCAGGACTTGAACCTTCGACCTCTGGATGCCATCAGCGGCACACGACGACTACGGAGTCAAGCCGGAAGCTACCGATTCGCTCGGTGTGGTGAGGGATTCGCCCTCACTTCTCAAGGAGCTGGACGACCAGCGCCCGGAGAACCGCAACGCGGCCGGCGTCTCGGCCGGCACCCGGCGGTGTGCGCACGTCGGAGTCCGACCGGGTCCGGGAGGTCCTCGGCGCTGACGTCCGCGGGCATCACGAAACCCACGACGTAGCGACGGCTACGGGGATCCTGCTGCTGCACGACGGGTGCGGTCATGGCCACCTTGCGCGAGGACCGGTTGTGCCCGCCGATGTAGCGGGCGAGTCTGGGGAACGCCATGTTTCCCGCCAGCTCGAAGGCGCCGCCGACCTCGATCTCGGCGACGAGGTGGTCGGGATAGCGACGCAGCTCGAAGTCGGGATACTTCTCGAGCACCTCGTACGCCTGCTGCTCGGTCATCTGAGCACCCACTCCCGTTCCCTCACGAGGTCACCCTTGAACGTGGCGGTCACGCAGCCAACGTGCCGGCGAAGATCTGCCAGGCCAGGGCGGACTTGGCGGTCAGGCTCAGCACGATGTAGACCTTCTCGCCGAACAGATAGTCCTGCCACCGCCCCTTGGCGCGGTACTGCAGCCACTGGTTGAGGGCGAAGACGTTGAAGAAGACGAACAACGACACGAAGATCCCGTAGACGAAGCCGGGAGGCGAGGCCGAGGACGTCGAGCCCGGCGACAGCAGGTAGACCGTGATGGCCACCCACGGGACCACGCCGGCCACACACCCGAAGCCGAACGGCAGCCAGCCGCCGCTGCCCGGGCGCTCGTAGCGCTCCTGCAACCAGCCGAACAAGATCATGGCGGCGTTCACGCCGAACAGGGCCACCAGCGCCGCAACGTCGGAGATGCCGACCAGCTGGGCGATCAGGACGATCATCAGCGACGAGGAGAGCGAGTACTCGACCCATCGGGCGGGGTTGCGCTGACGGCCCAGATCCGCGACGTACCGCCGCCACCACGCGGTGCAGACAATGAGGTGCGCGAGCGCGGAGAGCGCCAGGAACCCCGCGACCGCGAGCCCGGTGGGGATGTCGAAGAGGACCACGGGGTCCTGCGGCGGCGTACCCGGCGGCCCGGCCAGGTAGCTCGCGGTCACCGGCAGAGCGAAGTCGGTGGCGAGTGCGAGCACCGCGACGGCCTGGACCGCATGGAGCACGGCTGCGCCCACGTTGGCCCTGCGCAGAGACGAGGTCTGGCCGGCGTCTGGCTCGTTCACGGAGGCGTCCCCGTCACGCGCAGGTCGCGGTTGCGCCGGCAGCGAGGCGCCCCAGCTCTCGCAGGCCAGCCGTCAGCAGGTCGGCCACTGTGCTGGGCGGTACGTCGAGCAGGGCAGCCGCCTCCCGGTGGGTGAGCCCGCCGAACACGCACAACGCAAGGCTCGCGCGCTGGAGCCGGGCGAGCTGGCTCACCCACACCATGACCGGCGGCAGCAGCACCGCGCCGGACGTCTCGCCGGCGGGCTCCTGGGTGTGCCGGTACACGTGGCGAGCCAGGCACCGCCGAGCCTCCTCGGTCGACACGCCGCGACTCGAGCGGGCGAGGTCGGCCATCGCGAGCCTCACGGCCTCGGCAGCGGCCACCTCGTTCCCGAGGAGCGCGCACGCGAGCGCGTAGGCAGACCCCCCGTGGCGGTCCCACAGGTCCTCGAGCTCCCGCCTGGTGACCGCGCCCGTTGGTGCGCTGCTCGGTTTCGGCGCGCGAAGCGATCTGGACTCGTCGGGACTCGGCCTCAGCGGCCCGCCCCCACCGGCGACCGCGAACATCGGCGCGCGCGCCGACGAGACCTGGTGCCTGCGCTGTCAGTTCCATCCCCGACCATCCCTCTCCCGTGACCGCTGACTGCCTTGCGCCCTCGTCCTGCTGGGCGACAGACCCAACTCTGCATGATGTAGAGGGTTTGCACAAGGTTCTGCAGGCACTAGTCTGTACAAACCATGTACACGATCAAGCAGGCTTCCCGGCTCACCGGTGTATCCGAGGCGTCTCTGCGCGCCTGGGAGAGGCGCTACGGCGTCGTCGTACCGCATCGAAACGAGTCGGGGTACCGCCTCTACGACGAGGAGGCCCTGGCGGCCGTCTCGACCATGCGCCGGCTCGTGGACGACGGCTGGTCGCCGGCGGAGGCTGCCGACGCGGTTCGCAGCGGGACGGTCCCCGCCGTTCTGGACGAGGTGGTCGGTCGTGAGACCTCCGACGGTCTCCACCAACCCAACGCGGTCACCTACATGCAACGGTTCCTGTCCTCGGCAGCGCAGATGGACACAGCGGGCATCGAGGAGAGCCTCGATGGAGGTTTCGCGCTCGGATCGTTCGAGCACGTGGTCGACTCGTGGCTCTTCCCCACCCTCGAGGCACTCGGCGAGGGCTGGGCGCGCGGCGAGATCGACGTAGCGGGGGAGCACGCGGCCAGCCACGCGGTCCATCGACGGCTCTCAGCCGCGTTCGACGCGGCCGGCAGCAGGTCCAGAGGTCCGGCGGTCGTGGTCGGGCTGCCCTCGGGCAGCCAGCACGACCTCGGTGCCCTGGCGTTTGCCACCGCGATCCGCAGGAGAGGCATGGACGTCCTCTACCTCGGCGCCAACGTGCCGGTGAGCAGCTGGGAGGCGGCGGTGCGCAGCCGCGAGGCCCGAGCGGCGGTCTTGTCCGTCGTCACTCCCGAGGACCGCCCGGCCGCGGTCGCGGTGGCCGAGCGACTGCTCAGCCAGGCCCCGGTCCCGACGGTGTGCGCCGGTGGGGCATCCGCGGCGAACCTTGCTGGTGGAGTCCAGACGCTGGCATCGAGCATCGGGGCAGCGGCCCAGGAGCTCGACCAGCTCGCGCACGGAACCGAGCACTAGTCCATCCTGCCCCCGTCACCACCACCGTCTCCCCGGGCAGCGCGGCAGGTCGCGGGTGTCCTTCCCCCACATCATGTGGCGCAGCCCATGGCCGATCTTCCAGTAGCGGGGCACGACCGTCCGGTCCAGGACGGTGTGAAGGGTGTTGGTCAGCGGGCGGGTCATGCGTTCACCCTCAAGTAGGCGAAGACGGCGTGGGCGGCGCGGCGCCCGGAGGTAGGTGAGAGCACCCTGGCCGGGACTGCTGTCGCGTGCCGCACGTTCAAGGTCTCACCCGCGGCGGCGAACCGCGCCGGTGTGGTCAGCGGGTGCGGAGCCGGCATGCCCCGCTACGCGTGCGAGTGCCAGCCGCACCTCCCCGTCGGGGTCGCGCGGCACCGAGCCGTGCACCATCGAGCTGAGACAAGCGCGCCCAGCGAGAGCGTGGTCCGGCGCGGCGACGGAGATCACGATGGCGTTCGCGGTCGGCGACCGGTCGGCGTGCAGCAGCATGCCTGCGTTCCACCCGCCCACGCGATGCGTTGATTGTTCGCCTGACCTCTGAGTCAGTGGCCGAGAGGTCACCCGATTTTCAGGCTTCCGCGGAACTTCGCCAGCCTTCGCTGATCCTCGCGATGACGCCCGCTGCAGACTTGGTCATTCTCGGCCGCGCCGGCCGTTCGCGGTGCATCTCGAGGCAATGTCCGCAGACACTGTGCGGACATCAAACGCCAGAGCCCGTTTCCGGATGCCGTCGAAAACGGGCTCTGACCTGCATTCTTGCTTTGTAGCGGGGCCGGTCGGGCTGACAGTGTGCTGGTTCAGGACATCCCGGACTGATGTCTCACGACATGCCGGACTGGTGTCTCACGACATCGGCGACAGCCGGTCGGCCTCGACCATGTCGAAGTCCGCGCCGAGGCCAGGGGCCCCGAAGGCCCGTCTGGTCATCACCGCCATCGCCCTCGAGAACCGCACCGTCGCCGAGGTGGTCGCCGACTCTGCTCGTCCAAGACCTCCACGTCCGGGTCGTCAACGCCGCCACCGGCGAACTCCTCCGCGACCTCATCGTCGATCCCAACAAGGACTACCAGCCCAAGAACCCACCCAAATGACAAACAGCCGAACCTGCCTTCGCAGGTCCGGCCGTCCGGAATGTCCTGAGACATCACACGGTCGGGCTGACAGGATTTGAACCTGCGACCCCTTGACCCCCAGTCAAGTGCGCTACCAAACTGCGCCACAGCCCGAAGGCCTTCCGTGGAAGGCCGCGTGCACACTATCGCAGCCGAACGGCCGGGGCCGTATCGGGATCACCGCACCTGGGCGCTGTCCCCGGAGACCTTCAGACCGGAGGCGTCGACGGCCACGAACGACGACGCGGGGATGGTCTTGAGCTCCGAGATCAGCCGGTCGGGCCAGTTCGCGTTCCGCTCTCCCTGGAAGAACCATGGCGACCCGTTGTCGGCCAGGACCAGCCCGTAGCGCTTCATCGCCCGGATCACCGCCCGCGCAGCCGGGCCGAAGCCCTCGGTCGGGAAGCCGGCCCGCAGCCGGAACCTGGCCCCCATGGGCGGGTACGCCTTGCCGTCCTGCGAGCCGGCGTCGTGGCGGGCCGGCCACACGTGGTGCCGGCGGGTGAGGTCGGTGGTGAACCGGATGGCGTGGTTGACGCTCCGGTCGCGGACCTCGTTCCACCGGAGCAGCCCGGGCAGGATGGGCAGGCCGGCAGCGTCGGCGGACGTCCAGCCGTCCGGTCGCAGGTCGTTGCTGCGCAGCGACCAGGTGGCGCCGGAGCCGGCGTACCACCGGCCTTCGCGCTGGCGGGTTGCGAAGGTCTCGAACAGCCGGCACGACCCGCGGTCCACGACGATCGCGTGCCGGTCGCCGTCGGAGTTCCGTCCACCCTCGATCTTCGTGTCCGCGCCGAGCGGGTACCGCACGTGGTCGCTCTCGTCGGCGTAGGTGAACCGCACCCGCACCCGGCGGTGGTCGTGCGGGACGACCGTGATCGGGATGCCGTAGTCGGTTCCGCCCGCATTGGGCCCGAAGTCGGGATGCAGGTCGCGGTGGCTCGACATGTTCGCGAGCCACTGGTCGCTCCGCGCGTGGACGGGGAGGTCCGTCACCTCGGCGCGCCAGTAGTTGTCGGCCGGGAAGGTCTGGCAGGTCGTGCCCGCGATCGGTCTCGCCGCCGCCCCCGACGGGACGGAGGCCGCGAGAGCGAGCACGAGCGCGACCGAGAAGCGCATGACCGCCAAACTAGCGCCGGCGCCGCTCCCGCGGGCGCTGCTGCAGGACGATCGGCGTGCCGACGAAGCCGAAGTCCTCGCGAAGCCGGCGCTCGATGAACCGCAGGTACGCCGCGTCGAGCTTGCCGCTGGTGAACAGGATGAACGTCGGGGGCGCGATCGAGATCTGGGTCCCGAACATGATCCTGGCCTGCTTGCCGCCACGCACGGGGTGCGGGTGCTCGGCGACCAGGCGGCCGAGGAAGGCGTTGAGGGCGCCGGTGGTGATCCGCGTCTCCCAGCCGCCCAGCGCCTTGTCCAGCGCGGGGACCAGCCGGTCGACGTGCCAGCCGGTGCGGGCCGTGATGTTGATCCGGGGCGCCCACTGCACCTGCACGAGCTCCCGCTCCACCTCACGCTCGAGGTAGTGGCGCCGCTCCTCGTCGACCAGGTCCCACTTGTTGAACGCGATGACCAGCGCGCGCCCGGCCTCCCGCACGGTCTGGAGGATCCGGACGTCCTGCTCGGAGATCGACTGGTCGGCGTCGACCACCAGCACGGCCACCTCCGCCCGGTCGATGGCGGTGGAGGTGCGCAGCGACGCGTAGTACTCGTGTCCCGAGGCCTCCTTGACCCGCTTGCGGATGCCCGCAGTGTCGATGAACCGCCAGGTCCGCCCACCGAGCTCGATCAGCTCGTCCACCGGGTCGACGGTGGTTCCGGCAACGTGGTCGACGACGACGCGGTCCTCCCCGGCCAGCTTGTTGAGCAGCGAGGACTTGCCGACGTTCGGCTTCCCGACGATCGCGACGCGCCGTGGGCCGCCGACCTCCGCCAGCCGTTCCGGCGGCGGATCCGGCAACGCGGCCAGTACGGCGTCCAGCAGGTCGCCCGAGCCTCGTCCGTGCAGCGCCGAGATCGGGAAGGGCTCCCCCAGTCCGAGGTTCCACAGGGCG
Organism: uncultured Actinomycetota bacterium; assembly: GCA_963830755.1. Taxonomy (GTDB): domain Bacteria; phylum Actinomycetota; class Actinomycetes; order Propionibacteriales; family Nocardioidaceae; genus Nocardioides. The sequence goes on along the minus strand of CAWHNI010000016.1, from coordinate 308,468 downwards.
TGCGCCTCGGTCTCGGTCCGGAGGTCGTCGACCTTGTTGGCGGCCAGGACGACCGGCTTGCCGGATCGTCGCAGGATCTTGACCACCGCCTCGTCGGCGTCGGTGATGCCGACCGTCGCATCCACCACGAACAACACGGCGTCGGCCAGACTGGCGGCGATCTCGGCCTGGGCGGCGATCCGCTCGGCCAGACCGCGCGCGTCCGGGTCCCAGCCACCGGTGTCCACGACGGTGAACGCGCGGCCGTTCCAGTTGGCGTCGTAGGACACCCGGTCCCGGGTGACTCCGGGGACGTCCTCGACGACGGCCTCCCGGCGGCCCAGGAAGCGGTTGACCAGTGTCGACTTGCCCACGTTGGGCCGACCCACCACGGCGAGCACTGGGATCGGGCCCGGCTGGTCGGCCGGGCTGAGGTCGTCGACGCTCATGAGGCGTCCCGCTCGGTGACACCGGTGGCGGGGTCGGGCTCGACCTGTTCGTCGGGCAGCGGACCCGGGAGGACGTGGTCGGTCGCCGCGAGGGCCTGCTCGAGCAGGGCCAGGAGGTGCTCCCGGAGCCGGACAGAGAGCTGCTCGACCTGCTGCCGGGAGCGCGGCCACGGCAGCGGGTCGACGGAGACGGGCGGTCCGAAGAAGACGTCCACCACGCTGCCCCGCGCCGGCACGGAGTCGGTGTCGCCACCTCGCTCACGGGTGCCCAGGAAGATCACCGGGACGACCGGCGCACCGGTCACGAGCGCGAAGTACGCCGCGCCCCGGTGGAAGCGCTCCAAATCCCCGGTCCCCCGGCGGCCCTCCGGGAAGATCCCGACCGCGTGCCCGTCGCGCAGCACGCGCAAGCAGGCCTTCACGGCCGCGGGGTCCGGGTTGAACCGGTCCAGGGGCACCTGGCCGGCCCGCCGCAGGAACCGGCCCATTCGTCCGGTGAACATCTCCACCTTGGTGAGGGCATGAACGGGCTGCGGGGCGAAGATCGCCAGCAGCGGGCCGTCCATGATCCCCATGTGATTGCCGGCGTAGATGACGGGCCCGGTGGCCGGAATGTGTTCGCGGCCGTGCATCCGGACCGTGAGGCGACGTCGGACCACCGCCCGTGCCAGGGGACGCAGGGCAATCATCATCAAGCGACGCGGGTGGCGGATCCCGTCGCTTCGGGGACGCTCGGTGTGGGCGGACGCGTTCACGCCGTCGCCTCCACCGCCTCGACGAGAGCCACCACCTGGTCGACCACCTCGTCGAGCGTGTACGTCGTCGTGTCGATGTGAACGGCGCCCTCGGCCATCGTCAGGGGCGAGGCGTCCCGGCTGGAGTCGATCGCGTCCCGTGCCAGCAGGGACTCCTGGGTGCTGTCGATGTCGGTGCCGCCCTCCTCGGCCGCCCTGCGCTGCGCCCGCGCTGCCGGGTCGGCGGTGAGGTAGACCTTCACCTGCGCGAACGGCGCCACCACGGCCCCGATGTCGCGGCCCTCGACCACGATGCCGCCGTCGCCGATCGTTTCGCGCTGCAGCTCGACCAGCCGCGACCGCACCTCGGGCACGGCGCTGACCGGGGAGACGGCCGCGTTGACCTCGGCGGAGCGGATGGCCAGACCGACGTCCACGCCCTCGACGATGATCGACGGGCCGTGCGGGTCGGTGCCAGAGAGGATCTCGGGCTCGCTGGCGTGTGCGGCCACGGCCTCCGCGGTCGTGTACGTCGACTCCCTGGCGGAGCATCCACCAGGTCATCCCGCGGTACATCGCGCCGGTGTCGAGGTAGCGCAGGCCGAGTCGGGCCGCGACCCCCCGCGACGTACTGGACTTGCCCGATCCGGAGGGTCCGTCGATGGCGACGACGATGTCGTCGAGGATGGTCTGCACGGCGGGCAGCCTACCTGTGGGTCACCCATCCACGGGATTCGAGAGAGCCCAGCAGATGCTCTGCGCGGGCCTCGTCGACCAGCAGCTCCACCAGCCCGACCGGGCGGCCGGGGTCGTGGTCGATGTGGACGTCCTCGATGTTGACGTCGCTGGCACCCGCGTCGGCGAACAGGCGGGCCAGCTCGCCGGGGTGGTCCGGCACGGACACGAACACCGACGTGGTCGGCGCCACCGGTCCGCCGTGCTTGCCCGGGATGGCGCGGGTGCCGGCCACTCCCCTGGCCAGCAGCCCGCCGAGCGCCTCCCGGTCACCGCTGATGACGGCGTCCTGGAGCGCATCGAGCTCCTCCCGGACCTCGGCCAGCACCCCCCGCAATGCGTCTGCGTTGAGGGTGACGATCTGCTGCCACATGGCCGGGTCGCTTCCAGCCACCCGGGTCACGTCGCGCACGCCCTGACCAGACAGCGCCAGGTGCTCCGGCGGGGCGCCGGCGAGCCGGCCGGCCGTCAGCACGGCCAGCAGGTGCGGAAGGTGCGAGGTCCGGGCGACCGCGTGGTCGTGCTCCTCGGGGGTCATCCGCACCGGCACTCGCCCCGCACACGCTGGCCAGCTCCTCGACCAGGCGGACTCCTTCGGGATCGGAGGTCGTCGTGGGGCGTGACCGCCCACGGCCTGCCGTCGAAGAGGGCCGCGCTGGCCGCCAGTGGGCCGGATCGTTCGCTACCGGCCATGGGGTGGCTGCCGACGTACCGCTCCAGCGCCGGGCGAGGCCGCGGCGACCCGCGAGCGGCTCGGTCTTGATGCTGCCGACGTCGGTGACCGTCGGCGTCGGAGGACGTCCAGCGCCGCGCGGATGGCGGCGCCGAGGTGGTCGGGCGGCACCGCGACCACGACGAGCTGGGGGCGGTCCTCCGGCCGTCGGGGCCGGCCGGCGCCGAGCCCCGACGCGGTGCGCACGTGCTCTGCTGCGAGGTCCGAGAGCACCACCTCGAGGCCGACCCGTCGGCAGGCGAGGCCGACGGAGGTCCCGAGCATGCCGGTGCCGATCGACCTCGCACCGGTCCGGTCAGCAGCGTCACTCATCGGTCGGGCACCTCCCGCGTCCGGGTCAGGTCCTTGCGCAGCGTCGGCCGCGCCGTGCAGGTAGCAGTGGGTGATGTCCGCCTGCGGCAGGTCGGACTCGACGTGGGCGAGCATCCGCACGACTCGGGGCATCGAGCCGTCGATCTCGAGCTCGCGGGCACAGATCAGCGGCACCTCGCCGAACCCGAGCTGGCGGGCGGCGTACGCCGGGAACTCCGCGACGAGGTCGGACGTGGCGGTGAAGATCACCGAGATGAAGTCGTCGACCGCCAGGTCGTTGGACGCCATGACGTCGAGCACCATCTCCGCGACCCGGTCGAGCATGTGGTCGCGGTCGTCCTCCTCGAGCTGGGTCGCCCCGCGCACCGCCCGAACAGTCATGGGCATCAGGCTAGCGACGTCGGACCGACCGGCTCAGGCGGCCCGCTATCCTCCCGGACAAAGCGGCCCAGCTAGGAGCTGACCGATGCCACGCGATGCCCAACATCCCCGACGCCTTCGACGTCTACACGGTCGTGGTCCTGCGGCAGGTCCGCCGATGCGCCGGAGATGTCGGACGAGGAGCTCGACGCCCTCCAGACACGCCACCTCGCCTACCGCGCCGAGCTGGGGCGGAAGGGCACGCTGGTCGTGAACGGGCCGTTCGACGAGCAGAGCGACCCGTCGTACCGCGGGATGTCGATCTTCGCCTGCGACGCTGCCGAGGCCGCCCGGCTGTCGGAGGGTGACCCCTCCGTCGTGGCGGGGCGGCTCGCCTACGACGTCATGGAGTGGTGGGTCCGCGCCGGCTCGCTCGCGTTCCCGTTCACCGACGGCCGCGTCGGCGACCGCGATCGATGGCCGACGACTGAGAAGCCGCCCCGTCCTGCGATTTCCGCGCGCCATCGGGGTCCGGCTCGGCGTCGATCGAGCGAAACGCGGCTACTTGTGCGGATGTCGTGCGGCCGGAACGTTTGAGGGCCGCTCCGCAAGGAATACGGCGGGCTGACACGCGTGAATCGTGGGGATATTCGCCGCGTTTGCCTTCTATAGCGTCCTTGGATCGCGAGCGATGGCCGAGCGCTCATCGGCTAGATCAGTGCGGGCGCTCGTCCGAACACAGGCACACTCACCGACTCACAGCTGCGCGTTGTCCAGCAGCTCGCCGAGCTCCTCGAGGGTGAGGTCGCGGAGCTCGCCGCTCCGAGCCCGCCGAGCTGGACCGGGCCGATCGCGGTGCGGGTCAGCCGGCGTACCGGGTGCCCGACGTGGTCGAGCAGCCGGCGCACGATCCGGTTGCGGCCCTCGTGGATGACCAGCTCGACGATCGACTTGCCCGGCGCCGCCGGTCACCAGCCGCGCCCGCGACACCGTCACCGGCCCGTCGTCGAGCGTCGACGCCCTCGAGCAGCGTCTCGAGGGTCGCCTTGGTCGACCTCGCCCTCGACCTCGGCGACGTAGGTCTTGTCCACCTCGTACGACGGGTGCGCCATCCGGTGCGCGAAGTCGCCGTCGTTGGTGAGCAGGATCAGCCCCGAGGTGTCGGTGTCGAGCCGACCGACGTGGAAGAGCCGCTCGGGCCGGTCGGCCACGAGGTCCTGCAGGGTCCGCCGTCCCTCGGGGTCGGACATCGTCGAGACGACGCCCCGCGGCTTGTTCAGCACCAGGTAGACGTGCGGCGAGACCGGCGGCAGCCGCTTGCCCGTCGACCCGGACCACCGCGGTCGCGCGGGTCGACCTTGGTGCCGAGCCGGGTCACGACCTCGCCGTCGACCTCGACCAGCCCGCCGAGCATCAGCTCCTCGCACTTGCGGCGCGAGGCGACCCCCGACTGCGCGAGCAGCTTCTGCAGCCGGACCAGGCCGTCGTCGTCGGGCTCGGTCACGCGCCCGTCCTCGGACGGCCGGGCTCTCCGGCCCGCTGGTCCTCGAGGCGGCGACCGCGTCCTCGGCCAGCTCGTCCTCCATGTCGTCCATGTCGGGCAGGTACGGCGCCAGCTCGGGCAGCTCGTCGATCGAGGTGACGCCGATCCGCTCGAGGAAGTAGCCGGTGGTGCGGTAGAGGTTCGCGCCCGACGACTCGTCCTGCCCGGCCTCCTCGACCAGGCCGCGGGTCAGCAGGGTCCGCATCACGCCGTCGACGTTGACGCCGCGGATCGCCGAGACCCGCGCCCGGCGACACCGGCTGCTTGTAGGCGACGACGGCGAGGGTCTCCAGGGCCGCCTGGGTGAGCCGCGCCTGCTGGCCCTCGAGGACGAAGCCCTCGACCACGCGCGGCGTACTCCTCGCGGGTGTAGAAGCGCCAGCCACCGGCGACGTTGCGCAGCTCGAAGCCGCGGCCCTGCTCGGTGTACTCGTCGGCGAGCTCGGCCAGCGCGCGCGGCGACCTCGTCGGCGGGGTGGCCGACGGCCGAGGCCAGGGTCGCGACGTCGAGCGGCTGGTCGGCGACCATCAGCAGCGCCTCCAGCGACGGGCGCAGCGTCGGCGACCGGCGACGTCGAGCATCTCCTCGGTCTCACGTCCGGCGTCTCCGTTGCTCGTCGGGCTCCGTCCTCGGGCGGGGTACGCTCGGCGCGGCTCGGGCGGCGCGCCCTCGAACTCGTCGATCTCGAACTCCTCGTCGTCGGCTGCCGGTCCAGCGCACGCGTCAGCTCGCCCAGCGGGCGACATCTGGTCGAAGGCCACCGCCCCCTCGCGGAACAGCTCCAGCAGCGACAGGAACCGCGCCACGGTGGTCAGCGTGTCGGGCGAGTCGCCGCACAGCGCCCGGAAGGTCATGGTGCCGCGAGCGGCGCAGCCGCTCCACCACCAGAGCGGCCTGCTCGCGCACGCTCACCTTCGCCGGCGTGGATGTGCTGCAGCGAGACCTCGAGCACCGGCTTGGGCTCCAGCGCCCTGGCGGCGAGCTCGGCGAACTGGCCGAGCCCTATCCCGATCAGCACCTCGGGCAGCAGGGTGGCGAACCGCTCCTCCAGCCCGACCGCCCGCGGGTGCCGCCGCGACTCCGCCGGCCAGCCGGTCCTCCAGCACGCCGGCGACCTGCTTGAACGCGCGGTACTGCAGCAGCCGGGCGAAGAGCAGGTCGCGCGCCTCGAGCAGGGCGAGGTCCTCCTCGTCCTCGACGTCGCCCTGCGGCAGCAGCCGCGCCGCCTTGAGGTCGAGCAGGGTCGCGGCCACCAGCAGGAACGACGTCGTCTGCTCGAGCTCCCATGTCGAGCCCAGCGGCCTTGACGTGGGCGATGAACTCGTCGGTGACCTGCGACAGGGCGACCTCGGTGATGTCGAGCTTGTGCTTGGCGATCAGGCTCAGCAGCAGGTCGAAGGGGCCCTCGAAGTTGTCGAGCCGGACCTCGAACTCCGGGGCCTGCTCCGCGGCTCGACGCCCTCGGCCAGACCCGGCGTCTGCGCACGGTCATTCGCTCGGTCAGCCGCCGCACCAGCACGCTGTCGTCGCCGTTGGCCTCGTAGTCGGCCAGGACCAGCGCCACCGCCTCGCGCACCAGCCGGCCCCGGTCGACCGCCAGCCCCTGGGCCCGCCGCAGCGAGAGCCGGGCGTGCTCGAGGTCGAGCAGCTCGTCGGAGGTGACGTAGACGGTCATCTTCTCGTCGTGCCGGACCCGGCCGCTCGGCTTCGCGCGTCGCTGGCGCGCCGACGGCGCTCGGTCGCCCGCGCATCGGCCTCGCCCGGCTGCGTCGGCGGGCAGTCCGCGGACGTCGCGCGGACGCGTCACCCGTCGCTCGCGCGGTCCTGCGGAAGAGGTCGTCGGCGGCGCGGCAGGCTCACTCCGTCGAGGCACCGCGACCGCCACCTCCTTGGCCAGCTGGCGGTAGGCGTCGGCACCCGTGCGAGTTCGAGGCGTACGACGTGATCGGCTCACCGGCGACGGTCGAGTCGGAGAACTTCACGGTCCGCCGGATGACCGTGTGGAAGACCTTGTCGCCCCAGGCCTGGACGAGGCGCTCCATGACCTCGCGGCCGTGGAGGGTGCGGCCGTCGAACATCGTGCCGAGCACGCCGTCGATCTCGAGCCTCGGGTTGAGCCGCTCCCGGACCTTGTCGATCGTGGTCTTGAGCAGCGCCACGCCCCGCAGCGCGAAGTACTCGCACTCGAGCGGCACGATCACGCCGTCGGACGGCGGTCAGCGCGTTGACGGTGAGCAGGCCGAGCGAGGGCTGGCAGTCGATCAGGATGACGTCGTAGTTGGCGATGGCCGGACCGAGCACCCGCTGCAGGGTCTGCTCGCGGGCCACCTCGTGCACCAGCTGCACCTCGGCCGCAGAGAGGTCGATGTTGGAGGGCAGCAGGTCCATGCCGGGCACGCCGGAAGGGACGACGACGTCGTCGAGGGTGACGTCGCGGTCCATCAGCAGGTTGTAGACCGAGAGCTCCATGTCGTGGGGGTTGAGGCCGAGGCCGACCGACAGCGAGCCCTGCGGGTCGAAGTCGACCAGCAGCACCTTGCGGCCGTACTCCGCCAGCGCGGCGCCCAGGTTGATGGTGGTCGTGGTCTTGCCGACGCCACCCTTCTGGTTGCACATCGAGATCACCCGGGCGTTGCCGTGCTGCTGCACGGGGCCGGGCTCGGGGAGGTCGGGCATCGGCCGGCCGGTGGGCCCGAGAGCGGCCTCCTCGGGCCGCTCGGCCTCCTGGGTGGACGTCGCGCGCCGAGCCGCGGGGCTCGGGTCGCTCGAAGGGGATCGGGTCGCTCACGTGGTCGGTGCTCTCCGGGGCTCGTCGTCGGGTGGGGACGGGTGGACGGGTCAGCGGCGGCATCTCGGGGGCGCCGCTTCCGGCTTGGCCGGCCAGTCCTGAGAAGATCCCGCCACCCATGTCTGTTCCGCCCCTCGTTTTGTCGACTCGGCGACTTGTGTCCGAGCCCGCGGGCGACACTAGACCGGCGCTCGGACGGGAAACAACACGACCACGGATTACCCCCAGCTGAAGCCAAATCTGTTGATGGATTGTGCAGTGGGCCCCGTTCCCGTGCACACCTGGCACGCCGCCTGTGCACAAACCTGTGCACGACGCGTACGGCCTTCGGGGCCGGTCACAGCCGGCGCATCGCCGTGGTCAGCAGCACCAGCTCGCCGGCCTCGTCAGAGGCATCGAGGTCCACCACGGCCGTCGATCACCCAGTCGTGGTGGCCCGCGGGGTCGTCGAGGGTCTGGCGCACCGGTCCAGCGCCGACCCGTCGACCGTGATCGCGCAGCAGGTCGGGCCCGCGGGCGTCCGCCGCGGTGGAGATCGAGTCGTGCTCGGCGTAGTAGTCCTCCAGCGCGGCGTCCCAGGCGCTACCGGGTCATCTCGACCTCCAGGGGCGGGTCGGTCCGGTCCGCGGCCGCCCGCTCCAGCCGGACCAGCCCGTCGACGTCGTCGCGGGCCGCCAGCTCGACCCGGCGGAACATCGCGTTGCGGACCATCACCCGGAACGGCCGCTCCTGCGCGCGAGATCGGCCGCGGCGGTGGCGGTGGCTCGTGGTGAGCGATGTCCGCGCGAACGGCATCGGGGTGGGACAGCGCCTCCCACTCGTCGAGCAGCGAGGAGTCGGTCTGCCGCACCGTCTCCCCGAGCCACTCGATGAGGTCCTCCAGCTCGGGCGTCCGGTGCCGCTCGGGCACGGTCTGCCGCAGCGTGCGGTAGGCGTCGGTCAGGTAGCGCAGCAACAGCCCCTCCGACCGGGCCAGCTGGTAGCGGCCGACGAAGTCGGTGAAGCTCATCCCCTGCTCGTACATCTCCCGGACCATCGACTTGGGCCCGAGCGCGTCCTCCGGCAGCCAGCGGGTGGGTGCTCCGGTAGATCTCGTACGTCGCCTCGAGCAGCTCGGCGAGCGGCTGCGGCCACGTGACCTCGTCGAGCAGCCGCCATCCGCTCGTCGTACTCGACCCCGTCGGCCTTCATCTCGGCGATCGCCTCGCCCCGGGCGGCATGCTGCTGGGCGAACAGGATCTGACGCGGGCCCTCGAGCACTGCCTCGACCACCGAGACCACGTCGAGGGTGTAGTCCGGCGACTCGGCGTCGAGCACGTCGAACGCGGCGAGCGCGAAGTGCGCCAGCGGCTGGTTCAGCGCGAAGTCCGGTGGCAGGTCGACCGTCAGCACGTAGCGGCGGCCGTGCTCGTCCGCGCTCCTCGAGTCGGGTGCACGGTCCCGGAGTCGAGCAGGCTGCGTGCGAGCCGCAGCGCCGCGGCGGGCCAGCCGCAACCGCTGCCGCCGGTCCTCGTGGTTGTCGGTGAGCAGCTGCCGCAGCACCGGGAAGGCGTCCTCCTCGCGGGAGAGGACGTTGATCAGCATGGCGTTGTCCACCCGCATCCGGGAGACGAGCGGCTCGGGCGTCCCGGCCACCAGCTTGTCGTAGGTCTGCTCGGTCCACACCACCGTGCCGTCGGGCGGCTTCCGGAGCTGCGCCTTGCTCTTCCTCTTGGCCCGCTTCTCGTCGCTCATCGCAGCGTTCTTGGCCTCGGCCTTCTTCTTGGCGCGCTCGTTCTCGATCACGTGCTCGGGCGCCTGGACCACGACGTAGCCCGCCGTGTCGAAGCCGGCCCGCCCGGCACGACCGGCGATCTGGAGGAACTCGCGGGTGCGGAGGACGCGCTGCCGGTTGCCGTCGAACTTGGCCAGCCCGCTGAACAGGACGGTCCGGATCGGGACGTTGATGCCGACGCCGAGCGTGTCCGTGCCGCAGATCACCCGCAGCAGGCCGGCCTGGGCGAGCTGCTCGACCAGGCGCCGGTAGCGGGGCAGCATCCCGGCGTGGTGGACGCCGATCCCCTGGCGCAGCAGCCGCGACAGGGTCTTGCCGAAGCCGGCGCCGAACCGGAACCCGGCCGAACCGCTCCTTGAGGGCCGCGTTCGGCGCCCGCGGCGATCGCCTTGTTCCGTGAGGAGCGAGGTCGCGTGCTCCACCGCCGCGGCCTGGGTGAAGTGGACGACGTAGACCGGCGCCTGGTGGGTGGCCACCAGCTCCTCGAGCGTCTCCCCCAGCGGCGTCAGGGACCACGAGAAGGACAACGGCACCGGGCGCTCGGCGTCATCGATGACCGCGGTCTCCCGGCCGGTACGACGCGTGAGGTCGTCGCGCGAGCGCGGTCATGTCGCCGAGCGTCGCCGACATCAGGACGAACTGCGCCTGCGGAAGCTCCAGGATCGGCACCTGCCAGGCCCAGCCGCGGTCCGGCTCGGCGTAGAAGTGGAACTCGTCCATCACGACCAGGCCCACGTCGGCACCGCTGCCCTCCCGCAGGGCGATGTTCGCGAGCACCTCCGCGGTGCAGCAGATGACCGGGGCGTCCGGGTTGACCGACGGCGTCGCCGGTCAGCATGCCGACGTTGTCGGCCCCGAGCACCTCGCACAGCGCGAAGAACTTCTCGCTGACCAGGGCCTTGATCGGGGCGGTGTAGTACCCGACCCTGCGGGCTTCGCCCGCCGAGGGCTCGCGCGCGCGCGGTTCAGGCAGCGGCCAGGGCCACCAGCGACTTCCCGGAGCCCGTGGGGGTCGCGAGGACGACGTTGCTGCCCCCCAGGAGCTCGATCACGGCCTCGTCCTGGTGCGGGTAGAGGGTGAGCTCCTGCCCTTCGACCCAGCGGATGAACGCGTCGTACACGACGTCCGGGTCGCCGGAGGCCGGGATCCAGTCGCTCACCCGCGGGCCCGGGGGTGAGCGGTCGCGAAGACCTCGCGCAGGTTGTCGACCGTGACCAGCGTGTAGACCTGCGTGGTGGTGACCGAGGCGTGCCCGAGCAGCTCCTGGACCACCCGCACGTCGGCCCCGCCGTCGAGCAGGTGAGTGGCGAACGAGTGCCGCAGGGTGTGCGGCGAGACGTCCCGGGTGACCCCGGCGCGCTCGGCCGCGCGGACCAGCACCGCCCACGCCGACTGCCGCGACAGGCGTCCACCGCGCGCGTTCAGGAAGAGCGCGGCCGTCCCGGAGCCTGCTGCCACCAGCTCCGGCCGACCGCGCACGAGGTAGGCGTCGACCGCCTCGAGGGCGTAGGAGCCGACGGGCACCAGGCGTTCCTTGCTGCCCTTGCCGCGCAGCAGGACGGTGCCGTCGACGGTGTCCAGGTCGTCCACGTCGAGGCCGACGGCCTCGGAGATCCGGGCCCCGGTGCCGTAGAGCACCTCCAGCAGGGCCCGGTCCCGCAGCGCGAGCGTCGTCCCGGCCGCGCCGGCGGCCTCCAGGATCGCCTCGACGTCCGACAGCGGGAGCGCCTTGGGCAGCCGCTTCGCGGGGGACGGCGGCTTGACCGATGCGGCCGGGTCACTCTTGGCGAGCCCGTCGCTCACCGCGAACTTGTGGAAGCCCCGGACCGCCACCACCGTGCGCGCAGCCGACGTGGAGCTGAGCGCGGGATGCTCGGCGTCACCCTCCCGCAGCCGGACCAGGAACGAGGTCACGGTGGCCTCCGTGACGGCGTCGAGGCTCTGCGATCCCGAGCTCGTCCAGGTACGCCTGATACCTCCGCAGGTCACGGCGGTACGACGTGAGCGTGTTGGCCGCCAGGCCCCGCTCCACCGAGAGGTGGTCGAGATAGGTGCGGATCGCGCGGACGATCGACACTCAGCGCATGCTCCAGCGACACCGCGTCGATGCCCACCGCCTCGCCCACGGGAGCGTTGGTGAGCTGCCCCGCGTGGGTGTTCAGCCCCAGGGCGAGGCTGCGGTCGTCGAGGCAGGCCTGCTGCCAACCCTTGTCGGCCAGCGCCACGGTGTAGGGCATCGTGGCGTTGGTGAGCGCGTAGGTGGAGGTGTTGGGCACCGCCCCCGGCATGTTGGCCACGCAGTAGAACACCGAGTTGTGCACCTCGTAGGTCGGGTCGGCGTGGGTGGTGGCCCGGGTGTCCTCGAAGCAACCGCCCTGGTCCACGGCGATGTCGACCAGCACCGAGCCCGGCTTCATCTGGGAGACCAGCTCGTTGCTGACCAGCTTGGGCGCCTTGGCCCCGGGGATCAGCACGGCCCCGATCACCAGGTCGGCCTGGACCACCTGCTGGCGGATGGCCATGCGCCGAGGACGCGAGCCCGTGGACCCGGTTGTTGTAGCGCCAGAAGGACAGCCGCAGCTTGTCGAGGTCGGTGTCGAGGAGGGTCACGTCGGCGCCCATGCCCAGGGCGATGTTGGCGGCGTTCTGGCCGGCGACGCCGGCACCGATGACGACGACCTTGGCGTTGGCGACGCCGCCCACGCCGCCGAGCAGGACCCCGCGCCCGCCCTGGGCCTTCATCAGCGAGTGAGCGCCCACCTGGGGTGCCAGGCAGCCGGCCACCTCTGACATCGGGTACAGCAGGGGCAGCGAGCCCGACGGCAGCTGCACCGTCTCGTAGGCGATGGCGGTCACCTTGCGCTCGATCAGCTCCTCGGTGAGCGGCTTGTCCGCCGCGAGGTGGAGGTAGGTGAAGAGGGTCAGCCCCTCCCGGAGGCGGTGGTACTCCTCCGAGACGGGCTCCTTGACCTTGAGCACCAGGTCGGCGGCGCCCCACACCTCGTCTGCGGAGTCGAGGATCTTCGCCCCGGCGGCGACGTACTCCTCGTCCATGATCTGGGAGCCGGCCCCGGCGCCCTTCTCGACGAACACCTCATGGCCGTGCTCCGCCAGCTCGTGGGCTCCGACCGGGGTGATCGCGACGCGGTACTCGTGGTTCTTGACTTCCTTCGGTACGCCGACCTTCACCTGCTGCTCTCCCCTTCGGTGTGACCACCACCACGTCGGTGGTGACGGGTGGAGACTACTCCCCCGCGGGTCCGCGCCCGGCGTAGCCCTTCGCGGCGACGAGCAGCACGGCCAGGACGATCGGTGCGTCGCTCAACCGGCCGTCGAGCGCCGCCGCCAGCAGCTCCTCGAAGTCGACCCACAGCGTCTCCATGTCGGCCTCCTCGTGCTCGGGCACGAAGCCGCCGCGGTCGGTCGGGGTCAGGTCGCGGGCGAGGTAGAAGTGCATGAGCTCCGAGGAGATCCCCGGCGAGGAGTACGTCGACGTGAGCTCGACCCACTCACCCGCGTCGAGACCTGCCTCTTCGCGCAGCTCGCGGCGGGCCACCTCCAGCGGACCCTCGCCGTCGACGTCCAGCAGGCCCGCGGGCAGCTCGACGAACCGGCGCCGGGCGGCGTGGCGGTACTGCCGCAGGCACAGCACGCGGTCCTCGTCATCCACCGCCACGACCACCGCCGCCCCCGGGTGCTCGAGCACGAGCCGGCGGAACGCCTCGCCCCCGGGGTCGTCGGGACGCCGGATCCGGTCCGCCCGCAGCGCCATCACCCAGTCGTCCCGGAACAGGTCCGTGCTCTCCTCCACCGGCCAGGCCTCGGCGGTGTCCACGGGCTCGGGAGTCGGCGTCGGCATGCGACGACGGTAGCGGGTAGCGTGCCCGATGAATCGCCTCACCTCAGGGAGCCTGCTCGTGCCCGAAGTAGCCAGTCTGACCCAGGCCGAGGCCGCCCAACGCGCGGCACTGATCGACGTCCAGCGCTACGACATCGCCGTCGACATGCGCGGATTGCTCGAGGGCGAGGTCGTCGAGTCCAGGAGCACCATCACCTTCTCCTGCGCCGAGCCGGGCGCGGCCACCTTCGTCGACTGCACCGCCGAGGTGAACGGCGCGGTCCTCAATGGCACCGACCTGGACCTGTCCACCATCGAGCGCGGCCGGATCCCGCTCTCTGACCTGGCCGCCGACAACACCCTCGTGGTGACCGCGCGCCAGTCCGACACTCACAGCTCGCAGGGCATCCAGCGCACCGTCGACCCTTCCGACAAGCTCGTCTACGTCTGGACCTCCTTCGAGTGCGACGACGCCCGCCGGATCTGGGCCTGCTTCGACCAGCCCGATCTCAAGGCGCCGCACAAGTTCGTGGTGAGCGCGCCGGAGGCATGGACGATCACCTCCAACATGCACGCCGACCACGTCGCCGACGCCGACAACGGCGGTCGGGTGTGGACCTTCCCCGACACTCCACCCCTCTCGACCTATGTCGTCGTCGTCAACGGCGGCCCCTTCCACGAGATCCGCGAGCAGCGCGGCGACCACAGCCTCGGCCTCTATTGCCGCCAGTCGCTGAAGCAGTTCATGGAGCGCGACGCGCAGTTCATCCTCGATGTCACCGAGCAGGGACTCGCGTGGTTCGGCGAGCAGTTCGGCAAGCCGTTCCCCGAGGCCCACTACGACCAGGTGTTCGTGCCCAACATGGGTGGCGCGATGGAGAACTGGGGCTGCGTCACCTGGACCGACACCGTGCTGTGGCGCACTGAACCCACGTACTCTCAGCGCTGGGCGGTCGCCTCGGTGACCTTGCACGAGATGGCGCACATGTGGTTCGGCGACCTGGTGACCATGCAGTGGTGGGACGACCTGTGGCTCAACGAAGCCTTCGCGTCGTGGGCCTCCACCTGGTCGGCCGTCAACGCCACCGAGTTCAAGGACGCCTGGGCCAGCTTCCTGGTCGGCCGCGAGCTCGACGCCTACCGCCTCGACATGGGTCCGGCCACCCACCCGATCCGCGGCGACGTCGACGACGTCTCCTCGGCGATGGCCAACTTCGACTCGATCACCTACGCCAAGGGCGAGGCCGTGCTCAAGCAGCTGTCGGCCTACATCGGCGAGCCGGCGTTCGTGGAGGGCCTCCAGCACTACTTCCGCGACCACGCCTGGGGCAACACCCGCCTCGAAGACCTGATGGCCGCGTTCGGCAACGCCTCTGGGCAGAACCTCGAGGCCTGGACCGCAGACTGGCTCGACCGGGCCGGCAACGACACCCTCACCCTCACCGACGGCGACCTGACCGCGGTCGCACCCGACGGCGGCGAGCCGAGGCCGCACCGCGTCGACGTGGGTTCCTACGCCCTCGGCGACGGCGTGCTGACCCTGGTCGGCACCACCGAAGTGGTCACCGAGGGCGGTCGTACGTCGTTGTCGCTGCCCGACGCTGACCTGCACCTGCCCGACCCCGACGACCTCACGTTCGCCGCCATCCGCACCGACGACGCCTCGCTCAAGCGGCTCGTCGAGGGCGCCAGCCAGCTGCCCGAGCCGATCAACCGGGCGATGGCGGTGGCGACCGCGTGGGACATGCTCCGCAAGGGCGAGCTCGACAGCGGCGCCGCCATGGAGTGCATCCTCGGCGTACTGGCCACCGAGACCAGCCCGGCGGTGGGCGAGGCGTTCCTGGCGATGAGCCGCGAGGTCGCCGAGCACTGGAGCCCGCTTGTCACCATCGCCGACCGCCGGGCCCGGGTGGCGGACGCTGCCGCCGCGCTGGTGGACAACCCCGACCTGCGCCAGGCCGCGCTGCGGGTGCTCGCCGGCACGGCCAGCACGCCCGAGCACGAGCAGCAGGTCGAGGCCGCCGACGACATCGACCTCTCGTGGCGGCTGCTGGTCCGGCGTGCCGAACGCGGTCAGGAGGACCCCGAGCAGGTGCAGGCGCTGCTCGACCGCGACCCCGACCCCGACGCCTGGGTGCGGGCGCTCCAGATCACCGCGGCCCGGCCCGACGCAGCAGCCAAGGACGAGGTCTGGGCGGAGCTCTTCGACAAGAAGTCGGTGCCGGCTGGCATCCCGACCGGCAACACGGCTGCGGCCTTCTGGCGACCCGGCCAGACCGACCTGCTGATGCCCTACGCCCACCGCTACCTCGACGAGATGACCCACGTCCTCGACGGCGGCATGCTCTCGCGGCTCTCGCTGGTGCGCGCGATGCTGCCGGTGATCGGCGACGACGAGTTCGTCGCCCGGGCCCAGGAGCTGGCCGACGCGCCGGGCACCAACCCGACCGTCCGTTCGATCGTGCTCACGGGGCTGGACTCCCTGGCCCGGATGCGCCGGGCCCGCGCCTAGAGTTCAGGCGTCCTCGTCGAGCCGGCGCAGGCCGCTCTCGTCGATCGGGAACCGCAGCTCCCGCTGACGCTCGATCGCAGCCCCGACCAGGCCGGCGAAGAGTGGGTGCGGGCGGGTCGGCCGGGAGCGCAGCTCGGGGTGCGCCTGGGTCGACACGTAGTAGGGGTGCACCTCGCGAGGCAGCTCCACGAACTCGACCAGGCCGAGATCGGGGTTGGTGCCGGAGAACACCAGGCCGGCGGTCCTCGAGCTGCTCGCGGTAGTGGTTGTTGACCTCGTAGCGGTGCCGGTGGCGCTCCGCGATCGTCGCCTCGGCGTATGCCTCGCGGACGACGCTGCCGTCCGCGAGCGAGGCCGGGTAGAGGCCGAGCCGCATGGTGCCGCCGAGGTCCCCCGCGCCGCTCGACGAAGGACTTCTGCTCCTCCATGGTGGCGATCACCGGCTCCGGACAGTCGGGATCGAACTCCGTGGAGGCGGCCTTCTCGAGCCCGGCAACGTTGCGGGCGTACTCGATCACCATGCACTGCAGACCCAGGCACAGCCCGAGGGTGGGGATGCCGTGGGTGCGGGCGAAGGTCAGCGCACCGAGCTTGCCCTCGATCCCGCGGATACCGAACCCGCCGGGCACGCAGATCGCGTCGACGTCGCTGAGGTGGCGGGCGGCACCGGCGGGGGTCTGGCACTCGTCGGAGGCGATCCAGCGCAGGTGCACGCGGGCCTCGTGGGCGAAACCGCCGGCCCGCAGGGCCTCCACGACCGACAGGTAGGCGTCGGGCAGGTCGATGTACTTGCCGACCAGGCCGACCGTGACCTCCTCCTGCGGATGGTGCACCCGGCGGAGCAGGTCGTCCCACGTGGCCCAGTCGACGTCGCGAAAGGGCAGTGCCAGGCGGCGTACGACGTAGGCGTCAAGGCCCTCGCGGTGCAGCACCTTGGGGATGTCGTAGATCGACGGCGCGTCGGCGGCGGTGACCACGGCTTCCTCGTCGACGTCGCACATCAGCGAGATCTTCTTCTTGATCCCCTCGGGCAGCTCCCGGTCGGCCCGGCACACGATGGCGTCGGGCTGGATACCGATCGACCGGAGGGCGGCGACGGAGTGCTGGGTCGGCTTGGTCTTGAGCTCGCCGGACGGCCCGATGTAGGGCACCAGCGAGACGTGGAGGAAGAAGCAGTTGTCGCGGCCGATGTCGTGGCGGACCTGGCGCGCCGCCTCGAGGAACGGCAGCGACTCGATGTCGCCGACGGTGCCGCCGATCTCGGTGATCACCACGTCCACGTCCGGGCCGACCCATGGCCTGGATCCGGTCCTTGATCTCGTTGGTGATGTGCGGGATCACCTGGACCGTGTCACCGAGGTAGTCGCCGCGCCGCTCCTTGGCGATGACGCTGGAGTAGACCTGACCCGTGGTCACGTTGGCGATCTGGCCGAGGTCGGTGTCGAGGAAGCGTTCGTAGTGGCCGATGTCGAGATCGGTCTCGGCCCCGTCGTTGGTGACGAACACCTCGCCGTGCTGAAACGGGTTCATGGTGCCCGGATCCACGTTGAGGTAGGGGTCGAGCTTCTGCATCGTGACCCGCAGATCCGCGGGACTTGAGGAGATTGCCCAGGCTGGAGGCCGTCAGGCCCTTGCCGAGCGAGGAGGCGACGCCCCCGGTCACGAAAACGTGCTTGGTGGGGGTCGGATGCTTCACGGACCTCCATGTTACCGGAGGGGTACGGCTCCGTCCGAACCCGACGCACCGAAGGACCCGCTCTTCTCCGCCAGCGACCGCACGAGCGCCAGCACGGTGGTGACCTGCCCCACGGCGAGGTCGACGCCGTCGACGGTCGTGACCTTCCCGGCCTCGGGTCGCGTCCGAAGGGCGGCCACATCGCCGTTGGCGCCGGATCGGGTGTCGCCGGCCACCACGACTCCGAGCGCCCGCGAAGAGAGCCCGGCGAGCAGTCCGCCGAGGATGTCGTCGTCGGTGTCGTCGCCGAGCACGACCAGCACCAGCGGCGCGCGGCCCGGGTCGCTCGCGGGCGAGGCGACCAGGTCGGCCCCGGCCAGGCTCTGCCGGATCGAGGTGGCCTTCTGGTTGGCCGCGGCGCCGCCTTCGTCGCGGGTGGCGATGGCGCTACCGAGCAGCTGTCCCATGCGCTCGTACGTCGGCGCGTCCGGGTCGGCGGCTCCGGAACCGAGCTGGGTCATCAGCTGGCTGCCCAGGGTGTCGACCAGGGATTTCTCGCCGGGGTCGACGAGACCGGGCTGCAGGGCGTACTTCGCCTCGAGGGTCCCGGCCGCGTGCTCGACCTGGCCGACCAAGCCCTCGATGACACGCTGGTCGGCGCCGGGGAGACTCACCAGGGCCACGCGACCGCCCAGCCAGCTTCTCGCGGTACAGCTGGGGGGCGGTCGGCCGTGGCGAAGGCGTCGCCGAACGCCGTGGCGTGGCCGCCCTGCCTGGCCTTCGGCTGGGCGGAGGTCGAGGTCAGGGCGTCACGCCCGACCTCGGACAGCGGACCACCGCCGAGGACGACCCCGACAGCCAGGGCGAGGAAGACCGCGACGAGCGTGACGACGTGCTGGCGGAACGAGATCAACGGAACAGTCCTTGCAGGTAGTCGGTGAGGGCGGTCAGCCACTCCTGGCCCACCGGGGTCACGGCGATGGCCGTCGCCAGCGCGAGCAGGCCGGCGACGCAGCACCAGGAAGACGTGGCGCGGCCGGACCCGGCCGGAGTAGAGCAGGTGGACGGACGCCGCGTCGACGAGCAGGTGCCCCACCTTGAGCCGGGTGAGGTAGGTGCCGGCGAGCCCGGGGTTCTGGCGGTCCAGGACCTCCTCGAGGCTCGCGTGCAGGCCCACGCCGACGATCAGCCGGGCCTCCTCGGCCGCCAGCAGCAGCAGGGCGGCGTCCTCGGCTGGTGGCGGAGGACTCCAGTGGCAACGGGCGGACGCCGAGCCGCTCGAGCTGCTCGGCGTGGAGTCTCGCCGCCGCGGTCGACCCGGACGACGACGTCGCGGGCGGCGCGCAGCGCCTTGGCCGAGGGTCGCTCGGCGTCGCCGGCGCTGTTGGACAGCAGCACGATGTCGGGCGGTGACCGGCAGTCCAGGAGCAGGTCGGCGCCCCGGTCGACACCGACCAGCACCGGGTCCTGCTCGCGGATGAAGGCCTCGATCGAGGCGAGCCGCGCGCTGGCTCCCGCTGCCCGGCACGACGACGACCACGGGTCGGCCCGCGATCCTGGTGGCCGGCTCGGGCAGGCCGAGCCCGTGGAGCAGCAGCCCCTCCTCACGGCGCAGGAACTCGGTGCTGTTGTGGGTGAAGGTCTCGAGCTGGCTGCCCATCCCGGCCCGGGCCTGGTCCATCTCCCGGTCCACGGTGTGGACGTCGACCTCGCGGCCCATCGCCACCGCCGCGCCGTCGGCGAACACGACCTCGTCGTGAACTCTGACCGAGGCGCCGTCGGCGATCCCGAAGGCGCCCTCGACCTGGTCGAGGACGAGGATCCCTGCCTCGGCCAGCACCTGCGGGCCCGAGGTTGGGGAAGCGCCCCGAGAACATGGGGGCGGCGTTGATGACCGCGGAGACGCCGGCGTCGACCAGCGCCTGCGCGGTGGCCCGGTCCATGTCGAGGTGGTCGAGCACGGCGATGTCGCCGGGACGCAGCCGGGGCAGCAGGACGCGGGTGCGGCGCTCGACGCGGGCGGTACCGGTGAGTCCGGGAGCGGTGGTCCCGGGACGGGGTCGGGTGGCAGGCTTCATGACCGGGCAATCGTGTCAGCCGGGAGGGCGCGTTCTCGGCAACCGCCGGCCCGGCGCGTCGCCCCGCGGCCGGTCAGCCCAGCGCGCGGGCCGGCTGGGCGGCCTCGAGCAGCTCGCGGGCGTGCGCCAGGGCGGTGTCGGACTCCTCCATGCCGGCGAACATCCGGGACAGCTCACGCTCGCGCGCGGTCGCGTCAAGCGCGGTCAGGCCCGAGGTGGTGACCGAACCATCGCTGGACTTCACGACGACGACGTGGTGGTCGGCGTACGCCGCCACCTGCGGCAGGTGGGTGACGACGAGGACCTGGGCGGAGCGTGCCAGCCTCGCCAGCCGACGCCCGACCTCCCCGGCGGCCTTGCCGCCGACGCCGGCGTCGACCTCGTCGAAGACGAAGGTGGGGACCGGGCTGGTCGCCGCGAGCGACACCTCGAGGGCGAGCATCACCCGGGAGAGCTCGCCCCCGGAGGCCACCTTGGCGAGCGGCCGCGGCTCGGACCCGACGTTGGCGGCGAGGAGGAACTCCACGTCGTCGACGCCGGTGGAGGTGAACCGCAGGACGCGGTCGCCGACCCGCAGGCCCGGTGGTTCGGCGTCGCCGGCCACCTCCTGCTGCCGGACGGCCACCTCGATCCGGGCGTGCGGCATGGCCAGGAGCTCGAGCTCCGCGGTCACCTCGGCCGCGAGCCGGGCCGCCGCCTCGGTCCGGGCCGCCGAGAGGGCGCCCGCGAGCTCGCCGAGCTCGGCTCCGGAGGCCGTCGCGCTCGGCACGGAGCTCCTCGATCCGGTCATCGGTGTGGTCGAGGTCGGTCAGCCGGGTCGCCGAGCTCTCGGCCCAGGCCAGGACCTCGTCGACCGTCTCGCCGTACTTGCGGGTGAGGGCGGTCAGCGCCGCCCGCCGCTCGGAGACGGCGGCGAGTCGGACCGGGTCGCTCTCCACGCGGGAGGCGTAGGACGCGACGTCGGCGGCGACGTCGGACAGCAGGTAGGAGATCTCGGCCAGCCGGTCGGCCAGCTCGGCGGCCTCGGTGTCGTGCTCGCGGACGCTCTCGAGCAGGGTGCGGGCGGCCGAGGTGGTGGCCAGGGCGTCCGGCTGCTCTCCGTCCGAGGACAGCGCCTCCCGGGCCTGCTCGGCCGCGGTGCGGAGGGTGTCGGCGAAGCCGAGCCTGGACTCCTCCCCCGCCAGCGCGTCGTCCTCGCCCGGCTCGGGTCCGACCGCCTCGATCTCGGAGAGCCCGAACCGCAGCTGGTCGGCCTCCCGGGCCCGGTCGCGGGACGTGGCGACCACCTCGGCGAGCTCGGACTCGGTGGCGGCGAGGCGGGCGTGGAGGTGGGAGTACTGCGCCAGCAGGCCGGCGACGTCGTCGCCGGCGAACCGGTCCAGCGCTTCGCGCTGCGCCCGCGCCTGGAGCAGCCGGTGCTGGTCGGACTGTCCGTGGACGGCGACCAGGGGCTCGGCAACCTCGGCCAGGATCGAGACCGGGACCGAGGCGCCGCCGACGAAGGCCCGCGATCGGCCCTCGGCGGAGACGTTGCGGGCCAGGACGACGCGATCGTCCTCGACCTCGCCGCCGGCGTCCTCCACCGCGTCGGCGAAGTGGTCCGAGGCCGACGCCCGGACGACGCCCTCGACCCGGGCGGCTCGAGCGCCGGTGCGCACCGCGCCGCTGTCGGCGCGGCCACCCAGGATCAGGCCGAGGGCGGTGACGAGCATGGTCTTGCCGGCACCGGTCTCACCGGTGATGACGGTCAGTCCCGGGCCGAGCTCGAGGGTCGACGAATCGATGACCCCGAGGGATCCGATCCGGATCTCCTCAAGCATCCGTAGCCTCTCCGCTGCGCCGGCGCGCGGCCGCACCCCGCCAGCCCTCGACGGGCAGGCCGAACTTGGCCACCAGTCGGTCGGTGAACGGCGCCTCGTGGAGCCGGACCAGACGGACCGGGGTCGCGCCGCGGCGCACCTCGATCCGGGCTCCCGGCGGCAGGTCGACCGTCCGCCGCCCGTCGGCCCACAGCACCCCCGCACCCTCGGTGTGGCTCAGCACCTCCAGCGCGATCACCGAGGTCGGCGCCACCACCAACGGCCGGGCGAACAGGGCGTGGGCGCTCAGCGGGACGATCATCAGCGCCTCCACCCCCGGCCAGACCACCGGCCCCCCGGCGCTGAAGTTGTAGGCGGTGGACCCGGTGGGAGTGGCGCACACGACGCCGTCGCAGCCCCAGCGTGACAGCGGCCGTCCGTCGATCTCGACGACGAGCTCGATCATCCGCTCGCGGGCGGCCTTCTCCACGCTGGCCTCGTTGAGCGCGAAGGTGCTGGTCACCAGCTCGCCGTCGCGGCGGACCGAGACGTCGACGGTGAGTCGGTCCTCGGCGGTGTAGCGGCGCTGCACGATCGCGTCGATGGTGGACTCGACGTCGTCGTACTCCGCCTCGGCGAGGAACCCGACGTGGCCCAGGTTGACGCCCAGCAGAGGGGTCCCGCTGGAGTGCGTGATCTCGGCGGCCCGCAGGATGGTGCCGTCACCGCCGATCACGAGCGCCAGCTCGCAGTCGTGGCCGGCGTCGCCCTCGTCGTCGATGATCTCCAGGGCCGGGTCGAAATGCGCCGGCGTCGAGACCGAGCTCGGCTGCCTCGGCGGCCAGGAGGCGGACGACCAGTCCGTGCCCGGTCAGCGCCTTGCAGAAGGATCGGGCGACCTCGTGGGCCTCCGCCCGGCCGGTGTGGGTGAGCAGGAGCACCCGGCGGGGGACGCTGCCCGCCGCCGTGTCGTCCCCGCCGCTGGTCGGTGTCACAGGTCAACCTTCTCACTCGACACCCCCGGGCCGCCCGCGCCATGCACAACGGCGGCGATCTCGACCGCATCCACCCGGGCCGGACCGCGGTGCAGCCACACGAAGAACTCCACGTTCCCCGACGGTCCCGGCAGCGGGCTCGGGGTGACCATCCGGGTCCCCCATCCCCGCTCGGCCGCCGCCTCGACCACCCTCAGCACGGCCTCGGTCCGCAGGTCCGGATCACGGACCACGCCGCCCTTGCCCACCCGGTCCTTCCCGACCTCGAACTGCGGCTTGACCATCAGCGCGAGGTCGCCGTCCGGTGAGGCGACGGCCAGCAGCGCGTCCAGGACCAGGACCAGGGAGATGAAGGACAGGTCGCCCACCACCAGGTCCACGGGGTCGCCTACCACCGCGAGGTTCAGGTCCCGGACGTTGGTGCGGTCGTGGACGACCACCCGCTCGTCCTGCCGGAGCCGCCACGCCAGCTGCCCGTAGCCCACGTCGACGGCCACGACCTCGCGGGCACCGTGCCGCAGCAGCACGTCGGTGAAGCCGCCGGTCGAGGCGCCGGCGTCCAGGCAGCGCCGGCCCGCGGACCGCCAGCCCGGCCGGCTCGAACGCCGTCGAGCGCGCCGGCCAGCTTGTGCCCACCGCGCGAGACGTAGTCGGGCGGTCCGGGTCGTCGGCGACGACGATGGCGACGTCGGTGGTGACGCCGGTGGCGGGCTTGGTGGCCGGCGCTCCGGACACGCTGACCCGGCCGGCCGCGATCAGCTCGCTGGCGTGCTCCCGGGATCGGGCCAGTCGCCGCCGGACGAGCTCGGCGTCCAGGCGCTGCCGACGTGGCGGCACGGCCGCCGGTTCAGGCGCCGGGCGGGCCGTCGAGCGCCTGCCGCAGCCGTTCGTGAGCCTGCTCGAAGACGGCCGGGTGCTCCTCGACCGGGCGGTCGTCGAGCCCGTGCATGGAGGCGAGCACGTCGTCGACCTCCTCGACGCCCGTGCGCTCCGGCTCCCCGAACTCCTGTCCGGTCTCGGCCGGGTCGACGTCGGAGTGGAGGTCTCCGGCTGATCGGTCTCCGGGGTGGGCTCGCTCATGCGCCGAGATTACCCGCGATCGGCCCGCCGACGGCGTCGGGCGCGGCCGTCCGGCTCACGTCGGCGGCCGAGCCGGAGCGGTCCAGGTGGTCCCACGCGGCAGACGCGACCGCCCGCCACCAGTCGTCCACGTCCCCGTCGCCGCGACCTCCAGCCGCCCCTCGGCGACCGTCGCCCGCCAGCCACCAGCACTGCCACGCCGGGACCGTCCCGGTCCGGCGCCGGATGGGGCACGAACAGGCCCTCGAGGTCCGCGGCGAGGTACGTCGGCCGCAGCTCCGGGCCCGGCCGCCGCCAGCTCCGGCAGGCCGGTCACCCCGGTCATCACCAGCAGGGAGTCGATCCCGATGTTGTGGGCGCCCTCGATGTCGGTGTCCAGCCGGTCGCCCACCATGAGTGGGCCGGTGCCGCCCATCCTCCGGATGGTCTCCTCGAGCAGTGGCGGCTGTGGCTTCCCGGCC
This sequence comes from uncultured Actinomycetota bacterium, assembly GCA_963830755.1. Lineage (GTDB taxonomy): Bacteria > Actinomycetota > Actinomycetes > Propionibacteriales > Nocardioidaceae > Nocardioides. The sequence goes on along the minus strand of CAWHNI010000016.1, from coordinate 284,621 downwards.
ACCATCGGCCTCGACTCCGCTGAACCGCTCGAGCATGTCCACCATGACGCCGTGTCCCGGCGCCTGCCCGAACTTCGTCGGCAGGGACAGGTCGGTGTTGCTCGCGACCCACGGCAGGCCGTCCCGCACCCGCACCGCCGCGCGCATCACGTCGCGCCACACCACGTCGGGCCCGTAGCCGGTGGCCAGCGCCACCGCGCGCTAGTCGTCGACGGCCGCCGGCTCCAGGCCCACGTCTCGCAGCGCCTCCTCGAGCCCCGCGGCGCCCAGGCAGGCAATCACGCCGCCCTCGCCGTGGCTCTCCACCAGCAGGTGGGCCGCGGCCTGGGCTGAGGTGACCACCTCGTGCGGGCTCCGCCTCCACGCCGATCCCCGCCAGTTTCTCGACCACCGCCGTCCGGTGGGCGGGAGGCGTTGTTGGTGATGAACGCGAGCCTGCGTGCTCCCGCCGGCCCGGAGCCGGGCGAGCCGGTCCGGCGCACCGGGAACCGCCGCGGACTCGATGTAGACGACCCCGTCCAGGTCGAACATGGCCAGGTCGTAGGCCTCGACCAGCGGTTGCCTCGAGGCACCGAGCACGTCGCCCCTCCTTTCGAACTGCCGAGGATGGGCACCCTACGATGCTTCGATGGACTCCAGCGCGCGTGGTCACGCCGCCGTACGTGGCCGCGACCCTTCCGGTTGGACCCGTTTCGGGCACTCATGCTGTCGCCGAGCCGGGTTGGTGACCCCGCCTCGGCGCGCGCGTTCGCGCGGCCCTACCGAAACGTGGTCGCGGCGCCTCGAGCGCTGGGAGCAGCAGGGCCACCTCGCGCCACGACCCGGAGCCTGCGGTCTACCTCCACGAGTACGCCGCCGCGCGGAATGACCGTCCGTGGCCTCGTGGGCGCGCTGAACCTCTCCCTGCGGGCCCACCACCCTGACGAGCGGGTCGTCCTGCCGCACGAAGGGGTCCACCCCGTCCAGGCCGCCGAGCTGGCGGACCGGATGACCGAGATGGAGCATGAACCCGGCGCCCATCCTGCTCGTCCACCGGGGCCCGGCCGCCGGCCCGTGCGCTCCTCCGGTCGCTGCTCGACCAACCCCCGGATCACGAGTTCGACGACCGCAAGGCGACCATCACCGGGTCTGGGCGATCCGCGATGCCGCGACCCGCGCCGACCTCGGCCGTCTGCTGGCCGACTCGCGCGCACTGCTCGCCGACGGTCACCACCGGTACGCGGCCTACCTGCGCATGCAGGAGGCGTCGCCGGGGACGCCGCGCGGACCGCGGTCTGGCCATGCTGGTCGACCAGGACGACACGCCCCTGTTCCTCGGCGCGATCCACCGCATCCTGGTCGGCACCACCCTCGAGGCACTGCAGAAGGCGGCGGCGAGCTTCGGGGTCTTCACCGTCCCGCAGCTCGGCCGAGGCGGTGGCCGCGCTCGCTCCGGGCACGCTGGTTGTCACCGACGGGCGAGAGTGGGCGACCCTCTCCCTCGACCTTCCGGCGGGAACGGCCGCGGTGGAGGTCCTCCATGCCTCGGTGCTCCCGGCTCTGGAAACCCAGCCCGACCGCGTGGAACACCACCACTCGGTCGACGACACCCTCGCGTCGCCTGCCCAGCACCGGCGGCGTCGCCGTGTTGATGCCGGCCATCGACTTCGACACGGTCCGCCGGATCGTGGGCGGCGACCGGCTGCTGCCGGAGAAGGCCACGCTCCTTCCAGCCCAAGCCCAGCATGGGCGTCCTCATGCGCTCGCTGCGCGACGAATGAGCCGGCCGGCCGAGACCTCGACCTCGAACCGGGACGCGGCGCCGTGAGCGGTCCTGAAGAACCGCCGGCGCACGGAGCCCCTGACCTCGACGACGTCGTCGACGCGCCAGCTCGCCACCGACCGGCGGACCCGCCCTGACCACACGCAGCAGTCGACGGCGTCGACCTGGTGCCTGGACCTCACCCGACCCTCGGGCCTGGGCACGACCACCCGGAAGCTCCACAGCGTGTCGCCGCTCGGCATGACACGCTCGTTCCGGTGGCTGGGAGACCCGACCAACGAGCCGGACCTCGTTGACCGCCTCGGTGGCGGTTGCTTGCTGTGTTGACGCGGATGCTGACATGGACCGATCACCTCCACCAGCCAATCTCGCCGGGATCGCCGACAGACGGCGGCGGGCTGAGCGCATGGCCTGTGGAAACGGCTGCCCGGAAGGCGGAATGTGGACCAAGGATGGCCAGGGAATGGCCCGGAAATAGCACCAGGGGCCACCCGTGACGGGTGGCCCCTGGCCTGAAGTATGTCCGGCGGCGTCCTACTCTCCCACAGCCTCTCGGTTGCAGTACCATCGGCGCTGGAAGGCTTAACTTCCGGGTTCGGTATGGGTCCGGGTGTTTCCCTTTCGCTATGGCCGCCGTAACGCTTGTGTGACACCCCTGTCCCGCTCGTTGTGGGGGGTGGGGTGTTGGTTTTGGGTGTGTGGTGTGGACGCGAACACGATGGTGTGTTGTGGTTTTGGTTGAGGGTTTGTGGGACAAGCCCTCGGCCTATTAGTACCGGTCGGCTGGGCATTGCTGCTGTACACCTCCGGCCTATCAACCCCATGTTCTGTGGGGGGCCTTACCCCATCTGGTGGGTGGGAAACCTCATCTTGAAACGTGCTTCCCGCTTAGATGCATTCAGCGGTTATCACTCCCGAACGTAGCCAACCAGCCGTGCCCCTGGCGGGACAACTGGCACACCAGAGGTTCGTCCATCCCGGTCCTCTCGTACTAGGGACAGCCTTTCTCAAGTTTCCTGCGCGCGCGGCGGATAGGGACCGAACTGTCTCACGACGTTCTAAACCCAGCTCGCGTGCCGCTTTAATGGGCGAACAGCCCAACCCTTGGGACCTACTCCAGCCCCAGGATGCGACGAGCCGACATCGAGGTGCCAAACCATCCCGTCGATATGGACTCTTGGGGAAGATCAGCCTGTTATCCCCGGGGTACCTTTTATCCGTTGAGCGACCACGCTTCCACTTGCCGTGGCCGGATCACTAGTTCCGACTTTCGTCCCTGCTCGACATGTCTGTCTCACAGTCAAGCTCCCTTGTGCACTTACACTCGCCACCTGATTGCCAACCAGGCTGAGGGAACCTTTGAGCGCCTCCGTTACATTTTAGGAGGCAACCGCCCCAGTTAAACTACCCATCAGGCACTGTCCCTGATCCGGATCACGGACCAAGGTTAGACATCTAGTACGACCAGAGTGGTATTTCAACGTTGACTCCACCCCCACTGGCGTGAGGGTTTCACCGTCTCCCACCTATCCTACACAAGCCGAACCAAACACCAATACCAAACTGTAGTAAAGGTCCCGGGGTCTTTCCGTCCTGCCGCGCGTAACGAGCATCTTTACTCGTAGTGCAATTTCGCCGAGTCCATGGTTGAGACAGCGCCCAAGTCGTTACTCCATTCGTGCAGGTCGGAACTTACCCGACAAGGAATTTCGCTACCTTAGGATGGTTATAGTTACCACCGCCGTTTACTGGGGCTTAAGTTCTCCGCTTCGCACGTGTGTGCTAACGGGTCTCCTTAACCTTCCAGCACCGGGCAGGAGTCAGTCCGTATACCTCGTCTTACAACTTCGCACGGACCTGTGTTTTTAGTAAACAGTCGCTTGGGCCTGGTCTCTGCGACCCTCCCCGCTGCCCCCAGCTAGTGGGTTCACGGTTCGGGTCCCCCTTCTCCCGAAGTTACGGGGGCATTTTGCCGAGTTCCTTAACCATGGTTTGCTCGATCGCCTCGGTATTCTCTACCTGATCACCTGAGTCGGTTTGGGGTACGGGCGGCGCATAGCTCGCTAGAGGTTTTTCTCGACAGCATAGGATCACCCACTTCGCCAAATTGGCTCCGCGTCGGATCTCAGAGTCCACATCAAAGTGAGACACCCGGATTTACCTGGATGTCCTCCTACCTCCTTGCCCACAGACAACCATCGCTGTGGCTGGGCTACCTTCCTGCGTCACCCCATCGCTTGACTACTACCGGATCGGGTCCCGCGCTCCGCCTCCCACTCCACACCCGAAGGCGCGGTGGCGAGAGGTTTCGGGCGGTTAGCATCACCGGCCTCGTCAGGGTCGCTACTTTGCCGGTACGGGAATATCAACCCGTTGTCCATCGACTACGCCTGTCGGCCTCGCCTTAGGTCCCGACTTACCCAGGGCAGATTAGCTTGACCCTGGAACCCTTGATCAATCGGCGCACGTGTTTCTCACACGTGATTCGCTACTCATGCCTGCATTCTCACTCGTGTCGCATCCACCACTGGGTCACCCCGCGGCTTCACCTCCGACACGACGCTCCCCTACCCATCCACACCCCTGAACACCGCCGGCGAACCGACGACGCTTGGTACACGTGTGAATGCCATAGCTTCGGCGGATGACTTGAGCCCCGCTACATTGTCGGCGCGGAATCACTTGACCAGTGAGCTATTACGCACTCTTTCAAGGGTGGCTGCTTCCAAGCCAACCTCCTGGTTGTCACTGCGACTCCACATCCTTTTCCACTTAGTCACCGCTTAGGGGCCTTAGCTGATGGTCTGGGCTGTTTCCCTCTCGACTACGGAGCTTATCCCCCGCAGTCTCACTGCTGCGCTCTCACTTACCGGCATTCGGAGTTTGGCTAACGTCAGTAACCTGGTCGGGCCCATCGGCTATCCAGTGCTCTACCTCCGGCAAGAAACACACAACGCTGCACCTAAATGCATTTCGGGGAGAACCAGCTATCACGAAGTTTGATTGGCCTTTCACCCCTATCCACAGGTCATCCCCTCAGTTTTCAACCTAAGTGGGTTCGGTCCTCCACGCCGTCTTACCGGCGCTTCAACCTGCCCATGGATAGATCACTTCGCTTCGGGTCTTGATCGTGCTACTACACCGCCCTATTAGGACTCGCTTTCGCTACGGCTCCCCCACACGGGTTAACCTCGCAACACAACGCAAACTCGCAGGCTCATTCTTCAAAAGGCACGCCATCACCCGATCACAAGGATCCGGCTCTGACGGATTGTAGGCACACGGTTTCAGGTACTATTTCACTCCCCGCCAGGGGTACTTTTCACCTTTCCCTCACGGTACTTGTCCGCTATCGGTCATCAAGAAGTATTTAGGCTTAACGGGTGGTCCCGCCAGATTCACACAGAATTTCAGGAGTTCCGTGTTACTTGGGAAAACACTCCGGAGCCTCACCCTTACACCTACGGGACTATCACCCTCTACGGCGCCACTTTCCAATGGACTTCAACTTCAGATGAGGTTTCTCACTCCGCTCCAGCCCGGCAGAACTGAACGAATGCTCCCACGACCCCTCCCACGCAACCCCTGCCGGGTATCACACGTGAAAGGTTTAGCCTCCTCCGATTTCGCTCGCCACTACTCTCGGAATCACTTTTGTTTTCTCTTCCTATGGGTACTGAGATGTTTCACTTCCCCACGTTCCCTCCACACACCCTATACATTCAGGCGCGGGTAACTGGACATGACTCCAGCTGGGTTTCCCCATTCGGACACCCCCGGATCACAGCTCGGTTGCCAACTCCCCAGGGCTTATCGCAGGCTCCAACGTCCTTCATCGGCTCTTGATGCCAAGGCATCCACCATGTGCCCTTCACAGCTTGTCTCACAAACACTCAACAAAAACCACAAAGACACACAACCCCACCACCCCCACAATCACAGGGGCAGCAGGGCACTACAAAAGATCAGACAACAACCGGATCCTTCTGCCGGATCCTTCTGGTTGTCGCCAGATGCTCGCGTCCACTATCCACATGTCAAACACCCAACCCACCCACCCCCACCCGCCCACACACAGCAGACGACCAGGGACAGGAGGCACGAGAAACAACAACCCCACCCACCACCAGCCACCACCAGACACGCTGGTGAGGCCGGCAGGAGCGACGGGCCTGATTCCTCAGGGCCCAACAGTGTGCCAAAACCCAGGACCCACAGATCCAGGACCCGAAGATCCAGGACCCGAAGATCCATCACGCCCCACCACCACCCTCCAGGTTCCACACCACCACCCAGCTGCGAACAACTGAGCCGGCGGCCGTACTGAGAAAGATGCCCGCGGGACGCGGGCGTTCGCCGATGACTCCACCAATGAACACCACCAAAGCCACCCGGACAGACGCCGGGCACGCGGGGTGCGTGCTCCTTAGAAAGGAGGTGATCCAGCCGCACCTTCCGGTACGGCTACCTTGTTACGACTTCGTCCCAATCGCCAGCCCCACCTTCGACGGCTCCCCCCACAAGGGTTGGGCCACCGGCTTCGGGTGTTGCCGACTTTCGTGACGTGACGGGCGGTGTGTACAAGGCCCGGGAACGTATTCACCGCAGCGTTGCTGATCTGCGATTACTAGCGACTCCGACTTCATGGGGTCGAGTTGCAGACCCCAATCCGAACTGAGACCGGCTTTTTGGGATTCGCTCCACCTTACGGCATCGCAGCCCTTTGTACCGGCCATTGTAGCATGCGTGAAGCCCTGGACATAAGGGGCATGATGACTTGACGTCATCCCCACCTTCCTCCGAGTTGACCCCGGCAGTCTCCCATGAGTCCCCACCACCCCGAAGGGCGTGCTGGCAACATAGGACGAGGGTTGCGCTCGTTGCGGGACTTAACCCAACATCTCACGACACGAGCTGACGACAGCCATGCACCACCTGTACACCCCCAAAAGAAGCCCCATCTCTGGAGCGGCAGGGCGTATGTCAAACCCAGGTAAGGTTCTTCGCGTTGCATCGAATTAATCCGCATGCTCCGCCGCTTGTGCGGGCCCCCGTCAATTCCTTTGAGTTTTAGCCTTGCGGCCGTACTCCCCAGGCGGGGCGCTTAATGCGTTAGCTGCGGCACGGAACCCGTGGAATGGATCCCACACCTAGCGCCCAACGTTTACGGTGTGGACTACCAGGGTATCTAATCCTGTTCGCTCCCCACACTTTCGCTCCTCAGCGTCAGGTAATGCCCAGAGAACCGCCTTCGCCACCGGTGTTCCTCCTGATATCTGCGCATTTCACCGCTACACCAGGAATTCCGTTCTCCCCTGCATACCTCCAGTCTGCCCGTATCGAAAGCAAGCCCCGAGTTAAGCCCGAGGTTTTCACTCCCGACGCGACAAACCGCCTACGAGCCCTTTACGCCCAATAATTCCGGACAACGCTCGCACCCTACGTATTACCGCGGCTGCTGGCACGTAGTTGGCCGGTGCTTCTTCCCCACCTACCGTCACTTCCGCTTCGTCGGTGGTGAAAGAGGTTTACAACCCGAAGGCCGTCATCCCTCACGCGGCGTTGCTGGATCAGGCTTCCGCCCATTGTCCAATATTCCCCACTGCTGCCTCCCGTAGGAGTCTGGGCCGTGTCTCAGTCCCAGTGTGGCCGGTCACCCTCTCAGGCCGGCTACCCGTCGAAGCCTTGGTAGGCCATTACCCCACCAACAAGCTGATAGGCCGCGAGCACATCCCCCACCAAAAAATCTTTCCACACCAGCCCATGCGGACCAATGTCATATCCGGTATTAATCTCAGTTTCCCAAGGCTATCCCGAAGTGAAGGGCAGATTACTCACGTGATACTCACCCGTTCGCCGCTCGAGTACCCCCAAAGGGGCCTTTCCGCTCGACTTGCATGTGTTAAGCACGCCGCCAGCGTTCGTCCTGAGCCAGGATCAAACTCTCCATAGAAAAACAGAAAATCCAAAACCTGACAACAAACCCTGACAAAAAGCCAGAACCATCATCAAACCATCAACAACCCAAAAAGGATCATCAACAGGGCATACAAAATAATTCATCGACTATTAACACACTGTTGAGTTCTCAAAAATCAGACGCGCCCGACACAGACCCTCTCAGGCCGGCGCTGGGGCAACCTTGGAAAACTTACCGGTTCGGCCAGACCCAGTCAACTTGGGGTCCGCCCTCGCCGCCTGCACACGACCGACCCTCCGGGACCGGCGATTGCCGGCCTCTCCGGGGCCGCTGTCGCGGCGTCCATCAAGAGTAGCGCTCCCCCGGCGGGGTACTCAACCCAGATGTCATCGGGCTGACCGACGGCGAGGTAGGGCGGCCGCGCTCCGATACTGCGACACCGTCGGCTCCTCCGGGATCCAGAACCGCCAGGCACGGTCGGACGCCAGTCGCAGGCCGACCCGGGGACCGGCGGAGATCACGTCGGGGGCGCGCCCGGAGCGGAGGGTGAGTGGCGGGATGTCCAGGCGGGCGCCGTTCTGGTCGAGGTCGATCCCGAGGGTCCGGCACAGTCGGGCCGGACCTCGAGCCAGATCCCGGTCCGAAGCCCTCGGCCGGCGCTCCCGGGCCGTTTCGAGGCCGTCGACCACCTCCCCGGCCCGGAGCAGGACCGCCGCCGCGTCTCCCTCGGGACCGCAGACGACGTTGCAGCAGTGGTGCATGCCGTAGGTGAAGTAGACGTAGAGATGACCGGCCGGACCGAACATCACCGAGTTCCGGGGGGTGCGCCCGCGATGGGCGTGCGACCCGGGGTCGTTCGCGCCGTCGTACGCCTCGACCTCGGTGAGCCGGACGGCCACGTCGCCATGGCGGAGGGTTGCGCCGAGCAGCAGTGGGGCGACCTCGAGCACGGGCCGTTCGAGCAGCGACCTGAGCTCAGGACCCACCGAGCCACTTCCCTAGGGCTGCGACCGTTCCAGTGAGCTCTGCCAGCTGGTCGCGGACCCGGTCGGGCGCGGTGCCCCCGCGGTCCTGGCGTGAGGAGACCGAGCCTTCGGCGGTCAGGACCGAGCGGACGGCCGGCGTCAGGGCCGGGGAGATCTCGGCGAGCTCGTCGTCGTCGAGCTCGTGCAGCTCGATGCCCCGCTCCTCGCACCGCCGGACGCAGGCGCCGGCGACCTCGTGGGCCGTGCGGAAGGGGACGTTCTCGCGCACCAGCCACTCGGCGACGTCGGTGGCCAGCGAGAAGCCCTGGGGGGCGAGCTCGGCCAGCCGCGCGCCGTCGAACCTGAGGGTGGCGACCAGGCCGGTGAAGGCGGGCAGCAGCACCTCGAGGGTGTCGACGGAGTCGAAGACCGGTTCCTTGTCCTCCTGGAGGTCCCGGTTGTAGGCGAGCGGGAGCGCCTTCAGCGTTGCCATCAGCCCGGTGAGATTGCCGATCAAGCGCCCGGCCTTGCCGCGAGCGAGCTCGGCGATGTCGGGGTTCTTCTTCTGCGGCATGATGCTCGAGCCGGTCGACCACGAGTCGTGCAGCGCGACGAACCCGAACTCCCGCGTCGACCACAGGATGACCTCCTCGGCGAGCCGGCTGACGTCAACGCCGATCTGGGCGGTCACGAAGGCGAACTCGGCGACGAAGTCGCGCGCGGCCGTCCCGTCGATCGAGTTGGCGCTGGAGCCGGTGAACCCGAGCTCGGCGGCCACGCCCGCCGGGTCGAGGCCGAGGCTCTGTCCGGCCAGGGCGCCCGAACCGTACGGCGAGTCCGCGGCGACCCGGTCGTCCCAGTCCCGGAGTCGATCGACATCACGGACCAGGGGCCACGCGTGGGCCAGGAGATGGTGCGCGAGCAGCACCGGCTGGGCGTGCTGCAGGTGCGTGCGCCCCGGCATGATCACGTCGAGGTGGTCGCGCGCCTGGGCGGACAGGGAGTCCACGAGGTCGAGGACCTGGCGGGCGATGACCCGGGCGTGGTCCCGCAGGAACACCTTGAGCAAGGTGGCGATCTGGTCGTTGCGGCTGCGACCGGCGCGCAGCCGTCCGCCGACCTCGGGGCCGACCTCCTCCAGCAGCAGCCGCTCGAGCGCGCCGTGGACGTCCTCGTCGGACGGGTCCGGATGGAGTTCGCCGGCGGCGTACCTCTCCCCCAGCACGTCGAGCCCGCGCTCGAGCTCCGCCAGGTCGCCGTCGGTGAGCAGACCCGCGCGGTGCAGGGCGTGTGCATGGGCCCGGGAGCCGGCGAGGTCGTAGGGCGTGAGTCGCCAGTCGAAGTGCGTGGACCGGGACAGGGCCTCCAGCTCCGGGGACGGTCCGTGGGAGAACCGTCCGCCCCAGAGCTTGCCCTCGTTGGTGAATGTCATCAGTCGGTGCCGAACTCCATGGCGGCATGGTCAAGCGCCTCGTCGTCGAGCTGGTCGTCGTCGTCCCGCCGGGCGATCCGGTCGGCGCCGCCGGGCTCGAGGGCGCCGTAGAGATTGCCGTGCTCGACCAGGACGTGTCCCTGGTCCTGCGGTTGGGTCGCGTACGCCTCGAGCTTGGCGCGCGAGTCGGCGATGTCGAGGTTCCGCATCGTGAGCTGCCCGATCCGGTCGGTCGGGCCGAAGACCGCGTTGTCGGTGCGCTCCATCGACAGCTTGTCGGGGTGGTAGGAGAAGTGCTCCCCGTCTGTGCGGAGGACGGTGTAGTCCTCGCCCCGGCGGAGCCGGATCGTGACCTCGCCGGTGACCAACGAGGCCACCCACCGCTGGATCGCCTCGCGCAGCATCAGCGCCTGGGGGTCGAGCCACCGGCCCTCGTAGAGCAGCCGGCCGAGGCGGCGGCCCTCGACGTGGTAGTTGGCGATCGTGTCCTCGTTGTGGACGGCATTGAGCAGGCGCTCGTAGGCGATCCAGAGGAGGGCCATCCCCGGCGCCTCGTAGATCCCGCGGGACTTGGCCTCGATCACGCGGTTCTCGATCTGGTCGGACATGCCGATGCCGTGCCGGCCGCCGATGGTGTTGGCTTCGTGGACCAGCCCCACCGGGTCGTCGTACTCCTTGCCGTTGATGGCGACCGGGCGCCCCTCGGCGAACCGGATGGCGACGTCCTCCGGCTCGATCCGGACCTCGGGCTCCCAGAACTTCACGCCCATGATCGGCTCGACCACCTCAAGCGAGGTGTCGAGGTGCTCCAGAACCTTGGCCTCATGCGTGGCGCCCCAGATGTTCGCGTCGGTGGAGTACGCCTTCTCCTGGCTGTCGCGGTAGGGCAGGTCGTGGGCGTTCATCCAGGCGCTCATCTCGTGCCGGCCGCCGAGCTCGTGGACGAAGTCGGCGTCCAGCCACGGCTTGTAGACGAGCAGGTCGGGGTTGGCGAGCAGGCCGTATCGGTAGAACCGCTCGATGTCGTTGCCCTTGAACGTGGAGCCGTCGCCCCAGATGTCCACGCCGTCCTCGTGCATCGCCCGGACCAGCAGGGTGCCGGTGACGGCGCGGCCGAGCGGGGTCGTGTTGAAGTACGCCCGGCCCCCGGACCGGATGTGGAAGGCGCCGCAGGCGAGTGCGGCGAGCCCCTCCTCGACGAGGGTGTGGCGACAGTCGAGGGACCGTGAGATCTCGGCGCCGTACAGCAGGGCACGCTCGGGTACGCCGTCGATGTCGGGCTCGTCGTACTGTCCGATGTCGGCGGTGTAGGTGCAGGGGATGGCGCCCTTGGCCCGCATCCAGGCCACCGCGACGGAGGTGTCGAGGCCGCCGGAGAAGGCGATGCCGACGCGCTGGCCGACGGGCAGGGAGGTGAGAACCTTGCTCACGTTGGACGATCCTTCTGTTCGGAGTGGTCGGTGGCCAGCGCCAGGAATCGCCGGGCGAGATCGGCCCCGCCGGCCGGATCCCGGCCGATCACGAGGACCGTGTCGTCGCCGGCGATGGTGCCGAGCACCTCGGGGAGCTCGGTCTTGTCGAAGGCACTGGCGAGGTACTGGGCGGCACCCGGCGGCGTCCGGAGGACGACGAGGTTGGCGCTCGCTTCGGCCGTGACCAGGAGCTCGCCGCAGAGGCGGGCCAGGCGCTGGGCGGCCGCGGCGCTGGCGCCGGGTGCCGACGGTCGTCGGTCACCGCCCTCCCCCGGCACGGCGTAGACGAGCGCCCCGGAGAGCCCCCTGACCTTCACCGCGTCGAGCTCGACGAGGTCGCGCGAGAGCGTCGCCTGGGTGACGTGGAGCCCGCTCTCGGCCAGCAGGTGAGCGAGCTCGCCCTGGGACTTCACCTCGCGCTGCGAGACCAGCTCGACGATGCACTGGTGACGGGCGTTCTTGGTGGTGGGCCGGAGGGCGGTCTGGTTCATTCGGGGTCCTCCAGGAGGAAGGTCAGGATCGCCTTCTGGGCATGGCGACGGTTCTCCGCCTCGTCCCAGACGACGCTGCGCGGGCCGTCGATCACCTCGGCGTCGATCTCCTTGCCGCGGTAGGCCGGCAGGCAGTGCATGGCGATCGCATCCGGCTTGGCCTCCGCGAACAACGAGCTGGTGACGGAGAAGTCGCGAAAGACCTCGCTCCGCGCCTTGCCCTCGTCCTCCGTGCCCATGGAGACCCAGGTGTCGGTGACCACGACGTCAGCCCCGGCCACGGCCGCCCGCGGGTCCGGCTCGAGCGCCACCGAACCCTCCGTGCCGTCGGCGATCCGGGTGGCCTCGTCGACCATCTGCAGGTCGGGCTGGTAGCCGTCCGGTGAGCTGATCCGGACCTCCATCCCGGCGGTGGCGCCGGCGAGCAGCCAGGAGTTGCCCATGTTGGAAGCGCCGTCGCCCACGAAGGCGACGGTTAGCCCGGCGGTGCGGCCCTTGTGCTCGGAGACGGTGAGCAGGTCGGCCAGCAGCTGGCAGGGATGGAACTGGTCGGTCAGGGCATTGACGACCGGTACGCCGGCGTGCTCGGCCATCTCCTCGATCCGCGACTGCTCGAAGGTCCGCCAGGCGATGGCGGCCGCCTGCCGGCCCAGCACCTTCGCCACGTCGGACACCTGCTCGCGGACCCCGATCCCGGCCAGCTTGCCGTCGACCAGCATGGGGTAGCCGCCGAGCTCGGCGATCCCGGCCGCGAACGACGCCTGGGTGCGCAGGGTGGGCTTGTCGAAGATCAACGCGACGGTCCTGGGGCCAGCCAGAGGCTGAGCCTCGTACGGCGTCCGCTTGAGCTTGGCGGCCAGGTCCAGCACCCGCGCCTGGTCGGCGGGAGACAGGTCGTCGTCACGCAGGAAGTGCCTCATGTCCGGCCCTCCCGCAGGATGCCGGGCCACGCGTCGCCGAACCCGGCCACGTCGTCCTCGGTCAGCACGAGCGGGGGCGCGAAGCGGAGCGTGGCGGGACCGGTGTTGTTGAGCAGGAAACCGGCCGCCCGGGCGGCGTCGACGATCCCGGCCGCGTCGTCCGTGGCGAGGTCGGCGCCGATCAGCAGGCCACGACCACGCACAGTGGTGACCTCGGGCTCGGCCGCCACGGCGTCCGAGAGGCGCTTGCCGACCTTCTCGACCTCGTCGAGCAGGCCCTGCTCATCGATCGCGCCCAGCACCGCGAGCGCGGCCGCGCAGGCCACCGGGTTGCCCCCGAAGGTCGTGCCGTGGTTGCCCGGCTCGAAGAACGAGCCGACCCGTCCGGTCGCGATGGTGGCGCCGATCGGGATGCCGCCGCCGAGGCCCTTGGCCAGGGTCACGATGTCGGGCGGGTCCTCGACCAGCTCGCGCTCGGCGTGGTGGGCGAACCACCGACCGGTCCGGCCGATGCCGGTCTGCACCTCGTCGATCCACAGCAGGGCGCCTTGCTCGGTGGCGATCCGCCGGGCCGCGGCCAGGTAACCCTCGGGCGGGACGACCACGCCGGCCTCCCCCTGAATCGGCTCCAGCAGCACGGCGGCGGTGTCGTCGGTGACCGCGGCGGCAAGCGCGTCGACGTCGCCGTAGGGCACCCAGGTCACCTCACCCGGGAGCGGTTCGAACGGGGTCCGGTAGGCCTCCTTGGCGGTGAGCGCGAGGGAGCCCATGGTCCGGCCGTGGAAGGCGCCTTCGGCGGCCACCACGCGGGTCCGGCCGGTGCGCCGGGTCAGCTTGAAGGCCGCCTCGTTGGCCTCGGCGCCGGAGTTGGAGAAGAAGACGCGGCCGTCGGTCGACCTCGACGGTGCCGGGCCGAGCAGCAGCTCGAGCAGCTTCTCGGCCAGTTCGATCTGCGGACGGCTGGCGAAGAAGTTCGAGATGTGCCCGAGCGTGGACAGCTGTTCGTGGACGGCGGCGACCAGGGCGGGATGGTTGTGGCCGAGGGCGTTGACGGCGATGCCGCCGAACAGGTCGAGGTACTCCTTGTCGTCCTCGTCCCACACGCGCGCGCCCTCGCCCCGGGTGAGCACGAGCTTCGGCGGGCCGAACGCGTTCATCAGCGCGCCGGCGTACCGGTCCTTCCAAGGGATGCTCATATGTCGTGGGCCTTCCTGGTGCGCATGGGGACGCCCGGCAACACCTGGGTACCGACACCCTCGTTCGTGAAGAGCTCGAGGAGCACGGCGTGCTCTTCGCGGCCGTCGACCACGGTGGCCCTGGCGACGCCGCCCTGGACCGCCTTCAGGCACGCCGTCATCTTCGGCACCATCCCGCTGGCGAGGCTGGGCATCAGCTTCTCGAGGTCGTCGGGGTTGATCTCCTGGATCACCTCGTCGCTGTCGGGCCAGTCCTTGTAGAGGCCCTCCACGTCGGTCAGCACCAGGAGCTTCTCGGCGTTCAGCGCGATGGCCAGCGCTGCGGCGGCCGTGTCGGCGTTGACGTTGTGGACCAGGCCGTTCTCGTCGGGAGCGACGCTGGAGATGACCGGGATCCGGCCGGCCTCCACGATGTCCAGCACCGCCTCGGGGCGGACCTCGGCGACCTCGCCGACCAGCCCGAGGTCGATCTCCTCGCCGTCGATGATGGTGCTGGCGGGCTCGGCCCGGAAGAGGGCGGCGTCCTCCCCGGACAGTCCGACGGCCAGGGCGCCGTGCTCGTTGATCAGCCCGACCAGCTCGCGCTGGACCTTGCCGACCAGCACCATGCGGACCACGTCCATGGCCTCGGGGGTGGTGACCCGCAGCCCGCCGCGGAACTCCGACTCGATCCCGAGCTTGTCGAGCATCGCGGAGATCTGCGGACCTCCGCCGTGCACGACGACGGGCCGGAACCCGGCGAACCGGAGGAACGCGATGTCCTCGGCGAACGCCTGCTTGAGCTTGTCGTCGGTCATCGCGTTGCCGCCGTACTTCACCACCACGGTCTTGCCGTGGTAGCGCATCAGCCACGGGAGCGCGGCGGCGAGGGTGCGGGCCTTGGCGGGGTCGGGTCTGCTCATCTCGGGGTCCCTGCGGAATCGGGAGCGCAGCGAGCGATTTCGTGGGGTGAATCATGAGGAATAGGCGCTGTTCTCGTGGACGTAGGCGTGGGTGAGGTCGTTGGTCCAGACGGTGGCCCGCTCGGAGCCGGCCTTGAGGTCGATCGTCACCTCGACCTCGCGGCCGGTGAGGTCGACGGTGGCGGGTCCTCGGCGGGGGTGGAGGTCCGGCAGACCCAGACGCCGTTCATCGCCACGTCGAGGTCGGCGGGGTCGAAGGCTGCGGTCGGTGGTGCCGATGCTGGCCAGCACCCGGCCCCAGTTGGGGTCGTTGCCGAAGACCGCCGCCTTGAACAGGTTGCTCCGCGCGACGCTGCGGCCGACCTCGACCGCGTCGTCCTCGGTGGCCGCGTTGATGGTCGTGATCGCGATCTCGTGGTCGGCCCCCTCGGCGTCCTTCAGCAGCTGCATGGCGAGGTCGGTGCAGGCGCGGGTGAGCGCATCGGTGAAGTCCTCCGGTGCGGGGGTGATGCCGCTGGCCCCGCTGGCCAGCACGGTCACGGTGTCGTTGGTGGACATGCAGCCGTCGGAGTCGAGCCGGTCGAAGCTGACCCGGGTCGCGGCGCGCAGCGCCGTGTCGAGGCCGGTCGGCGGGAACGACGGCGTCCGTGGTCAGTACGACGAGCATGGTGGCCAGCTGCGGGGCCAGCATGCCGGCGCCCTTGGCCATCCCGCCGATGGACCAGCCCGTCACCGTCGACCACCACCTTCTTGGGGACCGAGTCGGTGGTCATGATCGCAGTGGCCGCGTCGTCCCCTCCGGAGTCGTTGAGCGCGCCGTGGGCGGCGTCGACGCCATCGAGGAGGTTCTGCCGCGGGTTGGCCAGGCCGATCAGCCCGGTCGAGCAGACCACCACGTCGATGGCGCCGATGCCGAGGCGATCGGCCACGCGCTCGGCGACGGCGTGGGTGGTCTGGAACCCGTCGGGGCCGGTGTAGCAGTTGGCGCCGCCGGAGTTGAGTACGACGGCGTGGACGGTCGCCGTCCTTGACGACCTCCTGGCTCCACAGGATCGGGTTGGCCTTGCACCGGTTGGCGGTGAAGACGCTGGCCGAGTCGTGGGCCGGACCGTCGTTGACGACGAGGGCGAGGTCGAGCGCGCCGCCGGCCTTCAGCCCGGCCTGGACGCCCGCGGCACGGAAGCCGCGGGGTGCCGTGACGCTCACGGCGCGATGCCCACGGTCGTGAGGCCGAGCGTCTCCTCGAGCCCGAGGGCGAGGTTCATGCACTGCACGGCCGCGCCGCCGGTGCCCTTGGCGAGGTTGTCGACCGCGCCGACAGCCACCAGGCGACCGGCGGCCTCGTCGACGGTCACCTGCAGGTGGATGGCGTTGGAGCCGTGCACCGCCTTGGTCTGGGGCCACTGTCCGGGCGGGAGCAGGTGGACGAACGGCTCGTCGGCGTAGGCCTTGGCGTAGACGTCGTACGCCTCGTCGGCGGTCAGGTCGCGGCTGCCCGCCGCCAGCGGACGCCGAGGCCGTGGCGAGGATGCCGCGCGGCATCGGGACCAGGAGCGGGGTGAAGCTCACCGTGACCGTGCCGTCGACCAGCCCGGAGAGGTTCTGCACGATCTCGGGGGTGTGCCGGTGCACTGCCCCCGACGCCGTACGCGCTCGCGTTGCCCATCACCTCGCTGCCGAGGAGGTGGGCCTTGGCGGCCTTGCCCGCGCCGCTGGTCCCGGACGCGGCGACCACCACGACGTCGGGTTCGACCAGGCCCGCGGCGACGGCCGGCACCATCGCGAGGGTCGAGATGGTCGGGTAGCAGCCGGGCACGGCGATCCGGCTCGCTCCGGCGAGCAGCTCGCGCTGGCCCGGCAGCTCGGGCAGGCCGTAGGGCCAGGAGCCGGCGTGCTCGCCGCCGTAGAACTGCTCCCAGGCGTCGGGATCGGTGAGCCGGTAGTCGGCCCCGCAGTCGATGACGACCACCTCGTCGCCGAGCTGCTCGGCCAGCTCTCCGGACTGGCCGTGGGGCAGCGCGAGGAACACGACGTCGTGGCCGGCGAGGGTGTCGGCGTTGGTCGGCTCGAGCACCCGGTCGGCCAGCGGCACCAGGTGGGGCTGGAGCGCCCCGAGCGGCTCGCCGGCGTTGGAGTGCCCGGTGAGGGCGCCGATCTCGACCTCTGGATGGCCGAGCAGCAGCCGCAGGACCTCGCCCCCGGCGTACCCGCTGGCGCCCGCGACCGCGACCCGCTTCGTCGTCATGTGCATGACTATACATTCCTCCGTATGTTCATGTTGCGCGGTCCCACCATGCTGGCAAACGGTCCTCGGCCAACGGGTGACGACCGTCGGTGCGGCCCGCTAGGTTCTGCGCATGGCGAGCCTCGACTTCCCTGACTATCTCGAACACATCCGCTCCGAGTCACGACGGTTCCGCGACGTGCTCGCGGCCTGCGACCCGGCCGCGCGCGTCCCCGGGTGCCCCGAATGGAACGCCGCCGACCTGCTCTGGCACCTCGCCGAGGTGCAGTGGTTCTGGGGCGAGATCGTCAGCGACCAGGCCGCTCGGCCCCGACGAGGAGGATCCGGGCCCGGAGCGGCCGACCGACTACGACGACCTGCTCAAGGCCTTCGACGAGTACTCCGCGGCCCTGGTCGCCGAGCTCGAGCAGGCCGACCCCACCGACGAGGCCTGGACCTGGTCGTCCGAGCAGACCGTGGGGTTCACGTTCCGCCGCCAGGCGCACGAGGCGCTGATCCACCGCCTCGACGCCGAGCAGACCGCGGGTGACGTCACGCCGCTCGACACCGCCCTGGCCGCGGACGGCGTCGAGGAGGTGCTCGACGTGATGTACGGCGCCTCGCCGGAGTGGGGCTCCTTCAGCCCGCTCGACCACCGGCTCCGCATCGACATCACCGACACCGGCGAGTCGGTCTGGGTCCAGCTCGGCCGCTTCCGGCGGCACCGACCCCAAGGACGACGTGCACTACGACGAGGACGACATCAGGGTCATCGACGACCCCGGTGCCGAGCCGGACGCCGTGATCAGCGGCCGACGCCGCGACCCTGGGACGCGCGGCTCTGGCGGCGCGGCGACGGCGCCGACGATCCACCTCGCGGGCGACCTGCTCGATCGTCGACCACTTCCGCAAGGTCAGTCGCACGCGATCGCCCGACCAGCGTCGACGCTCAGGACTGCGCTGGACGGCGCCGGTCCGCTCGGCGGCGAGCGCGACCGCGGCGTCGCGGGCGGCGGCCGTCTCCTCTCGGTGAGGGTCCGGTCGGGTGCCCGGAAGCGCAGCGCGAACGCCAGCGACTTCTTGCCCGGCGCCGACCTGGTCGCCGGTGTAGACGTCGAAGAGCCGGATCGACTCGAGCAGCTCGCCGGCGCCCTCGCGCAGCGCGGCCTCGACCTCGGCGGCGGCGACGGCGTCGTCGACCACGAGCGCGACGTCCTCCTTGGCGACCGGGTAGGTCGAGAACTCCGGTGCCGGCGACGACGTCCCGGCCCGTTCGCAGCAGCACGTCGAGGTCGATCTCGGCCGCGGCGCTGCGCGGCGGGACGCCGAACGCCTCGCAGACCCGCGGGTGCAGCTCGCCGGCGTGGCCGAGCGACGACGCCGCCGACCGCGGAACTCCGCGCACCGGCCGGGGTGCCACGGCGTCGCGGGCCTGCGGCCTGGACCGTCGACCGGCGACGCCCAGCTCGTCGGCCGACCCGGCGGACCAGCGGCCGATCGCGTCGGCCCAGCCGGCCTCGCGGCCCTCGCCCCACCAGCCGGCGCGCTCGCGCTCGCCGGCCGAGGACGACGGCGAGGTGGAGCGGCTGGTCGGGCATCGCCTCGATCAGCTTGGCCAGCTCGTCGTCGGTGGGCCGCCAGTCGACGCCGTAGATCGGCGCCGGGCCGCGGTCGCGCGGGAAGGGTCGACCGTCGCCGGTCTCGAACAGCGCGACGTCCGGGCGCGCCGCGGCCGATGTTGCGGGCGGCCGCCTTGAGCAGGCCGGGCAGCAGCGTCGTGGTGCACGCCGGCTCCTCCGACGAGAGCGGGTTGGCCAGCCGCACCGGTGTGCGCGCGCGTCGTCGTCGGGCGAGCAGCCCGAGCGCGTCGAAGTCGCGCGTCGCCGACGAACGGGAAGCTGACCACCTCGACGCAGCCGGCGCCGGCCAGGGTGCGGCCGACCCGGCGGCGCAGCCGCTGCGCGCGGGTCAGCCCGCGCGCCGGACGGCGCCGGCGGCAGCACCGACGGCACCTGGTCGTAGCCCGACGACCCGGGCGACCTCCTCGACCAGGTCGAAGGGGTCGGTGAGGTCGGGGCGCCACGGCGGCGGCGTCGCGGTCAGCCGGTGTCGCCGTCGACGCACGACGTCGCAGCCGACCGCCTCGAGGTGCGCGACCGCGGTCTGCGGCGGCGATCGGCATGCCGGTGACGCGGGCGGGCAGGTCGTCGGCGATCCGAGATCGGTCGGCGCGGCCGGCGGCGCCGCCGACCACGGTCACGCCCGCGCTCGACCGTGCCGCCGCCGTAGCTCGGCCAGCAGCTCGACGACCCGGTCGGCGGCCGCCGCCGGCAGCTCGCGGGTCGACCCCGCGCTCGTTGCGCTTGCCGGCCTCGGAGGTCAGCTTGTGCCGCTTGCCGGTGCGGAACATCGACGACGGCGTCCCAGTGCGCCGCCTCGACCAGCACGTCGGTGGTGGTCGTCGGACATCTCGGTGGTCTCGCCGCCCATCACGCCGCCGAGGCCGATGAGCCCGGAGTCGTCGGTGACCAGCGAGGTCCTCGGTCGAGACATCGCGGTCGACGCCGTCGAGGGTGGTGAGCCTTCTCCCCCGCGCTGCGCCCGGCGGACCCGGATCGGGCCCGGCCAGCTTGTCGGCGTCGTAGCCGTGGATCGGCTGGCCGAGTCTCGAGCATGACGTAGTTGGTGACGTCGACCGCCAGCGAGATCGGGCGCATCCCGGCACTGCGCGAGCCGGCGCGCCATCCAGTCGGGCGTCGGCGCCGCCGGGTCGAAGCCGGTGACCGTGCGGGCCACGAAGACCGGGCAGCCGTCGGGGTCGTCGACGACGACCGGGTAGCCGTCGTCGTTCGGCAGCGGGCACGTCGCGCTCGGCCGGGTCGCGGAACGGCGCGCCGAAGCCGAGGGCCGCCTCGCGGGCGATGCCGCGCAGCGAGAGCGCGTAGGCGCGGTCGGGGTTGATCTCGAACTCGATGACCTCGTCGTCGAGGCCGAGCACGTCGGCGGGCGTCGTCGCCCGGCTCGCCGGCGTCGGCGGGCAGCACGATGATGCCGTCGTGGTCCTCGCCGAGCCCGAGCTCGCGCGCGGAGCAGATCATGCCGGCCGAGACGTGGCCGTAGGTCTTGCGCGCGGAGATCTCGAAGTTCCCGGGCAGCACGCCGCCGGGCAGGATCACGACGACCAGGTCGCCGAGCGCGAAGTTGTGGGCGCCGCAGACGATGCCCTGCGGCTCGCCGGTGCCGTTCGCGTCGCCGACGTCGACGGTGCACCAGTTGATGGTCTTGCCGTTCTTCTGCGGCTCGGTCTCCATCGTCAGCACCCGGCCGACCACCAGCGGGCCGGTGATCTGGTCGCCGGGCCGGTCGATCGCCTCGAGCTTGAGCCCGAGCGCGGTCAGCCGGCGGGCGAGCTCGCTCGGTGGTCACGTCGGTCGGGCAGGTCGACGTACTCGCGGATCCAGGAGACGGGGGCCCTCATGGTCTCAGATCTCCGTTCCGAAGGCCGAGGTGAAGCGGACGTCGCCCTCGAACAGGTCGCGCAGGTCCTCGACGCCGTGCCGGAACATCAGGGTGCGGTCGATGCCCATGCCGAACGCGAAGCCGGTGTAGCGCTCGGAGTCGATGCCGCAGGCGACGAGCACGCGCGGGTTCACGACGCCGCAGCCGCCCCACTCGATCCAGCCCTCGCCCCGGCAGGTGCGGCAGGTGGCGCCGCTGTCGTCGACCCGGGCGCCCCGGCAGACGAAGCAGACCAGGTCGACCTCGGCGCTCGGCTCGGTGAACGGGAAGTACGACGGCCGGAAGCGCGTGGTGATCCCCTCGCCGAACATGGCGGTGGCGAAGTGGTCGAGGGTGCCCTTGAGGTGGGCCATGGTGATGCCCTCGTCGACGGCGAGGCCCTCGACCTGGTGGAACATCGGGCTGTGCGTGGCGTCGTACTCGTCGGTGCGGAAGACCCGGCCGGGGCAGACGACGTAGATCGGGGGCTTGCGGGTGAGCATGGTGCGGGCCTGCACCGGCGAGGTGTGGGTGCGCAGCACGAGGTGGTGGTCGGCCGGCTCGGTCCAGAACGTGTCCTGCATGGTGCGGGCCGGGTGGTCGGGCCCGAGGTTGAGCGCGTCGAAGTTGAGCCACTCGGCCTCGATGACCGGGCCCTCGGCGACCTCCCAGCCCATCGCGACGAAGATGTCGGCGATCAGCTCGGAGCCGGTGGTGAGCGGGTGCCGCGCGCCGCGCGGGCACGCGGTCGGCGGGCAGGGTGACGTCGACGGTCTCCTCGACCAGCATCCGCTCCTCGTGCTCGGCCTCGAGCACGGCCTGCCGCTCGGCCAGCGCCTGGTTGACCGCGCCGCGGGCCTGGCCGACCCGCTGCCCGGCCTCCTTGCGCGCCTGCGGCGGCAGCGCGCCGATCTCCCGGTTGGCCAGCGCGAGCGGCGACCGGTCGCCGGCGTGGTCGAGCCGCACCTGCTTCAGCGCCGCGAGGTCGGCGGCGCCGGCGATCGCCGCCAGGGCCGCGTCGCGCATCGCCTCGACCTCCTCCGCCTTGAGCGGAGTGACCTCGACGGGGTCGTAATCGGTGTTCGGTCCCGACATGGTGTGCCTTTCGCGGAGCTGTTTGGTCCGGCAGGAATCAGCGGGGCAAGTCTAGGAAGCCGGCCGGCGGCGGACGCGAACGGGTTCCTGCGCCTCAGGAACTGCGTCCGGGCCGCAGGTCCTCGGCCGGCCAGGTCAGCTCGATCCGGGCCCCGCCGCCGGCGGCGTCGCCGATCGCGACCGTGCCCGCCGTGGGCGCGCACCAGCCCGTTGACGAGGTACATGCCCAGCCCGGAGCCGCCGCGCGCGCCGCTCGTCCAGAACTTCGTGAACACCCGCCGCCGCATCTCCGGCGCGATGCCCTCCCCCTCGTCCTCGACGACGACCCGCACGCCGGGGTACTCCGCCTCGGCGCCCGAGCGCCTGCGGCCCGCACGGTGACGGTGCCCTCGCCGTGGCGGACGCCGTTCTCGACCAGGTTGGTGACGACCTGGGTGAACTTGTCGGGGTCGACGCTGATCTCGGGCAGCTCGTCCGCGGCGTCGTAGACGATCTGGCGCGCGGTGCCGGCCTGGACCGAGTCGACCACCCGGCCGACCAGCACGTCGGCGTCGGAGGGCCGGGGGTAGAGCGCGAGCCGGCCGGTGTCGATGCGGGCCACGTCGAGCAGCTCGGCGATCAGCCGGCTCAGCCGGTCGGAGTCGGCGTGGACCGTGGTGAGCATCAGCTTCTTCTGCTCGTCGTTGAGCTTGTCCCAGCGGTTGAGCAGCGCCTGCACGAAGCCCTTGACGCCGGTCAGCGGCGAGCGCAGCTCGTGGGCGACGGTGGCGACCAGGTCGGAGCGCTCGCGGTCGAGGCGGGCCCGGCCGCGGCCGGAGCGCAGCACGACGACGACCCGGTCGACCGGGCTCGCTGATCGCCGGCTCGGTGCGATCCGGGCCGTCGACCAGGACCTCGGTGCCGTTGGGCAGGATCCAGGACTGCTCGGGGATGGCGACCCGGGTGCGCAGGCCGTCGTAGGGACGGTTGCGTGGCGTACCAGTCGTTGCCGTCCTGGTCCCGCAGGGCGAGCACCTCGGCGAGCGGCTGGCCGATGCTGTCGGGGCCGGAGACCGAGAGCATGGCCGCGGCCGTCGGCGAGACGAGGGTGACCGTGGCCGTCGGCATCGGCGACGACCACGCCGTCGGGCAGGGCGTCGGCGAGGGCCAGGGCGTCCTGCGACCATCGCTCGCTCATTCGGGGTCCCCGCGGAATCCGAGCGCAGCGAGTGATTCGCGGGTGAATCCACGTCGGTCACCCTATCGGCGCTGGGCGCGCGCCGAGGCGTAGAGGCACAGCGCGGCGGCGGTCGAGAGGTTGAGGCTCTCGGCGCGGCCGTGGATCGGGATCCGGACCCGGTGGTCGGCGGCAGCGGCCAGCTCGGCGGGCAGGCCCCGGGCCTCGTTGCCGAACAGCCAGGCGGTGGGTCGCGGCGAGCAGCGTCGTCGGCGTCGTCGAGGTCGACCTCGCCGTCGCCGTCGGCGGCGAGGACGGTGAGCCCGGCGTCCCGGGCGGCGCGGACCGCGGCGAGCGGGTCGGGCTCGACCGCGAGCGGGAGGTGGAAGAGGCTGCCGACGCTGGCCCGCACGGTCTTGGGGTTGTAGGCGTCGACCGAGCTGCCCGGCCAGCACGACGGCGTCGGCGCCGGCCGCGTCGGCGCGTGCGGATCACGGTGCCGGCGTTGCCGGGGTCGCGGACGTCGGCGCAGATGGCGACGAGCCGGGGTGCCGCCGGCGCGAGGGCGTCGTCGAGCGGGACGTCGAGGAAGCGGCAGACCGCGACCACGCCGGCCGGGGTGACGCTGTCGCTGAGCGAGGCGAGCGCGCGGTCGTCGACCAGCGTCCAGTCGCGCGCCGGAGCCGCGAGGTCGGCGTACTGCTCGGTCGCCGCGGGTGTCGCGAACACCTCGACGACGCAGCCGTCGCACCGACAGCGCCCCGGCGACGGCCTTCGGGCCGTCGGCAAGGAAGAGCCGCCGCTCGGCGCGAACCGAGCGGCGGCTGAGCTTCCGCGCTTCCTTGACCCGGGCGTTGCCCGCGAGCACGGTCACCGCGGGTCAGTGGCGCTAGTCAGGCCGGAGCCTCGGCCTTGGGCGCGTTGACGTCCTCGGGCAGCGCGGCCTTGGCGGTCTCGACGAGCGCGTTGAACGCGGCGACGTCGTTGACGGCCAGGTCGGCGAGGATCTTGCGGTCGACCTCGACACCGGCGAGGTTCAGGCCCTGGATGAACCGGTTGTAGGTCATCCCCTGGGCGCGAGCCGCGGCGTTGATCCGCTGGATCCACAGCTTGCGGAAGTTGCCCTTGTTCTTGCGGCGGTCGTTGTAGCTGTAGACCAGCGAGTGGGTGACCTGCTCCTTGGCCTTGCGGTACAGGCGCGAGCGCTGGCCGCGGTAGCCGCTGGCGCGCTCGAGGACGACCCGGCGCTTCTTCTGGGCGTTCACTGCCCGCTTGACGCGTGCCATGTCTGATTACTCCTTGTTGCTGTGTGGTCGGTCGAGTGTGCGGACGGGTCAGATGACCGAGCATCTTCTTGGCGCGCTTGACGTCGGCCTTGGCGACCTCGGTGGTGCCGGCCATGCGGCGGGTCACCTTGGAGGGCTTCTTCTCCAGGTTGTGGCGCTTGCCGGCCTTCTCGCGAAGGATCTTGCCCGACCCGGTCACCCGGAAGCGCTTGCTCGCACCGGAGTGCGTCTTGTTCTTCGGCATCTCTCTGCTCTCTCTCGTCTGCGACGTGAGGTGGCCTGGTCAGGTCTCGAGGGGTGGTGCTCAGGCCTCGATCTCGGGGTCGAGGTTCTCGGAGCGGCCGCGCTCCTTCTTCTGCGCGACCGGGCCGGCGGCGTGCGCCGCGTGCGCTCGGCGTGCTCCTCGGCCTCGGCGGCGGCCCGCTCGGCCGCCCTGGACTCCTTCTCGGCCTTCATGGTCGACCTTGGCGTCGGCCTTCTTCTTGTGCGGGCCGAGCACCATGATCATGTTGCGGCCGTCCTGCTTCGGCGAGGACTCGACGAAGCCCAGCTCGGTGACGTCCTCGGCCAGCCGCTGCAGCAGCCGGAAGCCCGAGCTCGGGGCGGTGCTGCTCGCGACCGCGGAACATGATCGTGATCTTGACCTTGTCGCCGGCCCGCAGGAACCGCACGACGTGACCCTTCTTGGTCTCGTAGTCGTGCTGGTCGATCTTGGGACGAAGCTTCATCTCCTTGATGATCACGTTCGTCTGGTTCCGACGGGCCTCACGGGCCTTCTGGGCGTTCTCGTACTTGAACTTCCCGTAGTCCATGAGCTTGCAGACGGGCGGCTTGCCCTGCGGCGCGATCTCGACCAGGTCGAGGTCGGCCTCCTGGGCGAGCTTCAGGGCCTGGTCGGTCGGCACGATGCCGACGGTCTCGCCGTTGGGTCCGACGAGTCGGACCTCGGGAACCCGGATCCGGTCGTTGATTCGCAGCTCGGTGCTGATGTGTCCTCCATGTTGGTCATGTGGCCGGAAGACGCTCGTCGAGTCCAAAGGAGGCGAAATCGAAGAAGGCTTCCGCTGTACCAAGCGGAAGCCAGTCGCGACACGTCATCCCCGGACGGGACTCGCATCGTCGCGGACCGGACCCGACGACCTGTGCTGAGCTTCCAGCGGCGGTCGATGCGGGTGGGAGACGTGTTGCTACTGGTCTCCGCTTGTAGATCTGCGCCGGCCGCGGGACGGCCGAACTGATCGGTCAACGACGAATGCTAGCCGATCATTCCGTCGGCGGCCGAATCCAGGCGGTGCGCTCGCCCACCCGGGCCAGGCGTCCAGCCGGCGGCGCACGGCGGCAGGTCGTCGCCCTCGACCACGAAGCGGACCGGCCCGGCCACGTCGACCACCAGCGCGGCGGCGCCGTCCTGGAGCGCCGAGCGGGCCGCGAGGGCGGGCCGACCGGCACCGGCCGGGCCTCGCGGGTCCCACGCCCGGAGCGGCTCGGTGCCGGTGAACGCCAGCAGCGCCGTCCGGCCGTCGCGCCCGGTCAGCAGCACGGTCGCCATGTCGCTGGACTTGTCGTGGGCGAGCCGGCTCGTCGTACGTCGACCTCGCCGAGCACCGCGACCACCGGCACCAGCAGCCGGGACTGCTGGAGGACGGCCAGGGCCTCGGCGTACGTCGCCTCGCCGCCGGCGTACGCCGCCAGCGCGGCGCCGAGCCCGGGCGCAGCCGAGCCGTCGTCGCCGGCGAAACCGGAGTCGGGAATGCGGGCCCCGGCGAACCGGTCGGAGGATCGGCAGGGCTCGCCGGACATGCCCACGATCCTCCCATCCGCCGGGTAGCCGGACGTGTGCCACCCTGGAGTCGTGGACGAGGTGACGCTGGGGTGCGCTGACCCTGACCCTCACCGCGTCGGTGCGGTCTGGACCTGGTTCGCCTTCCGGCGCCGCGGCGCGGCCGCGGGGCTCCGGGGTGCGGCGTTCACGCTGCTGCCGCCGCTGCGTCCTGACCGGGACGCTGGAGATGTTCACCGAGATCGGCGGCGCGGTCGCCGACTGGGCGACCCCTGGTGTTCAGCCCGTCGTGTGGCTCGGCATCGTGCTGGCCGGCGCTCTCGGTCGTGCTGTTCGTCGTCTCGGGAGCGCTCCGGGCCCGACAGGGCGGTGACGCCGAGCCTGGCGCGACAGGCCGACGGCCGGTCGGCTGGCGCGGCAGGCGGAGGCCAGCTGCAGGCGTCCAGCCGCCAGGGCGAGCCGGTCATCGACGACGACATGGCCGAGATCGAGGCGATCCTGCGCAAGCGCGGCATCACCTGATGCCCGGTCGAGATGACCAGCGACCTCGAGCGCAACCGCCCTGGCGTCGCGGCTGGGTCGACGCCGTCGCCGCACGCGCCGCGCCCCTGGCACGCCCGGTCGTGGTCGTCGACCTCGACGCGTTCGACGCCAACGCCGACGACCTCGTCCGCCGCGCGGCGGGCAAGCCGATCCGGGTCGCCTCCAAGTCGCTCCGCGTGCCCGCGCTGCTCCGCCGGGCGCTGGACCACGACGGCTTCCGCGGCGTCCTGGCCTTCACCCTGCGCGAGGCGCTGTGGCTGCACGAGCGAGGGCGTCTGCGACGACATCGTGGTGGCCTACCCGACCGTCGACCGCGGCGCGCTCTGGCCGAGCTGGCCGCGCTCGCCGTCCGCGGCCGCGCGGCCGATCACCCTGATGGTCGACGACCCGGCCCACCTCGACGTCGTCGACTCGGCCCGCGACCTCCGGCCGTGCCGGTCCGGGTCGCGATCGACGTCGACGCCGGACTCTCGGATCGGCGGCCAGCACGTCGGGCCCAAGCGCTCCCCGCTGCACGACACCGGCGCCGTGGTCGCCCTGGCCCGGACCATCCTGCGACCGGCCCGGCTTCCGCCTGGTCGGCGTGATGACCTACGAGGGCCAGGTCGCCGGCGTGCCGGACGCCGTGCCTCGACCGGCGCGCGCGGTCGCTGGTCGTCCGCCGGCTCAAGGCGGCTGTCGCTGACCCAGCTCGAGGTGCGCCGCCGCGAGATCGCCGCGAGCGCTCGCGGAGCTCGCCGACCTGGAGTTCTGGAACGCCGGCGGCTCCGGCTCGGTCGAGGCGACCGCACGCCGACCCGGTGGTCACCGAGGTCGCCGCCGGGTCCGGGCTGCTGGTGCCCGGCGCTCTTCGACCACTACCGCTCCTTCGAGCCGCGCCGGCGGCGTTCTTCGGCCTGCCGGTGTCCGCCGGCCCTCGGCCAGGATCGCGACCGTCGCACGGCGGCGGCCTCGTCGCCTCCGGCCCGGCCGGCGCGGACCGGCTGCCGATCCCGTGGGCACCCGCCGGGCTCCACCTGACCGGCCTCGAGGGCGCCGGCGAGGTGCAGACGCCGCTCACCGGGCCGGCCGCCGGCGCTGCTGGCGATCGGCGACCTGGTGTGGTTCCGGCACGCCAAGTCCGGCGAGCTGTTCGAGCACGCCAAGTCGGCGTGCACCTGCTGCCGGGGAGCGCGGTTCGTCGACGACGGTGCCGACCTACCGCGGACTGGGCCTGGCGTTCTGATGGAAGGCGCCGACGCGGCGTCCTCGACCTGGTCCGGGCCCGGCCCGCCACGCTCGGCGCGGCCGGCTGGTCTGCATCGACGGGCCGGCCGGCTCCGGCAAGACCACGCTGGCCGACGAGGTCGCCGGGCTGGCGCCCGGCGGCCCGGTCTCCACATGGACGACCTGTACGAGGGCTGGGACGGTCTGCCCGGGTCGGTCGACCAGCTGGCGGGCCTGCTGCGGCCGCTCGCGGCCGGCCTGCCCGGGCAGCTACCGGCGCTACGACTGGCACGCCGGGCGTTCGCCGAGACCGTGACCGTGAGCCGGCCGACCTGCTGGTCCTCGAGGGCGTCGGCTCGGGGTGCCGCATGCACGCCGACCTGGTCGCCGTCCTGGTCTGGGTCGACGCGCCGTACGACGCAGCGGATGCGGCGCGGGCTCGAGCGCGACGGCGAGGCGGTTCGCGCCGCACTGGAAGGCGTGGGCCGAGGCCGAGCAGGCGCTCTTCGCCCGTCACCGCACCCGCCGAGCGGGCGGACCTCGTCGTCGACGGCTCCGGGTGACCGCCGGCGTCCTCAGCGCAGCAGCGTCCGCACCTCGCGCACGGCGAGCCGCGCCCGGCCGCCGTCGGAGCCCTGGATGCCCATGGCCGGCGCGGTGGTGCCGTCGGCGAGGTCCAGGACCGCCCAGGGCGCCCCGGGAGGCAGGTGGACCGCGACCACCTCGGCCCACTCGTACTCGCGCCTCCGGTAGCCGTTGACGACGACCAGCCGCTCGGCCTCGGCCACGACCCGGGAGCGGACCAGCGCGAAGCCGGCCGCGAACGCGATCAGGCCGAGGACGACCAGCGTGCCCCGCTGGAAGACCGTGAACTTCGCGCGGGTCTCGGCGTCGAAGGCGAACCAGGCGACAGCGCAGACGACCAGCAGCAGCCCGCCGAAGAACGCGCCGGCCAGGCGCACGCCGAGCGGTCGCCAGGTGTGCGGGAGGGCACCGTCGACGCTCAGAGTCGGCAGGCATGGATGTCGGTGAGCAGGATGCCGCGCGCACCGAGGTCGTACAGCTCGTCCATCAGCCGCTGGGCGCCGGCGCGCGGGACCATCGCGCGGACCGCGACCCAGCCCTCGCGATGCAGCGGCGAGACGGTCGGGCTCTCGATGCCGGGCGTCAGCGCCACGGCGTCGGCGACCCGGTCGCTCTCGATGTCGTAGTCCATCATCACGTAGCTGCGGGCGACCAGGACGCCCTCGAGCCGGCGCTGGAAGACCTCGAAGCCGGCCGGCGCCTGCGCCGCCGCGGGTGATCAGCACCGCCTCGGACTCCAGGATCACCTCGCCGAACGTCTCCAGCCCGGCCGGCGCGCAGCGTGCTGCCGGTCTCGACGACGTCGGCGATCACGTCGGCGACGCCGAGCTGGATGCTGGTCTCGACCGCGCCGTCGAGCCGGGTCACGGTCGCGTCGATGCCGCGCTCCTCGAGGAACGTCGCGCACCACGCCGACGTACGACGTGGCGATCCGCTGGCCGGCCAGCTCGGCCGAGGTCGGTGTACCGGCCCTGCGGGCCGGCGAAGCGGAAGCTGCTGCGGCCGAACCCGAGGCCGAGCACCTCCTCGGCCTTGGCGCCGGAGTCGAGCAGCAGGTCGCGGCCGGTGATGCCGACGTCGAGGGTGCCCTCGCCGACGTACAGCGCGATGTCGCGGGGGCGCAGGTAGAAGAACTCGACGCCGTTCTCGGCGTCGACGAGCCGCAGCTCCTTGGAGTCGTGGCGCTGGCGGTAGCCGGACTCGCGCAGGATCTCGGCGGCGGACTGCGGACAGCGAGCCCTTGTTGGGGACCGCGATCCGCAGCAGGGACATGGTCTGCGGGCTCTCACAGGTGGGCGTAGACGTCGTCGAGCGTGAGGCCGCTGGCCAGCATCAGCACCTGGGCGTGGTAGAGCAGCTGGCTGATCTCCTCGGCCGCCCGGTCCTTGCCCTCGTGCTCGGCGGCCATCCAGGACTCGGCGGCCTCCTCGACCAGCTTCTTGCCGATCGCGTGGACGCCGGCGTCGAGCTGCCGCACGGTGCCGGAGCCCTCGGGGCGGGTCCGGGCCTTCTCGCTCAGCTCGGCCCAGAGCTCTTCGAACGTCTTCACGGTCGCCCAGCCTACGGC
Source organism: uncultured Actinomycetota bacterium (assembly GCA_963830755.1). Lineage (GTDB taxonomy): Bacteria > Actinomycetota > Actinomycetes > Propionibacteriales > Nocardioidaceae > Nocardioides. The sequence continues at coordinate 254,621 of CAWHNI010000016.1, read as the reverse complement.
GTGCGGGCGGTCACCGACGGCCAGGGTCCGGGCGGTGACCAGGGCGGCCGCGGTCGCCTCGTAGCCCTTGTCCTCGCTGGACCCGTCGAGCCCGGCCCGGTCCAGGGCCTGCTGCTCGGTGTCGCAGGTGAGCACGCCGAAGCCGACGGCGACGGTGTGGTCGAGGGCGACCCGGGTCAGCCCGTCGGTGGCGGCGCTGCAGACGTACTCGAAGTGCGGGGTGCCGCCGCGGATCACGACGCCGAGGGCGACGACGGCGTCGTACCCCTGCGCGGCGAGCGCGGCGGCGACCACCGGCAGCTCGAAGGTGCCCGGGACCCGGACCAGGACCGGCGCGTCGACCCGGTAGTCCGCGCAGGCCCGCTCGGCGCCGGCGACCAGGCCGTCCATCACCTGTCTGGTGCCAGCTCGCCGCGACGACCGCGACCCGCAGGTCGCTGCAGTCGACCGGCTCCTGGTCGGGGGCTCCGGGTCCGCTCATGCGTGCTCCTCTTCCGGGTCGGCTCGGTCGAGGTTGGGCAGGTCGTGGCCCATCCGGTCCCGCTTGGTCAGCAGGTAGGCGAGGTTGTGGTCGTTGGGGTGCGGCGTCAGCGGCACCCGCTCGGCGACCGGGACGCCGAAGTCCTCGAGGTTGCTGACCTTGTCGGGGTTGTTGGTCAGCAGCCGGACGCTGCGCGACGCCCAGGTCGCGCAGGATCTGGGTGGCGGTGCCGTAGTGGCGGGCGTCGGCGGGCAGGCCGAGGTCGAGGTTGGCGTCGACGGTGTCGCGGCCGCCGTCCTGCAGCTGGTAGGCCTGCAGCTTGGCGACCAGGCCGATCCCCCGGCCCTCGTGGCCGCGCAGGTAGACGACGACGCCGCGGCCCTCGGCGACGATCCGCTCGAGCGCCTCGTCGAGCTGCGGCCCGCAGTCGCAGCGGTGGCTGCCGAACACGTCGCCGGTCAGGCACTCGGAGTGCACCCGGGTGAGCACCGGCTCGGCGCCGGCGACGTCGCCGTACACGAGGGCGATGTGCTCGGAGCCGTCGACGGTGATCCGGTAGCCGTACGCCGTGAAGTCGCCGTGCCGGGTCGGCAGCCGGGTCTCGGCGACCCGCTCGACGAGGCACTCGTGGCGGCGCCGGTAGCGGACCAGGTCCTCGATCGAGATCATCGCCAGGCCGTGCTCGTCGGCGAACTCGCGCAGCTGCGGGCCGCGCTTCATGGTGCCGTCGTCGTTGACGATCTCGACCAGGACGCCGGCCGGGGTGAGCCCGGCGAGCCTGGCCAGGTCGACGGCGGCCTCGGTGTGGCCGCGCCGGACGAGCACGCCGCCCTCGCGGTAGCGCAGCGGGAACACGTGGCCCGGGCCGGGTGATCTCCCACGGCTCGGTCGCGGAGTCGGCCAGCACCCGCACGGTGTGGGCGCGGTCGGCGGCGGAGATGCCGGTCGTGACGCCGTCGCGGGCGTCGACGGAGATCGTGTACGCCGTGCGCAGCTTGTCCTTGTTGTGCGGCGTCATCAGCGGGATCTCGAGCCGGTCCAGCATGTCGGCCGGCATCGGCACGCAGATCACGCCGCTGGAGTAGCGGATCGTGAACGCCATCAGCTCCGGCGTCGCCTTGGCCGGCGGCGAAGATGATGTCGCCCTCGTTCTCGCGGTCCTCGTCGTCGACGACGACGACCGGCCTTGCCGGCGGCGATGTCGGCGATCGCGCGCTCGACGGTGTCGAGGCGGACCTGGTCGGTCATGGGCGTGCTCCTGAGCGGCGTGGACCCCGACGCAGCTTCTCGACGTGCTTGGCGATGACGTCGACCTCGAGGTTGACCCGGTCGCCGGGCCGGCGGAGGCCGAGGGTGGTGCGGGCCAGGGTCTCGGGGATCAGGCTGACCGTGAACGCGTCGCGCCCCTCGCTGGACGAGCCGTCGAGACCACGGTCAGCGACACGCCGTCGACGGTGATCGAGCCCTTGTCGACGAGGTAGCGGCGCGAGCGCGGTCGGCAGCGCGATCTCGACGACCTCCCAGTGCTCGCTGGGACGTCCGGCCGACGATCGTGCCGACCCCGTCGACGTGGCCCTGGACGATGTGGCCGCCGAGCCGCTTGTCGGCGGTGACCGCGCGCTCGAGGTTGACCCGGTCCCCGGGCGCACGCCCGCGCAGCGAGGTCTTGTCGAGGGTCTCCTGCATGACGTCGGCGGTCCACGGTCGACCTGGCCGCCTCGGTGCTGGAGCTGCCGACACCACGGTCAGGCAGCAGCCGTTGACGGCGATCGAGTCGCCGGGCCGGACGTCGTCCAGCACGGTCTGCGCCCGGATCGTGAGCCGGACGGCGTCGCCCTGGTCCTCGACCGCCTCGACGGTGCCGAGCTCCTCGACGATCCCGGTGAACATCAGGCCTCCTTCTGTGGGGCCATGGTCAGCCGGACGTTGGTCTCGTCGCCGGTGCCGAGGACGGTGACGTCGGTGACCTCGAGGTGGCGGGCGTCGGCGATGGTGCCGATGCCGAGGTCGCCGACGGCGCTGGGCCGGCGCCGAGCAGCATCGGGGCGACGTACGCGACGACCTCGTCGACCAGGCCGGCCTCGAGGAACGCGGCGGCCAGCGTCGGCCCGCCCTCGAGGAAGACGTGCTGGCGGTCGCGGGCGAAGAGCGTCGCGAGGGCCTCGCGCGGGTCGCGGGTGCGCAGCCGGACGGTCTCGGCCCGTTCGTTGAAGACCCGACGCTCGGGGTCGAGGTCCGCGCACCCCCATCACCGCGCGCAGCGGCTGGCGCGGCAGCGGCTCGTCGACCTCGTCGCGGACGGTCAGCTCGGGGTCGTCGACCTCGACGGTGTTGGTGCCGACCAGCATCGTGTCGCACAGGGCGCGCAGCCGGTGGGTGTCCAGCCGCGCGGGACGGCTGGAGACCCAGCGGCTGGTGCCGTCGGCGGCGGCGCTGCGGCCGTCGAGGGTGGTCGCGAACTTCCAGGTGACGAACGGCCGACCGTGCTCGACCGCGAACGTCCAGGCCCGGTTGAGGTGGCGTGCCTCGTCGAGGAGCAGCCCGCCCTCGACCTCGACGCCGGCGGCGCGGAGTGCCTCCGCTCCCCCGGCGGCCACCGGGTTCGTGTCGGGCTGGGCGAAGACCACCCGGCGTACGCCGGCGGCGACCAGCGCCGCGGCGCAGGGGCCGGTGCGGCCGGTGTGGTTGCAGGGCTCGAGCGTGACCACGGCGGTCGCGCCGCGAGCCGCCTCGCCGGCTTCCCGGAGCGCGGCGACCTCGGCGTGCGGCGGTTCCGGCGCCGCGGTGGTAGCCCTCGGCGACCTCGGTGCCGGCGTCGTCGAGGAGCACGCAGCCGACCCGCGGGTTGGGGCCGAGCGGGACGCCGGGACTGGCGGCGAGCGTCGAGCGCGCGCCGCATCGCGTCCTGCTCGGCTGTCGTGATGGTCATCCGCCCTCTCCGGTCCGGTCGCGGACTCCGGGGGCGACGGCGGGGGTCGTCGTCGTCGGGACGACGCGGCCTCGCCTGCGTGCGCTTCCCATCCGGACTTTGACCGTCGGTCCAGGAGTTCCACCTGGTCAACCGGTCACTGGCTGTGACCGGGTCGCGGACTTCTGAGCGAAGCGAAGAAGCCTTCGATCAGTCACCGCCGGCTCGGAATTTCACCGACCCCAGAGCACGCGAGCTTGTGAGCTCTTGCTGGGGACAAGCCTGCCACATCGGGCCGCACCGTGGGGGTGAGGTCTGGCACAGCGGTTACAGCTGCGGGGCTGCCGCCTCCGCGGTGGCCCGCAGCTGGGCGACCATCTGGTCGGGGTCGTCGGCGGAGTAGACCGCCGAGCCGGCGACGAAGACGTCGGCACCGGCCTCGGCGCAGCGCTCGATCGTCTCCAGCGACACGCCGCCGTCGACCTGGAGCCAGGCCTCGATGCCGTGCTGGTCGAGCATGGCGCGGGCGCGGCGGATCTTGGGCAGGCACAGGTCGAGGAACTTCTGGCCACCGAAGCCCGGCTCGACGGTCATGACCAGCACCATGTCGAGCTCGGGGAGCAGGTCCTCGTAGGGCTCGATCGGTGTCGCCGGCTTCAGCGCCATCGCCGCGCGGGCTCCGTGGGCGCGGATCTCCCGGGCCAGCCGCACCGGCGCCGTTGTCGCCTCGACGTGGAAGGTGACCGACCCGCACCCTGCCTCGACGTACGCCAGGGCGTTGCGGTCGGCGTCCTCGATCATCAGGTGCGCGTCGAGCGGCACGTCGGTCGCCTTGGCCAGCGCCTCGACCATGGTCGGGCCGAAGGTCAGGTTCGGGACGAAGTGGTTGTCCATCACGTCGACGTGCACCCAGTCGGCGCCGGGGATCCTGGCCACCTCGGCCCCGAGGTCGGCGAAGTCGGCGTTGAGGATGCTCGGCGTGATCTGGATGCCCACGGGCAGTGAGTCTAGGGGTCGGGATCGGCGGGGGGTTCCTTGCCGGACGCCTCGTCGCGGTCGGCCCACTCGAGCAGCGGGGCGATGTCGAACGGGTGGCCGTCGATGTCGGCGTGCAGGTCGCCGAGCTCGGCGTACCGGCGCGGGCACGGTGAAGATCGTGAAGTCGTGCGGGTCGACGTCGTCGATCTCGTCCCAGCGGATCGGCGTGGAGACCCGGGCGTCGGGGAAGCCGCGCACGGAGTACGCCGCCGCGATGGTGTGGTCGCGTGCGTTCTGGTTGTAGTCGACGAACAGGTGGTGCGGGTCGCGGTCCTTGCGCCACCAGGTCGTGGTGACGTCGTCGGGAGCGCGCCGCTCGACCTCCCGGGCGAAGGCGAGCGCCGCCCGGCGTACGTCCGCGAAGCCGTGGTCGGGCGGGATCCGGACGTAGACGTGCAGCCCCGAACCTCCGCTGGTCTTCGGGAAGCCCGACCGCGCCGAGCTCGTCGAGCACCTCGTGGGCGACGTGGGCGACCCGCTGCACCGTGGCGAAGTCGCACAGCGGCCCCGGGTCGAGGTCGATCCGCCACTCGTCGGGCTTCTCGGTGTCCTCGCGGCGGCTGTTCCAGGGGTGGAACTCGACGGTCGACATCTGCACCGCCCAGATCACGCTAGCCGAGCTCGGTCACGCAGAGCTCGTCGGCGGTGCGGTTCCAGCGCGGGAAGTGCAGCCGCACCGTCTCGACCCACGGCGGCGCGCCCGCCGGGAGCCGCTTCTGGTGGACCTTGTCGCCGGCCAGGCCCTTGGGGAAGCGGTGCAGCATGCAGGGCCGCTCGAACAGTGCGTTGACGATGCCGTCGCCGACCGCGAGGTAGTACTCGACCAGGTCGAGCTTGGTCGCCCCGCTCTCCGGGAAGTAGACCCGGTCCGGGTTGCTCACCCGGACCACCCGGTTGTCGACCTCGATCTCGACGGCAGGCGATGTGGAGGCCATGCGGCCAAACTAGCGGGCGCGGCTCACGGGGTGGGTGGGGTGACGCGGACCGTGACCGGCGGCGAGAAGCCGGCGTCGGCGTAGCCGGTCGCGGGCAGGAACCAGCGGTACGTCGTCGTCCGGTCGGGCACCAGGCTCACCGAGACCGCACCATCCGGTGACGCGGCGACCGGCTCGCCGACCGGGTGGAAGACCGCGCTCGCCCACCGGTCGGGCCTGGAGGACCAGCGGTGCGCCGACGGGTACGCCGGCGATGTCGCGCGACGCGCCGGTGAAGGTCACCCGCTTCCCGCTGGGCCCGGTCACGGTTGCGGAGATCGAGGTGGTGACGGTGATCCCCTCGAGGTCGTAGGTCGTGACCGCGCCCGGGCTGCCGAACCGCAGCGCGTCGATCAGAACTCGGCCCCGTCGCAGCCCAAGCCGGCCAGCAGGTAGCCGGGGCCGTCGCCGTTCTCCGCCGTGAAGTCGGCGATGGTGGCACTGCCTGCCGGGCTGGACCACGTTGCCGTTGGCGGCGTTGTACAGGGTCCAGGTGTAGGTGGCGGCGGCCGCGTCGACGTACTGCCACTGGGGCCCGACCGTGAGGTCGAGCCCGGCCAGCCCAGACCTGGCCCGGCTGGAGCCCGGGCGCGACGTACCAGACGTAGGCGACGCCCGTGCCGCCCGGAGTCGGCCCGCGCCGAGAAGCCGGCCACGGTGGTCGCGGCCACGGAGTCGACCAGGGTCACCGGGCCGGACGCGGTGCCGGCGCCGGGCGTCTGCAGGCCGAAGCTGCGCAGCCCGGCCGGGGTGGCCTCGGCTTGGCCGATCCGCACCTGGGGGGAAGGCTGCCGCGATGGAACAGGTCCGCGCAGCCGAAGTAGGTGAGATAGGTCTCCGAGGTCGGGAATGCCAGCCCGGGCACCACGACCGTGTCGTCCGCCGCTGCTGGAGACAGGGACGACCACAGGGCAGCGGTGATCGCTGCCAGCAGCACGGCTGCGCGTCGCATCTTTCCTCCCCGCGGCTCTCCTGCAGAGAAGCCGACACCGCCATTCCACACCCTGGCGTGGTCAACAATACAAAAAACCCTAGAGCGACGCTGAAGACGCTCTGCCCAGCAATGCGCCATGAACATCGCGTCCGTCTGGTGCCGGTGTGGCCACAGCTGGAGGGTGCCGGCCAACGGGTCCGGCCGCGTCCGGGACCTCCGGCAGCAGCGGCGCCGCGTCCTCGAGCCGACGTCGTCGCGCCGCTCGAGGATCGTGCGTGACGACCCCGGCCGTCTCGGCCAGCACCGGCGAGCAGGTGGCGTAGAGGACCACCCCCCCGGGCCGGACGCTGTCGAGCGCGCTGTCGAGCAGCGCTCGCTGGAGCGGCACCAGGTCGCCGAGGTCGTCGGCGGTGCGCCGCCAGCGGGACTCCGGCCGCCGGCGCAGCGCACCCAGGCCGGAGCAGGGCGCGTCGACCAGGACCCGGTCGAAGCTCCCCGGCCGCCAGGCGGGCCGGGTGCCGTCGGCCGCGACCACGCCCAGCGTGCCGTCGGCGCCGGCGAGTGCACCGGCGACCAGCCCGGCCCGGTGCGGCTGCAGCTCGGCGGCGAGCGAGCCCGGCGCCCCGCTCGGCCGCGAGACGCCGCCAGCAGGGCCGCCTTGCCACCCGGTCCGGCGCACAGGTCGAGCCATCGCTCGTCCCGCCCGTCGACGCGTGCCCGCGCCAGGGCCAGGGCCACCAGCTGCGATCCCTCGTCCTGGACGCCGGCCCGGCCCTCGGCCACGGCGGGGACGGCGCCCGGGTCGCCGCCCTCCAGGACCACGCCGTACGGCGAGAACGGGGTGCGGCGTGCCGGGCAGCTCGTCGACCGTCGCCCGCCCGGGCCGGGCCACCAGGACCACCCGCGGCGGCGCGTTGTCGGCGGCCAGCAGGGCGTCGAGCTCGTCCTCCCCCACCGCCCGCGGTCAGCTCCTCCACGACCCAGCGCGGATGGCTGTGGGCGACCGACGGCGAAGCCGATCGGGTCGGTGGCCGGGTCCGGCGCCACCCGGCGTACCCACCCGGCGAGGTCGTGCTCGGCCGACCCGGCGCAGGACGGCGTTGGCGAAGCCGGCCGGACCCTGGCCGACCCGTGCCCGCACCAGGTCGACGGTGGTGCTGATCGCGGCGTGCGCGGGCACCCGCATCGAGAGCAGCTGGTGGGCGCCCAGCCGCAGCGCGTCGAGCACCTTCGGCCTCCACCTTGGCCAGCGGCCGGTCCACGCAGGCGGCGAGCACGGCGTCGTAGGTGCCGCGTCGGCGGAGCGTGCCCGAGACCAGCTCGGTGGCGAACGCGGCGTCCCGGCCGGTCAGGCCGTGCTGCCGCAGCACGGAGGGCAGCACCAGGTTGGTGTAGGCGTCGTCGACGCGGACCGCCTTGAGCACGTCGTACGCCGCCAGCCGGGCCGGGTCGGCGCGGCGGTCGGGGCCGGCCGCCGGACTGCGTCCTGGCGCGCGGTCAGCCATCGCCGAGGTGCTTCGCGCACCAGCGCCTTCGGTGCCCGCGTCGCCCAGGCGTCGGTGATGATCTCGGCCAGCTCGTCGCGGTCCAGCTCCCCGAGGCGCGACTGCTGGACGAGCACCGCGTTGTAGCTGCGGAAGTGGTCGATGGTGAAGAACGGCGAGTCGACTCGTCCTCGACCAGCGCCCGCTTCTCCGACCTCGGTGGGGGTGATGATCACCAGCAGGTCGTCGTACATCTCCCCGGTCTCGGGGTCGATCGCGGTCCTGTGCGGGTGGCCGGTAGAGCACGAAGCCCTTGCCCTTGTCGCCGGCCGGCACCTTCCAGGTCGGCACGTCGCCCCAGGTCGTGCCGAGCTCGGTCTCGGGGAGGCGCCGGCAGATCTCGTCGACGTCCTCGGGCGTGGCCGGGCGGCTCACTGGAAGGCCGCACCGCGGCCGGCGCAATTGGGCGCCGCGCGCCCAGTCGGCCGCCGGCCATCTGCCTCCGCCCGTGGGCCTTGACCTCGCCGAGCCGGACGGCGCCGCGTGCCGGTGCCGACCAGGACGGCGGTCTTGGTGACCTCGAGGACGCCGGGCGCGAGGTCGGCCGTCGACCACGGTGACCGGGCCGATCTTGATCCGCTCGCCGTCGTAGGTGGTCCAGGCTCCCGGGACGGGCGTGCACGCGCGGATCTGCCGGTCGACCGCCGCTGCGGGCTCGGCTCCAGTCGATCCGCGCGTCGTCGACCGGGATCTTGGGCGCGAAGCTCACGCCCGTCGGCCTGGCTGCTCGCGCGCCTCGAGCGATCCCGTCGGCGATGCCGTCCAGGGTCGCCACGAGCAGCCCGGCTCCGCCCTCGGCCAGCCGCGCGAGCAGGTCGCCGGCGGTGTCGGTCGGGCCGGATGGTCTCGGTCATCACGCCGAACGTCGGGCCGGCGTCGAGCTCCTTGACGATCCGGAACGTCGTCGCCCCGGTGACCTCGTCGCCGGCCCAGATCGCGTGCTGGACCGGCGCCGCCCCACGCCAGGCGGGCAGCACCGAGAAGTGCAGGTTGACCCAGCCGTGCGTCGGGGATGTCGAGGGCCGACTGCGGCAGCAGGGCGCCGTAGGCGACGACCGGGCAGCAGTCGGGCGGCGAGCGCGCGCAGCTCCTCCTGGAACGCCGGCGTCGCGCGGGTGGTCGGGCTTGAGCACGGGTACGCCGAGCTCCTCGGCCCGCTGGGCCACCGGGCTCGCGACCAGCTTCCGCCCGCGGCCCGGCCGGGGCGTCCGGGCGGGTGACCACGCCGACCAGGTCGTGGCCGGACGCGGCGACGGCGTCGAGGGCGGGCAGGGCGACCTCGGGGGTGCCGGCGAAGACGACCCGCATCAGAGCGCCAGCCCGCGGGTGGGGTGCGGGCTAGACCCGGACGGTCGGCTGCTCGAGCGCCGAACCACTCGGACTCGCGGATCTCCTTCATCGCGGCCTTGCGAGCGTCGGTGTCGAGCTTGTCGATGAACAGGATGCCGTCGAGGTGGTCGGTCTCGTGCTGGATCGCCCGGGCCAGCAGCTCGCTGCCGTCGATGGTGACCGGCTCGCCGTAGCATGTCGAAGCCGCGCGCGACGACCGACATCGCCCGCTTGCACTCGTAGGCCAGCTCCGGCAGGGAGAGGCAGCCCTCGAGGCCGTCCTGGATCTCCTCGGACAGCTCGAGGATCGGGTTGACCAGGTGGCCGACCTCGCCCTCGACGTACCAGGTGAAGACCCGCAGCCCGACTCCGATCTGCGGCGCCGCGAGGCCGGCACCGGGAGCGTCGAGCATGGTGTCGGTGAGGTCGGTGACCAGCCGTGCGCAGCTCCTTGTCGAAGTCGACGACCTCGACCGCCGGCTGCGCAGGATCGGGTCGCCGAACAGGCGGATCGGGCGGATCGGCCACGGGGCTCCTCGAGGTCGGCGTCGGGATGCCCGGCAAGCATAGGAGGCGCGTCAGCCTGCCGCGGCCCGGCCCTCGACCAGGACGGCCGATCGCCGTCCAGCAGCCGGGTCAGCCCGAAGACCATGAACTCCTCGCCGCCCATGTCGAAGGCGTCCATGTCGAGGGCGGCGACGTGCGGGTAGTCGCCGGACTGCATGGCCTTCGAGAGCACCGGCTCCTGGGCGGCCCAGAACTCCTCGTGGCTGATCGCCGCTCACCTGCTCGGCGAGGGCGGCGCTGTTGTGGTTGCGCGCGGCGCTGACGACGAACGCCTCGATGGCGGCGATGACGGCGACCTGCTCCTGCCCTCGAGCCCGGTGCCGTCCAGCGCGGCGACGGCGATGTCGCATGCCGCGCAGGGCGTTCGGGCCGAGCAGCGGCCGGGTCTGGTCGACCAGCGGCAGCCACGGGTGGGTGGTGTACAGCGTCCCACATGCCGCGGCCCAGCGTCTCCATGGCCGTCCGCCAGTCGCCGCCGAGCTCGCTCGTCCTCGACCGGCGCGTTGACCCGCTCCAGCATCAGGTCGAGCAGCTCCTCCTTGCCGGGCACGTAGCGGTAGAGCGACATCGCGCCGACCCCGAGCTCCTGGCCGATCCGGCGCATCGACACGGCATCGAGTCCCTCGGCGTCCGCGACGGCGACCGCCGCGTCGACGATCGCGTCCACGCTCAGCTTCGGCTTCGGGCCCCGGGTCCTGCGACCGAGGTCGAACTCCCACATCAGCGCGAGACTGCGGCTGATGTCGCCTCCGCCGCTGTGCTCCTGCGCCATGCGCCTCCTCAGCCTCTCCACGCTCGCCTCCCGTCCGGAAAGTGCTCGCCAACACTACTGCGTAGAGTGTACGCTTTTCTTGCGTACAGCGTACTCAGTTCATCGGGGGAGGCACTGATGAACGATGCCGGAGCCAGGGCTGGCGATCGAGGCGCGAGGCGCTGTCGAAGCACTTCCGGAGGTGAGCGGCGCTCGACGAGTTCGAGCTCGCCGTCCCCTACGGCACGGTGCACGGGCTGCTCGGACCGAACGGCGCCGGCAAGACCACGGCGGTCCGGGTGCTGACCACCCTGCTCGACGCTGACGGCGGCAAGGCGCACGTCGCCGGAGTCGACGTCGCGGAGTGACCCGCAGGAGGTGCGGCGCCGGATCGGGCTCGCGGGCCAGTACGCCGCGGTCGACGAGATCCTCACCGGCCGGCAGAACCTCGAGCTGTTCGGCCGAGCTGTTCCACCTCGGCAGTCGGCGGGCACGGAGCCGGGCCGCCGAGCTGCTGGAGCGGTTCGACCTCACCGACGCCGCCGACAAGGGCGTCAAGCAGTACAGCGGCGGCATGCGGCGCCGGCTCGACCTGGCCGCGAGCATGATCCTGGCGCCCCAGGTGCTGTTCCTGGACGAGCCGACCACCGGCCTCGACCCGCGCGGACGGAACGAGGTCTGGGACGCGATCCGGGAGCTGGTGACGGGCGGGACGACCGTGCTGCTGACCACCCAGTACCTCGAGGAGGCCGACCAGCTCTCCGACCGGATCACCGTCATCGACCGGGGCCGCACGGTCGCCACTGGCACGCCGGCGGAGCTGAAGAGCACGGTCGGCGGGGACCAGATCGAGGTGGTGGCCGCCCCGGGGGCAGACCTCGATCGGGTGGTCGAGGCGTTCGCCGGCGTCGCGAGCGAGCGACCCGGAGGTGGTCACCGAGCAGCGGACGGTCACGGCGCCGGTCGCAGAACCGGGTGGCGGCCCTCACAGCGGTCGCCGGTCGGCTCCAGGCCGAACGGGGTGGCGGTCGAGGACATCACCCTTCGCCGCCCGACCCTCGACGACGTGTTCCTGCGGCTGACCGGCCACCGGGCCGAAGAGACCGCGCGTTCCACGGAGAAGCCGCCAGACGCGATCACCGAGGAGGCACTCCGATGACCACGACTCCCTACCTGACCGACCTCACGCCCCAGCGGCGTTCGTCTGCTGTGGTGGGCCGTGTCCGACTGCGCTGCCATGGTGCGGCGCGGGCTGCTCTACTACCGCCGCGAGCCGACCATGATCCTCTGGCAGCTCGGCTTCCCGATCGTCTCCGTGCTGCTGTTCGTCTACGTCTTCGGATCGGCGATGGAGATCGGGGGCGGGGCCGACTACAAGACGTACGCGATGCCCGGCATGTTCGCGATGACCATGGCCTTCGGGTTCATGAACACCGCCTACATCATGGTCGTCGACAAGGAGAAGGGCGTCATCGACCGGTTCCGATCGATGCCGATGGCCCGGTCGGCGGTGGTGAGCGGCCGCGGCGTCGGCGACCTGATCGGCGCGACCATCGACCTGGCCGTGCTGGCGCTGATCGCTGTCGCCGTCGGCTGGCGATCTGAGGGCGGCGCCGTGGACACGGCTTACGCCTTCTTCCTGCTCCTGCTGCTGCGGTTCTCGCTGATCTGGATCGGGATCTACCTCGCGATGTTCGTGCCCGGCCAGGAGCAGGCCGGGAACCTGTTCGCGATCGCGTTCCCGTTCGGGATGCTCTCGAGCGTGTTCACGCCGCCCGTCGCTGATGCCCGAGTGGCTGGGGTTCATCGCGATGTGGAACCCGGTGTCGTCGACGGCGAACGCGATCCGGGAGCTGTTCGGGAACCCGGTGCCGACCGGGGACAGCTGGATCGAGCAGCACGCGATGGAGATGGCTCTGGTCTGGCCGCTCCTGATCACGGCGGCGTTCCTGCCGCTCGCGGTGCGGAAGTACCAGCGGCTGTCGAAGTGAGGTTGGCCGGCTCAGCCGATCGTCGCCGGGTCGACCTGGACCCGGACGGCGTCCAGCTTGCGGGCCGAGCGGAGCCGCTGCAGCTCGGCGAGCGCAGCGCGACAGCGCGGCGCCGTCGGCCCGCGGCACCCGGATCACGGCCCGGCAGCCGTCGGGGTCGACGACGTCGACGGGACCGAGCACCTCGGCGGAGGGCGGTGGCGGCCAGCAGGGTCAGCGCGTCGTCCACCGCCCCGGGCTCGCCGGTGATGGTGGCCATGCCGGGAGGCCGGCGGCAGGTGGGCCTCCTGGCGCTCGCGGATCTCACGGTCGGCGAAGCCCGGCAGGTCCCACCGCACGAGGGCCTGCAGCGCGGGGTGGCCGGGATCGCCGACGGCGACGACCCGGCCGCCCGGGATCGCCAGTGCGCCGGCGTTGGCCCAGCGGCGCACGGCCTCCTCCGCCGCGCGGAGGTCGACCCGGGCAAGTGGCAGCCAGGTGTCGAGGAGCACGACCGCGGCGTAGCCGCCCTCGGCCACCGGCTCCGCGCCCGGGGTAGCCACGACGATCGCGGGACGGGCGTCGACCGTGGCGACGACGCGGTCGCCGCTCGAGGTGCGCACCGTGGCGCCGGGAAACGTCCGCCCGAGCTCCTCGGCCGTGCGGGCGTCGCCGAGCACAGGTGCCCGCAGCCCCCGGTGGCCGCACGTGGAACAGGACCAGGCCCCGTCGACCTCCCCGCACCATCGGCAGCTCGGCGGGCTGGTCGGCGCGTCGATCAGCAGCGGGCCCGAGCATCGAGCGCAGCGGGCGGCCGTGCGGCATCGCTCGCAGGCGAGGGTCGAGGCGTAGCCGGAGCGCGGCGTCTGCACGAGAACCGGCCCCGTCTCCAGACCGGACCGGATCGCGTCATGGACGGTGGTCGGGATGCGGGCCGCACGGGAGTGTGGGTCGCGGCGCAGCTCGTGGTCGCTCGCGCCGGCGACGCTGACGATGACCCGCTCACGCAGGAGCGCCCTCGGCGGTGCGAGCTCGCGGGCCCAGCCGGTGCGGAGGAGGTACTCCGCCTCGACGGTGCGCGCCACGGCGCCGACCAGGGCTGCCGTCCCCTCGGCCTCCGCACGCAGCAGCAGCGTCTCGCGGGTGTGGGGGTAGGGCGCGCGTGGCTCGGCGTGCAGGTCGTCGCCGTCGTCCCAGATCGCGACCAGGCCCAGGTCGCGAACCGGCGCGAAGCTCGCCGCGCGGGTGCCGACGACGATCCGGCGCGAGCCACGCAGCACGGCCAGGAAGTCGCGGTAGCGGGCGGCGGGGCCGCTGTCCGCGGTCAGCACGACGTGGTGGCCCTCGCCGAGGACCGCGGTCAGGGCGTCGCTCACCCGGTCGACGTCGCGCCGGTCCGGGACGCACACGCAGGGCTCCACGCCCGGAGGAGTACGTCGTGGCGGCGGCGTGGGCGAGCAGCAGCGGCCAGTCGGTCCCGGGCGCCGCCGACCACACCGCTCGGGGGGACCCGCCGCGCCCGAGGTGGTCGAGGAACGCGCCGGCGGGCTCGTGGCCCGCCCAGGCCTGACGCCCGGCCTCCAGGTCGACGTCGGGCGTCGGGGCGGGGGGCGACGGAGCCTTCTCGGTGGTGGCGTGCCGTGGCGGGACCGCGAGCCGCAAGCACGTCGGAGCGGGTGCCGGCGTAGCGCTCGGCGAGCCGGGCGCTCAGGTCCGCGACGGCCGGACTGAGCACCGGCTCCGCGCTGACGACGCGGCGCAACGGCTGCAGCCGGCCGCCGTGGTCGGTCTCGTCGGTGCGGGCGAGGAGGAACCCGTCGACGTCCTGGCCGGCGAACCGGACCTTGACCCGGCAGCCCGGGACGGCGTCGGACGCCATCGCCGCGGGAACGGCGTAGTCGAAGGGCCGGTCGAGGTGGGCCAGCGGGAGGTCGACCAGCACGCGAGCCACCGGGTCGATCTCGCTGATCTCGTCGCGCGCGGCCGCGCGCCGACGGGTGGCGGCCGACCTGGCCCGGGAAGCCTTGACCACCTCGCGCATGCCCGGGCAGCAGCTCGGTCTGCTCTCCGGGGGCGGGGTCGGTCATGGGGAGATCTCTACCAGCCGGCGCCGACCCGGCCCGGCGACGTCAGCTGGGCGACAGCGGCCTTGAGCTCCTCGACGCGGTCGGTGCGCTCCCAGGTGAACTCCGGGAGCTCGCGGCCGAAGTGACCGTAAGCCGAGGTCATCGCGTAGATCGGACGCAGCAGGTCGAGATCGCGGATGATCGCTGCCGGACGCAGGTCGAAGACCTCCAGCACCGCCTGCTGGATCTCCTCATCGGAGACCACGCCGGTGCCGAAGGTCTGGATGAAGACGCCGACCGGGGCAGCCTTGCCGATCGCGTAGGCCACCTGGGCCTCGCAACGACGGGCCAGTCCGGCCGCCACGACGTTCTTGGCCACCCAGCGCATGGCGTAGGCGGCGGAGCGGTCGACCTTGGAGGGGTCCTTGCCGGAGAAGGCGCCGCCGCCGTGGCGGGCCATGCCGCCGTAGGTGTCGACGATGATCTTGCGGCCGGTCAGCCCGGCGTCGCCCATCGGGCCGCCGACCACGAACGTGCCGGTCGGGTTGACCAGCAGTCGGTACCCCTCGGAGGGGATGTCGAAGGACTGCAGCACCTCGTCGATGACGTGCTTCTTGATGTCCGACTCGAGGGTCGGGTGGTCGATCTCGCCGGCGTGCTGGGTGGACAGCACGACCGTGTCGATCCGCACCGGCCGGTCCTCGGCGTCGTACTCGATGGTGACCTGGGTCTTGCCGTCGGGACGCAGGTAGTCGAGCGTGCCGTCCTTGCGGACATCGGTGAGCTGCTGGGCCAACCGCTGAGCGATCATGATCGGCAGCGGCATCAGCTCGGGCGTGTCGTCGCAGGCGTAGCCGAACATCAGCCCCTGGTCACCGGCGCCGCGTCGGTCGAGCTCGTCGTCTGAGGTGCCCACGCGCGCCTCGTGGCCCTGGTCGACACCCGCGGCGATGTCGAGCGACTGGCCGCCGATCGCCACCTGGACGCCGCAGCTCTTGCCGTCGAAGCCCTTCTCGGAGGAGTCGTAGCCGATCTCGAGGATCGTCTTGCGGACCAGCTCCGCCACCGGCGCATAGGCGTTGGTGCGGACCTCGCCGGCCACCACGACCAGCCCGGTGGTCAGCAGGGTCTCGACGGCCGTGCGCAGGTTGGCGTTGTCCTCGTCGTGCTCCATGAGGAAGTCGAGCACGGTGTCGCTGATCCGGTCGGCAATCTTGTCGGGGTGACCTTCGGTCACCGACTCCGACGTGAAAAGGCGTCCTGCCACGGTGGCGCTCACTCCCGTTCGATGGGTGGAAAGGTGGGGCAACAATACCCAGCGACCAGCATGTGGGATCGGGGTCTCAGCCGTCGAATCGGCGCGCGACCTGATCCCAGACCACGTGGGCCAACGCGGACTTCGACCCCAGGGGTACGTCGACCGCGTCGCCCTCGGCGGTCAGGATCACCGCCTGGTTGTCGGCGCTGCCGAACACCGCCCCCCCGCTGACGTCGTTGACGACCAGCAGGTCGCAGCCCTTGCGGGCGAGCTTGTCGCGGGCCAGGTCGAGGACCGAGCCGGTGTCGTCGCCGGTCTCGGCGGCGAAGCCGACGACGACGGACTCGGGACGGGTCCGCTGGGTGGCGATCTCGTGCAGGATGTCGGGGTTCTGGGTGAGCTCCAGGCCGGGAGCTGAGCCGTCCGCGGTCTTCTTGATCTTGCTCTCGCTGACCGTGGTCGGGCGGTAGTCGGCCGGGGCTGCGGCCATCACCACCGCGTCGGCCGAGGCGGCCGCCGACACCACGGCGTCGCGCAGCTGGCCGGTCGTCTCGACCCGTACCACCTTGACGCCGGCCGGGTCGGGCAGGCTCACGTTGGCGCTGACCAGGGTGACCTCGGCTCCGCGGGAGACCGCGGCCCGGGCCAGTGCATATCCCTGCCGCCCCGAGGAGCGGTTGCCGAGGAACCGGACCGGGTCGAGGTACTCGCGGGTCCCTCCGGCGGAGACCACGACGTGCCGTCCGGCCAGGTCGAGGCCCCTGTGCTGACGGGCGAGGACGTCGGTCGCGACCTGGAACAGCTCGTCGGGCTCCGGCAGTCGGCCCTTGCCGGAGTCCGCGCCGGTCAGCCGGCCCTCCGCCGGTTCCATCACGACGGCCCCCCGGGACCGGAGGGTGGCGACGTTGGCCTGGGTGGCGGCGTGCTCCCACATCTCGGTGTGCATCGCGGGTGCGAAGACCACCGGGCACCGGGCGGTCAGGAGGGTGTTGGTGAGCAGGTCGTCGGCGAGCCCGTGGGCTGCACGGGCCATCAGGTCGGCCGTCGCAGGCGCCACGACGACGAGGTCGGCCTCCTGGCCGATCCGCACGTGCGGGACCTCCTGGACGTCGGTCCACACGTCGGCTGACACGGGCTTGCCCGAGAGGGCGGCCCAGGTGGCCGCGCCGACGAACTCCAGCGCAGCAGCCGTGGGTACGACGGTGACGTCGTGACCGGACTCGGTGAACCGGCGTACGAGCTCGCACGCCTTGTAGGCCGCGATCCCGCCACCGACCCCCACGACGACGCGGGGCCGCGCTTCGATGGTCACGGGACCGTCCGGATCACTCGCTGGCGGTCTTGTCGCCGGTGCCGCCGGTGAACGAGGACTCGAGGGCGGCGGCGCGGGCCGCCTCCTCCTCGGCGGCCAGCTCGGCCGGGTCGACGTCCTCACAGGTGAGCAGGTCGTCGTTGATCTCGCGCAGGGCGATGGAGAGCGGCTTCTCCTGGACGTGCGTGTCGACCAGCGGGCCGACGTACTCCAGCAGGCCCTCGCCCAGCTGTGAGTAGTAGGCGTTGATCTGGCGAGCCCGCTTGGCGCTGTAGAGAACCAGCTTGTACTTGCTGTCGGTCTTGGTGAGCAGGTCGTCGATCGAGGGGTTGGTTACGCCCTCGGCGGCGATGTTGGGGGCAGACACGCGTGAGCCTCACAGGTGGTTGTTGGCGCGGGGAGAATGATCAGTTGCTCTGTTCGAGCATCATCAAGGCTACCAACTCGTCCGCTGCGGCGTGAATTTCGTGGTTCACGACCGTGACGTCGAACTCTCGCTCGGCGGCCAGTTCCTCCAGCGCGGTCTCGAGCCTCCGGCTGCGCTCGGTCTCCGTCTCGGTGCCCCGACCGACCAGGCGGCGCACCAGCTCGTCCCACGACGGGGGCTTGAGGAACACGAACAACGCCCCCGGCATCGTCGACCGCACCTGCCGTGCACCCTGCAGGTCGATCTCCAGCAGGGCCGGGCGCCCCGCGGCCAGCGCCTCCTCGACCGGGCCGCGCGGGGTGCCGTAACGCGCGCTCTGGTGGACCACCGCCCACTCCAGGAGGTCGCCGCGCTCGACCATGGCGTCGAAGTCGTCATCGGTGACGAAGAAGTAGTGGACGCCGTCCTGCTCGCCGGGACGAGGCGAGCGGGTGGTCACCGAGACCGAGATCCACACGTCCGGGTGGCGTTCGCGGACGGCGGCCGCGACGGAGCCCTTGCCGACAGCCGTGGGCCCGGCGAGCACCACCAGGCGCGAGCGCTTGCCCTCAGTCACGCGGGGTCGAGTCACGGGAGGCGAACTCGCGCTCCAGCGCCGCCACCTGCTTGCTCCCGAGGCCGCGCACCCGGCGGCTCTCGGCGATGCCGAGCCGCTCCATCACCTGCCGGGCCCGCACCTTGCCCAACCCGGGCATCGACTGGAGCAGGTCGATCACCCGCATCTTGCCGATGACCTCGTTGCGCTCACCGTCGCGGAGCACCTCGGTGATCGAGGCGCCCGAGTGCTTGAGACGGTTCTTGACATCGGCCCGCTCCCGACGGGATGCGGCGGCTTTGTCCAGCGCCGCCTGACGTTGTTCGGGAGTGAGCGGAGGCAGGGCCACGAGCGAAGCTTCCTTAGCTGCGGGAGGGCGCGGGTCAAGGGGCCAATGTAGTCAGAAGCTGAACCGCGCGGCAACGAAACCCCCATCTGGCCGGGCAAATCTCTCTCTTGACTCGATTGACCTTGCTGGGCTCGCGAGGCAACGATGGTCCGACGACGCCCGAAAGAATCCTCTCGACCTGTCGGGCTCCGAGGAGAACGCATGGATCCCATCGAACGGCCTCCCACGCTCGTGCGTTGGACCCGGAGGCTCGAGGAGACCGCTTCGCTCGACCGACCGGTCCAGGCGGTGGAGCCTTCGATCCGGACCGTGTTCGGGAGCGGGACGCGAGGTGCGGTGCTGCGCGGCGAGTGGCTCGGTCACGCTGTGCACCCGCTGCTCACCGATGTCGTGCTCGGCACGTGGACCTCCGCCAGCGTGCTTGACCTGGTCGGAGGACGCGACTCTTCCGCCTCAGCCCAGAGGCTCGTGGCTGCAGGTCTGCTGGCCGCCGGACCCACCGCCTGGACCGGATGGGCCGAGTGGTCGGAAGCCGGTCCGCGCGAGAAGCGGGTGGGCCTCGTCCACGCCGTGACCAACGCCGTCGCGATCGGCGCCTATGCGGCGTCCTGGTTCGCCCGCCGGGGCGGCCGGCACGGGCGTGGCGTCGGCCTCGCTCTTGCCGGAGCGGCCATCTCGGGAGTCGGTGGCTACCTGGGCGGTCACCTCGCGGCGGCACGCAAGGTGGGGAGCCACCATGCGGCCTTCACCGACGATGCGCAGTTGACGCGGGGCGCAACTTCCTGACAGCCACGATCAGAGCCACAGCTGGGTCTTGCAGACGTCGAGCGCCTGCTGCCTGACGCCGGCGAGCGCCAGCTCGGTCTCCCGAGAACCGATCTCGTCGGCGGCACGGGCGATGGCTTCCTGCTCCTCCTTGCTCACGCCTTCGGGTGGCTTCCCGCGGTCGAAGTCGGCCGGGTCCACGCCGGCGTCGGCGAGGGCCTGGTCGAGGGCCTCGAGGCTGCGGATGACCTGCTGCCACTCGTCGCTGATGTCACTCGGCGCCTCGGCGCGGAGCTCGCGGAAGCTGTCGAGCGCCTCCAGCAGCGCGGTGGGCCCGGCGTCGGACATGATCTCGCTCAGCCGCTCCTGGTGGTCCTTGACCGCCTGGCAGTACTCCTCCTGCTCGCTGGCGCAGCCGGCCAGCGGCGACACGAGCAACGGGAGGGTCGCCAAACAGGCGGCTAGCGGTCTTGCTCGGCTCATGCCGAGAGCTCCGCGAGGTCGTCCTGCACCCGCAGTACGCCGTCCCGGAGTGCCTGCCGGTCGGGTCCGGGCAGCAGCAGCTCGCGCGATGAGCTCGCGAGCACCCGGCCCGCGGACCGGCCGAAGATCCGGCGCAGGTCGGCGACGGTGCCGCCCTGGGCGCCGTACCCCGGCGCGAGGAGGGGGCCGTTGATGTCGAGGGACTCCCCGGCGTCGCCGATGGTGGCGCCGACGACCGCGCCGAATGAGCCGAGCGGCTCGGCTCCCTCGTTGAGCCTGCGGAGCTGGTCGAGGACCGTGCCGGCGACCGTCCGACCGCTGTCCGTGGTGGCGTGCTGGACCTCGGGGCCTTCCTGGTTGGAGGTGAGGGCGAGCACGAACACGCCGGTGCCGTGCTTGCGCGCGGTGTCGAGCATCGGGGTCAGGGACCCGAAGCCCAGGAAGGGGCTCGCGGTGATCGCGTCGGCGGCGAGCGGCGAGCCGGGGTCGAGGTAGGCGTCGGCGTAGGCCTGGCTGGTGGACCCGATGTCGCCCCGCTTCACGTCGAGCAGGACCAGCGCCCCGGCGGCCCGCGACTCCTCGATCACCCGCTCCAGGACCGCGATCCCGCGGCTGCCGTGCCTCTCGTAGAACGCCGACTGCGGCTTCACCACCGAGACCAGCGGCGCGACCGCTTCGACGGCTGTGAGGGCGAACCGCTCGAGGCCCGCGGCGCTGTCCTCGAGCCCCCACGCGTGGAGCAGGGAGGCGTGCGGGTCGATCCCCGCGCACAGCTGACCGCGATCGCGCAGCGCGTCGTGGAGCCGGGATCCGAACGGCGACTGGTTCATGGGGCGTCCTGGAGCTCGGCCACCAGACGGGTGGCGGTGGTGGGGTCGTGCAGCAGCGCGGTGCCGATCTGGACCGCGGTGGCCCCGGCGTCGAGGAAGGACCGGACGTCTTCGATCGTGCCGATGCCTCCGGCACCCACGACCTGGGCCTCGGGCAGCGCGGCGTGCACCTCCGCGACGCAGCGCAGGGCGAGGGGCCGGATCGCGGGCCCGCTGAGCCCCCCCGGTCGTCCGTCCGGCAGCGCGGCCGGGAAGGCGTTGCCGACCACGACGGCGGCGGCGCCGGCGTCCAGGACGGTCCGGGCACTCTCGACGACCCGGCCGACGTCGGAGCGCACCTTCGCGATCGCCGGCATGCCCCGCGGGAGGTCGCGCTGGACCGCGGCGACGACGCTGGCGGCGTGGAACGGTTCGCGGACGTCGAAGACCCCGGTACCGGTGGCGTCGGGCGCCGACAGGTTCACCTCGACCCCGGCCACGCCCGGAGAGCGGCCCAGCCGCCGGGCGAGCTCGGCGTACTCCCCCAGCGACTTCCCGGCGATCGAGACGAAGACGCGGACGCCCTGCTGCACCAGCCAGGGCAGCTCGGTGGCAAGGAAGTGGTCGAGGCCGGGGTTCTGCAGCCCGATCGCGTTGATGAAGCCGGAGGGGGTCTCCACGATCCGCGGCATCGCGCCGCCCTGACGGGCGGTGACGGTGATCGAGCGGGTGACGAAGCCGCCCAGCGCGGCCAGGTCGCCGTACGCCGCGAGCTCGCGGCCGGTGCCTCCGCAGCCCGACGCCACCAGGATGGGGCTGGGCAGGGTGAGCCCGGCGAGCTCGGTCGGAGTGGCCACGTCGCCGAGCCTATGCACTGCCCACCCGGACGCCGGGCTCCACCTCGTCCCAGCGGACCCGGTCGCCCCGGAAGACGGGGCCGTCGACGCAGGCGCGGACCATCCGGGCGACGCCGTCCTCCCCCACGACCGGCACGGCGCAGCCCTGGCAGAGGCCGGTGCCGCAGGCCATCGGCTGCTCGAGGGCGGTCTGGCTCCACGCTCCGGCCTGCTCGGCGGCCGAGGCGACGGCGTGGAGGGTGGGCGCCGGCCCGGCGGCGTAGACGACCTCGGCCTGCGCCTTGGCCAGCACATCGGGGAGTACGTCGGCCACCGTGCCTCGGCTGCCGATCGACCCGTCGCCGGTGACCACCGTGACCGCGCGGGCGGAGCGTCGCGCCTCGAGTGCCGAGAGCAGGTGGGCCTCGTCCTGGGCAGCGACGACCAGGGTGACGACGCAGTCGCGCTCGCGGAGCCGCTCGGCGAGCGGGAACATCGGCGCGGCGGCGTACCCCTCGCCGACGAGGACGCAGCTGACCGGCTCCTTGGGCAGGGCGAAGGGTCGCCCGAGCGGCCCGGTGACCTCGACCCGCGCCCCGCTCGGCAGGGCGGCCAGCCAGCGGGTGCCGGGGCCGACCGGCTCGACGACCAGCTCGATGGTGGCGCCGTACCCGCCGGTGGGCTTGACCCGGTGGATCCACATGGCGCGGCGGGCGAGCCGGTCCGGTCCGGTCGAGAGCGCCACGAAGTTGCCCGGCCGGAACCGCTCGGGGACGCCGGGGGCGACCAGGGTGAGGTGACGGTAGGCGCCGACCTTCCGGGTCGCCAGCACCTCGCCGGTGACGTGGACGGGGCGTCGCTCGGACGTGCTCACGAGGTCCCCGGCGCCTCGAGGCCGTGGAGGATCCGGCGTCGGCCACAGCGGGCCCTCGTAGACGAACGCGGTGTAGCCCTGGAGCAGGGTGGCGCCCGCCGTCGAGCCGGGCGCGGGCGTCCTCGACGGTGGTGATGCCGCCGACGGACGACCAGGGTGAGCGTCGCCGACCCGTCCCGCGAGCAGCCGCAGCACCTCCAGCGACCGCTCGGTGAGGGGGCGGCCGGAGAGGCCGCCGGCGCCGATCTCGGCCACGGTCGCCTCCGGGGTGCGGAGGCCCGTCGCGGCTGATCGTGGTGTTGGTGGCGATGATCCCGTCCAGCCCGACCGCGGTGGCCAGGTCGGCGACGGCCAGCACGTCGTCGTCGTCGAGGTCGGGGGCGATCTTGACCAGCAGCGGCACGCGTCGGTCCGGTACGGCGTCGTCGGCGCGGCGCGTACGGCCGCTCAGCAGCGGCTCGAGCTTCTCGACGGCCTGCAGGTTGCGCAGGCCCGGGGTGTTGGGCGAGCTGACGTTGACGACCAGGTAGTCGGCGTACGGCGCCAGCAGCCGGCCGACTTCTCGTAGTCGCGCACCGCGTCGTCCTCGGGCACCACCTTGGTCTTGCCGATGTTCACGCCCAGCACCGTTGAGTGGGCGCGATGGCCCCTCGAGTTGGGCGGATGGCCCGTCGAGCCGGGTCCGTCGCCGTCGCCGAGGCGCCGCGCGACGACCTCGGCGCCGTCGTTGTTGAAGCCCATCCGGTTGACGACCGCCCGGTCCTCCGGCAGCCGGAACAGCCGCGGCTGCGGGTTGCCGGGCTGCGGCTCGCCGGTGACGGTGCCGATCTCGACGTGCCCGAAGCCGAGCGCGGCCAGGGCGTCGATGCCGACGGCGTTCTTGTCGAAGCCGGCCGCCAGCCCGAGCACGTTCGGGAAGGTGAGCCCCATGGCCTCGCACGCGGTCCCGACGGCGCTACCGGCTCGGTCGGTGCCGCGCCAACGAGGGGCGGGCCGCCCGGATGGCCCGGAACGCGACGTGGTGGGCGCGCTCGGGGTCGGTCCGGGTGAGGACCCGGTCGAACAGTAGGCGGTACGGCCTCAACGGGCGGCCCAGTCCTGCAGCGACCGGACGCCGATGTCGCCGGCGCGCATCGCCTCGATCCCCTGCACGGCCGCGCCGAGCCCCTGCACGGTGGTGATGCACGGGATGTTCGCCAGCACGGCAGCGGTGCGGATCTCGTAGCCGTCGATGCGGGCCGAGCCGCCGCTGGTGGACCCGTGCGGGGTGTTGACCACCAGGTCGATCTCGCCGGCGAGGATCAGCTGCACGGTCGTCTGCTCCCCGGTCGGGCCGGTGCCCTCGAAGTGCTTGCGCACGACCGTGGCGGGGATGCCGTTGCGGCGCAGCACCTCGGCCGTGCCCTGGGTCGCGAGGATCTCGAAGCCGAGGTCGGCCAGCACGCTTGATCGGGAAGATCATCGTCCGCTTGTCGCGGTTGGCCATGCTGACGAACACCCGGCCGGTCACCGGCAGCGGCCCGTACGCGCCGGCCTGCGACTTGGCGAAGGCCTTGCCGAAGAAGGCGTCGAAGCCCATCACCTCGCCGGTGGACCGCATCTCCGGTCCGAGGACCGTGTCGACGGTCCGGCCGTCGGGGGTCTGGAACCGGTTGAACGGCATCACCGCCTCCTTGACCGCGATCGGCGGCGTCGCCGGGCAGGTCGCCCCCGTCGCCGTCGCGGGCAAGCACCCCCGCCTCGCGCAGCGAGGCGATCGACTCGCCCATCATCACCCGGGCGGCCGCCTTGGCCAGCGGCATGGCCGTCGCCTTGGAGACGAACGGCACCGTGCGGGAGGCGCGCGGGTTGGCCTCCAGGACGTAGAGCACGTCGGAGCCCAGCGCGAACTGGATGTTGATCAGCCCGCGGACCCCGACACCCTTGGCGATCGCCTCGGTGGCCTCGCGGATCCGCTGGATCTCGGTCGCGCCGAGCGTGATCGGCGGCAGCGCGCACGACGAGTCGCCGGAGTGGATGCCGGCCTCCTCGATGTGCTCCATGACGCCGCCGAGGAAGAGCTCGCTCGCCGTCGTACAGCGCGTCGACGTCGATCTCGACCGCGTCGTCGATGAACCGGTCGACCAGCACCGGGTGCTCCGGGCTGATCTGCGGTGGCCCGGCCGATGTAGCCCGACAGCGCGTCGTCGTCGTAGACGATCTCCATGCCCCGCCCGCCGAGGACGTACGACGGCCGCACCAGCACCGGGTAGCCGATCTCGGCCGCGATCGCCGCCGCCTCGGCGTACGACGACGCCATGCCGTGCTTGGGCGCCGGCAGGTCCGGCGTCGCGCGAGCACCCGCCCGAACGCGCCCCGCTCCTCGGCGAGGTGGATCGCCTCGGGGGTGGTGCCGACGATCGGCACGCCGGCGTCGGCCAGGCCCTGGGCCAGGCCGAGCGGGGTCTGGCCGCCGAGCTGGCAGATCACGCCGGCGACCGGGCCGGCCTGCTGCTCGGCGTGCACGATCTCGAGCACGTCCTCGAGCGTCAGCGGCTCGAAGTAGAGCCGGTCGGAGGTGTCGTAGTCGGTGGAGACGGTCTCGGGGTTGCAGTTGACCATGACCGTCTCGTAGCCGGCCGCGGACAGCGCGAGCGCGGCGTGCACGCAGGAGTAGTCGAACTCGATGCCCTGCCCGATCCGGTTCGGGCCGGAGCCGAGGATGATCACCGCCGGCCGCTCGCGGGGCGCGACCTCGGTCTCCTCGTCGTACGACGAGTAGTGGTACGGCGTCCGGCGCGGCGAACTCGGCGGCGCAGGTGTCGACGGTCTTGTAGACCGGCCGGATGCCGAGCGCGTGCCGGACCCCGCGGACGACGTCCGCGGACATGTTCGCGGATCCTGCCGATCTGGCTGTCGGAGAAGCCGTGCCGCTTGGCCCGGCGCAGCAGCTCCGGGCGTCAGCTCGGGGGCGTCCAGCGACCTCGGCCGCGATCTCGTTGATCAGCGAACAGCTGGTCGACGAACCACGGGTCGATGCCGGTGGCGTCGAAGATCTCCTCGAGCGGTGGCCCCGGCGCGGATCGCGTCCATGACCTTCCGCAGCCGGCCGTCGTGCGGGACCCGGATCGTCGTCGAGCAGCGCCGTCCTTGTCGAGGTCGACCCACTCGTGGTGTCCAGTCGAACGACGCGCGTCCTTGTCTCCAGCGACCGCAGCGCCTTCTGCAGCGCCTCGGTGAAGTTGCGGCCGATCGCCATCGCCTCGCCGACCGACTTCATGTGCGTGGTCAGGGTCGGGTCGGCGCCGGGGAACTTCTCGAACGCGAACCGCGGCACCTTCACCACGACGTAGTCGAGCGTCGGCTCGAAGCTGGCCGGCGTCTCGCGGGTGATGTCGTTGGGGATCTCGTCGAGGGTGTAGCCGATCGCGACCTTGGCCGCGATCTTCGCGATCGGGAAGCCGGTCGCCTTCGACGCCAGCGCGCTGGACCGGGACACCCGCGGGTTCATCTCGATCACGACCAGCCGGCCGTCGGCGGGGTTGACGGCGTACTGGATGTTGCAGCCGCCGGTGTCGACGCCGACCGCGCGGATGATGCCGATCGCGAGGTCGCGCATCGTCTGGTACTCGCGGTCGGTCAGCGTCATCGCCGGCGCGACGGTGATCGAGTCGCCGGTGTGCACGCCCATCGGGTCGAGGTTCTCGATCGAGCAGACGATCACCACGTTGTCGGCGGTGTCGCGCATGACCTCGAGCTCGTACTCCTTCCAGCCGATGATCGACTCCTCGAGGAGCACCTCGGTGGTCGGGCTGGCGGCGAGGCCGGCGCCGGCGATCCGGCGCAGGTCGTCCTCGTCGTAGGCCATGCCGGAGCCGGTGCCGCCCATCGTGAACGACGGCCGCACGACCATCGGGTAGCCGAGGTCGTCGGCGGCGGCGAGGCAGTCGTCGAGGGAGTGGCAGATCGCGCTGCGGGCGACCTCGCCGCCGAGCTCCTCGACGATCTTCTTGAACTGCTGCGCGGTTCTCGCCGCGGTCGATCGCCTCGATGGAGGCGCCGATCAGCTCGACGCCGTACTTCTCCAGCACGCCGTTCTCGGCGAGCGCCATCGCGGCGTTGAGCGCGGTCTGGCCGCCGAGGGTCGCGAGCAGCGCGTCGGGGCGCTCCTTCTCGATCACCTTCTCGACGAACTCCGGGCGTGATCGGCTCGACGTACGTCGCGTCGGCGAACTCCGGGTCGGTCATGATCGTGGCCGGGTTGGAGTTGACCAGGACCACGCGCAGGCCCTCGGCCTTGAGCACCCGGCAGGCCTGGGTGCCGGAGTAGTCGAACTCGCAGGCCTGGCCGATGATGATCGGCCCGGAGCCGATCACCAGGACGCTCTTGATGTCCGTCGCGCTTCGGCATCAGGCGGTCACCCTCGCCATGAGCTCGCAGAACCGGTCGAAGAGGTACGCCGCGTCGTGCGGGCCGGCCGCGGCCTCGGGGTGGTACTGCACCGAGAAGCCTTCAGCCTGCCGTCGTCGTCGCGCAGCTCGAGGCCCTCGACCACGTCGTCGTTGAGGCAGACGTGGCTGACCGTCGCCTCGCCGTACGGCGTCTCGGTCGGCGCGTCCAGCGGGCGCGTCGACCGCGAACCCGTGGTTGTGGGCGGTCACCTCGACCTTGCCGGTGGTGCGGTCCATGACCGGCTGGTTGATGCCGCGGTGGCCGTACTTCAGCTTGTAGGTGCCGAAGCCGAGCGCCCGGCCGAACAGCTGGTTGCCGAAGCAGATCCCGAAGTACGGGCATGCCCTCGCGCGAGCGCGCCCTGCAGCAGCTCGATCTGGTGCGTGGTCGCGGCCGGGTCGCCGGGGCCGTTGGAGAAGAACAGCCCGTCCGGCTCGACCGCCAGCACGTCGTCGAGCGTCGCGGTGGCGGGCAGGACGTGCACCTCGATGCCGCGCTCGGCCATCAGCGCCGGGGTCATCGCCTTGATGCCGAGGTCGAGGGCGGCGACGGTGAACCGCTTCTCCCCCACCGCCGGGACGACGTACGCCTCGTCGGTCGACACCTCGCCGGCCAGCTCGGCGCCGGCCATCTCGGCGGACGCGCGCACCCGCTCCAGCAGCGCGTCGGGGTCGGTCTCGGTCGAGGAGATCCCGACCCGCATCGCGCCGCGCTCGCGCAGGTGGCGGGTCAGGGCGCGGGTGTCGATGCCGGAGATGCCGACGACGCCCTGCGTCGCGCAGCTCGTCGTCGAGGGTGCGCCGCGACCGCCAGTTGGACGGCGCGCGGGCGGGGTCGCGCACGACGTACCCGGCGACCCAGATCCTGCCGCGACTCCGGGTCCTCGTCGTTGACGCCGGTGTTGCCGATGTGCGGGGCGGTCATCACGACGACCTGGCGGTGGTACGACGGGTCGGTCAGCGTCTCCTGGTAGCCGGTCATGCCGGTGTTGAAGACCGCCTCGCCGAAGGTCTCGCCCTCGGCGCCGTAGGCCTCGCCGTGGAAGGTGCGGCCGTCCTCGAGGACCAGCAGGGCACCGCCGTCATGCCAGCTTCCCGTCGAGCACGGTCGCCTTGCCGCGCAGGAACGTCGCGACCACCCGGCCGGGCAGCTCCATCCCGGCGTACGGCGTGTTCCGCGACAGCGACGCGGACTCGCGCGGCGTCGACCACCCGGCGCACCGCCGGGTCGTAGAGCACGACGTTGGCCGGCGCGCCCCCTCGATCGGCCGGCCGTGGTCGGAGACCCGGCCGATCCGGGCCGGCGCGTAGGACATCCGCTCGGCGACGCCGGCCCAGTCGAGCAGGCCGGTGTCGACCATCGTCTCCTGCACGATCGACAGCGCGGTCTCGAGGCCGAGCATGCCGAACGCGGCCGCCGCCCACTCGCAGTCCTTGTCCTCGTGCGGGTGCGGGGCGTGGTCGGTGGCGACGATGTCGATCGTGCCGTCGGCCAGCCCGGCCCGCAGCGCCTCGACGTCGGCGGCCGTGCGCAGCGGCGGGTTGACCTTGTAGATCGGGTCGTAGGTCGCGGCCAGCTCGTCGGTCAGCAGCAGGTGGTGGGGGCAGACCTCGGCGGTGACGTTCCAGCCCTTCTCCTTGGCCTAGCGGACGATCTCGACCGAGCCGGCGGTGGACACGTGGCAGACGTGCAGCCGGGAGCCGACGTGCGCGGCGAGCAGGCAGTCGCGGGCGATGATCGCCTCCTCGGCGACCGCCGGCCAGCCGGCCAGCCCGAGCCGGCCCGGACAGCTCGCCCTCGTTCATCTGGGCGTCCTCGGTGAGCCGCGGCTCCTGGGCGTGCTGGGCGATGACGCCGTCGAACGCCTTGACGTACTCCAGCGCCCGGCGCATCAGCACGGCGTCGCTCGACGCACTTGCCGTCGTCGGAGAACACCCGGACCCGGGCGGCGGAGTCGGCCATCGCGCCGAGCTCGGCGAGCCGCTCGCCGGCGAGCCCGACGGTGACCGCGCCGACCGGGTAGACGTCGCAGTAGCCGGCCTCGCGGCCGAGCCGCCAGACCTGCTCGACGACGCCGGCGGTGTCGGCGACCGGGTCGGTGTTGGCCATCGCGTGCACGGCGGTGAAGCCGCCGAGCGCGGCGGCGCTGGGTGCCGGACTCGACGGTCTCGGCGTCCTCGCGGCCCGGCTCGCGCAGGTGGGTGTGCAGGTCGACCAGGCCGGGCAGGGCGACCAGGCCGGTCGGCGTCGATGACCTCGGCGCCGTCGGCGGTCGAGGCCGGCGCCGATCTCGGCGATGACGCCGTCCTCGAGCAGCAGGTCGGTCGGCTCGCCGCCGAGGATCGGCGGCGTTCTTGATCAGGTAGGTGGTGCTCACTCTTCTGCCTCGCGGTCGAGCGGCGGGCTCGGAGCCGCCCAGCAGCAGGTACAGGACGGCCATCCGGACGGCGACGCCGTTGGTGACCTGCTCGACGATCACCGAGCGGTCGGAGTCGGCGACGTCGGCGGTGATCTCCATGCCGCGGACCATCGGGCCGGGGTGCATGACGATCGTGTGGTCCTGCAGGGTCGCCATCCGGCGGCCGTCGAGGCCGTAGCGGCGGGAGTACTCGCGCGCGGTCGGGAAGAACCCGCCGTGCATCCGCTCGCGCTGGACCCGCAGCATCATCACCGCGTCGGCCTTGGGCAGCACCGCGTCGAGGTCGTACGACGTCTCGACCGGCCAGGCCTCGACCCCGACCGGCAGCAGCGTCGGCGGCGCGACCAGGGTGACCTCGGCGCCGAGCGTGCGCAGCAGCAGCGCGTTGGAGCGGGCGACCCGGCTGTGCAGCACGTCGCCGACGATCGCGACCCGGCGGCCGTCGAGGCCACCGCCGTCCTGCGCGGCGAGGTGGCGCCACATCGTGAACGCGTCGAGCAGCGCCTGGGTGGGGTGCTCGTGGGTGCCGTCGCCGGCGTTGACCACGCTGGAGCGGACCCAGCCGGAGTGGGCCAGCCGGTGCGGCGCGCCGCTGGCGCCAGTGGCGGACCACGACCGCGTCGGCGCCCATCGCCTCGAGCGTCAGCGCGGTGTCCTTGAGGCTCTCGCCCTTGCGAGAGCGAGGAGCCCTTGGCCGCGAAGTTGATGACGTCGGCGCGAGAGCCGCTTGGCGGCGGCCTCGAAGGAGATCCGGGTGCGGGTGGAGTCCTCGAAGAAGAGGTTGACCACGGTGCGGCCGCGCAGCGCGGGCAGCTTCTTGATCGGCCGGTCGGCCAGCGAGCGCAGCTCCTCGGCGGTCCGCAGGACCAGCTCGGCGTCGTCGCGGCTCAGGTCGGCCGCGCTCAGCAGGTGGCGCTTCATGCGCGCGCTCCCCTCGATCGGTCGACGGCGTCGACGTCGTCGATGCCCGGCGAGGCGTGACCCTGACCCGCTCGACGAGCGAGGTCGGGAGGTTCTTGCCGACGAAGTCGGCGCGGATCGGCAGCTCGCGGTGGCCGCGGTCGACCAGGACCGCGAGCCGGACGGCCTGCGGGCCGGCCGATCGTCGTTGAGCGCGTCGAGCGCGGCCCGGATGGTGCGGCCGGAGAAGAGCACGTCGTCGACCAGCACGACGACCTTGCCGTCGATGCCGCCGGCGCGGGATCTCGGTGGGCAGCAGGGCGCGCGCCGGCTTCAGCCGCAGGTCGTCGCGGTACATCGTCACGTCGAGCGAGCCGACCGGGACGTCGTACCCCTCGACGGCGGAGATCTTCTCGGCGATCCGGTGGGCCAGCGGGACCCCGCGGCTCGGGATGCCGAGCAGCACCAGGTCGCGGGCGCCCTTGTTGCGCTCGAGGATCTCGTGGGAGATGCGGGTGAGGGCCCGGGTGATGTCGCGGGCGTCGAGGACGACGCGGCCCGGATCGGACCGCGTGCTCTCGGGGACTGTGCTGAGGTGCGCAGGCATGTGCGCTGCGGACCTCCTTCTCCGCCTCACGGGACGGCTCGTTAAAGGATGTCGATCGTGCGCGACCGTATCAGCCGGGACGGCACGGCAACGACGCGACTCCCGCGCGTCTCAGCGGCTGGCGGGGAGATCGTCGGGCGCGACGTCGGCCGCCAGCAGGGCGGCCTCGAGGTTGTTGCGGAGCCAGGTGACGTACTGGGCGTGCGGCCACTGCCAGCCGTCCACGAGCATGTGGTGGACCTCCGGGCTGGTCAGGGTCCACACCAGGGCGGCGGCCTCCTCCACGGGCTGCCGCAGCGCGCCCTGCTCCCCGATCCAGGCCGCCAGCCGGGTCATCGACCGGCGTCGCTGCCGCAGGTGCAGCTCGGACCTGAGCTTGTCGAGCTCGGGATCCACGACCGCGGCCGAGCGCAGCATGTCGTCGAGGGGTCTGGCCCGCGCCAGCTGGTCGCCGACCGCGGCAGCGAGCTCGTCGATCTGGCCCCGCAGGCTCAGCTCGTGGCCCAGCTCGTGGCCCAGCCTGTCGGGATCCGGCCCGGCCAGGGTGGTGCGCGGGTCCTCGCTGCCGGCCGCGTCCGCCATCACCGCCTCGAGCAGGCCTCGCTTGGTGCCGAAGGTGTGGAAGACGAGGTCCTCGCTGACCTGGGCCGCCCGGGCAATCTGTTTGATCGTCGCCCGCGCGTATCCGACCTCGACGAACAGCCGCTCCGCTGACTCCAGCATCCGACGGCGGGTGGCGCGGGCCTGCTCATCGCGCGCTGGTGAGTGGTAAGCCCGACGATTGACAGAAGGCGACATGTGACCGACTATAGAGTATTCGTTCCAGTATCACTGGAACCAATTCTGAAAGGTCACCATGCGTGCCGCCTACTCCCTCTCCTACCGCCTCGGGCTGACCTCCTGGGACAAGACCGGCCCGGACGCCGACGCCGCGTTCAGCCGCATGCTCGACCGCGAGGAGGTGGACCGGGCCGCACCCTTCGGACGCGCGCTCGACCTCGGGTGCGGGACCGGCAGTCACACACGCCAGCTCCAGGAGCGCGGCTGGGACGCCACCGGCGTCGACAACGTCCGCCACGCCGTCAACATCGCGATGCAGCGCGGCGGCGAGAACGAGCGCTACGTCATCGGCGACGTCGACCACCTGCCGGGCTGTGGCGTCGGCAAGGGCTTCTCGTTCTACCTCGACATGGGCTGCTTCCACAGCCTCACCGA
The DNA here is from genome assembly GCA_963830755.1 of uncultured Actinomycetota bacterium. GTDB lineage: Bacteria > Actinomycetota > Actinomycetes > Propionibacteriales > Nocardioidaceae > Nocardioides. Next base: position 222,838 of record CAWHNI010000016.1, on the reverse strand, counting down.
CGAGGCACGGATGGCGATGGGCAGGGGCGTCACGGCGCTGGCCGAGAAGGACGCCACTCTGCTGATGCTGTGCTTCGAGCCCCAACGCAACCCGATGGTCCCGCGCGGGGCTGATGCCGACGACGCGCGCCGCGCACTGCCAGGCTGGACCCTGCTGGACGCCCGCCCGGCCGACGTGACGACCCTGCCCAGTGCTCTCACGCGGCATGCGCCCCAGTGGTTCAGATTCGGACTCAACTGACTCCCGTTACACCTGCGCAACAGCGCCGCCTCGTCCGCAGTATTGAGCCTGGAGGGCGCTATGCGTCGGCGACGTCGAGCAGCACCTTGCCCACAGCGCCGCCCTCGACGGCGTCGTGGGCCGCCGGGAGTTCCTCGAGCGGGAAGTGGTGCAGCGGAAGGCCGGCCTCCTCCCCGACTCGCAGCGCACCCGCCTCGATCGCCGCCGTGACGTCCTCGGTCGCGGCCCGGACCAGGTCGTCGTGAAGGGTGTAGAGGATGAGGAACTGGAAGCGCAGGTTCTTCCCGAAAGCCGCGCGCAGAGGCAGCGTCAGCTCGTCGCCGCCGTTGTTGGCGTAGATAGACACCAGGCCGTGCACGCGCACGACCTCCAGATCGATGTCGATGTTCTGGGCAGGCGCGACCTCGACGGCGATGTCCACCCCGTCCGGCGCGACCGCGAGAATCTCCTTCGCCGCATCGGTGTCGCGGTAGTTCACGACGTGGTGCGCTCCGGCCGCCCGGGCCAGCGCGGCCTTCTCCTCGCTGCTGACGGTGGTGACCACCGTGGCTCCGGCCCAGCGGGCGAGTTGGACCGCGGCGTTGCCGACCGCACCCGCTCCCCCGGCCACCAGCACGGCCTTGCCGTGGAGCACTCCCGGACCGAGCCGAGCCGGCCCGCCGTCGGCCGAGGTCAGGGCGCGGTGGGCTGTCACCGCCGGGACACCCACGCTCGCGCCGAGGTCGTACGACGCCTCGTCGGGCAGCGGAACCACCCGCTCTGCCGGCTGCACGGTGTACTCGGCGGCCGTCCCGTGCGGCCGGCCGTGCTGGGCGAGCACCAGCCACACCCGGTTCCCCACCTGCACGTGCTCGACCTCGGGTCCGACCGCGTCGACGACGCCCGCGCCGTCCTGTCCGGGTGTGATCTCGTCGAACGGCATGCCGCTGGGCATGCCACCGGACCGGAACTTCCAGTCCGTGGGGTTCACCCCGGAGCGGGCCAACTTCACCCGCACCTCCCCCGGCCCCGGGTCCTGGACGTCCCGCTCGACCACCTGCAGGACGGAGGACGGACCAGTCTCGCGATAGGTGACGGCGCGCATGGACTCGACCGTACTCGTGTCGTCGACCCCTGTGGAGACGAGGTTCTGAGCGGCAATACATGTCGGTGGCGACATCTAGCGTGAGGCCATGAGCCAGTCAGTCGCCCCGCTCAGACCGCCGCTGTTGCGGGCGGTCGACGGGATCGGTCTGCTGCTCGACGATGTGGCCGACCTCAGCCCGATGTACCTGACGACGGGCCAGAAGGAGGAGATGTTGGTCGCGTTGGAGCGGCAGACCTCCCGGCTTGCGGCGTTGAAGGCAAAGGCACTCGCGGCTGCGGACGATGTGGCCCATGCACATGGCACCAGGCACGCGGGCGCCTGGCTAGCCCACGAGACCAGGCAGGACCCGCCCGCTGGCCGTTCGGCGCAGCGGCTCGCCGAGGGGCTCGAACATCGCTGGCCGATCCTGGCTGAGGCTTACGCCGCAGGGTCCGTCTCGACCGCACAGACCCGCGTGATCGGCCACGCCCTGGACGACCTCCCGGCCGACCTCGATCCCGGTCTCCGCACCCGGGCAGAAGAGCATCTGGTGGTGGAGGCCACCCACTTCTGTCCCCGCGACCTGAAGGTCCTCGGTCGGCGCGTTCTCGAAGTCCTCGCGCCGGACGTGGCCGAGGCGCACGAGGCGAAGCTGCTGGAGAGGCAGGAGCAGGACGCGTGGGCCAACTCGTCGATCACCCACCGGCGCCTCGGTAACGGACGCTCCAGAGCAGTCGTGACGCTGCCGGATGCGGCCATGGACCGGTGGCTGACCCAGCTCCACGCCTTCACCTCACCGAGGCGGGACAAGGACATGGGGCCCTACCAACGCCGGCTCGCCCACGCCTTCTCGGCGTTGCTCGAACGCATCCCCGACAACTGGCTCCCACAACACGGCGGCACCAACACCACCGTCATCGTGACCATCGACCATGACAAGCTGCGACAAGACCTCGCCGTCGCGGGGCTCACCACCGGCACCGCGATCACAGCGTCCGAGGCACGGCGGCTGGCGTGCGGGGCCGGCATCCAGCCCGCAGTCCTCGACGGCCGGTCCCAACCCCTCGACCTTGGACGGACCAGGCGGCTGTTCTCCTCCGCCCAGCGCAAAGCCTTGGCGGTCCGCGACCGGCACTGCCGCGCCGACGGCTGCGACGTGCCCGCGGCCTGGTGCGAGGCTCACCACATGAGGCCGTGGAGCACCGGCGGCCGGACCGACCTCGCCGACGGCCTGCTGCTCTGCTCGTTCCACCACCACCGTGCGCACAACACCCGCTACGACATGGCGCCGTTGCCCAACGGACAGATGAGGTACCACCGTCGAACGTGAGGAGGGTTCGCCCCTCATCCTGAAAGGCGCCGGCTCCCTGCTCACGGGCGCTATCTGCGGCATATGAGGACGATTAGGCCGATTGTTTGCGCACCGGCAACCAGAGCGCGGCGAGAACGCCCATGACGGCGAAGAGGATCACCACATCGCCCCACAGGTGCGCGTGCTCGCCCTGATACGTGAACGCCTGCACCGCCATCACCGCGGCGTGAGCGAGGTTCGCAGTGATGGTGAAGTCGATGAAGAGCCTGTGCTGCAAAGGTGCACCCGCTGCGATCCAGAGGTAGATACCCCACACGATGTAGACCGCCGCCAGCATCTGTTCCTCGGCGTCGCCGATGTCGCCCCAAGCGAACAGGCGGTAGAGGAACTCCGGGGTGTCGGTCCGGGTGACGGATGCCAGGAACAGCAGCGTGAACACCACGATGAACGCGACGGCAGTGAGGCGCAGCGCCAGCGCGAGCGCGCGGGCTTTGTCCATGCCCCGACTATGGCACCCAAGAACCTGAGGCGGGATCCCCCGCCTAGCAAGGGGTGCAGGGCGGCTCCTACGGCCGTGAGCGGACGAAGCCGAGGGTGGCGTATTCATTGATCAGCACTACGTTGATCGCGCGTTCGCAGGAGCCGCGCACATCGCAGCGGACGATCCACTGTTCGACCGGGAAGGCATCTGGTGCGGTCTCGGCGGTCAGGACAACGAGGTAGTGGTCGCGGTCCTCGAACGCCACCTGTTGAGCTCTTCCCGCGTACCTGGTCCGACTCACTGCTCGACCGGTCAGGGTATCGAGTTGGACGGTCCCACCGGTGAAGATCAGGTCGACGGCCCAGCGGCCGTCCGGCGACAAGACGGGCCTGTAGAGACCGTCCACGGGCCGCCTGCCCCACAGATAGCACCGAGTCCACAGCCGCCCGGCGCCGTCGCGATCCACCAGCGACCAGCAGTTCGAGTTGCGAGGCGCCGTGTCTGGTCGGCGAAGTCTGACGGCCAACTGAGTGGCGTCGTCGAACGGGTCGACCGCTGGGTGGGTGACTCGCGGACCGTTGCCGGCTGGTTCGCTCCACGGGATACGAGGCGGCGGGCCGAGCGGGATGCCGGCACCGACATGTGTCGACGGAAGGGCGCGAATGTCCTGCGAGCTCAGGTCAGTTGTCGGTCCGGTGGGGGCGGAGGGCTCTTGCGGCTGCGAGTGCGTGGTCCGGGGTGCGGTGTTCGTGCCGGTCGACGCGCTGCTCTCGGCCCCCTGACCAAGGCGAGACCCGGCCGTCGTATCGCTGCACGCGGCGAGAAGGAGACTGATGCCTAGCACGTACCCGCCGGCCCGGTTCCTCATGGAGGCGCCTCCCGGTCCTCGACTCAAGGCCCTCCAAAGGTCTCACGGCGAAACGCGTTCCGGAAGCGTGGCCTGTGCCGATACTGAAGAGTCCGGAAGCGACTCGGTCGCACACGCTCATCGCCAGATGAGTGCGCTTCCGACTTGGTGCGGTACCGCGTCCTAGAGCAACGCCGCCATGCCGGCACAGGCCGCGAGCCACGCGGCGCGGGTCGCTTCGGAGAGCCGGGCGTAGGGCAGCACCGACCCGGGCACCAGCACCGGGTCGTAGGGCACTCGGTAGACCGCCTTGGTCCGTTGCTCGTAGACCTGCTCCAGGTCGTGCGCCAGCTGTTCGTCGACGTGGGAGGACGGGTCGGAGAGCACCGTGATCGTCTTGTGCTTGAGGTTCTCGTAGCCGGCGTCCTGCAGGGCGTCGAGCATCCACAGCCCGCTGTAGCCGGTGTCCTCGCGGATGGTGCTGGTGACGACGAGCAGGTCGGCGGCCTCCGCGGCGGCGAGCCAGTTCTCCGCCCGCATGTTGTTGCCGGTGTCGATCAGGATCAGCCGGTAGAAGCGCTCGAGGAGCTCGTGGACGGCGGTGAAGTCCTGCGCCCGGATCATTCCGGTGACGTGGGGCCGCTCGTCCGACGCGAGGACGTCGAAGTGGGCGTCGCCCTGTGACCGGACGAAGGCCCCGAGGTCACCGATCCGGGCCTGGTAGACGTCGCTGAACCGCTCGAGGTCCTCCAGCAGCTCCCGCGTGGTGTTGCGGTGCGAGCTGCGGGTGCCCCTGATGCCGAGCGTCCCCCGGGTCTCGTTGTTGTCCCATGCGACCACGCCGCCACCCCGGACGGTGCCGAAGGTGTAGCCGGCCACCAGGACCCCGGTGGTCTTGGCGGCACCCCCCTTGGGGTTGAGGAACGCCACGGTCCGGGGTCCCGCGAAGTCGCGCTGGATGGAACGCCGTTGCTGCTCGTGCGCGAACTCGGCGCGGCCCATCTGCGGGGACACCGCACCTCCGGTCCAGCGCCGGACCCGGCCGCGCCAGCCCCAGCTCGCCGGGCCGGGCTCGACCTGGTCGGCGCGCCGGTCCAGGAAGTCGGTGGCGGTCATGAACCGGCGTACCTCGGGCTCGGCGGCAGCCTCCGCCGGAGCCGGTGCTGCCGGGTCTGGCACCAGGGTTTCGGCCTGCGCAGCGGGTTCGGCCTGGTCAGCGGGTTCGGCCTGGGCAGCGGGCTCGGCGGTGCCCGGCATGGGGTCGGTCAGGGGATCACCGTGGGGCGGCGTCGGCAGCGGGGCCTCGGGGCGAAGCCGGGAGGCGGTGTAGGACGCCAGGTCGTCGGCGGTGTAGAGGCGTTCGCTGGTGTCGGGCTCCAGTCCGCCCCGGCGGGTGTGCTCCTGAGTCATCCGAGTTTCCTCCGTCATCCACATTCACACGGGCGCGCAGAGACCTGTGCACGGCGCACCACTCACACCATGACCGCCAGGCGCTGCTGCTAAACCAGTTCGTCGAGAACGGTTTCGACCGCGCGGTGGAAGGTCGGGTACGCGAAATGCATCGTACGCAGCGTGGCGATCGGCACCTCCGCGTGCACCGCGGTGACCAGCATCGACAGGATCTCGCCACCCGCGGGACCCACCACCGTGGCCCCCACCAGCACGCCGCGGTCGCGGTCGGCCACCAACTTGACGACCCCGTCCGCCTTGGCCAGCCAGCCCCGCGCGCCGAGGTCGCCGGAGGCCGTGGCCACCGCGAGACCCGCATTGCGGGCATGCTCCTCGGTGAGCCCGACGGAGGCCACCTCGGGCTCGGTGAAGGTCACCCGGGACACCGCCCGGTAGTCGGCCCAGGGACCGTCCTCGCCGAGGATGTCGCGGACCGCCACGGCCGCCTGGTACATCGAGACGTGGGTGAAGGCGCCCTTGCCGGTGATGTCGCCCACGGCCCACAGCTTCTCCCCGGCGCGCATCCGCTCGTCGGTCTCCAGGACGGACGTCTCCGGATCCAGGCCCACGGTGTCCAGACCGATGTCCACCAGGTTGCCGCGCCGCCCGGCCGCCACGAGGAGCTTCTCAGCCCTCAGCTCCTGTCCGCCCACCTGGAGGGTGAACGAGCCGTCTGCGTGGTCCACCGAGTCCACCTTCGCCCCGGTCAGCACCTGGATCCCCTCGGCGGCGAACGCCTCCTCCAGCACCGTGGACGCCTCGGGCTCGTCCACGGTGACGAGCCGGTCCTCGGCCTCGACCACGGTGACCCGTGCCCCGAACCGCGAGAAGATCTGCGCGAACTCGCAGCCGATGGCTCCGCCGCCGAGCACCACGACCGATCCCGGGATCTCGGTCAGCCGCACCGCGTCGCGGTTGGTCCAGTACGGCGTGTCCTCGAGTCCGTCGATGGGCGGGGCGGCGGGCTCGGTGCCGGTGTTGAGCACCACGCCCTTCGCGGCGACGTACGTCGTCCCGTCGACCTCGACCCGGCCGGGTCCGGCCAGCCGGCCATGGCCGCGGACGAACCGGACCCCCGACTCCTCGAGACGATCGACCGCTGCGGCGTCGTCCCAGTCGTCGGTGGCCTCGTCCCGGACCCGGGCCGCAACGGCGGACCAGTCGGGCTGGACCTGTGCGGTGCCGCCGAACTCGGGGACCCGGTGCACCTCGGCGATCTGGTGGGCGGCGGCGATCATCATCTTCGACGGCACGCAGCCGTAGTAGGGGCACTCTCCCCCGACGAGCCGGCTCTCGACCGCCACCACGTCCAGCCCGGCGCGCCCGAGCTTGATGGCGGCGTGCTCCCCTCCGGGGCCGAGGCCGAGCACCACCACGTCGACGTCGCGTGTCGTCATCTCCGGACCCCTTCCGGGCTCATACGGTCAGCGGGACAGGTGGCGAGCGTGGGCGAAGCAGAAGACCCCGAAGCAGCCGAGGCCGATCGCAATCGCTCCCAGCAAATAGGGCCCGAACGGCTGGTCGAGGACCTCTTGCAGTGCCTGGTCGAGGCCACCGGACTTCCGCGGATCATGGGTGGCGGCGGCGTAGCCGATCAGTGCGCCGACGAGGCCGAACGAGACGCCCTTGGCGACGTATCCCGCCTTGCCCAGTCCGATGTACGCCGTACCGGAGTCGCCGCTTCGACCCTCGGCGGTGAGGTCCTCGGTGAACTTTCCGCTGAACCCCTTGTAGACGAGGTAGACGCCGGTCCCGATGACCACGGCGCCGACCGCCCCCACCAGCAGCTGGCCGGCCGGCAGGTTCATCACTCTCGCCGTCGTGGAGTCCGAACCGCCGCCGGACGAACCCGCTCCGGCCGCGATCGTCGCCGCACTGAACGCGATGTAGCCATAGACCAGCACCTTCCCGGCGGAGGTGAGCCGCTTGCGCAACCTGGTCGAGTCCTGATGGTGCCGGTGCCCGACCATTGCCTCGATCAGCTGCCAGACGGCGAGCAGCAGCAGGCCGCCGGCCACCAGCCACACCAGGACCTCGCCGAACGGTTGCTGGGCGAGCTCGCGCACCGCACCGGTGCTGGACGTGGTGCCGGAATCGTGGCCGAGAGCGAGCTGCAGGGCGAGCCAGCCGATCACGAGGTGCACCACGCCGTAGGCCACGAGGCCCACCCGCGCCAGGTGGTCGACCCAGTCGCTCTGGTGGACTCGTCGCCCGACCTTGTCGGAGAGGTCAGCCATGGAGGCTCGGCTTGCTGCGCAGGATGTTGCCGAGGATGCCGTTGACGAAGCCGGGCGACTCGTCGGTCGACAGGTCCTGGACCAGGGCGATCGCCTCGGTGACCGCCACCGCGTCGGGCACGTCGTCGGCCCACATCAGCTCGAAGACACCAAGCCGCAGCACGTTCCGGTCGACCGCAGGCATCCGGTCGAGGGTCCAGCCCTCGGAGTACTCCGCTAGCAGCTCGTCGATCCGCGGCCTGTGCTCGACGACGCCGCGGACCAGCTCGGAGGTGTAGTCGTTGGTCGGCCCCTCGCCGGCGGCGATGGCGCGGTCGAGGGCCGTGGTCGGCTCCTCCTGGCGCAGCTCGGCGGCGTAGAGGATGTCGAGGGCCCGCTTGCGGGCCTTGGAGCGAGCTCCCATCAGACGCTCGCCCTCAAGACTTCACGCGGCCCAGGTACGACGAGTCGCGGGTGTCGACCTTGACCCGCTCGCCCTGCCCGATGAAGAGCGGGACCTGGATCTGGTGACCGGTCTCGAGCGTGGCCGGCTTGGTGCGGCCGGTCGCGCTGTCACCGGCAACGCCGGGCTCGGTGAACGTGATCTCCAGCTCGACGGATGCGGGCATCTCCAGGTAGAGCACGCGACCCTCGTTGGTCGCGACGATCGCCTCCTGGTTCTCGAGGAGGAAGTTCTTGGCGTCACCGACGAGCTCAGGCGTGATCTCGAGCTGGTCGTAGGTGCCAGTGTCCATGAAGACGTAGGACGAGCCGTCGTTGTAGAGGTACTGCATCGTCCGCTTGTCGACGTTGGCCACGTCGACCTTGACGTCCGCGTTGAAGGTCTTGTCGACGGTCTTGCCGGACTCGATGTTCTTCAGCTTCGTGCGGACCACGGCACCGCCCTTGCCGGGCTTGTGGTGCTGGAACCAGATGACCTGCCAGAGCTGGCCGTCGAGGTTGAGCACCATGCCGTTCTTCAGGTCGTTCGTCGTTGCCATGCGCGCGAGCCTATAGCGCAGGTGCGAGGACTCCCTATTCGAACTCCCACACCACCTGGATCCGCACCTCGAGGTCGTCCTTGCCGGCGCGGATCGGCAGCGCCTTGGCCAGTTCCACGCTGTCGTAGGTGAAGTTCCGGAGCGCGGACTGTGGCTGGTAGGGCTGCTCCGGTCGGCCGACCTCCCGGATGCTCACCACGTCGCCGAGGGCCTGGCCGGTGGCGGCGGCGTACTGCTCGGCCTTGGCGGTGGCCGACTCGACCGCGGCGTCCCGCGCCCTCTTCAACAACGCGTCGGGATCACCGACGCCGAGCCGGATTCCGCTGACCCGCGCCCCGTTGCCGCCCACCTCGACGGCCGCGGCGATCGCGGGACCGCCCTTCGCCAGCTCGTCGACCTTCACCGTGGCCCGCTGGGTCACCCGGTATCCGACGAGCGTCGGCGGCGCGTAGGCGTGGTACTCGTACTCCGGATGCATCGAGAGGCCGGTGGTCTGCACGTCCGACCTCTCCACCCCGTGCTTCCCGAGCTCGGCGAGGACCCGCCGGGTCGTGGCGCTGGAGGCCGCCAGGGCGTCGTCGAGATCGAGTCGCCTCGCCGTCGCAGACAGGGTGAACGAGATCTGGTCGGGCACGGCGGTCGCCTCGCCGGTCCCGACCATGCTGACCAGCCGCCGGTCAGCCCTGGCCGCCTGCTCCCCGGGGGTGGTGCTCGCCGAGGCGGTCGCGTCCCCCTGCCCGCCCAGCAGGTACGCCGTCACCAAGGCCAACCCCGCCAGCCCGGCCAGCAGGATGCTCCTCACGCTCACCGTCACGTCGCCGCGCATGTCTGCTTCTCCCTACCTGTCGGTGGTCTTCCGCAGGTGGGACGGCGCGGAGCGTCGCGCGGTTCCTCAGCAGCGCCGGGCGGTGACCAGCAGGTACTCCCAGTTCATGGTGCCGTCCTCTGCCGTGAAGCGCCGGGCGAGGTCGACGAGGTCCTGGTCCAGCGCCGCGACCCGTTCGGTGTCGAAGCCCAGGTTGCGGTAGACCGCGATGGTCGGCCCGTAGTTGGACTTGAAGTAGTCACGGAACGCCTCGGGATTCCCGAACCTGCCGATCCGGATCTCCTGCCGCCGGGCCTCGAGGTCGGTGACCCGGTCGCCCAGCAGCTTGCGGACGTGGGCCTCGTCGCCCCACAGCGGGGGTGGGCTGGCGCCCGCCGGCGGTGGCGGCGCGTAGGGCTTCATGGTCGCGAACATCTGCCCGATGAAGCCGGTGGGCGTCCAGTTCAGCAACCCGATCGTCCCGCCCTGCCGGCACACCCGCACCAGCTCGTCGGCGCTCTGCTGGTGGTGCGGCGCGAACATCACTCCGACGCAGGACATCACTGCGTCGAACTCACCGTCGTCGAACGGAAGCGCCTCGGCGTCGGCCTGCTGCCACTCCAGCTCGGCACCACATTCGTCTGCCACCGCGCGTCCCGCGTCGAACAGCTCGGGTGTCAGGTCGCTGGCCACCACCTGCGCACCGGCCAGCGCGGCCGGGATCGCCGCGTTGCCCGATCCGGCACCGACATCCAGGACGCGGTCGCCCGCGGAGATCCCGCAGGCCTTCACCAGCTCCGGACCGAGCTCCGGGATCACCTCACTGGCCACGGCGGGATAGTTCCCGCTGGCCCACATGGTGCGGTGCTTCGCCTTGAGCGCGCGGTCCGCGGCCTCATCCGTCCTGCTCTGTGCCGTCATGCCGATCCAACCTCCCAGGTCCCGGCCGCTCCCTGGGCCGGGTTCTCAGCCGACGGTAAGCGCGCAGGCCCCCGGCCCACCATCGCCCGACCGGGCTATTGCGCCGCCGCCGCGATCCGCTCCAGGGCGAGCCGATAACCGTTCACGCCCTGGCCGGCGATCACCTCGGTCGCGTGCGGGGTCACCACGGAGGTGTGTCGGAACTCCTCGGGCCGCTGGGACGGGTCCGAGATGTGCACCTCGACCAGCGGCGCGGTCAGCTGGGCGCAGGCGTCGTACAGCGCCAGGGAGTAGTGGGTCCAGGCGCCGGCGTTCAGCACCACAGGGGTCCCGTCGTCGGCAGCCTCGTTGAGCCAGTCGATCATGTCGCCTTCGTGGTTGGTCTGCAGTACGTCGACGTCCAGGTCGAGCGCGCTCCCCCACTCGTGGCAGAGCTCGACCAGCTGCGTGTGGGTCGTGTCGCCGTAGACCTCGGGCTCGCGGCGGCCGAGCCGCCCGAGATTGGGTCCGTTGATCACCAGCACCTTCAGGGTCATGCGCGGCCTCCTCTGATCCGGTCGAAGGCCGCCCGCAGGTCGGTCTCGGAGGGCCCGGCGAGGATCGCCGGTGCGGCGATGTCGTCGAGCACCACGAAGCGCAGCTGGGAGCCGCGGGCCTTCTTGTCCACCTTCATTACCTCATGAAGCGTCTCGAAATCGGCTCGGTCGTAGGTCGTCGGGAGCCCGACCCGTTGCAGGACGGTGCGGTGGCGCTCGACGACGTCGGCGGCCAGGTGGCCGGCGATCCCGGCCAGCTCGGCGGCGTAGACGCAGCCGATGGCGACCGCCTCCCCGTGCCGGACGGCGTACGCCTCGGAGCGTTCGACGGCGTGGGCCAGGGTGTGCCCGTAGTTGAGCACCTCGCGGCCGGGGTGTCCCCCGGCGCCGCCGGTCTCGCGGAGGTCGGCGGTCACCACGTCGATCTTGACCCGGATCGCGCGCTCGACGAGCTCCCGCAGGACCGGGGAGTCCGGCGTCAGGGCGGCGGGGTCGTGGTCCTCGATCAGGTCGAGGATCACGGGATCGGCGATGAAGCCGCACTTCACCACCTCGCCCAGCCCGGCGACGAGCTCGTCGCGCGGCAGGCCCGCGAGGGTGTCGAGGTCGCACAGCACGCCCGCGGGCTCGTGGAAGGCGCCGACGAGGTTCTTCCCGGCGTCGGTGTTGATCCCGGTCTTGCCGCCGACGGCGGCGTCGACCATGCCAAGGAGGGTGGTGGGCACGTGCACGACCGGTACGCCGCGCAGCCAGGTCGCCGCCACGAAGCCGCCGAGGTCGGTGGTGGCCCCGCCACCGACGGCCACGACCGCATCCGAACGGGTGAACCCGGCCTCGCCCAGCCGCTCCCAGCAGGCGGCGGCGACGTCAGCGGTCTTCGCGGCCTCGCCGTCGGGCACGTCCAGCTCCAGGACGTCGTACCGCTCCAGGGCGGGCCGCAGGCTCGCGACCACGTCGGCGAGTCCCTCCGGTTGGACCACGGCCACGCGCTGCACGCCGTCGCCCAGCATCGCGGGGAGCCGGTGGCCCGAGGGCGTGCCCCACCACGACGTCGTACGGCGACGCGCCGCCGACGTGCAGCACCGTGTCACGCATTTCGGGGTCCCTGTTCGACGCGGAACGAAGTGAGCATTCGAATGGGGTAATCATTCATCGATCAGCTCCCGGATCTCCCGCGCGACATCCTCGGGCGTGCGACCGTCGGTGTCGACCGTGTGGGTGGCCACCTGTTCGTAGATCGGGCGTGCGCTCGTCGAGCAGGGCCTTGATCCGGCCGCGCACGTTGCCGAGCAGGAGCGGTCGTGCGCTGCCGAGGCCGACCCGCTTGACCGCGTCGGACAGCCCGACGCGGAGGAACACGACCGGCTGGCCGTGCAGGAGCTCGCGGGTGACGGGATCGAGCACCGCTCCCCCCCCCAGGGCCAGGACGCCGTGGTGCTCGGCGAGAGCATAGGTGACGGCCGCGCGCTCCAGCTCGCGGAACCGCGCCTCGCCGGAGTCGACGAAGATGTCGGAGATCGGTGCGGCCCTCGGCAGCCTCCACGTCGGCGTCGGTGTCCCGGGCCGCGACCCCCCAGGCCTCGGCCAGCAGCGCAGCCACGGTGGTCTTGCCGGCGCCCATCGGTCCGACCAGGACCACGCGAGGGCTCATCTAGCGGAACCTCAGGGTGTCCAGGTAGCTCTGGGCGTTGCGCCGGGTCTCCTGGACCGAGTCGCCGCCGAACTTCTCGAGGACGGCGTCCGCGAGCACCAGCGCGACCATGGCCTCGGCGACGATGCCGGCGGCCGGTACGGCGCAGACGTCCGAGCGCTGGTGGTGGGCGACGGACTCCTCACCGGTGGCGACGTCGACGGTCCTCAGCGCTCGGGGCACGGTCGCGATCGGCTTCATCGCGGCCCGGACCCGAAGGACCTCCCCCGTGGACATGCCGCCCTCGGTGCCGCCTGACCGGCCGCTGGTGCGGCGGATGCCCTCGGCGGTCGGCACGATCTCGTCGTGTGCCTGCGACCCGGGGGTCGCCGCAAGCTCGAAGCCGTCGCCGACCTCCACGCCCTTGATCGCCTGGATGCCCATCAGTGCGCCGGCGAGCCGGGAGTCGAGCCGTCGGTCCCAGTGGACGTGTGAGCCAAGACCGGGCGGCAGCCCGTGGACGACGACCTCGACCACCCCGCCGAGGGTGTCTCCGTCCTTGTGCGCCTGGTCGATGGCGGCAACCATCGCCTTGGCGGCGTCGGGGTCCAGGCACCGCACGGGGTCCTCGTCCAGCCGGGCCACGTCGTCGGGGCCGGGCACCAGTCCGGCCGGTGCCGGCACGCCGCCCAGCTCGACGACGTGGGACACGACCCGCGCCGCCACTGACTGCTCGAGGAAGTTGGCGGCCACCCGGCCCAGCGCCACGCGGGCGGCGGTCTCACGTGCGGAGGCCCGCTCGAGGACGGGGCGCGCCTCGTCGAAGGCGTACTTCTGCATGCCCACGAGGTCGGCATGTCCGGGACGCGGCCGGGTCAGCGCCTCGTTGCGGGCGAGCGACTCGAGCTCGGCGGGATCGACGGGGTCGGCCGACATCACCTTCTCCCACTTGGGCCACTCGGTGTTGCCCACCTGGATCGCGACCGGCCCTCCCTGGGTGTGGCCGTGCCGGACTCCCCCGATGATCGTGACCTCGTCCTGCTCGAACTTCATCCGGGCGCCGCGGCCGTAGCCGAGACGTCGCCGGGCGAGGGCGTCGATGATGTCGGTCGAGGTCACCGCGACGTGGGAGGGCAGCCCTTCGAGGATCGCGACGAGTGACGGTCCGTGGGACTCGCCTGCGGTGAGCCAGCGCAGCATGGCGTCAGTCTTCCATTCCCGGCACGTCAGGCCGCCTCACGCCCACGCCGCGAAGAGACTTGACCAGACCACGGCGCCCACCAGGACCCCGATCAGCGCACCCACCAGCATGAACGGTCCGAACGGGAATGCCGACTTCAGCAGGGCACGGTCCCGGCGGACGATCGACAGCAGCAGGCCGGAGAGCCCGAAGACCACGAAGCTGGAGTAGGCCCCCACCACCACCTCCCCCCAGCCGAGCTGGCCGAGGGCGAAGCCGAGCAGGGCGGCGAGTCTGACGTCGCCGAAACCCATCCCCGCGGAGTGGAACCACCACAGCACCCAGAAGGTGGACCGGACCGCCACCAGGGCGATGACCGCCCGGACGAGGTCGTCGGCATCGCGGGTCACGGCCCAGCCGATCAGGCCGAGCAGGAGCGCCACCCCGGTCGCGGGGAGCACCAGCCGTTTGGGCAGCAGGCGAGTCCGCCAGTCGATGACGGCCAGCGCCACCGACAGCGGTACCAGCGGCACCAGGATCACCAGCGCCCACTGCCAGCCCACCGCCGCCCCCACCAAGCCCGCGCAGGCGGCGGAGGCCAGGGCCGACTTCCACGCCAGACCCGGTAACCCCGCGATGTCGACGTACGCCTCTTTCGGTTCTTCAGGCTTCTTGTCGGATTCGGGCTCGGGCGCCGGCTCCGGAAGCCGCCCGATGAGCGCCGGGACGAACCAGCCTCCGGCTGCTCCGCACGCGGCCGCCACGAGGGCCGCGTCCAGGTGCATGCCGGGACCCTATCGGCTGCCCCGTCAGTGTTGCGGAAGGACAGCCCGCATGGCCTCGACCGGTGCGCCGAGACCCGTGAACATCTCGAACTGCAGCGCCGCCTGGTGCAGCAGCAGGTCGTGGCCGGTGACCAGCACCCGGTCTCCGGCCGAAGCCGCGAGCGGCGTCGGCGAGGAGTCGTAGACGACGTCGAACACCACCGGCACCAAGGCGCAGCGCTCGACGAGATCCGCGGACTGCGCCTCGTGCGGCAGTGTCGAGACCACCACGTCGCCGGCGACCGGGTCGCGGGCCAGCGACCCGACGGTCACGGCCGGGTGTGTGCCGTGCCGGTCGATGGCGGCGAGGGTCTCGGCGGCCCGGGCCGGCGAGCGGACCAGCAGGGTGATCGACCGCGCCCCGAGGTCGCAGAGCGCCAGCGCGGTGGAGGCGGCGGTGGCGCCGCCTCCCAGGATCGTCGCGCCGGTGACCGGACCGTCGTACCGCGCGCGGACAGCGGAGACGGCGCCCGGGACATCGGTGTTGTCAGCGTGCAGCGACCCGTCGACGAGCAGGAGCGTGTTCGCCGCTCCGGCGAGGCGCGCGACCGGCGAGACATCGGATGCCAGCTCGAGGGCCTCACGCTTCAGTGGCATGGTCAGCGAGAGGCCACGCCACGACGCATCGAGGCTGCGGACGAACGCGGACAACCCCCCGGCGACGACCCGGTGGGCGTCGTAGGTCCAGTCCAGCCCCACCGCGGCGTACCCGGCGCGGTGCAGCGCCGGTGAGAGGGAGTGGGCGATGGGGTCACCCAGGACGGCGCACCGCATGGCCCTGCTCAGCAGGCGCCCTGGGACTCGGTCTCGCAGTACTCCCGCAGCTCGTCCTTGTAGCCGAGGAACTCGTCGTAGGTCTCGGCGAACTTGGTCTCGCCGGTCCGCAGGTTGACCGTCACGTAGTAGTACCAGTCGCCCTCGGCCGGGTGCGCAGCTGCTTCGATCGCAGCGTCACCCGGGGCCTCGATCGGGGTTGGCGGGAGTCCGGGGTTCTTGTAGGTGTTGTACGGCGAGTCGATCTCGAGGTCCTCGGTCGTCGGGACCGCCCCCAGCTCCTGGTCCGCTGCGTAGTTGACCGTCGCGTCGATCTGGAGCAACCCGTTGGTCTCCTCACCCTCGAGCCGGTTGTAGATCACGCGGGCCACCTTGGCGCGGTCCTCGTCGCGGCCTGCTTCAGATTCGACCAGGCTCGCCACGGTCATGAGCTCGGCCGGGGTGTAGCCCAGGTCGGCGGCGGCGGACTCGAGATCTGCCTCGGAGGCGGCCTGCTCCCACCGGTCGACCATGGTGGTGAGGATGCCCTTCGGCTTCTCCTTCGGGCCGAAGTCGTAGGTGGAGGGGAAGAGGTAGCCCTCGGGGTTGCCTTCCGCGTAGTCGGGCAGCCCCAGCGCCTGGGGATCGTCGAGGACCTTCTCGAACTGCGCCTGTCCGAAGTCGGTGTGGTCGGCCAGGAGCGCGGTGATGTCCTCGACCCGCAGGCCCTCGGGGATGGTGATGGTGTTCTTCAGGATGTTGTCGGGATCCATCAGGATCTCCAGCGCGTCCTCGGCGGGCATCTGCTTCTTCATCTTGTAGGAGCCGACCTGGATGCTCGTGGAGTCCGGGTCCGCTGCAGCCTCCTCGGTGAACGCTTCGACCGACGCGACGACGCCGTCCGCCTTCAGCCCGCGTCCCATCTCGGCGACGCTGTCGCCCTCCTCGACCTCGAAGATCACCGCGCCCTTCCCGGGACCGGCGAAGTCCTCGGGTGCGGCGAACCGGTCGGCGAGGGCGTCGACGCCCCTGGTCGCGACGAAGTACAGGCCTCCGAGCACCACGGCCATCGCGACGAGGACCGCGAGGCATCCGGGGAGCCGGCTCCTCTTGCGCCGTCGCCGTCCACCCTCGACGGGGCGGTCGTGGTCAAACCCGACGATCGGGTCGTCAGTCATCGGTCTCCTCGACGATCTCTCCGGGCGGATCCCCGGTCGTGCGTTCGCGGTCCAGTGCCTGTTGCAGGATCAGCACGGCCGCGGCCTGGTCGACCACCGCCCGTCGTTTCCCTCCCTTGCGCCCCCGGTCGCGCAGCATAGCCTCCGCGGAGACCGTGGTCAGACGCTCGTCGTACAGGCGCACCGGGATCGGCGCGATCCGGCGTACGAGAGCGGCTGCGAACTCACGCACCTTGGCCGCGGCCGGACCCTCACCGCCGGACAGTGAGCGCGGCAGGCCGACGATCACCTCGAACGCGCCCTCCTCGTCGGCCAGGGCCGCGATCCTGGCCAGATCACCACGGCCACGGCGCACGGTCTCCACCGGTGTCGCCAGGACGCCGGACGGGTCGCTGCGAGCCACCCCGATCCGGGCGTCCCCGGGGTCCAGCCCGAGGCGTACGCCGGCGCGCATCAGCCGCCCGTGGTCCGAGCGATCTCGGAACGCGCCAGACCCAACGCCTCGTCGATCCGCGACGGGTCGCTCCCGCCACCCTGGGCGAGGTCGTCCTTGCCTCCGCCGCGGCCGCCCACCACGGGCCCGATGGCGCGCACCAGCTCGTTGGCGCTCAGGCCTCGCTCCCGTGCCGCGTCGTTCACCGCCGCCACGACCGAGACCTTGCCGGACTCCTGGCCGATGATGACCACGGCTCCGGGCTCGCCTGCGGGCAGCCGCCCGCGGACGTCGAGCGCCAGGGTGCGTACGTCGCCTCCCCCGGCGCCGTCGACGCGGTGAGCGACCAGGTGGACCCCGCCGACGTTCTCCGCCTCGGCTGCCAGGGCTCCGCCGCCGGCGAGCAGCTGGCCGACCCGGACCTTCTCGATCTCCTTCTCGGCCGCACGCAGCTTCTCCACGATGCTGTTGACCCGCTCCGGCAGCTCCTCCGGCCGCACCTTGAGCGTCTCGGACAGCTGGGCGACGAGCACGTGCTCCCGGGCCAGGAAGCGGTAGGCGTCGCCACCGACCAGGGCCTCCACCCGGCGCACGCCGGACCCGATCGACGACTCGCCGAGCAGCTTGATCACCCCGAGCTGGCCCGAGCGGCCCGCGTGGGTGCCCCCGCACAGCTCCCGGGCCCAGTCACCGACGGAGATGACGCGCACCTCGTCGCCGTACTTCTCGCCGAACAGGGCCATCGCACCGGACTTCACGGCCTCGTCCTGGCTCATGATCTCCGCGTGCACGGAGAGGTCGGCCAGCACCAGGTCGTTGACCCGGGCCTCGACGTCGGTCATCACCGACGCCGGCACGGCGCCGAGCGCCGCGAAGTCGAACCGGAACCGACCGGGCGAGTTCTCCGAACCGGCCTGGGTGGCGGTGTCGCCGAGGGCCTCGCGGAACGCCTTGTGCACCATGTGGGTGGCGGTGTGGGAGCGCGAGATCGACTTGCGCCGCTCGACGTCGACGACGGAGTGCGCCCCCACGCCGACGGTGACCTCGCCGGAGACCACCGTCGCCCGGTGCACGATCAGGCCGGTGACCGGCGACTGGACGTCGCGGATCTCCAGCCGCGCACCGTTCTCGAGCTCGATCACGCCCTGGTCGGCGAGCTGGCCGCCGCCCTCGGCGTAGAACGGCGTCCGGTCCAGCACCAGCTCGACCTCGTCGCCCTCCCGGGCGGACTGGACGACACCGCCGTCGGAGACGATGCCGCGGACGGCTCCCTCGGTGACGATCTCGGAGTATCCGGTGAACTCGACCGGACGGTCGAGCGAGTCAGCGACCTCGCGGTAGGCGCTGGCGTCGCGGTGCGCGCCCTTCTTGGACGCGGCGTCCGCCTTGGCCCGGTCCCGCTGCTCGGCCATCAGCCGGCGGAACTCGACCTCGTCGACGGACAGGCCCTGCTCGGCGGCCATCTCCAGCGTCAGGTCGATCGGGAAGCCGTAGGTGTCGTGGAGGGAGAAGGCCTTGGCCCCCGAGAGCTCCGCGCCGCCGGTCTGCTTCACCTCGGTGGTCGCCAGGTCGAAGATCGCCGTGCCCGCCCGCAGCGTCTGTCGGAAGGCCTCCTCCTCGGCATAGGCGACGCTCGAGATCCGCTCCCAGTCGCGGTGCAGCTCGGTGTAGGTCTCCCCCATCCGGTCCCGGCTGATCGGGAACAGCTCGGGCAGCGACGGGTCGTCGTACCCGAGCAGCCGCATGGAGCGTACGGCGCGGCGCAGCAGGCGACGCAGGACGTAGCCGCGGCTCTCGTTGCCGGGAGTGACCCCGTCGCCGATCAACATCATCGAGCTGCGGATGTGGTCGGCGACGACCCGGAACCGGATGTCGTTCTCGTGCTCGTCGCCGTACCGACGTCCGGTCAGCTCCTGGGCCTTCTCGATGACCGGGAACATGACGTCGATCTCGTACATGTTCGCCTTGCCCTGCAGGAGGTAGGCGACCCGCTCGAGACCCATGCCGGTGTCGATGTTCTTCTTCGGCAGCGACCCGACAATGTCGAAGTCCGACTTGGACCGGACCGCGCTCAGCTCGTCCTGCATGAACACGAGGTTCCAGATCTCGAGGTAGCGGTCCTCGAGCTTCGGGGGCATGTCGGTGCGGGTCGTCGTCTCGAACTCACCGTCGGGGCCGTAGTCAGGCCCGCGGTCGTAGAGGATCTCCGAGCACGGCCCCCCGGGCCCGGGTACGCCCATGGACCAGTAGTTCTCCTTCGGGCCGAGCCGGATGATCCGCTCATCCGGCAGGCCGGTGACCTTCTTCCACAGCTCCAGCGCCTCGTCGTCGCCGTGCAGGATCGAGGGCCACAACCGGCTCTCCTCGAGGCCGAAGCCACCGTCGGCGACCGGCTTGGTGACCAGCTCCCAACCGAGCTCGATGGCGCCTTCCTTGAAGTAGTCGCCGAAGGAGAAGTTGCCGCACATCTCGAAGAAGGTGCCGTGCCGGGTGGTCCGGCCGACGTCCTCGATGTCGGGTGTGCGGACGCACTTCTGGACACTCACGGCCCGGTCGTACGGCGGGCTCTCCTGGCCGAGGAAGTACGGCTTGAACGGCACCATGCCGGCGTTGACGAACAACAGGTTGGGGTCGTCGAGCAGCAACGAGGCCGAGGGCACCGCCTGGTGGCCGCCCCACTTCGAGCTGTTCTCGAAGTGCGCGACGAACCGTCGGCGGATCTCCGCGGTGTCCATCAGCTGCTGCCTTCCTCTCGTCGGTGCCGGCCAGCGGCGAGCTCGGGTGTTCCATGAGGCACGAGTCCGAGCTGGTGACGCAACTCGGTTTCCTTCTCGACCCGGCCCGCGGCGACCTCGTCGCGGAACATCCGGGCGCCGACCGCGAGTCCACCGAGCCGGTCGCGAAGCCCGTCGGCGGTGAAGACCTCGGCGGCGCGGCGACCACGGACCATCGCGTAGACGCCCGCCCCCGCTCCGGCGACGAACCAGAGGGATCTGTTCACTACGCGGCGTCTCCCTCGTCCTGACGCTCGCTTGGGCGCCCGTCCTCGTGCCCGGCGAGGTCGGCACGCTCGCGGGCCCGGAACTCCCTGAGGGCCGCCTTGAGGTCGGCCCGGCGCTGCTTGCGGGCGCGTTTGATCTCGCGACCCATCTCGAACCGGATCCGGTTGCGGGCCTCCGGCGTCAGCGCGCGACGCAGGCCGTGGACCAGGCCCGCCGCCTTGATGACGGATTCGCGGGCGACGATGTCGGCGAAGAGCTTCCCGTCGATCCGGCCGACCACGGGAGTCGCCTCCGGCTCCTCGTCGCCGAGGTGGGTGATCACGTAGCTCTGTGGGTCAAGACCCCGGTCGACGTCGCGCTCGAGCGACTCCTCGACCAGGGCGAGGCGATCGGCGAGAGCCTGGGCCTCGGCGCGCGCTGCGGCCAGCTCTCTGCCGGCGCGAGCTGCGGCACGGCGCTGCAGCAGGACGAGGACCAGCAGCGCCAGCGCGAAGGCGCCACCTGCCAGCACCCAGACCTGTTCGGAGCTCACCTGCCCGACCCTATAACCCCGCTCCGGACCGCTCGCCTCAGGAGTAATCAGCCCAGAGCCGCTGGGCGGCTCCGTCGACGGTGACGAAGCCGCCGTAGGGCAGGATCCACTGGGGTCGGGTGTGGCCGAACGGCACTCCGGCAACGACCACCGCCTCGGGGTTGTAGTCGTGAATCGTCGTGATCGCCACCTCGCGTTGTTCCGCGCGCCGAGCGGCACGTTCCTCCGGGCTGGGACGCTGTTCGAAGTTGGAGGTCGGCGGTCGCGACACCACCACCGCATCTGCCGCCGCCAGCAGTCCGCGCTCGCCGAGAGCACGGATGATCCACCCGAACTCACGCGCGGGAATCAGGTCCTCCGAGGTCTCGAGAACCAGGACGCCGCCCTCGACCACTGAGGGATCGGACGGAAATCGCCCGGCGGTGAGAATCCAGGCCAGCACGTCTGCACAGCCACCCCACGTGCGCCCCGTCACCGATTCAGCAGGGCCCGCCCAGGTCCACGGCTCGGTGGGTTCGCGTTCGCCGTACTCGCTCAGCGCCGCCGGATCTGCCCAGTCCTTGCCCATGTCCTCCGAAACGCCGGGCTCGGTGATCTCCAGTCGTTCACCAGTCAGCAAGGCAGCGCGCAACGACTTTGCGTGCACGGCGTCCACGTCCGGACCTGGCCCCAGGTGGACCTGCGTCGATCCGCCATGGAATCCGGCGATCCCATGGCACCAGAGCCAGTTGAGGAGGTTGGTGTTGTCGCTGTAGCCCAGGAAGGGCTTCGGATCGGCGCGGACCAGGTGCGCGTCGAGGTGCGGGACCACCGTGATCTGGTCCTCGCCTCCGATCGTGGCCAGCACCGCCCGGATCTCCGGATCACCGAAGGCCGCGTTCAGGTCGTCGGCGCGGTCCCGCGCCGTAGCTCCGACGCGTCGCGTTGTGGGGTACTCGACCGGCACCAGCCCGGTCACCTCCGCCAGGCGTTCCATGGCCTGCTCGTGCACCGCCGGCGCAACGCCAGGGGCGGCGAAGGATGGTGACACGACGGCAATCTTGTCTCCACGCTCGGCCTTGCGCGGGGCCACGAGGGGTTGCTGCATCCCGACAGTCAACCGGCCCGGGTCGGACTTGGGCCACCCTTTTCTCGTCGGCATCAGGAACCAGGCGTCAGATGACGCCTGATGACAGTACGTCCGCCAGTGAGAGGGTTGCTGTCATGGCAGGTGGAGCGCCTCCGGACCGCGAGGTTGTGCTCGAGACGGGTCGGCTACTGCTCAGACCTTGGCGGGTATCCGAGGCTGTCGTCCAGCGTGATCTGTGGACCGAACGTGATCCACGAGTGCCGCCGCACCGCCGAATCAACGCGGATGGACACCCCACGGTCGCAGACCTCGAGGAATCGATCCGCACCAACCAGCCATCGTCGGTCGGGTTGCTGGCCGTCGAGCGGAAGGCCGAACGTGACGTCATCGGCTACTGCGGGCTGGTCGACAGCGGACGAGGGTCGGCAGGGGAACCGGAACTGGCGTTCGAGCTGCTGCGCCGGGTCTGGCGTCAGGGATACGCGACTGAGGCCTCGTTGGCGGTTCTTGATTGGGCGAGGTCATCCGGGTACGAACGTCTGTGGGCCACGGTCTGGGAGTGGAACACTGCTTCTCGCCGGGTGCTGGCCAAGCTCGGATTCACCGAGACCGAGCGCAAGGACGTGGACGCGGTCTACGGGACCACCCTGTTCACCACGAGACGGCTCTGACACCAGGTGTTTGGTGCTGCTGGGCGCCTTGTTGTGCATCCGCCAGGCGAGAATGCTGGTCGTGTGAAGCCCATTGAGTTCGAGCTCGAGCGCACGATCCGCGCACCGATCGACCAGGTTTTTGCGCGGCTGGTCGACATCGAGGGCCACAACGACTGGATGTCCGAAACGGGAAGCATGCTCAAGCACACCCGGCAGACGTCTCCCGGACAGCCCGCCGTCGGTACGACGTTCGTCGACGAGACGAGCCAGGGGGCAATGCCCGGGGAGATCGCCGAGCTGGAGGCGCCGCACACGATCGTCTACCACTGGTGGGAGAAGTCGAAGTCGGGCAAGCTCAAGTTCGAGGGCTGGCCGAGCTACCACCTTCAACCCTCCGGGGACAGCGAGACGCTGGTCCGCCATCGCGCCAAGTTGTTGTCCTACGGCGTGTGGCGCCTGGGCACACCGATCTGGCGGCGGTTCGCCGTCAAGGAACGCACCATCACTGTCGACGCGCTCAAGGCGTCCTTCGAGCGGAATCCGAGTTCCGCTGCTGAGTGAGCGTCTCCCCGGCCGGGATCGGGTCGAGACTCCTGCCCTTCACCACGTGCCAGGTGGTCGCCCTCACCGAGTCGGACAGATCCTGAACGACGCCAAACCGGCAGTGACGTCCGCGCACGGCATGACCGCCTGAGCCCGCAGGCATGAGCGTGCAGTGCCCGACGGGAGGCGATCTTGCGACGCGCCCCCTCGCATCCGTCGCGACGTGGCAAGGTGTCGCCTCGTGGAGCAGAACGCGAGCAGTCACGACGTCAGGGCAGCGCCCGATGGGGACGGGATCCTCGTCAGTTGCACCTGCGGCTGGCGGGCGTGGTCACCCACCAGCGCGGCGCCCGCCAGCCTCTTGGCAGCGCAGCAGCAGCTCGGCGGTAAGCACCTTGCCGACGTGCACGCGCCGATTCCGCCTCGCGGCGAGGTCTTCTGGGCCTTCGGCATCTTCGTCGTGCTGGTCTGCGTGACCGTCGTGGTGGTCTACCTGATCTGGAGCTGGTGACGCCGTCAACCCGACTAGGTCGCGCTGCGGCGACCGCTCAGCGGCCGATCCGGGCAGATTTGATCGTGATGGATGACACTGAACGGGTGACGCGTGCGATCGACGAGGCGCTCGGTCTCATCTTCCACGACTTGGCAGCCGGAGGTGTGCCGCTGCCCCGCGTCGAGCCGACGAAGTGGCAGCCCTGGGAACCGTCGGAGTCCGTCATGCTGTTCGCGGCTGATCGAGGTGGAATCGGTGTGTGGTTGGACCTGTCTCGGTCCGACGATCATGCCCTCGCCCACCTGGCCGATCAGGTCCAGGAATGGGTCGTCGAGGAACTTTGGGGGCTCGGCCGACCCACCAACTGGCCGATCTGCGCGGCCCACCCTGCCAGCCATCCACGACAAGCGATCGTCGAAAACGGCCGCGCAGTCTGGGCCTGTCCTTTCGGTGCCCCCGACTCGTCGCCTATCGGTGAACTACCGATTCAGTGAGAGGCGGTCCGGAATCGCGAGCCTCCACGTAACCGCTCATCGCCAGATGAGTGCGCCGGTCGGATCATCCCGACGAGTCAAAGTCGCATTCAAATCTTGTCCACAGCCCGTGCTTCTGAGCGTGGATCCGGGGCCGGAATGTCGGTGGCCAGTGCTTGAGTTGACCCATGACCACAGCAGTAGCCACCGAGCTTCCGGAGACCCCGGCCGGGCTGCTGGCGTTCGCTCGATCCCGGCGCGACGCTGCCGACCGGATGGAGGCCGACCTCCTCCAGGCCGCGGTCGACTGGGCACTGCTCCACCCGGCGCGAGGCGCGGGCGACGAGGCAGGGTTCACGCTGCCGGGCTCCGAGCACGTCGAGCCCATCGCGGGACAGGGCTGCCCTGCGGTGTCGGAGTTCTGCATCGCTGAGTTCGGTGCCGTCCTCGGCCTGACCACAATCTCGGCCAAGCACTACCTCGGTCAGGCCCTCGAGCTGGCCCACCGCCTGCCCCGGCTGTGGCGCCGGGTCCAGGCCGGCCACTGCCCGGCGTGGAAGGCCCGGCGGATCGCCGAGACCACCATCCACGCCGACCTCGCGCCCGGGGCCGCCGCGTACGTCGATCGCCACGTCGCGCCGTTCGCCCACAGGATGGGCACGGCCGCGGTCGACCGACTCGTCGACGAGGCCATCGCCCGGTTCCACCCGGACCGCGCGGCCGCCGCCGCCCGGGATGCCCAGGACGCCCGGCACGTCACCATCGAGGACGACCAGGTCTCCTTCCACGGCACCATGCGTATCGAAGCAGAGCTCGACCTCGCCGACGCCCTCGACTTCCGCGACGCGGTTGCCCGCGGCGCCAAGGCTCGCGAGCAGCTCGGCTCGGAGGAGTCCGTGGACGCCCGCCGGGCCAAGGCCGTCGGCGACATGGCCCGCCATCAGCTCGCGCTCGACCTCGCCCCGGGCGGCGACACCGGTCACCGCGACCCGGCCACCTCCACCAGCCCGCCAGCCCTCCCGGCGGCCCGGGAGGTCGTGCTCTACGTCCATCTCGCCGACGCCGCCCTCCAGACCCACGGCCGCGCACCGGGCACGCTGGACCCCATCGCGTCGATCGAGAACGGCGACCACCTCGCCCTCGTCGACCAGATCAAGGCCTGGTGTGCCGACGCCCACACCCGCGTCACCGTCAAGCCGGTCATCGACCTCGACGAGCGCCTCTGGGCACCCGGCTACAACATCCCCGACCGTCTCCGCGAGCAGGTCATCCTCCGGGACAAGACCTGCGTGTTCCCGCGATGCGGCAGGTCGGCCCGACGCTGCGACATCGACCATGTCATCCCCTACGACCGCACCGATCCGGCTGCCGGCGGGCAGACCGCGTCAGACAACCTCGCTCCCCTCTGTCGCCGGCACCATCGGCTCAAGACCCACGGTCGCTGGCGCTACCGGATGACCAGCCTCGGCGTCTTCGAGTGGACCTCACCCCACGGTTATCAGTTCCGCCGCGACCGATCCGGAACGAGCCCTCCTCTGTTGTCCTGAGTCAGCGCCCCCGGATCAGCCGCCGGATGCGCTCCCAGCGTTCCTTCACGGCCGCCTCGGCGCCCAGCGCCGTCGGCTGGTAGTACGTCGCGTCGGCGACCACGTCCGGGGCGTACTGCTGCTCCGCGATGCCGTAGGGCTCGTCGTGGCTGTACCTGTACCCCTTGCCGTGGCCGAGCTTCTTCGACCCGCCGTAGTGGGCGTCGCGCAGGTGCGCCGGGACCGGCCCGATCTTCCCCGCACGGACGTCGGCACTGGCGGCGTCGATGGCCCTGGTCACGGCGTTGGACTTGGGGGCGACCGCCAGGGCGATGGTCGCCTGGGCGAGGTTGAGCCGTGCCTCCGGCATGCCCGATCAGCTGCACCGCCTGGGCGGCGGCCACCGCCGTCGGCAGCGCGGTGGGGTCGGCCAGGCCGATGTCCTCGCTGGCGAGGATCACCAGTCGCCGGGCGATGAAGCGCGGGTCCTCGCCGGCCTCGATCATCCGGGCCAGGTAGTGCACGGCGGCGTCGGCGTCGGAGCCGCGGATCGACTTGATGAAGGCGCTGGTGACGTCGTAGTGCTGGTCGCCCTGGCGGTCGTAGCGCACCGCGGCCTGGTCGACCGCGGTCTCCGCGGTGGCCAGGTCGATGGACGTCGGCCCCCTTGGCGGCGGCCGCGCCGGCCGCCGCCTCGAGGTAGGTCAGCGAGCGGCGGGCGTCACCCCCCGCCAGGCGCACCAGGTGCTCGCGCGCATCCTCGTCGAGGGCGATCGAACCCGCCAAGGCCGCGCTCGTCGGCCAGCGCCTGCTGCCATCACGGTCCGGACGTCGTCGTCGGTCAGCGACTCCAGCCGCAGCAGCAGGCTGCGGGACAGCAGCGGCGAGATCACCGAGAAGAACGGGTTCTCCGTCGTGGCCGCGACCAGGGTCACCCAGCGGTTCTCCACGCCGGGCAGCAGGGCGTCCTGCTGGGCCTTGCTGAACCGGTGCACCTCGTCGACGAACAGCACCGTCTCCCGGCCGCCGGCGACCAGCTCGGCCCGGGCCGCGTCGATGGCCGCCCGCACCTCCTTCACGCCGGCGGACACGGCCGAGACCTCGACGAACCGGCGGTCGGTCTGCTGGCTCAGGATCGCGGCGATCGTGGTCTTGCCGGTGCCGGGCGGCCCCCAGAGCAGCAGCGACATCGACTGGTCGCCCTCGATCAGCTGGCGCAGCGGCGCGCCCTCGGCCCGCAGCTGCTCCTGCCCGACCAGCTCGTCGAGCGTGCGCGGCCGCATCCGCACGGCGAGCGGTGCCGACGCGTGCGGTGCGGTCGACAGTGAGCCGCCGCTACCCCGGCCGGTACGGCACGGCGTCGAAGAGACCGTCCACACCCGTCACCGTAGGTGATCGGTGTCAGCTCAGGCCCGCACCATCTTCTGCGACTTCACGTCGTACCACTCGTCCTCGTAGCCCGGGCCGACGGGCAGCTCGGTCGGCGTCGCGCCGGAGGTCGGGGAGCCCTGGTCGTCGACGCCGAGGAGACCGGCGGTGACCGGGGTGTGCGGGTGGTCGCCCAGCTCGCCGGCGAAGTGGCAGGCGACCTTGTGCCGCTGGCCGATCTGCAGCAGCGGCGGCTCGACCTTGGCGCAGATCTCCTGCGCGAGCGAGCAGCGGGTGCGGAAGCGGCAGCCGGACGGCGGGTTGATCGGGCTGGGTACGTCGCCCTCGAGCCGGATCCGCTCGCGGCGGCCGCCGATCGCGGCCTGCTTGACGTCGGGAACGGCGGAGAGCAGCGCCTGGGTGTAGGGGTGGTGGGCGTGCCCGTAGATCGTCTCCCGGTCGGCGATCTCGACGATCTTGCCGAGGTACATCACCGCCACCTCGGGGCAGAAGTGCCGCACGACCGCGAGGTCGTGGGCGATGAACAGGAAGGCGATCTCGAACTCCTTCTGCAGGTCCTGGAGCAGGTTGATCACCTGCGCCTGGATCGAGACGTCCAGGGCCGAGACCGGCTCGTCGGCCACCAGCAGCTTGGGGTTCAGGGTGAGCGCCCGGGCGATGCCGATGCGCTGGCGCTGGCCGCCGGAGAACTCGTTGGGGTACCGGTTGTAGTGCTCGGGGTTGAGGCCCGACCACCTCGAGCAGCTCCTGCACCCGCGGCAGGATCTGCTTCTTCGGCACCACGTTGTGCACCGACAGCGGCGCGCCGACGATCGAGCCCACGGTGTGCCGCGGGTTCAGCGAGGTGTAGGGGTCCTGGAAGATCATCTGCACGTTGCGGCGCAGCGGCTTCATCTGCCGGTTCGAGAGCTGTGCGCCAGGTCGTGGTCCGCCGAACGTCATCGAGCCCGCCGGTCGGGGTGTAGAGCCGGGTGATCAGGCGGCCCGGTCGTGGACTTGCCACAGCCGGACTCCCCCACCAGGCCCAGCGAGCCGCCCTTGGGCACCTGGAAGCGAGATGCCGTCGACGGCCTGGACGTGGCCGACTGTGCGGCGGATCAGCGCCCGAGGACTTCGACCGGGAAGTA
Source organism: uncultured Actinomycetota bacterium (assembly GCA_963830755.1). Lineage (GTDB taxonomy): Bacteria > Actinomycetota > Actinomycetes > Propionibacteriales > Nocardioidaceae > Nocardioides. The sequence goes on along the minus strand of CAWHNI010000016.1, from coordinate 195,158 downwards.
CATCTTGAGGTTCTCGACCTCGAGGACCGGCGGGGCGTCGGTGTCGAGGACGGCGGCGGTGTGGCCCTGCTCGGCGAGCTCGGAGAAGCTCGCGACCTGCTGCTCCACGACCGGCTCGTCCCCGCCTCGCGCCGGGGCGGGCTCGGTCCGGCGATGCGTCCGGCTTGTCGACGTTCACGTCGGACATCAGTTCTCCTCGACCAGCTCGGGGGCGATCTCGGGCAGCACCTCGGCCTCGTAGACCGCGTCGGGGTCGGCCAGGTGGCAGCGCTTGAGGTGGCCGCCACCGCGGCTGCCGGGCGAGCAGCTCGGGCAGCTCGGTCGTGCACAGGTTGCCGGGCACCTTGTCCACGTGGGCGCAGCGCGGGTGGAAGGCGCAGCCGGAGGGCGGGCTCAGCAGGCTCGGCGGGTTGCCGGGGATCGGGATCAGCCGCGCGTCGGTGTCGGCGGCGACGTCGGGCACGCTCGAGAGCAGCCCCCACGTGTAGGGCATCTCGGGGTGGGTCAGGATCTCCTTGCACGGGCCGTACTCGACCGCACGGCCGGCGTACATCACCAGCACGTCGTCGGCCATCTCCGCGATGACGCCCAGGTCGTGGGTGATGATGATGACCGCGGAGTTGAACTCGCGCTGGAGGTCCTGGAGCAGGTCCAGGATCTGCGCCTGGACGGTCACGTCGAGCGCCGTGGTCGGCTCGTCGGCGATGAGCAGCGACGGGTCGTTGATCAGCCCCATCGCGATCATCGCGCGCTGGCGCATGCCGCCGGAGAACTGGTGCGGGAAGTCGTCGACGCGCCGGTCGGGCTGGGGGATCCCGACCCGGTCGAGCATCTCGATCGCCTTGCGCCGGGCGTCGCGCTTGGTCGCGTTCGGGTGGTGGACGAGGTAGGCCTCGGCCAGCTGGCCGCCGATCTTGTAGAACGGGTGCAGCGCGGCCAGCGCGTCCTGGAAGATCATCGACGACCGCGTTGCCGCGCAGCTTGCGCATCCGCGGCCTCGGACAGGCCGATCACCTCGGTGCCGCCGACCCGGATGGAGCCGCTGATCCGGCTGGACTTCGCGTCGTGGAGGCCGAGCACGGCCATGCTCGAGACCGACTTGCCCGGAGCCGGACTCGCCGACGATGCCGAGCGTCTTGCCCAGCTCGACCTGGTAGCTCAGGTCGGTGACGGCGGTGACCAGCCCGTCCTCGGTGGGGAACCGGACCGTGAGGTCCTCCACGACGAGGAACGCCTCGTCGCCCGACTGTCCGCCACCTCGCGCTTCGCGTCCGCTGCGGTCGTCGGTCACGAAAGCCTCACTCTCGGGTCGAGGATGCTGTAGACGATGTCGACGATGATGTTGCTGACGATGAGCATGATCGGCGCCGAACAGCGCGGTGGCCGCCACCACCGGCAGGTCTCGGGCCGCACACCGCCTCGCAGACCCCAGAAGCCGATGCCCTCGATCTCGAAGATCCGCTCGGTGAAGATCGTGCCGGCGAGCAGGGTGCCGAAGTCGATGCCGAAGATGGTCACGACCGGCACCAGCGCCGCCCGCAGCCCGTGCTTGTAGACCACGGTCCGCGGCCGGCAGGCCCTTGGCCTTGGCGGTCCGGATGTAGTCCTCGCTCAGCGTCTCGACCATCGCCCCTCGGGTGTACCGGGTGTACTGGGTGCAGCCGAAGATGCCCGAGCGCCATCCAGGCCAGGAACAGCCCGGTGAACCAGTTGGCACGGATTCTCCGTGAACGGGTGGTAGCCGGTGTTGCTGAAGATCGGGATCTCGAAGATCACCGTGAGGTAGAGCCAGGTCAGCAGGGCGAAGAGGTAGTAGGGGATGGAGCTGAGGAACAGGAAGCTCGACGACGAGGGCCTTGTCGGCGACGGTGCCGCGTCTTCGCGCGGCCGCGACCCCGATGGGGACGCCGAAGAGCAGGTAGAGGAAGGCGCCGCCGAGGGCGACGGAGAGGGTGGCCGGTAGGCGCTCCTCCATCTCGTCGGACACCGGAGTTTGGTGCGGTAGGAGATGCCCAGGCAGGGGGCGTCGCACTGGATGGGCTGGTGATCCGATCTGGATCTCGCGGCCGACGAAGATGCCCTTGACGAACTTGCCGTACTCCTCGTAGACGGGTTGTTGTAGCCGAGCCGCTCCTCGTAGACCTTGATCCGGTCGCCGCAGCGGTTGCTGGTCTGCTGGTCGCAGATCGGCTGGGCCGGGCTCTCGGGGCCGTACCAGAACAGCAGGAAGATCGCCATCGACACCAGCGACCAGGACGACGACACCGGCAAGCAGCCGCTTGACGACATAGGCGAACATCGAGACTCCCTCTCCCAGGTTGGAGACCGCCGGGCGGCCTGCAGGTGGGGGCTCCCGGTCTCCCGGGAACCCCCACCCTAGTTGTGCATCAGGCAATCAGCTCATGCAGCCGATCACTCGGAGACGTAGAGCCCCTTGTAGTACGGGGCTCCGATGGCACCGTCACCGGTGCCGTTGCCGATCTTGGAACCGAAGACGAACAGGTCGTTGCGGAACGCGGTCGGGATGATCGGGAAGTACTCGGTCCCGATCTTCTCGTCCAGTGCGCCCCAGGCGTCGGCCTGCTCCTCGAGCGGCATCTCGGGGATGGCGTCCATCTCGTCGTCGATCGCCGGCTCGGAGAAGAACGCCGTGTTGTAGGTCGCACCCGTCTTGCAGCAGCGGCGGGAGCATCGTCAGACCCGACGGCCAGTCCGAGCACCAGTTGACGCCACGCAGGTTGAGCGTCTTGTTCAGCTTGTTGTCGGGGTCCGTCCAGATGTTGTACGGCGTCGTCCTGGACCGGGACGTCCTTGACCTCGAAGCCGGCCTCTTCCATGCCCTTCTCGAGCTGCTTCTGGGCAGCCACGGCCAGCGGGTCGACTTCGTAGTAGACCATCGTGATCTGGTACTGCCTGGCTCGTAGCCGGCCTCGGCGAGGAGCTCCTTGGCCTTCTCCGGGTTGTACTCGAACTGCTCACCGTCGGCGAAGTACTCGTGCTTGCCCGCCATGCCCGGAGGCATCACGGAGTTCGCCGGGACCCGGGTCACGCCCGGAACCTCACCGCTGGCCAGCCAGACGTCCTCGTAGGGGTAGGCCCACGCGATCGCCTTGCGGACGTTGATGTCGGTGATCTTGTTGTAGTCCGGCGCCAGGAAGCTCGTGCACTGCGAGGACTGCTGGACCAGGCGGTCGCCGAGCTCGGTGTTGACCCGCTCGTAGTTGTTGGAGCCCAGCCGCGGTCGAGACGCGACGTCTGCGACTCGGTGTTGTCGCTGAGCATGATCTGGTCGACCTTGGTCTGGTCGGCGTTGAACTTGAAGATGAACTTGTCGGCGTACTGGTGGCGCGCCGGGTCCGAGTTCGGGGTCCCACTGGTCGTTCTTGACCAGCACGAGCTCCTCGTTGGGACGGAAGCTCTCGACCTTGTAGGGACCGTTGGACAGGATGTTCTGGCCGTAGTCCGGCGGCTCGCTGGCCTTGCCGAGCGGAGCCGGGCCCATCGCCATGAAGGCGCCCCAGTAGTCCATGTCGGGGAACGGCTTGGCCATCTTGATGGTGATGTCCTGGCCGTTGACCTCGGTGCCGCCCCAGTCTTCGCAGTTGGGGTCCTTGCCGGTGTAGGGGCCCTTGTACTCGCCCGCGCCGAAGAAGTAGGTCTGGGAGTACTCGGTGCCCGGGCCGGACGGGAACTCGTCGGAGTCCATCGACCGGCAGATGCCCCAAGCGACCTCCTCGGCGGTGACCGGGCTCGCCGTTCTCCCACGTGGCGTCGTCACGGATGGTGAAGGTCCACTCCGTGAAGTCCTCGTTGGGCGTGCCGAGGTCGGTCGCCAGGTCGGGGACCAGCTCCATCGCGCCGGTCTCGGGGTTCTCGGCGTACTGCGTCAGCGACCGGCTCGTCAGCGCCTGCTGGATCGAGTTGCCGGTCACCGACCAGCCGTTGGTCGGGTCGAGGTCGGTCGGGACCGGGGTCGCCGGGGAGGTGGACCGTGATCGTCCCGCCCTCCGTGGCGCCCTCGATCTCGGCGCGCCGGCGCCCTCAGGCGCTCGGGGTCCTTGGCGATCTCGTCGGCCGCGCCGAACTCGCGTCGCTCACCGCCGCCGCCAGTCTCCGTGTCGCCGCCCCGCCGCATGCGGCGAGCGCGAACATCGCGGCACCGGCGACCACCGCCAGTGGCTTGTTCCGTCTCATTGTCCAGCCTTTCTTTTCTGTGTTCGCGCCCTGAGGAGGCTCGCGGGCGACGTCTGTGCGGGACCCGTCAGCGACGGGTCTTGGGATCGAGGGCGTCGCGGATCGCGTCGCCCAGCAGGTTGAGGGCCAGGACCAGCAGCGACCATGCCGATCAGGGGCTCGCAGAGGTAGAGCGGGTAGGTCTCGAAGAAGTCGACGGCCTGGGTGATCGTCTGGCCCCACGACGGGCCGTCCGTCACGCCGATGCCGAGGAAGGCCAGACCGGCCTCGGGCGCACGAACGCCGGCAGCATGAGCGAGACCGCCACCACGATCGGGGCGGCCAGGTTGGGCAGCAGCTCCTTGACCAGGATCCGGCAGGTCGGCATGCCGATCACCCGGGCGGCCTTGACGAACTCGCGCTCGCGCAGCGAGAGCACCTCGCCGCGGATGAGGCGGGCGACGCGCATCCAGCCGAAGACGGCCAGCACGATGATCAGGTTGTAGAACTGGATCTGGCCGTAGTTGGCGGCTCTCGCGCGAACCGCTCGTTGATGATCGGGGCGATGGTCAGCGCCGCCAGCAGGAAGGGGATGGTCAGGAACAGGTCGGTCACGAAGGAGATGATCCGGTCGACCACGCCGCCCACGAAGCCGGCGATCAGGCCGAGCACGATGCCGGTGACGCGCGGCGAAGAGCGTGGCCATCGCTGGCGATCGAGCAGCGAGGTGCGGCAGCCGTAGACCCACTAGGCGAGGTTGTCGTTGGCCGTGCGCGGGCGCGATGCCGAACGGGTGCTCGAGGTCGAAGCCGCCGTTCGGCGGGCCGTCTCGGGCTTGGGCAGGCCGCCGCCGAGCACGTCGAGGTACTGGCTGGCCAGCACGGTCTCGGTGCTGACGTTGAAGATGTTGCAGATGGTGCCGGCGAAGATGGCGACCAGCACGAAGAACAGGACCACCAGGGCGCAGACGACGGCGATCTTGTCGCGCACCAGTCGGCCGAAGGCGATCCGCATCGGCGACTTGCCGGCGATCTCCTTGGCCGTCGTGGCTGTTCGGGTTCTGAGGGTGACGGTCCATCGCTCGTGTGCCCCAAGGTCTCGGGCCCGGCGTATGCCGACATGCCTCACCCCATCTGCTTCACGGCCGGGGTCGTCCCGCGCCTGCGTGCTGTGCGCCGAGACGTGACTCTATGTGACACGGACCGCACGGACGATCACCTGAGCGTAACGATCTGGTCTCGCAGCAGCGTGGCCTCGTTGCCAGACTCACCGGTTTGGCGTCCACGCCGGCCTCCTTGCGCTGCTCGGCGGTGATCGGCGCGGGGGCGGCGGTGAGCGGGTCGAACCCGCCCCCGGACTTGGGGAAGGCGATGACGTCGCGGATCGACTCGGTGCCGGCGAGCAGGGCCACGATCCGGTCCCAGCCGAAGGCGATGCCGCCGTGCGGCGGGGCGCCGTACTTGAACGCGTCGAGCAGGAAGCCGAACTTCTCCTGCGCCTCGTCCTCGCCGAGGCCCATCACCGCGAAGACCCGCTTCTGCACGTCCTCGCGGTGGATACGGATCGACCCGCCGCCGATCTCGTTGCCGTTGCAGACGATGTCGTAGGCCCAGGCCAGGGCGTTGCCGGGGTCGGCGTCGAAGGCGTCGAGGTCCTGCGGCGAGGTGAAGGCGTGGTGCACGGCGGTCCATGCCCCGCTGCCGACCGCGACGTCCCCGGCGGCGGTCGCTTCGTCCGCCGGCTCGAACAGCGGCGCGTCGACCACCCAGACGAAGCTCCAGGCGTCCTCGTCGATCAGGCCGCCGCGGCGACCGATCTCCAGCCGCGCGGCGCCGAGCAGCGCCCGGCTGGACTTCACCGGTCCGGCCGCGAAGAAGATGCAGTCGCCGGGCTGCGCCCCGACGTGCGCGGCGATGCCCGCGCGCTCGCTCGTCGGTGAGGTTCTTGGCGACCGGTCCCCCGAGCTCGCCGTCCTCCTGGACCAGCACGTAGGCGAGCCCCCGGGCGCCGCGCTGCTTGGCCCACTCCTGCCAGGCGTCGAGCTGCTTGCGCGGCTGGGAGGCGCCGCCGGGCATGACCACGGCGCCGACGTACGGCGCCTGGAACACGCGGAACGGAGGTGTCGGCGAAGTACTCGGTGCACTCGACGAGCTCCTGACCCATCCGCAGGTCGGGCTTGTCGGTGCCGAATCGCGCCATGGACTCGGCGTAGGTCATCCGCGGGAACGGAGTCGTGAGCTCGACGCCGACCAGTGCCCACAGCGCGACCAGGACCTCCTCGGACAGGGCCAGTACGTCGTCCTGGTCGACGAAGCTCATCTCGACGTCGAGCTGGGTGAACTCCGGCTGCCGGTCGGCCCGGAAGTCCTCGTCGCGGTAGCAGCGGGCGATCTGGTAGTAGCGCTCCATCCCGGCGACCATGAGCAGCTGCTTGAACAGCTGGGGGCTCTGCGGCAGGGCGTACCAGCTGCCGGGCTGGAGCCGCGCCGGGACCAGGAAGTCGCGGGCGCCCTCCGGCGTCGAGCGGGTCAGCGTGGGTGTCTCGATCTCGACGAAACCGTGGCGGTCCAGCACGTCACGGGCGGCCCGGTTCACCCGGCTGCGCAGCCGGAGGGCCGCGTTGGGGCCGCTCCGCCGCAGGTCGAGGTAGCGGTGCCGCAGCCGCGCCTCCTCCCCCACGTCGACGTGCTCGTCGATCGGGAACGGCAGCGCGGCGCTGGCGCTGAGCACCTCGACGTCCTCGGCGATGACCTCGATCTCGCCGCTGGGCAGGTTCGGGTTGGCGTTGCCCTCGGGCCGCAGCGCGACCTCGCCGGTGACCTTCAGGCAGTACTCGCTGCGCAGGCTGTGGGCGACGGCCTCGTCGCGCACGACCACCTGCACCACCCCGCTGGCCTCGCGCAGGTCGAGGAACGCCACGCCGCCGTGGTCGCGACGGCGGGCGACCCATCCGGCGAGGGTCACGGACTGGCCGACGTGGTCGGCGCGCAGCTCGCCGGCGTCGTGGGTGCGGATCACGGGTGCTCCTCTTGTGATGACGCTGGTGCTTGTGATGCTGGGCGTCAGGTCCTCGGTGGGTGGCGTCCAGGCGGCCGGGTCGGCGCCCACCTGCTCGCCGGTGCGGATGTCCTTGACCTCGTGCCCCTCGGCGCTCTGCCGCTCCGCCGGCGGGAACCAGACGTAGGGGATCCCGCGGCGCTCGGCGTAGCGGATCTGCTTGCCGAACTTCTGGGGGGACGGCGCCACCTCGCAGGGGATGCCGCGGGCGCGGAGCGCGTTGGCGACGGCGTCGCTGGACCCGCGCGACTCCTCGTCGACGAGGGCGACGAGGACGGCGCTGGGCACCGACCGGCTGCTCGTCAGTACCCCGTCGGCGATCAGCGGAATCAGCGTCCGGGAGACGCCGAACGAGACGCCCACCCCGGGGTACGTCGTCCGACCGTCGTCGGCGAGGGCGTCGTAGCGTCCGCCGCCGCCGACCGACTTCAGCCGCTCGTAGCCGCTCATGAAGATCTCCACGACGGTGCCGGTGTAGTAGTCGAGACCGCGGGCGATCCGGAGGTTGGCCTCGACCGTGACCCGATCGCCTGCCGTGGCAGCGCAGCCCTCGACCACGGCGGCCAGCTCCGCGAGGCCCACGTCGAGCAGCTCGTCCTCCACCCCGAGGGCACGGACGCGCTCCACGAAGGAGGTGTCGGCGACCCGGATCGTCGCCAGCTCCAGGCACCGCGCGGCCTGCTCTGGAGTCGCACCGGCGAGCTCGACCAGCTGGTCGGCGACCGCCTCGGGCGGCGAGCTTGTCGAGCTTGTCGATCACCCGGATCGCGGTCGTCAGGTCGGTCAGCCCGAGGCCGCGGTAGAAGCCCTGGATCAGCTTGCGGTTGTTGAGCTGGAACGAGAGCGGCGGCAGGGGCAGTCGGCTCAGCGCCTCCACCATCACCCGCATCACCTCGATGTCGTGGTGGAACGGCAGCTCGCCCTGGCCCACGACGTCGATGTCGGCCTGGGTGAACTGGCGGTAGCGGCCCTCCTGCGGTCGCTCGCCGCGCCACGCAGGCTGGATCTGGTAGCGACGGAACGGGAAGTCGAGCTTCCCGGCGTTCTCGAGCACGTAGCGGGCGAAGGGCACCGTCAGATCGAAGTGCAGTCCCAGCCGGAGCTCGTCCTGCGTCTCCTTGTTCGCCTTCGGCCTGCAGCCGGCGCAGGACGTAGATCTCCTTGTCGATCTCGCCGCCCTTGCCAGCCGGTCGAGCGGCTCGACCACCCGGGTCTCGATGCCGGCGAAGCCGTGCAGCTCGAAGGTGCTGCGCAGGGCGTCGATCACGTGCGCCTCGACGAAGCGCTGGGCGGGCAGCAGCTCGGGGAACCCGCTGAGCGGGGTGGGTCTGGCCATGTCCTCAGAGTCCCCGGGTGACTCGCCCGGCCTCGCGCCCGTCCTGGAGCTCGAGGAGGAAGGGGTTGGTGGCGCGCTCGCGGCCGATGGACGTCTGTTCACCGTGACCGGGCAGCACGACGATGTCGTCGGCCAGTGGCAGCACCTTGTCGGTCAGGCTGCGCAGCATCGTCGGGTGGTCGCCGCCGGGCAGGTCGGTCCGGCCGATCGAGCCCGGCGAAGAGCAGGTCCCCGGAGAACATCACCTCGGAGACCCCCTGCGTCGCCGTACTGCGCTGCGGAAGGTGACCGACCCCTCGGTGTGGCCGGGGGTGTGGTCGACGAGGAACGACAGGCCGGCGAGCTCGAGTGCCTGGCCGTCCGCGAGCTCGCGTACGTCGTCGGGCTCCGCCCACTCGTAGTTGCCGCCGAGCAGCATCTGGGTCGTCTCGCGGCTCATGCCCGCCATGGGATCGGTGAGGAGGTGTCGGTCGTCGGGATGGATCCACGCGGTGGAGTCGTAGGTGCCGGCGACCGGTGCGACGCACCACATGTGGTCGACGTGGCCGTGGGTGACCAGGACCGAGACCGGCTTGAGCCGGTGCTCGCGGACCACCTGGTCGACTCCCTCGGCGGCGTCCTTGCCCGGGTCGATGACGACGCACTCGTTGCCCGCCGCGGTGGCGACGACATAGCAGTTGGTACCCCAGGGACCTGCGGGAAAGCCGGCGATGAACACTCCGTAGACCCTACCGAGAGTCATGCCCGCGAACGCAGCCGCCTGCCACCGGGTGACTAGCATGGCTGCGTCCGGGTGGGCAGCGCCTGCGCCGAGCAAACCAAGAGGAGTCCAGTGACGAGTCATCCATGGGGACGCGTCGCCGACGACGGGACGGTCTACGTCAAGACCGCCGACGGCGAACGCTCGGTGGGCCAGTACCCCGCGGGCACCCCGGACGAGGCCCTGAAGTTCTTCACCGATCGGTACGACGCCCTGGAGTTCGAGGTCGGCCTGCTGGAGCAGCGGGTCAAGGCGGCCAAGCTCTCCCCCGACGAGGCAGCCACGTCGATCCGGACCGTGCGCGAGCAAGTCGTGGACGCCAACGCCGTCGGCGACCTCGCGTCGCTGGTCACCCGTCTCGACGCGCTCGGGCCGGTCCTCGAGCAGCAGCGCGAGGCCCGCAAGGCCGAGCGCGCGCAACGTGCCGCCGAGTCGAAGACCGCCAAGGAAGCACTCGTGGCCGAGGCGGAGGAGATCGCCAAGGGCAACGACTGGCGCGGTGGCGCCAACCGGCTGCGCGACCTCCTCGACCAGTGGAAGGCGCTCCCCCGGATCGACCGGGCCTCCGACGACGCCCTGTGGCGCAGGTTCTCGACGGCGCGCACCGCCTACACCCGCCGCCGCAAGTCGCACTTCGCCGAGCAGCACGAGAAGCGCGATGCCGCTCGGGTGGTCGAAGGAGAAGCTGGCCAAGGAGGCCGAGAGCCTGGCCGACTCGCGCGAGTGGGGGCCCACAGCCGGTCGCTTCCGGGACCTGATGAAGCAGTGGAAGGCCGCCGGCCCGGCGCCCCGCGACGTCGAGGAGGCGCTGTGGAAGCGGTTCCGGGGCGCCCAGGACACCTTCTTCGGTGCCCGCGACGCGGCCACCGCCGAGCAGGACAAGGAGTTCGCCGCCAACGCCGAGGTCAAGGAGAAGCTCCTCCTCGAGGCCGAGGCGCTGCTGCCGGTGACCGACCTGGACGCCGCGAAGACGGCCATGCGCGGCATCGCCGAGCGCTGGGAGGCCGCCGGCAAGGTGCCCCGCGACCGGATCAAGGAGCTCGAGGGCCGGATCCGCAAGGTCGAGCAGGAGATCCGGGGCGTCGAGGAGGAGCAGTGGCGTCGTACCGACCCGGAGAAGTCTGCCCGCGCCGACGACATGGTCTCCAAGCTCGAAGCGGCGCTCGCCGAGATCCAGGCCGACCTCGACGCCGCCCGCAGCGCCGGGGACGAGAAGAAGGTCCGCGAGCTCGAGGAGAACCTCGCCTCCCGCCAGGCCTTCCTCGACATGGCCAGGCGGGCCTCCGCGGACTTTTCCGGATAGTCCGGCACACTCCGCAGGTCTGGGAAAGCCAGAAACCTGCGAACGGGTCCGGACTATCGCGCGGTCAGGTGCTACGGAGGGATTCGGCCCGGCCGGTGCGCAGGAACATGGCATCGAGCGACTCCGCTTCCGGGTACCAGGCAGGCCGATTCAGCGTCCACGCACACGACTCGGGAGGCAGGAACTTCGCCCGGCTCCGGGCGCCGAGCATCCGGTGGACGCAGAGCCGCCGGTCGCGGAGGTCGCCACCGACGATCTCGAAGTACTCGAGCCCGTGGTCGCGGAAGAGCTCCTCCCGGGCCACATCTCCTGGTGACGACGACCGTCCTTGTGAGCGGCGCCGTCGTACTCGCCGACGAGCCCGGCAACCGGGTCGAACAGGTCCGGTACACCCAACAGCCGGCCGTCGAGGTCGAATCTGGGCCGGTTGCACAGCGGCGGGTCGAGTCCGGCGTCGAAGATCCACACCAAACGCATCCGGGACTCCTGAGGCGAACGCAAGCCCTCGACGGCGAGCGCGATCACCTTGCGCGCGAAGGGAACGCCCGCCCATGCGGCGCGCTGGGCGATGTAGTCGGTCATGAGCCGGACGGAGATCAGTCCGGCGGCGACTGTCATCTCGGCCGCGACCACCGCTTCGCGCCAGCTCCGGTGCCGCCGGATCTCGTCGAACAACGCCCGCTGCACCGTGGTACACGCGAGCCCCTCGACGACGCACCACTCGGTGGGCGCCAGCTGCTCCTGGCTCGCCGCTATCCGGGGGTCGGGCCTGAGCTTGTCGCCAACGATGGGGACGGGCAGCCGGGTCCCGTCGTACTCGGCGCCGTCGAAGAAGCGAGCCCCGTGCCACCGAAGCGCGGCCCAGGCGGTCACCGCGCCGGTACGAAGAATCCGGGTTCCCTGCTCCAGGATCCGCTGTTCCGGGATCCGATCGTCGACCTCGATCGGGACGTAGCGCCCCGGAGAGGTCTGGCGAAACACGGCCCCGCGGCCTGGCCGCGCGTCGGTCCGACGACCCCCCGCGGGTCGACCGAGGCGGGCACCACGAGGCCAGACGGTCGTTCGCAGCGCGGATCCCACTGTCCATCGTTCATGCCCGCACGGTCGCCAGGGTCGGCGCTCCTCGGTGGCCACGCGGAAGGTACCTGTGGATACCGGAGATCCGACCGCCACCTGTGGACCCTTCGCGGCCCGCGTAGTCCGGAACATTCCGCAGGTCTGGGAGGCCCAAGAACCTGCGAGGTGTTCCGGACTATCGAAAGGGCTACTGCGTGACGCGGTAGGCGTCGAAGACGCCGGGCACCGAGCGGACGGCACGCAGCACGTTGTCGAGGTGCTTGGACTCGGCCATCTCGAAGGTGAAGCGGCTCTTGGCGACCCGGTCGCGCGTGGTCTGCAGGTTGGCGCTCAGGATGTTCACGTGCGCGTCCGAGAGCACCATGGTGATGTCGGACAGCAGGCGGGCGCGGTCGAGCGCCTCGACCTGGATGTTGACGAGGAACGTCGACTGGCCGGTCGGCGCCCACTCGACCTCGAGGAGCCGCTCGGGCTGGCTCCGCAGGCTGCTGGCGTTGGTGCAGTCGGTGCGGTGCACCGACACTCCCCCGCCCTTGGTGACGAAGCCGAGGATGTCGTCCGGCGGCACGGGCGTGCAGCACTTCGCGAGCTTGACCCACACGTCGGGGGCGCCCTTGACGATGACTCCTGCGTCGCCGGCCCGCGCCGGCCTTCGAGCGGGTACGGCGGCCGGTGATGGTGACGCCCTCGGAGAGCGTCCTCGGCCGCTCCCTCGTCGCCACCGTGCAGGTCGATGACCCGGCGTACGACGGCCTGGGCGCTGAGGTTGCCCTCCCCGACCGCGGCGTACAGCGCCGAGACGTCGGCCAGGTTGAAGTGCACCGCGGCCAGCATCAGCGACTCGTGGGAGAGCAGCCGCTTGAGCGGCAGCCCCTCCTTGCGCATCAGCTTGGCGATCTGCTCCTTGCCCTGCTCGATGGCCTCCTCGCGCCGCTCCTTGGTGAACCACTGGCGGATCTTCGACCGCGCGCGCGGCGACTTCACGAACGTGAGCCAGTCGCGTGACGGGCCGGCGTTCGGCGCCTTGGAGGTGAAGACCTCCACCACGTCGCTGTTGTCGAGCGTGGACTCGAGCGGGACCAGCCGGCCGTTGACCCGCGCGCCGATGGTGTGGTGGCCGACCTCGGTGTGCACGGCGTAGGCGAAGTCGACCGGGGTGGCCCCCGTGGGCAGGGCGATCACGTCGCCGCGCGGGGTGAAGACGTAGACCTCGGCTCGGTTGATCTCGAAGCGCAGCGACTCCAGGAACTCCCCCGGGTCCTCGACGTCGCTCTGCCAGTCGAGCAGCTGCCGCACCCAGGTCATGTCGTCCATGTCGCCGCGACGCTCGGTGTCGACGCCCGGTCCGGCCGTCCTCCTTGTACTTCCAGTGGGCCGCGACGCCGTACTCCGCCCGGCGGTGCATGCGCGAAGGTCCGGATCTGGATCTCCACCGGCTTGCCCTGCGGGCCCATGACCGTGGTGTGCAGCGACTGGTACATGTTGAACTTCGGCATCGCGACGAAGTCCTTGAACCGGCCCAGGACGGGGTTCCACCGCGAGTGGAGGACGCCGAGCGCGGAGTAGCAGTCGCGATCCTCCTCGACCAGGATCCGGATGCCGACCAGGTCGTAGATGTCGGAGAACTCCCGGCCGCCGACGATCATCTTCTGGTAGATCGAGTAGTAGTGCTTGGGCCGGCCGGTCACCGTCGCCTTGACCTTGGCCTCCTTGAGGTCCTGCTCGACCTGCCGGATCACCTCGGCCAGGAACTGCCCGCGCGACGGCGCCCGCTCGGCGACCAGCCGCACGATCTCGTCGTAGATCTTGGGGTGCAGCGTCGCGAACGCGAGGTCCTCCAGCTCCCACTTGAGGGTGTTCATGCCCAGGCGGTGGGCCAGCGGGGCGTAGATGTCGAGGGTCTCGCGCGCGGTCCGCTCCTGCGAGGCCTGGGACGACGTAGCGCAGGGTGCGCATGTTGTGGAGCCGGTCGGCCAGCTTGATGACCAGCACCCGGATGTCGCGCGACATCGCGACGATCATCTTGCGGATGGTCTCGGCCTGCGCGGAGTCGCCGTACTTGACCTTGTCGAGCTTGGTGACGCCGTCGACGAGCTGGGCGACCTCGTCACCGAAGTCGTCGCGGAGCTGGTCGAGGGTGTACGGCGTGTCCTCGACCGTGTCGTGCAGGAGCGCGGCCACCAGCGTGGGCTCGGTCATGCCGATGTCGGCGAGGATCGTGGTGACCGCGAGCGGGTGGGTGATGTAGGGGTCACCGCTCTTGCGCATCTGGGTGCCGTGCATCTTCTCGGCGGTGATGTAGGCCCGCTCGAGCAGCGCCAGGTCGGCCTTCGGGTGGTTGGCCCTCACGGCGCGGAAGAGCGGCTCCAGCACGGGGTTGCCGGGCTGGCTCCGGGTGCCCATCCGGGCGAGCCGGGCGCGCATGCCGCGGCCCGAGGTGACCGTCTCGGGAGACGCGCTCGTCCTCCGTCTCAGGCTACGGCCTTCCCCGCCGTCTGCCCCTCGGTCACTGCTCCAGTCTAGGAGTCGGTCACCTGACCGTGGTGAGCGCCGTGACCGGAAGGTCACCGACGGTCTCCCGGCCGGGCAGGAACCCGAGCTCCATCAGCACCGCGCCGGCCACCGCGACACCGCCGCACTTCTCGACCAGCTCGCGGGTCGCGCTGACGCGTGCCGCCGGTGGCCAGCACGTCGTCGACGAGCAGGACCCGGTCGCCGGGCGAGATCGCGTCGCGGTGCAGCTCGAGCGTCGCCTCGCCGTACTCCAGGGCGTAGGAGACGGCGTGCGTCTCCCGCGGCAGCTTGCCGGCCTTGCGGACCGGGACGAACCCCGCGCCCAGCGTCGAGCGCGACCGGAGCCGCCAGGATGAAGCCGCGCGACTCCATGCCGACGACCTTGTCGACCACGACCTGCCCCGCCTCGTCGCGCCCGACGGCGGCGAGCGCGTCGACGACCGCGGTAAGGCGTCGTGGTCGGCCAGCAGCGGCGTGATGTCCTTGAAGACGACCCCCGGCTCGGGGAAGTCGGGCACGTCGATGACGAGCCGCTCGAGTGCCTCGGCGGCCTCGACCGAGGTCGGCACCGCTACTTCCTGCCCCGCTTGGACCGCGGCTGCCGGCTCGGCTGCTGCCGACCCGACGCGGCGCTCTTCTGCACCGGCCGCTGCGCGGACGGTGCCGACCCGCCCGCGGCCGGAGGCCTCGGGTGACCGCGGCGGGAGCCGTCGGTGCTGACACCGCCGGCCGCCCGTGGCCGGATCGGTCGGAGTCGACCCCCGGCTCGTCGGTGACCGGCATGTCCTCGGTGAACGCGGGGACCGCGGCGTAGCGGTCGGCCTCGCCCGACGGCGCGCCTTGGCACGCTTCTCGGCGAGCACCACCTCGCTCTCCCGCGACTTCAGGTGGACCAGCAGCGGGGTGGCGATGAAGACCGAGGAGTAGACGCCGGCGGCCATGCCGACGAACAGCGCCAGCGCGAGGTCCTTCAGCGAGCCGGAGCCGAGCTGGACGACGCCGACGTAGAGGATGCAGCCGACCGGGATCAGCGCCACGATCGAGGTGTTGATCGAGCGCACCAGGGTCTGGTTGACCGCCAGGTTGGCGGCCTCGGCGTAGGTCTGTCGGGTGCCCCGCAGGTCGGCGGTGTTCTCGCGGACCTTGTCGAAGACCACGACCGTGTCGTAGAGCGAGAACCCGAGGATCGTCAGCAGGCCGGTCACCGTGGCGGGGCGTGACCTCGAAGCCCGACAGCGCGTAGACGCCGACCGTGATGACGACGTCGTGGGCCAGCGCGACGAGCGCGGCCACCGACATCTTCCACTGGCGGAAGTAGGCCCAGATGAACAGCACCACCAGCACCAGGAAGACGCCGAGTCCGAGCAGGGCGCGCTCGGCGACCTCCTGGCCCCAGCGAGGCGCCGATCTCCGACTGTGAGAGGTCGTCGCTCGGAGCGCGCCGGTCGTGTCGAGGATGACCTGACGACCTCGGCGCTCTCGTCGTCGGTGAGCGGCTCGGTCTGGACCAGGATCGCCTCGTTGCCCGAGGTGGTGACCACCGGTGAGGAGGCGTCGTCGATGCCGGTGCCGGCCACGGCCTCGCGCAGGTCGTCGGCGGTGTCCTGGTTGACCTGCCCGGCCGAGCAGGGTGACGCGGTACTCCGCGCCGCCGGTGAACTCGATGCCGTAGTTGAGGCCCTTGACGACGAGCCCGCCCACGGCGACCAGCACGATCACGCCGGAGATGGCGTACCAGAGCCATCGCCGGCCGACGAAGTCGATCGGACCTCTTGCCGGAGTAGAGGTCGTTGCCGAGCCGGGAGAACTTGCCCATCAGGCCCTCGCCTCCCATCGGGAGTCGGTCGATGCCGAGGCTCTCGGCGTCGAGGCCGGACAGCTTGTGGCCCTTGTTGAAGAACCCGAATCGTGCCAGCCACGACACCATCGGCTGGGTGAACCAGAAGAACACGACCAGGTCGATCAGCGTGGACAGGCCCAGCGCGAACGCGAAGCCCTTCACCACGCCGGTGGCGAAGATGTAGAGCACGACGGCGGCCAGCAGCGAGACGGCGTCGGCGGCCAGACAGGTGTTCCGCGCGCGCTCCCAGCCGCTCTCGACGGCGACCCGCATCGACTTGCCGTCGCGCATCTCGTCGCGGATCCGCTCGAAGTAGACGATGAACGAGTCGGCGGTGATGCCGACGCCGACGATCAGTCCGGCGATGCCGGGCAGCGTCAGCGTGAAGCCCGCGCTCTCGCTCAGCAGCAGCACCAGCGCGTAGGTCGAGCGCCGCCGCGACGACCAGCGAGGCCAGCACGACCAGGCCGAGCCCGCGGTAGTAGAGCAGGCAGTAGAGCATCACCAGGCCGAGGCCGAGCGCGCCCGCGGCGAGGCCGGCCGAGAGCTGGTTGCCGGCCAGGGACGGGCCGACGGTCTCGATCTCGATGAGGTCGTCGTCGAACGCGATCGGCAGCGCGCCGAACTTCAGGCTGGTGGCCAGGCTCGTGGCCTCGGCCTCGGTGAAGTCGCCGGTGATCTGCGCCTCGCCGTTGGTGATGACGCCGTTCATCGTCGGCGCCGAGATCACCTGGCCGTCGAGGACGATCGCGAACTGCTTCTCGGTGCCGAAGAGTGTGCGCGAGATCTGGGTGAACTCCTCGGTGCCGTCGCCGTCGAACTCCAGGTCGACCGCCCAGTTGACCGCTCTGTCGGGGATGCCGGCGCCGGCCGACGTCAGGTCGGTGCCCTCGATCATCGACACCGAGAGGAGGTACTTGATGCCGTCCTCGTCGCAGGTGACCAGCGGCTTGTCCGGGTCGTCCTCGACGACCGGGGCCTCGCCCTGGGGCGGGCACTCGTACTCGTTGAAGGCCTGGATCGACGCCTGGTCGGGGTTGTCCATCCACTTCAGCGGCTCGTCGACCAGATCGCCCTCGGCGGTCTGGCTGCGGTGCGCGGCTCGGTCGGGACTCGGGCGACTCCGACTGATCGTCCTGCGGGCTCTCCGTCTGCTGCTCGCCATTGGCGGCGAGGAACGGCGGCCGGCTCTTCGGGCTGCTCTCGCCCGAGTCGGCGCTCGGGCGAGGACGGCACCGTGACGCCGGCGCCGGGGACGCTGAGGCTGCTGCGGTGCCTGCGGCGGTCGCCGCGCCGCTGGCCGCCACACGGCCCGGGGTCGACCGACGTGCAGGCCACCACCCGGAACCGCAGCTGCGCCTGGCGCTTGACCGTCTCGACGAGGTCGCGACGGGTCTCGCCGGGGATCTCGACCACGATGGTCCGGTCGCCCTGGGTGGTGACCTCGGCCTCGGCGACGCCGGATGCCGTTGACGCGCTGTCGATGATGCTGGCGGCCTCGTCGAGGCTCTCCTGCGTGACGTCCTCGCCGCTGGCGACCAGGCGTGATCCGGGTGCCGCCCTGCAGGTCGAGGCCCAGCCGCGGCGTCCACGAGCCGGCCAGCGCGACCAGGCCGAAGGCGATCGCCAGCCCCACGAAGAACACCACCAGGGTGCGCGCCGGGCGCGGTAGCTTGCGGGCCATCTCAGCCCTCCTCGGGCTCGTCGGCGGCACGTCGGCTCGGTCCGGTACGACGTTCGCGATCGGCGCCGCGCGCGACCTTGATGGTCACGCCGTCGGCCACCTGCACGCGCACGTTGTCGCCGTCGACCGCCGCCAGGGTCCCGAAGATGCCGGACGTCAGCATGACCTCGTCACCGACCTCCAACGCGCCCTGCATGCGGGAGAGTTCCTGCTGGCGCTTCGAGGCCGGCCGGATGATCAGGAACCAGAAGAGCAACGCGATGCCGACGATGGGCAACAGGGAGACGAGCTCCGGCACGACTGAACCTCTCGAGCGTGGACGTGGGGTTGCCGACCCGAGACCGGGGTCGGCGACGCCGAAGTGTAACCGCCGCCACTGCGTGCGTCAGAACTCAGTGCTCGAACAGCTCAGTCCTCGAACAAGCGGCGCGTCGCCACCGAACGGGTTGCCCGGCTGGCCGGCCGGAGCGCTCAGCCCGAGGTGCTCCCAGGCAGCCGCGGTCGCGACCCGGCCGCGCGGCGTGCGGGCCAGCAACCCGCATGCGCACCAGGAACGGCTCGGCGACCTCCTCGACGGTCTCGCGCTCCTCGCCGACGGCGACCGCGAGCGTGGAGATCCCGACCGGGCCGCCCCCGAAGCGGCGGCACAGCGCGTCGAGCACGCCCGGTCGAGCCGGTCGAGGCCGGACTCGTCGACCTCGTAGAGCTCCAGCGCCCGGCGGGCGACGTCGAGCGTGCACCACGCCGTCGGCGCGGACCTGGGCGTAGTCGCGGACCCGGCGCAGCAGCCGGTTGGCGATGCGCGGGGTGCCGCGCGAGCGGGAGGCGATCTCGGCAGCGCCGTCGCTCGGTGACGTCGACGTCGAGCAGCCCGGCCGAGCGGTGCACGATCAGGTCGAGCTCGTCGGGCTCGTAGAACTCCAGGTGGGCGGTGAACCCGAACCGGTCGCGCAGCGGGCCGGGCAGCAGCCCGGCGCGGGTGGTGGCGCCGACGAGCGTGAACGGCGGGATCTCCAGCGGGATCGCGGTGGCGCCCGGGCCCTTGCCGATGACGACGTCGACCCGGAAGTCCTCCATCGCCATGTAGAGCATCTCCTCGGCCGGCCGCGACATCCGGTGGATCTCGTCGACGAACAGCACGTCGCCCTCGTTCAGCCCGGACAGGATCGCGGCGAGGTCGCCGGCGTGGGTGATCGCCGGGCCGCTGGTGAGCCGCAGCGGGGCGGACATCTCGGCGGCGATGATCATCGCCAGCGTGGTCTTGCCGAGCCCGGGCGGACCGGAGAGCAGCACGTGGTCGGGGGGCCGCTGCCGCTGGCGTGCCGCCTCGAGCACCAGCCCCAGCTGGTCGCGGACCCGGTCCTGGCCGACGACCTCGTCGAGGGTCCGCGGGCGCAGCGCGGCCTCGACGGCGCGCTCGTCGCCCTCGGCCTCGGCGGCGGTCAGGCTGCGCAGGTGTGCTTCCTCGGCGGCGTCCAGATCGTCCATCGATCAGGCCTTGCTCAGGGTGCGGAGGGCGGCGCGGAGCAGCGCCGCCGACGTCGGGCGTGGTCACCGGCCTCGGGCGACGACGGCTCGACCGCCTGGTCGGCGTCCTTGGCCGACCAGCCGAGCCCGACCAGACCCTGGTGGACCTGGTCGCGCCAGGCGGCGCGACGGGCGCGTGCGGCCACGCGGCCGCGGACGCCCGTCGGGGCGCCCGAGCCGGTCCTTGAGCTCGAGGATGATCCGCTGGGCGCCCTTCTGCCCGATGCCCGGGACCCGGGTCAGCGTCTTGACGTCGTCGCCGGCGACGGCGGTGCGCAGGTCGTCGGGCGAGAGGCACGGCGAGCATCGCCTGGGCCAGCTTGGGGCCGACGCCGGAGGCGGTCTGCACGAGCTCGAAGGTCGCCTTCTCGTCCTCGTCGAGGAACCCGAACAGGGTCAGCGAGTCCTCGCGGACCACCATGCTGGTCGGCAGGGTGGCCGCCTGCCCGGTCCGCAGCGTGGCGAGCGTGCCGGGCGTGCACATCAGCTCGAGGCCGACGCCGCCGACCTCGAGGACGGCGCTGGTGAGCGACGACCGCGGCGACCTCGCCGCGGACGAACGCGATCATCGGCTGTCTCCCGTCGGTCGAGCTTGTCGAGACCCTGGCCAGGGCGGCGTCGATCCGGGCCTGGGCCCCGCCGCGCCAGATGTGGGTGATCGCCAGCGCCAGCGCGTCGGCGGCGTCGGCCGGCTTGGGCGGCGCGTCGAGCCGCAGGATCCGGGTCACCATCGCCCCGACCTGGGCCTTGTCGGCCCGGCCGCTGCCGGAGACCGCGGCCTTGACCTCGCTGGGCGTGTGCAGCGCGACCGGCAGGCCGCGGCGGGCGGCGGCGACCAGCGCGATCCCGCTGGCCTGGGCGGTGCCCATGACCGTGCTGGAGTCGGAGCGCGCGAAGACCCGCTCCACGGCGACCGCGTCGGGCGCGTGCTCGTCGAGCCAGGCGTCGATGCCCTGCTCGATCGTGACCAGCCGCTCGGCCACCGGCTCGTCGGCGCTGGTGCGCAGCACGTTGACGTCGACCAGCGTCAGCGGTCGGCCGACCGACGCCCTCGACCACGCCCAGGCCGCAGCGGGTCAGGCCGGGGTCGATCCCGAGCACCCGCATGACCATCGCCTTCCTGGTCCGAACACCTGTTCGGACCACGTAGGTCGAGCTCTCGCTCACCGGGTCTCGACACGCCGGTCGCGCCTCGCAGGCTCAGCCACGCGGCTCGCTCGACCACCATTGACGCGTCCCGCAGCTCCGCTGCGTCACGCGTCGAGCTGCGGCCATCACCTCGTCGGGGACGTCGAAGTTGGCGAAGACGTTCTGCACGTCGTCGAGGTCCTCGAGCGCCTCGACCAGGCGGAACACCTTCGCGGCGCGCGTCCTTGTCGAGCTCGACCTGCATGTCGGGCACGAACTGCGCCTCGGCGGAGTCGTAGTCGATCCCGGCGGCCTGCAGCGCGGTGCGGACGCGCGACCAGGTCGGTCGCCTCGGAGATCACCTCGAAGGCCTCCCCGAGGTCGTTGACCTCCTCGGCGCCGGCGTCGAGCGTCGCCTCGAGGACGTCGTCCTCGGACGACCGCGTGCCGTCCTGGTCGACCGGGCACGATGACGACGCCCTTGCGGTTGAACAGGAAGGACACCGAGCCCGGGTCGGCCAGCGAGCCGCCGTTGCGGGTCATCGCGGTGCGGACCTCCATCGCGGCGCGGTTGCGGTTGTCGGTGAGGCACTCGATGAGCATCGCGACGCCGGAGGGGCCGTAGCCCTCGTACATGATCGTCTTGTAGTCGGCGCCGCCCGGCCTCGGCGCCCGAGCCGCGCTTGACCGCGCGGTCGATGTTGTCGTTGGGGACCGAGGACTTCTTGGCCTTCTGGATGGCGTCGTAGAGCGTCGGGTTGCCGGCCGGGTCGCCGCCGCCCATCCGGGCCGCGACCTCGATGTTCTTGATCAGCTTGGCGAACATCTTGCCGCGCCGGGCGTCGATGACCGCCTTCTTGTGCTTGGTGGTCGCCCACTTGGAGTGGCCGGACATGCGTTCCTCTTCTACGTCGAGTCGTCGGGTCGGCTCGGACCGCGCGACCAGGTCGACGAACACCGCGTGGATCCGGGCGTCGCCGCCCACCTCGGGGTGGAACGACGTCGCCATCAGCGGTCCCTGCCGGACCGCGACGATCCTACCCATCGGCCGGCCCGTCCGCCACGCGCGCGAGCACCTCGACCCCGGGACCGACCTCCTCCACCCACGGCGCGCGGATGAAGACCGCGTGCACCGGCCCGTCGAGCCCGGCGAACGTCGAGGTCGGCCTCGAAGGAGTCGACCTGGCGCCCGAACGCGTTGCGCCGCACCGTGACGTCGAGCCCGCCGATGGTCTCCTGGCC
The DNA here is from genome assembly GCA_963830755.1 of uncultured Actinomycetota bacterium. GTDB lineage: Bacteria > Actinomycetota > Actinomycetes > Propionibacteriales > Nocardioidaceae > Nocardioides. Next base: position 173,517 of record CAWHNI010000016.1, on the reverse strand, counting down.
GGGGGCGCCGTCCTCGATCCGGTCGGCGAGCAGGATCATCCCGGCGCAGGTGCCGAAGGCCGGCAGGCCGTCCTTGATCCGCTGCCGCAGCGGCTCGAACAGGTCGAAGGTGCGGGCCAGCTTGGCCATCGTGGTCGACTCGCCGCCGGGGATGACCAGGCCGTCGCAGGCCGTCCAGCTCGGCAGGCCGGCGTACCGGCGTGCGCCCGGACCCCGAGGTCGGTCAGCACCCGCAGGTGCTCGCGGACGTCGCCCTGCAGGGCGAGGACGCCGATCGGTCGGCGTCCGGCGTCACCAGCCGCGCTCGGCGAGCCGGTGCGGCTGCGGGATCTCGTCGACGTTGATGCCGACCATGGCCTCGCCGAGGCCGCGGGAGACCTTGGCGACCACGTCGGGGTCGTCGTAGAAGGTGGTGGCCTTGACGATCGCCTCGGCGCGCTGCGCGGGGTTGCCGGACTTGAAGATGCCCGAGCCGACGAAGACGCCCTCGGCGCCGAGCTGCATCATCATCGCCGCGTCGGCCGGGGTGGCGATGCCGCCGGCGGTGAACAGCACCACGGGGAGCTTGCCCGCTCCGGCGACCTCCTTGACCAGGTCGTACGGCGCCTGCAGCTCCTTGGCCGCGACGTAGAGCTCGTCGGCCTCCAGGCCCTGCAGCCGGCGGATCTCGGCGCGGATCGTGCGCATGTGGGTGACGGCGTTGGAGACGTCGCCGGTGCCGGCCTCGCCCTTGGAGCGGATCATCGCCGCGCCCTCGGTGATCCGGCGCAGCGCCTCGCCCAGGTTGGTCGCGCCGCACACGAACGGCACCGTGAACGCCCACTTGTCGATGTGGTTGGCGTAGTCGGCCGGGGTGAGCACCTCGGACTCGTCGATGTAGTCGACGCCGAGGCTCTGCAGCACCTGCGCCTCGGCGAAGTGGCCGATCCGGGCCTTGGCCATCACCGGGATCGAGACCGCCTCGATGATGCCGTCGATCATGTCCGGGTCGCTCATCCGGGACACGCCGCCCTGGGCGCGGATGTCGGCCGGGACCCGCTCGAGCGCCATCACGGCGACCGCGCCGGCGTCCTCGGCGATCTTGGCCTGCTCGGCGGTGACCACGTCCATGATCACGCCGCCCTTGAGCATCTCGGCCATGCCGCGCTTCACGCGGGTGGTGCCGGTGGTCGGTGCCCTCGTTGGAGGTGGTTTCAGCCATGCCGCAATCGTACGGCGACACGCCGGGGCTCACCCATTCGGGGAGCCGGTCCCGGAAGCCGCCCGGGCCTGTGCCTGCCGGCGCACGACCCAGATCCGCTGCACGACCGTGACCGTGCTCGCGATCGCCAGGACCCACAGCGAGATCTGAAGGAGCACCGGGAGGTCGAGCAGGTCCGAGAAGAAGGCAGGGACGAGGAAGCCGACGAGGCGGTCGGGCCGCTCGGCGACTGCCGACCTTGGCGTCGTAGCCGAGGTGGTCGGCCTTGGCCCGTGCATACGACGTGACCGCACCCATCGCGAGCACCACCAGGCTCAGGACGAGGTACAGCCGCTCCTCCGTGACCCACGCGAAGTACAGCGCGATGCCCCCGAAGATCGCGGCGTCGGCGATCCGGTCGAGCGTCGAGTCCAGGAACGCACCGAACATGTCCTTCCGCCCCAGGGTGCGGGCCATCTGGCCGTCGATCAGGTCGCTGAAGACGAAGGCGGTGATGACCAGCACGCCCTGCCAGATCATCCCCCGGGGAAAGAACACGAGCGCGCCGGCCGAGACCCCGAGCGTGCCCACGAGGGTCACCGCGTCCGGGCTGATCCCGAGCCGCAGGAACAGCCGGACGAACGGGGCGAGTGCCTTCGTCTGCCAGAAGGTCTTGAAGCGGTCCAACATGGTGGCCGCAGGCTACCGGGGCCATCGGTCAGGCGAGTTCGGGCACCCTCAGCCGGGACAGCGCGAGCTCGAACTCCGCGATCTCGAGGTACTCGATGCCGGTGTCGCGGGCAACGCGCTCGCGCAAGCCCTCCGCGGACTCCCGGCTGGCCTCGAGCGCGGCCCGCGAGTTGAACGTCGTCGTGGTGCAGATCCGGCGTTCGAGCCGGTCGATGAACAAGCTGATGCTGCAGAACCCGTCCAACGCCTCGATCTGCCGGAGCAGGGGGTTCCGGAACCGCTCCAGCATGACGTGGATGTAGACGTCCTGGGGCCGGGCCCAGATGATCCGGCAACACGCACCCTCGCCCGCGGGCTGCACCCGGTGCATGGCGGCGATCTCCCAGCGGTCCACCTCGGGCTCGCCGCCCAGGATCACCGCCGCCCGGACCCGCATGGGGGTCAGCTCGTCGCCGGCGAGGACCATCGCGTCCTCGGTCTCCCAGGCACTGGTGGCGATGCAGCGCCCGCTCGCCCGGTCGACCACGAGCGACAGCCCCAGGCAACCATCCATCTCCGTGGTGAGGGGCTCGACCTCGTCGCGGACGAAGGCAATGCCAGCGTCAATCGCTTCGGGCCTGCCCGTGATCGTGGTCGAGCGCGCATGCATCGCAACCCCCGTGGGTCGAGGCAGCGCCCGGGCGGCGCCGCCGCGCACCTCTTAGTGTCACCGCCGCCCACCCCGGGGAACAATGACGCGATCTCGTCACTTCGACCACGCCTCGGCCAGCAGGTCGCGGGTGTCGGCCAAGAGCTCGGGCAGGGTCTTGGTCCGGCCGATGATCGGCAGGAAGTTCTGGTCACCAGGCCATCGCGGAACGACGTGCTGGTGCAGGTGTGCCGAGATCCCGGCGCCGGCGACCGCTCCCTGGTTCATCCCGATGTTGAACCCCCCGGCCGCCGAGACCGACCTGATCACGGTCATCGCCTGCCGGGTCAGAAGCCCCATCTCCTCGGCCTCTTCCGGGGTCGTCTCGGTGTAGTCGGCGATGTGCCGGTAGGGGCAGACCATCAGGTGGCCCGGCGCGTAGGGGTAGAGGTTCAGGACGGCGTACACCACCGCGCCGCGATGTACGACGAGTCCGGCGGCGTCGTCGAGCCGGGGAATCCGGCAGAACGGGCACTCCCCCGAGGTCGCGTCGGCGGGCTTGCTCTCACCCCGGATGTAGGCCAGCCGGTGTGGGGTCCACAGTCGGTCCAACCCGTCGGCCTCGCCGGCCCCGTCCTGCCGCACGGTCTCGCCCGGGTCGCCCATGGCGCCCGATCCTAGGGGCCACCTCAGCCGGGATGGGGGCGCCGGTCGACATGCGGCGTACTCTGGCGGGACGGAGCCATCCAGGCTCTCGATCAGGGAGCCACGATGAGCGACAAGTCGCCACGGCAGGCCATGTCCAAGAAGTCCGGGAAGTCGATCAAGGAGAAGCGGGCCGAGAAGCGCGACAAGGCGCACCAGCAGACCTTCTCCGACAAGCTCGAGACCGGCAAGAAGTGACTCTCCTGGGCCTCGGTGTCATCGGCACCTCGGCCAAGGAGAACGAACACCGGTTGCCCCTCCATCCGGAACACCTGGCACTCCTCGAGCCCGACATCCGTGAACAGATCACGCTCGAGCACGGGTACGGCCAGAAGTTTGGCGTGCCCGACCACGAGCTCTCGGGGCTGGTGTCAGGCTTCGCCTCCCGCGAGGAGATCCTCGCGGGATCAGACGTGGTCCTGCTGCCGAAACCGCAGCACGCCGACGTCGCCGCGATGTCCACTGGCCAGGTGCTGTGGGGATGGCCCCACTGCGTCCAGGACCCGGTGCTCACCCAGATCGCGATCGACGGCGGGCTGACGCTGATCGCGTTCGAGGTGATGAATCACTGGACGCGAGACGGCAACGTCGGCCTCCACGTGTTCCACAAGAACAACGAGCTGGCGGGCTACTGCTCGGTGTTGCAGGCGCTGCAGCTGACCGGATCGACGGGCGACTACGGCCGTCGGTTGAGGGCCGTGGTGATCGGGTTCGGGGCGACCGCCCGCGGGGCGGTCACCGCTCTCAACGCCCACGGAGTGCACGACGTGCGGGTGCTGACAACGCGCGGGGTCGCGGCCGTGGGATCCCCCATCCACTCTGTCCGGATCCTCCAGTTCGACCACGACCCCGAAGATCCGCACATGAGTCATGTGATCACCGAGCGCGGGCGCGTTCCTGTGGCGTCGTTCCTCGCCGAGAACGACATCGTGGTCAACTGCACTCTCCAGGACACTGCTGCACCGCTGACCTACCTGACGACCGAAGACCTGCCCGCGTTCCGCCCCGGGAGCCTGATCGTGGACGTGTCGTGCGACGAGGCGATGGGCTTCAGCTGGGCTCGACCGACGACCTTCGACGAGCCGATGTTCCAGGTCGGCAACCGGGTTGGCTACTACGCCGTCGATCACAGTCCGTCGTACCTGTGGAACTCTGCCACCTGGGAGAACAGCCAGGCCCTGATCCCGTTCCTGCGGCCGGTCCTCGAGGGGTCGGCGTCGTGGGACAGCGACGAAACCCTGCGTCGGGCGATCGAGATCCGCAATGGCCGGGTGGTCAACCCGGACATCCTCGCCTTCCAGGGGCGCTCAGCGGTCCACCCGCACCTGGTGGGCTGAACCGGCGGTCAGACCTGGACCCGGGACTCGACCGCCTCGACCACCCGGTCGATGGCCTCACCGATCGGGACGCCGTTGTCCTGGTGGCCGTCGCGGTAGCGGAAGGACACCGCTCCGGCTTCCATGTCCTGGTCGCCGGCGATGACCATGAACGGCACCTTCTGCAGCTGGGCGTTGCGGATCTTCTTCTGCATCCGGTCGTCGGAGTCGTCGACCTCGACCCGCAGCCCACGGGCTCTCATCCGCATTGCGATCTCGGTCAGGTAGTCGTTGTGCCGCTCGGCGATCGGGATCGCCTGGACCTGGACCGGCGCCAGCCACGGCGGGAAGGCACCGGCGTAGTGCTCGGTCAGCACGCCCACGAACCGCTCGATCGAGCCGAACAGGGCGCGGTGGATCATCACCGGCCGCTGGCGCGACCCGTCGGAGGCGGTGTACTCGAGGCCGAACCGCTCGGGCAGGTTGAAGTCGAGCTGCACCGTGGACATCTGCCAGGTGCGCCCGATCGCGTCCTTTGCCTGCACCGAGATCTTGGGACCGTAGAACGCCGCCCCGCCGGGGTCGGGCACCAGCTCGAGGCCGGAGTCGTCGGCCACCTGCTGGAGGGTGGCGGTCGCCTCGTCCCACAGCGCGTCGGAGCCGACGAACTTCTCGGGGTCCTTGGTGGACAGCTCGAGGTAGAAGTCGTCGAGGCCGTAGTCCTTGAGCAGGTCGAGGACGAAACGCAGGGTGCGGGTGAGCTCGGCATGCATCTGGTCGCGGGTGACGTAGATGTGGGCGTCGTCCATCGGTCAGCCCGCGCACCCTGGTCAGGCCGTGGACGACGCCCGACTTCTCGTAGCGGTAGACCGCGCCGAACTCGAAGAGCCGCAGTGGCAGCTCCCGGTAGGACCGCCCCCGGGCGCGGAAGATCAGGCAGTGGAAGGGGCAGTTCATCGGCTTGAGGTAGTAGTCCTGGCCGGCCTTGGTGACGTTGCCACGGTCGTCGGCCACCTCATCGAGGTGCATGGGCGGATACATCCCGTCGGCGTACCAGTCGAGGTGGCCGGAGACCTCGAACAGCTGCGCCTTGGTGATGTGGGGGCTGTTGACGAACTCGTAGCCCTCCTCGACGTGCCGGCGCCGCGAGTAGTCCTCCATCTCCTTGCGGAGCACGCCGCCCTTGGGGTGGAAAACCGCCAGGCCGGAGCCGATCTCGTCGGGGAAGCTGTAGAGGTCGAGCTCGCGACCGAGCCGGCGGTGGTCACGCCGCTCGGCTTCCTCGAGGTGGTGCAGGTGCTCCTCGAGGGCCTCCTTGGTCTCCCATGCGGTGCCGTAGATCCGCTGGAGCTGCCGGTTCTTCTCGTCACCGCGCCAGTACGCCGCCGCGCTGCGCATCAGCTTGAAGGCCGGGATCCGCTTCGTGGTCGGCAGGTGCGGGCCGCGGCACAGGTCGCTCCACGCCACGTCGCCCTTGCGGTTGACGTTGTCGTAGATGGTGAGCTCGCCGGCTCCCACCTCGACGCTCGCGCCCTCCGCCGCAACCTCGGCCTGGCCCGAGCCCTTGAGGCCGATCAGCTCGACCTTGTAGGGCTCGTGCTGGAGCTCGTCGATCGCCTCGGCGTCGGAGACCGCGCGCCGCGAGAACCGCTGGTTCTCCTTGACGATCTTGCGCATCCGGGTCTCGATCTTCTCGAGGTCCTGCGGATGGAAGGGCACCTCGACGTCGAAGTCGTAGTAGAAGCCGTTCTCGATCGGCGGCCCGATCCCCAGCTTCGCGTCGGGGTAGAGGTCCTGGACCGCTTGGGCGAGCACGTGCGCGGTCGAGTGGCGCAGGATGTCGCGGCCGTCCTGGCTGTCGATGGCCACGCCCTCGACCACGTCGCCGTCGGCGAGCTCGTGGGCGAGGTCGCGCAGGTCGCCGGCGATCCGCGCGGCCACGATCGAGGGGTCGTCCTGGAAGAGCTCCCAGGCCTTGGTACCCGTCGTCACGGTCCGCTCCTCACGCTCACCGGCGTGGACGAGGGCGACCTTGATGTCGGGCACGGGACGGCTCCTTGCAGCTGTCGGGTGTCGGGTTGTGGTCGAACCCGATCGATCGTATCGGCCGACCTCGGTGGAGTTCGCGGCAGTTTCGGCCGCCGACCCTGAGCCCGCCTCGGTGGCGACGGCGATGGTGCCACAGCTGGTGCCTTGCGCTTTTTTACCTTGTTGACGGTCGGCGTACACCGTTGGCCGCGGCTGTCGGGAGCCGTGCTCGACCGGGGTGGGGCCCCGACGGCTCTGAAGGGAGAGCCGTGAACCTCAGACCCACGACCAAGAGCAGCCGTACCGCACTCCTCGCCCTCGTCGCCGGGACCGTATTGGCCGTCCTCGTCGCGGCGGCCGTACCGACCTACAGCCTGAACACCCGCAAGACCGGGCCGCGCGACAACCGCGGGTTCCCGTTGTACTACACCGACGACAGGGGCCTGTCGCTGAGATTGTGCGAGGACGGGACCGCGAGGTGCCTGGGGGCTGAGCGCCGCGACCTGATCCCGCCCGAGGGCGAGGCCCTCTACTGGGCGGCTTCCGCCACCGTGCGCTCCACGCGCGGACCGATTGATGTCGAGTTCGCCCTCGAGGCGGCCTTCGGCGACGCGGGCCGGCCCATCGTGTTCGACCGGATCCGGATCCGTGGCCACCTCAACCACAAGGGCCGCTACGTCCTCCTGCACCCGTACGGAAGGAACCCGTTCCGCGCTATCAGACCCCGCTTCCAGCGCAACGTGGACGTCACCCAGGACCGGAAGTGCGCCCGGGTCCGCAACGAGCCATGCCGCCGCGGAAACATCGACAACTTCCTGCGGGCCAGGACGCCACCCGACGGGTACGTCGGATTCGGTGAGCGGCGGACGCGGGTGAAGGGCGGCACGGTCCGGAACGTCCTGATACTGCGGACCCGCAGCGGCAAGGTCATCGGACGCGCCCACAGGTTCGAGATCGTCGGCAAGAGGGCCGGCGGACTGCGCAACCGCTGACGTTCGTGCACAGCTGTCGGAGGCCCCCGCAAGGGCCTCCGACTGCGGCGATCTGGTGGGCGATACTGGGTTCGAACCAGTGACCTCTTCGGTGTGAACGAAGCGCGCTACCACTGCGCCAATCGCCCCTGCTGTGCGGTGCGAAACCCTAGCGCATGGCAGGCCGCGACTCACATTCTGCTGCGGTTGGTCACGACCCTTCGCGCGACCTTTTCGCGAGTTTCCCGATTCGCGTCACACGGGACCTGATCGGCCGTCACAATCGTGACAACCTCGATCCCCCGGAGCCCACGATGACGTCGCAGCCGATCACCCCGGTGCTGGCTCAGCACGTCATGCTGCGCGCCCTCCACTGTCCGCCGGGCAGCGTCGAGCTGGACGCGCTGTTCGAGTACGACAGCCGCGACCCCTTCGCCGTGTGGATCACCTTCGGCTCCGGCGCGGCCAGCATCCGGTGGGCCATGAGCCGATCGCTCCTCGCAGAGGGGCTGACCGACCCGGCCGGGGACGGCGACCTGCGACTGCGACCCAGTCTCGACAACGAGGGCAGTGGGGTCGTGGTGTTCGAGTTCCACTCCCCCGACGGCCGGTTCGTGGCCCACGCCTCCACCCGCGAGCTCTACCGGTTCCTCACCCGGACCCTCGTCATGGTGCCGTTCGGCAGCGAGTCCGCCCACTTCGACGTCGACGCGATCATCTCCGACCTGATGCGGCTCTCAGAGTCCGAGTAGCTCGGGCTCCCGCTTCCGCCACACCTCGAGCACCTCTTCCGTGATCGGGCCGGGTGCGGCCAGCTCACGGTCGTCCCAGCGCGAGATCGCCCTGGACGTCCCGGGTCGTCGAGGCCAGGAACACCTCGCTGGCCCGGTCCACGACCTCCCAGGGCTCGTCCACCTCGACGCCGCCGTACCACTCCAGGATCAGCGCGCGCGTGATCCCGGCCAGGCAGCCGCTCTCGAGGGTGGGGGTGCGCAGCTCGCCGTCGACGACGTAGAAGACGTTGGAGCCGGTGCCCTCGCACAGGTTCCCCGCGAGGTTGGCGAAGATCGCCTCGCTCGCCCCCTGCGATGTCGCGCGGGCGAGCGCCACGACGTTCTCGCCGTACGACGTGGTCTTCAGCGCCGGCGAGCGCACCCCGCTCGTTGCGGGGCCAGGGCACCGTGGCGACGGCCGTCGTCGCGGGCCACGGGTCCATCGCGGTCGGCGACCACGACCAGCGTCGGTGGTGCGTCGCCGCGGCCCGAGCCAAGCGGCGCGGGCCCGCCCGTGTAGGTGATCCGGATCCGTCCCAGCGGCAGCTCCTGCCCCTCCAGGACTGCGGCCACGCCGGCGCGGCAGGCGTCGTCGTCGACCTCAGGGAGGCCCATGCCGGCCGCGGACCTGGCGAGCCGCTCGAGGTGGCGGGTGAGCGCGAACGGCTGCCCGTCGACCACCTTGATCGCCTCGAAGACGCCGTCCCCGACCGTGAGCCCGTGGTCGGTCAGCAGCACCGCAGGGGCTTCCGGGTCGGGGCAGGAGTTCACCGTTCATCCAGGCGCGCATGGGCCCACTCTAGGAGCCCGACCGCGGTCCGACCGGGCGGCCAACACCCGGGCGGGTGTTGGATTTTGCGGCCATGAGGGCATCGGCTACTGTTCTCACGCACCTGGCCCCTCGGGGTCGCGTCGCAAGCGGACGTAGCTCAGTTGGTAGAGCGCAACCTTGCCAAGGTTGAGGTCGCGAGTTCGAGCCTCGTCGTCCGCTCGGAGAGGCTGCCTCCACGGTGGAGTGGCCGAGAGGCGAGGCAACGGACTGCAAATCCGTCTACACGGGTTCAAATCCCGTCTCCACCTCGAACACCGTCGTTTCCATATGGGATCGTGGTGACGCACAAGGGCGATTGGCGCAGTGGTAGCGCGCTTCCTTGACACGGAAGAGGTCACTGGTTCAAACCCAGTATCGCCCACCAGAGTTGTCGCAGGTCAGAGGCCGTTTTCTAGCCAGAGCGTTCTAGACGGGGACCATACGGGGAACAGGGTGTCGCCCCAGGCCCGCCGACCGAGGGGTGATCCGAGTGCCGGAGCCGCCTCTTGAGGTCTTCGGCGAAAGGGCCCAAGTTCAGGGCCGAACTCCGCAAGCGACTGCGGAAAGCGGACGAGTTGCGTGCCGCGTTGGATGCGGCACACGACTTGGTGCGGGACGCTCCCCCCGTCGATCCCAACCTCACGGGTCTTGCGTCGGCACTACAAGCCCTCCAACCGGATAGCGGCTTGCATCGCGTACGGGACCAAATTGAACGGTGGCGATCCGGAAACAACCCGGTCGTGATGAGGTTCCTCGGTCGTGCCGGGAAAGCGGTTCACTGTCGACCACATGCCGGCGCCGTTCAGTCCCTTCATCGATGATCCGCATGGTTTCGCCGACCAGTCCCGGAGCCGTATTGAGGAGGGGGTTCGGGTCCTCGAAGGTCTAATGGATCGAGTTCCGACGACGGGATCTGCGTCCAGCCGCCCGCCCAGAGAGTCGATTCCTTGAGGTCCGGGACTCCGGCCTGATCGGCCTCGCTCTCGCGCTGGCGATCGGCGTTGGCGCAGTCGGGTTGCTGTCGCCGGCGAGGGCGGCAGTCGGGCCGCGTCCTCTGCATTCGGACTTGTACGCCTGGGATGCCCCCGTGTGGGGCAAAGGCGGCGTCCAAGCCGGGCACGTCTGGTGTTCGACCAACCGGGCCGAGCCACGCGTTCGAGTGGTGATCGAGAGCCTGCGAACGGGCAAGACGTACACCAACCAATGGCGGGGCGCCCTCCCCAACATGGCCTTCCCCCGGGCGGCGGTGGGTCGCTATGAGGTGCGGACGAGTGCGACCTGTCGCACCACCACCAGGAACTGGGTGGCGAGACGGTCCAGATCAAGGAGAAGACCGCGCAGCGCACCGTCTCGTGGGATGAGTGGCGTCGGATTAAGCGCGGGATGACCGTCGACCGCGTCCGACAGATCGTCGGGTACTCCGGTCCCGTTATAGGTACGGGTACGGGCCTGTCGAATCGCCGTTACGACATGATGGCGTTTTGGCGATTCTCAATCGTCGAGTACCGGGATGGTCGGGTCGTGTCGAAGTTGTGGAACGCCGCGCACGACTGATTGCACAGGTCGGTGCCCCACCTCCTTCGTGAAGGTTTCGCTCCGGGGAGCGGCGGTCAGGCTCATGAGCTGGCCAAACGGGTATCAGGACCCGTAAGCCGGCCGATGTCCCGACACCCAGTTTCGGCGATCCTCGAAGACGGATGATCCCCCTGATCCAGATCGGCCAACAAACGACACAACAACGAAAGAGAGTTCATCACCATGCGCAAGCTTCTTCTCGGCCTCGTGGCGCTCGCCGCGCTGGTCGCCCCGCTCACCCTGGTCGCCGCGCCGGCCAACGCAGCCGAGGGCGACACCCGCCCCTGCGTCACAACAGGCGAGTTTCTCGACAGGCTCACCGCGGTATGTCCATTCGACAGGTCCACGGGATTTTCGACACCGTGGGTCACTACCAGGCTCAGTGGAGCGACCCGTGGTACGAGCCCTCGCGGGACATCTACCGCGACTACCGAGTGTGCCCCGGCTTCAACCGCGGTCAGCGCGTCGAGATCAACTTCGACAACTACTGGCACTCCAACCTGCCCGGCATGCGGATGTACAGCAAGACATCGCAGTCCGGCCTCTACAACTGACAGCTCCGCAGACCCGCAAGCCTCTCGACATGCCCGAGCGTCGGGGGGCTTGCACCGCAGCGCCCCGCCTGTTCTCGGTTGGCGCCAATTTCATGACGCGTGGGTTTTGTTCGCGGCCGCTCAGTCGAGGCAGAACTCGTTGCCCTCGACGTCCTGCATCACCTGGCACGACTCGTTCTCCTCATCGGCAAGAAGTAGTTGTCCGCGGACCGCACCGAGCGCGACCAGTCGTTCGCATTCGGCTTCGAGTGCGGCCAGACGCTCTTCACCTACAAGCCCGGTGCCGACGCGCACGTCAAGATGCAGCCGATTCTTGACGACCTTGCCTTCGGGTACGCGCTGGAAGAACAGCCGCGGGCCAACACCCGAGGGATCAACGCATGCGAAGGCTGAACCCTGCTGTTCAGGCGGCCGCGCGCGATCGAAGTCGTCCCACGTGGCAAACCCCTCCGGTGGCGGCGGTACGACGTACCCCAGCACGTCGCACCAGAAACGAGCGACGCGCTCAGGTTCAGCGCAGTCGAAGGTGACCTGGAACTGCTTGACGGACGCCATCGGTCCACCATAAGGCGCTGTCCGAGTGGCACTCGTCCCCCTTCCGACGGAAACAGGTAATGAACCCCGTAGGTCAGCGGATGTCCTCTTGCCCGCGCCTGGTCGACCCTTGCTGACGGATCCCCTCACCAACTTTGGACGTGATAGTCAGATGACGAGAGCACCAGACCGCTGCGCCTACTGCGGCGTGGAACTCACGGATGTGAACCGCGATGCTTACTGCGACGCCGCGCCGCTCCGCGAGGACACTCACCCCGACGGGACGGGGACCTGGAGACACAATCACTCGTCGCGCGACGACATGTGATCGGTCCTCCACGAGCTCGTGGCCGGCACAGGCCGGGGGTCCGACCGCACGTCCGAATTTTTGCCCTCCTTCCACCGAAATTTTCCGCAAGCCCCTGCCCCCGACGACCACGGACGCGTACCGTCGTCCGCGAGCCGGGTCGCCACCCACCCCACGCCGAGGCCGTCGATGGCCGAGTCGACCCGGTGCTCCAGTAGCGGGGCGCGGCAGTGCCCCTGGGCTGCATCAGGAGCGCTGCCGCGCCCCCATCTGGTCCGACGGGCTTGGCTCATCGGAGCTCTGCATCAGCGGCGGTCCGACGTCGCGGTCCGCGGGCATGAACTCGACGGCCCCACACCTGAGGCACATCGAGGCAGTCTCACCGTCCAGGGATTGGTACTGCTCGTCGCGTTCCCACATGTGCTCGACGCATGTGGCGTCGTTGCCAGCGCTCACCTTCGCCCTCCCTCTTACACAGCAAACGCCTCCCGAGGTGGTCTGATCATTCCCCGATCACCGGGGGTCCATGCACGCGACCTAGTAGCCGTACAGCTCGAAGTCCCGGGCGTAGATGTCGCCAACCTTGCGCAGTAGCTCGGGGTGTCCGTCGACCAGGCGGTCGGACGGCTTGGCCACCACGTTGCGCACCTCGATCGGTACGTCGGGCAAACCTGCGAGCTCGCGGACCCGGGCCAGGTCGCCGGCGAAGTTCTCGAGTCGTCCCACCAGGTCGTACTCGACCAGGCCGTGCATGAGGTTCAGGTGTTGCGGTCTCCAGTGGGGGTCCATCCGGAGTGGTTCCTGCAGCTCCAGCGCGGCCACGAACTGGTCGAACGTCAGCGCCCGCTTGGGATCCACCGACATCCCGAGCGTCTCCTGCACGAGGATCCGCCAGCGGTCGTTCTTGACGGACATGATCTTGTCGCGGTAGGCGGACTCCACCCGGCCGATCGGGTCACGGACGAAGCTGAACCGGAACGCGTCACCCGCCAGCATGCCGGTCACCGTGTCCCACCCGACGTCCTTGACCTGGGGCAGCCGGTTCTCCTTGTGGATGTTGACCTCGGGGACGAACTCGTGGTCGCCGGTGTGAACCCGGTGCAGCCACAGGATGACCGTGGAACAGCCCGCCTTGGCGTTCCTCACATAGATACAGCCCCGGTCCGGCAAGGGGCAGAGTCGGCCGGCGACCTTCCCGTCCGGGAAGTAGTCCTTGAGTGCCGCGCGCGTGACGCGTCGGTCGGACTCGAGGTGCATGGACAGCACCCTAGTGGCGCGCGACCGACCTTTCTCGTTCGCCAAGCCGCCGGATCTCAGCGAGCACCGCGGCCGGGTAATGGTCGTCGTCGAGTACGCCGGCTGGCATCACATCCGCATCGGGGAACCAGCGCTCGAAGTCTGCCCGGTACGCATCGCGGATGGCCGCGAGCACCTCGGGGGTGAACATCGCCCGCTGCGGCTTGAGCGTTGACTGGTTGCCCGGCGGCTGGACCTGGACCGGCTCGCCCCCCACGGCGCGGACGCGCGCGTTCAGGTCCGCCATCACCAGATCCATCTCACCGAGCGTGTAGATCCGTGTGAAAGGCATGCGCTCGGGAACCAGCAGGTCCGACTGTGCGCGGAAGTGTCCGTTGTCCCTCAGCAGCTCGCTGCACTCACCGGCAGCCAGACCCTCGACGAACCGCTGGAACCCGTCCACCACGTCATGGACCGTCCGCGGCACGGGAGGCACGAGGTGCGCGGGAACCTGCGCGATCGTGTGCGGCACCCGCGGCAGCAACTTCTGCTGCCAGGCCGACCACAGCCGCGAGGTCGGGTGCCTGACCACGGCAAAGACGTGCCAACCGTTGGCAGCGTCGATCTCCGCCAGCTGATCCTCGGACAGGCTGTGCAGGGTCGGGACTCGACGCCACAGCTGGCGCCGATGGATCGAGGCGGGCCAGGTCTTCGTCGAGCTTGTCGCCCGTCGGAACACGTCGGCATCCTCGCCGGCCATGGAGGCGATGACCCACTTGAGGCTGGTGCAGGCGACCTTGGGCGTCGAGACGTACACGATCCGGTGGCGCTCGAGCACGAACGTGTGCCGAGGCTGGGGCGGGAGCTGGTCGCGGCGCACCCGCTGCAGTATGCCAGCGGTCGGCTCAGGCTCCCGTCGGATCTGGTAGGCCGTCAGCGGCGGCATCCGCGGTCAGGCGCCAGCCGACGCCCCCGTCGGTCCATCGCAGGTGCTTCATCAGGTGCACCGACCCGCCGCGGCCGGTGACCGTGTCGAACACCGCACGATCACTGAGGGCGCGCATGAGGGCGATGCCCCTTCCGTCTTCGGCCTCCAGGTCAGGCTCGGTCACCGGTTCGGCGTCCAGGTTCCCGAAACCGGCACCCGAGTCCAGTACGTCCATCGTCAGCTGTTCGTCTCCGATGCTGATCACGACTTCGTACGACGCACCCTCCCCCGCATGCCGGTAGACGTTGGTGCAGGCCTCGGAGAGTGCGACCTCCACCTCTCCCACGCACTCACGAGTCACCCCCGCGCTCGACAAGGCGGTCGCCACCGTCCGGCGTACGACCGGAACGCTGCGCGCCTCCCGGGGCAGCGTCATCACCACTTGAATCCGCACGATGACCGCCTCTTCCTCTGCTGAACAGTGGCCAAGCGGCATCGTCAAGGTCTGGGGCGACGCCCCCACAAGTACTCTACGCCGCGGCGGTGACTGCGGGGAGGAGTGCGACATCTGTGGGGGTCGCCAAAGATTGACGCATGTGGTTAGGTGGGCGAGGTCCCGCTTGCAGACCAGCGGGCCACATCCGGGCCCAGACCTCGCCCTTCCCCGAAGCGAGGTCCGCGATGCCCGCCACCGGCGTTCGACACCAGGCCGTCTGTCCTCATTGCGGCGCATGCGTTCCACTGGTTCGCGACCGCTGGCTGCACGTGCACAACGAGGGCAGCCCGGACTACGTCCTTCCTCGCGCGGACCGGCCGCGCTGCCCGGGCAGCTTCCTGCGGATCCAGGCGCCGGACCCGGCGGGGAGAATCTCATGACCGCTCCCTTGCGCACGCTTCTCGACCGACTGGTCTCCCAGGAGGTCGCCCGCACCAACGCCGCCCAGGCCTCCGTCCGCCTGATCCATGACCGCCGCCAGCTCGAGGACGTCGAAGCGTTCCTCAGCCACCACCTGCGAGAGCAGGCCAACCGGCGGCGATCATCTTCCGCCGCATCCCCTCTCGATACCGACATCGGGAGGAGCCGGGGACGGCGATGACAACTGTGGCGTGGACGTAGAAGTCGGGGGCCTCTCGTCCACGCCGCAGTGCACGCTGCGGGGGTGCAGTCCCGCGGCTGCTCGAGCCGGGTGACTGCACCCCCGCCCCCGGTCATCCGGCATTAGCCCCCGTGCCGCCGGAATCCCGTGCCGGCAATCGCGCCGGCGGGGTACTGAGGTCAAGGTGAGGCGGGGGCCCTCGACGGCGCCTAGTCACTGGCCGCGACCGTCGTGAATGCGGGGCCCCGGCGGAGGGTGATCCCGCACGAGAGATCGCCGGCCACGGCCACCGCGGCGAGCCCGGCCACCTTCTCCAGGAAGGCCTCCACCTCCGCGGCACCGAGCGGCAGCGCATGCAGCACGCCGAGCGAGCCGACAAAGTCGAGTTCAGGCTCCAGGTCCGAGGGGTCGTACCGATCCATCTGCGCCACCGTACGGCGGGTCACCGAGGGGCTCAAGACACGAGCGGCGACTCAGCTCTCGTCGGTCGCGAACTCCTCGTCGTGGGTCCCGGGGCGGGGCGCCCACGGGAGCTCCTTGGCCGGGCGTACGACGATCAGCCGGTCACCACGGGCCAGCTGCGTGACGACCGGGTCGAAGTACCGATACACCTTCTCGTCCCTGACCACGGCGACCACCTGGTCGGGCAGCGACTGCGGTTGCTGACCCACCTCTGACACCAACAGGTCTCGCTCGGCGACCTCGAGACCCTCACCGTAGGTCAGCAGATCCTCCATCACGGACCCGAGCGTTGGCGACAACGACGAGAGTCCGATCAACCGGCCGACGGCGTCGGAGGACGTGATCACCGAGTCGGCGCCGGACTGCCGCATCAAGGCGACGTTCTCCTGCTCCCTCACGGCCGCCACGATCAGTGCCTTCGGGTTGAGCTGGCGCACCGTCAGGGTGGCGAGCACGTTGGAGTCGTCGCGGTCGGTCGTGATGATGACGTGGCTGGCGTTGGCGACCCCCGCGCGACGGAGCACCTCCCGCCGGGTGGCGTCGCCGGTGACGACCGCCAGCCCGTCGGTGTGGGCGTCCTCCAGCGCTACGGGTCCGGAGTCGACCACCACGATGTCGTCGCGCTCCCGTCCGTTGTTGATCAGGGTCTCGACGGCGCTGCGGCCCTTGGTGCCGTAGCCGATGACGACGACGTGCTGTCCCATGCTCTTCCTCCACCGGGCGACCCGGAAAATCTCGCGACCCTGCGAGGCGAGGACCTCGAGGGTGGTGCCGATCAGCAGGACCAGGAACGCGATGCGCAACGGCGTCACGACGAACGCGTTGAGGAGCCGGGCGTGCGGTTCGACCGGCGCGATGTCGCCGTACCCGGTCGTGCTGAGCGTGACCGTCGTGTAGTAGATCGCGTCCACCAGCCCGACCGCCCCGGTGGGGTCGTTGTTGTCGTTGTAGGCGTCGCGGTCGAAGTACACCAGCAGCACGGTGCCGACCAGGATGGCGAGCGCGGCCACCATCCGGCGACCGAGCTCCCACCACGGTGAGCGCACCTTCTCCGGCAACGAGACCCGTCCGCGGGAAGTCTCCGCGATCGAGTCGGTCGTCTTGGCAGCCACGGGCCGAACCTACTCGACCGACTCGTCCCGGGCCGTCATCCGATGCCGCAACCGAAGCACGAGTTCGCGCCGTGCCCTGGTGGTCGCCTTCTGCGGAAAGACGGTGTCGAAGGCAGCGTTGACCGCGGCGCCGATGAGCACGGCCAGCGCCAGCAGGTAGAGCCACAGCAGGACGGCGATCGGCGCCGCCAGCGGTCCGAAGATCGACCTGGAGTCGGCGGCGGTCACCGTCAGCACCCATCGCAGCAGGGCCGAGCCCGCAATCCAGGCGCCCAGCGCGAACGTCGCCCCCGGGAGGTTGAAGCTCCAGTTCGTCCGCACCGGTACGGACACGTGGTAGAGCGTCGCCAGGAAGCAGATGCAGAGCACGATGATCGTCGGCCAGTAGAACGTCATCAGGAACTCGGATCGCTCGGGCACCAACCGCCGCGCCAGCGAGGGGCCGGCCACGACGAGCGGGACGGCCACGACGCCGAGGATCATCGCCAGCACGTAGAGCAGGAACGACAGGGCGCGGGTCTTGACGATGCCCCGGTGGCCGCCCAGCCCGTGCATGACCGTGATCGTGTCGACGAAGACGTTCAGCGCCCGCGACCCTGACCAGAGCGCCAGGACGAAGCCGAGTGAGATCACGTCGAAGCGCGGCTCGTCGAGGACGTCGTTGATGGTCGGGACGATGATCCGGTCCACCGCGCGGTCGGTCAGCGCGCGCTCCGACAGCGCGATGATGGCGTCACGCACGTCGGCGATCTGCGCCGGCGTGAACCGGTCGCTGACGAACCCGATGCCGCCGGCGAGCATGAAGATCAGAGGGGGCACCGACAGCACCGCGAAGAAGGCCGCCTCACCCGCCAGCCCGGTGACCCGGTGGCGCATGCAGCTGCCGACGGTGGACACGATCAGGCGCCAGAGCACCCCGCCCAGTTGATGCACCCATGGCGGAACCCACCCGGGCAGCCGTCCCGCCCGGGGACCGGAGTGGCTCTCCGTGGCGCCCATGGGCCTACGGTATCCACATGGAAGGCCCCAAAACGCGAGGCGAGATCCGGGTCGCGACCAATCAGTCTCCACCCTTGGTCGGTCACAACGTTGTCACCTCCGACGCTGGCCTGGTCGAGGCCGTCACCCGGCACGCGTCCGCAGAGGTCGTGGACGACCTCGCCCCGCTCGGAGCAGAGGCAGGAACCGCCGAGGCACGCGAGCAGGGGATCCTCGCCAACGAGAACCACCCGACGCTGCGGTCCTACGACCGCTACGGCAACCGGGTCGACGAGGTCGACTTCCATCCCTCGTGGCACTGGCTGATGGAGCGGGCGGTCGGCCACGGGCTGGCGGCCGCACCCTGGGAGTCCGAGTCGCCCCACGCCCACGTCCGTCGCGCTGCCGGGTTCCTCGCCTGGTCGCACACCGAGCCGGGCCACGGCTGCCCGATCTCGATGACCTATGCCGCCGTACCCGCGCTGCGCGTCGACGATGCGGTCGCCAAGGAGTGGGTCCCCCTGCTGGCCTCCACCAGCTACGACCCGGGGCTGCGACCGGTGTCGGAGAAGCATGGGGCCCTGGCCGGCATGGGGATGACCGAGAAGCAGGGCGGCTCGGATGTCCGCGCCAACGTGACCGTGGCCCGCCCGACCTCCGTCGACGGCGAATACACCCTGCACGGCCACAAGTGGTTCACCTCGGCCCCGATGAACGACGTGTTCCTCGTGCTCGCCCAGGCGGACGACGGGGTCACCTGCTTCGTCGTACCCCGTGTGCTGCCCGACGGGACCCGTAACCAGCTCGACGTGGTCCGGCTCAAGGACAAGCTCGGCAACCGTTCCAACGCGTCCAGCGAGCTGGAGTTCGACGGCACCCTCGCGCACCGTCTCGGTGACGAGGGCCGCGGCGTCCGCACCATCATCGAGATGGTCAACGCGACCCGGCTCGATTGCGTGCTCGGATCGGCCGGACTCATGCGGCGCGCGGTCTCCGAAGCGTCGTGGCACGTGGCCCATCGCTCCGCCTTCGGCGGCCTGCTGGCCGACAAGCCGCTGATGCAGAACGTCGTCGCCGACCTGGCCGTCGAGTCCGAGGCAGCCACGGCGCTCGCCGTGCGGCTCGCGGCCGCGGTCGACAGCCTCGCCGACCCCCACGAGGCCGCCCTGCGCCGGATCGCGCTGCCGCTCGCGAAGTTCTGGGTCTGCAAGCGGACGCCCGCGATGGTGGCCGAGGCGCTGGAGTGCCTGGGCGGGAACGGTTACGTCGAGGAGTCGGTGATGCCGCTGCTCTACCGCGAGGCGCCGCTCAACTCGGTGTGGGAGGGCTCCGGCAACGTCAACGCCCTCGACGTCCTGCGGGCGCTGGCCCGCGAACCGGCGGCCCTGCAGGCGTGGATCAGCGAGGTGGGGCTGGCGAGGGGTGCGGACCCCCGCCTCGACCGCGCCGTCGACGACTCACTTGCGCTCCTGGGCGACGAGGCCACGCTCGAGCGGTCCGCCCGCCGCCTCGCCGGCCGGATGGCTGCCTGCCTGCAGGGGTCGCTGCTGGTTCGTTTCGCACCCCCGGAGGTGGCGGACGCGTTCTGCGCCTCGCGCCTCGGGTCGTCGTACGACGGCACCTTCGGCACCCTCGCCGGTGGCGACCTCGCCGCGATCGTGGAGAGGACCACCCCGACCCGTTGATTCAGGCCAGGTCGAGGCCTGGGTAGAGCGGGTACTTCTCCAGCATCTCCGCGGACGCGTCCTTGACCTTGTCGCCGACCCCGTCGGCCAGGGCGTACGACGCCTTCGAGGGCGTCCCCTTCTTCGTGGTCCCCGGCTCGGTGTTGGAGAGCACGTGGACGATCAGCTCGGCCACGTGGTCGAACTCGTCGTGCCCGAAGCCGCGGGTGGTGAGCGCCGGGGTACCGAGCCGGATGCCGGAGGTGTACCACGCGCCGTTGGGGTCGTTGGGCACCGAGTTGCGGTTGGTCACCACACCGGCATCGAGGAGCGCCGACTCGGCCTGGCGGCCGGTCAGTCCGAACGACGAGACGTCGAGCAGCACCAGGTGGTTGTCGGTGCCGCCGGTGACCAGCGTGGCGCCGCGCGAGAGGAAGCCCTCGGCCAGCGACTTCGCGTTGTCGGCGACCTGCTGGGCGTAGGTCTTGAAGGACTCCTGCCGGGCCTCGGCCAGCGCCACCGCCTTGGCCGCCATCATCTGCGACAGCGGACCACCGAGGACCATCGGACAGCCGCGGTCGACCGAGGAGGCGAACTCCTCCTGGGCCAGCACCAGGCCTCCGCGCGGTCCGCGCAGCGACTTGTGCGTCGTGGTGGTCGTGATGTGTGCGTGCGGCACCGGGTCCTCGTCGCCGGTGAAAACCTTGCCCGCCACCAACCCGGCGAAGTGCGCCATGTCGACCATCAGCGTGGCACCCACCTCGTCGGCGATCTCGCGCATCTTCGCGAAGTTGATCCGCCGGGGGTAGGCGGAGTAACCCGCGACCAGCACCAGCGGCCGGAACTCTCGCGCCTTGGCCGCGACGCCGTCATAGTCGAGCAGGCCGGTCTCGGGGTCGGTGCCGTACTGGTTCTGGTGGAACATCTTGCCGCTGATGTTGGGCCGGAACCCGTGGGTGAGGTGCCCACCCGCGTCGAGCGACATGCCCAGGAGCCGCTGGTTGCCCAGCTCGTTGCGCAGCGACTCCCAGTCCTCCTCGCTCAGCTCGTTGACGTTCTTGGCGCCCAGCTTCTCCAGGCCGGGCCCCTCGACGCGGTGGGCCAGGATCGACCAGTAGGCGACAAGGTTCGCGTCGATGCCGGAGTGGGGCTGCACATAGGCGTACGGCGCCCCGAACAGCTCGCGGGCGTGCTCAGCGGCCACCGACTCGACGGTGTCGACGTTCTGGCACCCGGCGTAGAAGCGGTGACCGACCGTGCCCTCGGCGTACTTGTCGCTGAGCCACGTGCCCATCGTGAGCAGCACCGCCGGCGAGGCATAGTTCTCGCTCGCGATCAGCTTCAGCGATCCGCGCTGGTCCACCAGCTCCTGACGGGTCGCCTCGGCGATCCGGGGCTCGACCGAGGCCATCACCTCGAGGATCTGGCGGTACGCATTGCTGATCACGGCATCTGTCATGGGGACAGACTAGTGACCGTCCGTCGTGTGACGTGGGCCGCACACGCGCCCGCCGCGAGCCGGGCACGGCCGCTCAACGTCTCACATGTTGGAGTCATGTCTCACAGCATGAGATTCCGGGTTGTGGGCAGGCCGTCCGCACGTTGAGACTCCTCGTCATGATCACCGCTGCGACGCACGCGCACCTCGTGGTACGACGCCACGTGGACCTCGGGCGTACCCGCAGCATGATGTGTTGGCCCCGCTGAATCACGCCGCCCATTCTTCGAATCCGCGCTCATCGTCGCGCGCGGCACTCAGCGTGAAGGACCTTCCTCCATGAATGACTCGACCGTCCGCACCTCGCGGCCCGCGTCCGCGGCGCGGAGAGGGCCAGTGGGCCCTCGGCTACAGCGAGCCGCTGAACAAGAACGAGCAGACCAAGAAGGACGACAACCCGCTCAACGTCCGCGCCCGGATTCTTGGCATCTACGCCAAGCGGGGCTTCGACTCGATCGACCCCGCGGACCTGCGCGGCCGCTTCCGGTGGATGGGCCTCTACACGCAGCGTGCTCCCGGGTTCGACGGCGGCAAGACCGCGATGCTCGAGGAGGAGGAGCTCGACGACCGCTTCTTCATGATGCGGGTCCGCACCGACGGCGCGATCCTCGGCGCCGACCAGCTGCGCGCGCTCGGGGAGACCTCGTCGGCGTACGCCCGCAACACCGCCGACATCACCGACCGCAACAACATCCAGTACCACTGGATCCAGATCGAGGACGTCCCCGCGATCTGGGAGCGGCTCGAAGGCGTGGGCCTGGACACCACCGAGGCGTGTGGCGACTCGCCGCGGCCGTTCCTCGGCTCCCCCGTCGCCGGCATCGCCAAGGACGAGATCATCGACGGCTCCGAGGCGCTCGCGGAGATCAAGCGTCGCGCGATCGGCAACCCGGAGTTCTCCAACCTGCCCCGGAAGTTCAAGACCGCCCTCACCGGGCACCCGAGCCACGACGTGGCCCCGGAGGTCAACGACATCTCCTTCGTCGGCACCGTCCATCCCGAGCACGGACCCGGCTTCGACCTGTGGGTCGGCGGCGGGCTCTCGACCAACCCGATGATCGCGCAGAAGCTCGGCGTGTGGATCCCGCTGGAGGAGGTGGCCGACGCGTGGGAGGGCGTCACGTCGATCTTCCGTGACTACGGTTACCGCCGGTTGCGCTCGCGGGCGCGGCTCAAGTTCCTGGTCGCCGACTGGGGCGTGGAGAAGTTCCGCGAGGTCCTCGAGTCCGAGTACCTCCACCGCACGCTCGTCGACAACCCCTCCCCCACGTCACCGGCCCGCCAGGGCGACCACATCGGCGTGTACGAGCAGAAGGACGGCAAGTTCTACGTCGGAGCCGCGCCGCTCGTCGGCCGGATCGACGGCACGACGCTGAGCGGCCTGGCCGACCTCGTCGAGCAGTACGGTGCCCGCGGCGCCCGACTGACGGCGTACCAGAAGCTCGTGGTCCTCGGTGTCGACGGCGCTGACGTGGCCGCGTTCACCGCCGACCTGGAGAAGATCGGACTGACCGCACAGCCCTCGAACTGGCGCCGCAACACCATGGCCTGCACCGGCCTCGAGTTCTGCAAGCTGGCCATCGTCGACACCAAGGACCGCGCCAAGGCGCTCGTCACCGAGCTGGAGAAGCGGTTCCCCGACCTCGACACCCCGATCACGGTCAACGTCAACGGCTGCCCCAACGCCTGCGCCCGCACCCAGGTGGCCGACATCGGCCTCAAGGGCCAGCTGGTGATGGACGGTCACGGCAACCAGGTCGAGGGGTTCCAGGTGCACCTCGGCGGCACGCTGGGCCTGACCTCCGCCTTCGGCCGCAAGCTGCGGGCCCACAAGGTCACCAGCGCGGACCTCGATGACTACATCACCAACGTGGTCTCCGCGTTCCTCGCCGAGCGCGAGCCGGACGAGGCGTTCGCCACGTGGGTCGGCCGGGCCGACGACGTGGTGCTGCGCGGCGAACGAGAGCTGGCGCCCGCATGAGCGAACGAGCTCAGCCTTTCCACTGCCCTTACTGCGGGGACGAGAACCTCTGGCCCCACGAGGGTGCGGAACGATCCTGGGAGTGCCGATCCTGCCTGCGGGCCTTCAGCGTGAAGATGCTCGGGATGATCCGTCCGGCGGCCACAGGAATGGACCCCGCATGACCACCGCGACGACGCGGTCCGCGCGCGAGTTCAAGGGCACCCACACCGAGGGTCGGACCCCCGAGGAGCTGCGCGAGCTGGTCTCCCACGTCGGGGCCGAGCTCGAGCTTGCGCCGGCTGAGCACATCATCGAGTGGGCCGTCGCGACGTTCGGCGACCGGTTCTGCGTGACCTCGTCGATGGGCGACGCGGTCCTCGCCCACCTCGCATCGCGGGTCGCGCCCGGCGTCGACGTGGTCTTCCTCGACACCGGCTACCACTTCGCCGAGACCATCGGCACCCGCGACGCGGTCGAGGCGACGCTGCCGGTCAATCTGGTCACCGTCACACCGGAGCAGAGCGTGGCCGAGCAGGACGAGGCGTACGGCAAGGACCTCTACAAGACCAACCCCGACCTGTGCTGCGCACTGCGCAAGGTCGCCCCACTCAAGAACGCGCTCGAGAAGTACGACGCCTGGGCGACCGGACTCCGCCGCGCCGAGACCCACGACCGGATCATCGCGCCGGTGGTCGGCTGGGACGCCCGCAAGGGCAAGGTGAAGGTCTCGCCGCTGGCCCGCTGGTCCGACGAGCAGGTCGAGCGCTACATCGACGACAACAACGTGCTGGTCAACCCGCTCGTCTACGACGGCTACCCGTCCATCGGCTGCTGGCCGTGCACGCGGCGGGTCGCCCCCGGAGACGACCCGCGCAGCGGGCGCTGGGCCGGCACCTCCAAGACCGAGTGCGGGATCCATTGATGCCCGTGCGCTGTGACGAAGATCCCAGAACCGACAACGTGGTCGGTCGTTGTTCAACACAGAATGAGAGGAGGCCGCGCTGATGGCTGCTCCTGCACTGGTGGCCCTGGCTCACGGAAGCCGTGACCCGCGGTCCGCCGAGACGATCACTGCCCTCGTCGACGAGGTCCGCGCGCTGCGCCCGGACCTGAGGATCGAGACCGGCGTTCCTGGAGTTGTCGAAGCCGTCCTTCCAGACGGTCGTCAACCGGCTCGTGCGCGCCAAGTACGACGAGATCGTGGTCGTGCCGCTGCTGCTCACCGAGGCCTACCACGCGAAGGTCGACGTCCCCGAGGCCGTAGCGGCCGCAACGGCGCGCCACGAGGGACTCAAGATCCGGACCAGCTCGATCCTCGGCATGGAGCCGAGCTTCCTCGAGGTGCTCGACCTGCGGATGCGTGAGGCGCTCAAGGCCTCCCGGGTCCGCGAGCTCGACGCGCTCGTGCTGGCTGCCGCCGGGTCCTCTGACGCGCTCGCCAACCAGGCTGTCGCCCGGCTGGCGCGGGTGTGGGGCACCCGTCACAAGCTGCCGGTCACCGCGGCGTACGCCTCCGCGGCTCCCCCGGCCACCGGCGAGGCCGTGCGCGCGTTCCGCAGGGAGGGTCGTCGCCACATCGCCGTCGCCTCGATGTTCCTCGCGCCCGGCTTCCTGCCCGACCGCGCCGCGGAGCTGGCCCTCGAGGCCGGCGCCGTCGCCGTCTCGCAGCCGCTCGGCGCCCACCAGGAGCTCGCCCGTGCGGTACTCGCCCGCTACGCCGTCGGCGCGGTCGAGCTGGTCCCCGTCTGAGCAACTAGTGAGGGCTGGCCACGAGCCGGCCCAGCAGACCCTCGAGCTCTCCGGCCGGGTCGGCCGTCACCCCACCGTGCACCGGCCCCGGCTGGAGCACGGTGCTGCGGGGTGCCATCAGGAAGCCGAAGCGGGTGCCGATCGGCTGTTCGGCCGCGGTTCCGCCACGCTCGTCACCCGCACACACGCCGGCGACGAACGCCAGTGCTTCGCACACCTGGTCGAGGTCGAGCTGCGGGTCGAGGAGGCGCAGCCGGTCGCGGTCGACGCTCCAGCGGACGTCGAGGAAGTCGGTCGCCTGGCAGTAGAGCACCACCCCGACGTTGACGAACTCCTCGCGCTCCACGCGCGGGACGCAGCGCAGGACGACGTACTGGTAGGCGACCGTGCTCATGCGGGGTCCCCGTTCGCCGGGGTCCCCGCGGAGGCGCGAGCGCAGCGAGTGGCTTTGTGGGGTGGTCTTGCGGAGCGAAGCGAGCATTTGAATGGGGTGCTCATGCCGCCTCCGCCGCGGGAAGCCACTGCCGGGTCGACAGCCGCTCGACCAGGAACGAGACGTAGGCCGCCGCGCACGGCGTCGGGCGTGTCGGCACCCGGGACCGGCTCCAGCCACTGGTCGGGTACATCGGCGAGCACCTCGGCGAAGACCTGCTGGTCGAGCAGCCCGGTGATCTCCTCGTCGGCACGCGTCAGGCCGCCGACGTGCGCTCCCAGCACGTGGTCGTCGACGTCCCACGGCTGGCGCGCGAACCGTTCCGGGTCGGTGACGCCGCCGGACCAGCCGTGGTGGAAGTAGAGCGCCGCCCCGTGGTCGATCACCCACAACCGGCCGTGCCACACCAGCAGGTTGGGGTTGCGCCAGCTGCGGTCGACGTTGGCAGTGAAGGCGTCGAGCCACAGGACCTTCGCGGCCACGTCCGAGCCGTCGTGCACGGTGCCGTCGTAGCCGAACGCGCCGGGCAGGAAGTCGATCCCGAGATTGAGTCCGGCACTGGCGCCGAGGAGGTCCTGCACCTCCTCGTCGGCTTCGTAGCGCGCGATCTGGGGGTCGAGGTCGAGGCCGACCAGGCGCGGGGTGGCCAGCCCGATCCGGCGGGCCAGCTCACCGACGACCACCTCGGCCACCAGGACCCGCACACCTTGCCCGGCGCCGCGGAACTTGCAGACGTAGGTGCCGAGGTCGTCCGCCTCGACGATGCCGGGCAGGCTGCCGCCCTCGCGCAGCGGCGTGACGTAGCGGGTGACCGAGACGGTGCGGGATCACCGGATCGGACCCTCGTCGAGCAGCCGCTGCTTCTGCTCCGCCACGTCGAAGTCGGCCTCCGGCCAGCGCAGCGCCATCCCGCGAAACGCCTCCAGGAGCAGGTGGCCGATCGCCAGGTTGCGGTACCACTTCCGGTCCGACGGGATCACGTGCCACGGCGCGATCTCGGTGTTGGTGTGCTCGAGGGCGAGCTCGTAGGCCTCGCGGTAGGCCGGCCATCGCCCCCGCTCGTCGACGTCGGCCGGGTTGAACTTCCAGTGCTTCCTCGGGTTGTCGAGGCGCGCCAGCAACCGTGCCTTCTGCTCCTCGGCGGAGATGTGCAGCATGCACTTCACGATGGTGACTCCGTCCTGGGCCAGCTCGGCCTCGAACTCATTGATCTGCTGGTAGCGGCTCTCCACGGTCCGTGGCGTGACGATCTCCTTGACCCGGGCGATCAGCACGTCTTCGTAGTGCGACCGATCGAACACCCCGATGTAGCCCGGCTGCGGCAGCGCTCGCCGGACCCGCCAGAGGAAAGGGTGGCCACGCTCCTCCTCGGTGGGCGACTTGAAGCTGGTGATCTTCACGCCCTGCGGGTCGACCAGACCGACCGTATGCCGGAGGACGCCGCCCTTTCCGGAGGTGTCCATCCCCTGCAGGACGAGCAACAGCCGGCGCCGCGAGCCCGTCGCGACGCCCTCGGCGAAGAGCTGTTCCTGCAGATCGGACAGCTCGTCGCCCATGGCGAACAGCGCGCCTTGCCGTCGCGCTTGGTGCCGTCGAACCCGGGCGTGGTGTCCGTGGCGATGGTCGTGAGGTCGACGGGACCGGGCGGAAGCCGGTGCATGTGCGGCCTCATGGCGACATCATGGCGGATCCTTGCCGGCGCACGTTTGACGCGGCGTTGCTCGGTGCACCGGGCCCAGTAACGCCGCGGCGCCAGACGCCACGCCTCGACACCGTCGATGCCTTGACCTGGACGGCACCCTCGTGGACACGGTCTACCAGCACGTCCTGGCGTGGCGATCAGCGTTCCTCAGCGTCGGGGTGGACATCCCCGCCTGGCGGATCCACCGGGCGATCGGGATCGGTGGCGACCGCCTCGTGGAAGAGCTGGCCGGACGGAGGGTCGAGAACGCGGTCGGCGACGAGGTGCGAAAGCTGCACGGGATCGCGCTTCGATGACCAGCTGCCGCACGTCACGCCGACCGACGGCGCCCCGGAGCTGCTCGAGACGCTGCGGAGCCGCGACCTGAAGGTCGTGGTCGCCAGCTCGGGTGAGCGCGAGGTCACCGAACGACTGTTGTCGGTGCTGGGCGCCGCCGAGTCACTGCACGCCTGGGTCTCGGGAGACCAGGCCGAGCGCTCCAAGCCTGCCGCGGACCTGCTGCGCCTGGCGATGGAGCAGGTGTCCGGCGAGGCAGCGCTCGTCATCGGCGACACCGTCTGGGACGTGGAGGCGCGCCCGCACTGCGACTTCCCGTGCGTCACCGTGCTGCACCGGCGGTGTGTCCGACGCCGAGCTCGGGAGGCGGGCCGCACTCGACGTCCGGGAGAACCCCGCGGCCATCACGAGGGATCTGGGCGACCTGCTGAAGCGAGCTCGTCCTTGACGACGCGAAGGCCAGGCCCGGCGAGTAGCCCTTGCGGGCCAGCATGCCGACCAGCCGCCGGGTGGCCTCTCGCGGTCGAGCCGCTGCAGCGAGCGCAGCTTCTTGCGGACCAGCGCCCGCGCGGCGGCCTCCTCGTCGTCGGGGTCGATCTCGTCGAGCGCCTCGCGTGCCACCTCGTCGTCGACGCCCTTGCGGCGCAGCTCCTGGGCCAGCGCCCGCCGGGCCAGGCCCTTGCCCGGCTGCGCGGCTGGCGATCCAGGCCCGGGCGAAGGCCTCGTCGTCGACCAGCCCGACCTCCTCGAACCGGTCGAGGAGCCGGGCGGCGACGTCGTCGGGCACGTCCTTCGGCGCCAGCTTGTCGGCCAGCTCGCTTGCGGCTGCGGGCCTGACCGGTCAGCTGGTCGAGCAGGATCTTGCGGGCCACCGACTCGGGGTCGGCGTCCGGCCCCTGGGCGACCGGGTCGGGCGGCGGATCGAGTGCGGGACCCGCGGACCGGTCCACGCCGACTCCCGCCGCGACGTCACCGCGCCACGGCTCAGCCGGAGCCGACGCCATCGATTCACGTCGACGGGTCCGTCGACGTCGGCTCGACCGTGCGGACCGACGCCGAGCTTCTCCAGGATCTTCTTCTCCAGCTCGTTGGCCAGGTCGGGGTTGTCCTTGAGGAACGCGCGGGCGTTCTCCTTGCCCTGGCCGAGCTGGTCGCCCTCGTAGGTGTACCAGGCGCCGGCCTTGCGGACGAGGCCCGCCTCGACGCCGACGTCGATCAGGCCGCCCTCGCGGGAGATGCCCTTGCCGTACATGATGTCGAACTCGGCCTGCTTGAACGGCGGGGCCACCTTGTTCTTGACGACCTTGACGCGGGTGCGGTTGCCGACCATGTCGGTGCCGTCCTTGAGCGTCTCGATCCGGCGCACGTCGAGGCGCACCGAGGAGTAGAACTTCAGCGCCCGGCCACCGGTGGTGGTCTCGGGCGAGCCGAACATGACGCCGATCTTCTCGCGCAGCTGGTTGATGAAGATCATCGGTGGTGCCTGGAGTTGTTGAGCGCGCCGGTCATCTTGCGCAGCGCCTGGCTCATCAGGCGGGCCTGGAGACCGACGTGGCTGTCGCCCATCTCGCCCTCGATCTCGGCGCGCGGCACCAGCGCGGCGACCGAGTCGATCACGATCAGGTCGAGGGCGCCGGAGCGGATCAGCATGTCGGCGATCTCGAGCGCCTGCTCACCGGAGTCGGGCTGGGAGACCAGCAGCGCGTCGGTGTCGACGCCGAGGGCCTTGGCGTAGTCGGGGTCGAGGGCGTGCTCGGCGTCGATGAAGGCGACGATGCCGCCGGCCCTCTGGGCGCTGGCCACCGCGTGCAGGGCGACCGTCGTCTTGCCGGAGGACTCCGGACCGTAGATCTCCACCACGCGGCCGCGCGGCAGGCCGCCGAGGCCGAGCGCCACGTCGAGGGCGATCGACCCGGTCGGGATCACCTCCAGCGGCGCCCGGGTCTCGTCGCCCAGTCGCATGACCGAGCCCTTGCCGAACTGCCGCTCGATGTTGGCGAGCGCGGCGTCCAGGGCCTTCTCGCGGTCTCCACCAGCCATGTCGTGTGTCCTCATCTGTCTCGTCGGGTGTCAGGTACGTCGGCGACGCTAGGACGAGCCACCGACAGTGCCTGATCAGCGACTGTCGACGCCTGTGGACAACCTCGTCCCGCGTCGTACCTGTGGACACAAACTAGCCCGAACACGTGTTCGAGACGGGACCGCTCCGGCGTGTCGTCAGGACGGGATGTCGTAGGTCAGGTCGATCCCGTCGGCCCAGGTCGCGCACGGGCAGCCGTCCGGGTCGGGCAGGGCGGCGATGGTGTCGGCGAGCAGCCCGCGCAGCCGCTCGAGGTTCTCCGCGAACAGCGCGAACACCTCCTCCTGGCTCGACGCCGGACCCGGCCTCCACGCCGGCGTCCATGTCGGTGACCAGCGCGATCGCCGCGTAGCACTGCCGCATCTCCCGGGCGAGCACCGCCTCGGGGTGGCCGGTCATGTTGATCAGCGACCAGCCCTGGGCGGCGTAGTGCTGCGACTCCGCCCGGGTCGAGAACCGCGGTCCCTCGACCACCACCATCGCGCCGCCGGTGCGTGACGTCTGCGTCGGCGGCGGCGACCGCGGCCGACAGCCGGTCGCAGTAGGGGTCGGCGAACGGCACGTGGCACGGCGCCGGTCTCCACGAACGTCTGGGCGCGGCCCAGGTGCGGTCGACGAGCTGGTCGGGCACGACGACGTCGCCGGGTGCCGACCTCGGGTCGCAGGCCCCCGACCGCGCACGGCGCCAGCACCTGGCGGACGCCGAGGGACCGCAGCGCCCACGGTTGGCGCGGTAGTTGATGCGGTGCGGCGGGTACTCGTGGTGCGGGGCCGTGCCGGGGCAGGAACGCCACCCGTCCGGCCGGCGACCGTGCCGACCGAGACCGGCGCCGACGGGGCGCCGTACGGCGTCTCGACCGGGTGCTGCTCGGGGTCGTCGAGGAAGGAGTAGAAGCCGGTCCCGCCGATCACGGCCACGTCGGCCGACGATCGCGTTCATGGCGTCACCTGGTCGGCGGGCCGCTCGCGGAGTGCCGGCCGGCGCACCACGCCGCCGAGGAGTACGCCGACCGCCAGTGCGGCCGTCGCGGCGGCGAGCGCGGGGTAGCCCCAGACGCCGACCACGACCCCGGCGATGCCGCCGGCGCCCGCGGCGGTCAGGCCCATCATCAGGTCGGCGGCGCCCTGGACGTCGGTGCGCGCGTCGAGCGGGGCGTGGTCGGCGATCATCGTGGAGGCCGCGACGGTCGCGAACGACCAGCCGAGGCCGAGCAGGAACAGCCCGGCGAAGATCTGCCAGGAGCTGCCCTCGGGCGCGCGGCCGCACAGGACCAGCGACACCAGCAGCACGGCTCCCCCGACGAACAGCACCGGCGCCCGGCCGGCCCGGTCGGCGAGCCAGCCGACCAGGCGGCGAGAACGCGAACATGCCGAGCACGTGCACGCTGATCACGATGCCGATCACCCGCAGCTCGGCGCCGCCGTGCTCCATGTGCAGCGGCGTCATCACCATCACCGCACCATCGCCGCGTGGGCCGCGGCCAGGCCGGCGATCGCCGCCGCCGAGCACCGGCCGGTCGCGGACGGCGCCGGCGACCCGGCCCCACGACGTAGCGGCCGTGACACGCCGGGGTCGAGCGCGGGCGCCTCCTCCGCAGCGACGGCCCGCGCGGGCAGCAGCGGGTCGGGACGCAGCAGGACGCCGATGACGAGCGCGGCGGCGAGCATCCCGACGCTGCCGAGGGCGAACGGCCCGGTCAGCTCCGGGATGCCGAGCCGGTCGGCGACGGCGCCGACAGCCCGGTCAGGTTGGGGCCGGCCACGGCGCCGATCGTGGTCGCCCACACCACGGTCGACAGCGCCCGGGCCCGGTGCTCGGCCGGGGCCAGGTCGGTGGCGGCGTAGCGGGCGCCGCTGTTGGCCGCGGTGGTGGAGCCCAGCAGCGCCGCACCCACCAGCAGCAGCGACATCGAGTCGACCACTCCGGCGACGACGGCGAGCACCGCGCCCGCCGCGCCGGTGAGGTAGCCGGTCACCAGCCCGACCCGCCGGCCGCGGCGCGACATCAGCCGGGCCAGCACGTAGGACGCCACGGCCGCGCCGAGCACCTGGAACGTCTGGGCCAGCCCGGCCTGCCGCTCCGAGCCGGAGATGTCGCGGGCCAGCAGGGAGGCGGTGGCGATGCCGATCGTGATGCCGACCGCGCCGACGGCCTGGGCGGCGACGAGCGTGCCGATGGTCCGGCGCTGGACCGCCGCGACGTCGACCCGGGCGTCGATGGGTGGCGTCATCGGTCGACCGGCGGGCAGCTCGAGGGCTGCCCACACGGCGCGCCAGACCTCCTTGGGGGCACGCCGGCCGTCGAGCGCCTCGTCCGCGGTGCGGCCGCCGAGGTCGCCGATGACGTACTAGCTCGGCCCAGGACCGGGCGTACGCCGGCCCGAGCGCCGTCCTCCATCCGCGCCCAGAACTCGGTGTGCCTCATCGGGCGTGCCCGCCTGTCACCTGCGGCTGGCCAGCACGTCGAGCCAGTTCTCGCCGCGCAGCCCGGTCGACGCGGTCGACCTCGTCGACCGACCCAGCCGGCCTCCTCGAGCACCGCGCGCAGCGGCTCCTCGCGCCAGAACGTGAAGTGCCGCGGCGCGTCGACGTGGCCGTGGGTGGAGAACCGGGCGCCGTCGCCCTCCTTCAGCGCGAGGTGGAGCACGCCGCCCGCGCGGGTGGCCCCGGCCAGCCGGCGCAGCACGGTCGGGAGGTCCTCGCGCCGGACGTGGACCAGGGACGCCGAGGCCCACACGCCGTCGTACGGCGCGTCGCGCTCGGGGTCGGCGAGGTCGTCGGCGAGCGGGTCGACGCACGTCGGCGGCGTACCCGTCGGCGCGCAGCATCGCGACGAAGGCCGGGGTGATGTCGGTGCGGCGGACGGACAGGCCGGCCTCCTCGAGCGCGCGGGCGTCGCGGCCCGGGCCGCTGCCGACCTCCAGCACCCGCGCACCCGCGGGCAGCGCGGCGACGAACCGCTCGATCGCCGCCCGCACCTGCGTCGGGCATCTCCTGGGTGCCGGCGCGGTACTCGCTCGACGAAGGCGTCGTAGGACGCGACCGTCACCCGCTTGGTGACGTGGGAGACGTCGTGGGCGTGGTGGACGAGGTCGTGCAGGTGGTAGCGGGCGAGGGTGTCGACGGTGAACGCGTCGCCGTTGCTGCGGGTGCCGGTGCGCTGCCACTGCGTCGCCGGCCACGGCGTCGTAGCGCGCCGGCGACGGCGTCGGCCGCCTCGACCGACCTCGTCGGCGACCTTGGTCGGGATCCTGGGAGCCGTAGTCGTCGTCGACGGCGGTCCGGTCCTGGTCCCAGTTGGCGAAGGTCGGGTCGTCCTCGGTCGAGCATCAGGCGGACCCGCTCGGCGAAGAGCCGGTTGACGTCGCGGACGTGGCAGGCGTACTCGAGCGGCGACCAGACGTGCGGCGACGGCCGCACGGCCGCGTCGTCGGTGCCGAGCACGACCTCCCAGAGGGTGGCGTTGTCGCGGATCGCCCGGGCACCCGGTCGCGGGCCAGCGCCGGGGGCGTCGAACCCGCACTCGGGGCAGGGGCGCTCGAGCACCCAGGTCCAGTCCTTGGTGTCGGGCTCGATCGACATGGCGGACATCCTGTCAGCCCGTGTCGAGCCCGGCGCTACGCGGATCCTGCCGACCTTGCGTCAGGATGGCCGCCATGACGATCCGCGCCGGCCACCGAGGCCGACCTGCCCGGCGATCGCCGCGATCTACGGTCACGAGGTCGCGACCGGGATCGCCACCTTCGACACTCGAGCCGCGGTCCGATCGACCGGCTGGCGCGACGCGGCTGGAGAGCACCGACGCCCGGGGACCACCTGCTGGTCGCCGAGACGGACGGCGACGATCCGTCGGCTACGCGTCACTCGTCGGCGTACCGCCCCAAGGCGGGCTACCGGCACACCCGCGAGACGTCGATCTACCTCGACCCGCGACGCGCAGGGGCAGGGTCTCGGCCGGCAGATGTACGACGACCTGCTCGGCCGGCTGGTCGCGGACGGGATCGCACCTGGCGGTGGCCGCGGTCGCGCTGCCCAACCCGGCGAGCCTGGCGCTGCACCGGGCCTGCGGCTTCGAGGAGGTCGGCGTGATGCGCGAGGTCGGCCGGAAGTTCGACCGCTGGATCGACGTGCTGTGGGTTCAGTGCGAGCTCAGCCGTCGCCACGAGCGCGCGAGTGGCGACGGCGTGGGGCGAGCCGGTTGAGGAGGCGCAGCTCAGACCGGAGCGCAGCGACGGGGTGAGCGGGGCCGTCTCGAAACCCGTGAGCAGGGAAGCTACGTCAGCAGCAGCTTGTCGAGCCGCCGCCGGACGACGGCCAGGCCGATCAGCCCCATCACGACCAGGTAGACCACCGAGACGGCCGAGGCCCACGACAGCGCGCCGGTCGTCAGCTCGCGGCACAGCACGACGCCGCGGTAGAGCGGGGTCGCCTCGACCACCCAGCGCAGCACCCCGTCGAACGCGGTGACCGGGAAGAACGTCGCCGAGAACAGGAACATCGGCATCTGGACGAGCGTGACCTTGTCGAAGTCCTGCCAGGCTTCATGTACGTCGTCAGCGCCATGCAGACCGCGCTGAACGCGAACCCGATCAGCAGCGTCGCCGGCAGAGCGAGCACCGCCCACCAGGAGTCGACCAGGCCCATCGCGACCATCACCAGCAGGAAGGCCGCGGAGTAGCTGCCGCCGCGCAGCTGCCCCCAGGCGATCTCGCCGCGGGCGATGTCGCGGGTGGTGAGCGGGGTGGCGAGCATCTGGTCGTAGAGCTTGTCGTACTTCAGCTTGAAGAAGACGCTGAACGTGGAGTCGATCAGGGCGCCGTTGAAGGCGGAGGCCGCGAGCATCCCGGGCGCGACGAACTCGGCGTACGGGATCGTCTCGCCGTTGAACTCGAAGGACTGTGATCAGCTGGCCGACGCCGATGCCGATCGAGAAGAGGTAGAAGACCGGCTCGAGGAACCCGGTGATGAAGAGCTTCCAGTAGCGCGCGGTAGACGAGGTAGTTGCGCAGCACCAGCAGGCCGCATCGCCTGCGGCGGCGTGAGCGGGGGGAGGCGGTCGCCGCCAGCTCGCCGGTCGTGGCCATCAGTTCACCAGCCGCTTCGTCAGGCCGGTCACCGCCCACCACCAGCCGAAGGCGAGTCATCGCGAGCAGCACGCGCGACGTTGATCGCGGCGGTCGACCAGTCGACGGTGTCGAGGCAGAACATCCGGGAGAGGTTCACGCCGTGCCACAGCGGGGTCAGCCGGGCGGCCCAGGCGCCGAACGCGCCGAGGTTGGCGATCGGGAAGAACGCGCCGGAGAACAGGAAGAGCGGCATGACCCCGAGCCGGAAGAGCACGCCGAAGCCGTCCTCGGAGCGTCATCCGCGCGGCGAAGCCGTAGACCACGGTGGCGAAGGCGAGCCCGACGAGCAGCTGGGACAGGAACGCCAGGACCACGGCCCCCACCAGGTCTCGAACACGCCGAACGGCGCCAGCACCGCCATGAACACCGCGCAGGTGGTGACCAGCCGGAAGGTCACGAAGCCGAGGTGGGCGGCGACGACGTGCCGGATCTGGAGCGGCGTGGCGAGCATGGAGTCGTAGACCCGCTGCCACTTGATCATCGCCCATCACCGGCTAGGTGGTCTCCCCGACCGCGGTCTGCATCGCGTGGGCGGCGACCAGGCCGGGGACGACGAAGGCGAGGTACGACGTGGCGCCCTCGAGCTCGGCCGGGTCGGCCTCGATGAAGCCGCCCAGCAGCACGCCCATCGCCAGGACGTAGAAGAGCGGCGTGACGAACGAGGAGATGACGGTGCCGCGCCAGGTGCGGCGGTAGACCGTCCACCAGTAGTCGACCTGGCGACCGACGCCGTCGGCGAGGCGCAGACGCGCGCGGGTGACGTGGGGCTGGTCGTCGGGGTGGTGGTCGTCGCCATCAGTCCACCAGCGTCCGGCCGGTGAGCCGGAGGAAGACGTCCTCCAGCGTGGAGCGGCGGACGAGCACGGCCACCGGCTGCAGGCCGCGCTCGTGGACCTTGGCGATGACCTCCTCGCCGTCGTCGCTGTAGACGAGCAGCCGGTCGGGCAGCACCTCGACGCGGTCGCCGAGGTCGGCGACCTTCTCGGCCAGTGCCTCGTGGGTCGTGCCCTCCTCGGCGACGCCGAACCGGAGCTCGGCCACCTCGCGCGTGGAGTGCTGGCGGATCAGCTCGAGGGGGCTGCCCTCGGCGACGATCAGCCCCTTGTCCATCACCACGAGCCGGTCGCACAGCTGCTCGGCCTCGTCCATGTAGTGGGTGGTGATCACCAGCGTCACGCCGGACTGCTTGAGCCGGAACAGCCGGTCCCAGAGCACGTGGCGGGCCTGCGGGTCGAGGCCGGTGGTCGGCTCGTCGAGCAGCAGCAGGTCGGGACGGTTGATCAGGCTGCGGGCGATCGTGAGCCGGCGCTTCATGCCGCCGGAGAGGTCCTCGACCGTGGACTTGGCCTTCTCGGTGAGCTGGACGAACTCGAGCAGCTCGTCGACCCGGCTCGTTGACCTCGCCCCGCGGGATGCCGAAGTAGCGGCCGTAGATGAACAGGTTGTCGCGGACGTTGAGCTCGTTGTCGAGGGTGTCCTCCTGCGGGCAGACCCCGAGCCGGCCACGGATCGCGGGACCGTCGACGGCCGGATCCATGCCGAGGATCCGCAGCTCGCCGCCGCTGACCGGGGAGACCGCGGCGATCATCCGCATCGTCGAGGACTTGCCGGCGCCGTTGGGCCCGAGGAAGCCGAACGCCTCACCGCGCCGGACCTCGACGTCGATGCCCTTGACCGCCTCGAAGTCACCGAACGACTTGCGCAGCCCAGTGGCCCGGATCATCGAATCGCTCACGTGGAAGGACCCTAGATCACGGCGCCGACAGTCCTCACCCGAGTTTCGCGTCACGGGGTCGCGGGGACCCGTTCGGGCCATTGTCGGGCTCCCTCCGTCGCTTCTACGTTGGCAGGTGGGTCCGACGAGAGGGAGACGTCATGGCTGGACTGGAGACCAAGAGCTTCAACGAACCGGACGAGACTCGGCCGTTCGCCGACAAGGGGGCCGGGGAGGTGGTGGCACTCGGCGAAGGCTCGGTGCTGAAGGCCCGGTTCGAGCCGGGATGGGTCTGGTCGGAGCATATTCGCCCGATCGCCGGCACCGACACGTGCGAGTCGCCGCACCTGCTCTACGTCCTGTCCGGGCAGATGCACGTGCGGATGAACGACGGCACCGAAGGCGAGGTCGGACCCAATGAGGTCGCCCGCATCGAGCCGGGTCACGACGCCTGGGTCGTGGGCGAGGAGCCGTGCATCGTGGTCGACTTCGGCGCTTCGCCGTCGTACGCGAAGCAAACGGCAGCGGCCCAGGAACCCGGGATGAGCTGAGCCGCCGTCGCTCAGAGGTCGAGTGACGTCGCCGGAACGTGCGTGCGCGACTCGATCTCGCTCGCTGCCACGGCGAGCAGCTGGTGGGCGAGGTCCGACAGCGCCCGCGCGCAGGCCAGCTCGTCGCCGATCTGAGGCGCCGACTCGTCGCTGGGATTGCGCCGGCTGTGGCCATTACCGCGGATCTCGGTCTTGTTCTCGATGCTCAGGATCGCGTCGGCGAAAGTGTCGTCGCCCTGCTCGTCGAGGCGTACTTGGATGGTCCAGTCCTTGGTGGGCATCAGGGTCTCCTTGCCTGGGTGTTCCCCTCCAGTTTGCTCCCGTCCCAAGGGCTGGGGAAGAGGTCCTCGAGTCCGTAGGGTGCGGCGGGTGACCTGGAGCCCGGACCGCCGCCTGGGCGTGCTCCTCCTCGCGGCGGCGGCCGGTACCAACGTCCCGACGCCCCTTCTGCTCGTCTACCGCGACGAGCTCGACCTGTCCGACGCCTCCCTGACCGCAATCTTCGGCGTCTACGCGCTAGGCCTGATGCTTGCCCTCGCGGTCGCGGGGCAGGCCGCGGACCGCTGGGGCAGGCGCCGTGTCGCGCTTCCGGCGGCCATCGCCTCCGGCGTCGCGTCGCTGTTCTTCGTCCTCGCACAAGACAGCGAGGCGCTGCTCTACGTCGCGCGGTTCCTCCAGGGCGCGGTCTCGGGGACCGTGTTCAGCGTCAGCAGCGCATGGCTCGTGGAGACCGCCGCGCTGCGAGGAGCTGCGTCGGGGCCGCGCACGGCGGCGGTCACCATGACCGGCGGCTTCGCGATCGGTCCGACCGTGGCCGGGCTGATCGGCCAGTGGGGTCCGTGGCCGCTCGCCCTTCCCTACCTGCTGCACGTGGCCGGACTCGCGATCGCGGTCGCGGTGGCGTGGTCAGTTCCCGAGACACTGGGTGAACGGCGCCAGGAGCACCCCGAGCATCGGCCGGGGCCGTTCCGGCCCGGTGGTCTGGGGATCGCCGCACTCGTGATCGCCCCGCTCGCGGTGTGCGTCTACGCCTTCCCGGCCAGCGCCATCGGCGGGATGCCGGTCCTGATCGGGTTTCCGGTGGCCGAGGTCGCCCTCACCGGGCTGCTCGCCGGCGCCACCCTCGGTGCAGGCGCCCTCGCGGCGCCGCTACAGGCCCGGTTCGGCACCCGCACGGCGCCCGTGGCGGCCGGTTGTGGAGCGGCCGGCTTCGCGATGACAGCGCTCGCCGCCGCCGTACCCGCTCTGCTGCTGCTGGCCCTTCCCGCGGCGGTCGTCCTCGGCGCCGGAGGCGGGCTCGCCCTCGCGAGCGGGCTGTCCCGGCTGCCGCTGGTTGCCTCGGGCGGCCGGCTCGGCACCGTATCGGCTGCGTTCTACGCGACGGCGTACGTCGGGTTCGGTTTCCCGCTCCTGCTGGCCTCGCTGTCCCTGGTCGTCCCCGTCGCCATGGGGCTGGCCGCGATCGCCCTGCTCTGCCTCGCCCTCACTGTCCAGCAGGCCCGGGCGCGGCTGTGAGCGACGGTCGCGATCGCGAGGACCTACTCGAACAGGTGCCGGTGCTCCCGTGACCACC
This sequence comes from uncultured Actinomycetota bacterium, assembly GCA_963830755.1. Lineage (GTDB taxonomy): Bacteria > Actinomycetota > Actinomycetes > Propionibacteriales > Nocardioidaceae > Nocardioides. Next base: position 135,303 of record CAWHNI010000016.1, on the reverse strand, counting down.
GCAGCCGCCCGCGCAGGTCGTCGAGATAGCCCTCCTCGACCCACGACTGCTGCGGCTGGACATGACGCTCGGCCAGGTCCTGGACGTGCGTGATCGTGGCAGCCTGGCGGTCGATGACGCGGTCGACCAGTCCCGCCGTGCTGTCCAGGCCGTAGGCCGACGCGAACGCCGAGAGCCGGGCCCGGCGGTCGGGAGGGTCAGGGAAGTGGTGGCCGTCGGCGTCGCACGCGACCTCGTCGCTGCGGAACGGCGTGAAGTACTCCAGCGCGTAGGCGACATCACCCATCGCGGGAGCCGGATGCGCGAGGTCCCAGTCGATCAGGCCGATCGCCCGGGGTCCGTCCCAGACCATGTTCCACGGTCCCGGGTCACCGTGGCACACCACATCGGAGCCGGGTAGGGGCGGGATGGCCCATGTCGTGTGGTCGTGCGCCGCGAAACCGCGGGAGGCATCGTGGATCTCGCGGAGCAGGCGCGCCGCTGACCGCACGCCTTCTTCGTCGACCTGGTGCTGCCAGGCGTTGCTGCCGGAGTCACCGGGGATGAGGCGCACCGCCTCCACGTCTCCCTCGATCCCGACGGGCTCGGGCACCGAGGTCAGGCCCTCTCGCCGGAGATGGGCGAGAAGCGCGTGGATGGTGGCGGTCCAGGGCCGCACCGGTCGCAGCACGAGGTCGTCGACGAAGGTCACGTCATGGTCGACGAGCTGCCAGCCGTGGCCCCTGCGCACGGGCAGAGTCAAGCATCGATGACGGCCGCCGGTCGGCGCCACGCTGGATGTCGGCGCGGTGAGGCAGGATGGGCAGGTGGCCCCACTCGACCGCGTTCAGCGAACCGACCCGCACCTGGTTCGGTGCGGCGTTCGCCGAGCCCACCCCGGCCCAGGTCGGGGCGTGGGAGGCGATCGGCGCGGGCCGGCACGCGCTGGTGGTCGCGCCCACCGGGTCCGGCAAGACGCTGAGCGCGTTCCTGTGGTCGATCGACCGGCTGCTCACGCGCGAGGTGCCCGAGAAGGCGCAGCGCTGCCGGGTCCTCTACGTCTCCCCGCTCAAGGCGCTCGCCGTCGACGTCGAGCGCAACCTGCGCGCGCCGCTGACCGGCATCCGGCACACCGCCGAGCGGCTCGGCGACGAGCGTGCCGCGAGATGAGGGTCGGGGTGCGCTCCGGCGACACCACCGCCGCCGACCGGCGCAAGCTGACCACCACGCCGCCCGACATCCTGATCACCACGCCCGAGTCGCTGTTCCTGATGCTGACCAGCCAGGCCCGCGAGTCGCTGCGCGGCGTCGAGACGGTGATCGTCGACGAGGTGCACGCCGTCGCCGGCACCAAGCGCGGCGCCCACCTCGCGGTCAGCCTCGAGCGGCTCGACGCGCTGCTCGACGAAGCCCGCCCAGCGGATCGGGCTGTCAGCGCCACCGTCCGCCCGCTCGAGGAGGTGGCGCGCTTCCTCGGCGGCCAGCGCGCCGGTCGAGATCGTGGCGCCCGCCTCGGAGAAGCGGTGGGACCTCAAGGTCGTCGTCCCCGTCGAGGACATGACCGCCCCGGAGGAGTACGACGACGAGAAGACGGCGACCCGCACCGCGCAGCCAGTCGATCTGGCCCCACGTCGAGGAGCGGGTCGCCGACCTGATCGGCCAGCACCGCTCCACGATCGTCTTCGCCAACTCGCGCCGGCTCGCCGAGCGGCTGACCGCCCGGCTCAACGAGATCGCGAGCGACCGGCCGGCGTGGAGGCTCGACCACGGCGAGCCCGCCAGCCGGCCAGATCATGGCGCAGTCCGGCGCAGTCCCACGGCGCCGCGCCGGTGATCGCGAAGGCCCACCACGGCTCGGTGTCCAAGGAGCAGCGCGCGCTGATCGAGGACGACCTCAAGCGCGGCCGGCTGCCCTGCGTGGTCGCCACCAGCAGCCTCGAGCTCGGCATCGACATGGGCGCGGTCGACCTGGTCATCCAGATCGAGTCGCCGCCCGAGCGTGGCCAGCGCGCTGCAGCGGGTCGGCCGGGCCGGCCACCAGGTCGGCGAGGTCTCCCGCGGCGTGCTGTTCCCCAAGCACCGCGGCGACCTCGCCCAGACCGCGGTCGCCGTCGAGCGGATGCGAGCGGGCGCGATCGAGTCGCTGCGGGTGCCCGACCAACCCGCTCGACGTCCTCGCCCAGCAGGTCGTCGCCGCGACCGCCCTCGACGCCTGGGACGTCGACGACCTCTACGACGCTGGTCCGCCGCGGTCGGCGCCGTTCACCCAGCTGCCCGCGCAGCGCGTTCGACGCGACCCTCGACCTGCTCAGCGGCCGCTACCCCTCCGACGAGTTCGCCGAGCTGCGCCCGCGCATCGTCTGGGACCGCGTCACCGGCACCCTCACCGGCCGCCCCGGCGCCCAGCGGCTGGCCGTCACCAGCGGCGGCACCATCCCCGACCGCGGCCTGTTCGGCGTCTTCCTCGTCGGAGGCGAGGGCCCGGGGCGGCGGGTCGGCGAGCTCGACGAGGAGATGGTCTACGAGTCCCGGGTCGGCGACGTGTTCGCGCTCGGCGCCACCAGCTGGCGGATCGAGGACATCACCCACGACCGGGTGCTGGTCACCCCCGCCCCCGGCGTCCCCGGCCGGCTGCCGTTCTGGAAGGGCGACACCCTCGGCCGCCCGGCCGAGCTCGGCGCCGCGATCGGCGCGTTCACCCGCGAGCTCGGCCGCGCTGCCCGCAGGCGAAGGCGACCGCGCGCGCCGCAGGCCAACGGCCTCGACGAGTACGCCGCGGCCAACCTGGTCGGCTACCTCGCCGAGCAGGTCGAGGCCACCAACGTGCTGCCCAGCGACCGCACCCTCCTGGTCGAGCGGTTCCGCGACGAGCTCGGCGACTGGCGGCTGGTCGTCCACTCGCCCTACGGCACCCCGGTGCACGCGCCGCTGGGCGCTGGCGATCAACGCCCGGCTGCGCGAGCGGTACGGCGTCGACGGCCAGGCGATCGCCTCCGACGACGGCATCGTGATCCGGATCCCCGAGACCGACGCCGAGCCGCCCACCGGCGAGATCGATCGTCTTCGAGCCCGACGAGATCGACGACCTGGTCACCGGCGAGGTCGGCGGGTCGGCGCTGTTCGCCTCCCGCTTCCGCGAGTGCGCCGCCCGGGCCCTGCTGCTCCCCCGCCGCGACCCCGGCCGCCGCTCGCCGCTGTGGCAGCAGCGTCAGCGCTCCGCCGCAGCTGCTCGAGGTGGCCGCCAAGTACCCGTCCTTCCCGATCGTGCTCGAGGCCGTGCGCGAGTGCCTCCAGGACGTCTACGACCTGCCCGCCTGGTCGGCCTGATGCGCCGGGTCGAGCGGCGCGAGGTCGCAGGTCGTCGACGTGGCGACCACACCAGCCGTCGCCGTTCGCCCGCAGCCTGCTGTTCGGCTACGTCGCCCAGTTCGTCTACGAGGGCGACTCCCCCATCGCCGAGCGCCGGGCCGCCGCGCTCTCCCTCGACCAGGGCCTGCTCGCCGAGCTGCTCGGCCGGGCCGAGCTGCGCGAGCTGCTCGACCCCGAGGTGCTCGCCGAGGTCGAGGCCGAGCTGCAGCGGCTCGCCCCCGACCGCCGGGCCCGCGACGCCGAGGGCGTCGCCGACCTGCTGCGCCTGCTCGGCCCGCTGACCGACCGCCGAGGTCGCCGCGCGGACGGTCGACGGGGCTGGACGTCGGCGAGGTGCTCGACGCCCTCGCCGCCGGCTCGACGCGTGGTCGAGGTCCGGATGGCCGGCGAGGAGCGCTGGGCCGCGATCGAGGACGTCGGCCGGCTGCGCGACGGGCTCGGCGTGCCGGTCCCGCCCGGCACGCCCGACGCCTTCGCCGAGCCGGTCGACGACCCGCTCGGCCGACCTGGTCGCCCGCTACGCCCGCACCCACGGGCCGTTCACCACCGACGAGGTCGCCGCCCGGCTCGGCCTCGGCGCCGCCGTCGTCCGCCACACCCTGCAGCGGCTGGCCGCGCAGGGCCGGGTGCTCGACGGCGAGTTCCGCCCGGCCGGGCGCCGGCCCTGAGTGGTGCGACGCCGAGGTGCTGCGCAGGCTGCGCCGTCGCTCGCTGGCCCGGCTGCGCCAGGAGGTCGAGCCGGTCGAGCCCGAGGCGCTCGCGCGGTTCCTCGGCGCCTGGCAGCACGTCGCGCACGGACTCGAAGGGGCCTGCGCGGCGTCGACGGCGTGCTCACCGCGATCGACCAGCTCGCCGGCTGCGCGGTGCCCGCCTCGGCGCTGGAGTCGCTGGTGCTGCCGTCGCGGGTGCGCGACTACGAGCCGTCGTACCTCGACGAGCTGACCAGCTCCGGCGAGGTGCTCTGGGCCGGCCACGGCGCGCTGCCCGGCTCCGACGGCTGGGTCTCGCTCCACCTCGCCGACCAGGCGCCGCTCACCCTGCCCGCCCACCGAACCCTTCGAGCACTCCGAGCTGCACCAGGCGGTGCTCGACGCGCTCGCCCGGGCGGCGCGTGGTTCTTCCGCCAGCTCGCCGACGCCGTCGGGTCGCACCGACGACACGCGCCCTCTCCGCCGCCCTGTGGGACCTCGTCTGGGCCGGCCGGGTCAGCAACGACACCCTCGCCCCGCTCCGCGCGCTGACCCGCTCCGGCACCGCCGCCCACCGCAGCCGCCGGCCACCACCGCGCACCAGGACCGCGCCGGGGCCGGGCCCGGATGCCCGCGCGCACCGGCCCGCCCGAGACGGCCGGCCGCTGGGCGCTGCTGCCCGCGCTCGACACCGACCCGACCCGGCGCGCCCACGCCGCCGCCGAGCGGCTGCTCGACCGGCACGGCGTGGTGACCCGCGGGGCCGTGGTCAGCGAGCGGGCTCCCGGGCGGCTTCGCCGCCGTCTACAAGGTGCTCTCGGCGTTCGAGGACTCCGGCCGCTGCCGGCGCGGCTACTTCGTCGCCGGGCCTCGGCGCCGCCCAGTTCGGCACCGCCGGGCGCGATCGACCGGCTGCGCACCTTCGCCGAGGCGTCGACCGCCGACGGGCCAAGCCGGCCGCGGTCGCGCTGGCGGCCACCGACCCGGCCAACCCCTACGGCGCGGCCCTGCCCTGGCCCGACCGGCGCCGAGGGCGAGCGAGCGCAGCGGCCACCGGCCGGGCCGCAAGGCCGGCGCGCTGGTGGTGCTCGTCGACGGCCTCACCCTCTACGTCGAGCGCGGCGGCCGCACCCTGCTCACCTGGACCGACGACCCCGACCTGCTGCGCCCCGGCGGCCGAGTCGCTCGCCGACGCCGCCCGCCGCGGCGCCTCGGCCGGCTGACCGTCGAGAAGGCCGACGGCGAGCAGCTGCTCGGCTCCGGCGTCCACCCCGCTGCGCGAGGCGCTCCAGGCCGCCGGCTTCGTCGTCCACGCCGAAGGGGCTGCGGCTCCGTGCCTGAGGGCGACACCGTCTGGCGCGCCGCCCGGTCCCTCGACCGGGCGCTGGCCGGGCAGGTGCTCACCCGCACCGACTTCCGGGTGCCCCAGCTCGCCACCGTCGACCTCGTCCGGCGGCACCGTCCTCCAGACCGTCTCGCGCGGCAAGCACCTGCTCACCCGGATCGAGGCACGACGAGGCACTGGACGCTGCACACCCACCTGAAGATGGAGGGCTCCTGGCAGGTCTACCAGCCCGGGCAGCGCTGGCGCCGGCCCGCCCACGAGGCCCGGGTGGTGCTCGAGCACCGCGCGACCGGACGGCGGTCGGCTTCTCGCTCGGCATCGTCGAGCTGCTGCCCCGCGACCGCGAGGACGACGTCGTCGGTCACCTCGGCCCCGACCTGCTCGGGCCCGACTGGGACGAGGACGAGGCGCTCCGCCGGCTGCTCGCCGACCCGGACCGCGCCGTCGACGAGGCGCTCCTCGACCAGACCTGCCTCGCCGGCATCGGCAACATGTACGCCGCCGAGCTCTGCTTCACCAGCGGGGTCCACCCGCTCGCCCCGGTCGGCGAGGTGCCCGACCTGCCCCGGCTGGTCCGCCGGGCGCACCAGATGCTCGAGCAGAACAAGGAGCGCTCGGAGCAGACCACGACCGGCGACCTGCGCCGGGGCGAGCGGCACTGGGTCTACCGGCGCGACCGGCAGCCGTGCCGGCGCTGCGGGACCAGCGATCGAGGTCGACGCCAGGACCGGCGGACGGGAGCGGGCGACGTACTGGTGCCCGCGTGCCAGCCGGAGATCCGACGCGCTTAGGCGGCGGAGGCGACGACGTCGCCGGCGTCGGCGCGGGTCACGCACCGGGATCGGGGTGGCCGCCAGCGGCCGCCTCCTCGAGGCCACAGCGTCGGAGACCTCGCGCAGCACGTCGGAGAGCGGGATGTCGAGGGCGGCGCACAGCGAGGCGAGCAGCTCGGAGGAGGCTTCCTTCTGGCCGCGCTCGATCTCGGAGATGTAGCCCAGGCTGACCCGGGCCTCCGCGGAGACCTCGCGCAGGGTCAGGCCGCGCTGCATCCGCCGGTCGCGGAGCACGTCGCCGAGCAGCCGACGAAACAGCACCATGCGCTGAGTCCTTCCGTGGGTCCTGGGGCCAACGCTACCCGAGGCCGGTTTCTTCCCCGTCGAGGATCGCGGCGACCGCCGACAACGCCTCCCGCAGTCGTCCGGCTCCTGGACGCGCCGCGCCGGTCGCCGGACCAGCTCGAGCGCGACGGCGGTGGCCGAGCCCGGGCCGGCCACCGCCGACGTAGACCGTCCCGGCCGGCGTCCCCGTCCTGCGGCCCGGGCCCGGCGACGCCCGTCGTGCTGACGGCGTACGTCGCCCCGGTCAGCTGCCGCACCCCGCTCGCCATCGCCCGGGCGCACTCCGCCGAGACCACGCCGTGCTCGTCGATCAGCGCCGGCGGCACCCCGAGCAGGACGACCTTCACGGCGGTCGCGTAGGCGACCACGCCGCCGACGAAGGACGCCGAGGAGCCCGGGCACCGCCGTGAGCGCGGCGGCCAGCCGGCCACCGGTCAGCGACTCCGCGGTCGCCAGCGTGGCGCTCCGCGGCTCGCAGCAGGTCGAGCACCGAGGCCGCGGTCACGGTCATGCCGGCGATGCTAGCCGCCGGGCACGGACGGCTAGCCTCGCCGCCATGGCGCTGCCGATCGAGGACTACGCCGCTGATCGGCGACCGGCACACGGCCGCCCTGGTCGGCGAGCAACGGCTCGGTCGACTGGCTCTGCCTGCCCCGCTTCGACTCCCCCGCCTGCTTCGCGGCGCTGCTCGGCACCGAGGACCACGGCCACTGGCAGCTCTGCCCGGTCGGCGAGTACGACGTCACCCGGCGCTACCTCGACGACTCCACGGTCCTGGAGACGACGTTCACGACCGCCACCGGGGGTGATGCGGCTGGTCGACCTGATGCCGACCGGCGACGACCGGGCCGACCTGGTCCGCGGGTGCTGACCGGCGTGCGCGGGCACGCGTGCGCGTGCGGCACGAGTGGGTCGGTCCGCATCGACTACGGCGAGATCCGTCCGTGGGTGCGCCGGCGCAGGATCGACGGCGAGGAGGTGATCACCGCGATCGCCGGGCCCGACCAGCTCGTGCTGCGCGGTCCCCGGCTGCCGAGGGCCGTCGACCGCCGCCACACCGACGAGTTCGACGTCGCGGAGGGCGACGAGCTGACCTTCTCCACCACCTGGCTCCCGTCGTACGCCGACGACCCCGAGCTGCGTCGACGTCGGCGACCGGATCGAGCGACCCTCGGCCGAGGAGGCCGAGTGGGTCGCCGGCTGCCAGGTCGACGTCCCCCACGCCGACGTCGTACGCCGCTCGCTGCTCACGCTGCGGCTGCTCACCCACGAGCAGACCGGCGGGATCGTCGCCGCCCCCACCACCTCGCTGCCCGAGGACTTCGGCGGCGAGCGCAACTGGGACTACCGCTACTGCTGGCTGCGCGACGCCGCCCTGACCCTCGAGGCCCTGATCGCGGCCGGCTACACCGACGAGGCCGTGCTGTGGCGGGACTGGCTGCTGCGGGCGGTCGCCGGCGACCCCGAGGACCTGCAGATCATGTACGCCGTCGACGGCGCCCGCCGGCTGCCCGAGCGCGACGCTCGACCACCTGCCGGGCTACGCCGACTCCCGCCGGTCCGGATCGGCAACGGCGCGGTCGAGCCAGCGCCAGACCGACGTGCTCGGCGAGGTGATGATCGCGCTCGACACCGGCCCGCGAGGCCGGCGTCGAGGCACGACGACAACGCCTGGGCGCTCCAGCGCGCGCTGGTCGACGACCTGGCCGACGACCTGGCAGGAGCCCGACCACGGCCTCTGGGAGATCCGCGGGCCGCAGCGGCACTTCACCCACTCGCGGGCGATGGTGTGGGCGGCCTTCGACCGGGCCGTCCGCGGCGTCGAGGAGCACGGGCGACCCGGGCCGGTCGACGAGTGGCGGCGGGTGCGGGACCCGGTCCGCGAGGAGGTCCTCGACGCGCGGCTTCGACGCGGGCGCGCAACACCTTCACCCAGCACTACGACACCACCGAGGTCGACGCCTCGCTGCTGGTGCTGCCCGCGATCGGCTTCATCGACGGCGACGACCCGCGGATGCTCGGGCACCATCGAGGCCATCGAGCAGGACCTGATGCGCGACGGCCTGCTGCTGCGCTACCGCACCCAGACCGGCGTCGACGGGCTCGCCGGGGACGAGCACCCGTTCCTGGCCTGCTCGTTCTGGCTGGTCTCGGCGTACGCCGCGGCCGGCCGCACCGACGACGCCCACGCCCTGTTCGACCGGCTCGTCGGGCTGGTCAACGACGTCGGGCTGCTCTCGGAGGAGTACGACCCGCGTCACGCGGGCCGGATGGTCGGCAACTTCCCGCAGGCGTTCAGCCACCTGGCGCTGGTGCAGGCGGCGTTCCGCCTGGCCGGCGGCTGACCCTCACGGGCCCGCCGCCGGCCGGAGCGAGTGCCGGGCCTGTCGACCGACCGCTGACGGCCTCGTATGATCGTGTGGGTCGTGCTGGACCGGCTCCACCGTCGGCGTCGCCGAGGTAGCCGACCTGTGAGGGTCGTAGTCGCCCGCCGCGTCGAACGCGCCGAGGTCGAAGGCCGCGCTGCCCGCCGGAGAGGGTCCCGACCGCGCTCGTCGTTCCGTCGTGACCCCGACGTGACCCGTCGACCGTGCCGTGCCGGTCACCAGAGCCTCGACGGTCGCGGCCAGCACGACCGTCATGGTCACGCGAGGCCGTGGCGTGATCGTGGTCGAGACGGCTCGTCGGTCACCGTCGACCGTGCACCGCGCGTCCTGCGACGGCTCGTTGGCGCTCGGTCACCGAGGTCCCCAGCGGACAGCGCCAGCTCGTGCTCACCGACGCGGCAGTGCCGTGCCGGGCTACCTCGAGGGTGGCGGTGCCGTCCTCGACGAGGGTTGCGGTGTCCACGACCACGCTCACCGTCGACGCAGCTCGACCGCACCCGGTCGACCGGACCGGTCGAGGTCACCGCCACCTCGACCTGGCCGGGCGTCCCGTAGACCATCGTGGCGTCAGTCAGCGCCTCGGTGGTGGTCGTCAGCGAGGCCGTCGGTCGGTGGCGACGGGCACCGGCACCTCGGTGCCGGTCGTGGCACGCCGCGAAGCGTCAGCGTCCGTGCTGCCGTCCGTCGACGCCCGTCGGGCACGACGCACCGTCGACCGACGCCGTGCCGGCCTCGTCGAACGGCTCGGCTGGTCGAGTGTGTTCGTCGACCGGGAAGGTCCCGAGCGACGGTCGTCACCGAGCAGCACCTCGACCTCGGTGTCCTGCAGGTCGTCGGCAGCCGGTCATGGCCAGCGAGGACAGACGTCGAAGCCAGACGTGTCGCCGGCGCCGTACGTCGCCGGCGCGCCGGCCGGGAAGCGTGACGCCGACGGCGTGCTGGCGGTAGTCGACCGGCAGCGGCGTCGCGTCGGTGGCCGAACTCGCGCCATGTAGTCGACCATGGCCTGCAGGTCGGTCTTGCCGGTGTCCTGCTTGTCGGTCGCCGTCGTCGAAGCCCCAGAAGTTGTCACCGACCGGACGCGAGGAACGAGTCGCCGCCACGCGGTAGGTCTCGTCCAGGTCGATCGGCTCACCGTCGAGCCACATGCCGGTGATCCGGTCACCCTCCGGCGCGGGTCGGCGTCGTAGGTCGAGGTGAAGCCCTCGGAGGTGCCGAGCCGCAGGAACGGGCGCGACGGGATGTTGCCGTCGGCGTCGCGCTGCCACTGCTGCTCGAGGATCGTCTTGATCTGGGCACCGGTGAGGTCCATGTTCACCAGGGTGTTGGCGAACGGCTGGACGTCGGCGGCCTGCCGGTAGGTCAGGTCGCGCGGGTCGCCCGGCGGTGCCGAGCATGTCCGCGCGGAGGCCGCCCGGGTTCATGAAGCGCGATGTCGGCGCCGGTCTTCCAGCGCTGGATCTCGGCGACCAGGTTGCCCAGCGTGGACTCGCCACCACGGTTCTCCACGACGCTCCCGGCGACCGGCGTCGTTGCGGCGCGCCCGCTTGAACGGGCCCTCGATGTCGCCGAGCGGCGTTGCCGCGCCTCGGCGTTGGCCGACCGCGGCGTCGACGATGCGCCTGGGTGGCCGGGTCGGCGTCGTAGTCCTTGAGCTGCGAGCACGGTCTGGCGGATGTTCACCAGCTCGCCAGTGCCCGGCGCGAACTCGAACTCGCAGCCGGTTGAGGTTGGCGCCGTACTGACCGGCGGAGACCACCGGACGCTTGGTGACCGCGCGGCCCTCGTCGATCCACGCCTGCACCGGGACCTTGTGGTTGTAGGCCAGGTGGGTGTGGCCGGAGACGATCGCGTCGATGTTCTCGTTGGCGCCGGTGACGATGTTGGCGAAGGTCGAGCCGTCGGTCACCGCGGAGTACGCACGTCGTGGCCGCGCCCTCGTGGACCAGCATCGACGACCAGGTCGGCAGACCCTCCGCTCCCGCAGCCGTCCGGGCCCTTGAGCTCGTCGGCGTTGCTGTTGACCGAGTCGACGATGTCGGTGACCTCGATCTCCGCGATGCCGTCGCCGGCGACGAGGGCCGGCAGGTCCTCGGTCACGGCGCCGACGAAGCCGACGGCTGGCCGTTGGGGAGCGTCTGGAACCAGGTCTCCGGCAGCGCGGCGTCGCCGGCCGTGTGACCGTCCTCGGTGTCCTTGAACCCGACGTTGGCGGCGATGTACTGCCACAGCCCGCCTCGGGGTTGGTTCGGCGTGTAGGGCCATCACCCGGTCGACGAGGTCGTCGTAGCCCTGGTCGAACTCGTGGTTGCCCGCAGCGGACACCTCGAGGCCGGCCTCGTTGAGCGCGTCGATGGTCGGCTTGTCGTTCGGGATGAACGACTCGAACGTCGAGGCACCGATCAGGTCACCGGCAGCGGCGAAGACCGTGTCCGGGTCCTCGGCACGCAGCTCCTTGACCGCTCCCGCGAGCGAGGCCGCACCGGCGGCCGCGCTGCCCGGGTCGTCGAGGATCGGCCGTGGAAGTCGTTGGTGGCCAGGACCTGGACCGTGTCGACGTCGTCGTCGGGGACGTCGTCGCCCGACGTCGATGCCGATGATCTCCGGGTTGTGGTCGGAGCTGCGGAACGGGTTGACGGCGTAGAGGTCGGTCACGTTGTAGTTGTAGCGGCTGTACTCGTAGGAGACCGACTCGTTGGCGTTGATCGTCCCAGACGTCCGCGCCGGTCACCATCGCGTCGGCCGCGTCGTTGGCGAAGACGTGGTCCAGCGAGCCGGCGAGACCGCCGAAGCTGTAGGTCTTCTCGCCGTTGGCCGGGTGCAGGTCGTGGTAGCCGCGCGTCCGTGATGACCTGGACCGGGTCCTCCATCGCGTAGGCGTTGAAGTCACCGGTCAGGAACATCGCGCTCGATGTTCTTGTCCGCCGCGAACTGGTCCGCGAACGCCACCAGCGCCGCCGCCTGGCGCTTGCGGTCGCCGTTGTAGAAGCCGGCGCCGTCGCCGGCGTCCTCGTTGTCGCCGTTGACGGTGGCCGGGGCGACCGGGCCGCCCTTGGACTTGAAGTGGTTGACGACCACGCCGAACGCGTTGGCGCCGGCCGCCACCCGAGCGGCTTGAAGGCCTGGGCCAGCGGCTCGCGGGCGTTGCGGAACGGCGCCGAGTTGACCAGGATCCGCGACCGGCCGACGGTCTCGACCTTGGTCGGGTTGTAGATGAACGCCGAGCGGATGGCGTCCTGCTCCTGCAGCGTCGGCAGCGCCTCGGGGCGCGGCGACGGGACGTAGGCCCAGCGGTCCGGCGTACGCCGGGTGCGTCGCCGGCCCAGTGCACGTTGAGCTGCTCGACCAGCCGGATCAGCGCGTCGTCGCGGTTCGTGTCGGCGTCGTCGGGTCCGTCGATCCGGCGTCGTCGAGCTTGATGGAGTTCTCGACCTCCTCCAGGGACATCACGTCGGCGTCCATCGTGTTGATCGCCTCGAGCTCCTTGGCCTCCTGGCGCTGGAAGTTGGCCTGGTTGGCCGCACCGCGCGGGCCGGGCAGCAGGATGTCGAGCCCGGTGAGCGGGTCGACGGCGTCCTGCTCGCAGGTGTTGTTGGTGATGCGCAGGTTGCCCGTCGCGGGCGGCACCGGCCCGGTCGGTGTAGTAGGTGCACGCGCGGTCGGAAGTCGTTGCCGGTCCGGGTCCCCGCCGGCGCCGTCGCTGGCGGCCCACGCCTCGCCGGTGGTGTTGAAGTAGTTGAGCATGTTGAACGTGGCGATCTTGAGGTCGCCGCCGCACGTCCTCGGGCTGCGGCCGGGCGGTCCTGCTCGAACGCGACCAGGTCGGCGCCGGTCGTCCGGGCGCGACCTTGGCCTGGGCTGGATGCCGCCACAGGTCGCGGCGGTACTCGAGGACGACCGGCTTCGGGAACGTGACCGGCGCGCCGACCCGGACCGTGTGGTCCGGGGTCAGCCACGGGAAGCGCCGTGTCCTCGCGGTGGTGCTGGTGTAGTTGACGTCGGCGCCGTCGTCGAGGATCACGGCGTGCGCCTCGTTGTAGGCGCGTCGCGCCGCGATGCCGGCGGCGTCGGACTGGTCGGAGAGCTCGGTCGGGATCATCAGCGGCTGGTGCTGTTGGCGGCCAGGCCGATCTCGCCCGGCATCTGGAAGCCGCGCGAGCGTCCTGGGTGAACGGCGTGCCGTCGTAGGAGTCGGTCACGGTGTAGTCGCCGGTGGGCAGGAAGACCTCGCCCTCGTGCTCCTCGCGCGCGGCCTCGAGCGCGGCGCCGGTCAGGCAGTCGGTGCCGGGCAGGGCGCAGTCGGTGCCGGGGACGGTGTCGGCGGGCACCACGGCCGGCAGCGGGGTCCGAGTAGGTGTCGTCGTCGCCGGGCCGTCGGGGCTGATCTCGGTGGTGCCGAAGAACTCCGACACCTTGCCGGTGACCTCGACCGAGTCGCCGACGGCGGGCGATGTCTTGGTGCCGGTGAAGACGAAGATCGCGTCCGACGCGCCGGGGGTGTCGTGTCGAGCCGCCCTGCCGGCGGTCTGGAGGTAGAAGCCGGAGAGGTTGCCGTTGCCGGCGGGTACGCCGCGGTCACGACGCCCCGGGTCGGGACCCGCTCTTCGACCAGGGGCTGGCCGGGCCGGTGCCCTGGATCTCGGCGATGGTGGAGAGCGGGGTCGGCGGCGGCACGTAGGCCGAGCCGCGGCTCGGGGTGGCCGCCCGGAAGTCGTCGCCGTTCTGGTCGGTGTCGGTGTCGTCCTCGTCGCGCTGCGCGCTCTCGGTGGCCGAGCCGGCGGAGCTGCCGCGCGTCGCCCTCGTGGGCGCCGGTGCCCCAGCCGACCAGGTCGACGATCGGAGCTGTCGTGCTCCCAGACCAGCGAGGTGCTGCCGTTGACTCGTCGGCCAGGTCGATGTCGACGACCTGGCAGCCGCCGGCCGCGAGCGAGCCGCGTGAGCGGGACCGTGCGGCCCCGTCCACCTGAGGGTGACCTGGGTCAGGTCGGCGTTCGGGGTCCCGGCGTTGTGGACCTCGACGAAGTCGGCGCCGTGCGCGCCGCCGGCGGTGCCGTGGCTGAAGACCTCGGAGATCACCAGCTCGGGCGGCAGTCGGGACGGCACAGTTGCAGTTCCGGGTGTCGGCGCCAGTTCGGTGAAGTCGTTGGCGTTGTGGTCGGTGTCGGCTCCGACGTTGTCGCGCGGCGCCGTCGTGGTCGCGGTCAGATTGACGCCGGTGCGGGCTCGTCTCGTACGTCGTTGGCGGTGGTTCCGTAGCCGACCAGGTCCACGAGGCCGTTGGCCGTGTTACCGGCGACGTCGACACCCGTCGTCGTGCCGAACGTCGGGTACGGACGTCGTGTTCGAGACGAGGGCGACCACGCCCGGCACCGATGGCCATGCTGAAGCTGCCCTGCTCGTCGGCCGTGGTACTGGGTGCCCGTCGTGAACGTGCCCTCCTGAATCAGGTAGTGCTTCCCCGCCGGGATCGTCCCCGTCAGCGGCTGCACCTGGAAGGCGCCCGTGCCCGCGGCGCTCTTGTACTGCACTGACCACCCGTCGAGGTTCACCGCGGTCGTGCCGCGGTTGTAGAGCTCGATGAAGTCGTTGCCGTAGGTGTTGGCGGCACCGCTGCCGGTACCGCCGCCGTAGACCTCGGCGATGACTACGATCGGCGCTGACGGCCTGGGCCGGGGTGCGCTGAGACCGCCAGCGCGAGGTTGGTGCTGACGAGACCGACCAGAGCCGCGGCGACGCCTGCCTGGCGACGACGGCCTCCCCTGTGGGTCGGGAGCGACGAACTGAACAACGCACGAGCCTTTCGCTAAGTGGACCGGGCTCGGCGAGCCGCGATGGAGGTCCGGGGTGGTGCTGGGAGGGGGTCCTGCTGGTCGCGAACCCCCTCGAGAAGGAATCAGCTCCTGTTGGTGATGCGGATCGGGACCTTGACGCTCGGTGCCGGTCTTCTCGCCGACGATCGCAGAGGAACTGCTGGCCGGTCGCTGCCGTGCCCGGGATGTCCGACTACGGCGGTGGCCTGATCCCGGCCTCGTCGATACGGGCTCGCGGCCACTCGGCTCAGTGGGCGCGTTGGGCGACCGGCGCCGTGCCCCGGGACTTGCCGCCCAGGCGGATCCGGACCGCGTGTCCTGCACGGTCGCCGGGAGCGGTCATGGCCAGCGAGCGACAGGCTTCGAGCGTCGAGGGTGCCGCCGCGAGCTCGACGGTGTCGCCGTGGGCAGGTGGACGCCGACGGCGTGCTGGGCCGTAGTCTGACCGTGCGAGCGGTGCGTCGGCGGCGAACGCGGCCATGTAGTCGACCATCGCCTGCAGGTCGACCATGCCGGTGTCGCGCTTGTCGGTGCCGTCGGCGAAGCCGAAGAAGTTGTCGCCGCCGGTGCGCCAGGAAGGAGTTGGCCGTCACCGAGTAGGTCTCCGTCGGCCTCGAGCGCCGTCGCCGTTCAGCTACATGCCGGTGATCCGCGTCACCCGGCGGCCGTCGGGGTCGTAGGTGTAGCTCGAAGCCGTCCGAGGTGCCCAGCCGCAGGAACGGCCGCGAGGCGCCGGCGGGCTGCCACTGCTGCTCGAGGACGGTCTTGATCTGGCGCCGGTCAGGTCCATGTTGACCAGGGTGTTGGCGAACGGCTGGACGTCGGCCGCCTGCTTGTAGGTCAGCGTCTCGCGGGTAGCCGTCGCCGGCGGTGTCGACCAGGTCGGTGCGGAGGCCGCCCGGGTTCATGAAGGCGATCTGGGCGCCGCCGCCGGTCTCGGCGCTCGGTCGCCCAGCGCTGGACCTCGGCGACCAGGTTGCCGAGCGTCGACTCGCCACCGCGGTTGTCGGTCGGTGCCGTCGGCGTGCTTCGGGCGCCGGTTGAACGGCGCCGGCGATCTCGCCGAGCGGCTCGGCACCGAGCACGTCGGCCTCGGCCACCTGGCCTCCTCGACGATCGCCTGGCGACCTCCGGGTCCGCCGGGTAGTTGGCGGTCTGCCCGGTCTTGAGCGTAGCAGGTTCTCGTCTGATGCCGGCACGACCTCGCCGGTGTCGGCCTCGACGGTGAAGTCGAGCTGGTTGAGGTTCGTGCCGTACTGGCCGGCGGAGACCACCGGGCGGTGACGGGTGCCGCCACTCGGCGCACGGGGTATTGGCAGTTGTAGGCCAGGTGGGTGTGACCCGACACGATGGCGTCGACGTCGGCGTTGACGCCGTCGACGATCGCTGCCGAACCCCGGTGTCGGGTCGGCGATCGAGCGCGCAGTCGGTCGCCGGGCGCGCCCTCGTGGACGAGCACACGACGACGTCGGCGCCGTCGGCCTCGAGGTCGTCGGCCGTCCGCGTTGGTGGCGTCGACGATGTCGGTCACCGTCGAGGTCCGCGATGCCGTCCGGGGACACCAGGCTCGGCGAGGTCCTCGGTCACGGCGCCGACGAAGCCGACGCTGCACGCCGTCGACGTCGTTGGTCCAGGACTCGGGCGACGGCGTCGGCGCCGGTCGGCCTCGTCTCGACGTTCGCGGCGATGTACTGCCAGGCGGCGCCGCCGTGGGGTTCGTCGTCGGCGTCGTAGGGCGCCATCACCCGGTCGACGCAGGTCGTCGTAGCCCTGGTCGAACTCGTGGTTGCCGACCGCGGAGACCTCGAGACCCATCCGCGTTGAGGACGTCGATGGTCGGCTTGTCGTTGCTGGATGAACGACTCGAAGGTGGACGCGCCGATCAGGTCGCCGGCAGCGGCGAAGACCGTGTTCGGGTTCGCGGCGCGGAGGTGCGTCGACCGCACCGGCGACTCGGCGCGCGCCGCCGGCGATGGCGCGGTCGTTGGCGGAACCGACCGTGGAAGTCGTTGGTGCGCGAGGATCTGGATCTCGACCGGGTCGGCGGCGTGCGGCGGGCGGCGTGGATGGTGAGCGCAGCGTGGATGTGACGCAGTGCCGAGCCCGAGGGCAGACGGCGCACGCCCCGGCGTGAGGGCATGAAAGAACTCCGAGCGAACTAGAACATGGATGGCCGCTCGAGCCCGGGCTTGAGAGCAGCGGCGGGGAAGAAGAGCGGCTACACCCTAACCCCGGCAGCCGTCAGCGCAGTGATCAGAATTGATGAAGTCCTGAGCAACTCTTTGTGATCAGTTGCCACGCATGGAGTGGCGCTGGCGCCACACGTCACGGAAGAACTCGTAGCCGGACCACAGGGTCATGGCCACGGCTCCGGCCAGGCAGACCTGGGCAACGTAGAAGAGCACCTCGCCGGGGACGCCGAACTGGTCGAACGCGCCCCCGTGGGCGTCCCCGTGCGGCAGGGGTAGCAGCAGCCCGGACAGGGCGACCGCCTGCAGCACGGTCTTGAGCTTGCCGCTCGCCGAGGCCGCGATGACGACGTGCTGGAGCACCGAGAGGCGGAGCACGGTGACGCTCCACTCCCGCACCAGGACGACGATCGTGACCCACCACCAGATGTCGCCGACCACGGAGAGCCCGATGAAGGCCATCCCGGTGATCGCCTTGTCGGCGATCGGGTCGGCGATCTTGCCGAAGTTGGTCACCAGTCCCCGAGCCCGCGCGATGTCGCCGTCGACCTTGTCGGTGATCATCGCGAGCACGAACAGCCCGAAGGCGATCAGCCGCCACGTCACCGAGTCGCCGCCGTCGTGCAGCAACGCCCAGCCGAAGAACGGGACCATCACGATGCGCAAGGTGGTCAGCACGTTCGGCACGTTCAGGTTGCTGATCGGCGCCCCGGTCTCCGTCACGCGGGATCGCCTCCGGTCGGTTGGGCGACCAGGTCGACCCCGTCGCTCGCGACGACCCGCGCTTCGACGAGGTCGCCGACGGACACCGCCGACGACGCACCCTCCAGGCTGGTGGTGCCGTCGACCTCGGGACCCTGGAGGGCCGCTCGACCGACAGGATGCGGGCCGGAGGCGTCCTCGACCAGGACCTGCACGGTCTCGCCGAGCCGCTCCTCGGCACGCTGGGAGGTGAGCTCCTCGACCAGTCCGGACACGTGCTCGACCCTCGCGCGGATCTCGTCGTCGTCCAGCTTCCGGTCGTACGACGCCGCCTCGGTGCCGTCCTCGTCGGAGTACCCGAACACGCCGGTGACGTCCATCCGGGCCGCCACGAGGAAGTCGCACAGGGTCTGGAGGTCCTCCTCGGTCTCGCCGGGGAAGCCGACGATCACGTTGGAGCGGATGCCCGCCTCGGGGGCGTGCTCCCGGATCTGCGCGAGCAGGCCGAGGAAGCTGTCGGGGTCACCGAACCGCCGCATCCGGCGCAGCACCGTCGCACTCGCGTGCTGGAAGGAGAGGTCGTAGTAGGCCGCCACCCCGGGGGTCGCGGCGATCGTCTCGACGAGTCCCGGGCGGATCTCGGCCGGCTGCAGGTAGGACACCCGCACGCGGTCGATCCCGTCGACGGCCGCGAGCTCGGGCAACATCGTCTCGAGCAGCCGGAGGTCGCCGAGGTCCTTGCCGTAGGACGTGGAGTTCTCGCTGACCAGGAACAGCTCGCGCACGCCCTCGCCCGCGAGCCACCGGGCCTCGGCCAGCACGTCGCTCGGACGGCGGCTCACGAACGAGCCGCGGAAGCGCGGGATCGCGCAGAAGGTGCAGCGCCGGTCGCAGCCGCTCGCCAGCTTCAGGGGCGCCAATGGGCCTGACTCGAGCCGGCGGCGGGGGGTCGCGACCGGCTCGACCGCCGGTTGCTGCCGATCGGCGGGTGCGAGTGGGAGCAGCGTGCGCCGGTCACGCGGCAGGTGCGTCTGGTGCTGCTCACCCGCGACGATCGAGCGCAGTCGGGCGCTGATGTCGGGGTAGTCGTCGAAGCCGAGGACCGCGTCCGCCTCCGGGAGGGACCGGGCGAGCTCGTCGCCGTACCGCTCCGCCAGGCATCCGACCGCCACGACGGCTTGGGGCCGACCGGACTCCTTGAGGTCGGCGGCGGCCAGCAGCGTGTCGACCGAGTCCTTCTTGGCCGCGTCGACGAACCCGCAGGTGTTGACCACGACCGTGTCGGCCTCGGCAGCGTCGGACACCAGCGCGAACCCGTCGGCCGCGAGCCGACCGGCCAGCTCCTCGGAGTCGACCTCGTTGCGGGCGCAGCCGAGGGTCACCAGCGCGACCGACATCGGGGCAGGCTGCTTGAGGGCGGGGGAAGAGGAGGAGCTCATGATCGCTCCCCGAGTATGCCGCCTCCGGGGAGGGACGCCGAAACGCCGAGGCGTGCTACCGCAGCGTGAAGGTGTTCTGGGCCGGCTCGCCCGTGGCGCCGAGGGCGCCGCGGGGCTCGCCGGCGAGACCGATCTCGAGGGACCCGTCGGACGACTGCACCCGCACCGGCGGGGCTGCCTGGAGCTTCTTGGTCTCCCCGAAGGTGAGGTTGCCGGTGAATACGACCTCCCCGGTGCCGTCGCGGACGACGACCCGGGCGCCACCGCCGGCGGCCGTGAGGACCACGGGAACCGGGTCGGAGGCCTGGGGCGCCGTGTTGTCCACGCCGGCCGATCCGTTGAGCACCGGCGCGGCGCCACGCAGGTCGACCGGGCTGTCCATGACCAGCCGGGCGACCGACCAGGCCAGGACCAGCGCCATCACGGCCGCGATCAGGACCGACCAGTTGGGGCCGCCCCGGGTGCCGCGGATGGAGCCGTGGGTTCCGGTGGCGAGCTCGGCCTCGAACACCCGGCGCGGGTTGATCGGGGCGTCGGCGTAGCGGTCGTCGTACGCCGTCAGCAAGGGCGTCACGTCGATGCCCAGGACCCGGGCCAGGGTGCGCAGGTGTCCGCGGGCGTAGAAGTCGCCGCCACAGGGTGCGAAGTCGTCGACCTCGATCGACTCGATCACGTGGGGCCGGATCCGGGTCCGCTCGGCCAGCCGGTCGACGGTGAGGCCGAGCCTGGTGCGGGCGGCGACCAGCTGGGGCCCGACCACCGGGTCATCGGCCGGCTCGACGACGTAGTCGTCGACCATGAGCGGCTCGACCGCGTGGCCGGGCCGCGCGATCGGGCTGACCCGCTCGCCCCAGACCTGCGTGTCCTCGACCAGGTTCACGCTCCCGGGCCGGCGCAGCTCGCGGCCGCCCTCGCTGTCCTCCTCGTCCTCGGTCACGTCGTCGCGCCGCACCTCCGCGCGCTGGGCAGCGACCGGCTCGCGCAGTGGGCTGGGCGTCGCGCTGGCGACCACGGGCTCCTCGTCGGGATCACCCAGGTCCGGGTCACCCTCGGAGTCGGGCCGGCGGGACAGCAGCCCGGCCACCACGCCGATGGCGTGGGCGATGGCCGGGCGCGGATCGCGCCGCAGGCGGCGGGGTGCCTCCTCCACCTCCGGCTCCGGCTCGATCGCGGTCTCGGGCTCGACGTCGACGTCGACGTCGACGGGCTCGGGCTGCGGCTCGGGTGTGGCCTCGGGCTCGGGCTGGACGACGAGGATGCGCGCCTCGCCGCCCGCCAGGGTGGTGAGGGCTGCGGTGAGGTCGTCACCGGCACCGCTCACCCGGGTCGAGAGGGCCAGCGGCACGGCGAACGGGGCGCCGTAGAGCTTCTGGGACAGGCGGGACTGACGGCGACCGCGACGGTCCAGCTCCTCGATCAAGCGGGCAGGGTGCCGGACCACGAGGACCAGGCGGCCGTCGCGGAAGGGAGCGCGACGCGGCCGGTGCTCCACCCGGGAGAGCGCACCCCACGGGAGGCCCCTCCAGGTGTTGCCGAGACGGATCCGCACGCCCTGGGTGTCGGCGACGAGCAGCGGCGTCCGCGCGTCGACGAACGCGGCGAGGTGCGCGATGCCGAGCACACCCATGACCGCGGCGAGCACCCAGTCGAGCGGGGCGCCGGTGTTGGTCGCCCGGGCCAGGTAGGCAATGGCCACGCCCGAGGCGACCGCGCCGACGAAGGCGGCCAGCCCGGCGTTGCGGCGTACCTCCACCGCGTCGGGAGCGAGGCCGAGCGGCTCGGTGGTCGGCTTCTCCTCGACCTCGACGGCATGGTCGCGGAACTCTGCAGCACTCATCACGAGTCCTCCCCCTGGATGGTTGCGATCACACCGTCGATCTCGTCCGGTTTGACCAGTACGTCGCGTGCCTTCGATCCCTCACTCGGCCCGACGACGCCGCGGCTCTCGAGGATGTCCATCAACCGGCCGGCCTTGGCGAAGCCGACCCGGAGCTTGCGCTGGAGCATCGACGTGGAGCCGAACTGCGTCGACACCACCAGCTCGATCGCCTGGACGACGAGGTCCATGTCGTCGCCGATGTCGTCGTCGAGCTCCCGCTTGCTCTGCTGTGGGGCCGTCACGTCCTCCCGGTAGGTCGGCGCCAGCTGCTCCTTGCAGTGCCGCACCACCTGGTGGATCTCGGCCTCGGTGACCCAGGAGCCCTGCACACGCACGGCCTTCGAGGACCCCATCGGCAGGAACAGCCCGTCACCCTGGCCGACCAGCTTCTCGGCTCCGGGCTGGTCGAGGATCACCCGGCTGTCGGCCAGCGACGAGGTCGCGAACGCCAGCCGGGAGGGCACGTTGGCCTTGATCAGCCCGGTGACCACATCCACCGACGGGCGCTGGGTGGCGAGCACCAGGTGGATGCCGGCCGCCCGGGCGAGCTGGGTGATCCGCACGACCGCGTCCTCGACGTCGCGCGGTGCGACCATCATCAGGTCGGCGAGCTCGTCGACCACCACCAGCAAGTAGGGGTACGGCGCCAGCTGGCGCTCGCTGCCGGCCGGCACCTCGACCTTTCCGGCCCGGACCGCCTTGTTGAAGTCGTCGATGTGGCGGAAGCCGAAGTTCGCCAGGTCGTCGTAGCGCAGGTCCATCTCGCGCACCACCCAGGCCAGCGCCTCGGCGGCCTTCTTGGGATTGGTGATGATCGGCGTGATCAGGTGCGGGATGCCTTCGTAGGCGTTGAGCTCGACCCGCTTGGGGTCGACCATGATCATCCGCACCTCGTCGGGCGTGGACCGCATCAGGATCGAGGTGATCATCGAGTTGATGAAGCTCGACTTTCCGGAGCCGGTGGCACCGGCCACCAGCAGGTGCGGCATCTTGGCGAGGTTGGCCACGACGAAACCGCCCTCGACGTCCTTGCCGAGCCCGCACACCATCGGGTGGTGGTCGGCCCGCGCGGTGCCCGACCGCAGCACGTCGCCGAGCGACACGATCTCCTTGTCGGTGTTGGGGATCTCGATGCCGATGGCGGACTTGCCGGGGATCGGACTGAGGATCCGCACGTCCGCGGACGCGACCGCGTAGGCGATGTTCTTGGACAGCGCGGTGACCTTCTCCACCTTCACCGCGGGCCCGACCTCCACCTCGTAGCGGGTGACGGTGGGGCCACGCGTGTAGCCGGTCACCTGCGCGTCGATGCCGAACTCCTCCAGCACCTGGGTGAGCCGGTCGACCACCGCGTCGCTGGCGCGCGAGCGGGCCTTGTGGGGCGACCCCGGCTTGAGCACGTCGTTGGCCGGGAGCGAGTAGGCGATGTCGCCGGAGAGCGCGAGCTGCTCGACGCGCTGCGGGATCGGGGTGTGAGGCGGTGGTTCGAGGTCACCGGTCGGGTCGCCGACGGCAGGAGTGAGCTCGGCGTCGGCGTCGTCAGCGACCTTGCGGCCCCGCCGCTTCTTCACCTCGCGGTCCTCAAGGACCGGGCTGTCGTAGGCCGGGTCACCCTCGGGGTCCAGGTCGTCGGCTCCTCGACGGCTGCGGATCGGCCGGGTTGTCGCGTCCTCCTCGCCGGTGCCGCGCGGCCGGCCGAGCAGCCGGTCCCGCGCCTCGGCCAGCCGGGTGGGGACCTGGTAGACCGGCGTCGCGGTGATCACGAGGACGCCGAAGAGGGCGAGCAGGCCGAGCAGCGGCACGACGACGTACGGCGTGCGGAGCAGGTCGAGCAGCAGGCTGGAGACGACGTACCCGACCGCTCCGCCTGCGGTGCGCAGGGAGCTGGTGTCGCCGAGGGTGGGCTGCGGGTTGCCGGCGGCGATGTGCACGGTGCCGAGCACGCCGAACGCGAGGGACGCCCAGCCGACGACCTGGCGGCCGGCGGGGCCGTTGTGCTCGGGGTCGCGCATGTTGCGCCAGCCGATCAGCACCAGCATCAACGGGACCAGCCAGCCGACCTTGCCGACCGAGCCGGAGACGATGGTCCGGGCGACGTCCATGATCGCGCCGGGGAGCTCCCACCACACGGCGGCAGCGGTGACGACCGCGAGGGCGACCAGCACCAGGCCGACCCCGTCGCGGCGGTGCTCGGGGTCGAGGTCGCGGGCGGTCCGGCCGATGCTGCGGGCGGTGGCACCGAGGGCGTGCGCGATCCCCATCCACGCCGCGGCCAGGGCGCGGCCGAGTGCGCCGAAGGCGCGCGAGATCGGCCCGGGGCCGTTGCGGACCGCTCGCGGTGCCGGCCGGCGGCTACGCGAGGAGGTCTTGCGTGGGCTCTTGCGGGTCGTGCTGGAACCCTTGCGGGTACTCCGGGATCGGGTGCTCGAGCCTCCTCGACCGCTCCTGCTGGACCTGGACGAGGACGTGCTCTTGCTCCGCGACCCCGGCGGGGAAGACGTACGGGTCGCCATGGTGATCAACCTAGGCCACAGTCACACCAGTCACAGGGATCACAGGAGTGCGTGTCGGAACCGTCCAGGGCCCGGGAAATTTTGTGGCCCGACATGACTAGACCTTGTTGACCAGGTCAACTTAGGGTGCCTCCTTGGTGGGCTACATCACATTTTGCCCGCCCTTCACCACTCGGAGGGAAACACCCAGTGAATTTCGTCAAGCAAGGAATTTGCCTTGCGCTCCTCGGAGCCGGCCTCGTCGCCACTCCAGGACTGCAGGCCACAGCAGCCGGACCCGCGCCCCGAACGGGCGACAACGGGGTGCAGGCCATGAAAGAGGAGGCCAAGGGCCTCGTCGCGCTCTCGGGCGAGAGCGCGACCCGTCGGGTCGGCTTCATCCGGGTGAAGGAGTCGGACGGCGACCTGATGCCGTCGAAGGCCGGCGACTCGCGCGCCGCCGCGGCGGCCAAGGCCGACGACTATCTCGACAAGTACGCCGCCAACTTCGGTGCGCGTCCTACCGAGCTCCAGCGCGACAGCGTGAAGTCGAACGGCGCTGGTTGGACCCTCACCTACTCCCAGTCCTACAAGGGTATCGATGTCTTCGGCGCGCTCCTGCGCGCCCACGTCGACAAGCAGGGGGACCTGACCGCGGTCAACGGCTACGCCGCTCCCGACCTGTCGCTGTCCACGACGCCGCGGGTCGGCGCCGCCGCGGCGGGTCAGGCAGCGGTCGGCACGGTGCGGACCAACCCGCCCGGGCACGAGGGCGATGCCGACACCACTGGCATCCAGGCCGCCTCGACCAACCTGGTCGTCTATCGGCTCGGTGCCCCCAAGGGCGAGACCGGCAAGGCGATCCTCGCCTGGGCAGTGGAGGTCACCAACGCCGCCAACGTCCGCGACATGGTGTTCCTCGACGCGACCAGCGGCAAGCTCGTCAACCGCTACTCCCTCATCCACGACGCGCTCTACCGCGAGCTCTACGAGGAGAAGTACCACCGAAGCGGCCTGAAGTGGAAAGAGGGCGACGCCTTCCCGGGCCGGCTCGACGCGGACCAGCAGAACGAGGTGCTGGGCACCGGCGAGTCCTACTGGTTCTTCAAGAACGGCTTCGGACGCGACTCCTACGACGGGGCCGGCCACAAGATGATCACGGTCAACAACGACCCGCGCATCTCCTGCCCGAACGCCAACTGGAACGGCGTGACGACCAACTACTGCAGCGGCGTCTCCTCGGACGACGTCGTGGCCCACGAGTGGGGCCACGCCTACACCGAGTACACCCACGGTCTGATCTACCAGTGGCAGTCCGGTGCACTCAACGAGTCCTACTCCGACATCTGGGGAGAGACCGTCGACCTGATCAATGGCCGCATGGACGCCGACGAGGGAAACATCACGGCCAAGCGGCCGGTGGGTGTCTGCTCGAGCCACTCCCCCGCCCGGCCGGTGGCAGTGATCAACTCGCCGGCGAGCATCGCCAAGACCTGCGAGGCCGGTCCGGCCTCGTTCGGTCCGCAGCTGACCGCCACCGGCGTCACCGGTGATGTCGCCCTCGCGGTCGACGACGGACAGCCCGCCCCCGACGGCACGCCGAGCACCAGCACGTCCGACGCGTGCACCGCACTGACCAACGGTCCGGCGATCAGCGGCAAGGTCGCGCTCGTCGACCGCGGCGCCTGCGCCTTCACCATCAAGGTGAAGAATGCCCAGAACGCCGGGGCGATCGCCGTGCTGGTGGCCGACAACGTGGAGGCGACCCCCGCCGGCATGTCCGGTGTCGACCCGAGCATCACCATCCCCTCTGTGCGGATCCGCCTGTCCGACGGCAACCTGATCAAGGCGGAGCTTCCCAATGGCCCGGTCAACGTCACCCTCAAGGACGCCACCGGTGCCCGGCATGACTCCTACCGTTGGCTGATGGCAGAGGACTCCTCGGCCTTCGGCGGCGCCATCCGCGACATGTGGAGCCCGACCTGCCACGGTGACCCAGGCAAGGTCTCGGACGCCGAGTACTACTGCGCCACCGATGACGGCGGCGGCGTCCACAGCAACTCCGGTGTGCCGAACCACGGCTACGCCCTGCTCGTGGACGGCGGCACCTACAACGGGGAAACGGTCAAGGGCCTGGGCCTGGACAAGTCGGCCGCCATCTACTGGCGCGCGATGACGGAGTACCAGACGCCGACCACGGACTTCGCCGACCACGCCGACGCCCTCGAGGCCTCGTGCCTCGACCTCGTGGGCCAGCCGATCCGGAAGCTCGAGCACTGCGACGAACGCCAGTGTGTCCGCCGCGGCTTCGATCCGACGGGCCGACTGCGCCCAGGTCAGCAACATGATCGCAGCCGTGGAGCTGCGGCTCGACCCGTCGCAATGCGAGTTCAAGCCGCTGTTCGACCCGAACACGCCGGAGCTCTGTGGTGCCGGTGGGACCGAGACCCAGGTCTGGACCGAGAACTTCGAGGACGGCCTCAACGGCTGGACCGCCAGCCAGCAGGTGGTCTTCCGTGGCGGCTTCGGCATGCCCTGGGAGGCGTCCACCAACGCCCCGGGTGGTCACGCCGGAGGCGTCGCCTACGGCCCGGCTCCGGACCGTGGGGAGTGCTCGAACGGTGCGAACGACTTCTCCAGCCGTGACTCGATCACCAGCCCTTCGGTGACGATCCCGGCCGGCACTGCCACGCCGAGGCTCGCGTTCGAACATTATGTGTCGACCGAGTCCGGTTACGACGGTGGGAACGTCAAGGTCAGCGTCAACGGTGGCGCGTTCACGGTGATCCCGGCTGCGGCGTACACGTTCAACGCACCCAGCAAGATCTTCGACGCCTCGACCAACACCAACCCGATGGCGGGGGAGGACGGGTTCACCGGCACCGACGGTGGCGAGATCATCGGCACCTGGGGCACGTCGCAGGTCGACCTGACCAAGGCCGGCGTGAAAGCGGGCGACGCCCTGACGTTCCGGTTCGACATCGGTCGGGACGGTTGCGGTGGCCTCGACGGCTGGTACGTCGACAACATCGAGGTCGCCACGTGCCTGGGTGCTCCGGTTGCCACCGGCAGCGCGGAGGGCCGGAGGACCTGACCCGGGTGCCTGCTGCCTTGATCGCCCGGGGGGACCCGGGCGATCAAGGCGCCCGCCGGATGGATTGAGCTTCGTCTTCACCCCGGGTCCCAACCGGGGCTATCGTGGACGCAGGAGACGGGACCGGTGGCGCCCGGCTGGGCCGCCGGGGTGGTTCGTGTCTTCGGAAGGCTCAGCAGGTGAAGATCCTCAGCCAGGCAAGTTGTCTCACACTCGTCGGCGCCGGCCTCGCGGCCGTCACTCTGACCCAGGCGTCCGCCGCCCCCACTGCTCCCTCCGCCCCCGGTGAGAGCCTGGTCCAGCAGATGAAGGCCCAGGCCCAGGGCCCGGTGGTGGCACTCTCCCCCGAGTCCGCGACCGGCAAGGTCGGGTTCGTCCGGGTCGCCCGGACCGGCGACCTCAGCCCCTCCGACACGGCCACGACCGCCCTCGGTGCCGCCGACAAGGCCGGCGACTACCTCGCCGACTACGCCGCCGCGTTCGGCGCCACGCCGGAGCAGCTGCGCCAGACGGGCGATGCGATCCAACCGCTACGGCACCACCGTCAGGTTCGAGCAGGTCCACCGTGGTGTGCCGGTCTTCGGCTCCATGCTGCTCGCCCACCTCGACGCCGAGGGGGACCTGACGTCGGTCAACGGGTACGCCGCACCCGGCGTGGACCTCTCCGTGACCCCGCGTCTGTCGGCCGGCCAGGCCGCGGCGCGCGCCGTGAGCGCGGTGAGGACCGACCCGCCGGCGCACGACGGGGGCAAGACCAACACGAACGGCATCCGCGCGGCCGCAACCGACCTCGTGATCTACCGGACCGGCGCCACCCGGGGCGTGGCCGGTGACAACGTCCTGACCTACGTCGTCGAGGTCACCAACAAGCGCAACATCCGCGACATGGTGTTCGTCGACGCCAACACCGGCAAGCTGGTCAACCGCTACTCGGTGATGCACGACGGCTTGGACCGTCACGTCTTCGAGCAGCAGTTCACCCCCGCGGCGGAGGTGTGGGCCGAGGGCGACCCGTTCCCCGGCGACCTCAACGTGGACCAGCAGAACATCGTGCTCGGGTCGGGAGAGTCCTACTGGTTCTTCGACAACGCCTTCGGCCGTGACTCCTACGACGGCAACGGCGCCAGCATGAACACGGTCAACAACGACCCGACGATCGCCTGCCCCAACGCCAACTGGAACGGCGCGACGACCAACTACTGCAATGGCGTCACCTCGGACGACGTCGTCGCCCACGAGTGGGGCCACGCCTACACCGAGTTCACCCACGGCCTGATCTATCAGTGGCAGCCGGGGGCTCTCAACGAGTCCTACTCCGACATCTGGGGCGAGACCGTCGACCTGATCAACGGCCGCATGGACGACGACGAGAGCCTCAGCCAGCGGACAGTCGGCCAGTGCTCCCAGTTCACCCGGGGCGCCATCTCCATGGTCATCAACTCCCCGGCTTCGGCTGCCGGCCCCTGCACCGCCGCCCCCGCAGCGTTCGGCCCGGTGTTCGACCAGGCGGGGGTCACCACCAACGTGGTGGTCGGGCAGGACGCGGCGAACCCCGAGGGACCGACTGCGACCGACGGGTGCACGGCGCTCTCGAACGGAGCCGCTGTCGCCGGCAACTTCGTGTACGTCGACCGCGGGACCTGCACCTTCCAGGTCAAGGCGAACAACGCCGCGGCGGCGGGCGCCGAGGGCATCGTCGTCGGTGACAACGTCGCCGGCCGGGCGCCGATCTCGATGTCCGGCAACGCCGACATCTACGGCCTGATGGTCACTCTCGAGGACGGCGCGCGATCAAGAACGCCGGCACCGTCAACGCCACCATCAGGGACAGCGGAACGGCCCCCGAGGACAACTCCCACCGGTGGCTGATCGGCGAGGACGCCACAGCGTTCGGTGGTGCGATCCGCGACATGTGGACGCCCACCTGTTACAACGACCCCGGCAAGGTGTCGGACGCGCAGTACTTCTGCGACACCGACGACGGTGGCGGCGTGCACAGCAACTCCGGTGTTCCCAACCATGCCTTCGCGCTGACCGTCGACGGCGGGACGTACAACGGCCAGAACGTCACCGGTATCGGGTTCACCAAGGCCGCTGCCGTGTACTTCCGGGCGATGACGACCTACCAGACGCCGACCACCGACTTCGCCGACCACGCCGATGCCCTCAGGGCGGCGTGCGCGGACCTGGTCAACCAGCGGATCAACGACCTGAGCACCCAGCCGGACGACAGTTCAGTGTCGTCGGAGCGGATCAGGCGCGGCCGACTGCGCGACCTTCGACGCCGCGGCCGCTGCGGTCGAGCTGCGGCGGGAGCCGACGCAGTGCAACTTCCAGCCGATGTTCGACCAGGACCCGCCGGCGCTGTGCGGGCCGGGAACGACCACCCGTACCGTCTTCTCGGAGGACTTCGAGGACGGCCTGAACGGTTGGACCGCCGAGAGCGAGGTCGTCTTCCCCGGCGCCAGCGGCTCTCCGTGGGTCGCCGACGACACCCTGCCGAAGGGCGAGCTCGGGACCGCGGCCTACGGACCGGCGCCAGACCAGGGCCAGTGCGACGGCAGCGCCCAGGACTTCTCCTCGCGGGACTCGATCATCAGCCCGGTGATCAGCATCCCGAGGGGCAAGGCCGTCGCCCGCAAGCTGTCGTTCGACCACTACGTGGCCACTGAGCTCGGCTTCGACGGCGGCAACGTCAAGTACCGGACCGGCAACCGGTGGCAGGTGATCCCGGCGTCGGCTTACACGTTCAACGCACCGGGTCAGCTCGCCACCGCGGCCGAGGGCAACACGAACCCGATGGCCGGCCAGCCCGGCTTCACCGGCACCGACGGTGGCGAGGTCACCGGGACGTGGGGCACCTCCCAGGTCGACCTGTCGGCCCTGAAGATCAGGGCGGGCCAGGACCTCAGGCTCCGCTTCGACATCGGCCGGGACGGCTGCGGCGGCATCGACGGCTGGTACGTCGACGACGTCACGGTCACGGTCTGCCAGGCAGGCGCGGGGGCCGCGGGCACCGCGGCGGGGCGGAGGAACTGACCCGAACGCTGGCTGCGATGATCGCCCGGTGCGAGCCGAGGCGATCTGGGTCCTGCCCGCCTGTCTCGCCCTCGTGGACTGGTACGCCGTCGCGCGCGGGGACCGCCGTATCGAGACCTGGGCCAAGCCGCTGGTCCTGTCCTCCCTCATCGTCGCGGCCGTCGTCCTCGGCGCCACCGAGACCGCGGCCGGGGTCTGGCTGCTCGTGGCGCTGGTGTTCGGTCTGCTCGGCGACGTCGCACTGCTCTCGGACTCACTCCCCCGTTTCCGCGCGGGTGTGGGGGCCTTCCTCGTGGGCCACCTCGCCTACCTCGGCTGCTTCGCTGCGCTGGGGCTGACGATGCCGGCCTGGTCCTGGGCCGGTCTGGCGGTCCTGGCGGTGGCACTGTTCGCCACCCGGGGAGTGGTCCCCGGCACCCACCGACTCGCCGGCCGGGCGCTCTCGGTGCCGGTCGCGGTCTACTCGGTGGTGATCGGGGCGATGCTGCTGTGTGCCTGGTTCACCGGCGTACCCCTGGTGGCGCTCGGAGCCACCGTCTTCGTCGTCAGCGACGCGACCCTGTCGATCGATCGGTTCGTGCGGCCGATCCCGCACGCCCATCTGATCCTGATGGTCACCTACCACCTCGGGCAGGCGCTGATCGTCGCCGGCGTGCTGACCCCCGGAGGTTGAGGTGCGAGGGCCGTAAGGCCCGAGCCTCGAAACCCCCGCACCATTGCAGGGCCTCCGCTGAGGTATCCCGTCGTCTCACCGGGTCTCGACACGCTCCGTCACGACCTCGCAAGCTCGGTCGGTGGTCGCTGCTCGACCACCGACGATCCGATCCGCTGACGCGTCTCGGATCAGGCCTCGAGGACGACCGGGATGATCATCGGCCGGCGCCGGTGGGTGCTGTTGACCCAGCGGCCCACGACGCGTCGTACCGTCTGCTGGAGCTGGTAGGAGTCGTCCACGCCCTCGCGGACCGCCGCGTCGAGGGCGTCGATGATCGGCTGCTTGATCTCGTCGAAGGTCGAGTCGTCCTCGGCGAAGCCTCGGGCATGGATCTCCGGGCCGCCGGAGACCTTCCCGCTGACGGAGTCGACGACCACGATCACCGAGATGAAGCCCTCTTCGCCCAGGATCCGGCGGTCCTTGAGGGACGCTTCGGTGACGTCCCCGATGGAGGAGCCGTCGACGAAGACGTAACCGCAGTCGACCTTGCCCGCGACCCGGGCCACTCCGTCGACGAGGTCGACCACGACCCCGTCCTCGGCGATCACGACGTTCGAGTGGGGAACGCCCGTTGAGCGAGCCAGTTCCGCGTTGGCGCGCATGTGCCGGATCTCTCCGTGGATCGGCAGCACGTTGCGCGGACGGACGATGTTGTAGCAGTAGAGGAGCTCGCCGGCGCTGGCGTGCCCGCTGACGTGGACCAGCGCGTTGCCCTTGTGGACCACGTTGGCGCCCCAGCGCGAGAGGCCGTTGATGACGCGGTAGACGGCGTTCTCGTTGCCGGGGATCAGGCTCGAGGCGAGGATCGACGGTGTCACCCTCCTCGATGTGCACGAAGTGGTGGTTGCGCTGGGCGATCCGGCTCAGCGCGCTGAGCGGCTCGCCCTGCGACCCGGTCGAGAGCAGCACCTGACGCTCCGGGGCGAGGTCAGCCAGGTCCTTGGCGTCGACCAGGACGCCGGGCGGCACCTGCAGGTAGCCCAGGTCGCGGGCGATCGCCATGTTGCGCACCATCGAGCGACCGACATAGGCGACCTTGCGGTCGTGGATGACGGCGGCGTCGAGCACCTGCTGGACCCGGTGCACGTGGGAGGCGAAGCAGGCCACGATGATCCGCTGCTTGCTCTGGTAGAAGACGCTGTCGAGGACCGGGCCGATGTTCTTCTCGCCGGTGGTGAAGCCGGGCATCTCGGCGTTGGTCGAGTCGGTCATGAACAGGTCCACGCCCTCCTCGCCCAGCCGTGCGAAGGCGCGGAGGTCGGTGATCCGGGAGTCCAGCGGCAGCTGGTCCATCTTGAAGTCGCCGGTGTGCAGGACCAGCCCGGCGCCGGTGCGGATCGCAACTGCCAGCGCGTCCGGGATCGAGTGGTTGACCGCGATGAACTCCAGGTCGAAGGGGCCGAAGCTGATCCGGTCGCCCTCGCTGACCTTGTGGTGCACGGTCTCCTTGAGCCGGTGCTCGCGCAGCTTGCTGCCGAGGAGGGCCAGGGTCAGCTCGGAGCCGACCAGCGGGAGGTCCCCACGCTCGCGCAGGAGAAACGGCACGGCCCCGATGTGGTCCTCGTGGCCGTGGGTCAGGACCACCGCCTCCACCTGGTCGAGCCGGTCCCGGATGGGGTCGAAGTCCGGGAGGATCAGGTCGACGCCCGGGTGGTGGTCCTCGGGAAACAGCACTCCGCAG
This sequence comes from uncultured Actinomycetota bacterium, assembly GCA_963830755.1. Classification (GTDB taxonomy): domain Bacteria; phylum Actinomycetota; class Actinomycetes; order Propionibacteriales; family Nocardioidaceae; genus Nocardioides. Next base: position 103,376 of record CAWHNI010000016.1, on the reverse strand, counting down.
TCGACGATGAGCAGGCGCCCGTCGTACTCGAAGACGGTCATGTTCCGACCGATCTCGCCGAGCCCGCCGAGCGGGGTGATCCGCAAACCCCCGTCCGGCAGCTGCTGTGGCGTCGACAGTTCGGGATGGGGGTGGGACATCGAGGCTCCTAGAGCAGTCCGGCAGCGGAGAGTCCCGCGCGCAGGGCAGCTACTTCTTCGTCGTCGAGGGGGACCAGCGGACCACGGACGTTGCGGTTGTCGAGCACCCCGAGCAGTTGCAACGCGGCCTTGGCAGTGGTGGCGCCGTAGTTGGCGACGCCCATCATGGCATCGATCGCGGGCAGCAGGCTTCGGTAGAGCTCGAGGGCGCGCACCGGATCTCCCGAGAAGAACGCGTCAACCATCGCCTTGAGCTGGTCGCCTGCGGCGTGGCCGATGACCGAGACGAACCCGCACCCTCCGTGGGCCAGCCAGCCGAGGTTGGCGACGTCGTCGCCGGAGTAGACGGCGTAGCCCATCTCGGTCAGCCGGACGCCGCGGGCGAAGTCGCCCACCGCGTCCTTGACCGCGACGACCGTCTCGCAGCCGATCACGGCCTCGTAGGTCTCCAGCGAGATGGTCGTGCCGGTGCGAGCCGGGACGTCGTAGAGCATGACCGGGACATTGGTCGCGTCGGCGACGGTGCGGAAGTGGTGGACGCAGCCGGCCTGCCCGGGCTTGTTGTAGTAGGGCGTCACCAGCAGCAGGCCGTCGGCGCCGATCTTCTCCGCCTGCTGCGCCAGCGCGACCGAATGTGCCGTCGCGTTGGTGCCGACCCCCGCGACCACGCTGGCCCGGTCGCCCACGGCGTCCTTGACCGCGGCCAGGATCTGCTCGTTCTCGGAGACCGAGGTCGTCGGTGACTCCCCTGTCGTCCCGGACACGACCACGCCGTCGTGCCCGTGGTCGACCAGATGGGTGGCGATCCTGGCGGTCCCCTCGAGGTCGACCGACCCGTCGTCGTGGAACGCGGTCGCCATCGCGGTGAGTACGCGACCGAACGGCGCGGGTGCCCGATCGGACGGTGCGCTGGTCATGGGATCAGGCTATCGGCTCGCCCGTCGAATGCCGGGTGTGGCCGACCGGCCAGGGCGGGATAGACCACCTGCGCCATTTTCTCCTGTTCCCCAGCGCGCCTTCTTGACTTCCGCGAAACTCATCTGCGCCCGTTCGACGGGCACTTTCGTTCTCGGGAGGTAGGGATGCAGCACAGCAAGCACCGGGCGCCGACGCGGCCTAGCGCCGCGCGACGCGGTGTCGTGCTGGTCCTGACCCTAGTCGTGGCCCTGGCACTGGGTCTGAGCTCGGCAGATGCGGTGCCAGGCCACGGCAAGGGCAAGCCGGGGGCTGCCGGACCAGGCCAACCGGGCGTCAAGCCCGGGCAGGCGGGCGAGAAGGGCGGACCGGCGGACGAGGAGCCCGAGGAGCCGGTCGGCTCGCCGGGGACCATCGCGGCGAACGCGAGCTATGGCTACGCCTGGCCTGTGGCCCCCGACTGTGACGAGTCTCCGGCCACCACCGGCGGTTGTGTGGACGACGGCCGCGGTTTCTTCCAGGGCCAGTGCACGTCCTGGGTCGCCCACCGGCTCAGCCAGCTGAACGGCATCAGCTTCACCAACTGGTACGAGGGGCGGCACTGGGGCGACGCGGACCAGTGGGCCGAGGTCGCGAAGAGCATCAAGATCAAGCCCGCCGAGAAGCCTCGCCCCGGCGACGTTGCCTGGTACGCGCGCGGCCACGTCGCATACGTCGAGTCGGTCAATCCGGACGGCAGCATCATGATCTCGGAGATGAACTTCGACGGACACAACGGCTTCCGGATGATCACGCTCTACCCCGGCCCGAGCTGGCCGGACAAGTTCATCCACGTCGCCGACATCGTGCCCGGTGCGGCCACCGTCGTACCCGTCGACACCACGGCACCGACCGCGCCCTCCGACCTGAAGGTCGTCAGCCACCGTGGGCGGATCGGCGTCGACTGGCAGCCGTCCTCCGACGAGTGGGGCGTCGCCGGGTACCGCATCTCACGGTCCGGCGCTCCGCTGGAGACCATTCCGGCTGACACCACGACGTACTGGGACCGCCAGGTCTCGCCCGGCCAGGCCTACTCCTACTCGATCGTCGCGTACGACGACGCCGGCAACGTCTCGGAACCAGCGACCGTCAACGTCGGGCAACCCGCGGAGGCCGCCGACCAGGCGTGGGTCACCACCGACGCCGGGCCGGCGTTGTGCGGACGCACCGGCGAGCTGGCCGCCCAACGACTGGGCTGCACGGTCATGACCAGGAAGGGCTGGCGCTTCGCGGGGCTGGGTCGCGACACCAACTGGGGACGCCCCGGAACCCGCTCGTTCGTCGCCTCCGACGACGGAGGCGTGTCCTACTGCCGAAACGTCGGGGAGGGCAAGGAACGACGCGGCGTCGCCTGCACGACCCTGAACCCCGACACCCTGATCTGGGGCTACGACCGGATCGCCGGCCCCACCGACCGGACCCTCGAGGAGGACCGCACCTGGGTGTCCACCAGTGAGGGCCCGGCGCTGTGCGGACGCACCGGGTCGCTGGCCCACCAGCGGGTCGGCTGCACCGTCCTGACCGACGCCGGCTGGACCTTCGCCGGTCTCGGCCGGGACACCGCCTGGGGCCGCCCGGGGTCGCGCGCCTTCCTGAGCGCCGACGACGGCACCGTGTCCTACTGCCGCCGGATCGCCGGCGCCGTCGACCACCTGCGGACCTCCTGCACACCCTTCGACCCGGCCACCCTCAGCTGGGGCAAGGACCGGACCTCGCAGGCACCCGAGCCGACCGCTGACGACAACCGCACCTGGGTGACCACCGGTGCCGGTCCTGCCCTGTGTGGGCGCACCGGCACCGAGCGTGACCAGCGTCTGGGCTGCAGCGTGCTGACCGACGCGGGCTGGAAGCTCAAGGGCCTGGGTCGGAGCCTCGCCTGGGGTGACCCGGCCAGTCGCGCCTTCGTCCGCTCCGGCGACAATGGCGTCTCCTACTGCCGGACCGTCGCCGGACGGGGCGGCGACCGGGCCGCGTGCACCCGCTTCGATGCCGCGCGCAACACCTGGGGCGCTGCCCGCGTCGCCGGGATTCCCGAGCGCACTCTCCCCGAAAGCCGGACCTGGCAGGAAACCGCCTCTGGTCCCGCGTTGTGTGGACACACCGGGAACCAGGCGGGCCAGCGACTGTCATGTTCGGTGCTGACCCGGCGTGGCTGGAAGGTTGCCGGTCGGGAGGCTGCTTGGGGCGACAACGGGACGTTCGTTCCCTCCGCCGAGGGGGGCCTGTCGTACTGCCGCAGCCTCACTCCCCCGGCCGGCCCGGCACGACTGGTCTGCACGGCGCTGGAGTCCTCCGGACGGGCCTGGGGCAGCAACCGCGTCTCCGGGCCGGCGCGGCTCACGATCGCCGACCCGTTCTGAGTCACCACCGCAACCGGGTACGTCGGCGGCACCGCCCCCACTCGCCGCGTCAGCCTCTACGGCCGCTGAGACATGCCGGTAGCCCCGCCAACGTGGTGGGCGGGGTCCGGGGCGGGGTCATCGTCGGTGCTCGTGGGACGGGAGCGCGGTTGTCCCTGTGTGGTCGCGATGGAACACGTGGCCGTGTGGGCTGACCCACCGGAACACGCCCAGGGCGATCATCCGGTAGCGCCAGCTGGAGTGGGTCTTCAACCGGTGGTGCCTGGTGCACAGAGGAGCGATGTTGTCGCTGGCGGTCTGCCCGCCCCCGCGCGGGTCTCGATGGTCATAGGCAATGACGTGGTCCATCTGGCACCGCCTGGCAGGGTGGGTGCACCACGGGAACACGCACGTCTGATCGCGGACGACCACCTGATCGCGCAGCCGGTCCGGGACGTCGTACCCGGGGACCCAGATGTGCTCGGCCAGATCGATCACCGGCTTCACCACGACTCGGGTGTGGGTGTCGGCACACCATGCCTTGACCTGGTCGAGCAGCACCAGCCGCTGACCCTCCTCGAGCCGACCCAGGTCGTCGACCATGATCCGGCCACCGATCGCGTCGCCGGCAAGGCTCGCGGAGAAGTGCAGGTGGAGCATGACCTGTCGGGCTGCCGGCAGCCTTGCGTGGTCTGCGGGGCCGCTTGCGGTCCTCTCGATCGGCCTGCCGGCCAGGTCGAGGGCGAGCTGGTGCCGGGCAAGCTGACCCAGCGCCTTCGCCCGCCGCGCATCGAGCCCTTCGGTTGAGCCGAGGGCCTTCAACGTCGCCGCGCCAAGCCCGACCGCGACGTCGAGGTCGTCGGCATCGGCGATGTCGAGCTCGGCCTCGATCCTCAGCGTGCCGCCGTAGGCGACCTGCTCGCGGTCCACGGTCACGTGTCGGGGATCCGGGCCCAGGGGGCACGGGTCGTCGGGATCCGCAGGCAGGGCGGAGGGCCCGAACCTGCGGATCGCCTCGGCGACCAAACGGTCGACCTGCGCCGTCCCGCATCGGCCTGCGAACGGAGCGACCTGACGGTCCACCCATCCGGTCGCCTCCTGCGACAGGGCGGGATGGGCGTGGATGGTCGCCTCCGCGACCCGACGAGCCCGCCAGGCGGGCACCGCGCCCACCAGCACGCGGCGGTAGAGCCTCGGGAGACGATGACGCAGTTCCAGTGCCTGCCCGATCAGGTGCTTCGCCGCGACCGTGGACATGCCGAGGACAGCGCCGAATTCGGCGATGCAGAACTCGGCCACCAAGGGGCACCCTTGGCCTGAGATCTGCTCTTGGTGTTCGGTCCCCGGAACCTGGAACGCAGCGGCGTCGTGGATCGACTCCGGCGGATGCGCATCGGCCCAGGCACACGCCAGCTCGAGCAGCTCCGCCTCCGCCGCATCGGCGACCCGGCGGCGATCCTTGGCAGCAGCGAGCAGCTGGGCGGCCGAGGACGTGGAGGCGACCTGGCGCTGCCTGCCCCGCTGTTCGATCATGTGTTCGATTGTAGGTCCAGCCACCGACATTCCCACGCGCTCCTCCACAGGCGGCGGCACCGACATTGCCGGGCTTGGCGCCAGGGTGCAGGCGCACTCAACTGCCGAATTGAGGGCGTTCCCGCGTGACCAACGGCCTTCAACAGCCAGCGCCTCCGCAGTCCCAGACCAGCACGTCGGTGGCCGCCTGAATGCTGAACGCCTCACTGGCCGCGTCGTACACCCCGAACACAACATGGTTCCCCGTCGCGGAGAAGTCGCCGTAGAGATGCGACGAGGAGAGTGCGTTGGTCTCACCCCAATCCGGGTCCAACCAGTGACGCTCCATCACCACTCGGCGCGCTCCACCGGCCAGTGACCCCGACCAGAAGAGCTTTCTTCCTGCGAACTTGAGAGAACCGCCCGGTGCAGGCGAGACCTGCCGTACCCGCGTCCAAAGTCCAGCGCTCTTCGTACCTCGTGCCCGCAGGCCCGATCGCGTGCTCCATGCCGCGAGCGAGACACTGGTGGTCACTGACACCGCGACGCTGGAGGAACTCCGGTCATCCAGCAGCTTGTAGTGCCACTTGCCGCTGTCGCGGGTGGCGGCGTGGGGTAGGTAGACGCCGGGGCGCGCGTACTTCACCCACCCGACCATGGCGTAGGCCACCCCGGTGGTCCGGGCAGTGCCCGGCGCGACCGCCAGGTCCGGGTCCTTCGCCCCGTTCTGAGACAGTCGTTCGCGAGGGGTCCAGGAGCCATCGGGTCGGCGTTCGCGCAGCCAGACAGAGGACTCCTTGGCCGACCCGGGCCTCCTTACCCAGACGAAGGTCGCGGTGCCGTTCAGCTGCACCTCCAGGTCGCCCAGGCTGGCCGGGAGGTCGGGGGCGGAGACGGTCGTCGGGTCGCTCCAGGTGCCGTCGTCACCGCGGACGCTGGCAACGACCCGTGACGGGGTCGCCAAACAGCCTGCTGGTTCATTCCAGGCGACGATCGGCTGGGGACCATCGGCATCGAGGCGAACACCCAACCTTGAGCAAGAATCCACCCCCGGAGCCACAGGCTCAGGTGCCGACCAGGTGCCTCCGGGTGCAAGTCGGAGGGCGGAGAGCCCAGAGAAATTCCAGACCAGAAGGGTCACCGCGTTGTCGGGTCCGACATCCAGGGCCACCGGGTGGGCCTCGATATCCCCCACCGGCGCAGCATCGGTCCAGCCGCTGCCGGATGATCGTTGCGACATGCTCATGAGCCCCGGCCCGCTTTGGCCGCGTTCCGGGCTAGCCCACACCGCGGTCACGACACCTCGGCTGTCAGTTGCGGCCAGTGGGGTCTGGCCGCCCGATGATCCGGGAATCTGCTCCGGGAGCGACCATTCGTGGGTCCAGCAGCAGGCGTTGCTCGGACTCGGCACCAGCAACACACCCAGCACGACGGCCGCCATGATCGCTGCTCGAAGTAGCGGACGACGGTGTGGGCGAGGCACCGGCTCGCCCCGCCCCGACGATGCACCCGCAGCTGCGCGTGCCCCGCGGCGCGTGACTGACGCGAGCCATTCCCACGAAGCCGATGTCCTGCCCCGAACGCTCATGTGTCCCCAACACTCGTCCCGTCGGACGGTCCCCGGGCCGTCCGCCCGGTGTCGAGGCCACGATACGCATGGCCTAGACCAACCTGCAGGCAATTGGGGCGCCCGGATCGCTCGAACCGACCGCATCGGGTGACCGCTCACTGCGCAAGAGTCTGTTGGTCGGTGAGTTGATGCGGGGATGGGATCCGTCGCGAACTCACACATAGCCTCGTCCCTCACGGGTTTTTACCTCCCGAGGAGGGAGTTTGCCGTCCGGGCCCGTTTGGGCATCCCGACCGGTGGGCACCCGGTCCGTGGACGGGAGCAACACGATCGGGGGCCCGCCCGGTCCGCCGCATGGGGTAGATGGTGGACCGGGCCGGGAGGGAAACCCACACCCCCGCAGAGAAGGGAGTGTCCGGTCTCCCGGGGGGATCCGGCATCCGGCTGGGCCCGACCCGACACGCGCTTGAATCCTCGACTTGGCAGAAGCCCACATCTCGTGAGGCAGGACTGGCTGCGCAAACGCTCGGATCTGCCGCGATCCGCTCGTGCCGAAATTCGGGCGGTCCGTGGCGTGCCAGCCTGGCGCTGCGTGCGCTCGCTGCTCACGATGCAGCTAGCGCCCAGATTGCGGATACTTTCGTTCACCAGCGATGAGTCTCGCGGTGACCCTCGGTCTGTATGCCGCGCGAGCGTCGCTATCGAAATCGGGAGGAATCTTGAAGCTGCTTCTTACTTCCGGGGGCGTCACGAACGCCAGCATCCGCGAGGCGCTGGTCGAGCTGTTGGGGAAGCCCATCGCCGACGCCGCCGCCCTGTGCATCCCGACCGGGATGTACGGACACCCCTGGAACGGCCCCGGGGAGAGGGTCTGGCGGTTCATCAGCGGGCAGCAGTCCGGGAACCCGATGGTCGACCTGGGCTGGAAGTCGATGGGCGTGCTGGAGCTCACCGCACTGCCTAGCATCGACGAGGAGCGCTGGATCCCACTGGTGCGGGAGACCGACGTGCTCCTGGTGGCAGGCGGGGACGTCCTCTACCTGTGCCACTGGATGCGGGAGTCCGGACTGACCGACGTGCTTCCGTCGCTGAGGGACACGGTGTGGGTGGGGCTGAGTGCGGGTAGCATGGTGATGACCCCCGAGGTTGGGGACGACTTCATCCAGTGGCAGCCGCCGGCGGGCGACGTCAGGACGTTGGGCCTCGTCGACTTCTCGATCTGCCCTCACCTCGCGCCGGACGGCATACCCGGCAACTCCATGGCAGAGGCGGAGCAATGGGCAGCTGGCATCTCCGGCCCGGCGTATGCCATCGACGACCAGACGGCGATCAAAGTAGTCGACGGCACTATCGAGGTCGTGTCAGAAGGTCATTGGAAACAGTTGAGCTGATCCTGCGGTCTACAGCCCCGGCCAGCAGAGCGGCGCGGCGAGGCGCCCACCTGGTGCAGACATCCGCGCCGCGGGGCGCACGGATCTGACGCAATGGGGCAAGCCTCGTCCAGGCGCCCACCACTCCTCTCGGACTTCCGCGAGAATCGAAACCGCCGTCTCGTATTGATTGCGATCAAAAGTGAACGGCCCGAGGCCCGCCAGATCCCAGTCTCGATGACCATTACGGAAGTGAGACCAGGTGACTGAGGCGTCCTCGACGGCGATGTCCGTGGTGAGCGGCCAGCACCCCCACTCACCGCATGGACATCCCATGAGAACGGTGTCGCCGTCTTCGAACCAGACCGCGGTTGGAGAGCCGAAGAAGTGCTCCGGACCTTCGCCTATGTCCCCCATGAGAGCCCCACGTAGTCGCCAGCAAGTTTGGGGTGGCCCTCGGCATCAGCGAATGGCCGCTCGATCTCACGTGCCAAGTCCTCAAGTGGGCGACTGTTGACGAGGATCGAGATCCCGTAGTTCGGCTTGCGCCGACCGCCCGATCGATCCACTCGGAACTCGATCACGTCCACATCACCATTTTTGGCCAGATGCGCTGCGGCGCTCCGTAACTGCCGCAGGTAGGGCGCAGTATGATGCCCTGGACCAAGTCGACAGCGCTACGCAACCGCCGACAGATGAGGCAGTCCCCTGAGCACGCCGGCCGTCAGGAGCGAACGAGCCACACGTGGTCGAACCCGTCGCGGGGCTCGCGGCGCTTCTCGATCCACAGCGCCGGATCGAAGGCCGGGTAGTACGTGTCGCCCTCGGGCGACTGGTGGACCTCGGTGAGGATCTGCTCGTCGGCGCGCGGCATCGCGGCGGCGTACACGTGCGCGCCGCCGGCGACGTAGACGTCGCCCGGCAGGTCTTCCGCGAGGGCCAGGGCGGAGTCGAGGTCGTGGGCGACGAGCACCCCGTCGGCGTGCCAGTCCGGGTCGCGGGTCAGCACGATCGTCTGGCGCCCGGGCAGCGGGCGGCCGATCGAGTCGTACGTCGCCCGCCCCATGACCAGCGTGTGGCCGAGGGTGGTGGCCTTGAAGTGGGCGAAGTCCTCAGGAAGGTGCCACGGGATGCCACCGCGGTGTCCGATGACGCCGTTGCGAGCCACCGCCGCGATCAGCACCAGGCGCTGGTCAGACCGCAATGGGTGCCTTGATCCCCGGGTGCGGGTCGTAGCCCTCGACCGAGATGTGTTCGAGGTCGAAGCCGTCGATCTCGGTGACGGACTCGTCCAGCCGCAGCGTCGGCAGCGGCCGGGGTTCACGGGTCAGCTGCAGCCGGGCCTGCTCGAAGTGGTTGTTGTAGAGGTGCGCGTCGCCGAGCGTGTGCACGAAGTCACCGACTGCGAGCCCGGTCACCTGGGCGACCATGTGGGTGAGCAGGGCGTACGACGCGATGTTGAAAGGGACGCCCAGGAACACGTCGGCGCTGCGCTGGTAGAGCTGGCAGCTCAGTCGACCGTCGGCGACATAGAACTGGAACATCGTGTGGCACGGCGCCAAAGCCATGTCGGGGATGTCCGCGACGTTCCAGGCGCTCACGATGTGTCGCCGGCTGTCGGGGTCGCGCCGGATCTGGTCGAGCACGAGCTGGATCTGGTCGACGTGGCGCCCGTCCGGCGCCGGCCAGGACCGCCACTGGTAGCCGTAGACCGGCCCGAGGTCGCCGTTCTCGTCGGCCCACTCGTCCCAGATCGAGACGCCACGGTCCTGCAGCCACTTCACGTTGGTGTCGCCGCGGAGGAACCACAACAGCTCCGCGAAGACCGATCTGGTGTGGACCTTCTTGGTCGTGACCAGCGGGAAGCCTTCGGCCAGGTCGAACCGCATCTGGTGCCCGAAGACGCTGCGGGTGCCGGTGCCGGTGCGGTCCCCCTTCTCCACGCCGGTGTCGAGGATTCGCTGGAGGAGGTCGAGGTACTGCCGCACGCTCGGGATCCTACGCTCAGAGGCGGACCTGGCCCGTGATCGTGGTGAGCGCGTCGCCACCGACCCAGACCGTGTCTCCCGACCGCTCGACATGGACCCTGCCCCGCCGTCCGAGAACGGTCCCCTGCGAGGCGACGTACGACGTGGGGAGGCGGTCGCCGGCCAGCCACTGCGCGATACCGGCGTTGAGGCTGCCGGTCACCGGGTCCTCGCCGATACCCATCGACGGCACGAACGCCCGCACCTCGACGTGGGCTCCCTCCGAGGCTGGGTCGGCGTACGGCCCGACGATGCCGACCTCGAGGTCGGCGAAGGCGCCCAGGTCGGGCCGGCACGCCAAGACCGCCTCGGCCGACTCGAGGAGGCATGCCACCCAGCCAGGCCCGTTGTCGACCCACGCCAGGTCGAGGAGGTCCGCGTCGGCGAGCCGGAGCGCCGTGGCGATGCGCGCGCGGTCGGCGGCGTCGACCGGCCCGGAACGCACCAGCGGAGGGGCCTCGAAGGCCAGCCGCTGGTCGCGCCGGATCCGGACCAGTCCGGCTCCACACTCCTGGACGAGCTCCCCGTCGTTGCGCGGCACACCCCCGGCCTCCAGCCACGCATGCGCGGAGCCGAGGGTGGGGTGGCCGGCGAACGGTAGCTCGCGATCGGGCGTCCAGATCCGGAGCCGGTAGTCGGCGGACGGGTCCGTCGGCGGGAGGAGGTACGTCGTCTCCGAGAGGTTCGTCCAGTGGGCGAAGCGGGCCATCTCGTCATCGGTCACGCCCTCCGCATCGTGGACCACCGCGACCGGATTTCCGAGGAAGGGGGCCGACGAGAACACGTCGACCTGGCTGAAGGCGTGCATGCGGTCAGTGTGGCAGCAGGGACTCGCCGACGTTGCTGGCGAACTGCGTCACCGTCCGGCACTCGGGCTCGAAGAACTCGAACTCGCAGCTACGCATGATCGTGGGCCCCGTGGTCGAGAGGCGGAGTTCCTGGCCGGGCTGGGGTTCGTTGGCGCGGTGCTCGACGAGAAAGACGGCCGCACCGTCGACGTCGAACGCCGCCTGGACCGCGACTTCCTCGCGCGTGAGGCCGACGTCGATGGCATCACCGGAGGCCGCGTCGTACAGGACGACCGTCTGCGGGTCCGGCTCGTCGACCCGGGTCAGCAGGTAGTCGCCGTCGTCGGACAGGATCGCCCCGTTCCCGGGAACAGTCACCTCGACGTCGAACAGCGGCTGGGTGATCCGGAGACCACCCTCCTCGACCTGGCTGACCCGCACGCCGGAGGCGACGTCGACGAGGTCGCCACCGCGGGTCCAGGTCGGCTCACCCTCGAGCGGCTGCCACTTCCAGTCCCGGCCGGGCGTCGTGTAGAGCACCGCGTCCCCGTCGAGGGCCACCGGCGTCGCGCCCTTGGCCACCGACCGGCTCGCCACCACCTCGCCCCGGACGACGTCGCGGACGACGAGTCGGTCCACGGTGTCCCCCGGCTGCACCCACGCGACCCAGCCGCGCTCGGCCGAGCCGACGACCGGCTTGTCGGGAACCGTCTCGCCGAGCTTCGCCAGTGACCCGTCACCGTGCACCTGGACGACGAGTCCCTCCGCGTCGCCGTACACGATGCCGTCGGCCACCGTCACCATGTTGCTGATCTGCGGCAGCTCGACGGTCACGTCGGCGAGATGCAGCGTGTGGTTGGCGTACCACTCGATGTTGGCGGGGTTCTCCGCCTGGGTGACCACCGAGTCGGGGAGCTGCGGCCCGGACGGTCGGGTGGTCAGCCAGGTCGACACTGCGAGGACCACCACCGCTGCGGCGGCGGATGCCGCGGCCCACCGCCGTCGTCGCTGCCGGGCGGCGGTGGCGCGTCCAAGGACCTCGTCGACCGGAGGGTTCCGGACCGGGATCACCTCACCCGCGTCAAGGAAGACCTCGGTCGGTTCGAACCCCCCGGGACGCAGCCGTGCCCACTCGGCACCGCCCGCGAGCTGCGCCACGCCCTGGCGCTCCTGCGTCTCCACCACCCCGATCGGCTGGGCCAGCACGGCGGCGACCTGGTCGGGATCGAGTCCGGCGGCAAACCGCAGCACGAGCACCGTGCGCGCCTCCACCGGGAGCCCGGCCAGTGCCTTCTCCAGCTCGGCGAGCAGCTCCGCCCGCTCGGCGCGGTCGGGAAGCATCGGGTCGAGCAGCGGCGGCGGGTCCGGGTCGTGGTCGGGGCCGTGATCCCGCGCGCCGCGGTCCGCCTGGTCGAGAACGACGCGGTAGACGTGGGCATCCACGTCACCGTCTTCGCGGACCCGGTCCCACGAGGGGTGGCAGCGGGTCAGCCCGGCCACGGCCGCCCCATCGGCCGACTCGGGGTCGTGACCGAGGAGCACCAGCGAGCGAACGAGGGCGGGCCACCGCGCCACCACGAAGGACGCGAAGTCCGAACCGTCGCTCACGCCTCCAGCCTCCTCCGCTCGTCCAACGGCCTAGGCAGGGAGGAGGCTCACGCGTGCAGGGACATGGGGCCGTAGACCTGGCGGTCGTGCTCGAAGAGGGTCACCGCGTCAACCCCGGCCGCGGCCAGTTCGGACCAGATCTCCCCGACCCACGACTCGGCGTCGGCCTGGCTGGCGAAGCGCTGGCCGGCGTGCTCGTCGTCGACCTCGACCTCCTCGCCGGCGGCGTTCTCGAGGCGCCACCACCACGGCCGCTCGGCCGGGCTCGGCGGACGGAAGGACGGCGGCTGGTCGGGAAGGTTCACCACAGGTCAGGACTCTCGCACGGACGGGTCCACGAACGGCGGATCCACGAGCTGGAAGATCTCGCGTCGGCCACGGATGTCCACCCCGACCTCCGCGTCAGGGGCGACCATCGTCGGCACCAGCGCCAGCCCGATGCCCTTCTTGAGAGTGGGTGAGAACGTGCCGGAGGTGATGTCGCAGAGCGGCACGTCCTGGGTGAGGGTGACGCTCATGCCCGGTCGTGGGATTCCGCGGTTGACGGCGACCAGGCCGCGCAGCCGGCGGGCGGGGCCGGTCTCCTTCTCAGCGAACAACGCGTCGCGACCCCAGAAGGCGTCCTTCTTCCAGCCCACCGCCCAGCCGAGCCGGGCCTGGTTGGGCGTGACGTCGAGGGTGATGTCCTGGCCGTGGAGCGGGTACCCCATCTCGGTGCGGAGCGTGTCGCGTGAGCCGAGCCCGCACGGGAGCATGCCGTGCTCACTGCCTGCTTCGAGCAGGGCGTCCCACAGCTGCCCCGCTACCTCATTGCGGGCGATCAGCTCGTAGCCGCGCTCGCCGGTGTAGCCGGTGCGGCACACCACGACGCCGGCGCCGTCGTCGCCGGACAGGGTGGCTTCGACGAACGACATGTACTCGTGCCCGGTGGGGAGGCCGACCGCGTCGAGGACCTCGTCAGACCTGGTGCCCTGGACGGCCAGGACGGCGTAGTCGCGGTGGTGGTCGACGACCTCGACTCCGTCGGGCGCGGTCGCCACAAGACGTCGTACGACCTCGGCGGTGTTGGCCGCGTTGGGAACGAGCAGCACGTGCTCGTCGTCGTGGTAGTAGACGATCAGGTCGTCGACGATGCCGCCGGTCGCGTCGTCACAGCAGAGCGTGTACTGCGCCTTGCCCGGACGGATCTTGCGCAGGTCGTTGCTCAGTGTCGAGTTGACGTACGCCGCGGCGCCGGGGCCGCTGACCAGTGCCTTGCCGAGGTGGCTGACGTCGAAGATCCCGACCGCCTCCCGCACGGCAGTGTGCTCCTTGACGACGCCGGAGGGGTACTCCAGCGGCATCGACCAGCCACCGAACTCCGCGAACTTCGCACCCAGGTCGGCGTGCCGATCGTGGAGAGGCGACTGGAGAAGCGAGGCGGAGTCCTTGCCTTGGTCGCTCATGCGTCGACCCTAGCCGGGCACGACGGAGGAGTGCACGGCGTGGGGAGACGGGTTGAGCCAGCCTGCGAGGTCGCAACGGCGCATCGAAACCAGGAACCGACCGCAGGAGCTCCTCGATTCGATCCGGTGGCTATCCTGCCTCGGTGACGACCTACAACCTGCGCAGTGCCAGCCCCGCCAAGACCCGTGCCGACGCGGTGGTCGTCGGGGTCGTGAAAGCCGAGAAGGGTGTCGAGCTGGCTCCGGGGGCCGAGGACGTCGCGAAGGCCTATGGCCGCAAGCTCAGGCCGCTGCTGGCCACCCTCGACGTGACCGGCAAGGCCGGCGAGGTCATCAAGGTGCCCACCGCCGGGACCATTTCGTCCCCGTTGCTGATCCTCACCGGCCTCGGGTCCGACCCCGACGCCAAGGCCTGCCGCCGGGCGGCCGGGGTCGCAGCTCGGGCGGCCACGAACGTCGCCTCGGTGGCCGTGGCGCTGCCGGCCGACACCCCCGAGCTGGTGCGCGCGGTGACCGAGGGCTACGACCTGGGCGGCTACACCTACACGGCGTACAAGAAGGACCCGAAGTCCGACAAGGCCGCCGGGACGGTCACCGTCCTGAGCCCGGCCGCCCGCAAGAAGGACGTGGTCACCGCCTTCGAGGAGGCGCAGCTGCTGGCGCGTGCCGTGACCACCACCCGCGACTGGGTCAACGTACCCCCGGCCGACCTGACGCCTCCGGCTTTCGCCGAGGCCGTCAGTGATGCGGTGGAGCAGGCGGCCAAGGGCCGCGGTGCCCCCAAGGTGGGAGTGCAGGTCCTCGACGAGAAGCGGCTCGCCGAGCTCGGCTGCGGCGGCATCCTGGGCGTCGGCCAGGGATCCGAAGCCAGGCCCAGGCTGGTCGAGATCACCTACTCCCCGCGCGGGGCCAAGACGCACCTCGCCCTGGTCGGCAAGGGCATCACCTTCGACTCCGGCGGCCTGACCATCAAGCCGGCCCAGGGCATGCAGGAGATGAAGAGCGACATGGCCGGCGCCGCGGCGGTCGTCCAGGCCACCCTGGCCATCGCCGCTCTCAAGCTGCCGGTCAAGGTGACCACGCTGGTGCCGATGGCCGAGAACATGGTGTCCGGCGCCTCGATCCGGCCCGGCGACGTGCTGACGATGTACGGCGGCACCACGGTCGAAGTCCTCAACACCGACGCCGAGGGGCGGTTGATCCTGGCCGACGCCCTCGTGATGGCGACCGAGCGGAAGCCCGACGTGCTCATCGACGTGGCCACCCTGACCGGCCACATGGTGCTCGCTCTCGGCGAGCGGGTCGGCGGGGTCATGGGCTCCGAGGACGTCGTCGAGTCCGTGCTCGCGGCAGCTGAGACCGCGGGCGAGTCCCAGTGGCCGATGCCGATCCCCGAGGCGATGGAGGAGCGCATCCACAGCAGCAAGGTCGCCGACCTCGCGCAGCACGACTGGATCCGCTGGGGCGGCGGGCTCTTCGCCGCGGCGTTCCTGCGCGAGTTCACGGCTGGAAAGCCGTGGGCCCACCTCGACATCGCCGGCCCCGGGTTCAACTCCGGCTCCGCCTACGGCCACGTCACCCCGGGCGGGACCGGCTTCGCCGTGGCGACGCTGGTCGACTACGCCCGCAACCTGGCCTGACGCTCAGCGGACGGTCGACCTCAGGGACTCGATCGCGGTGTGCCGCGGCGCCCACCCGAGCCGGGTCTTCGCCTTGGACGTGTCCATGATCGCCGGGTGGCTGATGGCCTCGACCCATTGGGCGCCCGACGGCAGGAACGGAAGGTTCGACACGGCGCGCGCCGCTACGGCGACCGGCCGGCCGGGGACCCTGACAGCCCGCAGCCCGAGCTCACGGTGCGACATCGACGCCGGTGACCACATCGTCCGCCGCGATGTTGTAGGCGCCGGGTGGGCCGGCACCCGACGACGCACAGCCGCAACGCCTCCGCGACGTCGTCCTGGTGGATGAGCTGGAAGGGCAGGTCCGGGACCAACGCCGGCAGGCCAGGCAGGCG
This sequence comes from uncultured Actinomycetota bacterium, assembly GCA_963830755.1. Lineage (GTDB taxonomy): Bacteria > Actinomycetota > Actinomycetes > Propionibacteriales > Nocardioidaceae > Nocardioides. The sequence continues at coordinate 87,606 of CAWHNI010000016.1, read as the reverse complement.
GCCGCAGCCCGGCACCGAGGCCCCGCACCAGGGGTTCGAGCACAGTCGGGATGCTCACCTTGGCGCCCACCGCGTCGGGGCCGAGGACGACCGGAGGTCGCAGCAGGTAGAGCGCGGTCTGCGGGTGCGATACGGCCTCCTCTTCCAGCAGGTGCTCCAGCTCCGCCTTCTCCTGGGCGTAGAAGAGCCGGCCGGCCGGACGTGTCGCCCAGTCCTCGGTGATGCCGATCGGGTTGTCGGAGTGGAAGCCATAGGCCGCGATCGACGAGGCGTAGACGAACCGCTGGGCACCCCCCTCGGCGGCCGCACCGAAGGCGTTGACCGTGCCCTCGACGTTGATCGCGTGGGTCTTCTCCTTGCCGCCAGCTCAGGATCAGGAACGCGAGATGTACGACCACGTCCGCGTCCTGGAACGCCGTCCGGAGCGCGTCGACGTCGCGCACGTCACCGCGCCGGTACTCCATCTTCGTCCAGCCGCGCTCTGCCGGGTCAAACGGACGCCGGGCGATGCCGATCACCCGCTCGATCCGGTCGTCCTCCTGGAGCAGGGGCATCAGGGCCAGCCCGAAGGTCCCGGTGGGGCCGGTGACCGCCACGGTCAGGCGAGGTTCGTCGGGCACCCCTAGCCGCCCTCGAGCTTCTTGCGCCGGTTGTAGTCCCGCATCCGCTGCGGGATGCCCACCACGGCGGCGTCGTACGACGGCACCTGGTGCTTGTTGCAGAACGTGTGCGCCCACTCGACCGACGGCACCCGGCGTCGGGTCCACTCGCCGTCGTGGGCGACCAGGAGCAGGGTCACGTCACTCACGGCGGTTCGGGGCTCGACGAACCCCTCGACGCCGCGTCGGGCCTGCACGAATTCGTGCAGGTGCTTCTCGTCGGTGCGGTCGGAGGCCCGCACGCTGGTCGAGCCGGTGCGTGCGGCGTCGCGGGCCGGGCGGCGCATGCGCCCGCGGCCGCGGAAACGGTCGAACAAACCCATGGCCATAGTGTGCCCGGTCCACGTGTGGACAGGTGCGCAAAGAGTGCAAGGATGGGCCAGACATTCGCCGGAGGGAAGGAACGGGCGTGGCCGAAGCCGACTTCGACGTACTCGTGCTCGGGGCGGGGTCCGGCGGCTACGCCTGTGCCCTGCGCGCGGCCCAGCTCGGGTTGAGCGGTCGGGCTGGTCGAGAAGGGCAACCTCGGCGGCACCTGCCTGCACGTCGGCTGCATCCCCACCAAGGCGCTGCTGCACGCCGCCGAGGTCGCCGACCAGGCCCGCGACTCGGCGCAGTTCGGCGTCCACGCCACCCTCGAGGGCATCGACATGGCCGGCGTCAACACCTACAAGGACGGCGTGGTCTCCCGGCTGTTCAAGGGCCTGACCGGGCTGATCAAGGGTCGCGGGATCACCGTCATCGAAGGCGAGGGCCGGCTCACCGGGCCGCGCGAGGTGTCGGTCGGCGACAGGGCCTGCACCGGCCACCACGTCGTCCTCGCCTCCGGCTCCTACCCCAAGTCGCTGCCCGGCCTCGACATCGACGGCGAGCGGGTGATCAGCTCCGAGCACGCGCTGCGCCTGGACCGCGTGCCGGCGCTCGCGTGATCGTCCTCGGCGGCGGCGTCATCGGCTGCGAGTTCGCCAGCGTCTGGCGGTCGCTTCGGCGCCGAGGTCACGATCGTCGAGGCGCTCCCGCGACTGGTGCCGGCCGAGGACGAAGCCGTCCTCGAAGGCGCTGGAGCGCGCCTTCCGCAAGCGCAAGATCGACGTTCCGCACCGGCACGCCGTTCCAGAGCGTCAAGATGACCGACGACCGGCGTGGCCGTGACGGTCGAGGGCGGCGACGTGATCGAGGCCGAGCTGCTGCTCGTCGCCGTCGGCCGCGGCCCGGCGACCGACGGGCTCGGCTACGACGACGCAGGGCGTCGCGATGGACCGGGGCTTCGTGCTCGACCGACGAGCGGTGCCGCACCAACCTCGAGGGCGTCTACGCGGTCGGCGACATCGTCCCCGGCCTGCAGCTCGCCCACCGCGGCTTCCAGCAGGGCATCTTCGTGGCCGAGGAGATCGCCGGCCTCGATCCCCGGCCGATCGACGAGGCCGGCATCCCGCGGGTCACCTACTCCCACCCCGAGGTCGCCTCGGTCGGGCTCGACGAGGAGGCCGCGCTCGAGCAGTACGGCGACGACGGCGATCGAGACGCTCACCTACGACCTCGGCGGCAACGGCAAGAGCCAGATCCTGCGAGACCCAGGGCTTCGTCAAGCTGGTACGCCGCAAGGACGGCCCGGTCGTCGGGGTCCACCTCGTCGGCGACCGCGTGGGCGAGCTGATCGGCGAGGCCCAGCTGATCTACAACTGGGAGGCGTACGCCGAGGACGTCGCTCCCCTGGTCCACGCGCACCCCACCCAGAACGAAGCCCTCGGCGAGGCCCACCTGGCCCTGGCCGGCAAGCCCCTGCACGCCCACTCCTGACACGACCGTCCGCACGCGCTAGCCGAAGGAACTCCATGGCGACCGAAGTCAACCTCCCGGCACTCGGCGAGTCCGTCACCGAAGGCACCGTCACCCGCTGGCTGAAGTAGGTCGGCGACGAGGTCGCCGTCGACGAGCCGCTGCTCGAGGTCTCCACCGACAAGGTCGACACCGAGATCCCCTCCCCCGTCGCCGGCACGCTGCTGGAGATCAAGGCGGAGGAGGACGACACGGTCGAGGTCGGCGCGGTGCTGGCCATGATCGGTGACGAGGGCGAGGGCGGCGGCTCGGACGACTCGGGCGAGCGAGGACTCCGGTCCGAAGACTCCGGGGACCCGAGACAGCGCGGGCGGCGGCGAGGACGTCGAGCAGGAGACGGCCGAGGAGGACTCCGAGGCACGCGACTCCGGAGGCGAAGCGACCCCGGAGCAGGAGCCGCAGCCGAGGAGAGCGACGAGGAGCGACGAGGCGAGGAGTCCGAGCCCGAGCAGCAGGAGGAGCCGGCCGCGGAGAGCAAGCCGTCCGACGGACAAGTCCGACGGCGGCGGGTCCGGCACCCCGGTGACGCTGCCCGCGCTGGGCGAGTCGGTCACCGAGGGCACCGTCACCCGCTGGCTCAAGCAGGTCGGCGACGAGGTCGCCGTCGACGAGCCGCTGCTCGAGGTCTCCACCGACAAGGTCGACACCGAGATCCCCTCCCCCGTCGCCGGCACCCTGCTCGAGATCAAGGTCGAGGAGGACGAGACGGTCGAGGTCGGCGCCGAGCTGGCGATCGTCGGCTCCGGCGACGCCGGCCAAGTCCGACTCCGGCGAGGACAAGTCGGAGGACAAGGTCCGAAGAGCCCGAGCCGAGCAGGAGCAGGAGCCCGAGGCCGAGGCCGAGCCCGAAGAGGCCGAGCCGGAGCCGGAGGAGGAGCCCGAGCCGGAGCAGGAGGAGGAGCCGGCCCAGGCCGAGGAGACCTCCGAGCCGAGCCGGAGCAGAAGGAGGAGCCCGCCGCGGAGAAGCCCGACCGCAGCGAGCCGTCGACGTACGTCACGCCGCTGGTCCGCAAGATGGCCGCGCAGCACGACGTCGACCTGTCGTCGGTCACCGGCACCGGCGTCGGTGGACGGATCCGCAAGCAGGACGTCCTCGACGCCGCCAAGGCGCAAGGAGCAGCCGCCGGAGGAGAAGCCCCGGCCGCCGCGTCCGCGCCCGGCCGGCGGCCGCAGCCCGTCGCCGCTCCGCGGCAAGACCGAGCCGCTCTCGCGCCTGCGCAAGGTGATCGCCAAGCGGATGGTCGAGTCGCTGCAGGTCAGCGCGCAGCTGACCACGGTGGTCGAGGTCGACGTCACCCCGATCGCGCGACTCCGCGACTCGGTGAAGGCCGACTTCGCTGGCCCGCGAGGGCGTGAAGCTCTCCTTCATGCCGTTCTTCGCCAAGGCCGCCATCGACGCGCTCAAGCAGCACCCGTCGCTCAACGCCGCGATCGACACCGAGAAGGGCGAGGTGACCTACTTCGACAGCGAGAACCTCGCGATCGCGGTCGACACCGAGAAGGGCCTGCTGACCCCGGTGATCAAGGACGCGGGTGACCTGTCGATCGCCGGCCTGGCCCGCAAGATCGCCGACGTCGCCGACCGCACCCGCACCAACAAGATCACGCCCGACGAGCTGTCCGGCGGCACGTTCACGCTCACCAACACCGGCAGCCGCGGCGCGCTGTTCGACACCCCGATCATCAACCAGCCGCAGGTCGCGATCCTCGGCACCGGCACGGTCGTGAAGCGGCCGGTCGTGATCGACGACCCGAACCTCGGCGAGACGATCGCGGTGCGCTCGATGGTCTACCTCGCGCTGACCTACGACCACCGGCTGGTCGACGGCGCCGACGCTGGCCCGTTTCCTCCCCGAGGTCAAGCAGCGCCTCGAGGCCGGTCAGTTCGAGGTCTGACGACCCCGTGTCGCCTGCGAGACCAGCCCGGACTGGTAGGCGAGCACGGCGAGCTGCACCCGGTCCCGCAGCGCGAGCTTGGTCAGCAGCCGCGACACGTACGTCTTCACGGTCGCCTCGCTGAGGAACAGCTCGGCGCCGATCGCGGCGTTGGGCATGCCGCGGGCGACCAGGCGGAGCACGTCGAGCTCACGCTCGCTCAGGTCGGCGAGGGCCGGCAGGTCGGGCGCCCGGCTCGGGGCCGGCCGCGAACCGCTCGAGGAGGCGCCGGGTCAGTGCCGGCGCGAGCATCGTGTCGCCCTGCGCCACGGCCGGACGGCGTGTACCAGATCGTCGGGCGAGACGTCCTTGAGCAGGAACCCGCTGGCGCCGGCCCGGACGGCCGCATAGACGTACTCGTCCAGGTCGAAGGTCGTCAGCGCCAACACCCTGATCTCGGGCAGCTCGCCGAACAGCTGCCGAGTGCCTCGATCCCGTCGAGGCGCGGCATCCGCACGTCCATGAGGACGACGTCGGGCAATCGTCCGTGGCGCACCACGTCGAGCGCCTCGAGCCCGTCGCCGGCCTGCCCGACGACGTCGATCGCCCGCGCGCTCCAGGATCAGCGCGAACCCGGTTCGGACCAGCTCCTGGTCGTCGACGACCACCACCCGCACGCCCGGGTCGCTCATGCCGATAGCCCGACCGGCAGCACCGCCCGCACGGCGAAGCCCGGTGCCGTTCACGCGACGCGGCCTCGACGCGTGCCGCCGTACAGCGCACGCCCGCTCGCGCATCCCCACCAGTCCGTGCCCGCCCGTCGGATCCGCGGCGCCCGACCCCGTCGTCGGTGACCTCGATGCCGCACGTCGCTCGTCGCCGTAGGTCGAGGGCGACCTCGCACCGACGGACGCGGACGCGTGCCGCCGCACGTTGGTCAGCGCCTCCTGCACGATCCGGTACGCCGCGAGGTCGACGCCCGCCGGCAGGTCACGGCGATCCCCGGCGACCTCGAGCGTGGCGCGACGCCCGGCCGCGCGCACGTCCTCGACCAGAGCAGGGACGGCGTCCAGACCCGGGCTGCGGCGCCAGCGCGCCCGGCTCGTCGGCGTCGCGCAGCATCGCGACCACCCGCCGCATCTCCGACGAGCGCCGCCGGTGCCCGGTGGTCCGGATCGTCCCGAGTGCCCTGCGCGGCGAACTCCGGGTCGTCGTCCACGACCTGCTCGGCCGCACCCGGCCTGCACGACCATCATGCTCACCGATGGGCCACGATGTCGTGCAGCTCGCGGGCGATCCGGGTGCGCTCCTCGACGACGGCCGCCATCGCCTGCTCGGCGGCGGCCACCTCTGCGGCGATCGCCGCGCTCGGTCGACTCCCGGGCCCGGCTGCTCGAAGCTGCGCAGGCCAGTAGCCGAACGCCCAGACGATGGTGAAGACACCCCAGTGGAAGACGATCTCCCCGGGCTCCTGGAGGTAGGCGACGAAGAGGTCGAAGTACAGCAGTGTCAGCGGCGCCGCGGCTGCGGCGCCGAGGAACGGCACCCGGTCCGCGCCCGTGCCGGGCCATCGATGAAGACCGCGATCGCCATCGGGCACGAACTGCCCGCAGAACAGCACATACACCGGCGTCGATCGAGAACACCAGCGGCCACGACCAACAGCACGACGAGCCCTGCGGCCAGCGGGAAGCGTGCGGCGCTGCGTCAGGGCGAGCCCGGCCACGACGGTGACCGACGTGCTCGCGGACCGCCGACCCGTCGCGCCTGCACGCGAGGAGAACGGCACCCAGATCTCGGCCACGCCGACCGCGGTCACGGCCGTGCGCCAGAGCGAGGTCGAAGATCACGGGAGCGCAGCGCCGTTCACCCGCGTCACGATAGGGCGATCGAGGCCCGTCGCGGAGTCATCCCGAGGTTGATCGTGCCGGATCAACTTCGGGTGACCGAGCAGCCGACCATCGTCGCCGATGACGGGCGACCCGGCCAGCGCGGCTTCGCTGGTGGCTCGATCCACCACCGGAGGAGCAGCACCATGAACGACTCCGCCACATTCCGTCGCACCGCCGCCGTTGTCGGCCTGATCGGCGCCGTGCTCGCGCTCAGCCGCCTGGTCCCTGCTGGAGCCGCCCTTCCCCCCGGACTACGTCGATCGCCTGGCGGCCATCGACGAGGGGGGCACCAGCGCCGCCGCTGTCGGCCGCGTCCTGTTCGCGCTCGTCACAGCTGTTCATGCTGGCCGCCGTGCTCGGCATCGCCCACCTCATCCGCGACCGGCGCCCCGCGTCCTGTCCAACCTCGGCGCCACCCTCGTCGGTGATCGGCGTCCTGGGCCACTGCGTGCTCTCCGGGAGCGTCGTCTGATCACTGTCGGGATGGCCAGGGACGCCGAGAACCGCGAGGCTCTACGCTGGACTGATCGAGGACTTCGAGTCCTCGCCGATGATGCTCTTCGCGGCGGCCGGGCTTGCTCGGTACCGTCCTGGGCCTGCTCCTGCTCAGCATCGGTCTGTTCCGCGCGCGCGTCGTTCCCCGCTGGATCCCGGCTCTTCTCTGGGCCTTTTCTGGTCGTCGAGTTCGTCGGCACGGCGCTCAGCGACTTCGCGACGTACGCTCGCCTTGCTGAGCCTCGCGATCGCGTTCGGCGCCCTGGCCCGGCACGTCGCAGCAGATGCCACGCGAGCGACTGGGAGCTCGCGACGAGCCCGGCTGGACGAGCCACGGGCTTCTGTGTCACGGTTGAGGCCGGGCAGGATGGGACCCGATGCGCGTCATCATCGCTGGAGCCTCCGGTCTGCTGGGTCGTCACCTGTCGGACGAGCTGGTGCACCGGGGGCACGGGGTGGTGGCGCTGGTCCGCCGGCCGACGTCGGCGCCGGACGAGTCGAGCTGGGACCCGCAGTCGGGCGAGATCGACGACGCGGTCGATCGCGTCCGCGGATGTCGTCGTCAACCTCGCCGGCGCCCGGATGGCGGGCATCCCGCACTCCCCCCGCTGGCAGGGCGGGATGCGGGAGAGCCGGATCAGCAGCACGCGGGTCCTGGCCGAGGCGATCGCCCGGGCCGAGCGGCCACCTGCCTTCCTCGCCCAGAACGGCAGCTCGTTCTACGGCGACCACGGCGACGAGGTCGTCACCGAGGCGTCCGACAGCCGGGGCGAGGCGTTCCTGACCGTCCTGACGCGGGACTGGCAGGCTGCCGCGGAACCCGCGGTGCAAGCGGGTGCCCGCGTGTGCGTGATGCGGACGGCGCCGGTGACCGACCGCGCCAACCCGCTCCTGAAGCTCCAGCTCCCGATCTTCAAGGCCTTCCTCGGCGCCCGTCTCGGCGACGGGCGGCAGTACTTCCCGGTCATCTCGCTGCACGACTGGATCGGGGCGGCCGTCCACCTGCTCGAGCACCCGTCGGCGTCGGGCGTGTTCAACATGTGCGCCCCGCAGACGCCAACCAACGCGGAGTACACCCGGGCGTTCGCCCACGCCGTCTCGCGTCCGACTTTCCTGGCCGCACCGAAGCCGCTGCTCAAGGTGGCGGCGGGGCCGATGGCGCCGGAGCTGCTCAACTCCATCAACCTGCGCCCGGCGGCTCTGGAGGCGGCGGGCTACCGGTTCCGGGACGGGACCGTGGAGCGGGTCGTCGCCGCCGCCCTCGGACGCTGACCTGGCTCAGTGACCTCCTCGACCCGCCACGCGCCGGACACCCGGCGCAGCGAGATCACCCGTGTGGACGGCCGGTCACGGGGCAGTGAGATCCGGACACCGCGACCCACCGCCTGGGCGCCGACCACCCGGTCGGTGACCTCGAGCGTGACCCGCTCGGGCGTCCAGGCCCGCAGCGAGGCGTCGAGCACCTGCGTCCGCAGACCGGCCACCCGCAGCCCCCGGGCGGCGTAGGCCGCGAGCATCGCCCGATCGTGGCGGCCGGTGCGCGACGCGCGGGTGTAGAGGTCGGTCAGGGCCGCGGCGTCGCCGTGGGCCCAGGCCTGCGACCGGCGCCGGTCCCACTCGCGGAGCAGGGACAGGCCGTCCGCGGTCCGTCGGGCCTCGACGACCGGGACGGGCGGGTGGTCGGCATCGGCTGGCGCGCACGAGCTCGTCGCCACGAGGATCAGCACGCCCCAGAGCAGTCTCACCCCTCCTTCCTACCCACTTCCCAGCCGCGGGGCGGAGGTTCTCCACAGGGGTAGGCTGCGGGCGTGTCTCCTGACTTCCACATCGCCGGCCTCGGGGTGGACGCCGTCGACTACGTCGCTGCCTGGGACCTCCAGCGCGAGGTCCACGCCGCGGTGGTCGTACGCAAGGCCCCCGACACCGTGCTGCTGCTCGAGCACCCCCCGGTCTTCACCGCCGGCAAGCGGACCGAACCGCACGAGCGCCCCGCCGACTCGGGCGGCGCCCCCGTGATCGACGTGGACCGCGGCGGCAAGATCACCTTCCACGGACCGGGGCAGCTCGTCGGCTACCCGATCGTGACCCTCCCCGACCACGTCAAGGTCGTCGATTACGTACGCCGGGTGGAGGAGGCACTGATCGCCGTCTGCCGCGACTTCGGCGTGACAACGGCCCGGATCCCCGGCCGCAGCGGAGTCTGGCTGCGCGCCGACAGCCGCGGACCGGAGCGCAAGGTCGCCGCGATCGGCATCCGGGTCAGCCGCGGGGTGACGATGCACGGGTTCGCCCTCAACTGCGACGTCGACCTCGCGTGGTACGACCGGTTCGTCCCCTGCGGGATCGCCGACGCGGGCGTGACCTCGCTCAGCAACGAGCTGGGCCGCCCGGTCACCGTCTCCGACGTGCTGCCGAGCGTGGAGCGGCACCTGACCGAGTACCTCGCGTGGACGCCGTACTCCCCCACGCCCGACTACGAGCCGCGGCCCGAGCCAGGGCGCGCCCCGCGCATCGAGCTGGTCCGCCCGTAGCACTCAGAGCTGCGCGCGGTAGTGGTCCCGCATCGCCGGGTAGTAGTCGCGGTCGAAGTCGATCGACGCGACGTCTCCCCCCGTCAGGGCCGCCACCAGCCGGTCGAGGTAGTACTCCCAACCCGGCCCGACGCTCTCGCCGTCCTCCGGGTCCACGCCCGGCTGCGAGAACGACAGGGTGGTCACGCCGTCCGCCTCGACGAGGTCGAGCTCGAGGTGCCACACGTGCACGCCGACGTTGGTCGTCACCGCCAGCCGACGCGGGGGATCGCACTCCCGGATCTTCATCTCCTCGACCGGGGCGTCTTCCCCTTCGGCCGTCATCCGGAACCACACCCGGCCGTCCTCCGGGTCACCGGTGAAGGTCCCGATCCAGCGTTCCAGCCTCTCGGCCTCGGTGACGGAAGCCCACACGTCCTCGATCGGAGCCGTGAAGGTGCGGGTCAGGCGGAGGGTGCGGCGGTCGTCGTCGTGGTCGACGGTGCCGGTGGGTGTGGGGCTCATGCTGTCTCCTGTCGGGTGGTGGCGCCGCGGCGTGGGGTTCGCCGGTCGCGCCCGGTGCGGCGTACCTCTGTCTCGAGGGCGTCCAGGGCCTGTGCCGTGAGCGGTCCGGCCGCCGACGCCGGGGCGAGGCGCCCCAGCAGCGCGGCGACGGGTGCCAGCGCGGACGGCACGAGCGCGTAGTGGCGCTCCCGGCCCCGGTCCTCGGCCTCGACCAGGCCGGCCTCGGAGAGCAGACGCAGGTGCCTGCTGACCGCGGGCCGGGAGATGGGGTGCTGGCCGGCGAGGTCAACGACACGAGCCGGCCCGGAGACCATCTCCTCGAGCAGGCTCCGGCGGACCGGGTCGGCGAGTGCTCCGAAGACGTCCACACCAGAATGGTAACCGATTGGTTACCGTATTGGGAAGCGCCTCGGACGAATTGGGCGCCCCCCTCCCCCGGCGTAAAGTGACCGCGTGACGCAAGCCGCAACCCCCGAAGGCCGGAAGCTCCTCCGCTTGGAGGTCCGCAACGCGGAGACCCCGATCGAGCGCAAGCCGGAGTGGATCAAGACCCGGGCGAAGATGGGTCCGGAGTACAAGCAGCTCCAGGCCCTGGTGAAGGCCGAGGGTCTCCACACGGTGTGCCAGGAGGCCGGGTGCCCCAACATCTTCGAGTGCTGGGAGGACCGCGAAGCCACCTTCCTCATCGGCGGCGACCAGTGCACCCGACGCTGCGACTTCTGCCAGATCGACACCGGAAAGCCCGAGCCGCTGGACCGCGACGAGCCCCGGCGGGTGGCGGAGTCGGTGCGGACGATGGGGCTGCGGTACGCCACGATCACCGGCGTCGCCCGCGACGACCTGCCCGACGGCGGCGCCTGGCTGTACGCCGAGACCGTGCGCGCCATCCACGAGCTCAACCCCGAGACCGGCGTCGAGAACCTCATCCCCGACTTCAACGCCAAGCCCGACCTGCTCCGCGAGGTCTTCGAGTCGCGGCCCGAGGTGCTCGCCCACAACGTCGAGACGGTGCCGCGGATCTTCAAGCGGATCCGGCCGGCCTTCCGCTACGACCGCTCGCTCGGGGTCCTCACGGCAGCACGTGACTTCGGCCTGGTCACCAAGTCGAACCTGATCCTCGGCATGGGCGAGACCCGGCAGGAGGTCAGCCAGGCGCTGCAGGACCTGCACGACGCCGGCTGCGAGCTGGTCACGATCACCCAGTACCTCCGCCCGTCCGCGCGGCACCACCCGGTCGAGCGGTGGGTCAAGCCCGAGGAGTTCGTCGAGCTCAAGGACGAGGCCGACCAGATCGGCTTCTCGGGCGTGATGTCCGGCCCGTTGGTGCGCTCGTCGTACCGCGCCGGGCGCCTGTACCGTCAGGCCATGGAGGCCCGGACCGCCTCCCCCGCCTGATCCACCACTCGAAGAAAGCCAGGCCGCCCCGCCATGCCCAAGGACGTAGACCCGGAGAAGATGAGCCGGCGCCAGCAGATCGTCGCCACCTACAAGATGGCCAAGCAGAGCGACCGTCGGCTGGGCCTGTGGGTGCTCGGCGCGTTCGTGGTCGGCGCGGCGATCGGCTTCGGCCTGTTCTGGATCTTCCCCGGAGGCGGACCCATCGGAGTGGCGATCGCCGTGGCCGGCGGCCTGCTGACGGGTCTGCTGGCGGCTGTGGTGGTGTTCGGACGCCGGGCCCAGAAGTCGGCGTTCCGGCAGATGGAAGGTCGACCCGGCGCGGCCGGCCAGGCGCTGGGCATGCTGCGCCGCGGCTGGAAGACCGACCCGATGATCGCCTTCAACAAGCAGCAGGACGTGGTCCACCGCGTCGTCGGTCCGCCCGGGATCGTTCTGGTCGGCGAGGGAAACCCCAACCGGCTCCGCAGCCTCCTGACCAACGAGCGTCGCAAGCACGAGCGCGTCGCGGCGGAGATCCCCATCCACGAGGTGATCTGCGGCAACGGCGAGGGCGAGGTGCCCTTGCCCCGGCTGGTCAAGCACGTCACCAAGCTCGGCAAGAACGTCAAGCCCGCCGATCTCACCGACGTGCTGAACCGGCTCAAGGCGCTCGACGCCAGCCGGTCCAACATCCCCCTGCCCAAGGGGCCTATCCCGACCAGCATGAAGGGCCTGCGCGGCCAGATGCGCGGCCGGTAGCCAGGGTCAGGCCTGGGGCTGCTCGACGATCTCGCTGGCCGGAGGCGCGGCGATGTCGACCGGCTCGTCCCAGTTGGTGAACTCGACCTCCATCTCCATCGGCGCCCCACCCATGGCCATCTCCATGGTCATCTTCCGCGTGCGGTTCTCGTCGTCGAGCCACAGGTCGTAGGAGACGGTCTTGGGCAGCTCAGCCTGGGTCGGGAGCTCCTTGAACTGCTCGATCTTCGAGGTGTCGAGCTTGACTTCGTAGTGTCCGAGCTGCTCGCCGTCGACGTCCTCGTCACCCACGAAGACGACCGACTGGACACCTTCTTCGAACGAGTCGAACGCCGCGAGCGGATCCATCGTGCCTGTGAGCTGGTCCATCCCCGGAGGCAGGTTCGCCGGGTCGGAGAGGTCGAAGGAGACGAACTTGTTGTTGGTCATCTGCCCCATGTTCATGTACATGACCCCGTCGACCATGCGCATCTCGATGGACTCTCCGGCCGCGGCCGGAGACTCCATGGTCATGGCCATCTGGGGTGGGGTCGTGGTGTAGTCCACCTCGCCGTCGGCGTCTATGGCCTGACCGCCCATGTCCATGTGCATCGTCATCTGCGCCGTCGTGGAGGCCTCGATTCCCGCCTTCATGGTGTCGACGAACTCGGCCTGGTCGACCTCACCTTCCGCCTCGGTGTCCGAGGACTCCTCGGACTCGGTGGATGAGCTCGACGAAGCCGCGGGATCGGCTCCCTCGTCGTCGGATCCGCAGGCGGCCAGCCCGCCCAGCAGCAGCGGGAGGGCCAGGGCCGCCAGGCTCCGGCGCATGATCAGGGAACGGCGCATGAGGGGTCTCCGAAGTCGAGTCGCGATGGTGCCCACCACGATAACCGCGAGCCGAAACCGCCGACGCCGCTTTCGTCAGGTTGAGGGCCGGATCGTGACCGTCACCGATCCTGCCGCCAGGTCGTGCAGGCCGCGCCCGTCCGGGCGGAACACCAGCGGCGGGATCACCAGGCAGACCATCACCTGACGCAGCAGCGAGCGCAGGAGGTCGACCGGCCGGCCGCTGCCGTCGTTGCGGACGACGCGCAGCCGGGTCGCGAGCTTGCCGAACGACCCGCCGGCCACCGCATTCAGCACGCTCGACTCGAGCGCGAAGACCAGCAGTGTGTAGGTGCTGGAGAGCCGGTTGTCGCTCCAGCCGGCGGGACCGAGCACCACCACCACGACCAGGATGGAGGCGAACCAGTCGACGCACAGGGCGAGGATGCGACGGCCCCAGGAGGCGGTCTCCGGGGGCGGCGTGGGCACCGCGACAGGCTACCGAGGGCACCGGCGCCGCCCGGTCGGCGGACCCTGTTACATCGGCGAAACAAACCGGATACGGTCAAGAAACTGCCCCTGCCTAGGTTGCGGGCTGGGTCGGTGCAGTGTCGCACCGACAATTTCGCACGCACGACTTTGCTGGTCGCCACGGATGCGGCCGAGGAGGACGAATGTTCGCAAACAGCGACGAGTTGCTGAAGTTCATCTCGGACGAAGGTGTCGAGATGGTCGACGTCCGGTTCTGTGACTTGCCCGGGATCATGCAGCACTTCACGGTGCCGGTCTCCTCGTTCGACCAGGCCGTCTTCGACGACGGGTTGAACTTCGACGGCTCCTCGGTACGCGGCTTCCAGGCCATCCACGAGTCCGACATGTCGCTGTTCCCGGACCCGACGACGGCGTACCTCGACCCGTTCCGCGACGCGAAGACGCTGGTCGTGAACTTCTTCATCCACGACCCCCTCACCGGCGAGGCCTACTCCCGCGACCCGCGCAACATCGCGCGCAAGGCGCAGGCCTACCTCGCCAGCACCGGCATCGGTGACACCGCCTACTTCGCGCCCGAGGCAGAGTTCTACGTCTTCGACTCGGTCCGCTTCGAGACCAAGCAGAACGCCGGCTTCTACCACATCGACTCCGAGGCCGGCGCCTGGAACACCGGCTCCGAGGACAACAACCGCGGCTACAAGGTGAAGTACAAGGGTGGCTACTTCCCCGTCGCGCCGTACGACCACTTCGGCGACCTCCGCGACGAGATCGTCACCGAGATCGAGAAGAGCGGCCTGGTGGTCGAGCGTGCCCACCACGAGGTCGGCACCGCCGGGCAGGCGGAGATCAACTTCCGCTTCGACGAGCTGCTCGTGACCGCCGACAACGTCATGAAGTTCAAGTACCTCGTCAAGAACGTCGCCTGGCGCAACGGCAAGACCGCGACGTTCATGCCGAAGCCGATCTTCGGTGACAACGGCTCCGGAATGCACTGCCACCAGTCGATCTGGGACGGCGGCGAGCCGCTGTTCTACGACGAGACCGGGTACGCCGGCCTCTCTGACACCGCGCGCTACTACATCGGCGGCCTGCTCAAGCACGCCCCGTCGCTGCTGGCGTTCACCAACCCGACCGTGAACTCCTACCACCGCCTGGTGCCCGGCTTCGAGGCACCGGTGAACCTGGTCTACAGCCAGCGCAACCGGTCCGCCTGCATCCGGATCCCGATCACCGGCTCCAACCCGAAGGCCAAGCGGGTGGAGTTCCGCTGCCCCGACCCGTCCGCCAACCCCTACCTCGCGTTCTCCGCGATGCTGCTGGCCGGGATCGATGGCATCAAGAACAAGATCGAGCCGCACGAGCCGGTCGACAAGGACCTCTACGAGCTCCCGCCGGACGAGCACGCCGACATCCCGACGGTGCCCTCCTCGCTGGACGGGGTCCTCGACTCGCTGGAGGCCGACCACGACTTCCTGCTCGAGGGCGGCGTCTTCACTCCCGACCTGATCGAGACCTGGATCGACTACAAGCGCACCGAGGAGATCGCCCCCGTCGCGCTGCGGCCGCACCCGCACGAGTTCGAGCTGTATTTCGACATCTGAGTTCGGCGGGACGGCTCTCGGCGTCTCGCAGCGTCGGGGGCCGCTTTCGGTCCTCTCTGGACCAGAGTCGCGCGCCCAAGGGCATGACTTGCCAGCAGCGGGGCACGGTGGCCGCATGGGTGACGAGGGAGGGCCGCCGACGCCTGCCCGCATCCAGAACGAAGTGGTCGGCGTGCTTGCGGAGCGAGTCGCGGTCGAGACCGTCGAGGGGCGGCCCGACAGCATCGTGCTCATCACCATCCGGCTACCCGTCGGCCTCACGGAACAGGTGCGGTTGGCGACGCAGGAGTGGGTGCAACTGCAACTGATCGCTCTAGAACGTGCCCAGGCACCCGACGAGCACGTGTACGTGGCCGTTTACGTCTGACCCGGCAAGCACGTTGGTGGTGCCGCGAATCCCAAGAGGGCGGATCGCCCCAGCCCCCATGCAGGGGCGGGTCGACCCGATGCTCCAGTAGCGGGAGCGCGGCAGTGCGCCGAGCTGCATCGGGGCACTGCCGCGCATCTTGGCCAAGGTCGCCGTTAGCCGCGTATGTGCATGGCAGCATGGGGTACAAGTGAGCAGAGCCGGGTCGACCCGTTCCCGAGACCGGGTCGGCCCGGTTCGCCATGTCGCTCTTTGGCGCTCGCGTCGGGCACGCGTCGACCAGCCGACGAGGATGCCGCCCTGTCGGCGCAACCGCACCGCGTTGAGGGGCGGAGCCCGACCATGCCGCTGATCGACCACGTGGCTCGGAGGTTGCTGGGACGATGGCATCCCATGACCGATGATCGCCGGCCTGAGGACCGGGCGGAGCGCGATGATCTTTCCGGGCCGTGTTGGTCCGTACGCCGAATACCGAGTCGCGGGAGGCTGACGCCATGCGGAAACTGATCTTCGGCATGAACGTGACCCTGGACGGCTACATCGCCGCTCCCGGCGACGACATCGGCTGGGGCGGACCGGTGGAGGAGGTGTTCCTCTTCTGGTGCGAGCAGATGCGAATGATCAGCATGTCGCTGTACGGGCGCAAGCTGTGGGAGACGATGAGCTCACACTGGCCGACCGCCGACCAGCAGCCCGGTGCCACACCCGCCGAGATCGACTTCGCGCGCAACTGGCGGGACACCCCGAAGGTCGTGTTCTCCTCGACGATCGACAAGGTCGACGGGAACGCCCGCCTCGTGACCGGTGACGCGGTCGCCGAGATCACCCGGCTCAAGGCCGAGGACGGTGGCCCGATGGAGATCGCCGGCGCCACCCTCGCCGCGGCTGCCATGCGGGCCGGGCTGATCGACGAGTACCTGATCGTCACCTACCCAGTCCTGGTGGGCGGCGGCACGCCGTTCTTCACGGCCCTGGACGACTGGGTGAACCTGAACCTGGTGGAGACCCGGACGTTCCCCGACGGCGTGCTCCTGACCAGGTACGAGACCAGGCGCTGACCACCGCGGGGGTTTAGCAACTGGCGGTTTGTGGCACGAGTGGAAGTAGAGGGGAGTCCGGGAGGGAGGCCCATGCGTGACGAGTACGGCCATGACTGGGAGAAGCCGCCGCTGCGACAGCGGATGGTGGGCAACTACCTAGAGGTCTGCGTGAAGTGCGGGATGGAGCGGGTGGGGCCACGAACCAAGGAGGGATGCCCCGGCGCGTGCCCCATCGCGCCCTACATGCCGCGTCACCGAGCCGAGTAAGCGGGAACCGGCGTAAAGCCGCCCCCGGCCCAAGGTCCCCCCAAAGGCCGGGGGCGGGGTCGATGGCCGAGTCGCCTAGGGCATCGTGCCGCCCTTCTTGCGACCGGGGTACGACGACGCGTCGTAGGGGTCGGTGCCTCGAGCGCGCTCCTTGGCGTTGGAGTGCCCGTCGCCGTCGATGTCGGAGTCGCAGGCGTCACCGGCACCGTCCTCGTCGAGGTCGGCCTGGTCTTCGTTGGGCTGGCGCACGCAGTTGTCCGAGCCGTCCGCGACCCCGTCGGAGTCACGGTCGACGCCGGGCGCGGTGTGTACGACGGTGCGCTTGTCGCTCGCGAGGGTCTCCCCGTCCTGCGTCCACACCGTCATGACCTCGTGCTCACCCGAAGGCACCGTCACGTCGAGAGCGAAGTCGTCCGGACCATGGCTGGACTCGACGGCCTGGCTGGCCACGGCCGCACCGTCCACGTAGACCGTGATCTCCTCGTCCGACGGCATCGGGCAACCGGAGCTGCCGACACCGGGCTCCGCCACGCACGCGTCGGCGTCGTCGGGCACGCCGTCTCCGTCGATGTCGGAGACCGGGCCGCCGCCACCGCCGTCGGAGCCGTTGGGGATGACGGTGGCCTCGAGGGTGTAGTTCGTCGACGGCACACCCAGGACCAGGTAGGGGTCGACCCCGATGTCCAGGGTGCCCTGGACGTCCTCGAGGACGAGACGCTCAGGCTGGCCCGCGGAGGCCGCCGAACCCTGGGCCGCACCGGTGACGAACATGTCGAGGTCACTGGCGTCCTCCCAGCCCAGCGTGAGCTCGACGGTGCTCGTCTCGGGCACCGACAGGCTGAACTCGTGCCGTCCTCCCGTCACCCCGAGCGTGCTGTCCGCGGCGGTGAAGGTGTTCCCACCGGGTCGTTCGAGGACGATCGGGTCGAGCAGGCTGCTCGCGGTCGAGCCGCTGCCCGAGGTGGACGGGCCGCCACCGGCAGCCGCCGACTGGTCACCGGCCGGCGCCCCGACGCCGATGGCGCCGGCGTCGGGGGCACGGTCGTCGGCCACCACGGTCCACAGCTTGGTGGGCGCGCGGTAGCTGGTCAGTGCGAAGACGTCGTACGGTGCCGTCACCCTCGCATCCGCGAGATAGCTGCGGGGGATGCGGAACGTCACCGTGTTGGCCGCTGCGTCCCACTCCGACCACTCGCTGGGCAGGGCGCGCTCCATGGAGTGGTCCATGGTGACGACGTCGTTCGGGTTGTCCGGCTCGGGAATGTATGACTCGATCTCACGGCCACCGATGCTGACGCCGTACTTCGGCAGGCTGACGACGTCCTTCGGCCACAGCTGGTTCACCTTGACCGTGGCGACGACGTCGAGGTCGGTCACCTCGACCTGGATGTTCTGGATGTCGGTCACGGGGGTGAGCGAGTCGCCGTCGGGGTCGTCGTGCGCGGCCGTCGGCGAGGTCGGCGGGGTGTCGTGCGGCCGACGTTCGACGGTGCCGCTGACGTGCACGTGGCCGTCGCTGGTCTCGGCGCCGTGGGCGGGTGCGCTGACCGTCAGCATCGGATCGCTCGTCTCGGCCGGCGTCGGCGTCCAGTCGGTCGGCGTGCCCGGCACGGCCCCCAGGTCCGGCTGCGGGCAGTCCCACACCGAGCCCGTGGACGAGGCGAAGAGGTGGTCGTCGGGATGCTGCACCTGGAAGGAGTTGGTGCCGTCGCCCATCACGTCGTTGGGCTGGAGGCGGTCGGTCTCGGTGACCGCGCCGTCGCCGTCGACGTCGAGGTAGCGGCTCATCCGGGTTGCGAAGGCCTCGACGTTGAGCGTCGAGACGCACTTGTTCTGGCCGGGCGGGTCATAGCTGTAGGCCATGATGTCCGTGGTCGGGACCGGCCCCCACGCGGCGTCTCGGCACCGTCGCCGACGTGGCCGAGCGTCAGGCAGTGACCGGTCTCGTGGAGGACGAGGTCGAACATCGAGAACGTGTCGGTCACACCCGGCACCGGGTCGATGGCCCCGTTCACCGAGAAGCACACGTTGCCACCGGCACCGCCGCAGTCCTCGACGTAGATGCCACCGCCGTCACCGTGATGCCCGTCGTACCCGGGCATGCCCTCCCAGGTGTCCATGGAGAACGGGTTCTCGATGTTGTGGCAGGGCACGCCGTTCTCGTCGAAGAGGCCCAGCGCGTCCGTCAGGTACACCGGGTCGACCCCGATGCCCGCACCGCCGACCGGGTTGGTCGCGATGATCACGATCTCGGGGTCGTAGAGCGGATAGGTACTGATCTCGTCGCCCTCGGTGAGACCGACGACATCGGGCGAGATGTGGAAGTTCACTCCGTCACGCAGCCAGTCGAGCCCCATCTCGTCAGCGAGGTAGTCGATACCGCCCTCCCAGGCCTCGGCGGCCTGCCGCATGATGCGGATGTCGCGCTCGGCCGTCGGCGACGCGGGCACGAGCACGGCGACGTCGATCTGGGGCGAGTCGAGCGCGTTGAGGCCGACCTTCGCGTGGAAGCAGTCGTTGTCCGGGTTGTCCCGGCTCATGTCCTGGATGCAGCCCGGCGGGAGGTTCCCGTCGCCGAAGTACGGGCCGACGTAGTCGTCGCCGGGGCTGGCAGAGGCGATGTTGACCCAGCCTGCCGCGGTGACGAGCAGGGTGGCGACCAGGGCGGCCAGACGAAGGTGCATGGTGTTCTTCCTTCGAGGAGGAGCCGGTATCGCGGCGACGCGACTTGAGGCTGGAGGTTGCGCTTCCCAGTGCTGCGACAGGTCAAACTGCGCAAGACAGGTTTGGTTACGCAGGGTGCCGGCGGGTACGACCACCCCATGAAGAAGAGATTGGCCGCAGCAGCAGCTCTGGGCGCGGTGGCCGCCCACGACCTCGTGCAACGCAGACATGCCATCCTGCGCAACTTCCCGGTGGTTGGCCACGCACGCTTCTGGCTGGAGAGCATCGGGCCTGAGCTGCGTCAGTACATCGTTGCCAGCAACAACGAGGAGCGCCCGTTCAGCCGTGACGAGCGGCGCTGGGTGTATGCCTCTTCGAAGCTGCAGAACAACTACTTCGGGTTCGGGACCGACAACGACCTCGAGCACACAGATGGCAACGTCATCGTGCATCACCGCACGTTCGGGCGCGCCCATCCCACCCACGGGTCCCTCGGCCAGGAGGCGAGGCTCCCGTCGGCCAAGGTCCTCGGCGCCGCGCGCGGCCGGAGGGGCGCGTTCCGCCCCGAGTCCGTGGTCAACGTGTCCGGCATGAGCTTCGGCTCCCTGTCCGGCAATGCCATCGAGGCCATCAACCGGGGCGCCGCCAGAGCGAATGCCTTCACAACACCGGGGAGGGAGCCATCTCGTCGTACCACCGCAACGGCGCGCACCTGATCTTCCAGATCGGCACCGCCTACTTCGGCTGCCGCGACGACGAGGGGCGGTTCAACCTGCCCAAGCTCAAGGACCTCGTCCAGGGCGCACCGGTCAAGGCGATCGAGATCAAGATCAGTCAGGGCGCCAAGCCCGGGCTCGGCGGGGTGCTGCCCGGCCCGAAGGTCTCCCGCGAGATCGCCGAGACCCGTGGCGTACCCCAGGGCGTCGACTGCATCAGTCCCGCCCGCCACTCGGAGTTCGACGACGTCGACTCACTGCTCGACTTCGTCGAGCTGCTCGCGGACGAGACCGGTCTTCCGGTCGGCATCAAGTCAGCCGTCGGCGACATGACGTTCTGGCAGGACCTGGCCGACACCATGGAGCGTGAGGACCGCGGTGTCGACTTCATCTCCGTCGACGGTGGTGAAGGGGGCACGGGCGCCTCTCCGCTCATCTTCACCGACTCCGTCTCACTGCCGTTCCGGATCGGGTTCGCCCGCGTGTACGCCGAGTTCGCCCGCCGCGGCCTCCACGAGGACATCACGTTCATCGGTGCCGGCAAGCTCGGTCTCCCCGACAACGCGATCGTCGCGTTCGCACTCGGCGCGGACATGGTCAACGTCGCTCGCGAGGCCATGCTCGCGGTCGGGTGTGTCCAGGCACAGAAGTGCCACACCGGCGAGTGCCCCACCGGAGTAGCCACCCAGAACCCGTGGCTCGCCCACGGACTGGACCCCATCGGCAAGGCCGATCGCGTCGCCAACTACGTCAAGACGCTGCGTCGAGACCTCCTCAAGGTCGCCGAGACCTGCGGTGTCGAGCATCCCGCCCTCATCGGCCCGGAGTCCATCGAAGTCCTGCACACCCTCAGCGAGGGCAAGCTCCTCGACCAGATCTACGGCTACGAACCCGGCTGGGGCTTTCCCTCAGCACAGGATCGCGAGGAGATCACCCGCATCATGGCCGTCACCGATGAAGAAGAAGCCGAGACCGAGGGTCCACC
Organism: uncultured Actinomycetota bacterium; assembly: GCA_963830755.1. Taxonomy (GTDB): domain Bacteria; phylum Actinomycetota; class Actinomycetes; order Propionibacteriales; family Nocardioidaceae; genus Nocardioides. The sequence goes on along the minus strand of CAWHNI010000016.1, from coordinate 66,736 downwards.
CGAGACGGCGGAGACTGGCCCGCGCACCGACGAGGCTGCCTCTGACGAGGATGCCGACGAGGATGCCGAGTAGTCTTCAGGCGGCCAGCGCCGAGAACGCCTCGTAGACCATGTACGCCGGCCAGAAGAGTCCCTGGAAAATGGCGTACCCGTGCTCCCAGAAACCCTCCGCCTGCTGCCAGTAGAACACCCACGCACCGAAGATGCCGAGTCCGTAGATCGCGCCACTGCCAGCAGCGGTTCCGGCGTTGTTGCCCATCACGAATCCTCCGGACTCATCCGCGTCGCTCTGCCCGCCGCGCCTTGCGGCGGCGGTGACGACGCATCACGCCGAGACCGAACCACACCAACGCTCCAAAGAGTGCCACGACGATCGTGTACAGCCAGAGGGGCCAGGTGAAGTCCAGGAAGAGGAAGTGGAACCGGACGTCGTCGGTGTTCTGGAAGACGAAGATCAGCAGCACGCCCACGCCGGTAAGCGACGCGATGGCCCCGCCACCGAGCTTGCCATCCTCGTCCATCCGACCACCATGGCAACGAGACCGGGGCATCTCATCACCCGTTCCGGACGAAGACCTGGCCAATCAACAGAAGTCCGGATGGCTGCTCGACGGGTCAGGCGCGCACCTCGACCGGGACTCGTCGGCCTGCGCCCATCAGGCCCTCCCGGCGAGCGACGAGGGCCGCAAGCCCGACCGTCGCGAATCCGGCGAATACATTGATCGCCAGCATCGAGATGCTCTTCACCAGCAAGAACGTCTCGAGCGACTGGGACTGAAGCAGCCACAGTGTCATCGTCGCCTTCGCGATCCCGAGGACGGCCCAGAGTGCCGTCAGGTGCCAGAAGAGGCGCCGGATCCGCGGGCGCATCGCCAGCTCGTGGTCCATCGGGTAGAAGTCGCCGGCAAGCCGCGCCACCATCGGCCGGGCGCTGGCGAGCGAGAGCAGGAACAGCACGGCGACGAAGCCGTCGCTGACGACCGGCTGGAGGAAGTACAGCCACGTGCTGTCCGCCAGGACCGACAGCGCGGTCCGTCCCGTCAACAGGATCGCGGCGAGGATCAGCAGACCCGACGTGCGCCGCCCGGTCACTGCCCGCCAGGCGATCGCGCCGTAGGCCCACGCGAGCGCTGCGATGATCGCGGTCCACACGCCGGCGAGCACGAAGACGCCGTAGAAGACCACCGTGGGGATCACCACCGCGATCAGGAGGCTCAGCGAGACGCGCCGGATCACGGTCATCAGGCTGGGGCGGTGTGGTGCGCTCCGGAGCTGCGGGCGTGGCCATGGTCAGGGTGTCGAGAGAAGCCAAAGGGGCCGGTCCTGCCGGCCGTCGAGCAGCCGGGCGTGAGTGTGGTTCGCCTCGAAATGACGACGTGGACTCGTCGTCTGTGGGTTCCTCGGCACCTCCACTGTACGCGCCGGACTGTCCGTCGGCCCTGTTCGACGTGTCACATGCAGGTGGTGGACCAGCCGCCTGACAGGGTGCGCGGCCACTAGCGTGGGTGTTCTCCGACGACCGGGAGGTGCGGTGACCTCAGGCAAGCCCTTCGACTACTGGCTCACTGACATGGACGGCGTGCTCGTGCACGAGGACGTGCCGATCACCGGCGCCCAGGAGTTCGTCGACGCCCTCAAGGACTCCGGTCGACCCTTCCTCGTCCTGACCAACAACTCCATCTACACCCCCGTGACCTGCGCTCGCGCCTTCTCGGCAGTGGGATCGACGTGCCCGAGGACTCGATCTGGACGTCCGCGCTGGCCACGGCGCAGTTCCTGGCAGACCAGACGGCCGGACGGCACGGCGTACGTCGTCGGCGAGGCCGGCCTCACCACGGCCCTGCACGACATCGGCTATGTGATGACCGACCGCGACCCCGACTACGTGGTGCTCGGCGAGACCCGGACCTACTCGTTCGAGGCCATCACCCGCGCCATCCGGCTGATCGACGGCGGGGCCCGGTTCCTGGCGACCAACCCGGACACCAGCGGGCCGAGCCAGCAGGGCAAGCTGCCCGCGACCGGATCGGTGGCCGCGCTGATCAGCACCGCCACCGGGCGGCAGCCCTACTACATCGGCAAGCCGAATCCGCTGATGATGCGCAGTGCCCTCAACCGGCTCGGCGCGCACTCCGAGACCGCCGTGATGATCGGCGACCGCATGGACACCGACATCATCAGTGGGCTCGAGGCCGGCATGCGGACCATCCACGTCGGCACCGGGTCCACCCGACCCGACCAGGTCAGGGAGTACCCCTACCGGCCCACCTGGACGGTCGGCTCGATCGCGGACCTGATCGACCTCGCCGGCCGGACCGACGTGATCGACACCGAGTTCCGGCCGTAGCCCCTGCGGCCTACCAGTTGTGGTGGTGGGTCAGGGGCAGCACCTCGTCCGCGCTGCGGGGCTCGGCCCGCTTCTGGTGGTGGAGCGCGTGGCGCAACAGCGACGAGTGGCGGTAGACCTGCTTGCGAGCGCGCATGAGGGCCCCAGCGGGGCGTGCTCAGCCGTGACCCGCCACGGCGTGAACGAGAGCGCGTCCATCTTCTCGAGGTTGTCCGGGCCGGAGATGTCCTGCTGCGGGATGCGGAGCCTGGCCACCGTGACGTACGGCGAGAGCGCCTCGGGCCACTCCACGGTGAGGTCCTCGACCGGCATCCGCTGCAGATCCGTGCACAGCTGGACCTGGATGTCGAACGCGTAGGGGCGCTCCTTCAGCTCGGCTACGAGAGCCGGCCGGAGTCACCTCCGACGCCAGCCCCGGTTCGATGTCGCGCCGGACGACGCCCTCGGCACAGTGCGCGTCAGGAGCGATCCGCACCTTGGCGATGCAGTCGCCGTGTCGTACCGCGCCCATCGTCCAGTAGGTCGACAGCAGCGCGTTGACCGAGGGAGTCTGCTGCAGCCTGAGCATGGCCAGGAGCTCGTCCCACGCCCAGTCCTCCTGCTCGAACGTTCCCTTTCCGGTCACGAAGTCGGTGAGGAAGCGGTGTGTGCCGGGTCGGCCCTGGGCGAAGTACGTGGACGCCTGGAGGAACAGGTCCTGGAAGAACAGGTAGTGCTCCAGGGTGTTGCAGAAGAAGACCGGCCCGTTGATGTTGGTGTAGTCGAAGGTGTGGGTGTCGGGCTCGTCGTCGAGCAGCGTGGGTCCGGCGACGTCGAACATCTTGAGCGCCATCCCGACCGACGAGCCGAGCCGTACGTCGGCACCGGCGTGGGGCGAGCCGTTGGAGAAGCGGATCGAGCGCGTCATGCCTCCCGGGACTGGCGTAGATGCCCTGCGCGTACGCGTCCGGGAGCCCGTCCAGGATCTCGACCTCGCCGCGGACGACGCCGTACCCCTTGGCATGCGCGTCGCGGACGGCGCCGCCGGCGCCTTCGGTGGTGACCGACCTGGCGATGTAGTCCTCCGCCTTGTCGGTGACGAGCTTCAGGTGCTCGTCGAACTTCGGCTCTGCCACCTCGATGTCCGGCGTGTAGGGAACGAAACCTGATGTCATCGACTCGACCTTTCTCGGCTGTGCGGCCGCGAGCGCGGGCGGCTTGAAGCAGGGCCCGAGGGACTCATTCGACGCTATTACCGAGCATCACTGATCCACATGGCCCGACCGGGCTGGCCCGTTCCTGCGCTGAGGGCCTAGTGGAGCAGTGCCTTCATGACGACGATGGCCACCCCGAAGCTGCCGGCGCCGGCTGCCTCGACCAAGGCGATCCGGCGGCTGAGGCCGGCGCGTATTGCGCCCAGGTACGCCACCGTGACGAGCAGCACGACCACGAAAAGGAGGGAGATGTAGCCGGCGGTCGGAGGTTCGACGCCCACCGCGACGAGCACCACGTAGAGCACGAGTGCCGGCAGTCCCCCGATGAGCACGCCGACCTCCTCGCGTGCCGAGTCCTTGGTGCGCTTGACGAACAGCCCGGGGTGCACTCCCTTGAGCTGCTTCGAGAACGAGTGGATGTAGACGTGCGCCAACCAGTAGACGAGGAGGACACCCAGGGTGGCGACGGCCACGCGCGTCGACTCGTGGGAACCAGCCAGAACCCCCAAGGTGGCCGCGGAGACGACTGCGCCGTACAGCAGTCCCGCCGGGTCGAACCGCGGCATCAGTCTCGTCGGCCCGGGAGCCTGCGGTGAGACGCTCACCCGATGAGCGTAGCCCGACCCCCACGCTGGTCACCCCAGACTCACCGCCCCGCATGGGCAGTCCCCGGCGCCACTGCTTGACGACGGGGACCTAGAAGGACGCAAGCCGCGGCATGCGCCCTTCTTGCTCCAGCGGTACCCCATCCCCGGTCGGGGATTCGGGTGGTGATCAGGGCGCCCGCGTCACGAGCCCTTCCCGCCGTCACGCACGGCTGGCAGCACCTCGCGGCCGTAGGCCTCGATCATGTCCCCGTAGTGCGGTCCCATGTTCGCGACGTACACCTCGTCATAACCCGCCGACGCGAAGGAACGCATCTGGTCGACGTGCTCCTCGATCTTGTCGCCTGCGACGACGCTGTCCGCCGTGGACGAGCGGGTCACGAGCTGGGACGCCTGCTCGAAGTGCTGGGGCGAGGGCAGGACCTGGGCCAGCTCGCCGGGCACCCCGGCGTTGGCCCACAGCCGGTGTGCGTGGTCCACGCCTTCGTCCGCGGTCTTCGCCCAGGCGACCTTGAAGCCGCCCTGGGCAGGCTTGCCCCCGGACTTCTCCTTGAACGACGACACCATGTCCTCGTCGTCCTGGGTGCAGATGAAGCCGTCGGCGATCCGGGCGGCGACCTCCAGCGCCTTGGGTCCGAAGGCGGACATGTAGATGGGCGGTGGCTGGTCCGGAAGGGTGTAGATGCGCGCGGTGTCCACCTGGTAGTGCTTGCCTTGCCGCGTGATCACATCGCCGGTCCAGAGATCCCGGATCAACGAGACCGCTTCCTCCAGCATCTCCAGACGCACGTCCAGCGACGGCCAGGGGCCTCCGAGGATGTGCTCGTTGAGCGCCTCCCCTGTGCCGACTCCGAGGACGAACTTGCCCCCGAGCATCCGGGCCGAGGTCGCGGCCGCCTGGGCGATGATGGCCGGGTGCGTGCGCACCGTGGGACAGGTGACGGCCGTCGTGACCGGCAGGGAGCACACCTGGGAGATGGCGCCGATCACCGACCAGACGAAGGGGCTCTCCCCCTGCTCGTTGTTCCATGGGTGGAAGTGGTCACTGATCCAGAGCGCATCGAAGCCGGCGGCCTCGGCGGCCACCGCCTGCTCGACGAGCTGCTCGGGCGGGTACTCCTCACAGGAGAGGAAATAGCCGATACGCATGGGGGCCTCCTGTGTTGCGGGTCGTGGACCATCTCCGTTACCCGAGTCCACGCGAGGCATGCGACCGACGGCGCCGCGACCGGTCCATACCGCTTCCCGCACCGGCGGATACTGGGTGGCAGGGGGCGAGAGAGGTGACCACCATGTACGAACAAACCCCTGCAGTTATCGCCTGCCTCAGCATCGATGGCGCACCGTCGGCCATCGAGTACGCCGCCCGTGAAGCGCTCCTCGCAGAAGCACCCCTCCACATCATTCACGTTCTCAGGATGCCGGCCGTCGAGGCCTCCGCCGGCGTGTACGGCAGTGTTCTCGAGGAAGCCGACACCACCATCACCGAGGCGGTCGAACGCGCCCGCACCCTCACCGACGACCGCGTCCGGATCACGGCCGAGCGGGTGGACGACGGCGCATTGATCAGCCACCTCGTCCATCGCGCGAACCACGGGCGCCTCGTCGTCCTCCAGCACCGCCGTCTCAGCCGTGCCCGTCGGATGGTGACCGGGTCGACGGTGAACGCGGTGGCAGCAAGGACGACCGTCCCTGTTGTGTCGGTACCGGAAGGCTGGACCCGCACCGACCGGGAGCCGGTCGTCACGGTGGGCATCCAGGACGGGGAGGAGGCGCCGGGACTCTTGCGAGCCGGCTTCGAGGAAGCCAGGATGCGCCACGCACGGCTGGCCGCGATCCACACCTGGTGGCTCGACACCGACTGGGAGCCGTCGAGTCTCGACGTGGAGTATCGGGCCGACCGGGACGCCTCTACCCGCCGCGAGCTCGGACCGATCCTCGACGCCATCCACATCACGTTCCCTGAGGTGAAGGCGAGCCTGGAGGTCTGGAACGCCCCACCTGCGGACGCGCTGATGGACGCGGCGCGGGAGTCGGAGCTGTTGATCCTGGGCCGGCGTCACCACCTGCTTCCGCTCGGGAGCCACCTCGGCCCGGTGACCCGCGCGGTCCTGGCGCACGGCGACTGCCCGGTCTTCCTGACCCCGGAACCGCACCGCGCCGAGCACCGCGTACGCGGCTCCAACATCTCCGGGGTGATGTACTGAGAACCCCGGCCCGCCCGGGAGCAGCGGCTCGCAGGACTGCATTCCGTAGGCGTTGAGGAGGGCCGCCGATCAGTTCAGGGTCCGCATGGTCGGCGGCACTTCCCCACCACGCTGGATCTCCTCGACCAGCTCCTGCAGGGCGGTGAGGGCGACCCGCTGAGGCATCGGGCCGTAGGACACGCGAGCGACGCCGAGCTCCTCCAGCCGGGCCAGCGAGGGCAGGCCGGGGATGCCGATGAGGGTCAGGCGCTGGGGACCGAAGGCGTCCGTGAGTGTCGCGACCTGCTCCTCGCTCAGCTTCGCGGGCACGAACACGACCGGCGCTCCGGCGTCGAGGAAGGCCCGGCCGCGCTCGACGGCGTCGTCCATGACCTCGGAGGGGTCCCGGTCGCGGCCGAGCACGAATGCGTCGGTGCGGGCGTTGAGCACGAAGTCGACGCCCTCCTCCGCGGCGACGCGCATGATCGCCTCCACCTGGGCGGCCGCCTCCGCTACCGGCTTCATCTGGTCCTCGATGTTGGCGCCCACCACCCCGAGTCCGATGGCCCGGCGGACGGTCTCGGCGGCGTCGCCGTACCCGGCCTCGAGGTCGGCCGTGACCGGCAAGGTCGCTGTCGGCAACGATCCGCCCGACCATGTCCAGCATCAGGTCGACCGGGATCTGCTCCCCGTCGTCGTAGCCGAACGTCGCGGCGATCGAGTGGCTGGCCGTGGCCAGCGCCCGGGTACCGGGCGTGGCCGCGACGACCCGGGCACTGGCGACGTCCCACACGTTGACGACGGTCAGCAGCTCGGGCTCCCGGTGCCGCAGCAGCAGCTCGGCGGCGCGGGCGGCGGTGTCGGACTGGTCGGGAGCCTGGGTCATGGCCTCATTCGACCACGGTCAGGGGGCCAGCAGCACCAGGGCGGAGAGAGCCACGAGCCAGCTGACGAAGCTGCCGACGAGGAAGTACTCGGTGAGCTGGTGGATCCGTTGCTGCCCGCGGTCCGACGAGAGCTCCGGAAAGCGCAGCAGCCCCTTGGCCGCGATGACGATGCTCGCAGCCGTCAGGTGTCCGGCGACGCCGAGGCCGACGATGACCACCCGCTCCATCGGACCGAGCAGCCGGCCGCCCTTGAGCTCCATCTCGGGGTCGCCCGCTCCGCCGTGCCGCGCGGGGTTGACCGTCTCGGTCACCGTCAGCACGAGGCGTACGACGACGTTGCCCGAGCTGAGCTGGACCAGCATGACGCCGAGCAGCAGCAGGGCCCGCTCGGGACCCAGGTCGGCCAGGACGGGCAGCGGGAGGTCGTCGACCCAGGCGGCGAACGGTCCGCCCACCGATCCCGCTTGCGCGGACAGCACGACGGCCGCCGCCAGCGCCACTCCCAGCACGACGAGGGGTAGTGCGGGCCGGCGGCCCGCGAACCCGCGGGTCACGGTCTGGCCCCAGAGCACCACGACTCCTGCGATCACGATCAGGGCCACCACGTCTGCGGGGTCCGTCAGGCCGGCCAGCAGCCCGACGAGGACCGCGACCATCGCCCCGATGCACTCGGGCACGATCCGGACCGGCCGGACCGACTGCGCCAGGTCGGCGATGCCCACGCCGATGAGGAGGACAGCGATCCAGCTCATTCAATCGCTCCCATCGTCTCGTCGGCGGACACCAGCGCGGCCAGCCCGTCGCTGCGGACCCGCTGGGACACCGCCGAGGGACTGACGCCGAGCCGCTCGGCGATCTCCCGCTGGCTGGTCCCGGCCATCAGATCACGCAGCACCGACAGCGAGCGCTCGGACAGGCGGGCGACGGCACTGTCGCGCAGCACCAGCAGCGCCTCGATCGCAGCGGGATCCGGCCCGCCGGCGCCGTCGGCGCGCACATAGGCGGTGCGCCGGTCCCGGCTGCTGGGTCGGCCTTCGGCAGCCTCGACCGCGGAGACCCCGTCGCGGGCGGCCCACCAGCCCGGGCCGTCCTCGACCCGGGGCTCCGGCTCGAGGACCCGCACCGGGCCCCAGCCCACCCCCTGGCGCAGGTCGTGCTCCGGGAGGAGGACCAGCCGGAGCCGAAGTGACGCGCACAGAGCGGCGCCCACGGTGGCGAAAGCGCCCTGGAACTCGTCGCCCACGGTGATCCGGAGCGGCGTGGTGGGCGCGAACGTCTCGTTGATCTCGGCCAGGGCCCCGGCGAGCCGGGCATGGAGCGCGCTACGGTCCCCGGCAACGCGGGAGCCGATCAGGTCCCCGATCAGCGTTGCTGAAGCAGATTCCTTCATCTCAGCCATTGTGAAGCCTCAGACTTTCATTCGAGTCTGAGAAGACTATACCTTCATTCCTCTGAATATGAAGTCTATGCCTTAGCGAGCGCACCCGCGACGCTCACTCCCAGAAGACCCGGTCCACCACCGCACGCGTCCGGCGGGTGTGGCGGAGGTAGTCGTTGACCAGCTCGGCCGAAGCGCCGGGCGGGTAGCCCATGACGCTCGCGACGGCCGCCTTCTCGCGGGTGTCGCGCGGCAGGTGGTCGCCGGGACGGCCGCGCACCAGGGTCACCGCGTTGCGGACGCGACTGACGGTGCGCCAGCCGTGCGCGAGCCACTCAGCGTCGTCCTTGTCGAGCAGGTCCGCATCCGCGGCGGCGGCGAGGGCGGAGAGGGTGCGCGGGGTCCGCAGCTCGGCCATCTCCCCCGCATGCTGGAGCTGCAGCAGCTGCACCGTCCACTCGATGTCAGCCAGGCCGCCCCGCCCCAGCTTGAGGTGGGTGTTGCGGTCGGCTCCGCGCGGGAGCCGCTCCTCGTCGACCCGGGCCTTGATCCGGCGGATCTCGACGACGTCGTCCCGCGTGAGCCCGTCGGCGGGGTACCGCAGGGGGTCGATCAGCTCGGTGAAGCGCCGCCGCAGATCCTCGTCGCCCACGACGGCCTCAGCGCGGAGAAGCGCCTGCGCCTCCCACACCTTCGACCACTTGGCGTAGTAGGAGGCGTAGGAGTCGAGGGTGCGGACCAGCGGACCCTGCTTTCCCTCGGGACGCAGGTCGGCGTCCACCTGGAGCGCCGGGTCGTCTGCCCGGCAGCAGCAGGAGTCGACGCAGCTCGTTGGCGACGGCATGGGCGTACGTCGCGGCCTCGTGCGAGTCAGCGCCCGGCTCCGGGTCGTGGACGAACAGGACGTCGGCATCGCTGCCGTAGGACAGCTCGAAGCCGCCGTACCTGCCCATCGCGACGATCGCCATCCGGGTCGGCGCAGCGTCCAGCCCGCGCTGCTCCCGGACCGCTCGGCCGGCCACGTCGAGCGTCGCCTCCAGGGTGGCGTCGGTCAGCCGGGACAGCCCGGCACCGACGTCGGCGACCTCGGTCTCCCCGAACAGGTCGCCGACGGCGATCCGGAACAGCTCGCGGCGGCGGATGGCGCGGATGGCGCGCACCGCGTCGCCCGGATCATCCTGACGGCTCGCCGTGGCCACCATCTCGGTGGTGAGCGCCTCGGAGTCGCAGGGGGTCAGGTCCTCCCCCAGCATCCGCACCCCCTGCGGCTCACGCTCCAGCAGATCGGTGGCGTAGCGGGAGGTTGCGAGCAGGCGGGCCAGCCGCTCGGCCACCTGCCCCTCGTCGCGCAGCGTCTTGAGGTACCACGGCGTGCCACCGAGGGACTCGCTGATCCGGCGAAAACCGAACAGGCCGGCGTCCGGGTCGGGGGCGTCGGCGAACCACTCGAGCATCACCGGCAGCAGGGTGCGCTGGATGTTGCTGGAACGGGTCACTCCGCTGGCGAGCGCCTCGAGGTGGCGCAGGGCGCCCTTCGGGTCGGCGAACCCGAGCGCGGCCAGGCGGTCGCCCGCGGCCTCAGGCGTGAGCCGGGCCTCGGTGCCGGCGATCCGGGCCACCGCGCCAAGCAGGGGCCGGTAGAAGAGCTTCTCGTGCAGTCGTCGGACCTCGCGCCGGTGATGCTGCCATGCCTTGTCCAGGGCCTCGACTGGCTCGCGGATGAACCCCATCGAGCGGCCGAGGCGGCGCAGGGCATCCTCGTCCTCCGGGACGACATGAGTACGACGCAGCTGGTGCAGCTGGATGCGGTGCTCGAGCTGGCGCAGGAACGAGTAGGCGTCGTGCAGCGCCTCGCCGTCCTCGCGGCCGACGTAGCCGCCCTCGGTCAGCTCGGCCAGCGCGCTGAGCGTGGCCGGCGCCCGGATCCGCTCGTCGGCCCGTCCGTGCACGAGCTGCAGCAGCTGGACGGCGAACTCGACGTCGCGCAGGCCCCCCGGCCCCAGCTTGAGCTGTCGCTCGGCCTCCCGTGGCGGGGAGTTGCTCGACGACCTTGCGGCGCATCGCCTGGACGTCCTCGACGAACCCGTCGCGCTCGGCGGCCCGCCACACCATCGGCCCGATCATGTCGACGTACTCGTGCCCGAGGGCCAGGTCGCCGGCCACCGGACGTGCCTTGAGCAGCGCCTGGAACTCCCAGGTCTTGGCCCACCGCTCGTAGTAGCCCTGGTGGCTGGCCAGCGTGCGGACCAGCGGCCCCGCCTTGCCCTCGGGCCGGAGTGCGGCGTCGACCGGCCAGATCGTGCCCTCCCGGGTGTGCTCGGAGCACACCTGCATCAGGTGCCCGGCCAGCTGCGCGGCCACCCGCGCCGCCGCCGCCTCGTCGGCGCCGTCGGCGGGCTCGAAGACGTAGACGACGTCCACGTCGGAGACGTAGTTGAGCTCGTGACCGCCGCACTTGCCCATGGCGATCACCGCCAGGCGGGTGATCGCGGCCGCCTCCCCCACGCGGGCCCGGGCCACGGCGAGGGCGGCGTCGAGGGTGCCGGCCGCGAGGTCGGAGAGCTCCGCCGCGACGTCGTCGACGCCCTCGTCGTGCGCGAGGTCGCGGGCCGCGAGGCGCAGCAGGATGCGGCGGTACTCCACGCGCAGCGCATCGACCGCCTCGGTGTCGGCGAGCGTCGCGACCGGGGCGGCGTCGCTCGGGTCGGCGCCGACCGCCCGGAGCAGCTCGGCGCGGACTGCGTAGGCCGCCGCCCGGGTGGAGCCCAGCGTCGGGTCGGCGAGCTCCTTCCACTGCTCGGGGTGGCGGACCAGGTGGTCGGCCAGCGCGGTGCTGGAGCCCAGCACCGACAACAGCCGCATCGCGGTGCCCTCGTCGTCGGCGACGGCGGACAGCAGCTCGTCCTCGTCGTCGACCGCCTCCGCCAGCCGCACCAGACCGAGCAACGCCAGGTCGGGGTCGCCGGTTTGCGCGAGAACCGCCAGCAGCGGGTCGGCCGCCTCGCCGAGACGTTCGAGGTTGGCCAGCGAACGCTCGGCGTCCACGAAGCCCATCCGGACCAGGCTGCCCTTGCTGGTGGTCCTCCGGGTCACCGCTGCGCCCCGACCAGGGCGACGAGACCGGTGGCCAGCGGGCGCCAGGCCTCGTCGAGCTCCGGGCGGGCCGCGTCGATGTCGGCCAGTACGGCGTCCTGGTCGATCCCGCGTTCGAGGTGGTCGTCGCGGTCGCCGGCGGCCCAGGACCGGACCATGGGCTCGTCCGCCTCGGGGTGCGGCTGGACTCCCCACACCGTCTTCGCGAACCGGACGACCTGCAGCTCCCCCTCGGCGGTGGCGGCCAGCACGACGGCTCCGTCGGGCAGGCCGGTGACGAGATCGCTGTTCCACTGGATCCCGCGCATGGTCGGTGAGAGACCCGAGACCAGGGCGTCGCCCTTGGCCTCCGGCCGCCACCCCAGGTCGTACAGCCCGACCTGCTGGCCACCGGGGCAGGGCTCGACCGTGCCGCCGAGGGCGACCGCGACCAGCTGGTGGCCGAGACAGACGCCCAGGGTGGGCACGTCCGCGTCGGCGGCCTCCCGGACCCGTTCCTTGACGGTCGTCAGCCAGGGGTGGGTGGCGTCGTCGTTGGCGCCCATCGAGCCGCCCAGGATCACGAAGGCGTCGTACCCCGCGAGGCCGGGAAGTTCGTCACCCGCCCAGGGCCGGCACACCTCGAGCTCGGCGCCGGCCTCGACGAGCCAGGTGCCGAGGTGTGCGGGAGGGCACGCCGGTTCGTGCTCGACGACGAGGATGTGCGTGGACACGATGGCCCTCAGCGCTCGCCGCGGTCGGCGAGCAGAGCCAGGAGCACGAGCAGGATTCCCACGATCGAGGGCAGGATGGTGACCGCGTCGTCGGCGAGGAGCAGGCCGGTCAGGATCAGCACCGCCCCGGCAGACGCCGACCAGGGCTTGGCGGCGAACCTGCCCTCCCGCAGCGCACGCAACGCCATCGCGGAGGTGCCCAGCGCAAGGAATGCCGGCGTGGCCACGAGAATCGAGTAGGCCGCGTAGCCGGTGCCAACCAGGAAGCCGGCCAGCCCCGCACCCAGACCGGCCATGACGATGGCGCTCCACAGCAGAATGGTCAGCTGCTTGGTGCGGCCGGGGCTGTAGTAGGACAGGTCGCTCATGTCGCCTCCGTCAGACGACCGGCAGCATCCGGTCGCGCTCGAAGGCGGACACCTGCCCGCGGTAGTCCTCCCACTCCGCGTGCTTGTTGCGGAGGAAGAAGTCGAAGACGTGCTCGCCGAGGGTCTCGGCCAGGAGCTCGGAACGCTCGGCGATGCCGATCGCCTCGTAGAGCGTCTTGGGCAGGGGCTCGATGCCGAGGCTCTTGCGTTCGCGCTCGGTGAGCGACCACATGTCGTCCTCGGCCTCGCGCGGCAGCTCGTAGTCCTCCTCGATGCCCTTCATCCCGGCCGCGAGCACGACGGCGAACGCGAGGTACGGGTTGCACGCGGCGTCGATCGTGCGGAGCTCGATCCGGGTCGACTGGCCCTTGTTGGGCTTGTACATCGGCACCCGGATCAGCGCGGAGCGGTTGTTGTGGCCCCAACAGATGTAGGGCGGTGCCTCGCCGCCGCCGAGCAGCCGCTTGTAGCTGTTGACCCACTGGTTGGTCACCACGCTGATCTCGCTGGCGTGGTGGAGGACCCCGGCGATGAACTGCCGGCCGACCTTCGACAGCTGGTACTCAGCGCCGGCCTCGAAGAAGGCGTTGCGGTCACCCTCGAAGAGGGAGACGTGGGTGTGCATGCCGGAGCCGGGATGGGTGGTGAACGGCTTGGGCATGAACGTGGCCCAGATCCCCTGGCTGAGCGCCACCTCGCGGATCACGGTGCGGAAGGTCATGATGTTGTCGGCTGTGGACAGCGCGTCGGCGTATCGCAGGTCGATCTCCTGCTGGCCGGGGCCGCCCTCGTGGTGGCTGAACTCGACCGAGATCCCCATCGACTCCAGCATCGTGATCGCCTCGCGGCGGAAGTCGGCACCCATCGACTGCGCGGTGTGGTCGAAGAACCCGCTGCGGTCCACCGGCTCCGGGTCCTCGCCCGGCACGGGAGCGTTCTTGAACAGGTAGAACTCGATCTCGGGGTGGGTGTAGAAGGTGAAGCCCTTGTCGGCGGCCACGCTCAGCGTTCGCTTGAGCACGTAGCGCGGGTCGGCGTACGACGCGGATCCGTCGGGCATCACGATGTCGCAGAACATCCGGGCCGTGGACGGGCCCTCGCCCCGCCACGGCAGGATCTGGAACGTCGACGCGTCCGGCTTGGCCAGCATGTCGGCCTCGTAGACCCGGGCGAACCCCTCGATCGCGGACCCGTCGAAACCGATGCCCTCCTCGAAGGCGTTGTCGAGCTCGGCCGGTGCCACCGCCACCGACTTCAAGAAGCCCAGCACGTCGGTGAACCAGAGCCGGACGAACCGCACGTCTCGCTCCTCGAGAGCCCGGAGCACGAAGTCTTCCTGCTTGCCCATGTGCCCACTATGTCGCACCGTCGGCGGCGTTCAGTCGGCTGGTACGACGCGCACGCAGCAGCCGTCCTCGCCCGGGCACCTGCTCGGCGCGGACGCCCGCGCAGCCGAGCCGGTTCGCGACCGAGCCGACGAAGGCGAGGTTCATGCCGCAGACGAGCTCGCGGTGGTCGGCCGCGAGCCGATCGAACGGGCAGTTGGCGAGGACCAGGTCGTCGTCCACCTTCGGCTCGTATCCGAATGGCTCGATCGCGACGGCCACCCGGTCGAGCTCGCGGGCGCGACCGTTGCGCGACCGGTCGGGGGCCGTGTCGACGGCCAGCTGGGCGGCGGCGTCGGCCGCGGCGGCGATCGCCTCGTCCATCGGGGTGCCGTCCAGCGAGCGCTCGATGGCGTCGGCCAGCACCTCCGCGGCCAGGTCGTAGCGGCGGTGCGGGAGGCTGACCGACACCTCGCGGGCCGAGCGACGGTAGAGCTTGGCGGGACGCCCCGCGCCCGGGCCGGTGCGGCCGGTGAGCCGGCGGAACTCGGTGACCAGCAGTCCCTCGTCGACGAGCCGGTCGAGGTGGAACTTCGCGGTGTGCCGGGGACCTCGACACCCTCGGCCGCCTGCTCCCGGCTCACCGCGCCCCTCCTGGTCGGAGACGAAGCGGTAGAGCGCACGGCGTACCGGGTCGGCGAGAGCCCCCAGCGACGACACCCGACGGGCGAAGCCCTCCTCCGCGCTCCCTGCCATGGGAACTTTCTATCAGATGGATTCCTTGCCGAAAACCCTTGGGCAGGTCTATCGTCAATGTTGTTATCTCTTACAGTTAAGGAGTTCGCCATGGCCACTACCCACGCCTGGGACGGGATGACCCATGACATGCACGACGTCGCGGCGATCACCCGGGCCGAACCGGCCCACCAGGCCTACCTGGCCCTCTGGGTCGCCTACATGTTCCTGCCCTTGGTGGTCGGCCTCGACAAGCTCGATCGGCTTCATGAACGTCAACTGGGAGGGCTACCTCGCCACCTGGGTCAACGACATCGTGCCCGGCTCCGCGGCCGACGCGATGATGATGGTCGGCATTGTCGAGCTCGCGGCGGCCGTGCTCGTCGCGGTGGCCCCGCGGATCGGCGGCTACGTCATCGCCGCGTGGCTGGGCGGCATCATCGTCAACCTGATCAGCGTGGGCGGCTACGCCGACGTCGCGTTGCGCGACGTCGGTCTGCTGGTCGGTGCCCTCGCACTGGCGCGCCTCGCCATGACCTACCACGGCAAGGAGATCGGGGCAGGGCGGAAGCTCTAGTCAGTCGGTCGGCCCGTGCGCGGCACCGTGGCCTCCAGGTCGGCCAACCATGCCGCCGCGCTGGCGTCGGACGGCATCCGCCAGTCCCCGCGCGGCGACATGGTCCCACCCGCGCTCACCTTGGGGCCGTTGGGCAGCGCCGAGCGCTTGAACTGGCTGGCGAAGAAGCGCTTCACGAAGACCTCGAGCCAGTGCCGGATGTCCGGCAGGTCGTAGGCCACCCGGCGCTCGTCGGGGAACCCCGGTGGCCACTCCCCCGCGTTCGCGTCGCGCCAGGCGTGCCAGGCCAGGAAGGCGATCCGCCCGGGGCGGTGGCCCCGCCGGATCACGTGGAAGAGCGTGAAGTCCTGCAGCGCGTACGGACCGACAGAGTCCTCGGTGGCCTGGGAGTCCTGGCCCTCCTGGTCCGGGATCAGCTCGGGGGTGATCTTCTGGTCGAGGATCTCCTGCAGGACCTCGTTGGTGTCCTGTTCGAACTCGCCGCTGTCGATCACCCACCGGATCAGGTGCTGGATGAGCGTCTTGGGCACCCCGGTGTTGACGGCGTAGTGCGACATCTGGTCGCCGACGCCGTAGGTGCACCAGCCGAGGGCGAGCTCGCAGAGGTCACCGGTGCCGAGGACGATGCCGCCACGGTGGTTGGCGATCCGGAACAGGTAGTCGGTGCGCAGCCCGGCCTGGACGTTCTCGAAGGTGACGTCGTAGACCTCCTCGCCCTCCGCGAACGGGTGGTCGATGTCGGCGAGCATCTGCCGGGCGGCGGCGGTGATGTCGAGCTCCTCGAACGTTCACCCCGAGACTCTTCGACAGTCGGGTGGCGTAGGACTTCGTCGTCTCACCGGTGGCGAACCCGGGCATGGTGAAGGCATGGATGTCGCTGCGCGGGCGACCGAGACGGTCCATCGCCTTTGCCGCGACGATCAGCGCGTGGGTGGAGTCGAGCCCGCCGCTGACTCCGATGATGACCTTCGGCTGTCCGCTGTTTTGCTCGTCATGGCGTGCAGCCGCTGCTCCAGGCCGGAGACCTGGATGTTGTAGGCCTCGTAGCAGTCGAGGGCCAGCCGCTCGGGGTCGTCGGGCACGAACGGGAACCGGTCGACCTTGCGTCGCAGCCCGATGTCGCCGGTGGGCGGCTGGAGCTCGAAGGCGACGGTCCGGAGGCTCGGCTCCCCCTCGGTCGGGGTGCGGGCGAGGCGCGCCTCGAGCCCCTCCGGTTGTCGTCGAACGTGCCCTGCCGCAGCCGTTCCTGCCGGATCCGGTCGAGGTCGACGTCGGAGACGCTGCGCCGCGGGCCGTCGGGGAACCGCTCGGTCTCGTCGAGCAGCTCGCCGCACTCGTAGACCATCGTCTGGCCGTCCCAGGACAGGTCGGTCGTCGACTCGCCCTGGCCGGCGGCCGCGAAGGCGTAGGCCGCCGAGCAGCGTGCGCTGGCGCTGCGAACGAGCAGTCGCCGGTCCTCGGCTCGGGCCACCGTGATCGGGCTGCCCGAGAGGTTCGCCAGCACGGTCGCCCCGGCCAGAGCGGCCTCGGCGCTCGGCGGGATCGGGACCCACATGTCCTCGCAGATCTCCACGTGGAGCCGCAGACCCGGCACGTCGGTGGCCTCGAAGATCAGGTCCGGCCCCAGGGGTACGTCGGCGCCGGCCACCCGGATCGTCGTACCTCTGCGGTCGTCGCCGGGCGCGAACCAGCGGCGCTCGTAGAACTCCCGGTAGGTCGGGAGGTAGGACTTCGGCGCGACCCCCAGCACCCGGCCGCGGTGGATGACGACCGCACAGTTGAGCACGCGGGTGCCGTGCACGAGGGGCGCGCCGACCACGAGGACCGGAAGCAGGTCCGCGGAGCCCTCGACCAGCTCGGCGACGGCTTCGTGCACGCCCGACAGAAGCGTGTCCTGCAGGAACAGGTCGTCGACGGCGTAGCCGGACAGCGCGAGCTCCGGGAAGATCGCGACCGCGACACCCTCCTCGTGGCACTCGCGGGCCTGCGCGAGAACGGTCCGGGCGTTGGCGACCGGGTCCGCGATCTCGACGGGGAGTGTGCAGGCGGCGACCCTGGCGAACCCTTGGGCGTACGCCGAGTAGAACTCCACGCCCCGAGTCTGACACGGGCTTACCGATGAGTTCACGTCCCGACGCCGGTCTGCCCCTCAAGACCGTCGCTATCCGAGGAGGAATGCATGACCTCGATCAGCCCGTGCCTGTGGTTCGACGACAACCTGGAGGATGCCGCCGAGTTCTACACGAAGATCTTCCCGAACTCCTCGGTCGGACACATCGCCCGTTACACCGACGCCGGTCCCGGCGAGCCCGGCACCGCGATGGCCGGCGAGTTCGACCTGGACGGCCTGAGGTTCCGTGGCATCAACGGCGGCCCGGCACACGCCGGGTTCTCCGAGTCGGTCTCCTTCTCGGTCGCCTGCCGCGACCAGGCCGAGGTCGACCACTACTGGGCCGCCCTGACCGCCGACGGAGGTGAGGAGTCGATGTGCGGCTGGCTCAAGGACCGGTTCGGCCTGTCCTGGCAGATCGTCCCCGACCGCCTCTACGAGCTGGTGTCCGACCCCGACCCCGCACGAGCCAAGGCGGCCACGGAGGCCATGCTCGGGATGCGGAAGATCGTGGTCGCCGACCTCGAGGCCGCTGCCGACAGGGCTTGATGGAGACGGGGCGTGATAGACCCGGTCCACGGGGTCTCCGCGATCGGCATGGAGCACCTCGTGGCACAGGAGCGCGGGAAGCAGGTCTGGTACGACGCCTATCGCGTCCGGGTCGCCACCGTTGCCCGCGACTACGGCAAGCTGAACCGAGGGTGACCGCCACCACAGCGCCGGACCCTCGCCGCGGGACTAGCCTGAGCAGCATGACCCCCCAGTCCTCAGGCCCCGAGGAGACCGCCCCCTACGGCACCGGGCCGCAGGCCGGAGCCGCGAAGCCGATCAAGCGGATCCGCACCCAGCACCTTCGGGAAATGAAGGAGCGCGGCGAGAAGTTCACGATGCTCACCGCCTACGAGCAGTACGCCGCACAGACCTTCGACGAGGCTGGCATCGAGGTACTCCTCGTCGGCGACAGCGCCTCCAACAACGTCTACGGCAACGAGACCTCGCTCCCCGTCACCGTCGACGAGCTGCTCCCCCTCACCCGCGCCGTCTCCCGCTCGGTCCACCGCGCCCTCGTGGTCGGCGACCTGCCGTTCGGCTCCTACCAGCGCTCACCCGAGCAGGCCTACGACACCGCCGTCCGGTTCATGAAGGAGGGTGGCGCCCACGCGATCAAGCTCGAGGGCGGCCGGGAGATGACGCCCCAGATCGAGCTCCTCGCGCGCGGCGGGGTCCCGGTCATGGCCCACATCGGATTCACGCCCCAGTCGGAGCACGCCCTGGGCGGCTACCGGGTCCAGGGGCGTGGTGAGACCGCCCAGCGGATCCTCGACGACGCGAAGGCGGTCGAGGCCGCCGGTGCGTTCGCAGTCGTGATGGAGATGGTCCCCGGCGACGTCGCCGGCCAGGTCACCCACCAGCTCTCGATCCCCACCATCGGCATCGGCGCCGGCCCCGACTGCGACGGTCAGGTCCTGGTCTGGCAGGACGCTTTCGGGCTGCGGACCGGCCGGATGGCGAAGTTCGTCAAGCAGTACGCCGACGTGCACGGCGTACTCCTCGACGCTGCGCGCGCCTACGCCGACGAGGTGCGCTCCGGGACCTTCCCCGGCCCGGAGCACACCTTCTGACACCTTTCCGGGTCGTGTGCTCAGGTGGTCGCCATGGCGGCCACCTGAACACACAACGCGAGCCTGTGGAGAGCCGATTGCGCAAGGCCGGGACTCGGCCAACGATTCCCGGGCATGAACGAGGAGTCGTGGAGCCAGCTGGCGAACGCGCAGGCCGGGATGTTGTCCCAGCGGCAGCTCACTGAGCTTCACGTATCCCGCTCCCTCGTTCGCAATCAGCTACGCGCCCGCCGGTGGGTTCAGCGCACGTCGTCGGTGTTGAGCACCACGACCGGCCCGCTTTCCTGGCAGCAACGCTTGTGGCAGGCGGTTCTCCATGCCGGACCAACCGCAACGATCGGCGGACTCACCGCCGCCGAGCTGCACGGAATGAAGAACTGGTCCCGTGACGAGATCACCGTGCTCGTGGAAGACGAACTCTCGTTCGACCCGATCGAGGGCGTGCGCTTCTTTCGATCACGTCGGCCGCTGGCCGAGATGCGGTCAGCACGAGCACTGCCCCTGTGCCAGCTTGAGCCTGCCGTCTTGCTGTTCGCCGGCTACGAGCCGAGCCGACGGACCGCACATGGTGCCGTCACGGCCGTCGTTCAGCAACGCCTCACCACGCCGGATCGGTTGAGCCACTGGCTTGCACGGATGACTCCGTTGCGGCGGGCGCCGGAGCTCCGGGCGCTGTTGCACGACATCGCCGGCGGGGCTCACTCGTTGTCGGAGATCGACCTGCGTCGCGCGTGCGCAAGGTTCGGGCTCGCAGCCCCCCGAGGCCAGAAGGGCCGCCGGGATCGAAAGGGTCGTCGTCGATGGACCGACGCCGAGTGGGATCTCCCGGACGGGTCCGTGCTCGTGCTCGAGGTTGACGGGTCTACCACGACGACGCGCTCCAGGCGGCCGCGGACAAGTCCCGGCATCGGAAGTTGACGTCATGCCGACGCATCGTCGTCAGTTGTTCGTCCTACGAGCTGCGGCACGAACCCGAATCCGTCATGGACGACCTGATCGCACTTGGGGTGCCTCGAACCCGCTAGTTGGCTCGTGTGCTGAAGTGGCCGTTCTAGCGGCCACTTCAGCACACGACCGTTCAGGCGCGGCGGGTACGACGGCGCAGGAACGCGGTGAGCAGCACGGCCGGGAGCAGCACCGCGGCCGGCACCAGCATCCGTGCGCTGGCCGACTCGGCACGAGGCGTGAGGTCCTTGGGCGTCATCGGAGGAACGTCTCGCTTCAGGCCCTTGAACGTGGTAGACGTCGAAGCCCCGCACGAGGTCGTTGCCGTAGCCGAAGAACGAGCCGTCCCGCTTGATCTTGTTGGTCTTGAACGACCACGTGTCGGAGTCGGGGATGACGTAGTGGCCGACCTCCTTCATCCCGATGCCGTCGCCGAGCGGCCGGGACCGGCGAGGCCGCCCCGGACGGTCGCCAGGCCCTTGAGTGTCGAGGACCCGGACGCCCTGGGCGTACCACGCGATCGTCATCATCTTCTGGCGCGGGTAGATCCGCAGCACGTGTGAGGTGCAGGTCGCGCCGTCCTGAACGGTGGTGGCGGGGATGAACCAGGTGCCGATCTTCTCGGGCGACTGCTCCTTCGCCGGTGATGTCGTAGACGTGCAGACCGCCGCCGGGGCACTCGACGCTCGCGGCCGCGCCGGCCCGCTCGTCGGTGATGATCAGGACCTTCCGCTTCGTGCCGTTGGGCCGCTCAAGGGTCACGGGGTCGGACTGGTGCGACCACGTTGATCGTCGGGTCGACGATCTGGCTGACCTGCCTGCGGAGCTTCGCGGGTCGGTGGTGTCGAGGATCAGGGTCTGCGACAGGGCCGCGACGTAGGCGCGCGTGCCCGACTTGTTGAACGTGATGTCGTGCGACTCCGAGCCCAGCGACGCGGGCACGAACGGGATCGGGTAGTCCTGCACCTTCTTCGGGCTCGGCGGGTTGCGAGATGTCGTAGATCGTGATCGTCGGCTCGGTGCTCGAGATGAGGTCGGAGTTGGAGTTGTAGAGGTAGTCGCCGCTGGGGTGGATCGTCATGTTGTGCGAGCCCCGCGGCACCGGCAGGAAGCTCACCGTCTGCGGGCTGCGCGGCGAGGTGATGTCGACGATGACGGTGCCGGCGTCCGCCGGCCTCGAGGTCGAGGTCGCGGGCCGCACCGCGACGCCGCGCCGGCCTCCCCGACGGTGCCGTCCGCGGTGTAGCTCGCCAGCACCCGGCCGTTGGTGCGCCAGACCTGGATGTCGCCCTGGGTGACCTTGCAGTCGTAGACCGCGACCCGGCGCGGTGACCGCGGATCGGGTGATGTCGATGATCTGCATGCCGCCGCGCAGGGTCCCGGCGAGCGCGTAGCTCGCGGTCGCCGAGCCGGATGAACTCGATGTCGGAGCCGTTCTGCGCCTCGCCGGACTTGTTGTACTGCAGGTTCGCGACGAAGCGCATCCGCTTGCCCTCGCCGTAGGTCTCCACCTGCGCGCGCCGCGCTCGTTGGTGGGGACGTCGCCCTTCCCTTCGTGCGCCGTCGCCGGGGCGATCCCCGCCAGGGAAAGCGCGAGCACCGCCGATCCCGCCATCATCCGCATGAGGTTCCGGTTCGCCATCGAGGTGCCTCCACCCACAGGAAATTTTGCTATTCCTGTGCCCAACGAGCGGTCCGGCGCCGGGTTACCGTGAGGGCCATGCGCAGGTCGCTTCTCGGGATCCTCTGCCTTGCCCTCCTGACTCCCGTCGCGCCGGGGTCCGCCACCGTCCATGACGCCGCCGCTCCCCCGGTCGCCGCCGACGCCGACGCCGACTCCGCCCAACGCATCCCCGGCCTGCACGCGACGCGCCAGGTGACCGGGCTGTCGAACCCCTGGGACGTCCAGCCGATCGGCTCAGGTCGGCTTCTGATCACGGAGCGGGACAGCGGCCGTCTCCTGCTCTGGGAGGACGGCAACACCAGGGAGGTCCAGTTCCCCAGCAGCCGCGTCTGGATCTCCGGGGAGACCGGCCTGATGTCGATGGAGGTCGACCCCCGTTTCGGGTCCAACGGCCGCTTCTACACCTGCCAGGGCTGGCTGAAGCCCAGCGGCGGCCACGACATCCGGGTCATCGCCTGGCGGCTGAACGACGCCGGCACCCGCGCACGTTTCGTGGAGACGCTGGTCGCTGGATTCCCGACGTCCACCGGGCGGCACGGCGGCTGCCGGCTGCTGATCCTGACCAACGGCGCGCTGCTGGTCGGTACCGGCGACGCCGCAGAGGGCCGCAACCCACGGAACCTCCGGTCTCTGGGCGGCAAGACGCTGCGGATGAACCGGATGACCGGACAACCGTGGCGCGACAACCGGTTCATCAACTCCGAAAGCCAGCGCAAGCGCTACATCCACACCTACGGCCACCGCAACATCCAGGGTCTTGCCCAGCGCGGTGACGGGTCACTGTGGAACGCCGAGCACGGCCCGGGGGTCGAGGACGAGGTGAACAAGTTGTTCAACGGCGCCGACTACGGCTGGCACCCCGTGCCCGGTTACAACGAGGGCGTGCCGATGACCGACCACTCGCTGCCTGGCCGGCAGATCAGCGCGCGTTGGGACTCGGGTCCGACGCCGGCCACGTCCGGTGCGGCGTGGGTGAGAGGCGGCAAGTGGGGCAGCTACAACGGCACCCTCGCGGTCGCCTGCCTGCAGGGAAGCAGGGTCATCTTCATGAAGTTCGACCGCTCGGGACGACTGCGCTGGACCCGGGCGCCGATGGCGCTGCGCAACTTCGGCCGGCTTCGCTCGGTCACGGTGGCGCCCAACAACGACCTGCTCATCACCAGCGACAACGACGGCGACGCAGGCGACGCGATCATCCGGGTCAGCCCACGCTAGGCACACAGCTCTCGGACCTTCCCGGAGTGGCTAGGCCGTCCATCCGAGCCACGCCCCGCCGGCATTCAGCGCCACGAACCAGAACACCGCGAGGACGACCGGGATCCACGGCACCCACGTCGGGTGCAGGGACCACCAAGCGGTGGCGACGAACAGTGCGAGCCCCCAGATGACCAGCAGCGCGACCACGGCCCACCACGGGGCCAGCAGGCCGCTGGCGGCGTACAGGAAGAAGACACAGGCCATTCCGGCCATGCCGACGAACGGCCACGGGGAGGTCGCGTTCCGCCCCCGTGGTCGACGGGCCACGTGTCAGTCCTCGCCCTGCTCGTCGTTCCAGCTGGGATCGTTGTCCCACTTCTCGTTGCGCTCCTGCGCCTTCTCCAGCGCGTGCTCGGCATCCTCCTGGGTGTCGAACGGGCCCAACCGGTCGATGGGTGGGCAGATGTTCACGCCGGACTCGACGGTCTTGTGCTTGACGCAGTACCAGTAACCGCTCATAACCGGTGAAACTACACTTGTTGACGTGACCTCCGTAGCCGCCGCCACCGTCTCCGCGCGCCGCGAGGTGCCCGCCCACATCCCGCGTCCGGAGTACGTCGACAAGCCGGCGCCCGCGCGGTTCAACGGCAGCGAGGTCAAGGACGCAGACACCATCGCGCGGATGCGGGTCGCCGGCCACCTGGCGGCGCAGGCCCGCGACCTGGTCGGCTCCCACGTCGAGCCCGGCGTGACCACCGACGAGCTGGACCGGATCGGCCACGAGTTCCTCTGCGACCACGGCGCCTACCCGTCGACCCTGGGCTACCGCGGCTTCCCCAAGTCGTTGTGCTCCAGCGTCAACGAGGTCGTCTGCCACGGCATCCCCGACAGCCGCCGGGTCGAGGACGGCGACATCGTCAACATCGACATCACGGCCTTCCTCGACGGGGTCCACGGCGACACCAACGCCACCTTCCTGGCGGGCGACGTCGACGAGGAGTCGCGGCTCCTCGTCGAGCGCACCCGCGAGGCGCTCGAGCGCGGCATCCGGGCGGTGAAGCCGGGACGCCGGATCAACGTGATCGGCCGGGTGATCGAGTCCTACGCCAAGCGTTTCGGGTACGGCGTGGTCCGCGAGTTCACCGGGCACGGGATCGGCAGCGCGTTCCACAGCGGGCTGATCGTCCCGCACTATGACGACGCGATGTACGACGACGTGATCGAGGTCGGCATGACCTTCACGATCGAGCCGATGCTCAACCTCGGCACCCACGAGTGGGAGATGTGGGACGACAACTGGACCGTCGTCACCAAGGACGGCCAGCGCAGCGCCCAGTTCGAGCACACCCTCCTCGTCACGCCCGACGGCGCCGAGGTGCTCACCCTCCCCTAGTGTGGCGTCATGGCGACGCTGCACATCGAGCACCCGATCACCGACTACGCCACCTGGAAGGGAGCGTTCGACCGGTTCGCCGAGGCTCGCGGACGAGCTGGCGTCACGTCCCACCGCATCCGGCAGCCGGAGAACGACGACGGGTTCATCGTCGTGGACCTGGAGTTCGAGGAGCCTCAGCAGGCCCACGACTTCCTCGCTTTCCTGCGCGAGAACGTCTGGTCGAGCCCCGACAACGCCCCAGCACTCGCCGGCGACCCGGTCGCGCGGGTGCTGCTCGATCGCGACTGACCCGTCCGCGTTTCCGGGACAACAGACGGGTCGATCCGTCAGACTCCCGCAGTGGTCAAGCTGCAGATCGTCCTCTTCGTCCTGGGCTTCGCGCTCTGGGTCTACTGCCTGGTGTCCGTCATCAGCAGTGACGACGGCCGGATCCGTCACCTGCCCAAGTTCGCCTGGCTGCTCATCGTGCTGTTCTTCCCGTTCGTCGGTTCGATCGCCTGGTTGATCGCCGGCCGACCGACCTCGACGGCGACACGACGGAGCCCGTTCGAGCGAGCAACCCCGGAGTTTGCGGAGTACGACCGGCCGGGCCGCGCCGCAGCCTCCGACCCGGCCAAGGACGAGGAGTTCCTGCGGAAGGTGCGCGAGCGCGCCGAGGACCAACGCCGTCGCTACGAGCGGTCAAAGAAGGCCGATCCGGACGACGAGCCCGAGTCCCGCTAACCTTGGGGTGCGGATGGGCTGGCCGGGCGACCGCGTCGTACTCCTCACGGGGTGTGCCGAGGAAGGTCCGGGCTCCACAGGGCAAGGTGGTGGCCAACAGCCACCCGGGGAAACCCGCGGGACAGTGCCACAGAAAACAGACCGCCCCGCTTGCGGGGTAAGGGTGAAACGGTGGTGCAAGAGACCACCAGTACGCCGGGCGACCGGCGTAGCTAGGTAAACCCCACCTGGAGCAAGGTCAAGAAGTCCGGTGCCTTCGGGCGCCGGGCGCGCGCACGTTCGAGGGCGGCCCGCCCGAGTGCGCGGGTAGACCGCTGGAGGCGGCCGGCAACGGTCGTCGTAGATGGATGGTCGCCGCGACGCCCCCGGGCGTCGTACAGAACCCGGCCTACAGGCCAGCCCATCCGCCCCGCACTATCTGACCTGCGGAATTGCTCTCACGGCGCTGTCGCAGCCCGCAGGGAGTCCGCAAGACCTCCCGGTCGAGCCGAGGACCGAGTCGACCGTACGCGGGCATGCGCCGGGCTGGCGCGCCCACACTCTCCCCGGGGGCTACCGGCCCAGCCTACGAACTGAACGCGCGTTTCCCGCAGCCTGCACCTGGGTAAATCCTTCACTGCGAGCCGGGGTCGGAGGTATGGACCCCCTGGCCCCGGCTCCACAGGGAGGGGCCGCGGCAGCGACCCGGGGTGGGAGGCTGGGAGCGCTGCCGCGCCGCCGTTATGCGGGCGGGGGTATCGGTGATGTCGGCAGAACCGGAGCTCCTCGACGAGCTCTATCGATTCTGTGTATCGCGCGCCTCGGAAAGGGCGACGGCCGCGTTGGGCCACGACCCACGCGCTCGCCGCCATGCCCAGATCACTCTCCAGATCCTGCTGGAGATGCGACTCAGCGTCCTCAACCGCCCAGAGTCCGGCGACGCCGCCATCGACTACCTGCGTCGGTACGCGATGGCTGACCGTGACCATCCAGATTTCAAGCCAGAGTGGACCATTCACGACCCGCCCTGGTAGCTCCCGTGGAGTGGGTCGACAGGACGGACACGTTGGGGACACGACCGGGTGCGCACCTGGGGAGACACGATTGCGTGCCCTGTCTGGAACCGGGCCGACGTGGCGCCGTCATGGGGTACGGGCCGCGCCCACCCGGCCCAGCTCTTTACTTACCGATGTCGGCGCGCGTCGGGTTTCCGAGGGAACCTGGATCGACTGGTCGATTCGCTTGATGAGTTGGGTCGGCGGGTACCGAGCGGGGGCGCGGACCGCGCCGACCCCACCCCTGCCTTTACCTTAACCCCGATTCGGCGCCGTGAACCCCCGCGCCGCCGGGAATTTCGGCATCGATGGTCATCCGGGCACATCGCTTGGTCGGTCACGGCGAGACTCCCGCGGAGGGGTCGGTGGGACGCTGGCCACCCGGAACGGGTGAAGGAGCGGCGGCGGCCGTCGTCGGAAGCGTGTGGAGGTGGGCTGCGGCCGAAGCTGCCGCGTCCGCAACGGTGCCCTGCGCGGCACGGTGTCGGCGGATGGCGACGAGAGCAAGCAGGATGCCGAGCGCGCTGAACACCGCCATCACCCACGAGGCGGCGGCAAGCCCGGCGGCCAGGGCGTCCCCGGCGGAGGCGCCGCCCCCGCGCTGGTTGTCGGTCACCGTGCCGTAGATGGTCGCTGCCAGGGCGGTGGCGACCGCGGCTCCGACGTACCTCGCCATGTTGGAGACGCCCGACGCCTCGCCCACCTGCTGGGCCGGAACGGCGGCGGTCGCGGCGGAGGACGACGGGCCGTTGGACAGGCCCATGCCCATCGCGATCGCGACCAGCGGGAGCAGGAATGTCGCGTACACCCACGACGCGTCGGCCAAGCCGAGCGCGGCAAAGCCGGCAGTCATGATCACGAAGCCAACGCCGATGACCTGACGGCCACCGAACTTCTTCGCCAGCTTGGGTACCAGCGGCGCGACCAGCACCAGACCCGCGGTGGCCGGCAGCGTCGCAAGCCCGGCCTCGAGGGGGGAGAATCCCAGGCTGGCGGGGTCCTGGAAGTACAGGCTGAGCAGGTACATCAGGGCGTTGATGGTGCCGGCGCCGATCAGGATCGCGATCGTGGCCCCCACCAGGATCCGATTGCGGAGCAGGCCCAGGTCGAGCAGGGGCGCCTTGACCCGGTGCTCGACAGTCACGAAACTGAATCCGGCGACGATCGCGATGCCGAAGCAGACGAGGGTCTCCATGGAGAACCAGCCCCAGTCGCCGCTCTTGCTGACGCCCAGGATCAGTGGCATCAGCGTCATCGCGATCAGGACGGTGCCGGCGTAGTCGATCGAGCGCGGTGCGTCCGGATCGCGGGACTCCGAGACGGACGCGAAGGTCAGCAGCATGCACAGCACGGCGACACCGGCGTCGATCCAGAACAGGCCCTGCCAGCCGGTCGTGCCGACCAGGATGCCGCCGAGCAGAGGTCCGGCTGCTGCCCCCACGGCCGCCGCGGCGCCCCAGAGCGAGACCGCGCGTAGGTTCGCCTCGCCCGTGGTCGCCACCGACAACAGGCTCAGCCCGCAGGCGAGGATCGTCGCTCCGGAGGCGCCCTGGATGAGCCGCCCGGCGATGACCATCTCGCCAGACCCGGCGAGCGCAATCATCACGCACGACACCACGAACAGCAGCAGCCCGAGCTGGAAGATGCGCTTGCGCCCGAAGACGTCGCCCAACGAGCCGGAAGTGATGATCACTGCCGCGCCCACGAGTGAGTAGCCGGTCACCGCCCACTGGAGGGTGTCCAGGGACATCCCGGTGTCCTCGCTGATCGCCGGGAGCAGGATGCTCACCGCCGACGTGTTGGCGTTGACGACCAAGGTCGAGATGCAGGTCGCTGCCAACACCCCTCCGGTCCGGTGGGACCGCTGCACGGCGACGTCACTCACGGGCAGACCGTAGGTCCGACCGGGTCGCTCCTCCTTCACCCGTTCCGGGCGAGTGGCGGCGGTCAGCGAACCTCGAGCTGGACGATGATCTTCTCCAGCTCGTGCACCTCTACGTCCACGGTGCCCGGCTGCTCGAGGCCGGTGATGGTCAGAGTGGACTCGCCCTCGTCGTACTCCAGCTCCTGCTCGGGCGTCGAGTGGACGTGGATCTCGCCGGGTGCGTCGGCGGTGATGTCGAGCTCGACGTCCTGGCCGGCGTCGACGTCGATGCGGTCACCGTTCGGCGTCACCTGGTCGCCCTCGATGGTGACCGTGATGACCTCCGGCTCCGCGCCTTGCTCGGCCGTGGTTTCCGAAGAGGTTCCACCACCGGTGCCCTCCTCGCCACCACAAGCGGTGGTCACAGTGAGTGCACCCAGGATGACGGCCAGGCTGGCCAGGGTTCGACGCATGTCGGCTTCCCTCTCGCTTGATCCGGACCATGTGAGCTCCGCAGAGCCGTGGCTCCTAGAGACCGGCCACTCCGTCATCGTCGTACGACGCCCGGAACGTGTGCCCCCGCCACGCCTTCGCCGCCAGGTATCGCCCGTTGCCGGCCGAGAGGTGCAGCCGGGTGGGCACCTGGCTGTTGACCCGGATGCCCGCGGACTGCAGCCCGGTCGCCTTGTCGGGGTTGTTGGTCAGCAGGTCGATGTGGTTGATCCCCAACGCCAGCAGCATCTGTGCGGCGACGGTGTAGTCGCGCTCGTCCTTCTCGAAACCGAGCGCCAGGTTCGCCTCGTAGGTGTCAAGCCCTGCGTCCTGAAGGGCGTAGGCGTCGAGCTTGTTGTAGAGGCCGATGCCCCTCCCCTCCTGTCGGAGGTACAGCAGGTAGCCACCAACGTCGGTGATGCGCTCGATCGCCTCGCGCAGCTGCGGTCCGCAGTCGCAGCGCTGGCTGCCGAGGACGTCGCCGGTGAGACATTCGCTGTGGACCCGGACGAGTGGGACCTCGCCTGTTTCGTCGAAGGCGTCCACTGCGCGGTCGCCCAGGGCGATCGCCACGTGCTCGCGCCCGTCGCAGAGGCCGTCGAAGCTCAGCACCCGGGCCTCGGTGAGGGTGCCGTCCTCGAGGCGCAGTGGGAGCGGGACCTGACCTCGGACGGTGGCGGGTGTGACTGGAGACAGCATGTGGTCGTCCCTCTCAGGATGTCGCGGCAAACCGCGAGGACAAGGCGTAGCGCAGCAGCACCACGTCGCCGATCTGTCGGGTCTCCGCGAGGTTTGCGCGGCGACTTGGGTTCCAGGGGAAGGCGCCGTCACCGACGAACCGGTGCGCGCGCGAGTTCCCGACGAAGAACGGCGCGATCACCAGGTGCAGCTCGTCGGCGAGGTCCGCGGTCAGGAACTGGGTGTGGACCCGTCCGCCGCCCTCCACCATCAGCCGTCGGACGCCCCGGTCGAACAGGTCCTGCACCATCTGCGAGAGGTCGACCGGCTGGCCACCGTCGATCACCGTCGCCACCGCGCCGAGCCGCTGGCGCGCGGCGGGACCGCACGGCTGGCGCAGTAGACGAGCTTCTCGCTGTCCCCGGTCGCGAAGAAGCTGCTGCACGCGTCCAGGTCCGCCTGCTCGGTGATGGTCACCTTCATCGGCGTCTCGCCGCAGGCCGCGCGCCCTCCGCTGCTGACGCAGCGCGCGGCTGCGCACGAGCAGTCGCGGGTTGTCGTTCCGCACGGTCGCGGCACCCACCAGGATCGCGTCGCACTCCGCGCGGACCGCGTCGACGCGCTCGAGGTCTGCCTCGTTGGACAGCACCAGCCGCTCGTTCGTTGGCGGCATCGAGGTAGCCGTCGAGCGACATGCCGCAGCTCAGGATCGTGTACGGGCGCTCACCCATGGGCACCGGCTCCCTCGGCGAGACGATGCTGCCCCGGAGGCATGCTCCACCGGGCGGGCTGTCGCCACGGCGAGCCGACGCCACCACCAGGACCGGCGCTCCGGGAAGGTTCGCGACGAGCACGATGGCGGCGTATGCCACGGCGGTGGCGACGCCCTGCTCGGCACCGAGTCCGGCGGCGCCGAAGCGACCACGCGGCCATGCCCTCGCGCGGTCCCCAGCCGGCAGACGTTCAGTGGCAGCCCCGCGGCGAGCAGCACGAGCAGCACCACCGGGAGCATGGTCACGGCAGAGGCCGTCGACGCCGACAGCGCGGGCCGCGACGAAGTACGTCGCGAGGTAGAACGCCACGGCCACCGTCGAGGCGAGCACCACACCCGGCCACGCGTGCCGGACCATGAAGAGCCCACCGCACGTCGTCCCGGACCGCACGCAGCGATCCGGGTCACCAGTGTGGCCGGGCTCGGATCGAGGAGCGTGCCGGACCGCCAGGCCAGCCGCCAGCGAAGCACCAGTACCAGCACGCCGAGCACCGCCGGCATCGACGAACGCACCGGCGACGGGAGCGAGCAGGAGGACCACGATCACGATCGACGCCGAGCACGACCTGGCCGGCGAGCCGTTCCCAGGCGACGGCGCGCATGCCGCGCCCCGGATCGCCGGCGTGCCGGCCGTGGCGCACGCCGCGGTGCACGTCACCGAGGACCCCGCCCGGCAGCGTGGAGTTGAGGAACTGGGCGCGGTAGCAGGAGGCCACCGCCGGCCCCAGGTTCGACCCCGACGCCGAGCTCCCTCGCGACGAGGTGCCAGCGCCACGCGCACGCGACGGTCGACGGAACCGCGAGAGCCGCGCCGAGCGCGAGCGTCCACGGGTCGAGCGAGCGGCAGACCGTCGACGAACGGACCGGTCCCGGTCCGCCACAGCACCGCGCCGAGGATCGTCGGCGCCGGCGGCGATGCGCAGGGACCGCCACGGACGAGCCGCTCATCGCGCCACCTCCAGCAGGACGCTCGGCCACCTGGTCGGCGGTCTCCGACCAGCCGGCCAGCTCGGCCCGACGTGGCACCGGCCGCGTCGCGGAGGTCGCGGCGCAGGTCAGGGTCGCACAGCCAGCGCCGCAGCGCGTCGGCCAGCGCGGTCGTCGTCACCGGGCGGCAGGAGCAGCCCGGGTCGTCGCCCGTCGGGAGTCGCGCCGAGCGCCTCTGGGACTCCGCCCACGCGCGGGGCCAGCACCGGCAGTGCGCGCGCCAACGCCTCGGTGACGACCATGCCGTAGGTCTCGCCGCGGCTGGCGAGCACGAGCAGCGTCGGCATGCGGCGTACGACGCCTCGAGCTCGCGTCCCGTCCGGGGGCCGGTCAGCACGAACCGGTCGGCGAGGCCGGCTGTGCGGATGCCACGCGCGCAGTCGTCGACGAAGTCGGGCGCCGGCGTCAGCGCCCCGACGCACGAGCATCGCCAGCCCAGGTCGGCGATCGCGGGTCAGCGCCGCCAGCAGCACGTCGTGGCCCTTGCCGGGCGTCACCGCGCCGACGCACAGGAGGTTGCCGCCCGTGTCGCTGCCTACCGCCGGCGTCGGCGGGATCGACGCCGGGACGGGCGACGTGGACCCGAGCGGGGTCCAGGCCGTACGCCGCGAGCAACCGATCGACGGGACCAGCCGCTCGTGGTGACCACCGCCGCAGCCGAGCCGAGGACGGCACCCTCGCGCTCGCAGAGAGCCGTCGTCGGCCGTCCCGGCAGCCGATCGGCATGTGCAGCAGGACCACCAGCCGCAGCCGCCGCGAGGCGGGCACGAGCACCTCCGGGACCGCCGAGGCGACCAGGCCGTCGACCAGCACCAGGGATCCGTCGGGCATCGCCCCGAGCGCCTCCTCCAGCGCCCGGCGTGCCGCCTCCCCCGCCCAGGGCCAGTCACCGGCCACGCGCGCGCATGCGCACCGACCAGCCGTCGGCGGCCAGGTGCTCGCAGAGCCGCCGGTCGTAGGTGTTGCCGCCGCTCGGCCGCAGCGGGATCGTCGATCCCGTCCGGGACCACCACGTGCACCGTCGCGCCCGGTTCACGGGGCCCGCTCGTAGCTCGCCCACGCGACGTGGGACTCGTGCAGCGTCACGAGCGATGCCGCTCACGCCGCGTCGCGGTGCCGAGAGCACCGGCGCGCACCCGCTCGGCGAGCCGGTCGGCCACGTGCCTCGCGAGCACCTCGGTGGTGGTGTTGGTGCCCGCGAACGTCGGCTCGTCGTCGAGGTTCCGATAGCTCAGGTCGGCCACGACACGGTGCAGCTCGTCGGTCGGCGCGGCCGATGTCGACCAGGATGCCGTCGTCGTCCAGGAGTTCGCCGCGGAACGTCGCGTCCACGACGACGTCGCGCCGTGCAGCCGCTGGGCCGGTCCGAAGACCTCACCCCGGAGGCTGTGCGCGACCATCATGTGGTCGCGGACGGTCACGCTGAACACGGCACCTCCGGACGCGTTGCCGTAGGCTCATAGATCACGCGTGGCACAGCGCCGGCAGCTCGCCGCGGGCCAGCCTGGGCATCACCTCGGGGAGCTCCTCGAAGGGCGACTCACCGGTCAGCAGCACGTCGAAGGCCGGGTCGCGCAGCAGGTCGAGGGCGAGTGCGAGCCGATCGGCGGTCGTGCGCCGGGCGCTTCGCGACGGGGACACCGTGCCGACCTGGCTGGCGCGGACCGTGAGGCGGCCGGAGTGGAACGCTGCCGCCGAGGGCCACGCTGGTCTCGGCGTCGCCGTACCAGCTCAGCTCGATGACCGTGCCCTCCGGCGCGAGCAGCTCGAGCGACAGCTGGAGGCCTGCCGAGGTGGCGCTCGTGTGGACGACCAGGTCGCTGCCCACCGGGCGCCTGCTCGGACGAGGAGAAGTCCACGCCCAGTGACGACGCCACCGCGGCACGCCGCGGGTCGATGTCGACCAGCGTGACGGAGACGCCGGGAAAGCGGGCCAGCAACCGGGCGACGCAACAACCGACCATTCCCGCCCCGACGACCGCCACCCGGTCCCCGATCAGCGGCGCGGCGTCCCACAGCGCGTTCACGGCCGTCTCGACGATGCCGGCGAGCACGGCCCGCTCCACCGGCACGTCCTCGGGTACGACGGTCACCGCGGAGGCGGGCACGACGTACGCCGTCTGGTGGGGATGCAGGCAGAACACGGTGCGCCCGAGCAGCGCGGGCGGGCCGTCCTCCACCACGCCCACGTTGAGGTAGCCGTACTTCACCGGCCCCGGGAAGGCGCCGTCCTGGAAGGGCGCGCGCAGCGCGTCGTACTGGCTGACCGGGACGCGCCCGTCGAAGACCAGGGCCTCGGTGCCCCTGCTGACCGCCGACCGCAGGGTCCGGACCACCACCTCGTCGGGGCCCGGGGCGCGCGAGCGCCACCGGCCGGATCTCGCCGGCGCCCGGCTCGCGCAACCAGAACGCCAGAGCCTCCCTCTGCATCGGATCACCTCACCCGGCCCCGGGTGAACCGGAGCAGCGACTTCCTCGTTCCTAGACGTGTAGCTCCCTGCTGGTCTGATGAACGGAGGAGGCGTGCGCGCGGTTCAACGCTGCCCCGGACCGGCACGGCCCGCTCCGAGACTGGCGGAGCGTGGGCGCGTGGGCTCTCACCGTGCTCGCCGCGCTGCTGGTGCTGCTCGCGCTCACCACCCCCAACCAGGCTCCGAGGAGGTCGAGCCCTGCGGCGTTCGTGCGGCTGCCCCTCGAGGCGCTGGTGTTCCTCGCCGTGGTCCTGGCGCTGCCGCCGAGCCTCGGTCGGGTCCGGACGACGCTGGCTGTCGTTGCCGGGATCGTGCTCGGCCTCAGCGTCGTCCTCAAGCTCCTCGACATCGGCTTCCTCCAGGCGCTCGACCGACCCTTCGACGCACTGATCGACTGGCGCTACGCGGGCTCGCTCGTCGAGACTCGTGCGGGACTCGGTCGGCAACGGGCTCGGCACGACGCTGCTCGTCGTCGCCGTGCCTGGCTGCCGTGGCGCTCCTGGTGCTTGTTGCCGCTCGCGCTGCTGCGGCTCACCCGCGTCGCCGCGCGGCATCGCGCGACCGGCGTGGCAGCGTGGTGGCGGCGCTCGCGTCCCTCTGGCTGGTCCTGGCCGTGCTGAACGTGCGGGGTGACGTCGGGACGCTCGCGTCCCGGGACACCGCCGGCTACGTCTACGGCCAGGTCAGCCGGATCCCGTCCGAGCTGCGCGACCAGCGACGAGTTCGCGGAGGCGGCGGAGAACGACCCGCTCCGCGGACGTCCCTGCGCGCACGAGCTGCTGACCGGGCTGCGCGGCAAGGACGTCCTGTTCGTGTTCGTCGAGAGCTACGGGCGGGTCGCGATCGAGGGGCTCCTCCTTCTCGCCGGGCGTCAACGCGGTCCTCGCCTCGGGGACCGGAGCGGCTGGAGGAGGCGGGCTTCTCCAGCCGCAGCGCCTTCCTGACCTCCCCCACGTTCGGCGCCCTCAGCTGGCTGGCGCACGCGACGCTCCAGTCCGGCCTGTGGGTCGACAGCCAGCAGCGGTACGACCTGCTGGTGACCGAGCTCCCGGCTGACGCTGAGCCATGCTCTTCGGGCGGGCCGGGTGGCGCACCGTGGGCGACGTTCCGGCCAACACGCAGGGACTGGCCGCAGGGGGAGTTCTACCAGTACGACCACATCTACGACTCGCGGAACATCGGCTACGAGGGCCCGCGGTTCGGCTACCCGCACGATGCCCGACCAGTACACGCTCGATGCGTTCCAGCGCCTCGAGCTCGCGCGAGGAGCAGCGTCGGCCGGTGATGGCCGAGATCGACCTGATCACCAGCCACGCACCCTGGTCGCGGACCCCGCGGCTGATCGACCAGTCCGCGGTCGGCGACGGCTCGGTCTACGACGGCATGCCGGAACAGCTGCCGTCGGCAGGCCGACATCTGGCCCGACCCCACAGCGGGTCCGGGCGGCGTACGGGGAGTCCATCGAGTACTCCCTCAACGCGCTCTCACGTTCCTGACGACGTACGGCGACGACGACCTGGTCGTGGTCATGCTCGGCGACCACCAGCCCGCGACCATCGTGTCGGGCGAGGACGCGGGTCGCGACGTGCCGATCTGCGATCCTCGCGCGCGACCCCGACGTCCTCGACGCGATCTCCGGCTGGGGATGGGACGAGGGGCTCCGCCCGGAGTCCGACGCACCCGTCTGGAGGATGGACGCCTTCCGCGACCGTTTCCTCGCGGCGTACGGCCCGAGCGAGGAGACTGGATCTCGAGCGGCCAGCGGTCGTTGAACCCGTGCTGCTCTCGGCTCGTATCCCTGAGAGGAGGGTCGAGATGCCTGACCACGAGGTCGCGCTCATGCAGCAGCTCCACGACGAGCACGCGGTCGCCCTCTGGCGCTTCTGCCTCCGTCTGGTGGGCAACGACCAGGGCACGCGCCGAGGACGTCGTCCAGGAGACGATGCTCCGCGCCTGGCGGCACCGCGTCGATCCTCGAGAGCTCGCCGCCGGCGCTGCGTGCCTGGTTGTACACCGTCGCCCGCAACATCGTGACCGACGAGTGGCGTCGACAGCGCAACCCGCCGCGAGACACCCGTCGCCGATGTCCCGGAGCGCAGCACCGGCGACGACGCGGTCGACCAGATGCTGCTCTCCTGGGTCGTGGCCGAGGCGATCACCCGGCTCTCTGCGGATCATCGGGCGGTGCTCCTCGAGTGCTACTACCGGGGGCGACCGGTGGCGGAGG
The DNA here is from genome assembly GCA_963830755.1 of uncultured Actinomycetota bacterium. Classification (GTDB taxonomy): domain Bacteria; phylum Actinomycetota; class Actinomycetes; order Propionibacteriales; family Nocardioidaceae; genus Nocardioides. The sequence goes on along the minus strand of CAWHNI010000016.1, from coordinate 31,127 downwards.
CCGCCCGGCGTGCTCGGGGTGCCGGAGGGCACGGTCAAGTCGCGCACCCACTACGCGTTGCGCGCGCTGAGGCTGGCCCTGGAGGAGATGGGGGTGAGCGCATGACCTGCCCGTTCGCCCAGGACGCCGCCGCCTACGTCATCGGCGCCCTGTCCCCGGCCGAGCGGCTCGAGTTCGAGAAGCACCTGAGCGTGTGCGACGACTGCACCCGCGCGATCCGCGAGCTCGCCGGCCTCCCCGGCCTGCTCGGCCGGGTCGAGCCGCGAGCGTCCTGGAGCAGCCCGCTCGTGGACGGACCGGTGCCGGACACGCTCCTGCCCACCCTGTCGCGCGCGGGTGCGAGGTGCCCGACGTCGACGGACCCTGATCGCCGCCGGGGTGGCCGCTGCCGCGGCGGCGGTGCTGGTGCCGGTGGGCCTGTCGCAGGTCGGAGCCGATGACGGTTCGCGACCGGACGCCCCGGCGCCAGCACCGAGCCCTCCACCGTCGCTGCCAAGCCCATGCACCCGGTCGGCGACGTTCCCGTGAAGGCGAGCCTGACCCTGGAGTCGGTCACCTGGGGCACCCGGCTCGGCCTCACGTGCACCTATGACCGGGACGCCATGGGCCACCGGCTGCCGCCGTCGATGGACTACACGCTGTGCGTGCGCACCTGCGACGGGCGACCCGAGAAGGTCGGCAGCTGGCATTCGGTCAGCGGCATGGAGATGCAGATCTCGGGTGCGACCGCCGCGAGGCTGGAGGAGATCTCCTGGGTGCAGGTGCGGGGGCCCGACGGTCGGGTGGTGCTGAGGCTTCCCGGCTGACCGGCGCGAGCCGGATCACCCGGCGCCGTCATCAGCCGCGGGCGGGGCGATCTTCTCGGCGACGACCGCGAACTTGCGCACCCGACCCTCCCGCAACCAGTCGCTCCAGAGCCGATGAGCGGCCAGCAGCTCGTCGAGCGCCTGGTCCCCGACCTGGGCCGCGATCGCCGACCGGTCGGCGGCGAACGCGTCGATCAGGGCGTCGGCCATCTCGCGGTGAGCCGCGCTGTACTCCTGCACCCAGCCGACCCGCAGCCCGACCCCCTCCAGCAAGGAGCGCAGAACGGACAGCGGAAGCAGCCACACCGTGTCGGCGTCGGGCATCTCCTGCCGCTCCGCCTCGGTCAGCGGTTGGCCCTCCTCGAGGGTGAAGGCGAACCGTCCGCCCGACTGGCAGCGCCGAGACGATCTCGCGCAGCAGCGTCGTGCTTGTCGGCGAAGGCGAGCATCGTCTCCAGCAGCAGCACCACGTCGAAGGGGCCCCGCGGCACCGGCGGCACCCGGCCGACCTCGAACCGACACGGCAGACCGGCGGCGCGTTCTTGCGCGATCGCGATCGCGCTGGCGCTCGAGTCGACGCCGAGGTAGCTGCACCCGAGCTCCGCGGTGACGAAGCGGCCCGGTCCCGGCCACACCGCAGCACAGGTCCAGCACCGAGACCCCCGGCCCGATCCCCGCCCGGACGGCCAGCGCGCGGATCTCCGCGGCCCGCATGAAGCTCTCCTGCTCGACGAACTCACCCGGGGAGTACGCCGCCCGGCGCGCCCGGCCCAGCGCGAGGTCGAAGGAGGCGCGTTCGTCCTGCTTCATGGCCGCGGCACGTGGAAGCGTCCGGCCGGGCCGAGCTTTTCGCGCCGCGGGGACCGGCGCTGCCACAGCCACAGCACATCCCGCCCGAAGGACTCGGTCAGCAGCGCCAGCGCGACCACCAGTGCGGCAGTCGTGAGCCACAGCGGCGCGACGTCGGCAGCGGCCACGGTCAGGACGATGCCCTGGGTGGCGGTCACCACCTTGCGCCAGTAGCGCGGCGGCAGTTGCTCCGCGCATCCAGGGCAGCACCCAGCCGGCTGCGGCGAACGCGTAGCGGGCCACACCGATCGCCAGCACCCAGCCGTGGACCGTGTCGGCGACGTAGACACTCAGGACCAGGATCAGGAAGGCGTCGACCTCACCGTCGAACCGGGCACCGAACGTCGACACCGTCCGCGTGCGCCTCGCAACCCAGCCGTCGACGGCATCGACACGAGGGCGACGATCGCCAGCGCGACGAGGGTCGCGACGGCGGCGGCGTGGAAGAACGAGTCCGCGACCAGCGCGGCAACGGCGCAGGTGAGCACGGCACGGGAGAGCGTGATCAGGTCGGCCGGCCCCAGCGCATCGGCGCCACCCCGGCGCCACCGCCACCGTGACGACCACGCCGCACGCCAGCCCGACGCCCCAGCCGAGACAGGCCGAGGCCGACGGTGGTCGTGAGGGCGACGAGCAGAACGACAAGCGCGGCCGATCCGACCCCCAGGCCCCTCCGAACCGTGACCACTGCGCCTCCGACATCTCTGGTTACCGCCTTGTACGAGTGTTGCCGATCTTCGGTTCATCGGGGTGGGAACGGTGCTTTGCGCCGGAGGCGTGCATGTTCTGGCAGCATCGACCCGCATGACGACCGAACCGGTCCGCGCCAGCGCTGGTTGGTTGGCCCTGCGTGAGCCCGCCGATGCCGCAGCCCGGGCGATCGAGCTCGTCGAGGGAGTCCGTCCCTACCTCGCGAATGACCGCGACACGTGGGTGCACGACCTCGGGTGCGGCACCGGGTCGATGGCCCGCTGGCTCGCTCCGCGGTTGCCCGGACCCCAGCACTGGGTGCTGTACGACCGGGATGCCGAGCTCCTCCCCGTTGCCGATGCGGACTCCCCGCGCGAAGCGTCTGACGGCACCCCGGTGAGCGTGGAGACGAAGCAGCGCGACATCACCCGCCTGGACCCGGGAGATCTTGCGGGCGCATCGCTGATCACTGCGTCCGCACTGCTCGACATGTTGACCGCGGAGGAGCTCGGGCGGCTGGTGGAGACCTGCGCGGAGCCGGGCTGCCCGGTGCTGATCACCCTCTCCGTCACAGGCGGTGTGGACCTCACGCCGGGCGATCCCTCGGACCGGCTGTTCGCAGAGGCGTTCAACGAGCACCAACGGCGCGCCTCGCCGGCCGGGCGGCGCCTCGGTCCGGACGCGCTCGAGGCGGCCGTGGACGGCTTCACCCGGCTGGGGTTCGAGGTGGTGGTGCGACCGAGCCCGTGGCGCCTCGGACCCGACGAGAGGGCCCTGGCGACGGAGTGGTTCGACGGCTGGGTGGGGCCCGCGTGCGAGCAGCGGCCCGAGCTGGAGGAGCTGCGGCCCGCCTACGCCCGGCGCCGCCTGGCCGAGCTGGCCGAGGGCCGGCTGTCGGTCACCGTCCACCACCAGGACCTGTTGGCGGTGCCGACCTGAGCGGTTCACTCCAGCTCGAACTGGACCGTGCGCGACTGGACGTCGGCCTCGGCCAGCCGCACCTTCACGGCCCGGCCCAGCGGCAGGTCAGCGGAGCCGATCACCCTGGCCTCGACGGCCGGGTCCGGGACGGTGAGCTCGCCGCGCGTCGGGTCGTCGTCTTCGACCTCGACGACGACGGCGTCGAAGGTCTCTCCGACCCGGTTGGCCAGGACGCCGGCCTCGACGAGGTCCAGGATCGAGCGTTCGTAGCGGTGCGCGCGCTGGCCCGATGCCTGGAGGGTCGCGGGAAGCTCGTGGAGCTTCTCGGTCACCCAGTTCGGCACCTCGGTGCCCGCGCACAGGGCCAGGCAGATCTCGCCGGCGTAGCGGTCGCCGAGCCGGCGCAGCGGCGCGGTGACGTGGGCGTACTCCGAGGCGAGCGCGGAGTGCTGGGGCTCGGCGGGCACCTCGCCGTCGAAGCCGACGTACCCGCTGCCGCGGAGCAGCCGCGTGCAGGCCACGACCATCGCGGCGTGGGCGGGCCGGGTCGGGTCGAGCGACCGGATGAAGTCGGGGTACAGCTGCTCGGCGGGCCAGTCGATGCCCAGGGCCTTCGCGGTGCGGTGGAGGCGTCGTACGTCGCGCGGGTCCGGCGGCGGGCAGGGTGCGTAGCAGCCCGACCCGGGCGTAGACCATCAGCGAGGCGGCGGCGAAGCCGGTCAGCAGCGAGATCTGCGCGTTCCACTGCTCGACGGGGAGCAGCTCGCGGAACGCCAGGCTGCCAGCGGTCGCCGTCGACCACGACCTCCTGCTCCGGCAGCGGCAGCGACACCCCGCCGCGGGCCGCCTCGCGGTGCGAGGCGGAGCTCGCCGACCTCCTTCAGCAGGACCAGGGTCTCGTCGGCCGTTCCGTCGTCGATGGACTTCTGGGCCTGGTGGTAGTCGAGCCTGGCCGTCGACCGCACCCGGGCGCGCTCGACGGTGACGTCGGTGCCCTCACCGACGTCGTCGACCCTGATCGTCCACAGCAGCGCCGGTCGCACCTGGTCGGGCAGCAGCGAGCCGGCGTCCTCCGAGATCGCCTTCGGGTGCAGCGGCACCTTGGAGTCGGCGCCGTAGAGCGTCTCGCCACGCCGGTTGGCCTCGACGTCGATCGGGTCGCCGGGAGTGACGAACGCGGCGACGTCGGCGATCGCGTAGTGGACGACGTAGCCGTCGCCGTCGCGCTCGATGTGCAGCGCCTGGTCGAGGTCCATCGAGGACGCCGGGTCGATGGTGACGAACGGCAGTGTCGGTGCGGTCCAGGTCCGGCAGCCGGGGGTCCGCCGCTGCCGTCGCCGCGGCCTCCTCCACCTCGGGCGGGAAGTCCGGAGTCACCTCCAGCTCCGCCTGGATCCGTGCCACGCCGTCCCGCAGCGTCGCCGCGGCGACGCCTTCGCCGGCCTTCCGGACCCGGACCACGCGCTCGCTCGACATGCGTTTCACCCTAGCCTTGTCCCGTGCTGATCCTGCTTCCCCCGAGCGAGGGCAAGGCGGCCCCGCGTCGGGGCAAGCCGCTGGACCTCGCGGCCCTCTGCCTTCCCCGGACTCGGCCCACGCGCCAGCGGGTCCTCGAGGCGCTGGTCGATCTGTGCTCGGGTGATCACGACCCCGCGCTCCCGGTGCAGAACGAGGTGCTCGCCGACCTCGCCGCCCAGACGCTCGGCATCGGGCCCACCCAGCGCGACCTGGTCGACCTCAACGGCCGGCTCCGCGTCTCGCCCACCGCCCGCGCGGACCGGGTCTACACCGGCGTGCTCTACGACGCCCTCGACGCCGCCTCGCTCTCGCCCGCGGCCAAGCGACGAGCCGGCACCCGGATCGCGGTCACGTCCTCGCTGTTCGGACTGGTCCGGCCCGGCGACCGGATCCCGGCGTACCGGCTCTCCGGCGACACCACCCTGCCCGGCCTCGGCTCCGTCGCCGGCGGCGTGGCGCGAGCCCTGGGTCCGGCCGTCGAGGACGCGGTCGGCGACGGGCTGCTGGTCGACCTGCGCTCGACGACGTACGCCGCGTTCTGGCGGCCGCCGGCCGCCCTCGCGCCGCGTGTCGCGACGGTCCGGGTGCTGCACGAGACCGGAGGCAAGCGGCAGGTGGTCAGCCACTTCAACAAGGCCACCAAGGGCCGGATCGTCCGCGCGGTGCTCGAGGACGGCGCGAGCCCCCGCACCCCGGCCGCGCTCGCCGACCTGCTGCGCGACCTCGGCTGGAAGGTCGAGGAGGCCGAGCCCGGCCGCGGGGGCACCCGGCTCGACGTGGTGGTCGACGAGGTCTGAGGCCGGTCTGTTGCCCGCGCACGCGGCGGTGCAGATCTGCACGCACCAGGTGCACGAGAATCTGCACAGTCGGTCGGCCGCAGCCCCTACCAGCGGGTGCCGCCGGCGAAGAGGTCGTTGCCGGGCGGCAGGGCGTTGTACAGCCGCATCGACGCGCGCGGCTCGTCGCCGCCTCGGCCACCGGTGAAGAACGACAGCACCGTGACCGACGCCGGGCGTCAGCTCCATCCGGAACACCGACGTCGAGCGGCGCACCGACCGCGTGGGCGACCAGGGTCTTGATCGGGGTCACGTGGCTGACCACGACGACGGTCCTGCCCGCGTGCGCGTCCAGGACCCGCTGCAGCCCGGCCAGCACCCGCTCCTCCACGGCGCGGAACGACTCGCCGCCCCCCGGGGGCGACGTCGAGCGAGCCGAGCCAGGCGTCGAGGTCGGCCTGGTGCTGCTCGGCGACCTCGACGAACGTCAGCCCGTCCCAGGCCCCGAACTCCATCTCGGCGAAGCCGGGCTCCTCCTCGACCGGGTGGCCGCAGCGCCTCGGCGAGGATCTCCGCGGACTCGCGGGTGCGGCGTACCGGCGAGGCGACCACCGCGTCCACCCTGCTCCGCCAGCGGCGACAGCCACGTCGGCGGTCGCCCGGACCTGGTCGCGTCCCTCGTCGCTGAGGCCGGGGTTGGCGCTGGCGAGGCCCGCCGGAGAACCGCTTCTCCGACGGTGTGCGGCGGTGACGCCGTGCCGGACCAGGACCAGCGTCGTCGGCGGCCCGCCGACGGCGGACCAGCCGCGGGCGCGGGGCTCGACCCTGGGCCTGCTCCGAGGGACTCTCGATCTCCTCGATCAGCGACTCCGGCTCGGCCTCCGCACCGGCGACGGCTCACCCCGGCTCGCTTGCCGTCGAGGGCCTCGTTGGCGAGCCGGTCGGCGTGCTGGTTCTGCTCCCGCGGCACCCAGGTGTACGTCGTCCCGGACGGCGCCAGCCGCTTGGCCTCGAGCGCCAGCGGCTTCATGTCCGGGTGCTTGATCTTCCAGCGGCCCGACATCTGCTCGACCACGAGCTTGGAGTCCATCCGGACCTCGACGTCGGCGTCCGGGCGCGAACTCCTCGGCCAGCCGGAGCCCGGCGATCAGGCCGGAGTACTCCGCGACGTTGTTGGTGGCGATGCCGATCGTCGTGCCGTCCTCGGCGATCACCTCGCCCGTGTCGGCGTCCTTGAGCACGGCGCCGTACGCCGCGGGGCCGGGGTTGCCGCGGGACCCGCCGTCGGCCTCGATGACGACTCGTCTGGTGCTCGGCCAGCTCACAGGCCGCTCTCGTGCGGTGCGGACCAGGATCCGCTGGCACTCCTCGCAGCGGATGACCTCGTCGCTGGGTGCCTTGCGGATCACTGCCAGCTCGGCGTTGTCGAGGGTGAGCCGGCAGCCGCCGCACTCGCCGGGCGCGCAGCGCAGCCGCGCCGACCCCGCCCTTGTGCTGCGCGGAGCCGGTCGTAGAGGGCCAGCAGGTCGGCCGGCAGCCCGTCGGCCGCCGTGGGCTCCCGCTCGGCGTCGATCCTGGCCAGCTCCTCGTCGATCTCGCAGGCCTGCTCGTCGCGGGCTTCGCCGAGCGCGGCCAGCCGCTCGTCGGCGGCGCGCGAGCTGCTCGAGCAGGGAGTCGAGTGATTTCCTGGGCCTCCTCCAGCCGCTCCATCACCTCGAGCTCCTCGTCCTCGAGGGTGGTGATCCGGCGCTCGAGGGACACCAGCTCGTGCTGCATCCGCTCGAGGTCCTTGGGGTTGGTGACCAGGCCCTGGTCCATCCGGTCCCGGTCGCGGGCGCGGCGGGCCTTGACCTGCTCGACGTCGGCGTCGATCTTCTTCTGCTCGACGGTCAGGTCGTCGACGACGATCCGCGCGTCGCGGACTCTGGTCGCTCGAGCTCGGCGCGGGTCTGGCCCAGCTTCGCGATCTCGGCGAGCTCGGGCAGGTTCGCCCGCTGGTGCCGGAGCTGGTCGGCTCGGGCGTCGAGCTCCTGGACGTCGAGCAGCTTCAGTTGGACGAACGGGTCGGCTTTCAGCGTCGGCTCCTTCAGATGCGGAAGTTCCAGGGGTCGGTGCGGATCGTGCTCACCCGGGTCTCCACCGTATCGCCCAGCGCGTCCGCCAGCCTCGCCTGCACCACCGGCAGCCAGGTCCACTCCGCGGCCCAGTGCGCCACGTCGACCAGGGCCGGCCCGCCGGCCTCTCAGGAACTCGCCCGCCGGGTGGTGCCGCAGGTCGCTGGTGACGTAGACGTCGGCGTCGGTCGCGCGCACGGTGTCGAGCAGGAAGTCACCCGCTCCCCCGCACACCGCGACCCGGCGTACGACGCCGTCCGGGTCGCCGGCGACCCGCACCCCGTGGGCGGTCTCGGGCAGGGCGTGCGGCCACGGCCTCGGCGAAGTGCTGCGAGCGTCGTCTCGCGGACCGAGCCGATCCGGCCGACCCCGGCCTCGGCGACGCCGGGGTCGGCCAGCTCGACGACGTCGTACGCCGGCTCCTCGTAGGGGTGGGCGGCCAGCATCGCGGCCACGACGGCGGTACGACGACTGCGCGGCAGCACCGACTCGATCCGCACCTCGTCGACCACCTCGACCTCGCCGACCGAGCCGATGGTCGGGTTGGCGCCCTCGAGCGGGCCGGAACCGGCCCTCGCCCGGCCGTGGAGAACGATGCGTGGTCGTAGTCGCCGATCCGCCCGGCGCCGGCCCCGGCGATGGCGGCGCGGACAGCGTCGGCCGTCTCCGCCGGGACGAAGACGACCAGCTTGTCCATCGCCGGCCCGGAGGCGCCGGCGAGCGGTGCCAGGTCGGTCAGCCCGAGCGCGTGGCGCCAGCGCCTCGGAGACCCCGCCGACGGCCCGGTCGGCGTTGGTGTGGGCGGTCAGCAGCGCGCACCCGGCCCCGGCGAGGGTGGCGAGCGTCCGTCCCTTCGGCGTGGTGGCCGCGAACCCGTGCACCGGCTTCAGGAACAGCGGGTGGTGCACGACGAGCAGGTCGGCGCCCCAGTCGGCCGCCTCGCGCGCCACCTCGGGCGCCGGGTCGACCGCGAACAGCACCTTCGCGACGGTGGCCGCCGGGTCGCCGTACGACCAGGCCGACGGCGTCCCAGGAGTCGGCCGTCGCGGGCGGGTACCACCCGTGGACCAGGTCGACGATCTCGCGCAGGGTCGGCATGTCGTCAGGGTAGCGACGCCCGGCGGGCCGCTGCCGGGGCTAGTTGACCTGGCGCTCGCGACCCTCCCAGTAGGGCTTCCGCAGCTTGAACTTCTGCAGCTTGCCGGTCGCGGTCCGGGCCAGCTCGTCGCGGAACTCCACCGACGTGGGTGCCTTGTAGCCGGCAGCCTTCTCCTTGCACCAGCGCGATCAGCTCCTCCTCGGTGGCCGACTCGCCCTCGGCCAGCACCACGAGCGCCTTGATCGTCTCGCCCCACTTCTCGCTCGGGACGCCGATCACGGCCACCTCGGCGACGGCCGGGTGGGAGAACAGCACGTCCTCGACCTCGATCGACGAGACGTTCTCGCCGCCGGTGATGATCACGTCCTTCTTGCGGTCCTTGATGGTGAGGTAGCCGTCGTCGCCGATCACGCCGCCGTCGCCGGTGTGGAACCAGCCCCCCGGCGAGCGCCTTCTCGGACTCCTCGGGCTGGTCCCAGTAGCCCTCGAGCACCACGTTGGACCGGGCCAGCACCTCGCCCTTCCCCGTCGATCGGAGAGCCGCACGCCGAGCGCGGGCATCCCGGCCCGCACCAGGTTCTCGGCCCGCTCCTCGAGCCGACAGTCCGTCCCACTCGGCGCGGCTGCGGTTGACGGTGAGCAGCGGCGAGGTCTCGGTGAGGCCGTAGATCTGGACGAACTCCCAGCCGAGCTCCTCCTCGACCCGGGCTACGGTCTTCGTGGGCGGCGGGGCGCCGGCCATGATGATCCGGATCCGGTCCCTGCCCGGGATGTCGCCCTCCCAGTCCTGGGCGGCCTCGAGTACGGCGGCGACGACGGCCGGTGCCGCGCACATCACGGTGACGCCGTACTTCTCGACCCGGCGCAGGATCTCGGCGCCGTCGATCTTGCGGATCACGACCTGCGGAACGCCCAGCCCGGTCATCGTGAACGGCATCCCCCAGCCGTTGGCGTGGAACATCGGCAGCGTGTGCAGGTAGACGTCGCGGTCGCTGACGCCGGTGTGCAGACCGAACGTCACCGCGTTGACCCAGATGTTGCGGTGGGTGATCTGGACGCCCTTGGGCCGGGCGGTCGTGCCGGAGGTGTAGTTGATGCACGCGGTGGCGTTCTCGTCCGGCTCCCACGCCTTCGGCTCGACGTCCTCGGGTGCGAACAGGTTGTCGTCGTCGCCGAGGACGAAGCGGAACTCCGCCTTGATGTCCGCCAGAGCGTCGTCGAGCTCGGGATCGACCAGCAGCACCCTGGCCCCGGAGTGCTCGACGATGTAGGCCACCTCGTCGGGCCGGAGCCGGAAGTTGACCGGCACCAGCACCCGGCCGGAGCCCGGCCACCCCGAAGAACGACGTGAGCAGGCGGGCGCTGTTGTGGCTGACGACCGCGACCCGGTCGCCGACGCCGATACCGAGCTCGTCGAGCTTCGCGGCCTGCCGGCGGGCCAGCGCACCGATCTCGGCGTAGGTGAGCTCGCCCAGCGACGGGGCAGGCTGGTCGGGCTCGTCGATGACGCCGGTGCGCTCGCCGTAGACGCTGACGGCGCGGTCGATGAAGTCGGAGATGCTGAACGGGACGATCATGCGTGCCTCCTCGTGACTCGTTCGCCACTGTAGTAACCACGACCCCGGATGAGAGAGCTCTCATCAAACTCTCACCGCTTTCCCACCCTGAGGAGGATCATGGGGGTCATGGGTATCGCGTGGAAGATCGTGGTCGGCCTCGTCCTGCTGCTGCCGATGACCGCGTACGTCGTCGGGTCGCTCGTCGCAGCCGCCGACGAACCGCGGGAGCACGCGCCGATCATCGTCGAGGAGCAGACGCAGGCACCGGACAAGTCGGGTCCCTCGCCGTCGGAGAAGCCCACGCAGAAGCCGAGCGACAAGAAGACTGACCGCGGGGACGACCACGGCGGCGATGACGAGAGCGACGATCCCGAGGACATCACGCCCTCGCCGGACGACGCTTGACGACGATGACGACGATGACGAGGACCACAGCGGTCCCGGCGGTGGCGGCGACGATGACGGCGACGACGACAACAGCGGCAAGGGGAGCGACGACGACTGAGCCGACGACCCACCAGGACGCCCGACCCCGCCGGTCGGGCGTCTCTGTGCGTACCCGGATCACGGTCGTCGTCGCCCTGCTCGTCGCTCTGGCTCTCACCGGAGCCGGCCTGATCATCTACGCCCTCGGGTCCGCCCGGATCGAGAACGAGGCCCAGGCGCGGGCCGACCAGGAGATCGCCGAGTTCCGCGACTCTTCGCGAGGGCCGGGACCCCGACACAGGTCGACCGTTCGCCTCGGTCGACCGGCTGCTGGAGGCCTTCCTCCAACAGAACGTCCCCAGCGACGACGAGTTGCTCGTGGCGTGGGTCGACGAGGACGCGGCGTACCGGTCCGCGGCGTCCCGGCACCGGGAACTCACCTCAGGACCCGGCCTTCCGGTCGACGATCCAGGCCGAACCTCGAGGAGGGCGGCACCGTCCGCACCGACTCCGAGGTTCGGCGAGCTGCTGGTCACGATCCAGCCGGTGCAGGGCAGCGTCTCGTCGGGCGCACTCGTCGTGGTGACCTTCCTCGACGACGCCCAGGACGGGCTGAACGAACTGCTCCGCACCTACGCGATCACGGCCCTGCTCTCCCTGATCGTGATCACCGGCCTGGCCGCCTGGCAGGCCGGCCGCCTGCTCGCGCCGCTGGGGCGCCTCTCGGACACCGCCGAGGAGATCAGCGCGACCGACCTCTCGCGTCGTCTCCCGGAGACGGGGAACGACGACATCACCGCGCTCACCCGTACGGTCAACGGCATGCTGGCCCGGCTCGAGGATGCCTTCGTCGGGCAGCGTCAGTTCCTCGACGACGCCGGACACGAGCTGCGGACCCCGCTGACCGTCCTTCGTGGACACCTCGAGGTGCTCGACCAGGGCGACCCCGAGGACGTCGCCCAGACCCGGGCCCTGCTGCTCGACGAGCTGGACCGGATGTCCCGGCTCGTGGGTGACCTGATCCTGCTGGCCAAGACCGGGCGGCCGGACTTCCTGAACGTCCAGCCAGTGAGCCTCGAACGCCTCACCCACACCGTCCTGGCCAAGGCACGAGGGCTGGGAGACCGGGCCTGGCAGCTCGACGGCGCCGGCGAGGCCATCGTCCCCATGGACGAGCAGCGGATCACGCAGGCGGTGCTGCAGCTGGCGGACAATGCGGTCAAGCACACCGAGCCCCACGACGTCGTCGCGATCGGCTCGAGCGCCGCCGACGGCTGGGTCAGGATCTGGGTCCGCGACACAGGGCCCGGCGTGCCAGAGGAGGACCAGCGGCGGATCTTCGATCGCTTCGCCCGGAGTCGGGTCACCGACGAGGACGAGGGCTTCGGCCTCGGGCTCTCGATCGTCAACGCGATCGTGGAGGCCCACGCGGGCACGGTCACCGTCGAGGACGCCGTACCCACTGGAGCATGCTTCGTGATCAGCTTGCCGATCGAGCCCGACGTGACGAACGGGACGACGACCATGGAGGGTCCATGGCGAGCATCCTGATCATCGAGGACGAGGCCCGCATCGCCTCCTTCGTCGCCAAGGGACTGAAGGCCGAGGGACACCGGACCACGATTGCCTCCGATGGTGCCGAGGGGCTCGAGCACGCCCTGAGCGGCGGCTTCGATCTGGTGGTCCTCGACATCGGGCTGCCGAGGCTCGACGGGTTCGAGCTGCTGACCGCGCTGCGGGCACAGGGGTCTCGGATCCCGGTGATCGTGCTGACGGCCCGCGACTCGGTGTCAGACACCGTGTCGGCCCTGGAGGGCGGCGCCGACGACTACATGCCCAAGCCGTTCCGGTTCGCCGAGCTGCTGGCCCGGGTGCGGCTGCGGCTGCGTCAGGGGGGCGACCAGTCGGCACACCAGGACGACGTCCTCGACGTCGGAGACGTCCGGCTCGACCTGCGGACCCATCGGGCCACCGTGCAGGGCCGCGAGGTCGAGCTCTCGGCCAGGGAGTTCGCGCTCGCTGAGATGTTCCTGCGCAACGCCGGCCAGGTGCTTTCACGCGAACAGCTGCTCGACCAGGTCTGGGGCTTCGACTTCGACCCCGGCTCCAACGTGGTCGACGTGTACGTCGGCTACCTGCGCCGCAAGTTCGGGGCAGACAAGATCGCGACGGTGCGCGGCATGGGCTACCGCTTCACGTCCTGAGTCGACGGGGAAATCGATCGCCCCCGGCCAAGCCACGATTTACCCTGCGCGAGTGAAGGTCAGTTTCATCAGGTCGGGAGTGCACAGGTACGGCGTCCACGTCGAGCGCGACAACGCGACAGACCTGCAGATGCACCCCGCACCCGGCTACGACGAGTGGCTTCCCCACGACATGGTGCACTTCCTGGTGGAGCGAGGAGCTGGCCTCAAGGACGGCATCTTCGGGCAGCTGGCAGCCGGCGGTGACGCCCACACGTTCGTCCCCACAGAGCAACAGCGCACCAGGCGGTGGGCGCGACGTACCGAACGCCGCAATCGCACCACGGGTCGCGACATGGTCCGCTCGGAGGACCTGGCGTTTGCCGCTCTCGTCACCTGGAAGTCTCGCGCCGCTGGGCACCGGCCCAGACAACAGTTCACGCAGGCGACCATGGCCGAGGTCGAAGCCCTGCTGCCGGCGTTGGACGACGCCGCGCACGAGTGGCACGCCCTGTCGGTGGGCGAGTCCCTGAGCCTCGAGTGGCCATGGCCCGAACGAGCGACGAGGCGACCCCCGGGCCCGGTGTGACTGTGCGATGCACCATAAGTGCATTATGCTGCACTCATGGATGAGGGAACCTCAGCCCTGGCGTCGGCGATCGGCGTCCGGGTCAGACAGGAGCGACAGGCGCGGCGGTGGACGCTCGACCGTCTCGCGGGGGCCGCGGGAGTGAGCCGGCGAATGGTGGTCAACGTCGAGCAGGGCGCTGCCAACCCCAGCGTGGGCACCCTGCTCCGGATCGGCGACGCGCTCGGGGTCGGGCTGCCGTCCCTGGTCGAGCCGCCCGAACCCAAGGCCGTGAAAGTCACCCGCCGAGGGGAGGGCGCCACCCTGTGGACCGGTGACGCCGGTGGACGCGGAGTGCTCGTCGCCGGCACCGAGCCTCCGGACGTGCTCGAGCTGTGGGACTGGACCCTCGCCCCGGGAGACCATCACGTCAGCGAGGCACACACGACCGGCACCCAGGAGCTCGTGCAGGTCCAGGAGGGCACCATCGTGCTCGAGGTCGCGGACCAGTCGGTCACCCTCGACGTCGGCGACACGATCGCGTTTCCCGGAGACGTGGAGCACGCCTACTCCAACCTTGGCGCTCAGCCCGCGCGCTTCACCCTGGCCGTCTTCGAGCCAGGTGTGGGACCCGAGCCCCGGTCGGAGACCTCCGATGCCTGAGCCCCAGATGCTCGAGGAGTTTCTGGCCGGCGGCCAGGTGGATGCCACCGTCTTCGAGCTGCGGCCGGACTACCGAGCCATGCTGCTCGCGGTGGAGGGGCTCGTCCCCGGCCCGAGCGACCAGGCCAGCGACGCCCTGCTCCAGGCCGCCGAGGCAGCGGCCGGCCAGGCGCTCCGCGACCGGTCGGTGGACGAGCTCCCGCACGTGGCGGCGTGGCGAGAGGCCTACCGGGCGTTCGGGGCCAAGCCGCAGCGCACCCGCAACAGCCTTGAGGCGCTCCTCCGGCGTGCGGCGTCCGGCCTGCCCCGCGTTAACCGGCTCACCGACATCTACAACGCGGTCTCGGTGCAGCACCAGATCCCGCTCGGTGGCGAGGACCTGTCCCGCTACGCCGGTGCGCCACGGCTGGTCCGCGCCACTGGCAGCGAGCCCTTCGACACCGTCGCCGACGGCACCGTCGTGATCGACCACCCAGACCCGGGCGAGGTGGTGTGGTGCGACGGCGCGGGCGTGACCTGCCGGCGCTGGAACTGGCGCCAGGCACGGCGCACCCAGCTCAGCGACGAGACCACAGCTGCTCTGTTCATCCTCGACGCTCTCGACCCGATGACCGAGGAGCAGCTCGAGGCCGCCACCGACGAACTCATCTCCCACCTGACCCGACTGGGACCCGACGTCCACGTCGTACGCCGCCTCATCACCGCACGCGGCACCGTCCTCTGCGCCTGAAGGAGCCTGACCATGCTCATCCATCCGTGGGACGCCGCGCTCGACCCCGCCGAGTGGCAGAACTGGCTGGCCTCCAGCGACCGGTTCGGGATGCTCGCGGTCAACAACCTCGACCCGACCCAGGCCCCGCTGGTGGTCCCCGCCCACTTCACCGGCGCTGGCGACGCGCTGCTGCTTCACCTGGCCCGGCCCAATCCCATCTGGCCGCATCTGGAGGCAGCCGCCGAGGTACGGATGACCGTGATCGGCGACTACGCCTACATCCCCGGCTACTGGCGAGCCAAGGCCGGCGGGCCCGAGGAGGACGGCGTCCCGACCAGCTACTACAGCACCGTGCAGTTCCTCTGCCGACCCACAGTCGTCGACGATCCCGAGGGCAAGGTCGAGATCCTGACCGCCCAGCTCGCGGACCTCCAACGCGAGGGCCGCCACGCGTCCGTCACCACCGGCGGGTCGCCCTACGCAGGGATGCTGCCCGGCATCCGTGGCATCCGGCTGGCCGTGCTGCGTGTGGACGCCAAGTTCAAGTACGACGACCACAAGCCGGTCGAGCACCGCGAGCGCGTCATCGGCAACCTCGAGGAGCGCGGCCGTGGCCTCGACACCGGTGCGGCCGCGCAGCAACGGCGCCGCCTGGACGCGATCGGTGAGTGGCGAAGGCCGCGCCTCAGCCCCGGACCTTGAACGTCAGCTTGCCACGGGGCTGAGCGGCCAGCACCGGCTCGAGCGCGGTGGCGATCTCGTGCGGGAGCGGCCGGTCGGCCGGGTCGGCCTCGAGGGCGCCGTACACGACCTTGGCGACCTCGGCGGGGACCCGGTCGGGGAGCTCGTATGGCGGTTCGACGAGCTGGGGGAAGCGCTCCCGCGAGTCGTCGGCGTGCGGGTCGCCGTCGTCGAAGGGGCGGTAGCCTGCAACGGCCTCGAAGAGCGTCGCGCCCAGGCCCCACACGTCGCTCTCGACGCCGGGGCGGCCGACACGCTGCGGAGCGGCCTGCTCGGGGCTCATGTAGTAGTCGGTCCCGATGTGCCGCGTCAGCTCCGCCGCCTCGCTCGCCTCGCGGGCCACGGAGAGGTCGATCAGCCGCGCCGGCGCTCCCATGATGACGTTGCTGGGCTTGATGTCCAGGTGCACGTAGCCGACGCGGCGGAAGTAGTGCAGCGCCGCGGCGACGTCGATGGCCAGCGGCAGGTACTGCTGCTCCTGGAGCGGCCCGTGCCGCCGGATGAGGGACGACAGCCGGGGGCCGTCGATGTGCTCGAGCACGAGGTGGGGCCGGTCCCCGTCGAGCTCGTGCCGCAGGCCCCGGACCACGACCGGGTGGTTGACGGCGGCCAGTGCTGCCACCTCGCGGCGCAGGCCCCGAAGGTTGGGCTCGTTGACCCGACCGGGCCGGAGCACCTTCACCACCACCGGCGAGAAGGTGATCTCGTCGAAGGCCAGGTACGCCTCGTACGCCGTGCCACCACCCAGCAACCGCATCGCGGTCAGCTCCGGGGTGATCTGGTCGCCCTCGGCGAGGTGCCAGCTGTCGTGCCTGTGGCTCATGGTCGACCTCCGGTGGTGCGCCGGTCAGCCCGGCTGGGGTGGCTGGTGTGAAGGCGAGGGGCCGGGCTGACCCACTCGTTCCGATCGGCCTGCTCGGGGGACGGTCGAAGGTCCGAAACGGAGAGCTGGATCAGCCCGGCGAACTCAGTGGTGGCTCAGCCCGGACCGGAGTTTCCACCGCCGGAGTCGTCGCCGCCCGAGCTGCCGCTGCCGGAGTTGTCGTCCATCGAGTCGTCACCGCTCGGACCGGAGTTGTCGGGGCCGCTGTGGCCGGACCGGGCGCTGGGGCCGGAGTTGTCGTGGAAGGCGTTGCCGGGCCCGGAGTTGTCGACTCCGTCGTGGCCGCCGCTGTTGGTGCCGGGGCCAGTGGTGGCGCCGCCGGTACCGGTGTCGGTGCCGGGGCCGGTCGTGGGACCGCCGGTTCCGGTATCGGTGCCGGGGCCGGTCGTGGGACCGTTGGTCCTGGCGCCGACGCGGTCATTGGTGTCGTCGTCGTCATCATCGCTCGAGGCCAGGACGACCGCGCCTGCGTCATCGTCGCGCTTGACGGCCTTCTCGGCGATGTTGTCTCCCACCAAGGGGACCACGAACAGGGCCGTGGTCACCATCCCCGCGAGGCTCAGGGTGCCGATCTTCAAGATGTTGGGGCTCATGGCTTCTCCTCACGAAGGGGTTCTCGAGAAGAAACGTTGCCAGCGCTGGGTGAGGTCCCCATGAGCGCCGGATGAGAGAGCTCTTATGCACCCCTGTTGCCCTTGTGGGAAGCGTGCTCCGGGAGCGGCCGAGCCAGGTGGTCGAGATCGATCTCGAGGTCGCTGATGGGCAGGCCGTAGTGGCGCCGGAACCCCTCCATGGCTTCCTCGAGCCGCTCCAGCGCCAGGGCCAGCGCTTCGCGCTGGGGATCGGAGAGCTCGCCCGAATCGCGGGCGACCTGCTTCTCCATCAATTGTCTCGACAGGTCGACCACGGTCAGCACCAGTCGGAACAGGTCCCGGTCGCTGCCCTCGAGATCAGCTGCGAGTTCCGACACCACGTCCGGTCGCTCCTCGTTCAAGACTCCGCCTCCTCCTTGGCACCACGCGCACGTCGCGTGTGCCGGGGCGATCGGCTCCGATGGCCGACCGGGGGATTGTCTACCCGATCGGTCCAAACACACACCTGTCTGGACCACGGATGCTACGCCGGGTCCAAGTCGATCCGCACCGTCAGCAGGTCCGTCCCGAAGGAGCGCACCGCGAGGTCGTTGAGCCGCCTACCCAGACGGTGGCGACCGAGGATCCGTTGGCGCTCGCGCGGATCGTCGTCCGGCAACGGCACTGCCGTCCCCGATCGCCAGCGGCCGCGCACCAGCACCCGCACCCGGCGGTCCGCCTCGATGTTGCGGACGTAGTCCGCGCGCCGACCGTGCTCGGCCACGATCCAGAACGTCTCGCCGTCCAGGCCGTCACCGACCGGCGTACGTCGCGGCAGGCCGCTGGTGCGCCCGGTGGTCTCGAGCAGGGCGTAGCCGGGGATCCGCCAGCCACGCACCAGCGTGGCCCGGACCACCGGGTTCATCAGTCTGCGCTGGGTGAACCGCACGACCCGGAACTTGTCCATCGCCATGGCGGCAGCCGCGGATCAGCGGCGCCAGGCGGCGAGCCGCGACGACGTGGGGTCGGGATCGGGCGACTCGGTCTGCGCCCACACCCGCCGCCACTGCGCGATGTGCGGGCCGGAGGGGTCGGGCGTCGCGCCGGAGGCGGCCCGGCGACGCGCCTCCCACCAGGTCGAGCGGTCCTCGTCGAGCAGAGCGGCGACGGCGTCCCGGACCCGCGGCGCGAAGCTCCGCGGCGACTCCCCCTCCGCCGGGTGCAGCGGCTCGCCGAAGCGCACCGTCAGCTGCCGCCGGCCCGGGCTCGGCCAGCCCTGCCCGCGCGGCATCGCGGCGAACGTGCCGCGGTGGGCGATGGGGACGACGGGGACGCCGTGCTCGCAGGCGAGGAAGGCCGCACCCATCCGGAACCGGCCGACCCAGCCGTCCTTCGAGCGGGTGCCCTCGGGGAAGATCACCAGGCTCCAGCCGTCGGCCAGCACCTCGCCGGGGGTGGCCGACATCGAGCCGCCCGCGCCGGTCGATCGGGAAGGTGTTGAACACCATCGCCGAGCCGACCGCCCGCCACCAGGTGTCGAAGAAGTAGTCGGCCGCCGCCGCCACCGCCGTACGCCGCCGCCACTCGTCGGGCAGCGACAGCAGGATCAGCGGGGTGTCGAGGTGGGAGGCGTGGTTGGCCACGAAGATCACCGGGCCCTCGATCCGGGACAGCACGTCGAGGCCCTCGACGTGGGTGCGCACCTGGGAGCGGAACACCGGCTCCAGCCCGGCCTTCTGCGCCACCTCGCGGGCCACCTGCGCCGGTCGCCGCCGCGACCAGTCGGTCGGGAAGACCGTCGACTTCGCCGGCAGGACCCACGCCTCGGCCGAGCGCGGCACCAGCGGCCGGCGACCCCAGCGCCAGCCCCGGGCGACCTTGCGGACGTCCTCGACGCCGTCCTTGACGATGGCCACGCTCAGTCACCGCCTCGCACGTCCGCGATCAGGTGGGGCGGGTTGTGCAGGTAGGTGATCGACGGGCTGCTGCCCGACCGTCCCCGACGCCATCTCGAGCGCGTCGGCCAGCGTCGACGCCGCCCGGAACCCGAGCCGCGACGCGACCCGCCGGTCGCCGCCGACCCAGATCACCTCGTCGACGTGGTCCATCGCGTGCGCCGCCCAGTACCACATGTAGAACGGGTGGACGCCGTGGTAGGCGTGCGAGGTGCGGTAGAGGTGGATGTACCACGGGTCGGTCGCGAACTGCTGCTCGTACTTCTCCCCCATCACCGCCGGGTCGGTCGACTCGGCGAGGACCTCCTCGTAGAAGTCGACGTACGACGGGTGGTGCAGCTGGTTGAACCCCTCGTTGAGCGGGTGGTAGAGGATCACCGCTCCGCCCCGGCGTACGACCGGCTGGCCGCGGTAGGAGTTGAAGTAGTAGCCCAGCCCCATGCAGGTCGCGAGGATCGGGTTCATCGTCGAGTTCGACGTTGTAGGGGCCGAGGTAGGGCACCCCCATCACCAGCACGTCGGACTGCCCCTGCACCTCGACCAGCTGCTGGCGGTGCACGCCGGCGATGGTCCGCTCGTGCACGGCCTCGGTGTCGCCGGCGTTGATCCCGGTCAGGCCGTACGGCGCCCGCAGGTCGTGGAACATCTTGTGCCGCAGTCGGCCCGGGCGCGACCGCGAGCCCGCGCCGCATCGCCGAGCATCGACGCCTGGTCCTTGACCGACCACTCCCACTCGCGCTTCATCAGGAAGTCGTACGGCGCCGGGAACACGTTGTTGTCGAGCGTGGTCTCGATCTGGAAGATCTTGAGGTGCTCCTTGAGCAGCCGGCCCATCCGCCACGCGGAGTGGTGGAGGTGGGACTTGTGTGGTCCATGAACGAGTGGGACCTGACCATCGTCTTGCGCGTTGTGGTGGTGGCGCAGCGACTTGTACGACGCCAGCCCGATCGGCACCGACTTGTGCCCGCCGTCCATCGCCACGAGGTTGACGTTGACGTAGACCAGCAGGTCGGACTCGGCCGCCCGCCGGTTGATCTCGACGTCCTCGCCCTTGGTCGGTCAGCCCGACGTGGAGCAGGTTGTCGTGGTCCTCGGCGTCGTGGTTGTTGAGCAGCCCCTGCGGGTGGAAGGACCGGAACACCCGCTCGCCCACGATGTGCTTGAGCTCGGCCGGCGGTCATCCGCCGGTGCAGGGCGTTGGCCGCGATCAGCTCGACGTCGTCGACGCCGGCGTCGGCCGCCATGGTCAGCACCTGCTCGATGATCCGCTGCCGGATGTCGGGCTTGCGCATGGTCGGCAGCGGGAGGGAGAGGTCGTCGAACGCGATGGTCAGCTGCATGCCCGGTCGCAGCAGGGCCGGCAGCGGCTCGGAGTCGACCGGGTGGAGCAGGGCGTCGCGGATCGCGGCCTCGACGTCGGGCACGGTCGGCAGCGACTCGGGCGGGTAGATCACCCGGGTCCCGAGCGGGAAGTCCTCCAGCCGGAACCCCTGTCCCTCGTGGACGACGAGGGGCGGGGTCCGGTCGTCGACCTCGAGCACGAATCCGGGCCTGCTCATCTTGAACTCCTCGGGTCGAAGGCCACCTTGACCGTGCCGAGCCGGCCGGCGGAGTGCGCGTGGTCGAGCGCCTCCCGCCAGCGGTGCAGCGGATAGCTGGCCACGGTCTTCGCCAGCTGAGCGACGGGGTCACCGGCGACCAGCTCGGTCGCCAGGTCGAACGCGCTGCGGCCGTCGGCGCGCTGCTCGCGCTGCGCCGAGGCGTAGGAGCCGACGACCTCGAGCTCGCGGAACCAGGCCGCGGAGAGGTCCGCGGCCGGCCGGCATCCCGGAGAGCACGACGCGCCCGCCGGCCCGGGTCGCGTGCAGCGCGGTCTCCAGCGACTGCTTGCTCCCGACCGCGTCGACGGCGACGTCGACGCCGCCGAGCAGGTACGGCGAGCCGAACTCGGGCTTGACCTGGAACGCCCCGGTCGTCCGGCGTACCCGGCGCAGCACCTCGTCGGGTGCGACCACCTCGGTGGCGCCGAGCTCGAGCGCCAGCTCGCGCTGGTGGCCGTGCTTGGCGACCACGGTGATCTCGCCCGCCGGTGTCAGGCTGCGCAGGGCCAGGGTGGTGAGCAGGCCGACCGACCCGGCGCCGCTCACCAGGACCCGGTCGTTGTCCCCGACCCGCGCAGCCAGCGCCGTGTGCACCGCACAGGCCACCGGCTCGATCAGGATGGCCTGCTCGTCGGAGTAGCCCTCGGGCACCACGTGCAGCTGGCTGCGGTGGGCGGCCAGCTGCTGGCCCCAGCCGCCACCGGTGTCCTTGCAGAAGCCGGTCTGCAGGCCGGGCGCGAGGTGGCCGACGGTGATCCGGCTGCACCGGTTGGTGGCACCCGTCGCGCAGGCGTCGCAGGGGTCGACGCCGCGGGCGGCGCAGGTGAGCACGGGGTCGATGACGACGCGGGTGCCGGCCGGCAGGTCCTCGCAGTCGTCCACCAGCTCGGCCACCACCTCGTGACCGGGGACGAACGGCATCGACACGACGGCGGAGAAGTAGAGGCTGGTGCGTCCCGACAGCGCCCCGAGGTCGGAGCCGCAGATGCCCGACAGCCGGGTCCGCAGCCGCGCCCAGCCGGGCTCGGTCGACCCGTGGCTCGTCGATCGTCACCAGCCGCAGCGGCGCGGCGAAGCCGGACAGGACACCGGGCATCCGGCCGCCGACCACGCGTCCGGCGACGTGCCGCGGCAGCGAGCGGAACATCTCCAGCGCGAGCATCATCCGCGGTCACCTGCCGGGTTCAGGGTCCGGGCGGTGGCGCCGGAGCTGGGCCAGTCGACGATCGGCCAGCGGTGCCTGCCGGGCGTGGCGGAACAGCGACACGTCGGGCCGCACCGCGACCGGCTTCCCGACCGCCTCCAGCAGGGGAAGGTCGGAGTGCGAGTCGGCGTAGCCGTAGGACCGCGCCAGGTCGATGCCGTGGTCAGCCGACCACTGCCGCATCCACGCCGCACGGGACTCCCCCACCAGCGGCGACGCCTCGAGGAAGCCGGTGCACACGCCGCGGTCGTCGACGGCAAGCTCGGCGGCCTCGATGTGGTCGAACAGCGGGAGCAGCGGCCGCGTCAGCGGCCGGATCGCCCCGGTGATCAGGACGGTCCGGTGCCCGGCGGCGCGGTGCTCGCGGATCCGGCGTACGGCGGCCGGCGCGAGGCGCGAGAGCACGTGGTCGGTGAGCTAGGCGTCGACGACCGCGTCGAGGTCGGCGAGCCGGGCGCCGGCGTACTCGCGGTAGACCGAGCGCAGGAACGCACTGCGCTCCTTCCGCTCGGCGCGGACCAGGCCCGGCACCCGCGCCGCGATCCGCCCGAGCTCGGCGAACCGCTCGACCGCCGGAGAGCTCGCGCAGCCGCATCCAGAGGTAGGTCTCGATCACGTTGGACGACAGCAGGGTCCCGTCCATGTCGAAGAACGCCGCGACCCCGTCCGCCGCGGGCTCGACCTCCTTCAGCACCCCCGGTGCCGGGCGCTTCCGCGCCCGCCGGACCTCGTCCATCTGGCGGATCGGCTCGGTCACCGCGGGGCAGTGCACCTCGCGCAGGTAGTGGACCCAGTCGACGACGGCGGTGTCGAAAGCGAATCGCTCCCGGTCCTCCGCGTCGAGGGACTGGAACAGCCCGAGCGTGTTGGCGTCGGAGAACCGCAGCTCCGCCTCGGCGTACTCCTGGTAGAGGTCGAGGTAGCGCCGGAGGAACTCCAGGCGTCGCCCCTGCTGGTCGAGCTTGCGGGCCAGATCGCGGGTCCGGTCGCTCCGCGGGGCGTGTCCGATGACGTAGTCGGCCACCTTGTGCGCCCGCTCGCTCGTGGTGAGCAGCCGTTCGACGCCTGGGCGCCGGGGAACCGCCAGTCCGGCAGTCGGGCCGCGCCGCGCTCCCCGGCCACGAAGGGGTGCTCGTCGAAGTAGCCCCGCACGCTGTCGTAGAGCACGCGGAACGTGAGCGGGTTGCGGTCGCCCGAGGAGACGTGGAAGTACGCCGGCTCGCCCCGGCCGGCGGGCTGGCCAGGACCGCCACGATCGCGGCCACGACCTGGTCGACCGGCACGATGTCGACGATCGTGTCGGCGGCGGCCGGGAACTCGGGCAGCTCGCCGCGGCCGTAGGCCAGGATCAGCGGCTCGGCCATCTTGAAGCCCTCGATCCAGCCCACGTAGGGCCGCTCGAGGGCGGACTCGATGATGCTGGGACGCACGATGGACACGGGGTTCTCGCGCGCATGCTGCTCGACGACCCGCTCGCCGAGCGCCTTGGTGAAGGTGTAGCAGTCGGTCCAGCCGAGGCTGCGCGCCCGCTCGGTGCCGATCCGCACCAGCTCGTCCTTCACCCACTCCTTGCGCGCGGCCTCCGTGGCGCTGGCCGCGGTCAGCAGGCCGGCCCGGCCGTGCTCCTGCTCGGCGCGCTTGCGCTCGGAGACGAGCACGTCGGCGCTGCGGGACCGGTGCTCGACGGCCTCGCGCTGGGCCAGCCCCCAGCGCAGCTCGGCCTCGAGATCGGCGTCGTGTGGCACCGGGCCCTCGGGGATGCTGCCCCGGCGGCGCCCGGCGACGTACGCGGTGGAGATGTGGACGTAGTGGACGTGCGGTCCGATCTCGCGGACCCGCGCGAGCAGCTCGCGGGTGCCCACGACGTTGGTGCGGAATCCCTCGTCGACGGGCGGGTCGAAGGTCACGTCGCCGGCGCAGTGCACGACCGCGTCCAGGTCGTGCGGCAGGGCGGGCGGGTCGGCGAGGTCCCCCTCGAGGACGCGCACCCGGGTGTCCATCACCTCATCGAGCCCGCCGCCGGCCTCGACGAGCTCGGCGAAGACCGGCTTCCCGAGCAGTGAGCGGACGCGCTGCTCGGCCGAGGTCGACCCCTTGGCCCGCACCATCAGCGTGACGTGGACTCCAGGCACCTCGCCGAGCAGCAGGTGCAGCAGCGCCTCGCCGACGAAACCCGTGGCCCCCGTGAGCAGGATCCGCTGCCCGTCGAGCCGCTGGGCGATGCTGCCGTCCGCCATGTGGTGTCCTCCCGGTCGGTGCCCCACGATGGCGATTCTGCACGGTGGTTGGCAAGGGCAGCGCGGCGGTCCCCCGTGGGCGCAACAGGGATCGAACCTGTGACATCTTCCTTGTAAGGGAAGCGCTCTACCGCTGAGCTATGCGCCCGGCGCCTTGTCGGCGAATGGCGGGCACAGACTACGCGAGCGGGAGCCGGGGGCTCGGAGGCCCAGTGAGGATCCTGGTGCGGGCCTCGGCGCACCTGGGCGCAAATAGTAAAAGTCGAGCCGCTGGCGTCTCGGGTCACCAGCGGCTCGACATGAGAACCATAGACAACTTTCTCCGCCCTACGGAACCTTCTTGAGAGAACCTTAGGAAAAACGTCTAGGCCAGGGCCTCGAGCTGGGCCAGATGCTCCCCCAAATCCCGCTCCTGGGACCCTTCGTTGTGCACCATCCACCGCACCACGCCGTCCTTGTCGACGACGTACGACGACCGGAACGGGCATCCCCTGGCCTCGTCGAAGACGGCGTAGGCGCGGGTCACCTCGCCGTGCGGCCAGAAGTCCGAGAGCAGCGGGAAGTTGAGCCCGTCGGAGTCGGCGAACGCCCGCAGGGCGTAGATCGGGTCGCAGGAGATGGCGAGGACCTCGGTGTCGAAGGTGAGGAACTCCTCCAGCCGGTCGCGGATGCCGGCCATCTCCCCGGTGCAGACACCGGAGAAGGCATAGGGGTAGAAGATCAGGGCGACGGCCTTGGACCCGCGGAACGACGACAGCGTCACGTCCTGCCCGAACTGGTCGCGCAGCGTGAAATCAGGTGCGGGTTTGCCCACGGCGAGACCCGGGGGCGTGTTCATGAGTCCTTGTCGGCTGAGTCCTTTTCGGCCAGCTCGCGCTTGAGGATCTTGCCGGTGGAGTTGCGGGGGAGCTCGTCGAGGAACACGATCTCGCGCGGCACCTTGTAGCGGGCGAGGTTCTGCTTGACCCAGTCCTTCAGCTCGTCCTCGGAACCGTCGGAGCCGTCACCGGCGACCACGAACGCCTTCAGCCGCTTGCCGAACTCGTCGTCGTCCACGCCGATCGCGGCGACCTCGGCGACGGAGTCGTGCCGGGCCAGGCAGTCCTCGACCTCCTTGGGGAAGACGTTCTCGCCGCCGGACACGATCATCTCGTCGTCGCGGCCCTCGATGTAGAGGCGGCCGTCGTCGCCGAACCGACCGACGTCGCCGGAGGACATCAGGCCGTCGACCACCTCCTTGTGGCCACCGCCGGTGTAGCCCTCGAACAACAGGCTGTTGCCGACGAAGATGCGCCCGGTCTCGCCGTCGGGCACGGGCTTGCCGTCGTCGTCGAGGATCTTCACCACCGTGCCGTACGGCGGCATTCCGGCCGAGTCGGGCGCCTCCCGCAGGTCGACGGGGTCGGCGATGGACGCGTAGGCCACCTCCGTCGAGCCGTAGATGTTGTAAAGGTGGTCACCGAAGGCGTCCATCCACTTGGTTGCCAGGTCACCGGAGAGGGCCGAGCCCGACGCGGCCACGCACTTGATCGTCGCCAGGTCGTGCTTGTCGAGGACCTCGTCGGGCAGCTGCATGATCCGCTGGAGCATCACCGGGATCACCACCAGCGAGTCACACTTCTCGTCCTCGATCGCTTCCAGGCAGCCCTCCGGGTCGAACTTGCGGCGCAGGACCACGATCGAGCCGAGCAGCATGCCCAGCGCCAGGTGGGCGAACCCCCACGTGTGGAACAGCGGAGCCGCGATGTGGGTGCGCCAGCCGTACCGCAGCGGCAGCCGGGACAGGATCGACACGGCCGCCTCGATGCCGGCCTCGTTGCGGGGCGCACCCTTGGGTGTCCCGGTCGTGCCGGAGGTGAGGATCACGATACGGGTGTGGTGGTCCGGCGGGCTGAGGTCGTCGGTGGGGTACGACGAGATGAGCGACTCGACGGTCTCGTCGTGGTCTCCAGAGTCTGCCCACGCGACCAGCCGGCTCTCCACGGAGGCCTCGGCGAGGAGGTCGGTGAACTCCTCGTCGTGGATCACGATGGTGGGTTCCTCGCGCTCGAGCACGTCCACCAGCTGGGGCCCCGCGAAGGCGGTGTTGAGGTAGAGCAGGTCCGCTCCGAGCTTCGACACCGCGATCGTGGCATCCACGAAGCCGCGGTGGTTGCGGCACATCAGGGCCACCGAGTCGCCCTCGTCGACGCCGCGCTCTGCCAGCGCGTGGGCCAGCGCGTTGGAGCGCTGGTGCATCTCGCCGAAGGTCAGGGAGCCGATCTCGTCGACCAGCCCGACCTGGTCGGGTGCGCGCGCCGCCAGCGAGATGAACCCGCCGGCGGGCCCGGTGCCCCAGGCCGACAGCGACTTGGCGATCCGGGCCAGGGTGAGCGGCGAGTAGGGGCGGATGATCCCGGCCTGGGCGAGGAGCTTCAGGCTGGTTCCGGCGGCCGCAGCCCGGCCCAGGATGGTCTCGATCACCGTGTGGTCTCGATCAACGGGGTCTCCTCGGCAGGGTCAGGCAGGGGTCTTGGGGGCGATCAGTCGGGTGGCGGACCAGTCCTTGCTCACCGCGGCCGTCGTGGTCTGGGACAGTCCGGCGATCGGGGCCGCCTCGGCGATGTCCGCCGCGTCCACCGCGTTGGGACGGCCGATCTTGGGAGTCAGCAACCAGATCGCACCGCCGCCGACCAGGTCGGTCAGGGAGTCCACGAGACCGTCGACCAGGTCGCCGTCCTCGTCGCGCCACCACAGGACCACCGCGTCGACGACGTTGCCGTAGTCGGAGTCGACCATGTCGGCGTCGATGGCGTCCTCGATCGCGATGCGGAGCTGGTCGTCGGTGTCGGAGTCCCAGCCGAGCTCCTGGATCACCATTCCGCGCTTGAAGCCCAGCCGGTCGGCCGGTCCGGTCGCAGGTCCGTCTGTCTGGGTGGACCCGCCACCCGCGGTCGCGCTCACTGACTCCTCCAGGTTCTTCGATGGTCGCCCGACACGCCGGGCGGCACGGTGGGGAGTAGTCCAGCGGAGATGGGGCACCGGCGCAACCCCGGGAGGTGTCGGTCCGGTGCGCGGACGCGACCGGTGGTCAGCGCACCAGCGGGCTTCGCTGAGGTTCGACGGCGTGCGACGATGGCGGAGTGAGCGCAGACACATCCACATCAAGCGGCACCACGAGGGGCACCACCCAGGGCTCAGGACAGGACGGCGACGGGAAGACCACCCGGCCGAGCCCGATCCCGTCCGTCATCCACGAGGGTCTGCCCACCCAGCTCCCGGACATCGATCCGGAGGAGACCAGCGACTGGCTCGCCTCGTTCGACGGGCTGGTCGAGGAGCGCGGTCGCGAACGGGCGCGCTACGTCATGCTGCGGCTGCTCGAGCGTGCCCGCGAGAAGGCCGTCGGCGTGCCGGCGCTGCGCAGCACCGACTACATCAACACCATTCCTCCCGAGCGGGAGCCATGGTTCCCCGGCGACGAGGACATCGAGCGCCGGATCCGCGCGTTCATCCGCTGGAACGCCGCCGTCATGGTGTCCAGCGCCAACCGCAAGGGCCTCGAGGTCGGTGGCCACATCGCGACGTACCAGTCGGCCGCGAGCCTCTACGAGGTCGGCTTCAACCACTTCTTCCGCGGCAAGGACCACCCCGGCGGCGGGGACCAGATCTACATCCAGGGGCACGGCTCCCCCGGCATCTACGCCCGGGCGTTCCTCGAGGGCCGGCTCACCGAGGAGCAGCTCTACCGCTTCCGGCAGGAGGTCCAGCACGGCAAGGGCGCCGGTCTGCCGTCGTACCCCCACCCCCGGTTGATGTCGGACTTCTGGGAGTTCCCGACCGTCTCGATGGGCCTGACCGCGCTGAACGCGATCTACCAGGCGAGGTTCAACCGCTACCTCGACAACCGCGGGATCAAGGAGACCGGGGACCAGCACGTGTGGGCCTTCCTCGGTGACGGCGAGATGGGCGAGCCCGAGTCGCTCGGCGCGATCGGCCTGGCCGCGCGCGAGGAGCTCGACAACCTGACCTTCGTGGTCAACTGCAACCTCCAGCAGCTCGACGGGCCGGTGCGCGGCAACGGCAAGATCATCCAGGAGCTGGAGTCGTTCTTCCGTGGCGCCGGCTGGAACGTCATCAAGGTCGTGTGGGGACGCGAGTGGGACCAGCTGCTCGCCCGTGACGTCGACGGCGTCCTGGTGAACCGGATGAACAACACCCCCGACGGCCAGTACCAGACCTACTCCACCGAGACCGGCGACTACATCCGCGAGCACTTCTTCGGGGTCGACCCCCGGCTGCGCAAGATGGTCGAGCACATGACCGACCAGCAGATCGTGAAGCTGCCGCGCGGCGGCCACGACTACCGCAAGGTGTACGCCGCGTTCGACGCGGCCACCCGGCACGTCGGCCAGCCCACGGTGATTCTCGCCAAGACGATCAAGGGCTGGACGATCGACGCGCTGGAGGGCAAGAACGCCACCCACCAGATGAAGAAGCTGACGCCGGCGGACCTCAAGAAGTACCGCGACCGGCTCTACCTGCCGATCTCCGACCGCGACCTCGAGCGGGCCTACGAGGAGACCGGCGCGGCGCCGTTCTTCCACCCCGGCAAGGACGCCCCCGAGATCGAGTACATGATGGAGCGGCGCAAGGCCCTGGGTGGCTCGTTGCCCAAGCGGGTGGTGCGCGCCGAGCCGCTGAAGCTGCCCGGCGACGAGATGTACGACGAGCTCAAGCAGGGGTCCGGCAAGAACGCCATCGCCACCACCATGGCCCTGGTCCGGCTGCTCAAGGACTGGATGAAGGACCCCGAGATCGGCAAGCGGATCGTGCCGATCGCCCCCGACGAGTACCGCACCTTCGGCATGGACTCGATGTTCCCGAGCGCCAAGGTCTACAACCCCGGCGGCCAGCAGTACGAAGCGGTCGACCGGAAGTTGTTGCTGTCCTACAAGGAGTCGACGCAGGGCCAGATGCTGCACGAGGGGATCTCGGAGGCCGGAGCAATGGCGTCCGCGACGGCCGCCGGGTCGGCGTACTCCACGCACGGGGAGCACATGATCCCCTTCTACATCTTCTACTCGATGTTCGGCTTCCAGCGCACCGGCGACAGCATCTGGGCGATGGCCGACCAGCTGGCGCGCGGCTTCCTGATCGGCGCCACCGCCGGCCGGACGACCCTCACCGGCGAGGGGCTGCAGCACGCCGACGGCCACTCGCCGCTGCTGGCCACCACCAACCCGGCGATCGTCCACTACGACCCCTCGTTCGCCTACGAGATCAGTCACATCATGAAGTCCGGCCTCGAGCGGATGTACGGCGCCGACACGGACTCCTCGGGTGAGGACGTGATCTTCTACATCACCGTCTACAACGAGCCGATCGTGCAGCCCAAGGAGCCCGAGAACGTCGACGCCGAGGGCATCCTGCGCGGCATCTACTCCGTGTCGAAGGGCGAGGGCGACGGCCCCCGCGTGCAGCTGCTCGGCTCCGGGGTCGGCTTCCCGTGGGTCCTCGACGCCGCCCGGATCCTGCGCGAGGACTGGGGCGTCGCGGCCGACACCTGGTCGGTCACTTCATGGAACGAGCTGGCCCGCGACGCGATCTCCGCCGAGGAGTGGAACCTGCTCAACCCCGGCGAGTCCCCGCGGACCGCGTACGTCTCCGACAAGCTGGCCGACGCCGCGGGCCCGGTGGTGGCGGTCTCCGACTACATGTGCGCCGTACCCCTCCAGATCGCACGGTGGGTGCCCGGCGACTACCGGGTGCTCGGCACCGACGGCTTCGGGTTCGCCGACACGCGACCCGCTGCCCGGCGGTTCTTCCACGTGGATGCCCAGTCCGTGGTCGTCCAGGCCCTCCAGGCGCTCGCCGACGCCGGCGAGATCGACCGGTCGAAGGTCCAGGAGGCGTTCGACAAGTACCGCATCGACGACCCCACGGCCGTTGCCGACGTCAAGCAAGAAGGCGGGGATGCCTGAGCAGCCGTGTGCGAGGCACGAGCACACGGCGTGGGCGAAGGCAGATTGAGCAAGCCCGCGACCGAGCTTGCGAGGTCGCGACAGGCGCGTCGAAATCCCCGCACCTGTGCAGGGCGGTGACCGTCAGGCCGTACTGATGTCCGTCACCGCCGCAACCTGAGCCGCATCCACCTGCCCGTTGCGCAGCAGGTGGCGCCACCGGGCGCGGGAGTACGTCGCCGGCTGGGTGGACCGGATGAACTCGTTGACGATCTTCACGAACCGCTGCGGGTGGTCCTTGTGCGGGAAGTGGCCGGCGTTGGGAATCACCTCGACCTGCGCCTTCGGCGCCAGCATCGCGACGTTGCTGGCGTGCCGAACCGGGATGACCTTGTCGTCGCGGCCCCACACCACGCACATCGGCATCGCCGCAGTCAGGTAGGCACGGTCGGCCATGGTGACGATCTGGCCACGCCAGTCGACGACGGCCTTCACCACGTGGCGGATCGCGTGTCGGGTGCGGGGATCCTTGAACGAGTCGTAGATCTCCGCCACCTCGTCGAGGTCGCGGGTGTGCTTCCACGGCGAGCGGGACAGTGCCTGCAGCCCCACCTTCCCGACGTGACGGACACCAGGCAGCGTCAGCGCCGCCATCACCTGGTGGAAGCCGGGGGTCGTGACGGCGCGGATCGCGGGGCTGACCTCAGGGCCGAGGCCGCCGGGGGCGATCAGCACCATGCGCTCGGTCCGCTCCGGGAACTGGTAGGCGAACTGCATGGCCACGCCGCCGCCGAAGCTGTGACCGACCACGGTCACCTTGTCGATCCCGAGGACCGTCAGCAGGTCACGCATCCCGTTGGCGTAGCCGCCCACGCTGTAGTCGGCCCGGGGCTTGTCGGAGCCACCGTGGCCGAGCAGGTCGGGCGCGATGACGGTGTAGCGGCGGGCCAGGGAGTCGATCACGGGCGCCCACGTGGTGTGGTCGCAGCCGAGACCATGGAGGAGGAGGAGCGCCGGACCCTGTCCCGTCTTCACGAACGCGCGGCGGTGACCGTGGATCGTGACGTACTGAAGATCGTGCGAGACATCGGGCACGGGGGCCTCCCAC
>CAWHNI010000015.1:0-43248 GCA_963830755.1 uncultured Actinomycetota bacterium | reverse complement strand
GAGCCGGGTGGCGAGCTCGACGTAGGAGAGCGAGTCGCCGCCGAGCCCGACGAAGCTGTCGGACCGTCGGCGTCGGGGCGGCCGAGCACCAGCGCGAACTCGTCGCGCACGGACTCGCGCGTGACCGGCCGCCGGGCCGCGGTCGTCGCGGCGCCGGGTCGGGCTCGGCGACCAGAGCCGGGCCTGGCGCTCCAGGGCGGCGTGGTCGGGCTTGCCGGTGGCGGTCCGCGGCAGCTCGGCCGAGCACGCGTGCACCCGGACCGCGCGCGGCCGGCAGGCCGCACAGCTCGGCGACCGCGGTCGCGCACGCCGCGGCGGTCGCGCGGCCGGGTGGTGAACGCGTGCAGCGCGTCGTCGACCACCACGCAGCGCACCGCCGCGTGCGGACGCCGTGGCCACGTGCGCTCGACCCGGTCGAGGTCGATCCGCAGCCCGAACAGCTTGGCGTGGCGGCTGCGCCGGCCGACGACCTCGAACAGGCCGTCGTCGTCCGGGCCAGGTCGCCGGTGCGCAGCTCGGTCGACGGTCGCGGCCGCGGCCAGGTCGGCCGGCTGACTCGGCGTACCCCAGCATCACGTTGGGCCCGGAGTAGACGAGCTCGCCGGTGCCGGGCTCGGTGGCCTCGGGCACCGGCTCGAGCCGGAACGAGCCGCCCGGGATCGGCACGCCGATCGCCTCCGGGCGCGTGCGCGGCGAGCTCGGGCGGCAGGTAGGCCATCCGGGCGGTCGCCTCGGTCTGGCCGTACATGACGACGAGGTCCCAGCCGCGCGGCGGCCCGAGCTCGGCGTACGCGGCGGACCCGGTCGGGGCCGAGCCGGCCGCCGGCCTGGGTGACGTAGCGCAGCGTCGGGCAGGTCGCGGTCGGCGAAGCCGGACCGGTCGAGCAGGTCGAAGGTGTAGGGCACGCCGGCGAACGACGTCGCGCCGGCCTCGTCGGAAGCGGTCCCAGAAGCACTCGTCGACGACCGAGCGCTCGGTCAGCACCAGCCCGGCGCCGGTCAGCAGGTGGCTGTTCACCACCGAGAGGCCGTAGCAGTAGTGCAGCGGCAGCGAGGTGGCCGCGCGGTCGTCCGGGCGTGAGCCGGAGGTACGTCGCGATGCTCGCGGCGTTGCTGCGCAGGTTGTCGTGGGAGAGCCGCACCAGCTTGGGCGAGCCGGTCGAGCCGGAGGTGCTCAGCAGCAGCGCGAGGTCGGGGTGCAGGTCGTGGGCGGTGCCGCTCGCGGCGCTCGGTCGGCCAGCCGCCGGTCGCCGCGTGCGGAGCACGACGTCGGGGTCGTAGGCGTCGACCATCGGCTCGCAGCTGCGCGGGCGCGGCTCGTCGGGGACCAGCAGGGCGACGTGGCCGTGCTGCGAGCGCGGCGAGGTAGGCGACGACGGCGTCGGGCTGGTTGGCGCCCTCGACGAGCACCAGCCGGCGGGTGCGGGCCGAGCACGTCGCCGGCGAGGTCGCCGGCGCGGTCGGCGAGCTCGGCGTAGCGTGACCGCGCCGTCGGCGGTGCGCAGCGCGGTCCGTGACGCCGTGGCCGGCGAGGTCGAGGACCGGGCGCGCCGGCGGCGCGCTCGGGCGACGGGCAGGAGCAGGCGTCACCGGCGCAGTGTACTTAGGTTAGCCTTACCTTACAGCGTGTCCGGCTCGGACGCCGGGAAGGCCACCACGCGGCCGGCGACGCCGACCTTCACGACGTGCGCCCGACCTCGGGGGCGTCGAGCCCGGCGACCCGGGCGACCAGCGCGGGCCCGTCGGGCAGCAGGTCCAGCCGGACCGCGGCGTCGTGGCCGTAGAAGCTGACCTCCGTCGACCCGGGCCTCGACCCCGGCGCCGTCGGGCCGTCGAGCCGCACCTGCTCGGGCCGCACCAGCACCTCGGCCTCGCCGTCGGGGCACGGCGCCGGCGACGCGGCAGCTCGCCCGAGCGCGCACGGCGCGACGCCGCCGTCGACCGTGCGCGGGCAGGACCGCCGCGCCGCCGACGAACCGGGCCGACCCCGGCGTCGACCGGCGCCCGGTAGAGGTCGCGCGGGCGTGGCCGGCCTGGACCAGCCGGCCGGCGCGCATCACCGCGACCTGGTCGGCCAGCGACAGCGCCTCGTCCTGGTCGTGGGTGACCAGCACCGCGGTCGCCCGGCGGCGCGCAGCGCGCGGACGACCGCCCGGCCGGTGCTGGTCGCGCAGCGAGGCGTCGAGCGAGGAGAACGGCTCGTCGAGCAGCACCACCGCCGGGTTCGGCGCCAGCGCGCGGGCCAGCGCGACCCGCTGCTGCTGGCCGCCGGAGAGCTCGTGCGGGTGGCGGTCGGCGTACGACGCCGGCAGCTCGACCAGGTCGAGCATCTCGGTCGACCCGGGCGCGACGCGGCGCTGCGCCCGGGGCAGGCCGAAGGCGATGTTGGCGGCCACGTCGAGGTGCGGGAACAGCGCGCCCTCCTGCGGGACGTAGCCGACCCGGCGCTGCTGCGGCGGCACCGACCGGCCGGCGCCGGCGACGACCCGGTCGCCGAACGCGGATGGTGCCGGCGTCGGGCTCGAGGAAGCCGGCGACCAGCCGCAGCAGCGTGGTCTTGCCGCAGCCGGAGGGGCCGAGCACGGCGGTGATCGAGCGCCTGCGGCGACGTGCAGGTCGACGCCGTCGACGGCCACGCACGGCGGCCGAAGGACTTGCGTCACGCCGTCGAGGCGCAGGCTGCTCATCGGGGTCACCTCGACCGCGTCGCGGTGCGTCGAGCTGTCGCCTGCCGGCCCAGCAGGAACGTCGCCGGGATCGAGATCAGCACCATCAGCAGCGCGTACGGCGCGGCCGCGCCGTAGCGCGACCGACGACGAGGCCGACCAGAACTCGGTGGCCAGCGTGCCGGTGCCGATCGGGGCGAGCAGCAGGGTCGCGGTCAGCTCGGTGGACGACGGCGAGGAAGACCAGCGCGGCGCCGGCGCCGAGGCCCGGGCGCGATCAGCGGCAGCGTCACCCGCCGGGCCGTCGGCGAGCGGGCCGGCGCCGAGGCTGTGCGCGACGTCGTCGAGCACGACCGGCGCCTGCTCCAGCGCGGCCCGGACGCTGACCACGGCGCGCGGGCAGGAACATGATCGCGTAGGCCAGCGAGCAGCAGCGCGTAGGTCTGGTAGACCGGCTGGACGACCCGGATCGACACCGTCACCAGGGCCAGCGCGACCACGATGCCGGGCAGCGCGTTGGCGACGTAGGTGCTGCGCTCGACCAGCGGTGCTGGCCAGCGCCGCGGTAGCGGACCGCCAGCCAGGCGACCGGCAGCGCCAGCAGCACGGTCAGTGCCGCGCGCCGGCGGCGCCGAGCCCGAGCGAGGTGCCGGCGGCCGCGACGCAGCTCGCCGACCGGGAACTCCGTCGAGGTGCCCACCCGCAGCCAGTGCACGCAGGCTGTACGTCGGCACGCCGACCGCGAGCGCGACCAGCCCGGCGAGCAGCCAGCGCGACCGGGCCAGCGCGCCGGCCCGAGCCGCGCCGCTCGGCCGGCCGCGCGGCGCCGCGGGCGACCCGGGCGTAGCGGCGGTGGCCGCGCAGCCGCAGCTCGGCGATCAGCAGCAGCAGGCAGCACAGCACCAGCACGCCGGCGATCATGTTGGCCGCCGGCGCCGTTGAACGTGGAGCGGTACTGGTCGTAGATCGCGGTGGTGAAGGTCGGGAAGCGCAGCATCTGCAGCGCGCCGAACTCGGCGAGCAGGTGCAGCGCCGACCAGCAGGCAGCCGCCGAGCAGCGCCGGCCGCAGCTGCGGCAGCACCACCCGCACGAACGTGCGCCACCGGCCGTGGCCGAGCGAGTACGCCGCCTCCTCCAGCGCCGGGTCGAGCCCGCGCAGCGCGGCGACGACCGGCAGGTAGACCAGCGGGTAGTAGGACAGCGTCACGACCAGCAGCGCGCCGGCGTAGCCCTGCGACCGTCGTGCGTCGAGCGACGACCCAGCCGAAGCTGTTGACGAAGGCGGGCACCGCCAGCGGCGCCACCAGCAGCCCGTGCCACAGCCGCCGCGCAGGGCAGGTCGGTGCGCTCGACCAGCCAGGCGCAGCCGACCCCGAGCACGAGGCAGGCGCCGATGCAGCCGACGACCAGCCGGACGGTGTTCCAGAGCAGCTCGCCGATGCGCGGCCGGACGAGCAGGTCCCAGGCCTCGGCCGGGCCGATGAGCGACCGTGTAGACGACGACGAAGCCGAGCGGCACCAGCGCCAGCAGGGCGACGGCCACGCCCGCGAGCAGCAGCAGGGGCAGGCGTCCGCCGGGCCGGCGGAGCTCGGCCGGTCGCCGTGCGGGGCTCCGGTCGCGCTGCGAGGATGCGGCGTCGTGCGTCAGAGCAGCCCTGCCTCCTGCATCAGCTCGATCACCGGCTCGCCGTTGAGGGTCGCCGACGTCGATCCGCGGCGGCTCGAGCTCGTCGAACGGCTTGACCGGCGGGTCGAGCGAGACCTCCGGGTTGAGCGGGTACTCCAGCGCGTAGGTGTCGGCGATCGCCTGCTGGCCCTCGTCGCTGGCCAGGAAGTTCGACGAACTTCTGGGCGTCCGTCCTGCTTGTCGCTCGACGGCGAGCACGCCGGCGCCGGAGACGCTGACGAAGGCGCCGGGGTCCTGGTCGCCGAAGAAGTGCAGCTGCGAGTTGTCGCTGTTCTCGCCGGACTCCTCCTGGTCGCGGTACCAGTAGTAGTGGTAGATGATGCCGGCGTCGACCTCGCCGGCGTTGACGGCCTCGCAGGACGACGAGGTTGCTCGTCGTAGCACCGTGCCGTTCGTCGGCGAGGCCCGTCGAGCCACGCGCGGGTCGCCTCCTCGCCCTCGAGCTCGAGGACCGCGCTGACGATCGCCTGGAAGTCGGCGCCGGTCGGGGAGAAGGCGACCCGGCCCGCCCACTCGGGGTCGGCGAAGTCCAGGATCGAGTCGGGCAGGTCGTCCTCGCTGACGCGCGTCGGTGTTGTACACGCGCACGGTCGAGCGGCGCCAGGAAGCCGATCCAGTTGCCGTCGGCGGGGACGTACTGCGCGCGGGATCTGGTCGAGCGTCTCCTGGTCGACCGGGGCGAACAGGCCCGGCGTTGTCGACCAGCGTCATGGCCGGGGAGTTCTCGGTGAGGAACACGTCGGCCGGCGAGGCGTCGCCCTCCTGGACCAGCTGGTTGGCCAGCTCGAGGTCCTTGCCGCTGCGCAGCTTGACCTCGATGCCGGTCTCCTCCTCGAAGAGCGGGTGCGACCTCGTCGATCAGCTCCTCGTGCTGGGCGTTGTAGACGGTGATGAAGGGGCCGTCGTCGCCCGCACGCGGCGAGCAGGGGGGCGGTCAGGACCGCCGGCGGCACAGGCCACCAGCAGCGCTCTTGGTCACGCGGGATCCGATCTCGGCTCGACGGCTTAGGGTCGCCTAACCTTACCTGACGCCTCGAGGCCGCGCCGATTGCGTCCCCAGGCTGGTTAACGATCGCTAACCTCCTCGGCTAGCATGACGTTCCATGAGCTTCGAGCTGTCCCCCGAGCACGAGCAGTTCCGGCGCACCGTCCGCGACTTCGCCGAGAAGGAGATCGCGCCCCACGCCGGCACAGTGGGACCGCGACCACCACTTCCCGGTCGACGTCGTGCAGAAGATGGGCCAGCTCGGCCTGTTCGGCCTCACCGCGCCCGAGGAGTACGGCGGCGCCGACGGCGACTTCACCAGCCTCTGCGTCGCGATCGAGGAGATCGGCCGGGTCGACCAGTCGATGGGCATCACCCTCGAGGCCGCGGTCGGGCTCGGCATCAACCCGATCCTCACCTACGGCACCGACGAGCAGAAGCAGACCTGGCTGCCCGACCTGGTCAGCGGCCGGACGCTCGCCGGCTTCGGGCTGACCGAGCCGGGCTGCCGGCTCCGACGCCGGGGCCACGCGGACGAAGGCCGAGCTGGTCGAGGGCGAGTGGGTCATCAACGGCGCCAAGCAGTTCATCACCAACTCCGGCTCCGACATCACCAGCGTGGTCACGGTGACCGCCCGGACCGGCGGCGGCGGCGGCGAGCGCCCCGAGATCTGCAGCGATCATCGTCCCGGCGGACACGCCCGGCTTCACCGCCGAGAAGGCCTACGACAAGCTCGGCTGGCACGCCTCCGACACCCACCCGCTGTCCTTCGAGGACGTGCGCGTGCCCGAGGCGAACCTGCTCGGCGAGCGTGGCCGCGGCTTACGCCCAGTTCCTCGCCACCCTCGACGACGGCCGGGTCGCGATCGCGGCCCTGGCGGTCGGCTGCATCCAGGCCTGCCTCGACATGAGCCTCGCAGTACGCCGGCGAGCGGCAGACTTTCGGCGTGCCGATCGGCCGCAAGCAGGGCCTGGCGTTCCAGATCGCCGACCTCGAGGTGATGCTCCACGTCGCCCGCCTGCTGACCTACAAGGCGGCGGCGATGAAGGACGCCGGACGCCCCGGTGAAGGACTTCAAGCAGGCCGCGTCGATCGCCAAGCTCCACGCCACCGAGTCGGCGGTGACCGCGACCCGGATCGCCACCCAGGTGTTCGGCGGCTACGGCTTCATGGAGGAGTACCCGGTCACCCGCTTCTACCGCGACGCCAAGGTCCTCGAGATCGGTGAGGGCACCTCGGAGGTCCAGCGGATGCTGATCGCGCGCGGACTGGGCCTGCCGGTCGAGTGAGCTGACGGCCGAGGTACGGCCGGCCGCTCAGGTCGAGTGCATCAGCACGACGTCGCCGTGTCCGCCGTACCCCATGACGCTCTCGGCGTACTGGGTGTTGTCGAAGGTGACCATCCACCAGCCACCTCCCGGGTCCGGGATGAGCTGAGGGTGGGGGATGTTCGTCGGGTACGGCGCATCCAGGCGGCCGCGGCGCTGCCCTTCGAGGTCGAAGACGGGGTAGTGCTGTCCGACCTTGTCGCTGGCCAGCAGCCACGTCTCGGAGCCGACCTGCGCGAAGATCGGGCCCTCGCACTGCGTCAGGTCGTCGGCAGCGGCCACCAGCTCGAGGCCGTCGGACCACGGCTTGCCGTCGGATCCCTGGGTGCCGGATGCGAGGGCGGGGTGGAAGTCGAACGGGTCCTGCGAGGGGCTCTCGACGAACGCGACCCGCCAGCCACCGTCCTCGAGGAGCAGGGCGGGGTCCCACGTGCCGTGCTCGGTGGGCAGGGGAGTGGGTTCGGTGTCGATCACGTGCACACCCGAGAGGAGATCGGCATCGGTCTCAGCGTCCCGGACGTGGATGCTCCCGGGCTCGAAGTCACCCCATGAGCTCGTCGCGAGCAGCCAGCGGTCCCGGTGCCGGACGAGCTGTCCGGCGTGATCGCCCAGCACCAGCCCGTCGCGACGGCTGAAGATGTGCGACTCCAGCCGCATGTCGCGAGGTGACGCTGGGTCGAAGGACCAGGCGGTCCAGTGCGCCTGCTGGAAGGACCCGAGCCCCGCACAGGTCCAGGTGAGGAACTGGCGTCCGTCCCGCTCGTACGGCGAACCATCCGCGTGCTGCACGAGGTGCGGGTCGCGGAGGCCGGTCATGCCGAACAGCCCGGCCCGCACCTTCGACGCGGTGACGCCCGTGGTGCCCCAGGCGTAGCGGAACCGGGCGAGGGTCGTCTCCCGACGCAGGTCGACCAGCGCCGCGACCTTGTCGCGCTCGGTGAGCAGCGGCTGCCATCCATCGCCGGTGTCGACGAGCGCCGTCACCTGGTTCTCGCACAGCGCGAACGCAAGCGCGGCGCCGCCACCGAGCCTGACCTTGCGGCGGCGGAGGACACGGGTGCGACCCCCGGTGCGCACCTCGAGGGTGACCCGGGAGGTCTCCGCCTTCCACCGGACGAGGACGTGGTCGCCGTCCTCGGTGCCGAGACCCAGCGCGATGGTCCCGCGGGCAGCGGGCAAGGTCGCCTCGACTGTGGCGAACGGCGCCTCCGGCCCCTGGGTGTGGAGGGTGAGGTCGCCGGAACCGGGAGCCAGGCTGCCCATGGTGGCGGCGGCGAAGCCGGGTGCGACGAGCTCGAACGGCCGATGCCGGTCGGTCCGGCGGAGGGTCAGGTCGAAGATGGTGACCAACGTACGCGGCGGATTCAGGCCGGTCGCCCGCGAGTCGGCGGTGGGCTTAGGTCTGCCCGTTGATTGAGGTATGCCCGAAATGCGTGGACACGCCGGGTTAGCCTTCTCGGCATGGGTGAGCGCTGGGAGCGGTTCGCAGGCGAGGTGGGACGGTTCCTCGCCGTCGGCCTGCTGGCGACGATCGTCGCGCTGATCCTGTTCAACTTCCTGGTGCACGGCTTCAACACCGCCAACTTCGCCCTGCTCAACGACCAGCCGGAGCTCGCCTACCTGATCGCCAACCTCGTGGGCATGGCGATCAGCTTCCGCTTCACGAAGGGCTGGGCCTTCCGCGAGCGCCAGACCAACCATCCCGACGGCGGAGTGCTCGCGTTCATCGCGATCAACTTCGCGACCATGCTGATCCCCATGGCCTGCCTGTGGGTCAGCCGCAACGTCGCTCGGGGTGGACGACCCGATCTCGGACAACATCTCCGCCAACGTCCTCGGCCTGCTGCTCGCCAACACGGCGAGGTTCTTCCTGTTCCGCGAGCTGGTCTTCCGGCATCCCGACCGGTTCACGCAGGCCACAGATCGGTCCACGATCGACCCAGTTCCGCCGTCAGCTCGCGGACCAGTGGGAGGCTGAGGCCCACCACGTTGTGGTGGTCGCCCTCGATCCCGGTGACGAACGCTCCGCCCATCCCGTCGACGGTGAAGGCGCCGGCCACGGCCAGCGGTTCCCCGGTGGCGACGTAGGCCGCTATCTCGTCGTCGGAGACCTCCGCGAAGTGGACGGTGGTCGAGGCCGTGGCCGCCGCGACCCGTCCCGACGCGGTGTCGCGCAGGCTGTGGCCGGTGTGCAGCACGCCGGAACGACCGCGCATCCTGCGCCAGCGGGTAGCGGCGTCATCGGCGTCACGTGGCTTGCCCAGCGCCTGGCCGTCGAGCTCGAGGACCGAGTCGCAGCCGAGGACGAGGGCGTCGTCCGGCAGACCGTCCCGCTCGGCGACGGCCGCGCACTTGAGCTCGGCGAGCTGCAGGGCGAGCTCGGCCGGTGGCACTCCCTCGACCTGGCTCTCGTCGACCCCGGAGACGATCACGACCGGCTCGACGCCGGCGCTGCGCAGGGTCGCCAGGCGGGCGGGAGACGCGGAGGCCAGTACGAGTCGCACCCGGAGAGGGTAGGGCCTCAGTCGACGGTGACCTCGGAGACCCGCGCCAGCCGCGGACGGTCGTGGCGCCCGCCGTCCACGACGCCCGTCGCCCACCACATCCGGAGGCCCGAGCCGGTGACCTCGAGGGTGGCGAGGTTGTTGTCGAACCACGGCCCCTCGAGCGGCTTCCACGTCAGCGGCGCTTCGGCCACCTTGGCCGAGCGGGCCACGAGGTGGCCGATCGGTCCGGCCACGCCGTAGGCCAGCACGGCCACCAGGAAGCGCAGCCGGCGCGGCATCGGGTTGCGGATCGGCGAGCAGGTCGCCTGGATGATCCGGCTCCGGATCGGGCCACGCTCCCCGAACTCCTCCGGCGTGGGCCGCGCCTCGGACACGTAGCTGTGGTGGACGTCGCCGGAGAGGAAGGTGATGTCCCGCGGGGGTCGGCCACGCTTTCCGCGGGCGACCTCGAGCGTCATCGTCGAGACCGCCTGGAACGCCTCCTGGAAGGCCGCCCAGTGCTCCAGGTCGAGGGCCTGCCGCAGCGTCTCGCCCGCCTTGCGGGTCCGCGTGCGTCCCCATGCCCCCTTGGCGAGTGCCTCGCTGAATGCCTCGGCGTAGTGCAGTCCGGGGCCGAGCAGGAACGGCAGGGAGGTGCCGATCAGCAGGTGGTCGACGTCGCCGCGCATCCGGTCGTCGAGCCAGGCCATCTCGCCCTCGTCCAGCATGGAGCGGTGATCGGGCTCCAGCACCCGCGCGGCGCGGGAGTCGATCACCAGCAGCCGGGCCTGGTCGCCGAACTCGCGGGCATAGCTCCAGCGGTAGCTCTCCGGCTTCTGGTCGGCCCGCCAGGCGAAGGCGTCGAGCAGGTCGGAGGCGTCGTACTCGTCGTCGCCGTCGTGGTCCTGGATCGCCTGCCAGTTCTCGTCCTCGGCCCGCTCGTCGGGCGTCATGTTGCCGAGGTGCTGGTAGACCCAGTACGACGCCGAGTCCGGCCACGATCCGGCCGCGCCACCAGTCGGTGGCCTCCATCTCCTGCTTCCAGGACCAGGAGGTGTTCCAGTCGTCCCTGATGTCGTGGTCGTCGAAGATCATGGCGCTGGGCAGGGTCGACAGCAGCCACCGGTTCGCGGGATCCGACCAGGCCAGCTTGTAGAGGTGGGCGTACTCCTCGTAGTCCTTCAGCTCGGTGCCGGGGGGCTCGTCGATGTCACGGCGCGACTCGATGAACTCCTGCATCTCCGCGGTGGTCTCGTCGGCGTAGACCTGGTCGCCGAGGAACAGCACCAGGTCCGGCCAGCGGGCCTGGTCACCGGGATCGGGGTCGTCCTCGGCGGCCGGATCGGTGATTCCCGCCATCCGCAGCGCGTAGGCCCGCAGGGCGTCGACGCCGTGCAGCTTGTTGCCGGCCTTGTCGTGGGTGACCGACGTGCGGCAGGAGCCGAAGGCCAGCCGCAGCGGCTTGTCGTGGTCGAGCGTGGGGATCAGGGACGGGGGGTAGGGCGAGTCCGGCTCCGGCCACACCTGCGTGCCGTCGACGCTCA
Organism: uncultured Actinomycetota bacterium; assembly: GCA_963830755.1. Taxonomy (GTDB): domain Bacteria; phylum Actinomycetota; class Actinomycetes; order Propionibacteriales; family Nocardioidaceae; genus Nocardioides. The sequence goes on along the minus strand of CAWHNI010000015.1, from coordinate 32,549 downwards.
CGGTGTAGGGCGTCTTGGTGCCGGGGGTCAGGCCCTCGACGCAGACCAGGGCGTAGTGGTGGTCGTGCACCCCGAACGTGCGCGACTCGGCCTGGTGTTCGCCCGCGGCCACCGTCACGAGTCCGGACTCCTCGGTCTCCACCCAGACGCACGCGCTGGTCTCGTCGACGTGGCGGAGGAGGGGGCCGAGGACGAGTCCGGTCATGGAGTTCACCCTTGCACAGGTCGAGTCTGTCCAGCACGTGGAGCAAGATGGCACCGTGATCGACTGGTGGCGACGAAGCCTCACCCGCGGCAGGGCGCGCATGCACGAGGGCGGCCGAGCGGCAGTGCTGTGGTCGATGCGGATCACGGCTGCCGCGGTCGCGAGCTACATCGTCGCGACCCTGATCTTCCCCGGCACCCAGCCGCTGCTCGCCCCCCTGACCGCGATGCTGGTCGTGCAGGTGACGCCGGTGTCCCTGCTCGCCAGCGGCCTGGATCGCGTGGTGTCGGTGGTGGCGGGCGTGACGCTCGCGGTGGCGTTCGCCGAGGTCGTGCCACTCGAGTGGTGGAGCCTGGGGCTGCTCATCCTGGCCTCCATCACCATCGGCCAGGTATTGCGGCTCCGAGACAACCTGATCGAGGTCGCCATCAGTGCCATGCTCGTGCTGGGCGTCGGCTCACTGGGTACGGGGTTCGCGGCGTGGCAACGGGTCGCTGAGACGCTCGTGGGTGCCGCGGTCGGGATCGCGGCGAACCTGCTGGTCCCACCCCGGGTCGCGACCTCCGACGCCGGCCGGGCCATCGACGGTCTGGCCGACTCGATCAGCGATCTGCTCAACCGGGCCGCCGACGAGCTGGCCGAGCTGGTCGAACGGGGCGGCGACCTGCGCCCGGCCGCCCGGGCGTGGCTCGACGACGCACGTCAGATCACCTACGACATCCCCCGGATCGGCGCAGCCCTCCTGCACGCCGAGCAGGGACGCCGGTTGAACGTCCGCGCGGTCGGTACGCCGAACGTGGGGCCGGGGCTGCGTCAGGGGCTGGAGGCACTGGAGCACTCCGCGGTCGCGATCCGGGCGATGTTCCGCGCCGTGCTGGACGCGACCCACGACCCCGCGTGGTACGACGACGACCAGGGGAGCGACGACATCGCGCTCGGTCTTGCCCAGGCGTTCCGCGAGATGGCCGCCGTGACCGATGCGTTCGGGCAGCTCGTCCATGACGAGGCCGAACCGGCCGTTCACTCCCGTTCGCCGGACGTCCGCGTTCTCCGGGAGGCCCTGGACGGGCTGCAGGAGGCACGTGCTCGGTTCGAGTACCTGCTGACCGCCGACTCTCGCCCGGCAATGCTGGAGCTGCACGCCGCTGTGCTCTCGACCGCCAAGCGCCTGCTCCAGGAGACCGACCTCAGCGAGCGGCTCCGCCGCCAGGTCCGGCTGGGGGGCGCAGCCCGTCGCTGGACGCCCCCACGCCCCCCGACGCCGACACCACCTCCATCGTGGGGAGAGTCCACCCCAGAAGCCGAGACGCAGCCGATGCCGCGACTGTCTGGCGAGGACCGCGATGAGCGCGGGTGAGGATGGCTCCCCGCAGGTGCCTCAGCCGAAGGCGGAGGGGAAGGCGTCCCGGTAGGCGCGTAGCCCGTGGGTGGACTCGGCGGCCAGGATCGCGCGGGCGACGGCGCGGGTGACGCAGGTGCCCGCGGTCTCGAGGAGCGCGTGGAAGGCGGAGACATCGGGTGCGTCGCCGGAGCAGGTCGCGAGCGTGAAGACGGTGTCGCCGTCGAACATCGTGTGCACCGGGTTGATCGCGCGGGCCAGCCCGTCGTGGCCGATGCCGCTCACCTTGGCGCACTGGGCCTTGGTGAGAGTGGCGTCCGTGGCGATCACCACGAGCGTGGTCGCCAGGGGAGGTCGGCTCAGGGTGTCCTGAGCGGCAGCCTCGACCTTGGCCGCGAGGAGCTCGGCCTCGGCCGGCCGCCGTAGGGCAGGAAGGTCGCCGTCGAGGCAGTGCCGCGCGGCCCACAGCTCCCCGGTCGACGGGTCGACGCACGATCCGGCGGGGTTCGCCACGACCAGGGCGCCGACGGTCGTACCGTCCCGGAGGGTGGCGCTTGCGGTGCCGACTCCACCCTTGAGGCCACCGGCCCGGGCACCGGCACCGGCTCCGTGGTTGCCCTCCTCGACGTCGGTGGCGGCCGCGTCGTAGGCCGCCTCACCGAACCCGGCGTCCGGGTGGTGGGCGAAGCTCCCGCCCCGGCCCAGGTCGAAGATCACCGCGCCGGGCACGATCGGGACGACCTCGCCAGGGCCGCCCATCGGGAAGCCGATGCCGTCCCTCAGCAGACGTTGCGCCACTCCGTCCGCGGCCGCGAGCCCGAGGGCGGAGCCGCCGCTCAGGACGATGGCATGGACCCGCTCGACGAGGTTCCGCGGATCGAGCAGGTCGGTCTCTCGGGTGCCGGGCCCGCCGCCGCGGACGTCGACGCCCCCGACGGCCCCGTCGGGCGGGGCGAGGACCACGGTGGTGCCGGTCAGCCAGCCGTCGTCCACCCGTTCGGTCTGTCCGACCCGGATCCCGGCGACGTCGGTGATCGCGTTTTGCACCCGCCAACCCGACCACGTCCATGTCCTGCTCGACAAGGGCTCCGGCTACCTCGACAGTGACGACCGGCCCCGGCACGATGGTGCTATGCGACGCGTCGCGGGCACCCGGCTGATCGGAGTGCTTGTGCTTCTGGCGGGCGCAACGGCCGGGTGCGGCGTCACTCGCGGCGACGACAGTCGCGACCTGCTGATGATCATCCCCAACAGTCCTGGCGGCGGCTACGACCAGACCGGACGTGCGGCCGTCGCGGTGATGGAGGACGCCGACATCACCGGCGGCTCGTTCACCGTCGACAACGTGATCGGGGCCGGGGGCGCCGGTGCCATGACCTCGCTCGTCGGGCGCGCCGGCGACGAGCACACCATGATGACGGTCGGCCTCGGCGTCGTCGGGTCGACGTACTCCTTCGCCAGCGAGTACAGCCTCCAGGACGCCACTCCGCTGGCGCAGCTGATGAGCGAGCCCGAGGCGGTGCTGGTGCCGGGCGACTCTCCGTACCGGACCATCGCCGATCTGGCCGAGGCATGGAAGGCGGATCCGGGCTCGATCGCCGTCGGTGGCGGCTCATCGCCCGGCGGGCCGGACCACTTGTTCCCGATGCAGCTGGCCGACGAGATCGGCATCGACCCCAACGACGTCAACTACGTCACCTACGACGGCGGCGGCCCGCTCACCAGCGCCCTGCTCGGTGAGAAGATCGACGTCGGCTTCTCCGGACTCGCCGAGTTCGTGGGCCAGGTCGAGTCGGGCGAGCTGCGGGTGCTCGCCGTGTCCGGTCAGGAGCGCTATCCCGACGGGCCGTTCGCGGACGTGCCGACGCTCACCGAGGAGGACATCGACCTGGAGTTCCTCAACTGGCGCGGCGTGCTGGCGCCACCCGAGATCAGCGAGGAACGCAAGGACGAGCTGATCGGGTACCTCGAGGAGATGCACGAAACCGAGGGCTGGCAGGCGGCGCTCGACGAGAACGGCTGGACCGACGACTTCAAGACCGGCGAGGATTTCGCGACGTTCATCGACGAGCAGGACGCCCGCGTGTCGGGGACGCTCCAGGAGCTGGGGCTGCTGTGAGTCACCCGGTGAGCCCCACCGCGACCCGGCAGCCGCCGGCGGTCGACAAGAGCCAGTACTTCCTGGCCGCGGCCCTGTTCGCGGTCGGCGTCTATACGATCATCGACGCGCGTGGGCTCAGCGTCGGCTTCGGTGACCCCATCGGTCCGCGGGTGTTCCCGTACGCCATCGGCGCCGGCATGATCGTGCTGGCGATCCTGTTGGCGATCGTCACTGCGCGCGGCGACATCGCGGAGGCCGAGGCCGGCGAGGACGTCGACCTGACGTCGCCGGCTGACTGGGTCACCGTCGGCAAGCTCGTCGGCATCCTGGTGCTCAACATGCTGCTCGTGAACCTGCTCGGCTGGGTGATCACCGGGACACTGCTGTTCGCAGGCTGTGCCTGGGCGCTGGGCAGCCGCACCCTCATCCGTGACGTGCTCGTCGGGGCGGTCATGTCGGTGGCCAGCTGGTACTTCTTCTGGGGACTCGGCGTCCCTCTCCCGCCCGGCGTGCTCGACGGGATCCTGTGATGGACACCCTCAACCTGCTCCTGGATGGGTTCCAGAGTGCGTTGACGCCCGAGAACCTCGTGTACGCCGCCATCGGGGTCCTGCTCGGCACGTTCGTCGGCGTCCTCCCCGGCATCGGCCCGGCGATGGCGGTCGCACTGCTCCTTCCGATCACCTACGGCCTCGACGTCACCCAGTCACTGATCATGTTCGCCGGCATCTACTACGGGGGGATGTACGGCGGTTCGACCACCTCGATCCTGCTCAATACCCCCGGCGAGTCGGCATCGGTGATGACCGCCATCGAGGGGAACAAGATGGCCAAGCGGGGCCGGGCTGCCCAGGCGCTGGCGACAGCCGCCATCGGCTCGTTCATCGCCGGCACCATCGGGACGCTGCTGGTCGCGTTCTTCATGCCGGGCATCGCCGCTCAGGCCGTGAAGATCGGTGCGCCTTCGTACTTCGCGATCATGCTGCTGTCGCTGGTGCTGGTCACCAGCGTCCTGGGCTCCTCCAAGATCCGCGGCTTCATCGGCCTCTTCATGGGCCTGACCATCGGACTCGTCGGGCTGGACCTGTCCACCGGACAGGCGCGGCTCACCGGCGGCATGCTCGAGCTCGCGGACGGCATCGGCATCGTGGTCGTCGCGGTCGGGGTGTTCGCCGTTGGCGAGGCGCTGTGGACAGCGGCCCATCTGCGTCGCAAACCCGTCGACGTGATCCCGGTCGGCCGCCCGTTCATGGGTCGTGACGACTGGCGGCGGTCCTGGGCGCCCTGGCTGCGCGGCACGGGGCTCGGCTTCCCGTTCGGCGCGGTGCCGGCCGGTGGCGCGGAGACGCCGACATTCCTTTCGTACGTCGCCGAGCGCAAGCTCGCGGCACGCAAGGGGAGCGACGAGTTCGGTGAGGGCGCGATCGAGGGGGTCGCCGGCCCGGAGGCGGCCAACAACGCGAGCGCCGCGGGCATGTTCGTGCCGTTGCTGGCGCTCGGGCTCCCGGTCACCGCGACCGCCGCGGTCCTGATCGGCGCCATGCAGACGTATGGGATCCAGCCCGGTCCGACGCTGCTGGCCGACCAGCCCGACCTGGTGTGGACGCTGCTGGCCAGCCTGCTCATCGGCAACACTCTGCTGCTGGTCATCAACCTGCCGCTGGCTCCACTCTGGGCCAAGCTGCTGCGCATCCCGCGTCCGCAGCTATATGCCGGCATCCTGTTCTTCGCGTCGCTGGGTGCCTACAGCACCAACACAGACCCCTTCGACCTGGCACTGCTGCTGGCCTTCGGCATTCTTGGCTTCGTCATCCGCCGCTTCGGCATCCCCGTGCTCCCCCTGATCCTGGGGGTGATCCTCGGGCCGCTGATGGAGCTCAAGCTGCGCGAGGCGCTCGACCTCTCCGGCGGTGAGATCAGCGGACTGTTCAACGAGGCCCTCGCGATCTGCGTGTACGTGCTCGTTGTGCTTGCGATCGTGTTGCCGATCGTGCTCGGCCGGCTGCGTGCCTCTCCTGACGCGCCCGAGCTGCACCACGAGAAGGAGGAGGTCGCACCATGACGGTGGTGGTGGGCTACATCCCGGACCAGTACGGCGAGGCGGCACTCGCCGCGGGCATCGAGGAAGCCCGGCGCCGCGGCAGCGGACTGGTCGTGGTCAACGCGACCAAGGGCGACGCCCTTGTCGACCGTCGCTACGTCGGCGAGGAGGGCCTGGCCGAGCTGGAGAGCCGGCTTGCCGACCTTGGCGTGGAGCACGAGGTCCGGCAGGCGATGGGCTCCGACGTGGCGGAGGAGATGTTGCGCGTCGTTGACGCCACCCGGGCACAAGTCCTCGTGATCGGCATTCGCCACCGGAGTCCGGTCGGCAAGATGATCATGGGCAGCGTGGCGCAGCAGATCCTGCTCGACGCCCCGTGTCCGGTCCTCGCGGTTAAGCCACCGGCGTAGCAGCACTGTCAGCGGCAGCTGGTTTCACCCGGTCGGGTTGGAGCGGAGGAGCTCGCCCGGGGCGGTACCCTCACGGGGGTGAGCCGAATCTTCACCGTCAGCTTCGCGTCGGTGTATCCCCACTACGTGACGAAGGTCGAGAAGAAGGGGCGCACGAAGGCCGAGCTGGACCAGGTGATCGAGTGGCTGACCGGTTTCGACGAGTCAGCGTTGAGTGGACATCTGGCCGCGGACACGACCTTCGAGGACTTCTTCGCCGAGGCACGGCTCAATCCGCATGCGTCGCTGATCACCGGCGTGGTGTGTGGGGTGCGCGTCGAAGACATCGACGACCCGTTGATGCAGAAGATCCGCTACCTCGACAAGCTGGTCGACGAACTTGCCAAGGGCAAGTCGATGGACAAGGTCTTGAGGGCGTAACGGTCAGCGGGCTTGGTTCCCGGGGTCAGGAAGCCAATCGGTCCGCCACAGGTCGGGGTGTTGCTCGACCCAACGCTGCGCGTCGCGGCGGCCGAACTCGGAAGCGGCCTCGAAGAAGTCGGGGTCGAACAAGAGGTAGGAGAGAAGCTCTCCCTGCAGCGGGCTGTCGCTGCCGAGCAACCGATGCATGACCTGCAGGTCGGGATCACCGATGGTGCGAAGTAGCGAGCCGTGGTTGGCACGGAAGATCTGCATCGCGGTGCGGGCGAGCTCATCGCCGTCTTCGGGCGCGATGGCGACGTAGGGGACCGTGCGGTACGCCGTCCGGCCGCGCGCCTCGCGGTGACGCGTGAGAACCGGGGCGAGCTCGGCGTCGCTCGTCAGCGCGTTGAGCTCCGCGAGCCGCCGCAGGTCGTGCCGCAGCGGATCGTCCATGACCGCGCCGAGCAAGGTTGCCCCGGCGTCGCCCAGGTCGACGGCGACCCGGTCCAGGTCGGGGTCTGCATCGGGCGGGAGCAGTCCGCCCGTGCCGACCACAACCACGCGCTCGGCACCGAGCTCGAGAGCCGGAGCGAGCGGCGCTCGACGGCGGGTGGCACCGTCGACGTACCACCCCGCGGCCTCGGCGGGTTCGTCGACATGCACGGAGGGGAACAGGACCGGGATCGCCGCGGAGGCCATCAGGTGGGGAACGTCAAGCCGGGTGGCGACGAAGCGCCCGTGGTATTCCGGCGTCGAGTGGGGCAAGGGCGAGCCGGACTCGGTGAACACGATGACTTGCCCGGTTCGGACGGACGTCGCCACGACGGCCGCGGACTCGACCGCGCCCTCCTCGACGTTGCGGTGCAGGGCCTCCCAGTCGATGTGCTTCGCAAGGGTTCGGGCGAGCGGCTGGCTTCCGAACAACCCGCGCAGACGGAACTGCGACAGGCCCAGGGTCTCCGACGTGTAGCGCGCGAGCACCTCCGGCACCTGCCTCCACAGCGGCCGCATCACGTTCTGCTTGGTGGTCTGGCTGAGCATGCTCTTCAGCCGCGCGATCTGTTCTTCCGGCTCCAGCTGGGCCGTCGCGGTGAGCGCGCCCGTGAGCAGGGCGCCGGCGCTGGTGCCGACCAGCACGCGAGGGCGGGTGCCGCGTTCCGCCAATGCCGGAAGCAGTACCTCCAGCGCGCCCACCTGGTACGCCGATCGAGCGCCACCCGCATCGAGAACCAGAGCCACCTGGGTCGGGTCCGTCTTCGGAGTTGTCGTGGCCTGCACCCCGCGAGCCTAGGTCCTAGTGAGGCAGACCGCTCGAGCGCCAGCCGCCGGGGCCGTGCGGGTGGGTCGACCGCACCTTGCGGTGGTGGTGCCGACCACTCCGGCGTCCGGCGGGCGGGCGGCTCCTCGCCGGAGCCGAGGGCAGCGAACACCGCGACCAGCGCCGCGATCTCCTCCGGCGTCGCGTCGGGGGAGACGATCCTCAGCAGCGGGGTTGTCGAACCCCCTTGGAATTCGGTGCGCTGTCGGGTGCGGTTTGAGGGTGGTCGCTGACACGTCGCTTTCCCTCCTCCGCTTCGCTCCCCCGGAACTTACGCCGGGCGCAGATCCCGCGCTCGGGGACTCGCACTCACAGCGGGATGTTCCCGTGCTTCTTGGCGGGCAGGACCTCCCGCTTGGAGCGGAGGAGTCGCAGCGCCCGGACCACCTCGACCCGGGTCTCGTGGGGGGAGATCACCGCGTCGACGTAGCCACGCTCGGCGGCGATGTAGGGGTTGGCGAGGTGGTCTTCGTACTCCGTGATCAGCTCGGCCCGCTTCTCGTCGGGATCCTTCGCGTCGGCGAGCTCGGACCGGTAGAGGATGTTCACCGCGCCCTGGGCGCCCATGACCGCGATCTGGGCGGTCGGCCAGGCCAGGTTGATGTCCGCCCCGAGGTGCTTGGAGCCCATCACGTCGTAGGCACCGCCGTACGCCTTGCGGGTGATGACGGTGACCAGCGGCACCGTGGCCTCGGCGTAGGCGTAGATGAGCTTGGCGCCGCGCCGGATGATGCCGTTCCACTCCTGGTCGGTGCCGGGCAGGAAACCGGGCACGTCGACGAACGTGAGCACCGGGATGTTGAAGGCGTCGCAGGTGCGCACGAAGCGGGCGGCCTTCTCGGACGCGTCGATGTCGAGGGTGCCGGCGAACTGCATCGGCTGGTTGGCGACGATGCCGACCGGCGAGCCCTCGACCCGGCCGAACCCGACGATGATGTTCGGCGCGAACAACGCCATCACCTCGAGGAAGTCTTCGTCGTCGACGACCGCGGTGATGACCTCGTGCATGTCGTAGGGCTGGTTCGGCGAGTCCGGGATGATCGTGTCGAGCGTGCGGTCGAGGTCGGAGAACTCCAGGTCCGCAGGGTCGTCGTACGACGGCGCCTCGTCGAGGTTGTTCTGGGGCAGGAACGAGAGCAGCGTCTTGACGTACTCGATCGCGTCGTCCTCGTCGTGCCCCATGTAGTGGGCGTTTCCGGACTTCGTGTTGTGCGCCCGGGCGCCACCCAGCTCCTCCATGGTGACGTCCTCGCCGGTGACGGTCTTGATCACGTCGGGACCGGTGATGAACATGTTGGAGCTGCCGTCGACCATCACCGTGAAGTCGGTGACGGCGGGGGAGTAGACGTGCCCGCCGGCGCAGGAGCCCATGATCATCGAGATCTGTGGGATCACGCCGCTGGCATGGACGTTGCGGCGGAAGATCTCGCCGTAGAGCCCGAGCGAGACGACGCCCTCCTGGATCCGGGCCCCGGCGCCCTCGTTGATCCCGATGATCGGGCAGCCGGTCTTGATGGCGAGGTCCATCACCTTGGTGATCTTCTCGCCGTAGACCTCGCCCAGGGAGCCGCCGAACACGGTGAAGTCCTGGGAGAAGACGCACACCTGGCGGCCGTCGATGGCGCCGTAGCCAGTGATGACGCCGTCGCCGTAGGGCCGCTTGCTGGCCAGGCCGAACGCCGTCGAGCGGTGCCGGGCGAGCTCGTCGAGCTCGACGAAGGAGCCCTCGTCGAAGAGCAGCTCGATCCGCTCCCGGGCCGTCTTGCGGCCCTTGGCGTGCTGCTTCTCGACGGCCTTGGCCGAGCCGGCGTGGACCGCCTCGTCGAGCCGGCGGTCGAGGTCCTCGAGCTTGCCCGCGGTGGTGTGGATGTCGATGTCGTCGGGGACGTCGGTCCCCACGACCGGCTCCGCCGCGCTGGAATCTGCTGGACTCAACTGGCCTCCTCGTGACTCGTCGGCCAATCTAGTGCCCGTGACGGACGCAGCGGACCCCCGCCCGCCTCTCGACCCCGGGCAGCTCGCCACGCTGGTCACTGCGCCGGGCCGCGGCCTGCGCGTGGAGATCGTCGCCGCCGCTCCCTCCACCAACGCGCTCGTCGCCGACCGCGCACGCGATGGGGCGCCACACGGTCTGGTGGTGGTGGCCGAGCACCAGACCGCCGGCCGCGGCCGGCTGGACCGGTCGTGGCAGACCCCCGCCCGGGCGGCGCTGACGTTCTCCGTGCTCCTACGGCCGCGCGTGCCGGCGGCGGAGTGGCCGTGGCTTCCGCTGCTGGCCGGCCACGCACTGGCCACCGCGCTGCGGGAGGCTGAAGTGCCGGCCGGACTGAAGTGGCCCAACGACGTGCTGGTCGGGGAGCGCAAGGTCGCCGGCATCCTGCTGGAGCGAGTCGACACCCATGACGGTCCTGCCGCCGTCCTCGGCATCGGCCTCAACGTCAGCACCACCGAGGCCGAGCTGCCGGTCGACACCGCGACGTCGGTTCTACTCGCCACCGGCTCGGCCCCGGACCGGACCGAGCTGCTGACGCGGGTCCTGGGGCGCCTGGTCGACGAGTACGACGCGTGGCAGGCCGCCGAGGGCCCCGAACGCACCGTGACCCTCCGGGCGGCGTACACCGAGGCGTGCGTGACGATCGGTCGCGAGGTGCGAGTGGAGCTCCCCGGCGGGGAGGTCCGCACCGGGACGGCGCGGAGCATCGACGCGGGGGGCCGTCTGGTCGTCGACGACTTCGCCGTCGGGGCCGGCGACGTGGTCCACGTCCGGCGGGTCCGATGACCCGATCAGTGCCATGATCGTGCCGTGGCCTTCTCCGAAAAGCTGCTCAACCCGGGCGAACACGTCGTCGTCTCGACCCGCACCCACCCCAAGGTGCTGCTGCTGCCGGTCCTGATCCTGGTGCTGACCCTGGGGGTCGCGGCGTTCGCGCAGCGGGCCGGGAGCGGTGGTGCGGCCGACGTCATGCACATCTCGGTCTGGGCGGTCGCCGCTGTCGTGATCGTGTTGTGGGTGGTCCGGCCGGCGGTGGCGTGGGCGACGACGACCTACACGTTCACCAACCGCCGGTTCATCAAGCGATCCGGGCTGATCAGCAAGGAGGGACGCACCATCCCGATGAACCGGATCAGCGGAATCGACTTCGAGATCGGGGTCATCGACCGGATCTTCGGCTGCGGCACCCTGGTGGTCTCCGACGCCAGTGAGCAGGGCAGGGTCGAGCTCGAGGACGTCCCCCGCGTCGAGCAGGTGCAGCTCCAGGTGGCCGAGGAGCTCCACCGGCTGTCGGGGCACCGCAGCGACGATGGAACCTGAGGCCGAGACCGCACGGGATCGGCTCGAGCGGGCGATCCTGGGCGAGGAGCGGGTGTTCAACGCCCTCGAGGTGGCCGACGAGACAGGGGTGACCGTCGACCAGCTGCGTCGGCTCTGGCGGGCACTGGGCTTCCCGGAGCACGGCCTGGAGGTCGCCTTCACGAAGGCAGACGCTGAGGCGGTCTCGCGGCTCAACGGCATCGTCGAGACCGGCGTCATCGACTTCGACACGGCGGTCAACCTGACCCGCGCCGTGGGCCAGACGATGGCCCGGCTCTCCGACTGGGAAGTCGGGACCCTGGCGCACCGGGTCGAGCAGCTGGAGTCGGGGGACGATGCCACCGGCAGCCGGAGCGGGTCGGCCCTGCGGATGCTGCACGAGATCAACCCGCCGTTCGAGAGCCTCCTCATCTACGTCTGGCGGCGGCACCTGGCGGCGGCCGTGGCCCGGGTCGAGGCGCTCGGAGCCAACGAGGAGGACCTGCACACCGCCCACGTCACGATCGGCTTCGTCGACATCGTCGGCTTCACCGCTTTGTCCAACCAGATCGGGCAGGCCCGGATCGGTGACATCGTCGAGCTGTTCGAGTCCCGGTGTGCCGACGTGGTGGCGGGGAAGCGCGGCCGGGTGATCAAGAGCATCGGCGACTCGGTGCTGTTCGTGAACGACGATCCGATCCGCGCCTACGACACCGCGGAGGGCATCATCAACGTGGTCGGCCGGGACCCGCGGATGCCCGACGTCAGGGTCGGTCTGGCCAGCGGGTCGGTCGTGATGCGCCTCGGCGACGTGTTCGGCCCGCCCGTCAACATGGCGGCCCGGATGACCGCCGTGGCCCGACGCAACCGGATCATCGTCGACGGAGAGACGGCCGAGCTCCTGCCGGCGGACCAGTTCGAGACGCGGCTGCTCCCGGCGCGGCCGGTCCGGGGATTCGGGCTGGTCGAGCCGGTCGCCGTACGTCGCCACTAGGACCTGAACACCCTCGCCCCAGTTCCAACGTTTGTGCAAGGTATCCGCGTTTTACGTTTGGGTGATGCCCCGGATTTTACCGTTGACACATGTTCAAGGTTCAGGATGTCGAGCTCGACCCGGAAACGCGCCGGGCGTGGCGCGCCGGGCGAGAGATCGTCCTGTCGCGCAAGGAGTTCGATCTGGTCGAAGCGCTGATGTCCCGCGCGGGCGACATCGTGACCCGCGACGAGCTGATGCGGAACGTCTGGCACACCAACTTCTGGACGTCCTCGAAGACGATCGACGTGCACCTGGGCTGGGTCCGGCGCAAGCTGGGTGACGACACCCGGCGGCCGACCCTGATCACCACGATCCGGGGCAAGGGACTGCGCTTCGAGACCAACGGGCGTAGCCACTAGCCTTTCGGTGTGACCGCGCCCGCACCGACTCTCGCCGTCATCGGGGGCGGGCAGCTGGCCCGGATGATGGCCCAGCCCGCGATCGCCCTGGGACTGCCGCTGCGGTTGCTGGCCGAGGGCGACGGGGTCTCAGCGGCGCAGGTCATCCCGGACCACCTCGTGGGCGACTACCGCGACCTCGACACCCTGGTGAAGGCGACCGACGGCTGCGCCGTGGTGACCTTCGACCACGAGCACGTCCCCACCGAGCACCTGCACGCGCTGGCGGAGTCGGGGCTCGCCGTGCGTCCCGGCCCGGAGGCGCTGGTGCACGCCCAGGACAAGGCGGTGATGCGGTCCCGACTCGCGGAGCTGGACGTGCCCTGTCCGCGCAACGCTCTCGTCGGGTCGGTCGCCGAGGTCGAGGAGTTCGGGTTCCCGTGCGTCCTCAAGCGGACCCGCGGTGGCTACGACGGCAAGGGCGTGTGGGTCGTGCGGAGCGCCGAGGAGTGCGAGGAGCCGTTGCGGGCCGCGTCGGCGTCCGGCGTCCAGCTCCTCGCGGAGGAGCTGGTCGACTTCCGCCGTGAGCTGTCCGCGCTCGTGGCGAGGTCACCGAGCGGCCAGGCAGCGGCGTACCCGGTCGTGGAGTCAACACAGCGCGACGGCATCTGCCACGAGGTGGTCGCCCCGGCCCCCGGGCTGGACCCCGACCTGGCCAGCCGGGCGCAGGAGCTCGCGCTGCGGGTCGCCGGCGCCCTCGACGTGACCGGCGTCCTCGCGGTCGAGCTCTTCGAGACCGCGGATGGTCGGGTGCTGGTCAACGAGCTGGCCATGCGGCCACACAACACCGGCCACTGGACCCAGGACGGCGCCGTCACCTCACAGTTCGAGAACCACCTCCGGGCCGTGATGGACCTGCCCCTCGGCTCACCCGCGGCCCGTGCGCCGTGGACGGTGATGGTCAACATCCTGGGCGGTCCTACGCAGATCGGTCGGCTGTACGACGGTTTCCCGCACGCGATGGCGCGCGACCCGTTCCTGCGGGTGCACCTCTACGGCAAGGAGCTGCGCCCGGGCCGCAAGGTAGGGCACGTCAACGCCTACGGCGACGACCTCGAGGACTGCCTGGAGCGTGCACGTCACGCCGCGGCGTGGTTCCGTGGTGATCTCGGAGATGAGAGTGAGTAGACATGGCTGACCCGCAGGCCCGCGTGGGAATCGTGATGGGCTCCGACTCCGACTGGCCGGTGATGAAGGACGCGGGCGAGGCGCTGGCGGAGTTCGACATCGCGCACGAGGCCGACGTCGTCTCCGCGCACCGGATGCCCGAGCAGATGCTGGACTACGGCCGGCAGGCCGCCGGCCGCGGGCTGCAGGTGATCATCGCCGGAGCCGGTGGTGCCGCCCACCTGCCGGGCATGCTGGCGTCGGTCACGGCGCTGCCGGTGATCGGAGTGCCGGTGCCGCTCAAGTACCTCGACGGCATGGACTCCCTCCTCTCGATCGTGCAGATGCCGGCCGGCGTACCCGTGGCGGCCGTCGCGATCGGCAATGCCCGCAACGCGGGCCTGCTCGCCGTGCGGATCCTCGCCGCGACCGACCCGGCGCTGCATGAGCGGATGACCGAGTTCCAGGCCGAGCTGCGGCACAAGGCCGAGGAGAAGGGCAAGGCCGTGCGCGGCGCCTCGGGCGGAACGGGCAGGATCGGATTCTGACCGGAGCGAGCCCGGCCCCGGCGAACCGGCAGGATCGGGGTTCGACGAAGCAGCTGGCCGCGGACCGGCTGGTCGGGCTCGACGTGGCCCGCTGCCTGGCGCTCCTCGGCATGGTCGCCACCCATGTGCTCATCGCCCGCGGTCCCGGCGGTGATCTCGCGCTGCCGCAGGAGATCGCCGGTGGTCGCGCCGCGGCCCTCTTCGCCGTGCTCGCCGGGGTGTCGCTGGCGCTCATCACCGGTCGCCGTGAGCCGGTCACCGGCCGGGAACGGGCGGCCAGGTCGCTGGGAATCGCGGTCCGCGCCCTGCTGATCGCACTGGTCGGTCTCTACCTGGGCATGCTGGGCTCGGGCCTGGCGATCATCCTCACCTACTACGGCCTGCTGTTCGTGCTCGGACTCCCGTTCGTCGGCCTGCGGGCACCGGCGCTGTTCGGTCTGGCCGGCGCCTGGCTCGTGGTCGCCCCCGTGGTCTCGCAGGTGGTCCGGCCGGAGCTCCCGCCGCGAGGCTTCGCCAGCCCGACCTTCGACCAGCTCGCCGACCCGGGTCAGCTGCTGAGCGAGCTCCTGTTCACCGGCTACTACCCGGTCGTGCCGTGGCTGGCCTATCTGCTTGCCGGGATGGCGCTCGGGCGCGTCGACCTGGCGAGCCGCATGGTTCAGTGGTGGATCACCGGCACCGGGGCGGTGCTGGCGCTGGTCTCCTTCGTGGTGTCGCGGATCCTGACCGGTCCCGCGGGAATCGCCGATGACCTGGCGGGCTCCCCGGGCGCGCCCGCGGCCACCGGGCCCGACCTGCTCCAGGAGATCGCCGGCGGGATGTTCGGCACCACGCCCACCGGCGGGCCATGGGAGTGGCTGCTGGTGGTTGCCCCCCACAGCGCAACGCCGTTCGACCTCGCGCACACGATCGGAACGTCGTACCTCGTCATCGGCGCCTCGCTGCTCCTCGTCGGACTCGTGTCGACCAGCCGACGCCGGGCGGTGGCCATCGCCTTCGGTGCCGGGACGATGACGCTGTCGCTCTACACGTTGCACGTGGTGATGCGTAGTCCGTTCATGCTGCCGGAGGAGACTCCGGAGTCGTTCCCGCTGCACGTGGTCGCCCTGCTCACGATCGGCGGCCTCTACGTCTACGGCCGGCGACGGGGGCCGCTCGAGTGGCTGGTCGCCGCGAGCTCGGCACGCGCGGCGGAGCAGGTACGCCGCCCCGGCTCAATCAACGTTGAGTGAGCGTTCTCAGCCGCCCTCCGACAACTCCTCGGTGGTGGGGATCGGCCCGCCCCCATTGGGGATCCAGCGCCCCGAGTCGCGCCACCGTACTGCCGCGTGGAACCCGTGTGTCTCCGCGAACTCCTGGAACCAGCGGCCCTCGGGCGAATGGCGGGTGATGCCGTCGAAGAGCGTGGCGAGGACCTGCGTGCCCTGCAGCCCCATGTTGTCGAACGCCTGGTTGATCATGAGCTTCTGCATCGCGAGCTGGTTGATCGGCACGCCGGCGATCCGGTCGGCCAGACGCTCGACAGCCTCGTCGAGCCGGGGCGCGGGCACCGACTCGACGACCAGTCCCCAGTCCGCGGCGGTCACACCGTCGATGGTGTCGCCGGTCAGCAGCATCCGCTTCGCGCGCTCAGCCCCGAGCCGGTAGACCCACATCGCGGTGGTCGGACATCCCCACACCCGCGACGGCATGTAGCCGATGCGGGCGTCGTCGGCCATCACCACGAGGTCACACGACAGGGCGATGTCGCTGCCGCCTGCCACGGCATGCCCGTGCACCTTGGCGATGGTGGGCTTGAGCGACCGCCACAGGGTGAAGAAGCCGTCGGTGTTGCCCTTCATGAGCCTGTAGTCCTTGATCGGGTCCCACACCGGAGGCTGGAAGCTGTCGGCCTCCTCGGCGTAGAGCTTGAGGTCGTAGCCGGCACAGAACCCGTCGCCGGCACCCTGCAGAACGATGACGTGGACGTCCGGGTCGTCGTCCGCCAGCGGCGACGGCGGCCGGGAGCTCCGTGGCCATCGCCGCGTTGATCGCGTTGAGGCGCTCTGGCCGGTTCAGGGTGATGTAGGCCTTGCGGTCGCGGGTCTCGTAGGTGAGGGCCTCGAACTGGGTCATGGGTCTGCTTACTCCCCGCGCACCCGACCGCGCAACGCCTTGGTCTCGCCGCGCTGACGCTTGGCGTCGAGCCGGCGCTGCCGGGCCCGGCGGGAGGGCTTGGTCGGGCGACGTGGTGGCGGGGGCGGGGCCAGGGCAGAGCGCAGCAGATCGGCGAGGCGCTCCCGTGCGGCGACGCGGTTACGGTGCTGGGACCGGTGCTCCGAGGCGTCGATGACCAGCTTCCCGTCGACGAGCCGGGAGGCCAGGTTCGCGAGCGCGCGGTCGCGCTGAGCCTGCGAGAGGGCGGTCGATCCGGCGACGTCGTACTCGAGCTCGACCCGGCTGTCGGCGGTGTTGACGGACTGACCTCCCGGGCCCGAGGAGCGTGAGAACCGCTCCACCAGCTCCGCCGCCGGGATCACCAGCCCGGACGGGAGGCCCGGTCCGGAACTGACCGGAAGGTCACGGCCGGGAGCGGTCACGGACGGCGTCGCCCCCACTCGATGGCCGGGCAGGTGTCCATCACCATCGGCACTCCGGCCTCGGTCGTCCGTCGGAACGCGTCGTGGTCGATGACGCCGAGCTGGAACCAGACGCCTTCGGCACCGATCGCGACCGCCTGGTCCGCGAACTCCCCGGCCGCCTCGGAGCGCCGGAACACGTCCACCACGTCGACGGGGAAGGGAACATCGGCGAGCGTGGCGTAACCGGCTTCGCCCAGGACCTTCGGGGCTTCGGGGTGGACCGGCACGATCTTCTTGCCCCGGTCCTGCAGCATCTGGGCGATCCGGTAGGCCGTCCGGTCCGGGTTGCCGGACAGCCCGACGACCGCCCAGGTCTCGCAGTCGTCGAGCAGGAACCGGATGTTCTCCGGGTCGAGCCACTCCGCCATGTCGTCGTCCTCTGCACTGGTAGGCACTGTCGCAAGTCAACCAGCCCCGGGAACCCAGCCGCTCCCGCGCGCGTCGTAGGGGCATGAGCACACACCACCTGCGGCTGGTGCCCGCGGGCATGGTCGCCCTCGCCGCGGCACTTGTCGGCTGCGGAGAGGCCACGGGTGACGACCCGCCTGCCGCGGGTGCCGGGGCGGCGATTGACGGCGACTACGTCTCGGACGGTGCCCCGAACCCGCCGTTCCGCGACGGATCCGAGCAGATCCGGCTCCGGCTGCGCGACGGCGAGATCTCGTTCTCCGCGTCCTGCAACCAGTTCTCCGGACAAGCGACCTGGGACGACGGGGTCCTGCGGACCGGCGCGCTCGGTGGCACAGAGATGGGGTGCCCCGGCACCCGGCAGACGCAGGACGAGTGGATGATCGACTTCTTCGGATCATCGCCGGCCCTCGAGCTCGACGGCACCGACCTCGCGATGCGGTCGGGCAAGGACCGCGTGTGGTTCGTGCCCGAAGACGAGGTGCCGTCGAGTGAGCCGGGTGATGAAGGCGATCTGATCGGGACCCGATGGCGGCTCACCGGCATCGGCGAGCACGACGGTGATTCGATCGGCATGATGGTGATCCCCGACGATGTCGTTGCCACGATCCGCTTCGAGGACAACAAAATGAGGTTCGAGGGCGGCTGCAACTCCGGCGGCGGCCGAGCCACGGTATCGGCTGACACGATGACGTTCGGCTCGATGGAGATGACGACGGAGGCACTGTCCCGGAGCGGCCGGCGAGGTGGAGCGCGGGGTGACCCGTGTGCTGGAGGGCAAGAGCACTGTCTCCTGGTCGATCTCCGGCGACGAGCTCCGGCTGCGCACGAGTGACGGGCGGCACGAGCTGGTGTTCCACCGCTGACGGCGGAGCAGGGCCGGGCGATCCCCGGAAGTACGATCCGAACATGAGCAACTTCCCCCTCTTCGCCCTGTCCGAGGAGCATCAGGCCATCCGCGAGGCCGTGCGCTCGGTCTGTGACGCCAAGGTGGCGCCGTACGCCGCAGACGTCGACGAGAACGCCCGCTACCCCCGCGAGGCGGCCGAGGCGCTCCAGGCCGCCGACTTCCACGCGCCCCACGTCCCCGAGGAGTACGGCGGTGCCGGCGCCGACGCGCTCGCGACGGTCCTGGTCATCGAGGAGGTCGCCCGGGCGTGCATGGCCAGCAGCCTGATCCCGGCGGTGAACAAGCTCGGCTCGCTGCCGGTCCAGATCGCGGGGTCCGAGGAGCTCAAGAAGCACTACCTGGGCAAGCTCGCCGCAGGCGAGGGCGGCTTCTCCTACTGCCTGTCCGAGCCCGAGGCGGGCTCCGACGCGGTCGCGATGAAGACCAAGGCCGTCCGCGACGGCGAGGACTGGGTGCTCAACGGCGTGAAGCGGTGGATCACCAACGCCGGCGAGAGCGAGTTCTACACCGTGATGGCCGTGACCGACCCGGAGAAGCGCAGTCGCGGCATCTCGGCGTTCGTCGTCGAGAAGTCCGACGAAGGGGTCTCGTTCGGGGCGCCGGAGAAGAAGCTGGGGATCAAGGGCAGCCCGACCCGCGAGGTCTACCTCGACAACGTCCGCGTACCCGCCGACCGGATGATCGGGAAGGAGGGAACGGGCTTCGAGACCGCGATGCGGACCCTCGACCACACCCGCGTCACCATCGCCGCCCAGGCGGTCGGCGTCGCGCAGGGGGCCCTCGACCACGCGCTGAGCTACGCCAAGGAGCGGCAGCAGTTCGGCAAGCCCATCGCCGACTTCCAGGGGCTCCAGTTCCTGCTCGCCGACATGGGCATGAAGGTCGAGGCCGCGCGGCAGATGACCTACGCGGCAGCCGGACGCTCCGAGCGCGGTGACAAGGACCTGACCTTCTTCGGCGCGGCGGCGAAGTGCTTCGCCTCCGACGTCGCCATGGAGGTCACCACCGACGCTGTGCAGGTGCTCGGTGGCTACGGCTACACCCGCGAGTACCCGGTCGAGCGGATGATGCGCGACGCCAAGATCACCCAGATCTACGAGGGCACCAACCAGGTGCAGCGGATCGTGATCGCGCGTCAGCTCCTCGCGGGGGTCCAGAGCGAGCTCTGACCTGCGTCGTCGGTTTCGGACACGATGGCGTACCTGTCACCCGCTGCTGGGGCCGTCGCTGGCGCGCAGTTCCTGGCACGTCTGGGAGTCCTGGAAGGCACTCTCCAGCTCGTCAGCGCCGTCGAGCTGACGGATGTTCTCGACGGCCGTCACCGCGTTGTTGACCATCTGAGAGAGAGCTCCCGACACGGTCGAGACCTGCGCCAACAGCTCCTGAAGGTTGGCTGAGGGCTGGTTCAGGGCGCGGGTGACGACGTCGGCCTGCTGCTGAAGCTGGTCGGAGAGAGTGGACAGCTGCGCTCCGGCCGCTTCTCCGGCTTCGGTGTCCGGTGGGCCCATGGACTGCAGATCGTTGACGAACGCGGTCGTGGCGCTGGAGACACTCTCCAGGGCGCCCCGCGCATCGTCGGCGCTCAGGTTGGCGGGGTCGCTCAACGTGGCCTGCGCGTCTTTGACCGCCCCCGTCCAGTCCGACACGGTCGAGCAGACATCATCGGCCCAAGCCTCGGTTGCGGACTGCTCGTCGGCGTCCGAACCCCCACAGCCGGTGGACAGAGCGAGAACGGCGATCAGTCCGACGTGGGCCAGGCGTCGGCGGCCTCTGGAGATCGGATGACGCGCGGTGCTGGTCATGTCGGACACCTCCGGGGCGATGGGCTCGGCCCGTCCCACGGTAGCGCGGGGGGCCTCAGGGCAGCCGTCGCCGAACACCGGGCCGCGGTCCCACATGGGAGCGCGGCCCGGTGACCATGGTCGTGCTGGAGGGCTACTTGCCTGCGGTCGCCTGCTTGAACGACGCTGCCGGCTTGAAGCCCGGAACCCTGGTCGCAGCGATCTGGATGGTCTCGCCGGTCTGCGGGTTGCGGCCTTCGCGGGCGCTACGGTCGCGAGACTCGAATGTGCCCAGGCCCGGGATCACGATCTTCTCGCCGGCCGCGACGGTCCCGGTGATGGTGTCGACGACGGCGGAGAGGACGCGGTCAGCGTCGGCCTTGGACACCCCGGAGGTGTCGGCGATGGACTGGACGATCTGGTCCTTCTTCATCGTGCTCCTTGCAAAGTGCTTCGACCGGCTCTCGCGCGGTCCGGATGGCCTGCCTCGTGCTTGGTGGCAGGTTGGCAGGCTACGTCGGCGGTGCCGGACACCACGACCCCGGTCGACGACCACGGTTCTGTGGTGCGCGGTTCACACGAGGTGGTCGAGCCGGTGCCGGGCCCCGGTCGAGGTGTCGATGAGCGCTGCCCTGGTCACCGGCGCGGTGAGCGGCAGGACGTCGTACACGATCCGCGCGACGGCCGGGAGGTCCGTGGTGTGCAGCCGCGGGGCGAGGGTCAGGTGGGGCAGCCACATGCCCGGCCGGTAGTGGCGGTGCAGCTCGGCGCCGGTGCTCAGCGCGGCCTCGACCACCGCCTCCTGGCGGGCCACCAGATCGGCCGACGCCGCCGGGGCCAGCCAGCAGCGGCTGCGGCGGAACGCGCCCAACGCGTCGAGGTGGAGCACGTCGGGCGAGGCGACCGGAAGCCCGCCCAGGGCCCGCTGGACGTCAGGGATGCAGTAGGTACGGAGCGCGGCCAGCGTCAGGTGCGGGACGTGCCGGCCATGGGTGTGCGTCGCGAGACTGGGTACGCCGACCTCCTCGAGCCGGCGCCACAGCTGCCGGATCGCGGCGTCGGCCGGGTCGTCGATCAGCAGGCAGACCGCCAGGCTCATCGCAGGGCTCGACCGGGCAGCGCGGACTAGGACCCGTCGCGCGGTCGGCGCTCGGCGTTCTGGATCACTTCGCGGGCGACCTCGGTGAGCTTCATGTTCATGTCGTTGGAGGCCCGGCGGAGCAGCTCGAAGGCCTCGTCGGAGCCGATCTCGTGAGCGGCCATCAGGAGGCCGATCGCCTTGCCCACCTCGCGGTTGCTCTCCAGGCCGCGGCGCAACGAGTCGGCCCGGTCCCGGTTGGCGACCGACATCAGCGCGACCGAGGCAAACGCAGAGAGCACGGCACCCTCGTCGCCGCCCTTCTCGAACGCGCCCGGGGTGTCGGAGAAGAGGTTCAGGGCACCGACCTTCTTGCCCTCGATCACAAGCCGGTAGCCGGCCATCCCACGCACCGGGGTCTCAGCGAGGACCCGCTCGGCCAGCTTCGGCCACGAGCTGTGCTGGCGGATGTCGGGGTCGATCTGGCCGGCCTCCTCTTCGATCGCGTCCACGCAGGGCCCCTCGCCGAGCTCGCGCTCGATGGCGTCGATGTGGCGCGCCACCTCGTCGCTGGCCGCGGCCGTCTCGTAGCCGCCGCGACGGGCCAGCATCAGGCTCGCGTGGTCGCAGCCCGAGACGATCCGGGGAGCCATGTACACCAGGTGCTGGTAGACCTCGTCGAAGGTCGACCCGATATAGATCAACCGCGCCAGCGTCTGGAAGACGTCGTAGGGGTCGGTGTTCTCGGGTTCGTTCACGGCCACATCCTGACACGCGGCGCGCGGTGCCGGGTCAGGTCAGCAGATTCACGAGCTCCTCGTTGAACGCGGGAAGGTCATCGGGCTTCCGGCTGGTGACGAGGTTGCCGTCGCGGACGACCTCGCGGTCCACCCATTCGGCCCCCGCGTTGCGCAGGTCGGTTCGCAGGCTTGGCCACGATGTCACGGTGCGCCCGCGCACCACGTCGGCCTCGACCAGGGCCCACGGCGCGTGACAGATCGCCGCCACCGGCTTGTCGTCGGCGAAGAACTTCTTGACGAAGCCGATGGCGTCCTCGTCCATCCGGAGCGTGTCGGGGCTCACGACTCCCCCGGGCAGCACCAGCCCGTCGTACGTCGCTGCGTCGGCGTCCGCGACCACCGCGTCCACCTCGAACGTGTCGGCCCGGTCTCGATGGTTGAAGGCCTGCACCTTCCCGGCCTCGGTGGAGAGCAGTTGCGGGGTGCCGCCCGCCTTCTCGACCGCCGCCCACGGCTCGGTCAGCTCCACCTGCTCGACGCCCTCGGGCGCCACCAGGAACGCGATCGTCTTGCCGTCCAGGCTTGCCATGTCGGCCTCCTCGGTGTCGTCGGTGACGATGAGCGCGTACCCGTCTCCCCGCGCCCTCATGCCTGTTTGTGCCCGGTGCGGATCGGGTACGCGTTCGACGTCAGAGAAAGGAGCCGCGATGCCGCAGCAGGCCTGGAGCAAGAAGCGCGAGCGACAGTACGACCACATCAAGGAGGGCCTCGAGGACAGCGGTCGGAGCGAGGACGAGGCCGAGGAGATCGCCGCGCGGACGGTCAACAAGGAGCGGGCGCGGCACGGCGAGGCCGAGGAGAGCAGCTGGACGTCGACCGAGGACATCTCCTCCTCGCGCCGCGGTGGCCTGCGGTCCCACTCCGGGCCGGGCGGCCGGACCCGTGACCAGCTCTACAACGAGGCAAAGCAGAAGAACATCAAGGGCCGCTCGAAGATGACCAAGGCCGAGCTCGAGAAGGCGGTCGGTCGCTAGCCTGCCTCGGATGACCCCCGAGGAGACCGCCCGCCGCAGCGGCGAGGCCATGTGGGCCGGGGACCGCGCCAGCCAGGCCCTCGGCATGGTCCTCGACGATGTGCGGCCCGGCCGGGCCACGGTCCGGATGACCCTGCGCGAGGACATGGTGAACGGCCACGACATCGGCCACGGCGGCCTGACCTTCACCGTGGCCGACTCCGCCTTCGCGTTCGCGTGCAACTCCTACAACCGGCGCACGGTCGCCGCCGGCGCCGAGATCAGGTTCCTGGCACCGACTCGGCGGGGCGACGTACTCGTGGCGACCGCGACCGAGCGGGAGCGCGAGGGCCGCGACGGCGTGTACGACGTCACCGTGACGGCCGGAGAGACCGTCGTCGCCACGTTCGTCGGGCGGTCGAAGGAGATCGACGGCACGCTGTGGTGACCACGCGAGGGGCGCTCAGAAGATCGTCGGGCAGCTCGGAGGCCCGGCCGGTGAACTGCGGGTCGCGCTTCTCGAGGAAGGCGGCCACGCCCTCCTTCCCGTCGCCGATCGAGGTGTAGTACATCGCCAGCGAGTCGGCACAGGTGCGCCTCGAGCGGCTCCGGCGCGGCGCTGTTGCGGTAGACAGCTGCTTGGCGAGGGCGAGCGCCACGGGGGAGCGCCCGACGACGAACGACCGGGCCAGCTCGTAGGCCGCCGGCAGCAGGTCGTCGGGTTCGTGGACCGAACGGACCAGCCGGCCGGCCAGGGCCTGCGTCGGCGGTGAGGATGTCGGCGGAGTAGATCCACTCCAGGGCCTGCTGCACGCCGACGATCCGGGGAAGGAACCAGGTCGAGCAGGCCTCGGGGACGATGCCGAGCCGGCCGAAGACGAAGCCGATCCGGGCCTTGGTCGAGGCCAGGCGCAGGTCCATGGCGAGGGTCATGGTGGCGCCGATGCCGACGGCCGGGCCGTTGATCGCCGCGATCACCGGCTTCGGGCAGGCGTGGATCGCCAGCGTCACCCGGCCGCCGGTGTCGCGCACCCCGTCCTGGTACGGCGCTTCCGTGAGGTGGTCCCGCAGCTCGGCGGGGGTGGGCCGCACCGACTCGTCGAGCCCGAAGACGTTGCCCGAGGCGGAGAGGTCCATCCCGGCGCAGAACGCGCGACCGGCGCCGGTCACCACGATCGCCCGCACCGAGTCGTCGTCGGCAGCGTCGAGGAAGGCCTGCTCGAGCTCGCGGGCCATCGTGACGTCGAAGGCGTTCAGCGCATCGGGTCGGTCCAGGGTGAGGGTGGCGATCCCGTCGTCGTCGACCGACCAGGACAGCGTCTCCCAGTCGGTCACCGGGCCAGCCCGGTCGGCGAGCAGAGCCGTCTGCCGATCCCGTCGGTGTCGTCCTCGATGATGTGCTGGAACAGCTGCTCGGACCGCTCGGGGTCCCAGTTCACTGCGAGGTCGGCGATCGGCACGGTGCAGGTGAGGCCGTCCTCCCCGTTGACCCGGGTCATGGCGAAGGCGAACCGCGCCGCGGAGAACATGCTGGTGCCCTCGCTGACGCGGATCGCGTCGGCAGCGGACATGTTCAGCCGGTAGTAGCGGACCGGGTTGAGGATCGACCACGGCGAGACGGCCTCGTGGCCGATGGCCGACACCACCTCGCGCTGGGCGCGTGCCCGGTCGATGTCGCCGCGGGCGGCGTAGGTCTTGCGGGACCGGGAGTAGGCGAGGGCAGTGAGGCCGTCGGCCTCCTGGCAGCCCTTCTCGATGTCCAGTCGGCGCGTCGGGGTCCTTCATCGCGGTCTTGGGGCAGATCTCGACGCCGCCGACGGCGTCGACCATGTTGATCACGCCGCCGAAGCCGATCTCGATGTAGTGGTCGATCCGGATCCCGGTGTTCTGCTCGACCGTCCGGACCAGCAGCTTCGGGCCGCCGATACGCGCTGGCGGCGTTGATCTTGCTGCTGCCCTGGCCCGGGATGTCCACGATGGAGTCACGGGGGATCGACATCAGCAGGTTCGGCCCGTCGCCGATGTGGAGCAGCATGATCGTGTCGGTGCGCTGGCCCGATCGCGTCGCCGGCGCGAACCACCTTGCGCTGCTCCGCGGTGAGGTCGTCGGCCTGGTCGCTGCCGACGACGAGGTACGTCGTCCCGGACTGCTCGTCGGGTCGGCTCCCGGCCGGCTCGGCGTCGACCTTCTCGACCGTCGTCCACGCCCAGATCGGCATCGCGATCAGGAAGACCAGCCACAGCAGCAGCAGGATCCACGAGCCACCGCAGCCGGGGCCGCGGGAGGCGCGACCGCCAGGAGGACCCGGAGCGGGTGCGGGGCGGTGGAGCGATGTCGGAGGGGCCTGGGCGACTGGTGCGGGACTCCCGGGGCGCGCCCGCGGGCATCACGCGAGTCTCGTCGCCGGCCGACTGTTGGGGCACCTTCCGGGTGGCGTCGTCCGGGGTCCCGGAGCGGTCGCTTGTCGCCGTAGAGCCAGTTGTACTCGGGGGTGCCCTCGCGGGGACCTCCGTCTCCGCGGGGACGATCTGCCATGGCGATGACCGTACCGTGCGTGCGCGGCGACCGGTCGTTCGCCGCCATCCACGGCCAGATCTTCCCGTCCATGCGGCGCTCACCGTCGGCGCGTCGCGCCGGGTGTGACGCGTGTGACTGGTGATACTTGCCCGACTGCTTCCTTCCCCGAGCAGAGAGGCTCCACCATGTCCTCTGGGCCGCCCGCAGCTTCCCCCGGGTCGCTCACCGGCACCGACCCGGTCTCCGGACCGCCGGAGACCGCGCCGCACGCGTGCGCTTCCGCCGCGCCGTGGCGCTGATGCTGATGACCCTGGTCCTGCCCGGCTCCGCCCAGCTGGTCGCCGGCAACCGCCAGGTCGGCCGCGTCGCGATGCGGATCTGGATCGTCCTCGTGGCGGGACCCTGGCGGCGTTCGTGGCTCGGGCTGGTGTGGAGCGGGTTCGCCTTCTGGCTGGTCTCCGACCCGCGCGTCCTCGGCCTGCTGCGGGTCGTGCTGATGGCGCTCGCCGTCGGCTGGGCCGCCCTGTTCATGGACGCCTGGCGGATCGGCCAGCCGCTCACGCTGTCGGCCCAGCACCGTCGGGCGGTCGTCGGCGTCAACGGGCTGCTGAGCCTCTCGGTGGCCGGCGCGCCTGCTGTTCGGTGCCCACCTGGTCGGCGTGCAGCGCGACTTCATGATCACGATGTTCGGCGACGGCCAGGTCACCGACGCCAACGACGGCCGCTACAACGTGCTCCTGCTCGGCGGCGACTCCGGCGCCGGCCGCTGGGGCCTGCGACCCGGACTCGCTGACCGTCGCCAGCATCGACGCGGACACCGGCCGGACGGTCCTGATCGGCCTGCCGCGCAACATGGCGAACTTCCCGTTCGCCGAGGGCTCGGTCATGGACGAGCAGTTCCCCGACGGGCTTCGACTGCGAGGGCTGCTACCTCAACGGCGTCAGCACCTGGGCCCAGGACCACACCGACCTCTTCGGCAAGTCCGACAACCCGGGCGTCGACGCCACGGTCATGGCGGTCGAGGGGATCACCGGCCTCGAGATGAACTACTGGGCGATGGTGAACCTGCAGGGCTTCAAGGACCTGGTCGACGCCGTCGGCGGCGTCACCCTCAAGGTCCGCGCGCCGATCCCGGTCGGTGGCCTCGGCAGCGACGTCACCGGCTACATCCAGCCCGGCGTCCGCAAGCTCGACGGCCACGACACCCTCTGGTTCGCCCGGGCCCGCGAGGGCTCCGACGACTACTCGCGGATGGCCCGCCAGAAGTGCGTGATGAGCGCGATGCTCCAGCAGATCAGCCCGCAGGTCGCGCTGCGGAACTTCCAGAGCATCGCGAAGGCGAGCTCGGAGATGCTCTCCACCAACATCCCGTCCAGCGAGGTCGACCGCTTCATCGACCTCGCGCTCAAGGCCAGGGGCCAGCGGGTGGCGTCGCTCTCCCTCGTGCCGCCGATGATCAACACCGGCGACCCCGACATCGACCTGGTCCAGGAGAAGGTCGCGGCCGCGATCGACAAGGCCGAGGGCCAGGCGCCCGCGCCGAGCCACGCGAAGAAGAAGCCCGCAGGCCGTCACGGGCGGTTCGCTGGGGAGCCTCAGCGAGGGGTACGCCGCCAACCAGGCCGACGACGTCGGGAGCGCCTGTTGATCGCGCCGAGTCGGGCGCGTATGCCGGCGGGCGGCCGACGTCGAGTCGGCGCAACGCTGTGACTCAGTGCGGCGTTAGTGCCGACTCGGGCCGTCCAGCCGTGCAGCAGCGCGACTCGGCGCGCCGTAGGGTGTTCGCCGTGACCGACCAGCCCACGTACGACGCTCCACGCGTCGTGGCGGTCGTGGTCACGTTCAACCGACTGGCCTGCTGCAGCGACTCGTGACGGCGCTGCTGGACGTGCCGGAGCTCGCCGAGGTCGTCGTCGTCGACAACGCGTCAACCGACGGGACCGGCGAGTGGCTGGCCGCGGCGGCCGCGGCACCGGGGGAACCGGAGGTGGTCGCCCGCACCCTGGACCGCAACCGCGGCGGCGCCGGCGGGTTCCACGAGGGCCTGCGGCTGGCGGTCGAGCGCGGCGCCGACCTGGTCTGGCTCATGGACGACGACGGCCTGCCCGACCCCGACTGCCTGAGGACGCTGCTGGCCCACGCCGGCGACCACGACTTCTGGGGCCCGGTCGTGGTGGACGAGGACGACGAGGACCGGCTGGTGTTCCCGATCCGGCTGCCCGGGAGGCGCGGCGGTCGTGCACCGGATGGCGGACGTCCGAGCAGGCCGCCCGCGACGGCGTGATCCCCGGAGTGGTCATCCCGTTCAACGGCGTCCTGGTCACCCGGGAGCTGGTGCAGCGGATCGGCCTGGTCCGCGAGGAGTACTTCATCTGGGGCGACGACCACGAGTACCGCCTCCGGGCCGAGCAGGCCGGCGCCCGGATCGCCACCGTCATCGACGCCCGGGTGCTGCACCCGGCGGTCGGCGACCTGGGCACGCCGATGATGTTCGGCAGGACGACCTACAACCACACGCCGAGCGACCTCAAGCACTACTGCATGGCCCGCAACAACCTGGTCAACCTGCGCGAGTACCGCGGCTGGCCGCACGCGCTGGCGTTCGTGGCCAAGACCGCTGTGGTTCTACTCCTTCACGCGGCGCGACCCGGCCCGGCTGCGGCTCAGCCTCGAGGGCGATGCGGGCCGGGCTGCGCGGCGACTTCACCGGGCACGAGAGGTTCCTGTGAGCACCGCCATCCGAGTCCGTGGCGGTCGTGATCGTCACCTTCAACCGGGCCGACCTGCTCACCCGGATGCTCGACGGGCTGGCGGCCCAGACCCGGGTGCCCGACGCGGTCTTCGTGGTCGACAACGCGAGCACCGACCACACCCGGGAGATCCTGACCCCGGCGCGAGCACCCCGAGCTGCCGCTGCACGTGACGCACAGCGAGGAGAACCTCGGCGGCGCGGGCGGGTTCCGGCTCGGCGTCCGCCTGGCGTACGACGCCGGCCATGACCGGATCTGGCTCGTCGACGACGACGTGGTGCCCGCCGCGGACTGCCTGGGGTCCTGCTGGCGGCCGACGAGCCCTGCGTCGCGGCGATCCGCGAGGACGTCAGGGGGCAGCTGGTCGAGAAGGCCGCGCTGGACTTCGACCTCAGCAACCCGCTGGCGATCCGTCCCAAGCGGACCTCGGTCGACGGCACCTACGCCGACCGGAAGGACATGCCGGAGCGGGTCGAGCTGCAGAACGTCTCGTTCGAGGGGTTCATGTTCCGCCGCGAGGTGGTGGACGCGATCGGGCTGCCCGACGCGTCGTACTTCATCTTCTACGACGACGTCGACTTCGCGGTGCGCGCCCGTCGGGCCGGCTACCGCATCTGGGGACTGCGCGACGCCGTGCTGGTGCGCCAGCTCGACTTCGACCAGCAGCACGCCCTCGACACCTGGAAGGGGTTCTACATGTTCCGGAACCTCTTCGTGGTCCACTTCCGCTACGGCGAGAACGCCCTCGTCCGGCTCAAGCCGTGGCTGATCACCGTGGCCGTGGTGGTGCTCAGCCCGCTGCGCGGTGGCCGGGCCGAGGCCCGCAACGTGATCCGCGCCATTCGGGCGGCGCGGGGAATGCGGACCGTTCCACCGACGACCGTAGACTGACCCACTGCGTCAACCCCCACGAGGAGAATCACCCCCTTGACGAGTCCAGATCTAGTCATCGTCGGCTCCGGCTTCTTCGGCCTGACGATCGCCGAGCGCTGCGCCAACGAGCTCGGCCTGCAGGTGCTGGTCCTCGAGCGTCGCCACCACATCGGCGGCAACGCCTACAGCGAGAAGGAGCCGACCTCCGGCATCGAGGTGCACAAGTACGGCGCGCACCTGTTCCACACCTCCAACGAGAAGGTGTGGGAGTACGTCAACCGGTTCACGTCGTTCACCGACTACAAGCACCGGGTCTTCGGCAAGTACCAGGGGCAGGTCTACTCGCTGCCGATGAACCTCGGGCTGATCAACCAGTTCTTCGGGAAGTCGCACACGCCCGACGAAGCGCGGGCGCTGATCGCCGAGCAGGCGAGCGAGATCGCGCACCGAGGACGCCACGAACCTCGAGGAGAAGGCGATCTCCCTGATCGGGCGGCCGCTGTACGAGGCGTTCATCAAGGGCTACACCGCCAAGCAGTGGCAGACCGACCCGACCAAGCTGAGCGCCGACATCATCACCCGGCTGCCGGTCCGCTACACCTTCGAGAACCGGTGGTTCAACGACACCTACGAGGGCTTGCCCGTCGACGGCTACACCGCCTGGCTGACGAGGATGGCCGACCACCCCAACATCGAGGTCCAGCTCGAGACGGACTTCTTCGACGTGGCCGACGACTACAAGGGACAGGTGCCGATCATCTACACCGGACCGGTCGACGAGTACTTCGGCCACTCCGAGGGCCGGCTGTCCTGGCGGACGGTCGACCTCGAGGAGTCCGTCGAGGACGTGGACGACTTCCAGGGCACCGGCGTCGTCAACTACAACGACCAGGAAGTCCCGTTCACCCGGATCATCGAGTTCAAGCACTTCCACCCCGAGCGGGTGAAGACCCACCTGCCGGGCAAGACCGTGATCATTCACGAGTACTCCCGGTTCGCCGAGGACGACGACGAGCCCTACTACCCGATCAACACCGCCGAGGACCGCGAGAAGCTGCTGAAGTACCGCGAGCTCGCGAAGAAGGAGCCGATGGTCCTCTTCGGCGGCCGGCTCGGCACCTACAAGTACCTCGACATGCACATGGCGATCGGCTCTGCGCTGACGATGTTCGAGAACAAGCTCAAGCCCCACTTCGCCGAGGGTGCGGCCCTGACCAGCGGAGGAGTGGACGAATGACACCGCCGACGAAGAAGCGCGGCGCCACCGCCACCAGGTTGCTGCAGCGGCAGATCCTGCCCACCGACCACGACTCCGACGTCTTCCGGCTCTACGTCGACCCCGAGCCGGCCATCCTGGACGCGGACAAGTACGAGGTCGGCAGCAACCGCCAGGCCAAGGAGCTCAACGACGCCGCGGTCCGGCAGTCGGTCTCGACGGGCGCCACCATCCACCCCGACCAGATCGAGGGCCGCACCGCGATGCGGATCCCGGCCACCGAGCGACTGTCCTTCGGCACCTACTTCAACGCGTTCCCGGCCAGCTACTGGCGGCGGTGGACCGTGGTCACCGACGTGACGCTCACGATCCGGATCAAGGGTCGCGGTGCCGCGGTCACGGTCTACCGCTCGATGGCCAACGGCCGGTCGCAGCGCGTCGACACCGCGTGGACCGGCACCCAGAAGTCGGGGACCTTCACCTTCGACCTGCCGCTGAAGCCGTTCGTCGACGGCGGCTGGTACTGGTACGACGTGGTCGCGGCCGACGAGGACGTCGTGGTCGAGTCGGCCGAGTGGACCGCCGAGGTCCCCGCCGACCGGGCCGCCCACGGCACGGTCGACATCGCGATCACGACCATGAACCGCCCGGACTTCTGCGCGAAGCTGCTCGGCCAGCTCGGCGACGACGAGCAGCTCGCGCCCCTACCTCGACGAGGTCCTCGTCATGGAGCAGGGCACGCAGAAGGTCGTGGACTCCCCGACTTCGCCAAGGCGCGAGGCGGCGCTCGGGACGACCCTGCGGATGCTCGAGCAGGGCAACCTCGGCGGCTCCGGCGGTTATGCCCGGGCCAGCTCGAGTCGGTGCGCAAGGGCACGGCGACGTACCTGATGTGCATGGACGACGACGTCGTCTGCGAGCCCGAGGGCATCATCCGCGCGATCACGTTCGGCGACCTCGCCCGCCGGCCCACCATCGTCGGCGGCCACATGTTCAGCCTCTTCTCCCGCGCCCGGCTGCACAGCTTCGGCGAGGTCGTGCAGCCCTGGCGCTTCTGGTGGGAGTCGGCCCCGGGCGTCCGGTCCGACTGGGACTTCTCGGCGCGCAACCTCCGCTCGGCCCGATGGCTGCACAAGCGGCATCGACGTCGACTACAACGGCTGGTTCATGTGCCTGATCCCGCGCCCGGTGCTGGAGGAGATCGGCCTCTCGCTGCCGCTGTTCCTCAAGTGGGACGACTCGGAGTTCGGCCTGCGGGCCAAGGAGGCCGGCTACCCGACCGTCTCGTTCCCCGGCGCGGCGGTGTGGCACGTCCCGTGGACCGACAAGAACGACGCGCTGGACTGGCAGTCCTACTTCCACCAGCGGAACCGGTTCGTCGCCGCGCTGCTGCACTCGCCGTACCAGCGTGGCGGCCGGATGGTCCAGGAGAGCTTCAACCACCAGATCAAGCACCTGGTGTCCATGCAGTACTCCACGGTCGCGCTGCGGCACAAGGCGCTCGAGGACGTGCTGGCCGGGCCCGGCGTCCTTCACGACGACCTGCCCACGAAGCTGGCCGAGGTGCGGGCCTTCGTCAAGCCGTTCACCGACGCCCAGCTCGAGGCCGACCGCGACGCCTTCCCGCCGGTGCGCCGCAAGAAGCCGCCGCGCCGGGGTCGCGACGACCTCGAGGTGCCGAGCACGCTGCAGCAGCGGTTCGCCGCGCTGACGTCGCCGCTCCGGCAGATGATGAAGCCGCGGGAGCTGTCCCGCGAGTTTCCCGAGAGCGAGCTGCCGGCGATGGACGCCAAGTGGTACCGCCTGACCAGGATGGACTCCGCCGTGGTGTCGATGCCCGACGGTACGTCGGCCGCGCTCTACCAGCGCGACCCGGAGATGTTCCGCGACCTGACCCGCAAGACCATCGAGATCCACCGCCGGCTCCGCCGGGAGTGGCCGCGCCTGGCCGCGGAGTACCGCCAGGCGCTGGGCGACGTGACCTCACCGCAGACCTGGGAGAAGACTCTCGCGCCCTGGCTGGACGGCGGCGTTGATGGCCGGTAGCACCACCAGCGCGGCCGACACCCCCGAGCTGCCGCCGCTGGTCCCGGCCAGCCACAACAACGGGTTGCTCGAGGTCTTCCGACGGCGCTACCTGCTGCGCCTGCTGGTCCGCAGCACCATCCAGGCGCGCTACCAGGGGACGTTGCTCGGGTGGTTCTGGAGCTATCTGCAGCCGGCCGTGCGGTTCTGCATGTACTACTTCGTGTTCCAGGTGCTGATCGAGCGCGGTGGTGCGGATGTCTACCCGTTCGCGATCCACCTGGTCTGCGGGATGGTGCTGGTGCACTTCTTCACCGAGACGTTCAACGGCGGCACGCGCTCGCTGGTGAGCAACAGCGGCCTGATCGTGAAGCTGCCCATGCCGCGGGAGCTGTTCCCGGTGGCCACCATGCTGGTG
>CAWHNI010000014.1:0-179606 GCA_963830755.1 uncultured Actinomycetota bacterium | reverse complement strand
ATGTGCTCACGTTGCGTATTGCTCTTCACGCTGCCCTCCTACGGCCGGGTGCGGATCGGATGGCACCCCCCTGGACCCGCGACCTACGACTACCGGCGCGCGGCCTTGGATGCGCTGCACTTCCCGAAGCTGGTGGACCGGATGTGGCAGAACCTGCGCCGTGGCGATGGGGTACCAGGTCCAGTACTTCGCGGCCGTGGAGGCCCAGACGCGGCTGGCTCCGCACCTGCATGCGGCGGTCCGGGGAGCGATCCCCGCGGTCCGTCAGGCCGTGGCAGGCGCCACGTATCACCAGGTGTGGTGGCCGGCGCTTCGATATGCCCGTCTACGTCGACGCAGTCTGCCCGAATGGACCGACGGACCGGCGGTACGTCGACCCGGCCGACGGGCGCGGCGCTGACGACCTGGGACGCAGGCGCTCGAGGCGCTCGAGGAGGACGTCGCGCGGCCGGCGCACGTGTTCCGGTTGGGACAGCAGATCGACCTGCCAGGGATCGTGGCCACCGAGGGCGATGCCGACCGCCGGCGTCGCCTACCTGACCAAGTACCTCGGCCAAGAGCTTCGCTGAGGCGTTCGCGGACGAGGAGGAGCCTCGCGGCGGCAGCGCGCCATCTGCGCGCGGCTGCACGAGGAGGTCCGCTGGTCTGCCGTGCTCACCGCGGTGCTGGAACTGGCTGCGGTTCGGCGTCCAGCCCGAGAGGTTCGCGCCGGGGGATGGTCCCCGGTGCGTGTCCGGCCAAGGCACACGACCGAGTTCACCTGGGTTGTGGTGGCCGGCGAGTCCTGGTCTCGCGCTTGTGGACCGGCAAGACGTTGCACCGATGCATCGGGCGGACCGGGCCGAGGTGGTGCGGCAGGCGCTGCTGGCAGCAGGATCGGAGGCGCCGGACGATCGACCGGCTGTCTTGCTGCGACGGTGATGCGCCCGACGGGACGCAGCGCTTCGAGTGGCGGGTCTTGGACCCCATTGACTCCACGGTGCCGATCTACCGGCAGGTGATGACCCGGTCGATCAGCGAGCGGATGCGGTGGAAGGCGGAATACGAGGCCGCGAAGGCGCGTGCCAGTCCCGCTGATGGCTAGGAGACCAAGCGTGCGACACCCCGCCCGTCCTCCCGATAACCAGCCGAACCTGCTGGCGGGGTTGCGTCGGTCAAGGGTGAGCGAAGCGAATCACGCAGTGACACGGAGTGCCCTTGACGGGCGCGACCCGACCGACAATCGATCCGTCGGGAGGACGGGACCATGGAACAACATCAACTCTTCAATCTGGGTGGCGCTGACGAGTCCGTGCTCGATGCTGTCTCGGTTCGGCCGAATATCTGGCTCATGACGCCGGACGAGATTCCGCCCCTGCTGCTCAGCATTGAGCGGACGGCGTCATGTCTTGGGGTCGACGTGCCAGCGGTCGAGCGGCTCATTCGCCGAGGGCAGCTGTCGGGGGTCCGAGTTGAAGGAGTGCTCCAGATCCCCGGCCGCCGTGCTCTTCTCGTTATGTCACCAGTCTCGGCGAGGCGGAAAGACCGTGACCTGGCCGGAGCTCGAGGTCGAGACCACGCTTCCGATCGAGGAGGATCAAAGCGGGGTTGCGGCAGATGGCTGCCGGTGCTCCTCCTTAGCGTGGAGGAGGCAGCTCGGAAGATCGGTGTGCAGCGGACGACGATGTACCGCCTGGTGAGACGCGGGCGAAATGGGTCCCGGTGCGTGTGGGTCGACTTCGCAGAAGGGTCCCGTAAGCGAGGCTGCGAGGAGTACGTCGAACAGTCTGCGCGCCGGTCATCACAAGGTGTCAGAGAGCATGACAGAAGCGGAGCCGAAGACCCTAACCGGGCTATCCAGCATCTACAAGGGTGGAGGACGGGCGGTGGCATGGTCGCGTCACCATCGGCGTCCCCCCGGACGACGGCAGAACCCAGACAGAAGGCACATAGTCCGAGCAAGTCGAGGGCGGACCGTAACAGCCAAGGTGCGCGCACTCGAAAAGCGACAGCGGGACTCGGTCAGCGTCCCCAAGGTCGGGAGAAAGGATGGCCGTCGGGGCATGGCTGGAGCATTGGCTGGAAGCGATCGCCCGGCCGGAGAACTGCGGGAGTCGAGCTACAAACGCCTACCGGACCGCAGTGGTCAAACATCTGAGGCCGGCGATCGGAGCGACACCGCCTTGACCGTTTGGAGCCGGAGCACCTGAGAGCGGCTCTACCGGCGGTGGTCGAAAACGGCGCCAAGCCCTGAACGGCCCACCAGGTTCACCGGACCATTCAGGACTGCACTGGCCGAAGCTGCTTCGTCGGGGTCACATCGGCCCGGAATGTCGCGACACTGGCGAAGCCCCCCGATCGAGATCGACCCAGATCGAGCCATCAACATCGAGGAACTGCGTGCCATCCTGGCGGCCGCGGCGACCCGTCCGAAACTGGGCGCGCTGGGCGATCGCCCTTGCGCTCGGCTTCGACAAGGCGAGGTGCTGGCCTTGCGCTGGGCCGACGTTGATCTTGAATGTGGGCTGCTCTGGGTACGGAAGCCGCTCGCCTGCGCCCGATCTATCACCACGGTTCGAGGGACGTGCGGCGAATTCCCGGCCTTCTGCCCGCAGCGGACCGTCAGTTAACGCCGAACTCGGCGAGACCGAGTCGAGACCAGGGCACCGAGTCGTCGGACTACCGGATAGCTCGTCGGCCTGCTCAAGGAGGATCAAGCCGGGAGGCCGGCACACCGGGGAGGCGCGCAGGGTCAACTCTGGGAGGACACCGATTAGGTCTTCCACCTCCGCGACGGGGCGAGCCGTCAACCCAAGTCCGACTACCACCGCTGGAAGGCGCTCGTTGAAAGCAGCCGGCGTTCGGGACGGCCGGCTGCATGACGCCCGGCACACCGCCACACTGCTGCTCGTCCTTGGGGTTTCCGAGCGGACGGTGATGTCGATCATGGGCTGGTCGAGCACCTCGATGGCTGCTCGCTACCAGCACGTCACCGACCGATCCGACAGGCCGTCGCCGAAGGTCGGCGGGTTGCTCTGGGCGACACTAACACCCCTCGCGAAAGCCAATTGAGACCAAAATTGAGACTAGAGGGTTAGGGGCCTGGTCCTCGGTCGAGCCGGACGGGCGTTTCGCTGGTCAAAGTGGCGGAGGATGCGGGATTCGAACCCGCGAGGGCGTTAACCCAACCCGCTTTCCAAGCGAGCGCCATAGGCCACTAGGCGAATCCTCCGCGGAGGAGAGTACCCGTCGGCTGACGGGCGGGTGAAATCCGGCCTCGCCCCGCGTTGGCGCTCCCGAGCTGCTCACCTACACTCGTCCGCAACCCCCCGCGTGGCGGCATCTTGCCGAACTCCCCCAGGGCCGGAAGGCAGCAAGGGTAAGCGAGCTCTGCCGGGTACGCGGGGGGCCCTTTTTCTGCCCACAGGACGGCTTGCGGTACAGCGCTTCCACAGCCCCAAGCTGGCACCGAAAAGTGGCGGTGACGGCTGGTTGAGTCTCCTCACGACGAGCACACTCGAGGATCCTCCGGCCCCTGAAGTGGACCCTGGAGGCTCTGGAGCTGGACGTGATCGCCGACCTCTTCGGCTCCGTCGCGGCCGGGCTGCGCGACGCCGGTGTGCCCCCATGTGGGAGGAGCACACCGGCGCCTCATGGGGGGATGGGGGCCTCCCCGGGACACCGGTACCCGGTTTGCGCGCCAGGTAATCAGTCGTCGTCGGGCCATTGGCGGGCCAACGACGAGCCCGAGAAGCGAGCCGGGCCAACGGGCTCTCGGGTGCCCTGTCGCGTGTCAGCCCGGCTCGCAGCTCCAGTACCCGTCGCCGCGCGCTGCATACGCGCCGTCCGGATCAAACCCAGGGATGCCCGGTTCGCTCTGCGCGGGGGAGTGCCCCGGTGCAGCCCAGCGCACTGCCCCCGCGCCCCACTCGCTACTGAAGGCACCGGGTCGACCCGCCCGCCCATTGGAGTCAGGGGCGACCCGTCCTTTCAGTGGTTCGTATACCGTGCCGACCGGCCGGTTGTGGGGGGAGTGAGCCAGTCGGCCCGGCATGCTCACGAGTGGGATGGCGTGAGCCGGGCAGCCGCTCTTTGACTAGCGGGACTGGGTCCGGGTCTCGTCGACCCGGCTCAGGGTCCGATGCTATGCCCCAATGCGCGAAAGCAAAATCCCCCCGTTGGGTCCGGCTGTTCCCCATCGCCGCCGCGTGGCCCCTTGGGTTGGGGAAATGCGAGGGGGCACGCACCCCTACTGCCGCTCTGAGAGGCAGGCAGGCGAGTGAAGAAGGACGCGACAGCGCCCCGAATCGGACGGTGGGGAGGGGCGCTGCCGCGCCACCGTGCGCCCCTCTGTTGGAGCAGTTCGGGTCGGGCCGAGCCGGGCGCCTTCGGGGCCCCGTCCCCCAGTCCGGCACCCAGCCCGGTTCCTTTACTTGGTACCCACGCCCAACCAGAACAACCCGGGCAGGCTCGCACCCGAGCTAGGGCAGATCGGCGAGCAGTCCGTTCGGGGGCCCGCTCAAGCGAGATGAGGGGCGTGGAAGTGGTCGTCCCGTCCTTCTGGCGTGGGATCGGAACAGACGAACGCCCCCGGCTGCGTGAGCCGCGCCCACCGCCCTGGAGTGAGCCTCGGAGGCACGGTCGAGCGGCCGGGAAGACCGGTTACCGGGTGTCGGAGCGGTGGTTAGGGTTCAGGCGTGGAGTCACCCCTCGCGCTGTACCGCCGCTACCGGCCCGAGACGTTCGCCGACGTCATCGGGCAGGACCACGTGACGACGCCGCTGCGGGCGGCGCTGGCCAACAACCGGGTCAACCACGCCTACCTCTTCTCCGGCCCGCGCGGCTGCGGCAAGACCACCTCGGCCCGGATCCTCGCCCGGGCCCTCAACTGCGAGCAGGCGCCGGTCGCCGACCCGTGCGGCGAGTGCGACAGCTGCCGCGACCTCGCGCGCGACGGCGCCGGATCGATCGACGTGATCGAGATCGACGCGGCCTCCCACGGCGGCGTCGACGACGCCCGCGACCTGCGCGAGAAGGCGTTCTTCGCGCCGGTCAAGAGCAAGTACAAGGTCTACATCATCGACGAGGCCCACATGGTCACGACGCAGGGCTTCAACGCCCTGCTCAAGCTGGTCGAGGAGCCGCCGCCCCACCTGCGCTTCATCTTCGCCACCACCGAGCCCGACAAGGTGCTGCCGACGATCCGGTCGCGCACCCACCACTACCCGTTCCGGCTGATCCCGCCGCGGCTGCTGTCGGCTACCTCGCCGAGCTCTGCGAGAAGGAGGGCGTCGCGATCGAGCCGGCCGCGCTGCCGCTGATCGTGCGGGCCGGTGGCCGGGTCCGCGCGCGACTCGCTGTCGGTCCTCGACCAGCTGCTCGGCGGCGCCGGGCCCGAGGGCGTCACCCACGCGCTGGCCACCGGGCTGCTCGGCTACACCCCCGACTCCCTGCTCGACGACGTGGTCGACGCGTTCGCCGCCGGTGACGGCGCGGCCGTGTTCGGGGTGGTCGACCGGGTGATCGAGACCGGCCAGGACCCCCGCCGCTTCACCGAGGACCTGCTGCGCCGGCTGCGCGACCTCGTCATCGTCGCGGCCGTCCCCGACGCCCCCGCGACCGGTCTGATCGACGTCTCCGAGGACCAGGGCGAGCGGCTGGTGGCGCAGGCGGCCCGGTTCGGCACGGCCGAGCTCAGCCGGGCGGCCGACATCGTCGCCACCGGCCTGACCGAGATGCGCGGCGCGACCGCGCCCCGGCTGCTGCTCGAGCTGATCTGCGCCCGGGTGCTGCTGCCCGGAGCCGACCACGCGCACCGACGGCGTGATGGCCCGGCTCGACCGGCTCGAGAAGCGCGCCGCGATCAGCGGCGGCGCGCCCAGCCACGCCGTGGCGAGCCCAGCCCCGTCGCCGCCCGGCGAGCACCCCGTCGAGCCCGTACGCCGAGGCGAGCGCGCCTCCGGCCCGCGGCCGGACCCGGCCCCGCCTGCCCCCGAGGCGCCGACCCCGACGCCGCCCGCACCGCGGCCCGCCGACGAGACCCCCGACCTCGACGCGTCCGCCGAGCCGCAGCCTGCCCCGGCCGAGCCACGGCCGCCGCGGCGCCGACGCCGCGCCGCGCGGCGGCCAGCCCGACGGGCGGGCTGACGCTGGTCGACGTACGCCGCCTCTGGCCCGACATCGTCGAGGCGACGAAGCTGCGCCGCCGGGTCGCCTGGATGCACCTCACCCAGAACTCCCAGGTCATCGGGGTCGAGGGCAACACCCTGACCCTCGGCTTCAACAACGCCGGCGCCCGCGACTCCTTCGTCAACGGCGGCTGCGACGAGATCCTGCGCCAGGCCGCGATCGACGTGGTCGGCGTCGACTGGCGGGTCGACGCCATCGTCGACCCCGGCGCCCAGACCCGACGCCGCCCACGCCGATCGCCGGCCCCGCCCGCCACGCGGATCCGCCGGGCCGCCGGCTGGCGACGCCGCGACCGCCGCGCCGCCATCGGCAGCGGCCGCCGAGCAGTCCGCCGCCCAGGACACGACCGCCGGCCGCGAGCCCGCCACGGAGCCAGCGCCGCCGGCCGCCCGATCGGCCGACCCCGAGCGCCGTCGCTGCCGCCCGCGGAGCCATCGCCCAGACCCGCGCGCAGGCGAGCCCGCCGCGGACGACCCCGGGCCCGGGCCGACGCCGACGCCCATCCCGACGACCCGGATGCCGACACCAGCGGCGCTCGACACCGCCGAGCTGCTCGAGCGCGAGCTGGGCGCCCAGATGATCGAGGAGATCCGGCACCAGTGACCGACCATGACCACCCACGACGACCAAGTGAGGCGACCATGACCCAGAACCCTTCGACGCGCTCGGCGGTGGCGGCCGGGGGCTTCGACATGAACGCCCTCTGCAGCAGGCCCAGCAGATGCAGGAGCAGCTCCAGGACGCCCAGGCCCGGCTCGACGAGACCACCGTCGACGGCACCGTCGCCGGCGGCGCGGTCACCGTCACCGTCAACGGCGTCGGCGACCTGGTCGGGCGTCGAGATCAAGGCCGGCGGGTTCGACGGCAGCGACGCCGACGACCTCTCCGACCTCGGCGACATGATCGTCGCCGCCTACCGCGACGCCAAGGCCCAGGCCGACGCGCTGGCCGGCGAGGCGCTCGGGCCCGCTCGGGGGCGGCGGTCTGCCCGGGCTCGGCTGGGCTCCGGCCGGACTCGGGCTAGAGGCTGGTCACCTCGAGTGTACGAAGGCATCGTCCAGGACCTGATCGACGAGCTCGGCCGGCTGCCCGGCGTCGGTCCCAAGAGCGCGCAGCGGATCGCGTTCCACCTGCTCCAGGCCGAGCCCGCCGACGTACGCCGCCTCGCCGACGTCCTGATCGAGGTCAAGGCGAAGGTGAAGTTCTGCACCGTCTGCTTCAACGTGTCCGAGGACGACCAGTGCCGGATCTGCCGCGACCCGCGTCGCGACCCGACCGTGCTGTGCGTCGTCGAGGAGTACAAGGACGTCGTCGCGATCGAGCGGACCCGCGAGTTCCGCGGGCCGCTACCACGTCCTGGGCGGGGCGATCTCGCCGATCGACGGCATCGGCCCCGACCAGCTCCGGATGCGCGAGCTGATGACCCGGCTGGCCGACGGCACGGTCACCGAGGTCATCCTGGCCACCGACCCGAACCTCGAGGGCGAGGCGACGGCGACCTACCTCACCCGGATGCTCAAGCCATTCGGGTTGCGCGTGACGCGGTTGGCGAGTGGACTGCCCGTAGGTGGTGACCTCGAGTACGCCGACGAGGTCACCCTGGGCAGAGCGTTCGCAGGGAGGCGATCGGCAGATGACTGAACCACAGAAGGTCGACGGCGAGACCGAGGAGTTCGCCGCAGCAGATCGCCGACCAGGTCGAGAGCTTCCTGATCGCCCTCCAGGCCATCGCCCGCGAGGCCGACGTCGGCCGGGCCATCTCGCTGCTGCTGCTGGAGATCAGCCAGGTGCTGCTGGCGGGCGCGCGGCTCGGCGCCCAGCGTGACTTCACGCCGCGGGCCGAGTACCAGCCCGACGTCGGCCCCGAGCCCGACATCGACGAGATGCGGCTGCGGCTGGCCAAGATGCTCGACGCCATCGACACCTACAGCTTCGTGTTCGACCCCTACGTCCCCGAGCTGGTCGAGAGCCAGCTCTCCGACGACCTCACCAGCATCGCCACCGACCTCGAGAACGGCCTGCGCCACTACCGGCTCGGCAACGTCGACGAGGCGCTGTGGTGGTGGCAGTTCTCCTACGTCTCCTCCTGGGGCAACCTCGCCGGCGCCGCGCTCAACGCGCTGCTGTCGGTCGTCGCCCACGACCGGCTCGACGCCGACTTCGACCGGCGAGGACGAGCAGGTCGCCGCGGCCGATGAGATGCTCGGACGGCCGACGCCGTCGGTAACTGCCCGCGGTCAAACGCAGGAGGCGTGCCCGGTGCCGGCCGATCGACGCATCGAGGCTCGAGGACTGACCAGTGGGCATTGTCGTGCAGAAGTACGGCGGCTCGTCGGTCGCCGACGCGACCGGCATCAAGCGGGTCGCCCAGCGCATCGTCAACGACCCGCAAGGCCGGGACACGACGTGGTCGTCGTCGTCTCCGCGATGGGCGACACCACCGACGAGCTGCGCGACCTCGCCGAGCAGGTGACGCCGCTGCCGCCGCCGCGCGAGCTCGACATGCTGCTCACCGCGGGCGAGCGGATCTCGATGGCGCTGCTGGCGATGGCGATCGCGCAGCTCGGCCACAAGGCGCAGTCGTTCACCGGCTCCCAGGCCGGTGTGATCACCGACTCCGCCCACGGCAAGGCGAAGATCATCGACATCACCCCGGGCCGGATCGAGAACGCCATCAACGACGGCGCGATCGCGATCGTCGCCGGCTTCCAGGGCGTCTCCCAGGACACCAAGGACGTCACCACGCTGGGCCGCGGCGCCTCCGACACCACCGCGGTCGCGCTCGCCGCGGCGCTCGGCGCCGAGGTCTGCGAGATCTACTCCGACGTCGACGGCGTCTTCACCGCCGACCCGCGGATCGTCCCGACCGCCCGCAAGCTGCACCGCGTCTCCACCGAGGAGATGCTGGAGATGGCGGCCTCCGGCGCCAAGATCCTCCACCTGCGCTGCGTCGAGTACGCCCGCCGCTACGACATGCCCGTCCACGTGCGCTCCTCCTTCAGCCAGAAGGAAGGCACCTGGATCATCCCCGACTGCTGAGGGAGAAGAGATGGAACAGGCGATCATCGCCGGAGTCGCCCACGACCGGAGCGAGGCCAAGATCACCGTCGTCGGCGTCCCCGACAAGGTGGGCGAGGCGGCCCGGATCTTCGAGGCGCTCGCCGCCACCGAGGTCAACATCGACATGGTCGTGCAGAACGTCTCGGCCGCCGCGACCGGGCTCACCGACATCTCGTTCACGCTGCCGCGCGAGGACGGCCAGACCGCCATGGGCGCGCTGGCCCGGATCCAGGACGAGGTCGGCTACGACAAGCTGCTCTACGACGACCAGATCGGCAAGGTGTCGCTGATCGGCGCCGGCATGCGCTCCCACCCCGGCATCACCGCCAAGTTCTTCGCCGCGCTCGCCTCCGCCGGCGTCAACATCGAGATGATCTCCACCTCCGAGATCCGGATCTCGGTGATCGTCGACGAGGCCCAGATCGACGCCGCCGTGCAGGCCACCCACACCGCGTTCGACC
This sequence comes from uncultured Actinomycetota bacterium, assembly GCA_963830755.1. GTDB lineage: Bacteria > Actinomycetota > Actinomycetes > Propionibacteriales > Nocardioidaceae > Nocardioides. The sequence continues at coordinate 169,917 of CAWHNI010000014.1, read as the reverse complement.
TCGACGCCTCCGAGGTCGAGGCCGTCGTCTACGGCGGGACGGGGCGATAGACATGGGCCTTCAGATCGGGATCGTCGGCGCCACCGGCCAGGTGGGCGTCGCCATGCGCCAGATCCTCGCCGAGCGGGAGTTCCCCGCCGACGAGGTCCGCTTCTTCGCCTCGGCCCGCTCGGCCGGCACGGTGCTGCCCTACGCCGGCCGCGAGATCGTCGTCGAGGACGCCGCGACCGCCGACCCGAGCGGGCTCGACATCGCGCTCTTCTCCGCCGGGGCCATCCACCTCGCGGGCGCTCGCCCCGACGTTACGCCGAGGCCGGGGCCGTGGTGGTCGACAACTCCTCGGCGTTCCGGATGGACCCCGACGTCCCGCTGGTGGTCTCCGAGGTCAACCCCGACGCGATCGCGCGACGCCCGCAAGGGGATCATCGCCAACCCGAACTGCACCACCATGGCCGCGATGCCGGTGCTCAAGCCGCTGCACGACGACGCCGGGCTGGTCCGGCTGATCGCGTCGACGTACCAGGCGGTCTCCGGGTCAGCGGCGTCGCCGGCGTCGACGAGCTGGCCACCCAGGTCGCGGCCGCCGGCGACAAGGCGCGCGAGCTGGCCTACGACGGCGAGGCGGTGGCGTTCCCCGAGCCGGTCAAGTACGCCCGCACCATCGCCTACAACGTGCTGCCGATGGCCGGCTCGATCGTCGACGACGGTCTGCGAGGAGACCGACGAGGAGCAGAAGCTCCGCAACGAGTCACGCAAGATCCTCGGCATCCCCGAGCTGCGGGTCTCCGGCATCTGCGTCCGGGTGCCGGTCTTCACCGGCCACTCGCTGGCGATCAACGCCGAGTTCGCGGCTCCGATGACGGTCGCAGCGGGCGCGCGAGCTGCTCGCCGGCGCCCCGGGCGTCGAGCTGTCCGACATCCCGACCCCGCTGCAGGCCGCGGGCAAGGACCCGTCGTACGTCGGCCGGTTGCGCCAGGACCCGGGCGTCGACGACGACCGCGGGCTGGCGCTGTTCGTCAGCAACGACAACCTGCGCAAGGGCGCCGCGCTCAACACCGTGCAGATCGCCGAGCTGGTCGGCTGCGGACCGCGGCTGAGCTCAGTCGCTGTCGGCGAACGACGTCGTGACCCAGCGCGAGAGCGCGAAGGTCAGCAGCGTCACGCAGGGGATGACGATGATCATCCACCAGTTGAAGAGCAGGTCGACGAGGAACAGCAGCGCCACCACCGTCAGCAGGCCGACGGCGAGGAAGCTGGTGCTGCCCGGGTCGGGGACGCCGAACATGCGGAGCAGCGCCGGCGCCGAGGAAGACCATCGCCACCAGGATCAGCAGCAGCAGGAAGAGACCCGGGTCTCCGCAGGAGGACGTGCCCCTGGAGAGCTCGCAGACCTGCAGCGATCCCCAGGTAGCCCGACGGTCAGCTGCGCCCGACCAGGACGCCGGTGACGATGGCGCCCGGGATCGCCGCCGATGGACACCCGGAACGACCGCCGCGGCTTCTTCTCCTCGCGCTCCTCCGGCTCGGGGTCGACCCGCTCCTCGGTCGCGGCAACGGTGGTGGCGGTCGCAGCCGTCTCGTCGGCGAACAGGGGCTGTCCGGGGGTCTCGGCGGTCGCAGCGGGCTGCACGGCTGGCCTCTCGCGGGACACCGGGATCGGCTCGGTCGCCGGCTCCGGCGTCGGTTCCGGTGCTGGTTCGGCCGCCGCCACGCGCTGGGTCGGCTGGGGTTCGGGCGCGGGGGCCGGCTCGGGCTCGACCACCGGTTCGGGCTCGGGCTCGGGCTCGGGCTCCACGGCGGCTCGGGCTCGGGCGTCGGTTCGGGCTCGGGCGTCGGTTCGGGCTCCGGCGTCGGTTCGGGCTGCGGAACCGGCTCGGTCTCTGCGTCAGCGCGAGCCTTCTTGCCCCGCTTGCGCCGGAAACCGAACGACGGGAGCTCCAGCGACGGCCCGTCACGATCCTGGTCAGCCATGCCGGGAAGTCTGCCAGAACGCCGGCCAGTAGGCGTCCGGAACGACCGAGCGCGCCGATCCGATGGATCGACGCGCTCGACGATCTCCTCGGAGATCACCGGGTCGGGCTGACAGGATTTGAACCTGCGGCCTCCTCGTCCCGAACGAGGCGCGCTACCAAGCTGCGCCACAGCCCGAACGTGCCCTGGCTCGGAACCCGACCGCAAGGTCGGGCCCACGCCAGGCACGGCGAGCATACCCGAGCCGTCGACGGCCCTCTCGCAATCGCGTCGCGGACCGCGGGAGTCAGCCGCGCGAGGTGAGGGTCAGCAAGGTCGCCTCGGGGCGGCAGGCGACCCGGATCTGGGCGTAGGGGCTGGTGCCGAGCCCGGCCGAGACGTGCAGCCAGGCCGAGCCCGGATCGCCGGGCGGCGAGTCGCGCCGGATGGCGGTGCAGGCCCTTGGCCCGGGCCGGCTCGAGGTCGCAGTTGGTGGTCAGCGCGCCGACGCCGGGCACGCACACCTGGCCGCCGTGGGTGTGGCCGGCCAGGATCGCGTCGTAGCCGTCGGCGGCGAACTGGTCCAGCACCCGCAGGTACGGCGCGTGGGCGACGCCCAGCCGCACGTCGGCGTCCGCGTCGGCCGGGCCGGCCACCTCGTCGAGCCGGTCGTAGCGCAGGTGCGGGTCGTCGACGCCGGCGAACGCGAACGTCGTCTCGCCGACCTTGAGCGTGTCGCGCTGGTTGGTGAGGTCGAGCCAGCCGGAGCCGGTGAAGCAGCTCCGTGAGCTCGCGCCAGGGCAGGAGGGCGCTGTCGGTGTGCCGCTTGCCGTTGTCGGGCAGGAGGTAGCGCAGCGGGTTGCGCAGCGTGGGCGAGTAGTAGTCGTTGGAGCCGAACACGAAGACCCCGGGCACGTCGAGCAGCGGCCCGAGCGCGTCGCGCAGCCGGGGGACGGAGTCGCGGTGGGCGATGTTGTCGCCGGTGTTGACCACGAGGTCCGGGTCGAGAGCGCAGCAGCCCGGCGCAGCCACTCCTGCTTGCGCTGCTGGCCGGGTGTCAGGTGGATGTCGCTCAGGTGCAGCACCCGCAGCGGCTCGGCTGGCCGGGCGGCAGCAGCGGCACGGTCACCTCGCGCAGGCGTGAACGCCCGCGTCTCCCACACGGCGTACGCCGTGAGCCCGGCGCCGGCGGCCAGCCCACCCGCCGCCACGGGCACGCAGCAATCGCGGGCGAGACGCATGCCGCAAGGCTGCCACAATGACGCCGCATGAGTGCTCTCAAGGACCGGCTCCGCTCCGACCTCACCGCGGCCATCAAGGCGCGCGAGGAGGTCCGGTCATCGACCCTGCGGATGGTGCTCACGGCGATCACCAACGCCGAGGTCGCCGGGCAAGCAGGCCCGCGAGCTCAGCGACGACGACATCGTCGGCGTGCTGTCCACCGAGGCCAAGAAGCGGCGAGAGGCGGCCGACCGCCTTCGAGGACGGCGGGCGCGCCGGAGATGGCCGAGCAAGGAGCAGGCCGAGGCGGCGGTGATCGCCGACTACCTGCCCGAGCAGCTGTCGGAGGCGGAGATCGAGACGCATCGTCACCGACGCCGATCGAGCAGACCGGCGCCGCGGGCGAGGGCATGCGCGCCATGGGCAAGGTGATGGGCGTGGTCCAGCCGCAGGTCAAGGGCCGGGCCGACGGCGCCGCCGTCGCCGCGGAGGTACGCCGACGCAGTTCTGGGCGGTCCTGAGGAGGGCCGTCAAGGCCCGTCTCGAAGGCCTGAGCGACGTCAGCCGTTGCCGTTGCCGCCGTTGCCGTTGCCGTTGCCGTTGCCGTTGCCGCCGCCGCCGTTGCCGCCGCCGCCGCCGCCGCCGCCGCCGCCGCCGTCGCCGCCGCCGTCACCGCCGCCGTTGCCGCCGCCGTCGCCGCCGCCGCCGTCGTTCTCCGGGGGCGGCGGCGCGGGCACGTAGCCGATCGAGGGGTAGATCGTGACCGACGTCGCCCTCGGGAGGCGACGTCGCCGGCGCCGGGGCTGGTGTAGGCGACCGTCCCGGCGGGGTAGTTGGAGGGCACCTGCGTCGCTGACGACCAGGACGACGAAGCCGGCGTCCTCGAGCGTGCTGCGGCGCGGTCGCGATGCTCATGCCGTAGGTGTCGGGCACGGAGGCGGGCTCGCCCTCGAGCTGCGTCGAGGGACGGCGGTGTGAACGTCGCGTCGTCGAGCCACTGCTCGATCACCCGCATCGCGTCGCCCCACATCGGGCCGGCGATCCCGGACCCGGAGGCGCTGGCGATGAAGGAGCCACCCACGGTCTGGCCCGCCGAGGGAATCGGCTGGCCCAGCTGGTTGGCGCCGGCGATCATCGCGGCCGTCGGCGAGGTTCGGGGTGTAGCCGACGAACCACACCGACTTGCCGTCCTGGGTGGTGCCGGTCTTGCCGGCGTCCGGCTGGACGCGTCGATGATCGCGGAGCCGAACCCGCCGGGCGCCATGACGCCCTTGAGGATGTCGTTGACGGTGTTGGCGACGTTCGCCTCGAGCACCTGGGTGCACTGGGAGGGGTACTCCTTGAGCAGGTTCCCGGCGGCGTCCTCGATCGCGGTCACCGCGCGCGAGGCGCAGTGCTTGCCCTGGGCGGCGAAGGTGGCGTAGGCCTCGGCCATCTCCAGCGGGCTGGTGTTGACGACGCCGAGCGTGAACGACGGGACCCGTTCGCGGTCCGGGTTGGTGAGGTCGATGCCCATGCTCTTGGCCAGGTCGTAGGGCTTGCACAGCCCGGTGAGCAGCTCGAGGTTCGCGAAGAACGTGTTCACCGACTGCTGGGTGCCGGTGTAGAGGTCGAAGGTGCCGCCGCGCCCGTCGAAGTTCTGCGGGTCCCAGATCGCGGTGCTGGTGTAGGGGCCGTCGCAGGTCGCGGTAGTCGTTCATCGGGATGAACTCCTGCGCCGGCACCGTCAGCGTGGTGCTGCGGGTCGATGCCCTTGGCCAGGGCCGTGGCCAGCACGAACGCCTTGAAGGTCGAGCCCGCCTGGAACCCGGCGGAGTCGCCGTACTTCTGTGGGCACGACGTAGTTGAGGTAGGTCTCGCCCTTCGGCTTGTCGCGGCCCATCGGGCGCGACTGGGCGAGGGCCTTCACGTTGCCGGTGCCGGGCTCGACCATGGCCAGGCCGCCGATGCGCCTGGTCGGTCGGGAAGACGTGCGCGCGGACCGACTTGTCGGCCGCCTCCTGGTAGCGCAGGTCGATGCGTGGTGCGGATGGTGAGCCCACCGGAGCGGAGCAGCTTGCTTGCGCTCCTCGGGGGTCTTGCCGAGCGACTCGTCCTTCATCAGGACGTTGATGACGTAGTCGCAGAAGAACGGCGCGCGGGAGAACACGCAGCCGTTCTGTGCCGGCTGGACGTCGAGCCCGAGGCCTTGCTCCTTGACCTTGGCCGCCCGCTTGCGGGTGATGACGTTGAGCTCGGCCATCCGGTCGAGGACGACGTTGCGGCGCCGCATCGCCTCGGTCGGCGGAGTTGGTCGGGTCGTAGCCGGTGGGGTTCTTCACCAGGCCGGCGAGGATCGCCGACTCGCGCAGGTCGAGGTCCTTGGCGTTCTTGTCGAAGTAGTGGCGGGCGGCCGCCTGGACGCCGAAGGCGCCGTCGCCGAAGTAGGCGAGGTTGAGGTACCGCTCGAGGATCCAGTCCTTGGAGTAGTTCTCCTCGAACGCGATGGCGTAGCGCAGCTCGCGGATCTTGCGGGCGTAGGTGTCGTCGGTGGCGGCCTCGCGCTCGGCCTTGGTGTTGGCCTGGCTGAGCAGGGTCAGCTTCACCATCTGCTGGGTGATCGACGAGCCGCCCTGGACCGTGGCCTCGCTGGCCTGGTTGGTGATCAGTGCGCGCAGCGTGCCCTTGAGGTCGAGGGCGCCGTGCTCGTAGAAGCGGGAGTCCTCGATCGAGACGATCGCCTTGACCATGGTCCGCGAGATCTGGGTCAGCGGGACGTTGATGCGGTTCTCGTCGTAGATCGTCGCGATCACGTTGCCGTTGGCGTCGATGATCCGGGTCTTCTGCGCCAGCGGCTCGGTCTCGAGCTCGGTCGGGAGGTTGTCCATGCCCCGGGCCACGTCGCGGGCGGCGAGACCGACCACGCCGGCGAAGGGGATCGCCAGACCGGCCACGACCACGCCCAGCACGGCGGCCACCGCGGCCATGACGCCGAGGTGGGAGAGCACGCGACCGGGCGGCAGGCGCTCGTCGGGAGGCACGGACATGGCCCCTAATGTACGGGAGCGGGTGGTTCCCGACCGATTCGTGACACCTGAGGACTAGTCACTACCGGGCCATCGGATCTGGGCTGATCGTGTCTTCCGACCAAGTAGTTGATTCGTCTACCTTCTTCTCGGGGAACGGAATGGCGCCAGCGGGCGTCACCGAATATCGGACGGATGTGGGGACGTCATCATGTGGGTAGAGAATTGGGCTCCGTCGGCCGCTTGCCGCCAGGCACTCGCCGGACCAGCTCTTCGTCCGCGGGCGCCGAGCAGAACAAGGCCAAGCAGCTGTGCACGGGTTGCCCCGTGCGCACCGAGTGCCTGGCCGAGGCCCTCGACAACCAGATCGAGTGGGGCGTGTGGGGCGGCATGACCGAGCGTGAGCGCCGGGCGCTGCTCCGCCGCCGGCCGACCGCCTCGTGGCGCGCCGTGCTCGAGGCCGCCCGCGAGCAGGGGACCAAGGGCGCGCCGAAGGTCGACCGCCGACCGTCTGAGGCGTCAGCCCCTCCGCCAGCAGCTCGCCCGACCCGGCGCAGGCCGGTCGAGGTCGTGCACGTCGCCGGCCAGGGCCGGCACCACCGCGGTGGGCACCTGTGGGGTGCGCCGCGGCGAACCGCTCGCGCAGCCGCGCCTCGCGCTCGACCAGCCGGGTGCGGTCGGCGTGCAGCCGCAGCAGGCCCCCGGACAGGGCCGTGTCGTCCTCCTTGCGCAGCCGCGCGGCCGCCGCCATCGCCTCGTCGGCGGACAGGTCGCCGACCGGGGCGGGGCTGGCGCGGTTGACCACCAGGCCGGCGAGCGGCATCCGGTCCTCGCTGAGCCGCTCGACGAAGTACGCCGCCTCGCGCAGCGCGTCCGGCTCGGGTGCCGCGACGACCAGGAACGCCGTACCGTCGGCCTGGAGCAGCTCGAACGTCTTCTGGGCCCGCTGCCGGAACCCCCCGAAGAGGGTGTCGAACGCCTGGACGAACGTCTGCATGTCCCGCAGCACCTGGGCGCCCAGGATCTTGGTCAGGCGTTGGTGATCAGCCCGACCCCGGCGGTCATCATCCGCGCCGGGCCGCGCGCCGGCGCCAGCAGCAGCCGGATGAACCGGCCGTCGAGGAAGCTCGAGAGCCGCTCGGGGGCGTCGAGGAAGTCGAGCGCCGAGCGGGACGGCGGGGTGTCCACCACGATCAGGTCGTAGGTCGCCGTCGCGCTGGGCTGCTGGTGGATCTGGCCCAGCTTCTCCATCGCCATGTACTCCTGCGTCCCCGCGAACGAGCTGGACAGGGCGATGTAGAAGGGGTTCTCCAGGATCTGCTTCGCCTTCTCCGGGGTGGCCTGGCTCTCCACCACCTCGTCGAAGGTGCGCTTCATGTCCAGCATCATCGCGTCCATCTGCGGGACCCGTCCCGCCCGGCCGCCCCGTCGGCCCACGCGTCCCTCGACCGGACGAGGGGTGTTGTCGAGCGCCTCGATCCCCATCGACTGCGCCAGCCGTCGGGCCGGGTCGATGGTCAGCACCACGACCTTCCGACCACGCTCGGCCGCCCGCAGCGCCAGCGCCGCGGAGGTGGTGGTCTTGCCGACCCCGCCCGAGCCGCAGCACACGATGATGCCGGTGGCCGGGTCGTCGAGCAGGGCGTCGACGTCGAGGTCCGGCGCCGAGGACGCGGACGCGGCCAGCGGGCCGAACCTGGTCGCGAGCGGCTTCGTGTCGGGCTCATCCGTGGTCCCCGTTGGAAGCGGAGCGCAGCGAGCATTCGAATGGGGTGTTCATGCCATCCCCTGGTTCTTGAGCTCCGCGGCCAGCTCGTACAGGCCACCGAGGTCGACCCCGCCGGGCAGGCGGGGCAGCTCGTAGGTCGGTACGTCGAACCCGCGGACCAGCTCGCGCTGGGCGTCCTCGAGGGCACGCCGCTCGGCGTGGTCGCGGGCCTCGGCGAGCAGGCCGGTCACCACCTCGTCGCCCGCCTCGATGCCCGCCGCCTTCAGGTCCGCCACCAGGCCCTCGACCTCGACCGTGTCCGCCCGGATCGCCTCGAGCGCGCCGGCGTCGAGGTCCTGCGGTCGGACCAGGTTGACGATCACGCCACCGACGGGCAGCCGGGCGCTTCGCAGCTCGGCGATGCCGTCGGCAGTCTCCTGGACCGGCATCTCCTCCAGCACGGTGACCAGGTGGACGGCCGTCCGCTTCGACCGGAACAGCGTCATCACGGTGTCGGCCTGGGTCTTGACCGGCCCCATCTTCGCCAGCCCGGCCAGCTCGCTGTTGACCCCGAGGAACTGGGCGATCCGCCCGGTCGGGGGCGCGTCGAGCACGACCGCGTCGTACTGCCGGGCGTTCTTGCCGCGCCGGCCCTCCTTGGCGGCCTCGAAGACCTTGCCGGTGAGCAGCACGTCGCGGACACCGGGGGCGATCGTGGTGGCGAACTCGATCACGCCGAAGCGGTCGAGCGCGCGACCGGCGCGGCCGAGCCGGTAGTACATCGCGAGGTACTCCAGCAGCGCAGACTCCGCATCGATGTGCAGCGCGTAGACGTTGCCGGGCGTCCCGTCGGCACCGGTGAGGCCCGCGGCGATCCGGCGCTCCTCGTAGGGGAGCTGGTCGACGTCGAACATCCGGGCGATCCCCTGCCGTCCCTCGACCTCGCACAGCAGGACGTTCTTCCCGTGGGAGGCGAGCGCCAGGGAGAGCGCGGCCGCGACGGTGGACTTGCCGGTGCCGCCCTTGCCGGTGACGACGTGCAGCTTCACGCCCACCCAGTCGCTGGGCCGGTCAGAGCGGTGCTGGGGTTCGCTCACGCTTGGAGCCTAGTGGGGAGTCCCTCTTGTGTGCGCCCAGTGTGTGGGCCCAACCCATACGGCGGGCGGCGCGCGCGTGGCTAGGGTGGGGCACGGTGCAACGAAGCCCCCTCTAACGTGGCGGGCAACCGAAGAGCGGGAGGACGTTCGTGGACAAGGTCGTGGCCAGTGCGGCCGAGGCGGTGGCGGACATCGGGAGCGGAGCGACGCTCGCGGTCGGCGGCTTCGGCCTCTGCGGGATCCCGTCGGTGCTGATCGAGGCGCTGCTCGAGAGCGGCGCCACCGACCTGGAGGCGGTCTCCAACAACTGCGGGGTCGACGACTGGGGGCTGGGCCGGCTGCTGATGGCGAAGCGGCTGCGCCGGATGGTCTCGTCGTACGTCGGCGAGAACAAGGAGTTCGCCCGGCAGTACCTCCACGGCGAGCTCGAGGTCGAGCTCACCCCGCAGGGCACCCTGGCCGAGCGGATGCGGGCCGGCGGCTCCGGGATCCCGGCGTTCTTCACCGCGACCGGCGGCGGCACCCAGGTGGCCGAGGGCGGGCTGCCGTGGCGGTACGACGCCGAGGGCAACGTGGTGGTGTCCTCGCCGCCGAAGGAGACCCGTGACTTCGGATCGGCCGGGAGTACGTCCTGGAGGAGGCGATCGTCGCCGACTTCGGGCTGGTGCGGGCCTGGAAGGGCGACCGGCACGGCAACCTCGTCTACCGCGACTCCGCGCGCAACTTCAACCCGCTGGCCGCGATGTGCGGGAAGGTCACCATCGCGGAGGTCGAGCACCTCGTCGAGCCAGGGGAGCTCGAGCCGAACGACGTACACACGCCCGGGGTGTTCGTGCAGCGCGTGGTCGCCCTGACCCCCGAGCAGGCGGCCGACAAGCGGATCGAGCGGCGGACGGTGCGTCCGCGCCCCGGGGCTCCGGTCGAGACGAAGGAGGGTGACGTCTGATGGGCCAGTCATCTGGATGGTCGCGGGAGGAGATGGCGGCTCGGGCGGCCGCGGAGCTGACCGACGGCTCCTACGTCAACCTCGGCATCGGCCTGCCGACGCTGGTGCCCAACTACGTCGCCGACGACGTCGAGCTGGTCCTGCAGTCGGAGAACGGCATCCTCGGCGTCGGCGCCTACCCGATCGAGGGCGAGGAGGACCCGGACCTGATCAACGCCGGCAAGGAGACGGTCACCCTGCGCAAGGGGGCGGCCTTCTTCGACTCGGCGACGTCGTTCGGGATGATCCGCGGCGGCAAGATCGATGCCGCCATCCTGGGCGCGATGCAGGTCTCGGCGGCGGGCGACATCGCCAACTGGATGATCCCCGGCAAGATGGTCAAGGGGATGGGCGGCGCGATGGACCTGGTCCACGGCGCGAAGCGGGTGATCGTGCTGATGGAGCACGTCGCGCGGGACGGCTCCTACAAGATCGTCAACGACTGCTCGCTGCCCTACACCGGACGGGCCGTCGTGCAGCGGATCATCACCGACCTGGCCGTCCTCGACGTCACGCCGGAGGGCCTGAAGCTGGTCGAGCTCGCTCCCGGGGTGACCGAGGACGAGGTGCGCGAGAAGACCGAGCCCGAGCTGGTCTGACCGATGAGTTCTGGCGACGGCTCGGGTCGGTCCTGACATGAACAAGGTCATTGCTTCGATCACCCAGTCGCTGGACGGCTACATCGTGGGACCTCAGGACGGCCCCGAGCACGGGCTCGGCATCGGGGGTGAACGTCTCCACTACTGGGTCATGGGCGGACCGTGGACCTACGCCGACGACGGTGCCGACACCGACGGCATGCACGGCGCCGACCGGGAGTACTTCGAGAACGTCACCGACGGCCTGGGCTGCTCGATCGTGGGCCGGAACATGTACGAGGCTGCTGGCGCGTGGGGCGGGACCAACCCCTTCCCCGGGACGCTGATCGTGCTCACCCACCGCGTCGAGGACCAGCCCGACCCCTCGACCGGGTTCCTCTTCGTCGACGGCTTCGACGTGGCGCTGAACAAGGCGCGAGAGCTCGCCGGTGACGGAGCCGTGGCGCTCGGAGGTGGCGCCGACCTGATCCGTCAGGGCCTCGTGGCCGGAGTCGTGGACGAGCTGGCCATCTCCACCGCGCCGGTGGTGCTGGGCGGCGGCAAGCGGCTCTTTGAGGGATTCGAGCAGGACCTCGACCTCGAGGTGCTGGGCGTGTGGAGCTCTCAGTACGCCACCCACGTGAGGTATCGCGTGGTGCGCTAGTGGCGCTCCTCCAGGCCGACGGCCTCGCGGAGGCGGCGTACGGCGTCCTCGAGCTCGGGATCCTGCCGCGGCGTGTGACTCCATCAGGTCCGAGAGCCCTTCGGCCAGCACGTTGAGCTTCTCCTGGATCGCCTCCTGGCTGCGCCGGCCGGCATTCTCGAGCAGCACCAGCAGGAGCAGCGACAGGATCGCCGACCCGGTGTGGAGCGCGAGCTCCCACTTGGTCGAGCTCGACCAGAGCGGGTAGCTGGCCGCCCACAGGACGAGGGCGGCGACGATGACCATGAAGAACGGCCCACGGCTCACGAGCAGGTTGGCCGACTCAACGAATTTCTCGAACGGGTCGCGCCCGTCGTCCTTCTTGCGATCCTCGGCCGCGTCAGTCCTGTCCACTCCGCCACCGTAGTGCCCCGACGCCCATGGGTAGAGTCCCCGGCATGACCAAGTGGGAGTACCTGACCGCGCCGATCCTGACGCACACCGCCAAGCAGATCCTCGACAACTTCGGCTCCGAGGGCTGGGAGCTGGTCCAGATCGCGCCGGGCATGAACCCGGAGAACCTGGTCGGCTACTTCAAGCGCCCCGTGGAGGGCTGAGCGGTGGCTCATCCGGAGGAGCGGCTCGCCGACCTGGGCCTGGCGGTCCCGGAGGTCCCGAAGCCGGTGGCGGTGTATGTCCCGGCCGTGCGCTCCGGCAACCTCGTCTTCACCTCCGGTCAGCTCCCGATGCGTTCCGGCGAGCTGATGCAGACCGGGAAGGTCGGCGGCGATGTCAGTCCGGACGAGGCCGTCGAGTGCGCCCAGCAGTGCGCCCTCAACGCCATCGCCGCGGTCAAGGCGGAGCTCGGAGACCTCGACCTGGTGAAGCGGGTCGTCAAGGTGGTCGTGTTCGTCGCGTCCACCCCCGACTTCACGGGCCAGCCGCAGGTCGCCAACGGCGCCTCCGAGCTGTTCGGGTCGGTGTTCGACGACGCCGGCGTACACGCCCGGTCGGCGGTCGGGGTTCCGGTCCTGCCGCTGGACGCGCCGGTCGAGGTCGAGCTGGTCGTGGAGTTCTGAGCCGTGCTGCGGATCCCGTTGCCGGCGCACCTGGTCGAGCAGGCGAGGGAGTACGCCGACGGCACCCGCGCAGCCCGCCGAGCCGCGTGACGCGGCGACCGTCGTACTCCTGCGGGGGACGGAGGCGGGGCCTGCGATCTACCTGCTGCGACGCCAGACCTCGATGGCCTTCGCGGGCGGGATGTGCGTCTTCCCCGGCGGCGGGGTCGACCGGCGCGACTTCGACGCGACGGTCGCCTGGGCCGGGCCCCCACCCGCCGACTGGGCGGCGCGGCTCGGGGTCGACGAGGCCGAGGCGCGGGCGCTGGTGTGTGCGGCGGTGCGGGAGACGTTCGAGGAGTCGGGTGTGCTGCTGGCTGGCACCTCGCCGACCGACGTGGTCGCCGACACCACCGGCGACGACTGGGAGGCCGACCGGGTCGCGCTGGAGTCCCGCGAGCTCGCGATGTCGGACTTCTGCTCCCGACGCGGGTTGGTGCTGCGCACCGACCTGCTCGGTGTCTGGGCCGGGTGGTTGACCCCCGTCTTCGAGCCGCGCCGTTACCGCACCTGGTTCTTCGTCGCCTCGCTCCCGGAGGGACAGCGAACGCGCGACGTGTCGTCCGAGTCGTCGTCGGTCGCGTGGATGCCCGCGCTCGAGGCGGTGCAGGCCGTCGACGACGGCGAGCTGACGATGATGCCGCCGACGTACCTCACCTGCCTGGAGGTCGCGCAGCACGCCGACCCTGGCGCCGTGCTCGCTGCGGCGGCCGGCCGCAGCGTCGACATGTTCACCCCCGAGGTGACCGGCGAGGCGGACGACGCGACCCTGTCGATGCCGGATCGGCTCCGCCCCCTCGTCGAGGAGCGACTCGGGTGATGACGTGGGAGGGCGGGTCCTTCGGCTCGCGCGGGGAGTGCGTGCTCGCTCCGAACGCCAGCGCCATGACCCTCGACGGCACCAACACCTGGGTGTTGCGCGAACCGGACTCCTCCCGGTCGGTGGTGGTCGACCCCGGGCCGTCGATCCTGGCCCACCTCGACGCGATCGAGGCGGCGGCGGGGGAGGTCGCGGTCGTGCTGCTCACCCATCACCACGCGGACCACTCCGAGGCGGCGCGGGAGTTCGCCGAACGGGTCGGGTGCGGCGTGCGGGCGCTCGACCCGGCGTACCGACTGGGGTCGGAGGGTCTGTCCGGAGGTGACGTGGTCGTCGGTCGACGGGCTCGAGATCCGGGTGGTCGCGACGCCGGGACACTCGTCTGACTCGTTGTCGTTCGTGCTGCCGGCGGAAGGTGCCTGCCTCACCGGCGACACGGTGCTCGGGCGCGGCACGACCGTGGTCGCCCACCCCGATGGGCAGCTGGGTGCCTATCTGGACTCGCTCGACCGGCTCCACGCGCTGGCGTCCGAGCACGAGATCACGACCATCTGGCCCGGCCACGGCCCGGTCATCGACGACGCCCTGCCCGCCCTGGACTACTACCTCGCCCACCGGCGCGAACGCCTCGAGCAGGTCGAGGCTGCCCTCGCCGACCTCCGCGACGCCCCCCACCCCGAGGGGATCGCCGTCGACGAGCTGCCCCGCAAGGTCGTCGAGATCGTGTACGCCGACGTCGACCCGGTCCTCTGGGGCGCCGCCGAGCTCTCCGTCCGCGCCCAGCTCGCCTACCTCCAAACTCGTTGAGTTGGGCATGATGGCCCCTCGAGTTGGGCATAGATGGCCCCGCTCCGCCGGGTGCCAATCGTCCAGAAGCCCGGCTCTGGCGCACTCATCCACAGCCGGACCAACTCTGGGTGTCATCTGCTCGCTGAGCGGGGATGCCGCGTGCATGATGCGACCCCCGTTTCCGGACCACCCCTTCACGACCTGCCAGGCGAGTGCTCTCGGCATCACTCGTAAGCGGCTACGCAACGCCGTGGAACAGGGCGAGGTGCGGCGAATCTTCACCGGTGTCTACGTGCGGGCGGATCTTCCGGACTCGACAGAGCTTCGGGCGAGGGCGGCCGGGCTGGTCATGAACGAGCACTCCGTGCTCTGCGACCGTACGGCGGCGTGGATCCACGGGATCGACGTGCTGAAGTACGCCGAGCTGGACGTGATCCCGCCACTGGAGACCTATGTGCTGCGCGGTCATGACCCCACCGATCGGCACAACTGCCACGGGGGAACCCGGGACCTGCGGCCTGAGGACTGGCAGATGATCGGTGGTCTTCGCGTGACGACGCCGTTGCGGACCGCGCTCGACCTCGCCTGCAAGCTCAGGCGCCGAGAGGCGATGGCGGCGCTCGATGTGTTCGCCCGCGAACACGGGGTTACGGTCGCGGAGCTCAGGCGGTTGCTCGTGCGGTACTTCCGAAGGCGCGGGGTGGTGCAGGCGCGGGAGCTGGTACCGCTGACAGACGGGAGGATCGAGTCCGCCCGCGAGTCCTGGGTCAATCTCGAGATTCACGACCATGCGCTTCCGGCGCCCGAGCCGCAGTACTGGGTGCTGGTGGACGGTGTGCCGACGTACCGCGTCGACTTCGCCTATCCGCACGCCAGGGTCATCGTCGAGTACGACGGCGAGGAGTTCCACTCCAAGCCCGAGAAGAAGGCGGCCGACGAGAAGCGTCGAGAGTGGCTCCGTCGGAACGGCTGGCGCGTCATCGTCGTGACCAAGGAGAACTTCGACGACGGCCCGACCCCCAGTTGGATCATCGAGCTGCGTGGCTACCTGACGGTGTGAGCGGGGCCATCGGGCCCAACTCGAGGGGCCATGACACCCAACTCAAAGGGCCATCATGCCCAACTCAACGGGGTCAGCGGGCGCGGCGGGCGAGCCGTTCGATGTCCATGATCACGACGGAGCGGGGCTCGAGACGGAGCCACCCCCGGGAGGCGAAGTCGGCCAGCGCCTTGTTGACCGTCTCGCGGGAGGCGCCGACGAGCTGGGCGAGCTCCTCCTGGGTGAGGTCGTGGTGGACGTGGACGCCGTCGTCGGCGGTGCGGCCGAAGCGGTCGGCGAGGTCGAGCAGGGCCTTGGCGACGCGTCCGGGCACGTCGGAGAAGACCAGGTCGGCGTTGACGTCATTGGCCTTGCGCAGCCGGCTGGCGATCTGTGACAAGAGCCCACGGGCGACCACGGGCCGCCCCTCGAGCCAGCGCAGCAGGTCGTCGTGGGACAGCGACGCGAACGCCGCGTCCGTCACCGCCGTGACCGTGGCCGAGCGCGGCCCGGGGTCGAAGAGGGAGAGCTCGCCGAACATCTGGCCGGGGCCCAGGATGGCGAGGAGGTTCTCACGGCCGTCGCTCGAGGTGCGGCCCAGCTTCACCTTGCCGTCGAGCACGATGTAGAGCTTGTCGCCGGCGTCGCCTTCATGGAAGAGCACGTCGCCTCGCTGCAGGCGACTCTCGGACATCGACGCCCGCAGGGCCGTGGCCGCCTCGTCGTCGAGTGCGCTGAACAGCGGGGCCTGACGGAGTACGTCGTTGTCCACGGTGCCTCCTGGAGTCGTCTCGTCCCGCTGGCTCGACGGGGTCGGGCCCGATCCTAGCCAGTGGCGCAGGTCACATGCGCAACCCAGTCTTGCGGACCGGCGACCGGGGGTCGAGGGCGAGATGGGCCATTGGTTGGCCGCGAGCCGCGGTGGGCGAGGTTCGGAGGTGGCGCAACCACAGGCATGGCAAGGCCTGAGCATCGGTCGAGTCGGGACCGGCATCTACGCTTGCGCCCATGGTGAGCACGCAGCCGGAGCCGGCGGCGCCGTCCCGCACGGCGCTGGTGCGCCGCGCCCGCAAGATCAACCGCGTCCTCGCCGAGACCTACCCCGACGCCCGGACCGAGCTCGACTTCGACAACCCGTTCCAGCTGCTCGTGGTCACCGTGCTCAGCGCCCAGACGACCGACAAGCGCGTCAACGCCGTCCGGCCGACCCTGTTCGCCGCCTACCCCGACCCGGAGTCGATGGCGGCCGCGGAGCGGGCCGACCTCGAGCAGATCATCGGACCCCTGGGATTCTTCCGCGCCAAGACCGAGTCGCTGCTCAAGCTGAGCCAGGCCCTCGTGGAGCGGTACGACGGCGAGGTGCCGCCCCGGCTCGACGACCTGGTGACCCTGCCCGGTGTCGGTCGCAAGACGGCGAACGTCGTCCTCGGCAACGCCTTCGGGATCCCCGGGATCACCGTCGACACCCACTTCGGCCGGCTGGCCCGGCGCTTCGGGTGGACCGACCTCACCGACGCCGTCAAGGTCGAGCACGCCGTCGGCGCGCTCTTCCCCCGCAGTGACTGGACCATGCTCAGCCACCACCTGATCTGGCACGGCCGGCGGGTCTGCCACTCCCGGCAGCCTGCCTGCGGTGCCTGTCCGGTCGCACGCTGGTGCCCGTCGTACGGCGAGGGTCCGGTCGACCCCGAGGCCGCGGCCAAGCTGGTGCGCACCGAAGGCCGGGCGTGAGGCGGGCGGCGGTCGTCGCCCTGGCGGCCGCGCTCGCCCTGACCGGCTGCAGTGGTGGCGAGGTCGCCCTGCCCGGTCCGGCGAAGATCGACGTCGACACCCCCCAGCTGCGCCAGATGAAGGCCAGCGCGGGGGTCGAGGACTGCGTCCCGTCGAGTGGGGAGCCCGTCGACGGAGGCCTCGCCCCCGTCACCCTGCCCTGCTTCGGAGGTGGCCCCGACGTCGACCTCGGCGCTCTGCGTGGGCCGATGGTGGTCAACCTGTGGGCGTCGTGGTGCGGACCGTGCCGCCGGGAGATGCCGCTGCTGCAGCAGTTCCACGAGGAGTACGGCGACCGTGTCGGCGTGTTGGGCATCGACTGGCAGGACCCCCAGGTGGAGTCGGCCATGGAGCTGGTCGTCGACAGCGGTGTGACCTATCCGCTCCTGGCCGACCCCGACACCGAGCTCGCCACGGTGGACGGGATGGCCGTACGAGGCCTTCCGGGGCTGGTCCTGCTGGACTCGCAGGGTCGCATCGCCTACCGCAACCTCATGGAGATCGAGTCGGAGGATCAGCTCGTCGGGCTGGTCAACCGGCATCTCGGGACCAGCCTGTGATCCCCGAGTGGCTGCGCCCGGTGATGGAGGGCGCCGAGTCCATCACCGTGCACGAGCTGACGAGGTTCATGCCGCCCGAGGACGCCGACACCCGTCCGGGCGCCGTCCTGGTGCTGTTCGGGGAGGGCCCGTCCGGCGGCGAGCTGCTGCTCACCGAGCGCGCCCACCACATGCGCTCCCATCCCGGCCAGGTGTCCTTCCCGGGTGGGTCCATCGACGAGGGCGAAACCCCCGTGCAGGCCGCCCTGCGCGAGGCCGAGGAGGAGACCGGGCTCGACCCGTCCGGAGTCGAGGTGTTCGGCGAGCTCCCCGAGCTCTGGCTGCCGCCGAGCAACTTCGCGGTGACACCGATCCTCGGGTGGTGGCACGAGCCGAGCCGGGTCGACGTGGTCGACCCCGACGAGGTCCACGACATCTACCACGTCGCGATCAAGGACCTGCTCGATCCCGAGCACCGCATCTCCGTCCGTCACCCCAACGGCTGGGTGAGCCCGGGCTTCCTGATCGGTCCGGAGCGGGACGTGATCCTGTGGGGCTTCACGGCCGGGATCATCTCCCGACTGTTCGACTTCGTCGGCTGGTCCATCGAGTGGGACGAGACCCGGATCCGGGACCTGCCGTCGTACATGCTTCAGGGCGAACCCCGAAGGATCGACGTGCAGCCCAACACGCGATTCCCCGACCCTCGCGAGGAGCGCCGGTGAACGTCCTGGACTGGCTGCTCCTCGTGCTCGTGCTCGCCTACGCCTTGTCGGGCTACTGGCAGGGCTTCGTCACCGGCGCCTTCGCCACCACCGGGCTGGTTCTCGGCGGCCTCCTGGGCGTGTGGCTGGCCCCCAACGTCCTGGGCGATGCCAACCCTTCGCTCTTCGTCTCTCTCGGCGCGCTGTTCATCGTGATCCTGGCCGCCTCGCTCGGGCAGGCGGTCCTGCAGTTCTCCGGCGCGCGGGTCCGTGAGCGGATCACGTGGCAGCCGGTGCGCGCGCTGGACGCGGTCGGGGGCGCTGCGCTGAGCGCGGTCGCCGTACTCCTGGTCTCGTGGGCGCTCGGTGTCGCGGTCGCCGGTGCGGGCCTCGGCGGCGTCTCCCCGATGGTCCGGAACTCGTCGGTGCTGGCCTGGGTCGACGAGATGCTCCCCGACTCGGCCGACGGCGTGCTGAACGCCTTCAACAACGTCGTCGGGACGACCTTCTTCCCGCGCTACCTCGAGCCGTTCGCCCCCGAACGCATCGTCGAGGTGGGCCCCGGGCCGCGGCGCCTGCTCACCGACCCCGACGTCGAGGCCGCCGGGCCGGCCGTCCTCAAGGTCCGGGGCACCAACGACTGTGGGCGCGGCGTCGAGGGCACCGGCTTCGTCTACTCCGCCGGCCGGCTGATGACCAACGCCCACGTGGTCGCCGGGGTCGACGAGCCCGAGGTGATCATCGACGGCAGCTCGGTGACGGCGGAGGTCGTCTACTACAACTCCGACCTCGACATCGCGGTGCTCGAGCTCGACACCTCCGGGGTGCCCTCCCTGGCGTTCGACCGTGAGGCGCAACCGCAGGACGGCGTCGCGATCCTGGGGTATCCCCAGGACGGCCCCTACAACGTGCAGCCCGGGCGGATCCGGGCCGAGCAGCGGCTGCGGTCCCCGAACATCTACGGCGAGGGAACCGTCATCCGCGAGGTGTTCTCGCTGCGCGGCCTGGTCCGCCCGGGCAACTCCGGCGGCCCGATCGTGTCGTCCGCCGGTGACGTCGTCGGCGTGGTCTTCGCGGCCTCGGTCACCGACCGCGACACCGGCTACGCCATCACTGCCGACCAGGTCGGGCGGAGTGCGACGATCGGGATCTCGAACGACGACCCGGTCTCAACCGGAGACTGTGCTGGCTGACCAGAACCGCGCGACTATGGGCAGGGCGGCGACCGAAGCTCAGGCCACTGGGTCCGCGGTCGTGTCGGCCTGACCCTTCAGCGCGCGGGGGATCTCCTTGCCCTGGTGGATCGCCTTGTCGGGCGGGCGGACCTGCCTGACCTTCCGGTAGCCCACGAAGCCCAGCAGACCGGCGATGAGGAGGTAGAACGCGAAGACGATCAGGAACGCCCAGTGCAGGTCCAGCCCCTCGCCGTTCCAGTTGATCAGGTAGGCGAACGCCACCGACAGCATGATGATCGCGAGCACGGCCACGAACGCCGCCGCGGCGAACAGCCCGATCCCCATGCCGCCCGCCTTGACGCTGACCTTCAGCTCGGTCTTGGCGAGCTGGATCTCCTTGCTGATCAGCGACGAGATGTCACGGCTGGCATCGGTGACCAGACGGCCGATGGTCGGATCGGTGTCCTTGACCGGTTCGGTTGCCATGCGCGCGACCCTATCGTGGGGCGTAGGGTGGACCACGGTGAGCCGGGAAGTCTGGTCGGCAGGTCCCCTGTCGCCGACCCCGAAGAGGCCGCCATGAGCCGCAGTGCCAGCCGCCGGCCGCTGCTCTTCCCCGACCCCGGACTCGCAGAGACCACCTATCTCGGCGACGTCTTCCGCCGCGAGACCGTCGGCGGCGCGGTCGCCCTGGTCGCCGCCACCGTGGCCGTGGTGTGGGCGAACTCGCCGTGGGGTGCGTCGTACGCCGACCTGCGGCACCTCACCGTCGGCCCGCTGGATCTCGAGCACTGGGCCGCCGACGGGGCCCTCACGCTGTTCTTCTTCGTCGCCGGCCTCGAGCTCAAGCGGGAGTTCGTCGTCGGCTCGCTGCGGCGCCCGGCCGACGCGGCCGTACCGGTCGTCGCCGCGGTGTGCGGCGTCGCGGTCCCGGCACTTCTCTATCTGGCGGTCAACACCGCGCACGCCGACGGAGAGCCCGGCGGATGGGCGATCCCGGCGGCGACGGACATCGCCTTCGCCCTGGCCGTGCTGGCCGTGGTCGGCTCCAACCTGCCGACGTCGCTGCGGGCGTTCCTGCTGACCCTCGCCGTCGTCGACGACCTGGTGGTGATCGTGATCATCGCCCTCTTCTACACCTCGACGCTGGACCTCGTCGCGCTGCTCGGCGCCCTCGCGGTCTTCGTCGTCTGGGCGGTGCTCCAGCGGCGGCGGGTCGGTTCACCTTGGGTCTACCTGCCGCTCGCGGTCGCGGCCTGGTGGCTGGTGCACGAGAGCGGCATCCACGCCACGATCGCGGGCGTCGTCCTCGGTCTGCTGGTCCGGGTCCGCCGCGACGACGGTGAGGAGCGCAGCCCTGCCGAACGGCTCGAGCACCTGCTCTCTCCGCTGTCGGCCGCAGTGGCGGTCCCGTTCTTCGCGCTGCTGTCGGCCGGCGTCGCCCTCGACGGCGACGGCCTGTTGGCGGAACCCGGTCGTGGTGGGCGTCGTCCTCGGCTTGGTGGTCGGCAAGCCCGTGGGGGTCCTCGGGGGCACCTGGCTCGTCACCCGTCTCACCCGCGCTGAGCTCGCACCCGGCCTTGGCTGGCGCGACCTGGTCGGGGTGGCCATCCTCGCCGGGATCGGCTTCACCGTCTCACTGCTGGTCTCCGACCTGTCGTTCACGGGGGAGACCCGGGACGTCGCGAAGGCCGCCGTACTCGCCGGGTCGCTGTTCTCGGCGGTCCTGGGCGCCCTGCTCCTCGGGCACCGCGACCGCTTCCACGTCACGCCCTGACCGCTGACCCCGTCGTCAACCCGACGGGTCAGTCCTCGTCGGAGCCTGTCGAGAGGTTCTTCTCGATCAGGTCCATCACCTTGGAGTCGGCGAGGGTGGTGACGTCGCCGATCTCGCGGTGTTCGGCCACGTCCCTCAGCAGGCGGCGCATGATCTTCCCGGACCGGGTCTTCGGGCAGCTCGGGTACGACCATGATCTGACGCGGCCGGGCGAGCTTGCCGATCTCCTTGGCGACGTGCTCGCGCAGCTCGGTGATCAGCTCGTCGGAGGCGGTCTCGCCCTCCTCGAGGGCCGACTCGCGCAGGATCACGAAGGCGCACACCGCCTGCCCGGTGTCGGGGTCGTTCGCGCCCGACCACGGCAGCCTCGGCGACCTTGGGGTGGGAGACCAGTGCGGACTCGATCTCGGTGGTGGAGAGCCGGTGCCCGGACACGTTCATCACGTCGTCGACCCGGCCGAGCAACCACAGGTCGCCGTCCTCGTCCTTCTTCGCGCCATCACCGGCGAAGTAGTAGCCCTGCTCCTCGTAGCGCGACCAGTAGGTGTCCCGGAAGCGGTCGTCGTCGCCCCAGATGGTGCGCAGCATCGCCGGCCACGGCTCCTTGAGGACGAGGTAGCCCCCCGAGCCGTTCGGGACCGACTCGCCTTCCTCGGTCACCACGTCGGCGCTGATCCCGGGCAGGGGGGTCATCGCCGACCCGGGCTTGCCGTGGGTGACCCCGGGCAGCGGGGAGATCATGATCTGGCCGGTCTCGGTCTGCCACCAGGTGTCGACGACGGGGCAGTTGCCGCCGCCGATGACCTCGCGGTACCACACGTAGGCCTCGGGGTTGATCGGCTCACCGACCGAGCCGAGCAGCCGCAGCGACGACAGGTCCGCCTTCTCCGGGATCTCCGACCCCCACTTCATGAAGGTGCGGATCGCCGTGGGGGCGCAGTAGAGGATCGTGATCTTGTACTGCTCGACGATGTCCCACCAGCGTCCCTTGTGGGGGGTGTCGGGCGTGCCCTCGTACATCACCGACGTCGCACCGTTGGCGAGCGGGCCGTAGACGATGTAGGAGTGGCCGGTGACCCAGCCGATGTCGGCCGCGGTCCAGAAGATGTCCTCCTCGGGCTTGAGGTCGAAGACCGCCCAGTGCGTGTACGACGTCCCGACCATGTAGCCGCCCGTCGTGTGCAGGATCCCCTTGGGCTTGCCCGTCGTGCCGGACGTGTACATCACGTAGAGCGGGTGCTCCGCGTCGAATGCCTCCGGCGTGTGGTCGGTCGACGCCTTGCCGACCGTGTCGTCCCACCACTTGTCGCGGTCGTCGTCCCAGTCGACGTCCTGGCCGGTACGCCGGACCACCAGCACGTTGCGTACGTCGGGGCACTGCTCGAGGGCCTCGTCGACGGCCGGTTTGAGAGCGGACGGCTCACCTCGCCGGTAACCACCGTCGGAGGTGATCACGACACGGGCGTCGCAGTCCTGGATCCGGTCGCGGAGAGCGGTTGATGAGAAGCCGCCGAACACCACGGTGTGCGGAGCGCCGATCCGCGCGCACGCCAGCATGGCCACGACGGTCTCCGGGATCATCGGCATGTAGATCGCCACCCGGTCTCCGGTCTTGACCCCGAGGTCGGTCAGCGCGTTGGCGGCCTGACAGACCTGGTCCTTCAGCTCGGCGTAGGTGATGTCGCGGGTGTCGTCGTCGGGCTCGCCGACCCAGTGGAAGGCGACCTTGTCGCCCTTGCCCGCCTCGACGTGACGGTCCACGCAGTTGTACGCGGCGTTGAGCTTGCCGCCGACGTACCACTTGGCGAACGGGGGGTTGTCCCAGTCGACGACCCGGTCCCACTTCGTGTCCCAGTCGAGCCGTTCGGCGGCCTCCGCCCAGAACGCCTCCCGGTCGGAGGCGGCACGCTCGTAGGCCTCCTCTTTCACGTTGGCGTTCTGGGCCAGGTCGGCTGGCGGCTCGAAGCGGCGGTCCTCGCGGGAGAGGTTGGACAGGGTCTCGTCGGTCATGCGAATGCTCCTGGGTCTCGTCGGCGCTGTCCGGGCCAGTGGCGTTCCGGTTGCGAACCTACCCCCGGATGGCCCGTCCGGACGACCCTCGTCAAAGGGCCGCCCGGACGGTCGGGGGCGATCAGTGTGATCAGTGGTGGACGGCCACCTCGGCGCCCGCACCGGTGAGGGAGCGGACCTCGAGCTCCGGGTAGGCCTCCTCGGCCTCCGGCTCCCGCGAGCTGATGGTGCCGAGCCAGCCGAACAGGAACCCGGCCGGGATCGAGATGATGCCCGGGTTCTTCAACGGGAACCACGACCAGTCGCTCTCGGGGAACATCGCCGTCGGGTCGCCCGAGACCGCCGGCGAGGAGATGACCAGCACCACGCACGTGATCAGGCCGCCGTAGATCGCCCAGGTGGCCCCGCGCGTGTTGAACCGGCTCCAGAACAGGTTGTAGAGCAGCGACGGCAGGTTGGCGGAGGCCGCCACCGCGAACGCCAGCGCCACCAGGAACGCGATGTTCAGCGACTGCGCGAAGATCGAGAGCACGATCGCGACTCCGCCGATGCCGAACGCAGCGATCCGGGCCACCCCGACCTCCTGCTTCTCGGTGACGTTGCCCTTCTTCCACACGTTCGCGTAGAGGTCGTGCGCCACCGACGACGCCGAGGTCAAGGTCAGGCCTGCGACCACGGCCAGGATCGTCGCGAAGGCGACGGCCGCGATGAAGGCCAGCAGGATCGCGCCCCCTGCCGTGCCCTCGCCGCCGCCGACCGCCTCGGCGAGCAGGGGTGAGGCCAGGTTGCCAGCCGAGTCCGCGACCGCACTGCCCTCGCCGGTGTCAAGCAAGGCCGCGGCGCCGAAGCCCAGGACGAGGGACATCAGGTAGAACGCGCCGATCAGCGTGATCGCCCAGTTGACCGACGTGCGCGCATCCTTCGCGGTCGGCACCGTGTAGAAGCGGATCAGGATGTGCGGCAGGCCGGCGGTGCCGAGGACCAGGGCCAGCGCCAGACTGACGAAGTCGATCTTCAGCGTCGTTGTGGCGTAGGTCAGCCCGGGCTCCAGGAACGCGGTGCCCTTGCCGGAGTTGTCCGCCGCGGCGCCGAGCAGCTCGGAGAGGTTGAAGTTGAACTCGGCGAGCACCAGCACGGTGATCAAGATGGTGCCGGTCATCAGCAGGACTGCCTTGACGATCTGCACCCAGGTGGTGCCCTTCATGCCGCCCACGACGACGTAGAAGATCATCAGCAGCCCGACGACCACGATCGTGCCCCGGATCGCCCACGTGCCCTCGACGCCGAGCAGCAGGGTGACCAGCGCACCGGCCCCGACCATCTGGGCCAGCAGGTAGAAGATCGACACGACCACCGTCGACGTCGCCGCGGCGGTGCGCACCGGACGCTGCCGCATCCGGAAGGCGAGCTGGTCGGCCATCGTGTAGCGGCCCGAGTTGCGCAGCAGCTCGGCCACCAGCAGCAGGGCCACCAGCCAGGCCACGAGGAACCCGATCGAGTAGAGGAAGCCGTCGTACCCGGTGAGCGCGATGGCGCCCGAGATGCCGAGGAACGACGCGGCGCTCATGTAGTCGCCGGAGATGGCGAGGCCGTTCTGGAAGCCGCTGAAGTTGCGGCCGCCGGCGTAGTAGTCAGCCGCGCCCTTGGTCTGACGGCTCGCCCAGAAGGTGATGCCGATCGTGACCGCGACGACGGCAACGAAGAGGACGGTGGCGAGGGTCTCGGAGCTCATGGCCGCACACCGCCCTGGCCGCCGGCCTCGTCGACGTAGCGCTTCTCGAGCATGCGAGCGAGCGGGTCGACGTGGCGCGCCATGTAGTCGCCCGTAGAGCCAGGCGATCAGGAAGGTGGTGACGAACTGCAGCAGGCCGAACACCAGGGCCACGTTGACGTTGCCGACGACCTTGGTGGACATGAAGTCATTGGCCCAGTTCGACATGATGACGTAGAGCAGGTACCACGCCATGAACGCGATCGTCGCGGGGATGACGAAGCCGCGGAACTTCTTGCGCAGCTCGACGAACTCGGCAGTTTTCTGCAGCTCGAGATAGAGCGGATGGGCAGAGTGTTGGTGAACGCCGCTGCCTTCAGACTGCTGGGACACGGGGGCTCCTCCTCAACAGGTGTGGTCTCGGTCACCGTAGGAGCGGTGAGGGAGGCAGTGGCAGGGGTGCCGCCGGACCCGGCGACGAGCGGAGCGACGGGTTCGCCGAGCGGTCGATCCGGTACGACGAGCGGTCAGCCACGGTCGAGGGTCAGCGTCTCCGGGGTGTGCAGCCGCACCATGAACCGGGCGGTGTGTCCCGGCACGCGGGAGCGGGTGAGCATGCTGACCACGACCATGGTGACCAGGGCGCTCGGCACGCTCCAGGCAGCAGGCTGCCCCAGCAGAACCGCGTCCCATCCCGTGGAGTCCGGGCGCAGCAGGGTGTAGCCGACGGCGGAGCCGGAGCCGATCCCGCCGACCACCAGGCCGGCCACGGCACCGACCCCGGTGAGCCCCTGCCACCAGATCCCCAGCAGGAGCAGGGGACAGAATGTCGACGCCGCGACCGCGAAGGCGAGGCCGACGGTGCGGGCCACCCCGACCTCGTGGCTCGCCAGCGCCGCGACGCAAGGGACCACGACGGCCACGACCGCGGCCACCCGGAACGCGGAGATCCCCGGCCGTCGCCAACCGCCGAACAGCCGGGCGGTGACGTCCTGGCTGAGCACGCCGGAAACTGCGATGGCCAGCCCGGAGGAGGTGGAGAGGAAGGCGGCGAAGGCGCCGGCGGTGAGCATGCCGGTCAGGATGTCGCCCGCGGCTCCGGGGAGCATCAGCCCCGGAAGCTCCAGGATCAGGACGTCGCTGCGTCCCGACGCGGCCAGCTCGTCCGCGTAGATGCGACCCAGGGCGCCGTACACCGGCGGCAGCAGGTAGAAGACGGTGAGCAGCGCCAGCACCACCAGCGTCGTACGACGTGCGGCGCGGCCATCCGGGTTTGTGTAGAAGCGCACCACGACGTGGGGGAGGCCCATCGTCCCGAGGAACGTGGCGATGATCAGGGAGTAGGTGGTGTAGAGGCCCTCGGCCCCGCCCTCGCCGACCGGGAGGGACCACAGGTCCTGGCCGACCACCGCCGTGTCGGTGGGGCTCCCGTCGCCAGCCCAGACGACCAAGAGGACCGCGGCCGGGATGAGGAGGGCGGTGAGCTTCAACCAGTACTGGAAGGCCTGGACGAACGTGATGCTGCGCATCCCGCCCGACGTCACGTTGGCGAGCACGACAAGCGCGACGATCACCGCCCCGAGCCACGGTGGGGCCCCGGTCGTGGCCGTGAGGGTGACGCTCGCTCCCTGGAACTGCGGCAGGAGGTAGAGCCAGCCGATGCCGACGACAAGGAGGGAGCACACCGCGCGGACCCGGGTCGAGCCCAGCCGGGCCTCCGCGAAGTCGGGCAGCGTGTAGGCGCCCGAGCGCCGGAGCGGGGCAGCCACGAGCACCAGGAGGACGAGGTAGCCGGCCGTCCATCCGACGGGGTACCACAGCATGTCCGCACCGAAGGCGAAGAGCAGCCCGGCCACCCCGAGGAACGAGGCGGCGGAGAGGTACTCGCCGCCGATCGCCGAGGCGTTGAGCCCGGGTCGCACCGTCCGCGAAGCCACGAAGAAGTCGCTGGTCGTGCGCGATATCCGAAGGCCGAAGACGCCGATCGCCAGGGTCGCCAGGGTCACGAACGAGACGGCGAGGATGCCTGGTGCCGCGTCGATGTTCATCTTTCGATCTCCTGGACGAGATCGGTGAAGTCGCGCTCGTTGTCCTCAGCCCGGCGTATGTAACGCCAGCCGAGGACAAGCAGGAACGGGTAGACGAGGACGCCGAGCAGCAGCCATGCGAGCGGTACGCCGAGCACATGCACGCCGGCGAGCCCGGGCGCGAGGTGGAAGAGGAGCGGGATGGCGCCGACGGTCCCGAACAGGATGGCGAGGACGCGGAGGGCGAGCCGCAGCTGCTCGCGGAGCAGCGATCCCATGTAGATGGCGCCGACCCTGGTCCCGGCGTCGATCTCCCGGCTCCGGGTCGCCGCCGTACGACGCCGTGTCGGCCCGGTGACCCTCACCCGCTCAGCCGGTTCCTGGTTCACGAGGTCCTCCCGCCGCGGGTCAGCAGGTCACGCAGCTCGCGGGTGTGGCGCCGGCTCACCATCAGCTCGCGGCCGGCGACGGAGACCGTGCAGCGACCCGCGTCCATCCGCACCTCCATCCACGTGCGCGATGGAGACCAGGAGCGAGCGGTGGATGCGGACGAAGCCGGCCGGCGCCCACTCCTGCTCGAGCGTGGAAAGGGGACGGCGCAGCAGGTGGGAGTCGTCCGCGGTGTGCAGCCGGGCGTAGTCGCCCTGCGCCTCCACGTGGGTGATGTCGGAAAGGCTCACGAACCGGGTCACGCCGCCGCGTTCAACGGGAATCTGCTCGTCCCCGAGGGCCGGTGCCCGGCCCGACTCCTCGACCACGCGCCGTACCGCCTCGGCGAGCCGTTCCTCGCGGACCGGCTTGAGTACGTAGTCGACGGCGTGCAGATCGAACGCCTCCACGGCGTGCTCCTCGTGTGCGGTCACGAAGACCACCGGAGGTGGCGCCTTGAACCGGGCCAGTACCTGGGCCAGCTCCAGACCGGTCAGGCCGGGCATCTGGATGTCGAGGAAGACCGCGTCGACCTCGAGCTCCTGCAGCAGGCGGAAGGCCTCGGTCGCCGCGTCTGTGGTGAGCACCTCCCCGATGCGTGGGTCCCTCCGCAGCAGGAAGGCGAGCTCGTCGAGGGCGGGGCGTTCGTCGTCGATGACGAGTACCCGCATCCCCGTCATGGGTGGTCCCGGCAGTTCATGCGTGGACGCCGGGGGCGAACTTCGGGACCCGCACGATGACCTTGGTGCCGGCGCCAGGCGCGGTCTCGACCACGAGGCCGTAGTCATCGCCGAAGGTGTTGCGCAGCCGGCCGTCGACGTTGCCCAGGCCCACGGAGTCGAGCTCGGCGTTGCCGGCCAGCGCACTCCGGACGCGCTCCGGGTCCTCGCCCACGCCGTCGTCCTCCACCTCGATCACACACTCCTGGTCCAGGTCACGGGCGACGATGCTGATCCGGCCCACGCCGTTCTCTTTGTCGGGCGTGCCCTCGAGCCCGTGGCGGACGGCGTTCTCGACGAGTGGCTGGATGCAGAGGAATGGTACGGCGACCGGGAGCACCTCCGGGGCGATCCGCAGCGTCACCTGGAGCCGCTCCCCGAATCTCGCCTGCTCAAGGAGGAGGTAGCGCTCGACCGACCGGAGCTCCTCGGCCAGCGTCGTGTACTCGCCGTGGCGCCGAAAGGAGTAGCGGGTGAAGTCGGCGAACTCGAGCAGCAGCTCGCGGGCCCGGTCGGGGTCGGTCCGCACAAAGCTGGCGATCGCCCCGAGCGAGTTGTAGATGAAGTGCGGGCTGATTTGCGCCCGCAGCGCCCGGACCTCGGCCTCCATGAGTTGCCTGCGCGAGGCGTCGAGCTGCGCCAGCTCGAGCTGGCCGGACACCCACTGGGCTACCTCGTCGGCCGCCCGTACCAGGCCCGCGGTGGCTTGCAGCGCGTAGACCTGGAGCGTGCCGACGACGCGCTCGTCGACCACCAACGGGCTCGCGATGGCATACCGGACCAGGCAGTTCTGGAGGGTGCAGGAGAGCTCACGAGGGTCGGTGACCCGGGTGGTGCCGTGCTCCACGGCCAGGGCGGCGAGCCGGGGTGCCTGGTCCGCGTGGTGGTTGCCGGTGCCGTCCCACGCCAGCAGCGACGAGGTGTCGGTGAGGGCAGCCGCCGGCGTACCGAGCAGCGTGCGCAGGTGCCGGATGCTGCGCTCGGCACTGGTCGCCGTGAGCCCCTCGCGCAGCGCCGGGGAGGCCAGGCTGGCGGTGTGGAGGGTCCGGAACGTCGCGCGGTCCGACTCGGTCCCCAGGTGGCCGCGCCGGAACCCCCTCATGGAGCGGGACCGTAACCACGGTGGGGGTGGTTGTCGAGGGGGAGCGCTCGCGCGGGCTCTCGGCACGCCAGTCGCGACATCGCTACTTGAAGTCGATGAGGAGCATGCCGTCGTCGGGCCCGTCGGTGGGTGGCTCGGAGTCACGCGGACCCTCGGGCATCGGCATCGTCGCTGGCCGGTGCGCCGGGCTGTTCGACGACTGCGGCCCGGAAACAGTGGCTGTCGTAGGCCAGTCGCATGCCATCCATGCCGCGCCCGTAGTCGTCGTAGAAGGCCACCACCTCGGCCAGCTTGGCCTCCCGTGCGTCGTCGTCGAGGAGGGCGATGTTGGACCGGGAGAGCACCATGTCCTGGATCGTCTCGCGGTTGATGTCCTGCCAGAACGGGAACGTCGCGTCCTCGACGAAGCCGAAGAGGCCCGAGTGCACGAGGGGCTCGGCGATGTCCTTCGCCAGCAGCTCCTGGTTGCCGATCAGCGCGCCGAGCTTGCGCACCCAGGGGATCTTCTCGTTGCGCAGGTTCCAGACGAGGGAGAGGTGTCCCCCGGGCCGCAGCACCCGGGCGATCTCCGGCAGTGCCTTCTCGAGGTCGAACCAGTGGAAGGACTGGGCCGCCACGACGACGTCGACCGAACGGTCGGGCACCGGCAGTTCCTCGGCCGAGGCCTGGGTCGTCCGGGTGTCCGGGAGGTTGCGCCGCAGGATGTCGAGCATCGCCTGGGCGGGCTCGGTGGCGTGGACGTCGTGGCCGAGTGCGACCAGCTGCTCGGTGAGCTTGCCGGTGCCGGCGCCGACCTCGAGGACAGTCGCGGCGTCCTGGCCGACCAGCCACTGCGCCGCCTCGCGCGGGAACGACGGGCGGCCGCGGTCGTAGGCCTCGGCCACGGAACCGAACGAACGCGCGAGTCGCTGGTGCTCTTCATCCATTGGTTGCAGGCTAACCCGATAGTCCGTCGACGTAACGCACCCGTTTGCCGGGTACGCCGGTGCGGATCGTCGCGGACTATCTGCCTAGCCTTCCGCCATGACCGACGACCCTCTGGCCGGGCTGATGTCCTTCGAAGGAGTCCCTTCCGCATTTGCCGCGGTTCGCGACGGGATCGACGCGATGTTGAGGGACCGCGGCCTGCGGCGTACGTCGCCCGAGGCCACGGCCGAGTCGTTGCTGCGGGGCGCACACGCCAGCGCCGTGCTCGAAGGTTCCGGGTCCTCAGTTGCGGAGGTCCGCGAGGGCCGCGGGGACGAGGTCGCACAGGCCTCACTGCGGGTGTCGACCGAGCTGCTGGGGCAGGCGCAGGTGCTCGGCCGGTCACCGGGGCAGGCGCTCGCCCGGCTTCACGCCCTCGCAGGTGCCGGGTCGTTGGCCCGCGAGGACCTCGGCCGGCCCCGGGACGCGACGGCAGCCGACCGGCTCCAGGGGGTGGCGACCCTGCTGACGACCCCGACGTCGGCACCGGCGCTGGTCGTGGCCGCGGCCGTGCACGCCGACCTCGCCGTCGCGGCACCCTTCGCCTCGCACAACGGGATCGTGGCGCGCGCCGCCGAGCGTCTGGTGCTGGTGGCCCGTGGCGTCGACGAGAAGTCGCTCGTGGTGCCGGAGGCAGGGCACCTCGCCAACCGGGCGGCGTACGAGTCGAACCTGAAGGGCTACCGGGACGGGGGCAGGGCCGGAGTCCACGCCTGGCTGCTGTACGCCGCCGAGGCGTACGCCGCGGGCGCGGAGGCCAGCCCGCTTGCGGGACGTCGTCTGACCCTCGAATGCGAGCGGCACCCGAACGAGTTCGGATGCCGCCGCTGACACGTGAGACCGCTGGCTACCAAGCGTGCATCTTTTAGTTGCTGCCACGGGAGTTTCCCGAACGGCAGGCGCCCTGTAGGAAGGGTGGATCGCCGCGTGGGTACCCGGCTCACGTGCGGGTCTTGACTTGTTGTTGTCCGTTCTACGCTGCATCGGTGCCGACTTCAAGGCTTGACTTTTGGCCCGCCAGCGGCGGGGGTCAGGCGCTGTGTCGGCGCCTGCGGCCGGCCCACCACATGCCGCCGAGCGCCACGACCCCGCCGAACGCGAAGGCCGCCAACGTGGGCTTCGCGGGGGGCAGCGGGACCCGGGACCGCAGGGTGACCGGCTTGGTGAACACCAGCACCGGCCAGCCCCGGGCGGCGGCGATCCGGCGCAGCTCGCGGTCCGGGTTCACCGCATGGGGATGACCCACCGCCTCGAGCATGTGGACGTCGGTGACGGAGTCGCTGTAGGCGTAGCTGTGGTCGAGCTCGTAGCCGGCGGTGCGGGCGAGCTCCTCGATCGCACGGGCCTTCTCCTCGGCGTAGGCGTAGTACTCGATGCCGCCGGTGTACTTGCCGTCCTCGATCTCCATCCGCGTCGCGATCACCCGGTCGGCGCCGAGCATCTCGCCGATCGGTCCGACCACCTCCGCGCCCGAGGTCGAGACGATCACGATGTCGCGACCGGCGAGCCGGTGCTCCTCGATCAGTGACACTGCCTCGTCGTAGACGAGCGGGTCGACGATGTTGTGCAGGGTGTCGGCGACGATCTCGCGGACAGTTGCGACGTCCCAGCCGGCGCACAGCTGCGACATGAACTGCCGCATCTTCTCCATCTGGTCGTGGTCGGCACCGCCGACGAGGTAGACGAACTGGGCGTACGCCGACCGCAGCATGGCCCGGCGGGAGATCAGGCCCCCGGCCTGGAAGGACTTGCTGAACGCCAAGGTGCTCGACTTGGCGATGATCGTCTTGTCGAGGTCGAAGAAGGCCGCGGTCGGGCGGTGCGACATGTCGCCATCGTAGGAGGGAGCCGGCCGCAGCCCGGCCCACCAACCGTCCACCGCGCGCCGTCCGACACCCGCTGTCCACACCTCCGGGCCTGCGTCGGTGCCTGGGAAGGGTCGCGCGGGCAGCATCCCGGCCATGAGCAACCCGATGTTCGTCACCGCTGACGAAGCCCTGCTCGACGAGCTGCTGCGCCTTGCCGCCGCAGCCGGCGTGACGCCAGACGTCGCCCATGACGAGGTCGGCGGCCTGCGCGGCTGGTCCGCTGCCTCACTGGTCCTCGTCGGCGCCGACCAGGCCCGCGCGATGGCCCGCACATTTCCGCCACGGCGGCCGAAGGTGCACGTGGTGGCATGGGGCGAGGTTCCCCACGAGCTCTTCCGCGCGGCGCTCGCGGTCGGCGCCGAGAGCGTGGCGGCACTTCCGGGCTCGGAGGCGTGGCTGGTCGAGGAGCTGACGGACCTCGGCGACCAGCGCACCGAGCGGGCGCTCACGATCGGTGTCGTGGGCGGCTCGGGAGGAGTCGGCGCCACGACCTTCGCCTGCGCGCTGGGCCAGATGGCCGCCCTCTCGGGCCAGTCCGTGGTCATCGACCTCGACCCGCTGGGTCCCGGGATCGACCGGGTGCTGGGCCTGGAGGCGCGTGACGGCGTGCGCTGGGACGAGCTCGGCCAGCCGACCGGCCGGCTGAGCGCCCGCTCCCTGCGCCAGGCGCTGCCGCGCAGTTCCGGCCTCGGTGTCCTCACCTGGAACGCCGGGCCGCACGGCACCCTGCAGGCCTTCGCCGTGCGCGAAGCGCTCTCGGCGGCCCAGCGCGGCCACGACACGGTGGTGCTCGACCTGCCGCGCTGTCGCGACGACCTGCTGGAGGAGGTGGTCGCGCGCTGCGACAAGGTGCTGGTCGTGACCGTTCCCACGGTCGCGGGAGTGGCCTCGGCGGCGCGGGTGTGTGCCGGGTTCTCCGCACCAGGGCGGCTCGGCTTGGTGGTCCGCGGTCCCGGAGCGGACCCTCGCGACGTCGCCCGGGTCGTCGGGGCGCCGGTGATCGCGGAGATGCCCGATCAGCGGGGGCTGGCCGAGAGCATCGACCTGGGCCTCGGGCCGGTTCGTTCCCGGCGCGGGCCGCTCGGCCGGACCGGTCTCCGCGTTCTCGACACCCTCCAGCGACTGGAGCCCGCAGCATGAACGTGCAGGTGGCCGCCGACGTCGTCGACGCCGTCCGCGACCGGCTCGCGCGCCGGCCGGGCACCCTGACTCCCCACCGGGTGGCCGAGGCACTCCGGGAGACCGGGCGACCCGTCGGCGATGCCACCGTCCTGGCCGTTCATGAGGCGCTGCGCCGCGACGTGGTCGGTGCCGGCCCACTCGAGCCGCTGCTGCGCACCGAGGGCGTGACCGACGTCCTGGTCAACGGTCCCGCCGCGGTCTACCTCGACCGGGGCGAAGGACTCGAGCCCACCGACGTCCGGTTCCCTGACGACGACTCGGTCCGGCGGCTGGCCCAGCGGCTGGCGGCCTCCGGGGGTCGACGACTCGACGACGCCTCGCCCTACATCGACAGTCGGCTCCCCGACGGCACTCGCTTCCACGCCGTACTCTCTCCGGTCGCCCGGCCGGGCACGGTCGTCTCGCTCCGGATCCCGCGGGCACGCGGGTTCTCCCTCAGTGAGCTCGTCGACTGCGGGACGGTCACAGACGAAGGCGCCCGGCTGCTGCGACGGGTGGTGTCGCAGAGGCTCGCGTTCCTCGTCTGCGGCGGCACGGGCTCAGGCAAGACCACGCTGCTCGCGTCGCTGCTGTCCCTCGTGTCCTCCGACGAGAGGATCGTCCTGGTGGAGGACGCGAGCGAGCTCCGGCCCGCGCACCCCCATGTGGTCGCCCTCGAGGCGCGGCCCGCCAATGTCGAGGGCGCTGGTGTGATCACGGTCCGGGACCTCGTTCGCCAGGCCCTGCGGATGAGACCTGACCGTCTGGTCGTTGGAGAGGTACGGGGCGGAGAGGTCGTCGAGCTTCTCGCGGCTCTCAACACCGGTCACGAGGGTGGGTGCGGGACCATCCACGCGAATTCGGCCGTCGACGTGCCTGCCCGCATCGAGGCGCTGGCCCTGGCGGCCGGGCTGGGCCGCGAAGCAGCCCACAGCCAGCTGGCGTCGGCGGTCGACGTCGTGCTCCATCTCGCCCGGCAACGCGACGGCACTCGCCGACTGGCCCAGGTGGCCGTGCCCATGCGAGATCCCGCGGGCCTGGTGACGATGCTCCCGGCGGTGCAGTTCGACGGCAGCCGCGCCCTGCCGGGCCCGGGAGCCGACCTGCTGGCCGGACGGCTGGAGGGGTGATGCTCGTCGCCGTGCTGGCAGCCTCGGTCGCGGTCGCGCTGGCAATGCCGCGCCCCCGGGCTCTGGCCGATGTCTCCCGCACCTCGCCGCTGCGAGCGATGACCGTCGGCGCCGTCGGGGTCGGGGCGCTGCTGGCCGTCTCCACGCCGCGAGTGGCGGCCCTGGCCGTGGTGGCTCTGGGAGTGTTGGCGGCCGTCCGGCTTCTCGTGCGTCGCCGCCAGCACCGTCAGGCCGCGCGGCAGGTGGCCGGTCGGGTGCTCGAGACCTGCGAGCTGTTGGCCACCGAGCTCGCCTCCGGCCAGCCCCCCGGTCGGTCGCTGGGCCGGGCCGCGCTGGTCTGGCCTCCCCTGCGCCCGGCCGCCGAGGCAGACGAGCTCGCGGGTGACGTGCCGGAAGCCCTGCGCCGGCTCGCGACGACCCTCCCGGGGGCCGGCGACCTCCGCCTGGTCGCGGCTGCCTGGGCCGTGTCGAGCAGGTCGGGGCAGGGGCTGGCCGACAGCGTCCGCCGGTGCGCCGCGGGCCTGCGAGACGCACACCACGCCCAGCGGATCGTCGAGGGCGAGCTGGCGTCGGCGCGGGCGACCGCCCGGCTGGTGGCCGCCCTTCCGGCACTCGCGCTCCTGATGGGGTCCGGGGCCGGTGGAAGTCCGCTGGCGTTTCTCCTGGGTCATCCCTGGGGTTTGGCCTGTCTCGTCGGTGGACTGCTGTTCGGCTTCGCCGGGCTGTGGTGGATCGAGGTGATCGCGGGCGCCGTGGAGGCCGGGTCATGAACACCCCAGCCAAATGCTCGCTTCGCTCCGCAAGCTCACCCCACGAAATCGCTCGCTGCGCTCCCGATTCCGCGGGGACCCCGAGGTCCGGGGACCCCGAATGAGCGTCCTGGCGGGTCTGGCCGCTTGCGTCGCCACCTTGCTGGTGCTCCCTGCCCGGACGCGGCTTGTGGACCAGGCCCAGCCGGAGCGGACGCCTGTGCCGCCACGGGCTGACTGGATGCAGCGGTGGCGAGGGTTGCTGGCGGTGTTGGCCGGCGTCGGCGGGTTCGTGTTCGTGGGCGGCCGGGCCGCCCCCGTGGCGGCCGCCGTCGCGGGAGTCGCTGCCTGGTGGTTCATCGGGCGGACCGAGTCGCCCGCCACGCGCCGGATCCGTCGCCAGGTGCGCCGCGACCTGCCCCACCTCGTCGACCTGCTCGCCGCCGCACTACGCGGCGGCGCCACGCCGGGCGCAGGGGTCCAGATGGCATGCGCAGCCCTCCCGGGACCCGCCGCCGATCGGCTCGCGGGCGTCACCGAGCGCCTCGGGCTGGGCGTCGACCCCGAGCGGGTGTGGGCCTCCCTCGCCGACGACCCGGATCTCGCGCCACTGGGGCGGGCGCTCGCCCGGTCGCACCGCACCGGAGCCGGCGTGGTCTCCACGATCGAGCAGCTCGCCGACGAGCTTGGTCGGTCGGCCCGAGCTCACGTCGAGGAGCGAGCTCGGGCGGTCGGGGTCAGGGCCGCCCTGCCGCTTGGCCTGTGCCTCCTGCCGTCCTTCCTCCTGCTCGGCATCGTCCCGCTGGTCGTCGGCATGCTCTCCGACCTGGACCTCTGAGCAGTGGGCCACCAGCTCTCCACCGCCACCGGCCCGGTCGGGTCCCTCCACAGCACGACGTGCAGGTAGGGCGAACCGTCACCCGGTTGGGCGAAGGTCGCGTCGAGTGCTCGTAACGGGCGAGCGTCGACGGAAGGGGTTTGGACATGAGGAACGCATGGACGCGGGGCGAGCAGGGCATCACCACCGCGGAGTACGCCGTCGGCACGGCCGCCGGCGCAGGGCTGGCCGGCCTGCTCTACAAGTTGCTGACCGGCGGCTTCGGCGACCAGCTGCTCCGCACGCTGTTCGACCACGTGCTCGGGCTTCTGGGCATTGGGTGAACCGCTCCGGGATGACAGGTAGGCGTCACCGCGACGCGCGCGGCGCGGTCACGGCCGAGCTCGCTCTCGTCCTGCCGCTGCTCGTCTCGGTCACGACGGGTCTGGTGTGGCTCCTCGCGGTGGGTGCCGACCAGCTGCGCGCCGTCGACGCGGCCCGCGAGACTGCCCGCGCGCTGGCTCGCGGCGACGCACCCGCAGCTGCCGTCGCCGTCGGGGAGCAGGTGGCACCCGACGGCGCCACCGTGCGGGTCGCCACCGGCGACGGGCGTGTGCACGTGACCGTGACCGGCGAGGTGGCGGGGCCGGGCGGGATCTTCGACGCGCTGCCGCCGGCGCAGCTGCACGCAGAAGCCGTCGCACTCGTGGAGGAGGGGCCGGCATGAGCACCCCATTCAAATGCTCGCTCCGCTTTGAACGGGGACCCGCATGAACAGGGACCAGCGTGGGGCGGCGAGCCTGTTGGCCGTCGCCCTCCTGGCATTCCTGCTGCTCGTGGGGTCCGCCCTCGGTGTCGTGGCGGCGATGGTGTGGGCGCACCGGATCGCCCAGTCAGCAGCCGATCTCTCGGCCCTGGCCGGCGCCGCCGGTCTCCAGGAGGGTGGGGACGCGTGTGCCGCGGCCTCGCGGATCGCAGACGCCAACGACGCCAGTCTGGCCTCCTGCCTCGTCCAGGGGGAGGAGGTGGTGGTGGAGGTGACAGTCGCGGGTCCCCGCTGGCTGGGCCAGCACGCGGACCTCTCAGCCCGGGCTCGGGCGGGACCCGGCTGACGCCGCAGGCTGGTCGACGACAGGGTCGGCTGACTGGCCGAGCAGCGCGTCGAGGAGCGCGACGGCGCCGACCTTGTCCAGCGGTTGGTTCTGGTTGCCGCACTTCGGCGACTGGATGCAGGACGGGCAGCCCTCCGCGCACTCGCAGGCCGAGATGGTCTCGCGGGTCGCGGTCAGCCACGGACCAGCCGCCTCGAACCCACGCCGGGCGAACCCGGCGCCCCCCGGATGGCCGTCGTAGACGAAGACGGTGAGCTGGCCGGTGTCGGGGTGCACCGCCGTCGAGACGCCACCGATATCCCAGCGGTCGCAGGTGGCGAACAGCGGCAGCAGCCCGATCGAGCAGTGCTCCGCGGCGTGCGCGGAACCGGGCAGGTCTCGCCGCGCCGGTCCGGACTCGTCGAGTACGTCGTCCGGGACGGTCCACCACACGGCGCGGGTCCGCAGGTTGCGCTCGGGCAGGTCGAGCGGCTCCTCGGCGATCACCTCTCCGGAGGGCTGCCGCCGCTTCAGGAACGACACCACCCGGTGCGAGACGTCGACGTTTCCGAACGCCAGCCGGCCACCCGGCCAGACCCGGTGCTCGAGCTCGGAGACGATGGTGATGTCGGTGATCTCACGGGCCGAGGTGGAGTAGTCAGGGTCGGCTGCGACGATCACGGCCACGCGCTCGTCGAGGTCCAGAGACTTCACCAGCCAGGTCTCCCCGCGGTGGACGTAGACCGCGCCGGGGTGTGCGGTCTGGTGGGCGCCGGCCGCGTCCACGGTGCCGACCACCCGTCCGGTCGACTCCTCCACGAGCTGGAAGGGGCCGCCACCGGTGGACCGGAGGTCCGCGAGGTCGGCAGCGCGGCTGCGATCGGTCCAGAACCAGCCCCGGGGACGGCGCCGCAACAGCCCCGACTCGGTCAGCTCGTCGAGCACCGCCCGTGCGCCGGCGCCGAAGAGGTCGAGGTCGGCCTCCACGAGCGGGAACTCGTGCGCGGCCGCGCACAGGTGTGGCCCGAGGACGACCGGGTTGTCGGGGTCGAAGACGGTCGCCTCGACCGGCCGTCCCAGCAGGGCCTCGGGATGGTTCACGAGATAGGTGTCGAGGGGGTCGTCGCGGGCCACGAGGACGGCCAGCGCGTCCTGCGCTCCTCGCCCGGCGCGGCCGACCTGTTGCCAGAAGGCGGCGCGGGTCCCGGGGAACCCCGCCATCAGTACGGCGTCAAGGCCGCTGATGTCGATGCCCAGCTCGAGAGCGTTGGTCGCGGCCAGGCCGACGAGCTCCCCGGCGCGCAGGTCCGCCTCCAGTGCCCGGCGTTCCTCCGGGAGGTAGCCACCGCGGTAGGCCGCCACCCGTCCCGGGAGGGACGCGTCGACCTCCGACAGGAGCTGAGCGGTGGTCATGGCGACCTGCTCGGCGCCACGGCGGGACCGGACGAACGCCAGCGTCCGTACGTCCTCGGCCACCAGGTCGGCCAGCAGGTCGGCCGTCTCGGACGAGGCGGCGCGGCGGACCGGTGCACCGTTCTCGCCGATCCAGGACGTGAGGGGCGGCTCCCACAGCGCCACGGCCAGCTGACCGCGCGGCGACGCGTCGCCGGTGATCGGCAGGATGTCCAGACCGGTCAGCCGGCCGGCGGTCGTCGCCGGCTCGGCCATCGTCGCCGAGGCGAGGACGAACGTGGGATCGGCCCCGTGGAGGGCACAGATGCGGCGCAGGCGGCGCAGCACGTGGGACACGTGGGCACCGAACACGCCCCGATAGTGATGACACTCGTCGACGACGACGTAGCGCAGGGATCCGAGGAACGACGCCCACCAGCCATGGACGGGCAGCAGCGACCGATGGAGCATGTCCGGATTGGTCAGGACGTACTCGGCGTGCTCACGGGTCCAGTCCCGTTGGTCACGCGGGCTGTCGCCGTCGTGGGTGCTCAGGCGCACGTCGAGGCCCAGTGACGCGAGCCCGGCAAGCTGGTCGTGGGCGAGGGCCTTGGTAGGCGCCAGATAGAGGACGGTCGCCCCCCGCTCGCCGCGAGGTCCGCGCGCCGACCGGATGTCGCTCAGGGTCGGCAGCTGGTAGGCGAGGGACTTGCCCGAGGCGGTGCCGGTGGCCACCACGACGTGGGTGCCGGCATGGGCGGCGTCGGCCGCGGCGGCCTGGTGCCGCCAGGGTTGGGCGATCCCACACCGGGCGTACGCCGCCCGCACGTCCTCGGGCACCCAGGTTGGCCATTCCGCGAGGACGGCCGTGCGTGGAGGCAGCACCTCGAGGTGGGTGAGCCGGTCGGCGCGACCTGGTCCGGCCGCCAGCCTGTCGATCAACCCGGCCACGTCTGTTGCCCTCGGGTCCGCCGCGCCCACGGTCGCAGTCTGGCAAACGCCGCGGACATCGCGCAGAGCAGAACCAGACCGGGATGCTGGGTCCGTAAGGAGCCACGGTCTTCAACAGGTTGATACAACTTGAGGCGCGGAGTCGATCCGCGTGGTTTTATTGTCAGATAACATCATCCGGCGAGCGGGATGACACGAACGCCATCGCCGCCCGTGAACGTTTGGGAGAGACCGTGGACCTGACTCTTGCGACGCACGAGGTCGATGGACGGACCGTCGTGGCTGTCGGGGGCGAGATCGACGTCTACACGGCACCCAAGCTGCGCGACAAGATCACCGAACTCGTGGCAGCGGGTGTCTACGACATCGTCGTCGACATGGGAGCAGTCGAGTTCCTCGACTCGACCGGTCTCGGAGTCCTCGTCGGAGGGCTCAAGAAGGTTCGGGCCCATGACGGGTCGCTGCAGCTCGTCTGCAGCCAGGAGCGGTTGCTGAAGATCTTCCGGATCACCGGACTGGCGAAGGTCTTCGTCATCCACGAGTCGGCCGACCAGGCGCTCGCCGCCGGCTGATCGGGCTCCAACGCGCCCCGACCTTGGGGCCACCGACCCCTCCCGTGTCCACCGTCACACCTGCGTGCCGGGCCTTCATGACTCCTGCGTAGACTCCGCGTCGTTCGTGAGATCTGAACCACTCCCAGGAGGAAGCACATGACCGGGATCCTTCCCGCCGTCGTGGACGTCTCCGGAGGCAACCTCGTCCTGGTCATCGTCGTCGCCCTGATCGCGCTCGGCGCGCTCGGGATGGCGTGGATGTTCCGCCAGGAAGTCCTTGCCGCCGGTGAAGGCACCGACAACATGAAGAACATCGCCCAGGCGGTGCAGGAGGGCGCCAACGCCTACCTGACGCGGCAGTTCCGGACGCTCGGCGTATTCGCCGTGGTGGCCTTCTTCCTGCTGCTGGCACTGCCCGCCGACGACATCGGCGTGCGGATCGGGCGTTCGATCTTCTTCCTCCTGGGTGCCGGCTTCTCGGCGGCCGTCGGCTACCTCGGCATGTCGCTGGCGGTGCGCGCCAACCTCCGGGTGGCTGCCGCCGCGAACGAGACCGGGCGCGACCGGGCCATGCACATCGGCTTCCGCACCGGCGCCATGGTCGGCATGCTCACCGTCGGCCTGGGACTCCTGGGCGCCAGCCTCGTGGTCCTGTTGTTCAAGGAGACGGCGGCCCACGTGCTGGAGGGCTTCGGCTTCGGCGCGGCCCTGCTGGCCATGTTCATGCGAGTCGGTGGCGGAATCTTCACCAAGGCCGCCGACGTCGGCGCCGACCTGGTCGGCAAGGTCGAGCAGAACATCCCCGAGGACGACCCGCGCAACGCCGCCACCATCGCCGACAACGTCGGCGACAACGTGGGCGACTGCGCCGGTATGGCCGCGGACCTGTTCGAGTCGTACGCCGTCACCCTGGTCGCCGCGCTGATCCTGGGCGCCCAGGCCTTCGGCGACAAGGGCCTGGTCTACCCGCTCCTGATCCCCGCCATCGGCGCTCTGACGGCCGTGGCCGGGGTCTACCTCTGCAAGCCGCGGGAGGGCGAGAACGGGCTGGTCACCATCAACCGCGCGTTCTACCTCTCGGCCGGCATCGCCGCGGTCGCCTGCGTCGCGCTCTCCTTCATCTACCTGCCCGGCGACTTCGCTGACCTGGCCAACGTGGCCGGCCGCGACATGGCCGGCGCCGAGGGCGATCCCCGGATCATCGCCTCGCTCGCTGTCGTGATCGGCATCGTGATGGCCGCCGGCATCCTGGCGCTGACCGGCTACTTCACCGGCACCGAACGCCGTCCGGTCAAGGACGTCGGCAAGACCTCGCTGACCGGCCCGGCCACGGTGATCCTGTCCGGGCTCGCGGTCGGCTTCGAGTCCGCCGTCTACACGACCCTCGTCATCGGTGCAGCGGTGTTCGGTGCCTTCCTGCTCGGCGGCGCGACCCTGACGGTCTCGCTGTTCGCGGTCGCGCTCGCCGGTACCGGCCTGTTGACCACCGTCGGCGTGATCGTCGCCATGGACACCTTCGGTCCGGTCTCCGACAACGCCCAGGGCATCGCCGAGATGTCCGGCGACGTCAGCCCGGCAGGCGCGCAGATCCTCACCGAGCTGGATGCAGTCGGCAACACCACCAAGGCGATCACCAAGGGCATCGCAATCGCGACCGCCGTGCTGGCCGCCACCGCCCTGTTCGGTTCCTACGCCACCTCGGTCGCCGAGGCGCTGAACGAAGCACAGCCGAGCAGCGACGAGTTCGCCCTGCTCGACTTCAACGTGTTCAACCCGCTGGTGCTGGTCGGCATCCTGCTCGGCGCAGCCGCCGTGTTCCTGTTCTCGGGGCTCGCGATCAACGCGGTCGGGCGCGCGGCAGGTGCCGTCGTGTTCGAGGTACGCCGCCAGTTCCGCGACATCCCCGGGATCATGCAGGGCACCGGACGGCCGGAGTACGGCAAGGTCGTCGACATCGTCACCAAGGACTCGCTGCGCGAGCTCGTGACGCCGGGTCTGCTCGCTGTCCTCGCACCGGTTGCGGTCGGCTTCGGCCTCGGCGTGACCGCCCTGGCCGGCTTCCTGGCCGGTGCTATCGGCGCCGGCACCCTGATGGCGGTGTTCCTCGCCAACTCCGGTGGCGCATGGGACAACGCCAAGAAGCTGGTCGAGGACGGCCACCACGGCGGCAAGGGCTCGCTGGCCCACGAGGCCACGATCATCGGCGACACCGTCGGCGACCCGTTCAAGGACACCGCCGGCCCGGCGATCAACCCGCTGATCAAGGTGATGAACCTGGTCTCGCTGCTGATCGCCAGCGCCGTGGTGTCGATGGGTGTCGGGCAGGACCAGAACGACGCGCTGCGCATCGTCATCGCGCTCGCGGCGGTGGGCGTGATCGCGGGTGCCATCTACGTGTCGAAGCGCCGCTCCATCCACATCGGCGACGACGACGCGGACACCCCGGCGACGTCGCCTCCGGTGGAGGACAACGACCCGGTGCCGGCCGGTACGCCGGTGGGGAACCCGGCTGCGCACCCCTCGACGCCGGCCTCGGCGCCCGCGCAGACCGACCCGGCACCGACGCAGCAGTTCGAGCCGCCCGGGCGCTGACCCGGCGGGACGACGGCCGACCCGGCTCGCTCCGACACCTCGCGTGTCGGGCGGGCCGGGTCGCCGGCATTTCGGGGGACGTCGCCGTACGCCGCGAATTGGCCATTCTCGGGGTCGCGCTACCGTAATCGGCCGTGAGCCCGATCAGGCCCACCCAGAACCAGCGAAACGGAGCACCTACCCACGTGGCACACAAGTTGGTGATCGTCGAGTCCCCGGCCAAGGCCCGCAAGATCGCGGAGTACCTCGGCGCGGGATACGTCGTCGAGTCCTCCATCGGCCACATCCGCGACCTGCCGAACAACGCCGCCGACACCCCGGCGAAGATCAAGGACAAGCCGTGGGGCCGTCTGGCGGTCGACGTCGAGAACGACTTCGAGCCCTACTACGTCGTGCCGCGTGACAAGAAGAGCCACATCACCAAGCTCAGCGGCCTGGTCAAGGACGCCGACGAGCTCTTCCTCGCCACCGACGAGGACCGCGAGGGCGAGGCGATCGCCTGGCACCTCCTCGACGAGCTGAAGCCCAAGGGCATCCCGGTCAAGCGGATGGTCTTCCACGAGATCACCAAGTCGGCGATCCAGGCGGCCGCGGAGAATCCCCGCGACCTCGACATGGACCTGGTCGAGGCGCAGGAGGCGCGCCGGATCCTGGACCGGCTCTACGGCTACGAGGTCTCGCCGGTGCTGTGGAAGAAGGTCATGTCGGGCCTCTCCGCCGGTCGCGTGCAGTCCGTTGCGACCCGGCTCGTCGTGGACCGCGAGCGGGACCGGATGAAGTTCCGGATCGCGTCGTACTGGGACCTCGAGGGCACCTTCGACGCCGGCGCGCAGCACGATCAGCGGATGTTCCCCGCGCGGCTGCACTCCATCGACGGCGGCCGGGTCGCCCGGGGCTCGGACTTCGGCACCTCGACGGCAGCTCAAGTCCGGACGAAGGTCGTCCACCTCGACCGCGCCCGGGCCGAGGCGCTGGCCGATGCGCTGCGCGACACGACGTACGACGTGCGGTCGGTCGAGTCCAAGCCCTACCGCCGCTCGCCGTACGCGCCGTTCCGGACCACGACCCTGCAGCAGGAGGCCTCGCGCAAGCTCGGCTTCTCGGCGTCGATCACGATGTCGGTGGCGCAGCGGCTCTACGAGAACGGCTTCATCACCTACATGCGGACCGACTCGACCACGCTGTCGGGCGCGGCCGTCCAGGCCGCGCGGTCGCAGGTGCGGGAGCTGTACGGCGCCGAGTACCTCCCCGACAGCCCCCGCACCTACGCGTCGAAGGTGAAGAACGCCCAGGAGGCGCACGAGGCGATCCGGCCGGCCGGGCGACTCCTTCCGGACCCCGGCGCAGACCGGCCTGACCGGCGACCAGTTCCGGCTCTACGAGCTGATCTGGATGCGCACGGTCGCCTCCCAGATGAAGGACGCGGTCGGCCAGTCGGTCTCGATCCGGCTCGGCGGCGAGGCCTCGACGGGTGAGGACGTGGTGTTCTCGGCCAGCGGGCGGGTGATCACCTTCCACGGCTTCCTCAAGGCGTACGTCGAGGGCACCGACGACGTGGCCGCAGCGCGTGACGACGCGGAGACCCGGCTGCCGACGCTGGCAGAGGGCGACGCCGTCTCGGCGGCCTCGGTGTCGGCCTCCGGTCACGAGACCAAGCCGCCGGCCCGCTACACCGAGGCGACCCTGATCAAGGAGCTCGAGGACCGCGAGATCGGCCGCCCCTCGACGTACGCCTCGATCATCGGCACGATCATCAACCGCGGCTACGTCTACAAGAAG
The DNA here is from genome assembly GCA_963830755.1 of uncultured Actinomycetota bacterium. Taxonomy (GTDB): domain Bacteria; phylum Actinomycetota; class Actinomycetes; order Propionibacteriales; family Nocardioidaceae; genus Nocardioides. Next base: position 125,950 of record CAWHNI010000014.1, on the reverse strand, counting down.
GGCACCGCACTGGTGCCGGCGTGGCTGGCGTTCTCGGTCACCCGGCTGCTCGAGGAGCACTTCGACCGGCTGGTCTCCTACGAGTTCACCGCCGGCATGGAGGACGTGCTCGACGAGATCGCCGCCGGCCGGGCGGACCGCGCCACCGAGCTCGCGGAGTTCTACTACGGCTCCGAGCGCGTCAAGGGCCTGCATCCGCTGGTCACCGGGCTCGGCGAGATCGACGCCAAGGAGATGGCGACGTTCCCGGTCGGCGACCCCGACAGCGGGATCGTGCTCCGGGTCGGGCGCTACGGCCCCTACCTCGAGGGTCCCGACGACGACGGCAACCCGGCCGGCAAGCGGGCCAACGTCCCCGAGGACCTGCCGCCCGACGAGCTCACGCTCGCCAAGGCCAGCGAGCTGTTCGCGAACCCGGCCGGCGAGGAGATCGACCTCGGCGACTCATCCGGATACCGGGCTGCGGGTGGTGGCGAAGAACGGCCGGTTCGGCCCGTTACGTCACCGAGGTGCTGCCCGAGGACGCTCCGAAGTCGGCCAAGCCACGCACCGGGTCGCTGTTCAAGTCGATGACGCTGGACACCATCACCCTGGACGACGCGGTCAAGCTGCTGTCGCTGCCGCGGGTCGTCGGCACCGACGCCGAGGGCGTCGAGATCACCGCCCAGAACGGTCGCTACGGCCCCTACCTGAAGAAGGGCACCGACTCCCGGTCGATCGACTCCGAGGAGAAGCTGCTCACGATCACCCTCGACGAGGCGCTGGCGATCTACGCCCAGCCCAAGCAGCGTGGCCGGGCAGCGGCGTCTGCGCCGCTGAAGGAGCTCGGCAACGACCCGGTCTCGGGCGCGCCGCTGGTCGTCAAGGCCGGTCGCTTCGGCGAGTACGTCACCGACGGCGAGTACAACGCCACCCTCCGCAAGGACGACTCGGTCGAGGAGCTCACCCTCGAGCGGGCCGCCGAGCTGCTCGCCGAGCGCCGGGCCAAGGGGCCGGCGAAGAAGGCGGCCAAGCGGGGGGCGAAGAAGTCGACGGCGAAGAAGTCCACGGCGAAGAAGTCGGCGGCGAAGAAGACGACGCAGAAGGCCGCCGCGAAGAAGTCCTGAGGACGCCGCCGGCGACACCGAGCCGGATTGGCGAAATCTCCCACGGGCCGGTTCGGAAGGACTCATACTCTCCCCCATGAGGCGCAACTTCGCGGGGACCCTGGGGCTGGTCGTACTGACCGCCCTGTTCCTCGCGGGCGCGTTCTTCGTCCACCTGTGGTTCCTCGCCGAGAACTGCTACGCCGGTGGGCCGGGCAGGGTGCCCGCACTGGCATCCGTGCAAGGGAAATTCTGCGGAGAAGCGGACAGCCCGGTCTCGCTGGTCCTCCTCGGCTTCGCGGCCGCGGCTGTCATCGGCGTCATCGGGCTGGTCAGCGTGCGTCGCCAGGCCCGTGACTGGGTGGGGAAGGTGGGCGCCTGGCTGGTGCCGCCGGCGGTCATGGCCCTGGCCTGGGGGCTGCTGACGCTCCCGTCCGACGAGTGCTCGGAGTCCGCCGAGGCCACCGAGGGCTCCTCCGCCTGTGCCACCCACGTTGCCGGCTCCTGACCCCGCGGTGGCGAGCGTCGGTGCCACCTCGTAGGTTCGCCCCGTGCCACAGCACTACGGTCTCCGCACGAACAGCGGCGTCTTCGTCTGCTTCGAGGGCGGCGAGGGCGCCGGCAAGTCGACCCAGTCCCGGGCGCTGGAGGCTTGGCTGCGCGCCGAGGGGTACGCCGTCCGGCTGACCTTCGAGCCCGGCGACACCGAGGTCGGCCGGCGGGTGCGCGAGATCGTCCTCGACCCGGCCACCGGGAGTCTGGCCGACCGCACCGAGACGCTGCTCTACGCCGCCGACAAGGCCGAGCACGTCGACACCGTCGTCCTCCCGGCGCTGGACCGGGGCGAGGTGGTGATCACCGACCGCTACGTCGACTCGACGCTGGCCTACCAGGGCGCCGGACGTGCCCTCGACCTGGCCGAGGTCGAGCAGGTCGCAGCGCTGGGCCACCCGCGACCTGCGGCCGCACCTGACCGTGGTGCTCGACCTCGCGCCGGAGCACGGCCTGGGCCGGTTCGAGGAGCGGGACCGGATCGAGGGCGAGTCGGTGGAGTTCCACGAGCGGGTGCGGGAGGCGTTCCTCGAGATGGCGGCGGCCGACCCCGACCACTACCTCGTGCGTCGATGCCCGCCGGCCGGTCGACGACATCGCCGCCGACATCCGTGGCCGCGTCGAGCCCCTGCTCACGCAGGCGAAGAAGTGACTACCGTCGGCGAGGCCGGCGTGGTGGGTGGCGTCTGGGACCACCTGGTCGGCCAGCGCCCGCACCGCCGCGGTGCTGGCAGTCGGCGGCCGGCGGTCACGGCATGACCCACGCCTGGCTGTTCACCGGCCCGCCGGGTTCGGGCCGCTCCAACGCCGCGGTCGCCTTCGCCGCCGCCCTCCAGTGCGAGCGGGCCGGCTGCGGAGAGTGCCACGCCTGCCACACCGTGCTGGCCGGGACCCACGCCGACGTGTCGGTGATCCGCACCGAGAAGCTCTCGATCGGCGTCGACGAGGTGCGCGACCTGGTGCGGCGGGCGGCGCTCGCACCCGGTGGGCCGGCGCTGGCAGATCCTCGTCGTCGAGGACGCCGACCGGCTCACCGACCAGGCCTGCAACGCCCTGCTCAAGGCGATCGAGGAGCCGACCGACCGCACGGTCTGGATGCTCTGCGCGCCGACGGTCGAGGACGTCCTGCCGACCATCCGCTCCCGCTGCCGGCTGGTCACCCTGACCACGCCCACCGCCGCCGACGTGGCCGCGTTCCTGGTCCGCACCGACGGAGTCGACGAGGCGCTGGCGGCCTACGCCGCCCGGGCCAGCCAGGGCCACATCGGCCGGGCCCGGGCGCTGGCGCGCGACGAGGCGACCCGCAACCGGCGGCGCGAGGTGGTCGCCCTGCCCGGCCAAGCTGACCTCGCTGGGCGACTGCATGAACGCCGCGGCCAACCTCAACGAGGTGACCAAGGAGGAGGCCGACGCTGATCACCGGCGACCTCGACGAGCGCGAGAAGCGCGACCTCGACGCGTCGTACGGCGTCGTCGAGCGCGGCCGCCGCCCCCGCGAGTACGCCCCGGCCCTGGCCGCCACTGGAGAGGGCCCAGAAGACGCCGCGCCAAGCGCCGCCACCTCGACGTCGTCGACCGGGGCCTGATGGACCTGGTCTCGGTCTACCGCGACGCGATCGCGGTCGCGGTCGGCGCCCCGGTGGCGCTGGTCAACGAGGAGATCCGGCCCGACGTCGAGCTGGTCGCCCGGACCTCCACGCCCGAGCTCAACCTGCGCCGGATCGGCTGGATCTTCGAGGCCCGCGAGCAGATGCTGGAGTTCAACGTCCCGGTCGCCGCTCGCGCTGGAGTCGATGATGCTGGCGCTCAAGGTGCCCGGGGGCAGCCGGTCGATGAAGCGGCTTCGTCGTCGCTGTCGTCGTGGTGGCGCTGCCTGCTGCTCGCCGGGCGGCGTCGCTGTCGTCGCCTGCCGCTGGGCGACGACGACGACTCCGGCCGGGTCCGGACCCGACGACCAGCCCGCACCCGACGCCGTCCACCCGAGCCGGCCGACGAGCCGCCGTCGCCGGCGCTGGCCGCGTTCTACGACCAGGACGCTCGAGTGGGAGTCCTGCCGAGGGCGAGTCTCGAGTGCGCGACCCTCAAGGTCCCGCTCGACTACGACGACCCGGACGGGCGGCACCATCGACCTGGCGCTGCTCAAGGCTCCGGCCGACGACCCGGACGCACCGGGTCGGCTCGCTGCGTGGTCAACCCCGGCGGCCCGGGCGTCCCCGGCACCGACTACGCCGCCCAGGCCGGCCTGGTCTTCGGCGACCCGCTGCTCGACAGCTTCGACATCGTCGGCTTCGACCCGCGCGGCACCGGCGACAGCGCCCCGGTCGACTGCCTGGGCGACGCGCGAGCTCGACGAGCTACGTCGCCGCCGACCCCGACCCCGACACGCCGCCGAGCGCGCGAGTTCGTCCGGCCTCGCCGAGGCTCTGGTGAGCGGCTGCGCGGAGCGGTCCGGCGACCTCGCCGCCCACGTCAGCACGATCGAGGCGGCGCGCGACATGGACGTGCTGCGCGCCGCGCTCGGCGAGTCGACGCTCGACTACTTCGGGGCGTCCTACGGCACCGAGCTCGGCGCGACCTACGCCGAGCTGTTCCCCGAGCGGGTCGGCCGGTTCGTGCTCGACGGCGCCGTCGACCTCTCGCTCGACTTCCGCGAGCTCGCCCTCGGGCAGGCCGCGGGCTTCGAGACCGCGCTGCGCGCCTACGTCGAGAACTGCGTCGAGACCGCCGACTCCTGCTTCCTCGGCGACTCGGTCGACGAGGGCCTGCGCCCGGATCAGCGACTTCCTCGACCGACGTCGACGCGCAGCCCGCTGCCGACCGCCGACGACCGGAGCTGACCGGGTCGGCAACGCCTTCTACGGCATCGTGCTCGCCGCTCTACGTCCGCGACTACTGGTTCCTGCTCGAGCCCGGCGCTCGGCGACGCGTTCGACGGCGACGGCTCGGCGCTGCTCGCAGCTCTCCGACCTCTACACCTCGCGCGACGCCGACGGCTACACCGACAACAGCCGCGGAGGCGTTCTCGGCGATCAGCTGCCTCGACGACCCGTCGTCGATCCCGCCGGCCGAGGTGCCGGCGGCGATGCCCGGCGTTCGAGAAGGCCTCGCCCACCTTCGGCGACGTCTTCGCGTGGGGCCTGGTCGGCTGCCGCGGCATCCGAGGTCGAGTCCACCGAGAAGCCGCTCGACGTCGACGGCCGCCGGCGCCGCGCCGATCGTCGTCGATCGGCACGACCCGCGACCCGGCGACGCCGTACGATGGGCCGAGGCCTGGCCGACCAGCTCGACTCGGGCGTCCTGGTCAGCCGCGACGGCGACGGCCACACCGGCTACAACAAGGGCAACGACTGCGTCGACGACGCCGTCGAGGCCTACCTCCTCGACGGCACGGTCCCCGACGACGGGCTCACCTGCTGAGCGTCGACCCGGCCCGTCGCGTCAGCGCGGGCTGATCGGCTCGGCGATGGCCTGGATCCGCCGGGTCGCGAGCTCGATCATCAGCCGCGCAGCGGGCGACAGCGTGGCGCCGGACCGGTGCACGATGGCGAACGTGTCGTACTGCCGCGGCCGCAGCGCACCCAGCCGGCGTTCGGCGCCAGCCGGGGCAGCAGCTGCTCGGCGGCGCCCCGCGGGACCACCGAGTCGGCGAGGCCCAGGCCGACCAGCTCGACGGCGGTCTCGACGTCCTCGACCTCGATCCGGGTCTGCGGGTTGCGCCCGGTCTCGTGCAGCATCTGCCGCAGCACGATCCGGGTGGAGTCGTCGGCCCGCCAGGTCGTCTCGGGCATCACCAGCGAGGCCTCGGCCAGCCGCTTGCGCGGTGACCGGCGACGGCGAGCCGCTCCGGGTCGGCGCTGATGTAGACCAGCTCGTCGCGCGCCACCGGCGTCACCTGCATGCCCTCGCTGCGTGACGGTCGGCACGGCGATCATCGCGGCCTCGATCCGACCGCGGCGCAGGTCCTCCTGGACGTCGCGTGGAGTTCTGGCCGATCAGCTCGACCCGCACGCCGGGGTGCCGCGTCGAGCACGTCGGCGACCAGCCCCGCGCCGGCGTACAGGCGGGCGGTACCGAACATCCCGAACCGGATCGTCCCGGTCTCGAAGGCGCTTCACGCGTCTGCACCGCGCGCGCGGGCCTCCTCCGCCGCGGCCAGGGTGCGCTCGGCGTGCGGACGCAGCGAGTCGGCGACGGTGGTGGGCACGACGCCGCGCCCGACGCGGCGGAACAGCGTCGCGCCCAGCGACCGCTCCAGCGCCCGGATCTGCTCGGAGACCGACGGCTGCGCGTAGCCGAGCTCGCTCGGCCGCGGCGGTCAGCGACCCGAGCTCGTAGTCGCCAGGAAGCAGCGCAGCTGGTGCAGGGAAAGCATAGGGATCTCCCTAGAGAAGATGCTGGAAAGAGAGGCTACCCCTATGCATCGGATGTCGCAGATGATGGTGCCGTCCACCGTCCAGCTGTCCTCGAGGGAGGTCCCGCCATGTTCGACCACTTCTGCACCGCCTGCGCCAGCGTCAGCTGATCTTCCCGAGCCAGGTGACCTCCATCGTCAACGCCGAGCGCGGCGTCACCTGCGCTTCACCTGCTGGTGCGGCGCCGACGCAGACCCTCACCGGCAAGGCCGGCCGGCCGACGCGGCCTGAGCCGGCCCCGGCCCCGTCGCGGCCCCGATGCCTCGCCGGTTTCTGCGGGCGTCCGACTTGGCTCGCGTCCGTATACTCCGTCGGGTTGCCCGGGCCCCGCTCCACTCCGCCTGCCCGGGCAGCACGCCGCCTTAGCTCAGTCGGTAGAGCGATTCACTCGTAATGAATAGGTCGTCGGTTCGATTCCGACAGGCGGCTCCATTTCGCGGGTGCCATGTGTTACTTCGCCTGAGAGGTGACATTCGCTCTTCGGTTGTTGGGTGACATGCCTTCGGGTGATGGGGTACGCCTACTTCGGCTGATTGGTGACACTCCCGAGATGCGGGAGTTGAGTGTGACTGAGCAGCGGTATCAGGCCGTGCTGGCGGTGATCAGTGACGGCGAGACGGTCACGGACGTGGCGGCCCGGTTCGGGGTCTCATGTAAGACCGTGCATGCCTGGTTGGCCAAGTACGAGGCCGGTGGTTTGGGGAACCTGGGTGACCGGTCGCACCGGCCGCGGTCGTGTCCGCACCAGATCTCTGGTGCGGTCGAGGCGGCGATCGCGCGGATGAGGTCGTCGCACCCTTCGTGGGGGCCGCGGCGGATCGTCTACGAGCTGGGCAGGCGGGGACTTGAGCCGGTGCCCTCAGAGTCGGCGGTCTACCGGGCGCTGGTCCGGTTGAACCTGATCGACACGACCGGCCGGCGGCGCCGGGACCGGAAGTGGAAGCGTTGGGAACGCGGGCTGCCGATGGAGCTGTGGCAGATGGACGTGGTGGGCGGGTTCCGGCTCGCGGACGGGCGGCCGCGAAGGCGCTGACCGGGGTCGATGACCACTCGAGGTTCTGCGTCAGCGCCTACCTGATGCTGCGGGAGTCCTCGCGCGGGGTGTGCGAGGGGTTGGCGTTGGCGTTGGGCATCTACGGAATCCCGGGGCAGATCCTGACCGACAACGGGAAGGTCTTCACCGGCCGGTTCAACAAGCCTCCGGTCGAGGTGTTGTTCGACCGGGTGTGTCGGGAGAACGGGATCGAGCACCTGCTCACCCAGCCTCGGTCGCCGACCACGACCGGCAAGGTGGAGCGGTTCCACCGGGCGATCCGTACCGAGTTCCGCACCGACCGGGTCTTCGCCGACCTGGCGCACGCGCAGGCCGAGCTGGACGAGTGGGTCGACGACTACAACACCCGACGGCCCCACCAGGCGCTGGACATGACCACCCCGTCGGCACGGTTCGAACAGCCGGTTCCGGCGCCGATCACCCCGCTGCGCGTCGGTGCCGGGCCGGTCGCCCGAACGCCGACCGCGATGACGGGAGCTGGGTGGTACGCCGCGCCAGTCCGCTGGGGGTGGTGTGTGTGAACTGGCAACAGGTCTGCCTGGGTGGGCCGCCGCCGGCCACACCATCGATGTGTGGGTGACCGACCAGACCATGCAGTTCTACGACGGGGACCACCTACTCAAGACCACCGAGCGCACACTGCGCGGGGAGGTGAAACAGAAGAACGTCCAGGTGCCCGGCGGGCGACGTAAGGTCAAGACGAGTGTCACGGATCAACCGAAGTAGATCCGTCACCCATCAACCGAAGCCCGACATTTTCGCGGGTGCCATGGAACTTCGGGGGTTATGCGTACACCTCGCCCTGGACCTGGATCACGACTCCGGTGCCGGACTTCACCAGGACGGTCAGGGTGACGGGTCCGCCGCCGGCCAACCCCTCGAGCTCCTGCTGGTTCGTCTCATTGGACGATCCGTCGGCGTCGTAGTCGTGGACAGCCTGCTGCGCGAGCTTGGCAGCGCCCCCGAGGTCGAGGACCAGCTTGCCGAGACACCATTCGGCTCCACAAAGGGCCAGAGTTCCGGACCTCACTTCGGGCTTCGGTGGCTTGGGCTGCGGGTCGGGCGTGGGGCTCGGTGGCGGCTTCGGGCTCGTGCCACCTCCGTTACCGCCACCACCAGGCGTCGATGAGCCGCTGGGCGGGTTCGGGCTCGACGTCCCGCCGGACGGCTTGCCGCCCGGAGTCGGCGAGGACGTTTTTCCCTCGGAGCCGCCTGGCCGCCCGTCCTCGCGCTGCGGGTGCTTGCGGCCGGGGCGGTTGTCGCGCTTCGATCCGTCGGCCGACTCGTCGGCCACGACAGGCGGAGGCATGATGAACACACCGGTCCGGTATCCCTGTTCCATCGCCATCACCAGCGCGACGTACTCCTCGGAGGCGTTGTAGCGGAAGATCGCAGCGCTCATCGCGCTCTCGCCCAGCACTGAACCGCCGTCTGAGCAGAGGTACGCCGCCGCCGCGAGTGCCGCGTCGTCGATGTCGTTCGGCGACTCGATGCCGTCACCGTCACCGTCGCGCGCGGCGTTTGCCCACGTCGACGGGATGAACTGCATCGGGCCGACGGCGCGGTCCCAGACCTTGTCCTTGTCGAGTCGCCCGGCGTCGGTGTCGGCGATCGCCGCAACCGGGCCGTGCCCGTCCAGCGCCACCCCGATGATGAGCGGGTGCGAGACCCCGTTCTCGCCGAGCACCGAACCGCCGTACCGACCGTGGTCTGACTCCACCCGGCCGATTCCGGCCAGCAGCGTCCACGGAAGCTGGCAGGCCGGGTCGATCCCGGCCATCGACCGGGCCGCTCTCACGTACGCGCGACGGGCCGCGGACGGCAGCCCGTTGTCGGTGAGCGAGCTTGCGGACCAGGTGACAGTTCCCTTCGGGCTGGTCACCTCGACGGTCCGCGCCTCGTGGTTCGATCTCGAAACGTCAGGAAGGTCGCCGTACTCCGCGGCCCGCATCGCCTCCGGGGCCAGCCGCAGGCTCGCGGGGGCAGCTGCGGCCCCTGCGGAGGTCGCGTGAGAGACCGTGTCGACCAACCCCTCGGAAGCGCTCAGTGTCAGGGGGAGTACCAGTACCGCTGCCAGAGCGCAGGAGCGTGTCGGCGAGGGCACAGGACGCCTCGCCGCCCTGCTCCCCGAGGAACCTCGTAGTCGACGCACTCTCACCAACCTATGAGCGGGCAGCGGTCTGGCAAGGCCGAACGCCGAAATGACCCGAATGGCCACGTCGGGGATGACCCAGATGGGCGGGTTTGACCTGTCGACACGGCCAGCGACCCCGCGCCGATTGCCTCCGCGGACAACGGGGTACCTCACGGCGTGCTTTCACATCGATCGGCGGTGAGGTCATGAAGCTGCCCCAACCGCGGGGCCCCGTGAGCGCTGCGGTCCGCGAGGCCCTGATCAGCGAGTCCGGCGACGACTTCCTGAGGGTTCCGCTTCCGGACGAGCTCGAAGACACCCTGGGCGACGACGATCTGCAGCTCGCGTTGTGGATGTTGTACGAACAGAGCTACCGCGCGTTCGAAGGCGCCCACGACCACGAGTGGGACCCGGCGGCCGTGGCAGTGCGACGACGGCTCGAGCAGCCCTTCGAGGAGCAGCTGCGCAAGGCGACCGCGCGTTTGGTCGCCGACGCCCTGGACGCCTCCGACGACATCGTGTCCCAGATCGAGCACACGATCCGCCACACTCCCGGGCCTGACCTCGCGCGCTTTCTCCACCGCAAGGCGACCAGGGACCAGGTGATCGACTTCCTGGCTCAGCGCAGCATCTACCACCTCAAGGAGTCGGATCCGCACTCGTTCGTGGTGGGTCGCGTGGGTGGGCCCGCGAAGGTCGCCGTGGCGGAACTCCTGTACGACGAGTTCGGAGCGGGTCGACCCGAGCGCCTCCACAGTCACCTGTACGCCGTCGCCCTCGACGCCGCGGGGCTCGACTCCGAGTTCGGCGCCTACATCGAGCGGGTGCCGGCCAGCACCCTGGGCGTCAACAACCTGATGTCGCTGCTGGGCCTCAGCCACCGGCTCCGCGGAGCTGCGCTGGGTCATCTCGCCGCGTTCGAGTCGACGAGCTCGGTGCCGTGTCGACGGATCGCCGCAGGAATCGAGCGGGTGGGGCTCCCGGAGGCGACGGCGGCGTACTTCCACGAGCACGTCGAGGCCGATGCTGTCCACGAACAGGTCGTGCTCCACGAAATCTGCGGACGATTCGTCGAGAGCGAGCCGACCCAGCGGGCAGAGGTGATCTTCGGTGTCGCCGCGTGCCTGTACCTCGACGGCCTGGCCGCCGAAGACCTCCTGGACTCCTGGGGCCGCACCCTCGACGGGGAGCTGGCGTCATGACCCAGGCCTACTCCCGCTCTGGCGACGAGGTGTGCCTCAGACAGCACGGCGATGGTCCGGTTCTGGTCCGGCACGCCGACGTCGTCGTCACCGATGACGGCCGGGAGCACGAGGTGACGCGACCGGTGGTTGCACTCTGCAACTGCGCACGATCCCAGCGGATGCCGTGGTGCGACAGCACGCACAAGTCAGTGCGTCGGGGCTGAGTCAGCCGACGAACGTCGTCACTTGATGACGGCGTCGAGGGTCTTCTTGAGGGCACTGGGCTGCGAGGGACGTCGGGGCGCACTCTTCTTCGCCTCGAGCATTTCAGCCCCGAGCTCCTGGAGGATCTTGCGGCCCAGGCCGGCCCGCACCTGGGGGAACCACTCCTGCTCCTCCTCGTCGATGTGGTGCCGCACGTTCTCGATGAGCACCGTCGTCTTGGCGGTGAACCTCTCGTCGTCCGGCTTCATCGCGGCGAGCTCCACGACCAGCAGGTCGGCGACGTGGTGCTCCTCGTAGGACTCCAGTACGTCGTCCTCGACCTCGGGGAGCGCCTCGCGGACGCGGGGGTACATGATCTCGTTCTCGATGTAGGTGTGCGCCGTCAGCAGCTCGATGATGCGGTCGACGAGCTGGGCCTTCTTGGCGTGGGCGTTCTCCCCGGCCTTCTCGAAGGCGTCGAACGCGCGCTTGATCTCCTGGTGGTCCTTCTTGAGCAGCACGATGGCGTCGGTGGACATGAGGCTCCCTGTGGGTGGTCGTCAACGACCTCCGACGTACCCCGATCCGCCTCGGCTCATTCGACCTCGAGGAAGTCGAGCACCCGCTTCGTCATCAGCGCCGCGGCCTCCGCGTCGTACGACGGCAACGACGTGTCGGCGAAGAGGTGCTGGTCGCCGGGGTAGAGGAAGAGCTCGGCATCATCGGCCTCCTCGACCAGCGCGCGGGCGGCGTCGAGGTCGCCTTCACCGGCGAAGGACGGATCGTCCTCCATGCCGTGGATCTGCACGGGTACGCCAGCCGGCCACGACCCGAACTCGGACGCGGGCAGGCAGGCCTCGAGCAGGAGGGCGCCTCGGGCTCCGGGCCGGGTCTGCGCCAGCTTCTGCGCCGGCATCACCCCGAGCGAGAAGCCCGCGTAGGTGAGCTCGGTCGGCAGCCCGTCGGCGGCACCGACCCCGCGCTCCAGGATCGTGCCGAACCCCGTCTCCCGGGCGTACCCGACTCCGTCCTCCGTGGTCCGGAACGTGTGTCCGTCGTAGAGATCGGGGGTGTGGACGATGTGGCCGGCCTCCCGCAGGCGGTCGGCGAACTCGATGACACCCGGGGTCAGGCCCCGCGCGTGGTGGAACAACAAGATCTCAGTCATGCGCAGACACTAGAGCCAGTTCCGGACGGTCACCGTCCGGAACCCGCAGCCGCGGCATCGGGGATGATGGCGACATGAACGTGCGAGGCGAGGACCATGCGGCTGACCCAGTCGTCACCGATGAGATGACCAGCCCCTTCATCCGGCACCTGGGCGTGGAGCTGACCGAAGTGAGCGGGGACGTCGTCGTGGCGCGGTGGAAGGCCGGCGAGCACCTGCACCAGCCATTCGGGATCCTGCACGGGGGCGCGCACTGCAGCGTGGTCGAGACGCTCGCCAGCGTCGCTGCCGCCGTGTGGCTGGGCGACAAGGGCAAAGTGGTCGGCGTCAACAACAACACGGACTTCTTCCGTGCTGTGTCGGAAGGTGAGCTGGAGTCAACGGCCACCCCGCTGCACCGCGGCCGGTCGCAGCAGCTGTGGGTCGTGGAGACCCGGGACGCCCAGGATCGGCTCATCGCCCGCGGCCAGGTGAGGCTGCAGAACCTCTACCCGTGAGCCGACCCATTGGCGCTGTGGTAGCTCAGTAGCCGAAGCCGCCGGCCCCGTGACTGATGTTCAGCTCAGGTCCGCTCGGGCTCCCTCGTGACTGCGGTGCGGCCACCGACGGGGGCGACGGCGGTCTCCATGCCGAGCGCGCCGTCGATCGAGAGTCGACCGGGGCCGATGAAGAGCAGACCCAGGAGGCCTGCCAGCAGCGCGGTCTCCAGCTCGAACCCGGTGGCGCCGTCCACGACGAAGCCCCACCCGGGAAGGTCGACCTTCACCAGGGTGATCGCGCCGATCATGATGGCGATCAGCGGGAGGGTGACCAGACGGGTCATCAGTCCGGCGACCAGCATCAGGCCGCCGACGCCTTCGGCGATGGTCTGCAGCCACGCCACGGTCTCGGGTGCCGGGACGTTGAGGGAGTCGAGGAACAAGGCGAAGTTCTCCGGCCCGTTGTCGAACTTCTGCCAGCCGTGGACCGCGAAGACCGCGCCGACCCCCACGCGGATGCAGAGCGGGCCCAGGTCCGCCAGGTGGCCGAGGGCGGATGCGCCGACTGCTTTCATGATGGCTCTCCTGTCTCGAAGATCCGCCCCCGAGAAGACGGCTTGTTAGAAGAGACGGATTTCATGGGCGAAGCGGTTCAAGAACTAGAACGCGTTATCGTTTCAAGGTGACTCCCGACGTCTTCGGCCCGGCCCGACTCGGCCCGGTCGAGCTCCGCAACCGGGTCGTCAAGGCGGCGACGTTCGAGGGCCGCACGCCGGACGGACAGGTCACCGACGACCTCATCGACTACCACCTGGCCGTGACTCGCGGCGGGGTCGGCCTGACCACGGTGGCCTACCTGGCAGTGGCGCCCGAAGGCAGGACCCACGTGGAGCAGATCGTCGTGGGGGAGCACAGCCTGGCCGGTTTGGGTCGGTTGGCCGAGGCCGTCCACGAGACCGGAGCGAAGATCGCCGGCCAGGTCGGCCACGCGGGGCCGGTCGCCAACGGGCGCTCCAACCGCGCCCGGGCGCTGAGTGCGAGCGGGATGCCGAGTCCGCTGTCGATGCAGATGGTCCACGCCGCCACGGAGGCGGACCTGGCCAGGATCACGGGGCAGTACGTCGACACCGCGCGCACGTTGGTCCGTGCCGGGTTCGACGTGCTCGAGCTCCACATGGCGCACAGCTACCTGCTCTCGTCATTCCTCGCCCCCGGCCTCAACCGGCGCGCCGACCGCTGGGGAGGGCCTCTGGAGAGCCGGGCCCGGCTGGCCCGCCAGGTCGCCCGGGCGGTCCGCGACGAGATCGGCGACGACGCCGCGATCACCGCCAAGGTCAGCCTCGACGACGGCTTTCGCGGCGGGCTGCGCGGCGAGGAAGCACTCGACTTCGCCCGGATGCTCGAGGCCGACGGCGCCCTCGACGCGCTCCAGCTCAGCGGCGGCAGCTCGCTGATGAACCCGATGTACCTCTTCCGCGGCGACGCACCTCGTCGCGAGTTCGCGGCCGCGATGCCGCTGCCGGTCCGGCTGGGGATGCGGGTCGCGGGGAAGCGGTTCCTGAAGGAGTACCCCTTCCGCGAGGCCTACTTCCTCGAGCCGGCCCTCCGGTTCCGGAAGGGGCTGAAGATGCCGCTCATGCTCCTCGGCGGCATCAACCGCCTCGACACCATGGAGCGGGCGATGGCCGAGGGCTTCGAGTACGTCGCCCTGGCCCGCGCGCTGCTCCGGGAGCCGGACCTCGTCGACCGGCTCCGTTCCGGGCGCCAGGCAGCCGGAGCCTGCATCCATTGCAACCTGCTGCATGCCGACGATCTACGAAGGGACCAGGTGCCCGGTCGCCACCACGCCGGTCTGAGTCCCGGGCCGGTGGAGTCAGCCCTTCTTGCCCTTGTGGCCCTTGCCCTTGCCCTTCCCCTTGTCCTTGTCCGGCCCGGAGTCGTCGGACGTCACCGCCCTCACCCTCCCTCGCCCTCGTCGCCCTCGTCGCCCTCGTCGGGGTCCGGGGACGGGCTGGTCGGTGTCGAGGACGGCGGTGATGGGGACCGCTTCGGAACCGGCTCGTCGGCCCGGCAGGCGTTGCAGCAACGCATCGGCCGCCGCCAGGATGCGATCGGCCTGCTCGTCGTCCAGCCGTCCCGACTCGCGGGCCGCCTCGGTGGCAGCGACCAGCGACTCCACCTGCTCTCGGATCTGCGCCCCGTCGCCGGCGGCCACGGCTCGGTCGACCCGGGTCAGCTGCTCGGCCAGCTCGGGTGCGGCATCGGCGGGGGTGGCTTCGCCTCCACAGCCGGCGGCGAGCACGGCGGTGAGCGCCAGGGCCACCAACCGGCGGGCAGGGCTGCCTGTGATCGTCACTGGCCCTCCAGCACCGCGTCGTGCAGGTCCTCGAGGGGCTGCTCCAGCTCGGGTGGCGTCTGCGGCGGAATCCCGCTGTTCCCTGGGTCGTCGCCGCCTCCGGCGGCGAGACCCGCGATCACCACCACGAGCACGATCAGGGCGCACACCGCCAGGACGACGCGGAGATGAGGGGGAGTACCGGCGGCGCGTTCGCGCAGCCCTCCCACCAGCTCGGCCGGTCGTGAAGCCGGAGGCGCGGAGGGAGCGGCCGCGACCGGCGCGGTCATGACCCGGGTGTCGTCCGACGCGGGCTCGCTGTCGACTCGGTCCACCTGCCGCAGCCGCGCGACCACGGTTTCCGCCCCGGGCCGTTCTTCCGGGTCGAGGGCCGTCATCTCGGTGAGCAGCTGGGCCCACTCCGCGGACAGCGAGTCCGGCACCTCCGGCTGACGGCTGAGTCTCGCGAGCGCCGCCTCCGTCGGCGTGCCGGGGTAGGCCCGCTTGCCGGTGAGCGCCTCGAGCAGCAGCAGCCCGAGCGAGTAGACGTCGGTGGCCACGGTCACGTCTTCGCCGCGGACCTGTTCGGGCGAGAGGTACGCCGCGGTGCCGATCGCCTGGCCGGTGCGAGTGTGCCGCACCGTCTCGCCGATCAGCCGGGCGATGCCGAAGTCGGCCAGCTTGATCCGGCCGTCGTGGCCGAGGAGGACATTGCCCGGCTTCACGTCGCGATGAATGACCCCGGCCCCGTGGGCGTAGGCCAGCGCCGCGGCGAGCTCGCGGCCGATCTCGGCAACCCGCGCGGGGTCGGCAGGTCGCCCGCCGCACTCCTGGTCGAGGGTTCGGCCCTCGACCAGCTCGAGGACCAGGTAGGGCCGCTCCGCGTTGATGCCCGCGTCCAGCAACATGACCAGACCGGGGTGGCTGAGTCGAGCCAGCGTTCGGGCCTCGGCGGTGAAGCGCAGGCGGTCGGACTCGTCGTCGGCGGTGTCCCGCAGCACCTTCACCGCGACCGGCCGGTGCAGGACGGGATCGGTCGCGCGCCACACCTCTGCCATGCCACCGCGGCCGAGGATCTCCTCGAGTCGGTAGCGATCGGCGAGGACGGGGGTCTCCTCCGCTGGCACTTGCTCACTCCTGGTCGGTCGGCCGGGGTCACTACCGTAATTGGAGCCCCGGTCGGAAGCCGGACTGGGCATTTTCTAGAACGTGTTCTAGGTTTGGGGGATGGTCTCCACAGGTTCGTCCGCCGAACGGCGCCCCCTGCGGGTGGTCGCCTGGTCCACCGGCACCGTTGGCCGGCACGCGATCGCCGGCATCGACCGGCATCCCGACCTCGAGCTGGTCGGCGTCTGGGTGTCCAACCCCGCCAAGAACGGCAAGGACGCCGGCGAGCTCGCCGGGCTCGGACCGCGACCTCGGCGTCGACGCGCCACCACCGACCGGGACGCGCTGATCGCGCTGGAACCTGACGCGATCGTGCACACCGCCATGACCGACGACCGGGTCTTCGAGTCGATCGAGGACCTGGTCGGGTTCCTCGAGGCCGGGGTCAACGTGGTCTCCAGCGGCCCGGTGCTGCTCCAGTGGCCGGCGGGGATCCTGCCACCGGAGATGCTCGAGCGGATCGCCAAGGCCGGGGAGACCGGCAACGCCAGCCTCCACGTCAACGGCATCGACCCGGGGTTCGCCAACGACGTGCTGCCGCTGTCGCTGACCTCCTCTCGCAGCGCATCGACGAGGTCCGGGTGCTGGAGATCGCCGACTACTCGACCTACTACCAGCCGGTCGTCATGCGCGACATCTTCGGTTTCGGCCAGCCGCTGGAGGAGAAGCCGATGCTCTGGGAGCCCGGCATCCTGTCGATGGCGTGGGGCAGCGTCGTCCGCCAGATCGCGGCCGGGCTCGGCATCACCCTGGACGAGCCGCTCACCGAGAACGTCGACCGGCGGCCGGCCGAGCGGGACGTCGAGACGGCGTCGGTAGACATCGCGGCGGGGACGATGGGCGCGGTCCGGTTCGAGGTGATCGGCAAGGTCGACGGCGTTCCGCGGGTCGTGCTCGAGCACGTCACCCGGACCGCCGAGGACCAGGTGCCGGAGTGGCCGACGCCGAAGGAGGGCGGCGGCTGCTACCGCGTGGTCGTCACCGGCGAGCCGATGATGGAGCTGGAGTTCACCCACCGCGGCGAGCACGGCGACCACAACGTCTCCGGGATGATCGTCACCGCCCAGCGGCTGGTCAACGCCGTGCCGGCAGTGGTCGACGCCGCACCGGGCCTGGTCACCGCGCTCGACCTGCCGCTGGTCACCGGCCGCGGACTGGTCGCGACGGACGGTGTCCCGCGATGACGATCCTCGACCGGTTCACCCTCACCGACCACGTCGCCGTCGTCACCGGCGCCGGCCGCGGGATCGGCGCCGCCACGGCGGTCGCGTTCGCCGAGGCCGGGGCAGACGTGGTGATCTCCTCCCGGACCGCCGACCAGCTCGAGGCCGTGGCCGGCCAGGTGCGCGACGCCGGCCGGCGGGCGCTCGTCGTGCCGGCCGACCTGAGCGACCTCGACGCGGTCGCCGGCCTCGCCGAGGCGGCGTACGACGAGTTCGGCCGGCTCGACACCGTGGTCAACAACGTCGGCGGCACCATCCCCAACGCGTTCCTCGACACCGACGTCGACTACCTCGAGGAGGCGTTCCGCTTCAACGTCAGCACCGCCCACGCGCTGAGCCGGGCCGCCGTCCCGCTCATGCTCAAGGGCCCCGACGAGGCGCAGAAGTCGATCGTCAACATCAGCTCGATGATGGGCCGGGCCTCCGGTCGCGGGTACCTCGCCTACGGCACCGCCAAGGCCGCGCTGGCCCACTGGGCGCGGCTGGCCGCGCGCGACCTGGCGCCCCGGATCCGGGTCAACGGCATCTTCGTCGGGCTCGGTGATGACCAGCGCGCTGGAGTTCGTGGCCGGCGACCCGGACATGCTGCAGCAGATGGAGGAGAAGACCCCGCTCGGCCGGGTCGGCGAGGCCGAGGACATCGCCGCCGCGGCGCTCTACCTCACCTCGCGGGCGGGCCAGTACGTCACCGGCAAGATGCTCGAGGTCGACGGCGGGATCCAGGAGCCCAACCTCGACCTGAGCCTGCCGGACCTACAGTCGGGCACGTGACGCAAGCTGAACGCCCGGCCGACACCGCCCACTCGATCTCACCCGACTCCGGTGCAGCACTGGACAGAGCCCGGCGCGTGGCCCGTCGCCGACGGCGTCCACCGGATTCCCGTTGCCGCTGCCGATGGACGGGCTCAAGGCGGTCAACGTCTACGCGATCGAGACCGAGCACGGTCTGACCCTGGTCGACGGCGGCTGGGCGATCGAGGAGAGTCGCACGCTGCTGGAGAAGTCGCTGCGCGACCTCGGGTTCGCCCTCTCCGACATCACCCGGTTCCTGGTCACCCACGTGCACCGCGACCACTACACGCAGGCCGCCGTCATCGGCCGCGAGTACGGCGCCCACGTCAGCCTCGGCCTCGGCGACAAGCCGACGCTCGACCTCATGCACAACGCCGACGACGTCGACGAGGACCCGACCGCCGGCGTGCTGCGCTCGGCCGGTGCGCTCGACATCGCCGGGAGTGGCTGAAGTTCTCCGACGGCAAGCGGCCCGACCTGTCCATGTGGGGCTACCCGGACACCTGGCTCGACGGCGACCACGCGGTCGAGGTCGGCAGCACGGACCCTCGACGCGGTCCACACGCCCGGCCACACCCAGGGCCACTTCGTGTTCGCCGACCGCCCGGCCGGGCTGCTCTTCGCCGGCGACCACGTGCTGCCCACCATCACGCCGTCGATCGGGTTCGAGCCGCGTGCCCGTCGCTCAGCCCCTGCGCGACTTCCTCGGCGTCGCTCACCAAGGTGCGCGGACTGCCCGACCTGCGCCTGCTGCCCGCGCACGGGCCGGTGGCGCCGTCGTCGTACCACGCGGGTCGACCAGCTGCTGGCCCACCACGAGGTCCGGCTCGACCGGTGCCTCCACGCGATCCGGAAGCGGCCGGGCACCGGGTACGACGTCGCGGGCGAGCTGCCCTGGACCCGGCACGAGCACTCGCTCGCCGAGCTCGACGTCTTCAACGCGGCCCTGGCCAGCATGGAGACCAAGGCGCACCTCGAGCTGCTGGTCGCGCGCGGGCAGGCCACCCGTGAGGTCACCCCCGACGGCGTGGTGTTCAGCGCCGCCTGAGCCGCATCGGCAGGTGCGGGATGCCGTCGTCGAGGAACTCCGGCCCGTCCACCTCGAAGCCGAAGCGCTCGTACCACGCGCGCAGCGGCGTCTGGGCGTCCAGCACCACGCGCCGGTCCGGGCAGACCGCAGCGCGGTGTCCAGCAACGGGTCGGCGAGTCCCCGGCCGCGGGCATCGCGGGGCGAGCACGACCCGACCGATCCGCCACTCGTCGACCGTCGTCGAGCACCCGCGCGTAGCCGACCACCGTCGTCCGTCGTCGCTGAGCAGCACGTGCCGGGTGCCCGTCCTCCAGGTCGCGGCCGTCGAGGTCGGGGTAGGCGCACTCCTGCTCGACCACGAACACGTCCTGCCGCAGCCGCCAGACGTCGTACGCCGTCCGCGGCGTCGAGGGCGGCGAAGGGCACGGCGCACGATCCGTCATCGCGAGGAACTCCAGCGTCTGCCGCCACGCCCGCCGAGCCTCGGGGATGAACGGCAGCAGCGGGAAGACGTGGATCAGGTCGGGCACCTCGACGTAGGTCAGCTCCCAACCGGCCTCGGCGGCACGGCGGGCGAGCAGCCGGCAGCCCGGCATCAGCGTGTCCCGGGTGCCGCAGAACATCAGCGCCGGCGGCAGCCCGGCGAGGTCGCCCAGCGCCGGGCTGACCTCGTGGCCGGGCGAGATCCTCGACCGAGCCGGCCCACCACTCGGCGTAGGCCTCGAGCTTGCCGAGGAACAGCCACGGGTCGACCGCCGACACGTCGGTCGGTCTCGGGCGTGCTCGTGGTCAGGTCGACCCAGGGCGAGTGCAGCAGCAGGTGGGTCGGCTGCGGCCGAGCCCCGGTCCCGCAGCGCCTGCGCGAGGGCCAGGGCGTAGCCGCCGCCGGCGGAGTCGCCGCCCAGCACCAGCCCGCCCGGCTTCGGCAGCCCAGCGGGCCGCCAGGTCGGTCATCGAGCCGAACGAGTCGCGCCACGTGTGCTCCGGCGCGAGCGGGTAGTCCGGCAGCACGATCCGGGCGCGCAAGAGCCGTCGCCAGCCGGGCGACGTACCGGACGTGGAAGGGGTCGATCGGCGCCATGAAGCCGCCGCCGTGCACGAAGAGCACGGTCCGGACCGGTTCGACGTGACGCGCGGCGTGATCACGTACGCCGGGAAGTCGCCGATCGTCCTCCTCGACGACCGAGAACCGGCGGTCGAACCGCGGCACCAGCCGGGTCGGCAGCGACCGGTCCAGTTCGGCGTGCCACCGCTCGATCCGGGCCCGTTCGCCGGTCGGCGTCGTCGAGGTCGCGAGACCTGCGCAGCCTCGGGACGGCCCAGGCGAGGAACTCGTGGCGGCGGCTGGGCATGGGCTCACGCTAGTGGTTTCGAGACGGCTCGCTCGTCCGCTCACTCGTTCGCGTTCGAGCCGAGCCTCCTCAACCCACTCGGCTTGCTGACGGCTCGCACGCTCGCCGACAGGCCTCGTGTCACAAACCTGCGCGGTCCGGTGTCTCGTGGGTAACCGAACCCTCCAGGAGGAGAGCGATGCCCAGCACGTTCCGGATCCCCAAGGCCGACCATCACCGGCGCTCTACGGCAAGGTGCTCGCCGGCTACGCGCGGCGGACCTACGGCGAGGTCCCCGACGGCGCCTTCGTCTACTGGCACCACCGCAAGGTGCTCAAGGCGGTGTTCAGGCTTCGAGCAGAAGGTCGCGAAGTGGCGACCCCTCGACCCGCACCTCAAGTCCTACGCCCAGATCGCCAGCGCCGGGGTCATCGGCTGCTGCTGGTGCCTCGACTTCGGCTACTTCCTGGCGCACGACGACGGCCTCGACCTGGCGAAGGTGCGCGAGGTGCCGCGCTGGCGCGAGTCCGACGTCTTCGACGACACCGAGCGCGCCGTCATCGAGTACGCCGAGGCGATGAGCACCACGCCGCTCGGCGTGACCGACGAGATGGTGGCCGGCCTGATCGAGCGTCTGGGCGTCGAGGCGGTCGTCGAGCTGACCAGATGTCGCGCTGGAGAACGATGCGCTCGCGGTTCAACAGCGCGGCCGGGCTGGAGAGCCAGGGCTACTCCGACGTCTGCGAGCTTCCGCTCGCCCGTACCGCCGTAGGCCGGCCCGACGTGACGACGCGGGCGACCGACGTCCTTCGTCGAGCACCGCAACCTGCTGTTCACCGTCGCCTACGAGATGCTCGGCTCGGCCGCCGACGCCGAGGACGTGCTGCAGGAGACCTGGCTGCGGTGGGCCGAGGTCGACCGGGCGGAGGTGCGCGACGAGCGCGCCTACCTGGTCCGGATCACGACCCGGCTGTCCCTCAACCGGATGCGCACCGCTGGCCCGGCGTCGCGAGTCCTACGTCGGCCCGTGGCTGCCCGAGCCGCTGCTCACCATCGCCGGACGTCGCCGAGGACGTCGAGCTCGCCGACAGTGTCTCGATGGCCATGCTGCTGGTGCTGGAGACCCTGACGCCCGACCGAGCGGGCGGTGTTCGTGCTGCGCGAGGTCTTCGACTTCGGGCTACGACGAGATCGCGGCCGCCGTGGACAAGTCGCCGGCCGCGGTGCGCCAGATCGCGCAGCCGGGCCCGGGGCCACGTGGCGGAGCGCCGTCCGCGGGGCGACGCCACGCCCGTCGCAGCGGGACGAGGTGATCGCCCGGTTCCTGGAGGCCGACGGTCGTCGGGTGACCTGCAGAGCCTGATGGACGTCCTGGCGCCGGACGTGGTCCTGCTCACCGACGGCGGCGGCGTCAAGAAGGCCGCGCTGCGTCCGATCCTGGGCCGGGACAAGGTGGTCCGGTTCCTCGACGCGGTCGCGCCGGAGGGGGTGCAGGCCGACGTCGTGGTCGTCAACGGCGCCCCGGCGCTGCGGCTCGCTCATCGACGGCGAGGTCGACGGCATCGGCACGCTGCTGGTCGAGGACGGGCTGGTCACCGGCCTCTACTCGTCCGCAACCCGGCGAAGCTGGCCCGGCTGGACGAGGTGGTCGCGCTGACCCGGTGAGGCCGGGTGCGTCCCTCGGCGTAGGCTGGGGACACCAGAAGACAGGGGAGCACGCACAGGCGTGCTGAGAGTGCGGATCAGCCGCAGACCCTCCG
Source organism: uncultured Actinomycetota bacterium (assembly GCA_963830755.1). Lineage (GTDB taxonomy): Bacteria > Actinomycetota > Actinomycetes > Propionibacteriales > Nocardioidaceae > Nocardioides. The sequence goes on along the minus strand of CAWHNI010000014.1, from coordinate 104,040 downwards.
AACCTGATCCGGTTAGCACCGGCGATAGGGAGTCCGATGAAGTCACCGCTGCGTCGCATCCATCGCTCGCCCTCACCATGCCGCTCGCGGCGTGCAGCGTGGTCGGCGAGAAGTCCGACGAGGCCGGCCAGCGACGGGCGACGGCGGCGGCACGGTCGTCCTGGTCACCCACGAGTCCTTCCAGCTGCCCAAGAAGGTCGTGCGGCAGTTCGAGGACGAGTCCGGCTACGACCTCGAGACCCGCGCCGCCGGCGACGCCGGGACGCTGACCACCAAGCTGGTGCTGACCAAGGACAACCCGACCGGCGACGTCGGCGTTCGGTGTCGACAACACCTTCGCCTCGCGGGCCGTCGACGAGGGCGTCTTCGCCGAGCACGGCGTCACGCTGCCCGCCGGGCGCCGAGGAGTACGCCCTCGAGGGGCGAGTCGGCCGACCTCCTCGCGCCCGATCGACAACGGCAACGTCTGCGTCAACGTCGACAAGACCTGGTTCGCCGATCACGACCTCGAGCCGCCCACGTCGCTCGAGGACCTCGCCGACCCGGCCTACGAGGGGCTCTTCGTCACCCCGTCGGCGCTTTCCAGCTCGCCCGGGCTGGCGTTCCTGCTCGCCACCATCGCCGAGTACGGCGACGACTGGCCCGACTACTGGGAGCGGCTGATCGCCAACGACACTCTCGTCGTCGACGGCTGGGAAGACGCCTACTTCGGGGACTTCACCCAGGGCAGCGAGCAGGGGAACCGCCCGATCGTCGTTTCCTACGACTCCTCGCCGGCGTTCACCGTCGCCGACGACGGGTCGTCCACGACGAGCGCGCTGCTGGACACCTGCTTCCGCCAGGTCGAGTACGCCGGCGTCCTCGACGGGCGCCGACAACCCCGAGGGTGCGCCGGGCCCTGATCGAGTTCCTGCTCAGCGACGCCGGTGCAGGCGCGCGCTGCCGGACGAGCATGTACGTCTTCCCGGTCGTCGACGGGGTCGAGCTGCCCGCCGGCCTGGGCGAAGCACGCCGAGCAGCCCGAGTCGCCGTACCGGCTCGACCCGGCCGAGATCGCAGAGAACCGCGAGGCCTGGCTCGAGGAGTGGCGCGACATCGTCACCCGATGATTCACCCCACGAAGCCGCTCGCGCTCCTCCGCGGGGACCCCGATGAAGCGCCGACTCTCCGGTCTCGCCGCGCTGCTCGCTGGTGCCCGTCGCGGCGCTCGGGGTGTTCTTCGTGCTGCCCGTGATCGGGATGATCGCCGAGGGCTTCTGGCCGGAGGGGCAGTTCGACCCCGGCGGCGTCGCTCGAGGTGCTCGCGCGGCCGCGGGTGCACCGGGTGCTGTGGTTCACCGTGTGGTCGGCCGCCGCCGGTACGGCGATCTCGGTGCTGCTCGGGCTGCCCGGCGGCGTACGTGCTGCTACCGCCTCGACCTGCCGGGCCGCCGGATCGTCCGGGCGGCCCTGCTGGTGCCGTTCGTGCTGCCGACCGTGGTGGTCGGCGTGGCGTTCCGGCAGCTGCTCGGGGAGGCGGGACCGCTGGGGTTCCTCGGCCTCGACCAGAGCGCGGTCGCCATCGTCGCGGGGCTGGTCGTTCTTCAACGTGGCCGTGGTGATCCGCGCGGTCGGTGCCTCCTGGGAGTCGCTCGACCCCCGGCCGGCGCAGGCGGCGGCCACCCTCGGCGCGACCCCGTGGCAGGTGTTCCGCATCGGTCACGCTGCCTGCGCTGCGGCCGTCGATCGTCTCGGCCGCGAGCGTGGTCTTCCTCTTCTGCGCGACCGCGTTCGGCATCGTGCTCACCCTGGGCGGGGTGCGCTACGCGACGGTGGAGACCGAGATCTACCTGCTGACCACCACCGTGTTCGACCTGCAGGCGGCCGCCGCCCTGTCCGTCCTGCAGCTGGCGGTCGTGGTCGTGCTGTTGGCTGCTCACGCAACGGCTCCGGGCCGTTCCGGACCCCACCGTCGACGCCCGCAGCCCACCGCCCCACCGGCCCGACCGCGTGCCGACCTGCCCGCGGCCGCTCGTGACCGTGCTCCTGCTCGGCTTCGTCGCAGCACCGATCCTGACGCTGGTCGCCGGGTCGCTGCGCGCGGACGGCGCGTGGAGCCTGGCGAACTACCGGCGCTGGGCACCAGCGGGGAGCAGCAGGCGCTGCTCGTGCCGGTCACCGACGCACTGGTCACCTCGCTGCGCACGGCCGTCGACGCCACCTGGATGTCCCTGTCGATGGGGCTGCTGGTGGCGCTGATCGTGACCCGGCGGTCCCTGATCGCGCGCCGAGCGGCGCCTCCGCGGGGGCCTCGACGGGTTCTTCATGCTGCCGCTCGGCGTCTCGGCGGTGACCCTCGGCTTCGGCTTCCTGATCACCCTCGACCAGCCGCCGCTCGACCTGCGCGACTCGCCCCTGCTGGTGCCGATCGCGCAGGCGCTGGTCGCGCTGCCGCTGGTGGTGCGCACGATCGTCCCGGTGCTGGCCGGCGTCGACGACCGCCAGCGGCAGGCGGCCGCGTCGCTCGGCGCCACGCCGCTGCGGGCCCTGCTCACCGTCGACCTGCCCGTGGTGTGGAAGCCGCTGCTCGCCGCCGGCGGGTTCGCGTTCGCGGTCTCGCTGGGCGAGTTCGGGGCCACCTCGTTCCTGGCCCGCGACGAGCACCCGACCCTGCCCGTGGTGATCTTCCGGCTGCTGGGTCATCCCGGCGAGCTCAACTACGGGATGGCCCTGGCGGGCTCGGTGGTCCTCGCCGCGACCACGGCGCTCGTGGTGCTCGCCGTCGACCGCCTGCGCGTGCCCTCCGTGGGAGCCTTCTGAGGATGCTGAGCCTGCGCGACGTCTCCGTCTCCTACGACGGCCTGCCGGCCGTGGTCGACAGGTCTCCCTCGACCTGCCCGACGGCAAGGTCCTCGCCGTCCTCGGGCCGTCCGGCTGCGGCAAGTCCACCCTGCTCCGCGCGATCGCCGGGCTCGAGCCGCTCGCCGACGGGAACGTCGCGTGGGACGGCGCCGACCTGGTCGACGTACCCACCCACAAGCGTGGCTTCGCCCTGATGTTCCAGGACGGCCAGCTGTTCCCACACCTCACGGTGGCCCGCAACGTCGGCTACGCACTGCGCCTGCAGACGAACGCCAGAGAGCGCGGCGCGCGTCGAGGAGCTCCTCGAGCTGGTCGGCCTCGCGGGGTACGCCGACCGCTTGCCCGCGACCCTGTCCGGCGGCGAGCGGCAGCGGGTCGCCCTCGCCCGGTCGCTGGCGGTCGAGCCGCGACTGCTGCTGCTCGACGAGCCGCTCTCCGCCCTTGACGCCGGGCTCCGCCAGCGGCTGGCCGGGGAGCTGCGCGAGATCCTGCGGACCGCCGGCACCACCACCCTGATGGTGACCCACGACCACGACGAGGCGTTCACGGTCGCCGACCGCCTCGCCGTCATGCGCTCAGGCGCGGTGGTCCAGGAGGGGCCCATCGACCAGGTCTGGCGCGCCCCGACGGACCCCGAGACCGCACTCTTCCTGGGCTACGCCCACGTCCTGGTCGACGACGCGGCGGCTGCGGTCCTGGCCGCCGCCGGACGCGACCGGCGCGCCGGCGGTGGCGATCCGCCGCTCGGCCCTGACCGTGGTCGAGTCGGGACCGCTGGCGGGCACCGTCCGCTCGTCACGGATCACTCCGGAGCAGGTCCGGCTCGAGGTCGACGTGGACCGGGTGGGCCTGGTGGACGCGGTTGCGCCGCTCGACCGGCATCCGGGTCCGGGAGAGCGGGTCGAGCTGGCGGTGGACCAGACCCGGATGGCGATCCTCGGGTCGCTGGGGGCCGCCTCCTAGACTGGCCTGCGTGTACCGCCGCGCCTATGTCCTCCTCGTCGGGACCGCTTCCCTCATGGGTGCGCTCGCGGTGATCACGGCGATCGTCCTCGACAAGCCCCTCGCTGACCCCGAGGGCTTCCTCGGCCCGTCCTGGCTGCGGCTGCCGCTGCTGCTGCTCGGGGCGTTCCTGCTCGACATGCTTCCCCGGACACTGTGGCACTCCCGGCTCGACCCCCGGCAGATGCGCGGGATCGTGCGCGAGCGGGTGCGCACCCACTGGACGCGGGAGCGGATGACGCTCGTGGTGATGGGGCTGGTCTGCTTCTACATCATCTACGTCAGCTACCGGAACCTCAAGTCGTTCCTGCCGTTCGTCATGGGCGAGGACAAGTACGACCGGGAGCTGCACCTCGTCGACACGGCGCTGTTCCTCGGCTACGACCCGTCCACCGTCCTGCACTCCCTGCTCGGCACCGACGTCCTCGCCCATCCGTTGTCGGCCATCTACCTGTGGTTCCTGCCCCTGGTGCCGCTGGCGCTCACCGCCTGGCTGATCTGGTCGCGCAACCTCTCCTACGGCTACTGGTTCGCCACCTCCCAGTGCGTCGCCTGGACGCTCGGGACGGCGTCGTACTACGCGCTGCCCACGCTCGGACCGGGGCTTGAGTACCCCTGGCTCTACGACGACCTCGCCCAGACCCCCACCGTCGAACCTGATGGACTCCCTGGCTACGAACCCGACATGGCGTGATCGACGGCGGCGATCGAGGGCGCCGTCCAGTCCGTGGCCGGCTTCGCCAGCCTGCACTGCGCGATCACGCTCCTGGTGGCCCTGATGGTGCAGTACACACTCAAGAACCGCGGTGCTGCACTGGATCTTCTGGGCCAACTTCGGAATCACCGTCGTGGCCACGATCTACTTCGGCTGGCACTACGTCGCCGATGACGTCGCCGGCATCCTGATCGCCCTGATCGCGTTCTACGTCGGCGGCATCGCCAGCGGCCAGAAGTTCGACCGCCACGGGCTCGCGTCGCACCCGACGACCACCACGTCCGTCGGTCGCCGGTCGACCAGCACTGACGCACTCGGCGGAGCGTCGGTCGAGGAATTACATCCTTGTAGTTCGTCAAGCCGACACGCCGGTGGGCCGTGGGAAAATTGGGAAAAGTGTTCCTTTTGTGACTGGTGAGCACTAGCGTGCTCCGAGTGCCTCGGGGATGGGTTTGAACCCATTCCACCCGGCACCACCAACGAACAAGGAGCCCCCGTGCGCGCGCTGCGGACTGGCGCTCGCCATCGCGCTGACCCTGGTTGCCGGGTCGGCCGCCGCCGACGACACCGTGCCGACCAAGCGCGAGGTCCACGCAGGCCGAAGCCGCGGCCCGAGGCCAAGGAGCGCGACGTCGCCGCGGTCCAGGCCGACCTGGTGCTGGCCAACCAGCGGCTGCAGGACTCCGCGGTGGAGGCCGCTCAGGCCGCCGAGGCGTGGAACGGCGCGCGCTACCGGCTGCAGCAGGCACAGGAGGCCGCGGAGGCGGCCGAGCAGCGCTCTGCAGTCGCCGTGGCCGACGTGGAGCGGCAGCGTCAGGCGTACGGCGACGCGGTCGCCTCGTCGTACCAGCAGGCGCCGGAGCTCACGGCCCTCAACGCGATCGCCGAGTCCGACGGCATCGACTCCGTGATCGACCAGGTGAACACGATGCGGAACGCCGAGACCGCGCTGGACGCGCAACTACGACGCCTTCCGCGCCGCCTCGACCCTGGCCGACGTCGCCACGCAGCAGGCGCGTGACGCCCGGTCAGAGGCAGCAGCCCTCCAGGTCGAGGCCAGCGAGGCCCGGGACCGTGCCCAGGCCGCCGCCGACTCCGCGGCCGCCGCGGCGGAGTCGATCGCCAGCGAGAAGGAGCGCGTTGATCCGGGAGCTGGCGCGCCTCCAGGACATCAGCGTGACCCTGGCCGAGCGTCGTCAGACGGCGCTGGAGGAGGCCGCGGCCGAAGCGGCCGCCGCCGCGGCGCTGCGGGAGCAGCGTGCGCAGGAGCGGCGTGAACGGCGGCAGGCGCAGGCCGAAGCGCGGGCCCAGGCAAAGGCGGCCCAGGAGAAGGCAGAGCAGGCGGCCCAGGAGCCCACGGCTCCCCAGTCGTCGGACCAAGGCAACGACAACCCCCAGCCCCAGCCCCAGCCCCAGCCCCAGCCCCAGCCCGACCCAGCCCTCGCCCCCGCCGGCACCCTCGCCCCCGCCGGCGCCCTCGCCCCCGCCGGCACCTCCGGCCCCGCCGGCCCCGTCCTCCGGCGCACCTGCCGCGATCAGCTTCGCCCGGGCCCAGCTCGGCGAGCCCTACCGCTGGGGAGCTGCCGGACCCAGCGCGTGGGACTGCTCCGGGCCTGACCATGGGCGCCTGGCGGGCCGGCGGCAAGTACCTGCCGCACTACTCGGTCGCGCAGTACGAGCAGTCGACGCCCGATCTCCGCAGGGTCGCTGAGGCCCGGAGACCTGGTCTTCTGGGGCTCGTCGAGCTCACCATCGTCGATCTACCACGTCGCGCTCTACGTCGGCGGCGGCCAGATCATCCATGCGCCGCGCACCGGCCGGCCGGTGACCCAGGAGTCCATGTACTACTGGATTCCCCCCGAACTTCCACGCCCGTCCCTAACCCTCCGGCGTGGAGGAACCACCCTTCGAGGTGGGAGTTGTGGCCCTTCTCGGGGGCTCCAAGTCCCACCTCGAAGGTCTTGCCGAGACAGTCCGTTCGGTAGCGTCCTGCCATGGCCACCGACACCGCCCAGACCCATGACAACGGGGCCGACGAGACCGAGGCTTCGGAGTACGTCCAGCCGAAGGTCGACGTCGCTGCGCTGACCCGGCTGCTGGACGGCCGGTACGCCGAGGTCCGCAACCTCGTCCGCACCAACCTCGCCGAGTACGCCTCCGTGCTGCGAGGCGCGAGACCATGTCGACCGACGAGTTCCGTGACCGGGTCCGCGACCTCGTGGTGGAGATGGCGTCCACCGGTCAGACCGGGATGGGATTTCCCGAGCAGTACGGCGGCGGCGGTGATGTCGGGGCCTCGATCGCGGCCTTCGAGACCCTCGCGTTCGGTGACCTGTCGGTGCTGGTCAAGGTCGGGGTCCAGTTCGGGCTCTTCGGCGGAGCGATCCTGCAGCTGGGCACGAAGGCGCACCATGACGCCTACCTCCCCGACCTGATCACCGGGAAGGTCATGGGCTGCTTCGCGATGACCGAGACCGGACACGGCTCGAACGTCCAGGCACTCGGCACGGTCGCGACCTACGACGCGACGACCGAGGAGTTCGTGATCACCACGCCCGACGAGATGTCGCGCAAGGACTACATCGGCAACGCCGCCCGGCACGCCGACACGGCCGTGGTCTTCGCCCAGCTCGAGATCGAGGGCAAGTCCGAGGGCGTGCACGCGTTCGTCGTACCTCTTCGCGAGAACGGCGAGGTCCTCCGCCGGGATCCGGATCGAGGACTGCGGCCGCAAGCTCGGACTGAACGGCGTCGACAACGGCCGGATCTGGTTCGACGACGTGCGGGTGCCGCGCTCGGCCCTGCTCAACCAGTTCGCCGACGTGACCCGCGACGGCGTCTACGAGTCGCCGATCGAGAACCCCAACCGTCGGTTCTTCACCATGCTCGGCACCCTGATCCAGGGCCGGGTGTGTGTCGGCGGCGGAGGCATCAACGCCTCCAAGGTCGCCCTGGCGATCGCGACGAAGTACGCCGACCGGCGGCGCCAGTTCAACGCGACGTCCGAGGATCAGGAGGAGCTGCTCCTCGACTACGGGATCCACCAGCGCCGGCTCTTCCCCCTCATCGCCAAGACCTACGCCCTCCACTTCGCGCAGGAGATCGTGGCGGAGCAGCTGCACGAGGTGCTCTCGCAGACCGATGCGCCGCAGGAGGGCGAGAACGAGCATGCGCGCCGCGAGCTGGAGTCCCGCGCGGCCGCCACCAAGGTCATCGGGACCTGGCACGCGACGCAGACGATCCAGGAATGCCGCGAGGCCTGCGGCGGCGCCGGCTACCTCTCGATCAACCGGTTCGACGCGCTCAAGGCCGATACCGACGTGTTCACCACCTTCGAGGGCGACAACCACGTCCTCCTGCAGCTGGTCGCGAAGGGGCTGCTGACCGACTACGCCAGCGACTTCGAGGACATGGACCAGTTCGGGATGGTCCGGTTCGTTGCCGGACTCGCGGTCGACACCGTGCTGGAGAAGACCAACGTGCACAAGCTGATCGAACGGATCCGGGACGTCATGCCCGGGGGCGACGAGTGGGACCAGGAGGCCGGTCTGCTTGACCCCAACTACCAGCTGATGATGCTCCGGTTCCGCGAGGAGCACATGCTCGGCGGGGTGGCCCGACGGCTCAAGCGCGGCATCGACAACGACATGAACCCGGGCGAGGTGTTCTCCCGGGTCCAGGACCACGTCATCGGCGCCGCCCGCGCCCACGTCGAGCGGCTGGTCGTGGAAGCGTTCGTCGACAAGGTCAGCGACCTGCCCGACGGCGACCAGAGGGTCGCGCTGAGCCTGCTCTGCGACCTGCACGCCCTGTGCACGATCGAGAACGACCGGGCGTGGTTCATGGAGCACGGCCGGCTCACGACCCCGCGGTCCAAGGCGATCACGCGGGAGATCAACGGGCTGCTCCGCAAGATCCGCCCGCTGGCCGTCGACCTCGTCGACGCGTTCGGCGTCCCCCCGGAGATGCTCCGGTCGCCGGAGCTGGTCGGTTCCTGAGGATGCAGCTCCTCGGCGGCTGGCACGAGGACCCGCTCTGGGCGTCGTTCTACGACTGGACCGTGGAACACCCCCGCATCGGTGGAACCCTGTGGCGGGTCGGGATCGGCAGCGAGCTGAGCCGGCTGTACGACGCCGCCGACGAGATCGGTCGCCAGCCCGCGGGCGCCCGGATCCTCGACGTGCCGTGCGGAGGCGGGGTCGCCCTGCGGGGGCTCCGACCGGGCCAGCAGGTCTCCTACGTCGCCGCCGACATCGCCCGGGAGATGCTCGAGCGGACCATGGACGCCGCCCGTGAGCGAGGCGTGGAGGAGCAGGTGGAGGTGCGGGTGGCCGACGTCGCCACCCTGCCGTTCCCCGACGGGGACTTCGACCTGGTGGTGTCCTTCACCGGACTGCACTGCTTCCCCGACCCGCATCGCGCGGTGACCGAGATGGTTCGCGTGCTCCGACCCGGCGGGGTGCTCTCCGGCAGCGCCGTGCTGAACGACACCGGACTCCGCTTCGAGCCCATGCGTCGGATCGGGCGGGCCGCCAACCTGCTCGGTCCGAGCTGCAGCGGACCGGAGCTCCATTCGTGGCTGGACGACCTCGGGGTCGCCGACCTGACGCTGCAGACCAGCGGCGCCATCTGCTACTTCCGTGGAGTCAGGAGCTGATCCCGCGCTTGCGGAGGAGCTCCTCGCGCTTCCACGCGTAGCCGACCATCCAGTGCGGCCGGTAGCGGTAGAGCACGATGTGTTCACCCCAGGTGAGCGGGGAGCTGCCGTAGTGGTTGGTCCAGTGATCCAGGGTCTCGGCCCAGTCGGGGTCGGATTCGGCCATCTCCTCGACCCGACCGTGGCTGAACACGGCCAGCTCCTCGTGGTCGACATGGGCCACGCTGACATCCGGACGCACGTGCATGTGGCGGGCCTTGGCCGCCGTACCGCTCGTCGAGAACGACCAGCTGCCGTGCAGGAAGTGCCCGTCCATGGCGCTGATCCGGGGGTGTCCCTGCGCCGTCACGGTGGCCACGCTGATCACCTTCATCCCCGTGAGCAGCGCGACGAGGTCCTCGGCGGTCAACCGGCGCTCGTCACTGATGATGTCCCGCAGATGGTCGGTCGACCGGGCGTGGGAGCGGTCGAGCAGACCCTGGAGAGCGGTCAGCTCCTCGGGTGTCTCCAGCATGGGACCACGCTACTCACGCGTGGCCCTCCTTGGCGCGCTCGAAGGAGGCCCGCACCTCGTCCTCGGCGGCGTCGCGCCCGACCCACTCGGCACCCTCGACGGACTTGCCTGGCTCGAGGTCCTTGTAGACCTCGAAGAAGTGCTGGATCTCGAGGCGGTCGAACTTGGAGACGTGGTTGATGTCGCGCAGGTGCTCGAGCCGCGGGTCGGTCGAGGGCACGCACAGCACCTTGTCGTCGCCGCCCTTCTCGTCGGTCATCCGGAACATCCCGATCGCGCGGCAGTGGATGAGGCACCCGGGGAAGGTCGGCTCCTGGAGCAGGACGAGCGCGTCGAGCGGGTCACCGTCGAGGCCCAGGGTCTCCTCGATGAAGCCGTAGTCGGCGGGGTATTGGGTCGACGTGAACAGGGTGCGGTCCAGGCGCATCCGGCCGGACTCGTGGTCGATCTCGTACTTGTTGCGCTGTCCCTTGGGGATCTCCACGAGTACGTCGAACTCCAGCACGTCTTCCTCCACCCTCGTTGTCTACGCGCGGGCCCGGCCCGGACCCGCGCACCAGTCTCGCGCACAATGGGCCCGAACGCGCAGTCGAAAGGGGCACCCGGTGGTCAGAGGTGACCGACGCCACGGCTCCGGTGCCTTCGGGCGCTGGTTCCCTGTCGTCCTGGTCCTCGCGATCCTCGCCTGCGCCGGGGCGGCGTACCGCTTCGACCTCGGCCACCGCTGGCTCGGCACCGGGGAGCCGGACCCCGACACGGCGCCGGCCGCTGTGGAGCCGCCCTCGGGTCTGGAGCTGCCGGAGCTGACCCGCCCGGCCGCGGTGGCGAGCCCGCTGCCCGGAGCCGGAACCCTCTCCCCCGCAAAGGTGCGGCGCGCCGTGGGTCGGTACCTCCGGGACCGCGACCTGGGCAAGTCCGTGCACGCCGTGGTGGCCGGGATGTCGGGGCGGCCCGCGCTGTCGATCGGCTCCGACCCGGCCAAGCCCGCCTCGACCACCAAGTTGCTCACGGCGACCGCGGCACTGCAGGAGCTCGGCCCCGACCACGTCTTCGAGACCACCGTTGTGCGCGGCGGCGCCGGCCGCGTCGTGCTCGTCGGCGGAGGCGACCCCTTCCTCGAGCGCAGGCCGGGCCCGGGTTGGCCGAAGCACGCCGACGTCGCCAGCCTGGCCCGGGGGACCGCCAAGGCGCTGGACGAGCGTGGGCGCGGCAAGGTGCGGGTCGCCTACGACGACTCGCTGTTCACCGGACCGGCCGAGAACCCGAACTGGCGCAAGGACTACGTTCCGGACGGCGTCGTTTCGCCCATCACTGCCCTCTGGGTGGACGAGGGCCGGGACTCCTCCGGCTTCGGGCGGGTCGCGGACCCCTCCGCGGAAGCCGCGGACGAGTTCGCACGGGCGCTCGAGCGGGCCGGGATCCGCGTCGTCGGCAGGCCGGCTCGCTTGCGCGCCGAACCGGGCGCCCCGGTGCTCGCCCGAGCCACCGGCGCACCCCTGGCCCAGGTCGTGGAACGTGTGCTCGCTGTCAGCGACAACGAAGCCGCCGAGGTGCTGGCCCGACACGTCGGTCTGGCGGTCTCCGGGAAGGGGTCGTCGGCGGCGGGCACCGACGCTGTCGTCAGCACCCTGCGTCGGCTCGGCGTCCGTACGGCCGGAGCCGAGGTGTACGACGGCAGCGGGCTGTCGCGCAAGAACCGGATCGATCCCGACACCCTGGTCGACGTCCTGCGACTGGCCGCGTCCGATGACCACCCCGACCTGCGGCCCACCGTCACCGGGCTGCCGGTCGCGGGGTTCACCGGCTCGCTGGCCTTCCGGTTCTCCGACACTCCCGGTCCCGGCCGCGGCCGGGTGCGCGCCAAGACCGGGACGCTGACCGGCGTCAGCGCGCTCGCCGGGGTGGCCACCGACCTGGACGGCGTACCGATGGTGTTCGCCCTGGTCGCGGACAAGGTCAAGCTGCTCGACACCCTCGACGCACGGGAGGCCCTGGATGACCTTGCCGCGGCCCTCGGCGCCTGCCACTGCGCCGCGTGACCCGGCCCGCGGTGGGGGCGCCCCACGTAGGGTCACAACCATGAATGCGCAGATGGTGGACTGGGACCTGGCGGTCACGATCGGGTCCCGGGTCGCCGGCGAGGGGCCCCAGGTCAGCCGCGAGGTCGCCGACCAGGTGGTCGCGGAGCTCCGGGACGACGCGAACCGGTCGACCGGCCTGGTCCGCGAGTTCACCGGCCTGGTCGCCGACGAGGCCACCGCACCGGTCCTCGCGGTCGACCGGCCCGGCTGGATCCGGGCGAACGCCGATGGCTTCGCGACCGTGCTCGGCCCGCTCGTCGACAAGCTCACCGAGAAGAAGGGTGCGCCGACCGGGCTGTCCCTCGCCGTGGGATCCCGGGTGACCGGTACTGAGGTCGGACTGCTCCTGGGCTTCCTCGCGAGCAAGGTGCTCGGGCAGTTCGACCCATTCTTCGAGCCGTCGGGGCGTCTGCTGCTCGTGGCGCCCAACATCGTGCATGTCGAGCGCGAGCTCGGCTGCGACCCCACTGACTTCCGGCTCTGGGTCTGCCTGCACGAGGAGACGCACCGGGTGCAGTTCACCGCCGTCCCGTGGATGCGCGACCACCTCTTCTCCGAGATCAGCGCCATCGCCGAGACCGTGGAGCCGGGCAAGCTCTTCGACGACGCCTTCGGACGGCTGTCCGAGGCGTTCCGCGGTGACGGCAGCCTGCTCGACGTCGTCGGGTCCCCGGAGCAGAAGGAGATCGTCGACCGGGTCACCGGCGTCATGTCCCTCCTCGAGGGGCACGCCGACGTCGTCATGGACGGAGTCGGACCCTCCGTGATCCCCTCCGTCGCCGAGATCCGGCGGAAGTTCGACCAGCGCCGCAAGGGCGCGGGCACGCTGGACCGCCTGCTGCGCCGCTTGCTCGGGCTGGACGCCAAGATGCTGCAGTACCGCAACGGCGCCCGGTTCGTCCGCGGGGTGGTGGACAAGGTCGGGATGCACGAGTTCAACGCGGTCTGGGAGTCGCCCGCCAACCTCCCGACCAAGGCCGAGATCGCCGATCCCTCCGCGTGGGTCGGCCGGGTCCTCTAGCCCGATGGGCCCGCACCCGGCCGTCGCGGCCGTGCGCCTCGCTGTCCGCCGCACGCTCGTCACGCTCACCGGGGACCCCGTGGTGCTGGTCGCGTGCAGCGGTGGCGCGGACTCCCTCGCGTTGCTCTCGGCGACGGTCTTCGAGACGCGTCACCGCCCGGGGCACGTGGTGGGGGTGACCGTCGACCACGGCCTGCAGGAAGGCTCTGGGGAGCACGCCGACCGGGTGGTCGCGCAGATGGCGCGCATGGGCGCCGACGAGACCGCTGCCGTCCGGGTCACCGTCGACCCGGGCGGCCGGGGGATGGAGGCCGCGGCCCGCGAGGCGAGGTACGCCGTCCTCGAGGAGGTCGCGTCCCGGATGGACGCACGGGCGGTGCTGCTCGGTCACACGCTGGACGACCAGGCCGAGACGGTCCTGCTCGGGCTCACCCGCGGCTCGGGTGGTCGTTCGATCGCCGGCATGAGGCCGGCGTTCGACCGCTTCCGCCGGCCGCTGCTCGGGCTCACCCGGCAGCAGACCGAGGACGCCTGCCGGGCCGAGGGGGTCGAGTTCTGGACCGACCCGCACAACGCCGACCCCCGGTTCACCCGGTCCCGGATCCGGCACCGGGTGCTGCCGGTGCTCGAACAGGAGCTGGGGCCCGGCGTCGCGGCCACGCTCGCCAGGACCGCCGAGCAGCTGCGTCCCGACATGGAGGCGCTGGACCGCCTGGCCGAGGAGCTGCTGGTCGGTGCAAGGGACTCCGACGGCCTCGTCGTCGCCCGGCTGGAGAGGCATCCGGACGCCATCGTCGGACGGGTGCTGAGGCTGGCCGCGCTGGACGCCGGATCGCCCGGCTCGGAGCTCTTCCACGTCCACGTCCAGGCGCTCGGCAACCTGCTGCACGGGTCCCTCCGCGGGGACGTGCAGCTGCCGGGCCACCTGACCGCCTACCGGACCGAGGACCACCTCCGGTTCCGGCGGACCACTGTGGAATCCTGAGCGACCATGGATGCCGCCCACGTCGAGTCCGACCTCGTCAACGTGCTCTACACCGAGAAGCAGATCCAGGACCGGCTCGCTGAGCTGGCCCGCGAGATCGAGGCCGACTACGAAGGCCACGATCTCCTGATCGTGGGCATCCTGCGCGGTGCGGTCATGGTCATGGCCGATCTCGCACGCAGCTTCAGCCGGCACCTCGAGATGGACTGGATGGCCATCTCGTCGTACGGCTCGGGCACCAAGTCCAGTGGCGTGGTCCGCATCCTCAAGGACCTCGACACCGACATCACCGGACGGCACGTGCTGATCGTCGACGAGATCATCGACACCGGTCTCACCCTCTCGTGGCTGACCTCGAACCTCACCTCGCGCGCTCCGGCCAGCGTCGAGATCTGCACCCTGCTCCGCAAGCCCGAGGCACTCCAGATGCCGGTGGAGGTGAGGTACGTCGGCTGGGACATCCCGAATGAGTTCGTGGTCGGCTACGGGCTCGACTACCGCGAGCGGTACCGCAACCTGCGCGACATCGGCACCCTCGCACCACACGTCTACTCCTGACCCTGTCACCACCACCAATCGCCTGCGACAATGGGAATTGCTGACGACGTGTACCGTCGTGAGTTCAATTGATCGTCCGTGGCGGCACGGCCGCACGGACGGCCTGAATCGCTCGAAAGAAGCCTGTGAAGCGCATATTCAAGGGTCCTTGGCTCTGGAGTTTCCTCGCCGTCGTCGGCGTGATCCTCGCCCTGCAGTTCTTCGTCGCCACGGACGAGTACGAAGAGATCGACACGTCCAAGATGAACGACTACATCGCCGCCGGCCAGGTCTCGGAGATCAAGTTCATCGACGGCGACCAGAAGATCGAGGCCACCCTCGACGACAGCGTTCAGCGCGACGGCGGCTCGAAGGTGATGACCTACTGGCTCAGCGAGACCCAGGACGAGATCGAGCAGGTGGTTGCGCAGAAGGTCGACGAAGGCGAGATCGAGAGCTACACGACCGAGGTCGCGCAGCCCAGCGTCCTCGGCTCCATCCTCAGCATGCTCCTGCCGCTGCTGATCATCATCGTGGTCTTCCTCTGGCTGATGAACAGCATGCAGGGAGGCGGCGGCCGCGGCATCATGCAGTTCGCCAAGTCCAAGGCGAAGCTGATCACCAAGGACATGCCCAAGACCACGTTCACCGACGTCGCCGGGTGCGAGGAGGCGATCGAGGAGCTCGGCGAGATCAAGGAGTTCCTGCAGGAGCCGGCCAAGTTCCAGGCGGTCGGCGCGAAGATCCCCAAGGGCGTGCTCCTCTACGGCCCACCGGGCACCGGCAAGACCCTGCTCGCCCGTGCCGTCGCCGGCGAGGCCGGCGTCCCGTTCTACTCCATCTCCGGCTCCGACTTCGTCGAGATGTTCGTCGGCGTGGGCGCGTCCCGCGTTCGCGACCTGTTCGAGCAGGCCAAGGAGAACGCCCCGGCGATCGTGTTCATCGACGAGATCGACGCCGTGGGGCGGCACCGCGGTGCCGGCATGGGTGGCGGCCACGACGAGCGGGAGCAGACCCTCAACCAGCTGCTGGTCGAGATGGACGGCTTCGACGTACGCGGCGGGGTGATCCTGATCGCCGCGACCAACCGGCCCGACGTCCTCGATCCGGCCCTGCTCCGTCCCGGCCGCTTCGACCGGCAGATCCAGGTCGACGCCCCCGACCTCAACGGGCGCCACATGATCCTCAAGGTCCACTCGCGCGGCAAGCCGATGTCCTCCGACATCGACCTGCTGAGCGTCGCCCGCCGTACGCCTGGCTTCACCGGAGCCGACCTCGCCAACGTCCTCAACGAGGCGGCGCTGCTCACCGCGCGGCAGAACCAGAAGCTGATCGGCAACGAGTCGCTCGACGAGGCCATCGACCGGGTGATCGCCGGGCCGCAGCGCAACAGCCGCTTGATGAGCGAGAAGGAGAAGCTGGTCACGGCCTACCACGAGGGCGGCCACGCGCTGGTGGCTGCGGCCCTGCCGGGCAGCGACCCGGTGCACAAGGTGACGATCCTGCCGCGCGGCCGTGCGCTCGGCTACACCATGGTCCTCCCCGACGAGGACAAGTACTCCCAGACGCGGGGCGAGCTGCTGGACAAGCTCGCCTACATGATGGGCGGCCGTGCCGCCGAGGAGATGATCTTCCACGACCCGACCACCGGAGCCGGGAACGACATCGAGAAGGCCACCAACCTGGCCCGGGCCATGGTCACCCAGTACGGCATGACCGAGCGTCTCGGCGCGATCCGGCTCGGGGAGGCGAACTCCGAGCCGTTCCTGGGCCGCGACATCGGCCACACCCGCAACTACTCCGAGGACGTGGCGGCCGTCGTCGACCAGGAGACCAAGAAGATCCTCGCCGCCGCCCACCAGGAGGCCTTCGACATCCTCGAGGAGAACCGCGACGTCCTCGACAACCTGGTCCTGGAGCTGCTGGACCAGGAGACACTGGACAAGGCGGAGATCGCGCGCATCTTCGAGCCGCTCCGGCGCCGCTCGAGCCGCCCCGCCTGGACCGGCTCCCCTGACCGCAGCCCGTCGGCGATCCCGCCGATCGAGATCCCGCAGGAGATCCGCGACCGGGTCCGGGTCAACGGCGCACCCGGTGCCGAACAGGACGAGGGTGGGGTCGTGATCACCCCGCCCGGCGCCGGTGGCGACGTGCACGGCGACCCCGGAGTTGGCGTACCGCCCAGCGACCCTCCGGCTCCTCCCAGCCCCGACAGCTGAGCCGATGACCGATCCGATCAGGCTGCCGGAGAGCACCGGGGCCGTCCCCAGGTTCGACCACGCCCGGGCCGAGCGCGCGATCCGCGAGCTCTTGATCGCGATCGGTGAGAACCCCGAGCGCGAGGGGCTGAAGGACACGCCTGCCCGGGTCGCCCGGGCCTACGCCGAGCTCACCTCCGGGCTCCGGATGGAGCCCGAGGACGTCCTCACCACCACCTTCGACATCGGCCACGACGAGATGGTCCTGGTCCGCGACATCGAGCTGTGGTCGATGTGCGAGCACCACCTGGTGCCGTTCACCGGCGTCGCGCACGTCGGCTACATCCCGGCCGAGAGCGGGAAGATCACCGGCCTGTCCAAGCTCGCCCGCCTCGTCGACCTCTACGCCAAGCGACCGCAGGTCCAGGAGCGGCTGACCACCCAGGTCGCGGACTCGATGATGGAGCTCCTCGAGGCTCGCGGCGTGATCGTGGTGATCGAGGCCGAGCACCTCTGCATGACCATGCGGGGGGTGCGCAAGGCGGGTGCCCGGACCATCACCTCCGCGGTGCGTGGCGTGATGCACAACGCCGCCACCCGGTCCGAGGCGATGGCGCTCATCCACCGGAGCAGCTGACCAGGTCCATGCTCCCTCCGCTGCCGCGTCTCATGGGGATCGTCAACGTCACGCCCGACTCCTTCTCCGACGGTGGTCGCTGGGCCGACCCGGAGGCCGCGATCGACCACGGCCGTCGCCTCCTGGCCGACGGCGCCGACATCCTCGACATCGGCGGCGAGTCCACCCGGCCCGGCGCCACCCGACCCCTCGTCGAGGAGGAGCTCGGCCGGGTGGTGCCGGTGATCGCCGCGCTCGCGGCCACGGGCGCCGTGGTGTCGGTCGACACCATGCGGGCCGAGGTGGCGCGGGCCGCGCTCGACGCGGGCGCCTCGATCGTCAACGACGTGTCCGGTGGGCTGGCCGACCCCGCGATGCTGGAGGTGGTCGCCGCCTCGCAGGCGACGTACGTCGCGATGCACTGGCGGGCGCACAGCGACCACATGCAGGACTTCGCGGCGTACGACGGCCCCGGCGGCGTGGTCGGCGCCGTTCGCGAGGAGCTCTCCGAGCGGGTCCGGGCGATGCTGGCCGCGGGGATCGAGCCGGAGCGGATCGTGCTCGACCCGGGCCTCGGGTTCGCCAAGCGTGGCGAGCACAACTGGGAGCTGCTGCGCGGCCTCGACGCAGCTGCAGGAGCTGGGCTTCCCGCTGCTCGTCGGAGCCAGCCGGAAGCAGTTCCTGGGCGCGCTCCTCGCGGCCGCGGACGGCACCCCGCGGCCGGTCGACGAGCGAGAGTACGCCGGCTCCGCACTCACCCTGCTGCTGGCCCAGCGGGGCGTGTGGGGGCTGCGGGTGCACGACGTCCGCGCCAGCCACGACGCGCTGCGGGTCCTGGCCCGCATGGCGGGTCGCCATGCGGGCCAGGACCCGCATTGCGGCCCTGACCTGCATGGTTGGCAGCCATGAGTGAGCGTCAGGGGCCCGCGGACGAGCTGACGGTGCGGGGCATCGAGTGCTTCGGACACCACGGCGTCTTCGAGTTCGAGCGCACTGAGGGCCAGATCTTCGTGGTCGATCTCACGCTCGGCCTCGACACCCGGCCGGCGGCGGCCTCGGACGACTTGCGCGACACCGTCGACTACGGGAGTCTCGTGGCCTGCGGTGAAAGCCGCCGTGGAGACGGATCCGGTCGACCTGATCGAGACCCTGGCCCAGCGGATCGCGGACGTGTGCCTGTTGGACGACCGCGTGGACTATGCGAGGGTGACGGTCCACAAGCCGGACGCCCCCATCGAAGCGACGTTCGCGGACGTCGCCCTGACGATCACCCGGAAACGCGAGGGCCGACCGTGACTGAGACCCCGAACCCGCACATCGTCGACACCGACACGCTGACCGGCGAGATGCGCCCGATCCGGCGGGCGGTCCTCGCGCTGGGGTCGAACCTCGGCGAGCGGATGGCCAGCCTCCAGGGCGCCGTCGACGCGATCGCCGACACCCCCGACGTGTGGATCACCGGCGTCTCGCCCGTCTACGAGACCGAGCCGGTCGACTGCCCCGAAGGCTCCCAGAACTTCCTCAACGCCGTGGTGCTCATCGACACCACGCTGGCCGCCACCCGCCTGATGGACCGCGCCCTCGCCATCGAGGACGCCTTCGACCGGATGCGGAGCGAGGTCCGGAACGCCCCGCGCACGCTCGACGTCGACCTGGTCGTGGTCGGCGACCGGCGCAGCGACGAGGAGTCGCTGCGGCTGCCGCACCCGCGCGCCGCCGAGCGCGCCTTCGTGCTCCAGCCGTGGCACGACGTCGACCCCGAGGCGGTCCTGCCCGACGCCGGCCCGGTGGCCGAGCTCCTCGAGACAGGTCGACGTCAGCGGCCTGACGCTGCGGGACGACCTGGCCTTCGAGGTCCAGTGAGTCCCGACCGGTGAGCCCCGACCCGTCCGACGATCGAACCGTCGGGCGGGCACCTCCAGCCCACGTCGGCCGGCCAGGTGACCGCCTGGGCCGTGGTCGGGCCTCGTCGGCGGCTGGCTCCTGCACCCGGTCGCCGAGCGGGTCAACGGCACCGCGCCCGTCGTGACCTGGCTGCAGCCGCTCGCCCTCTTCCTGGTCGCGGCCATCGTCGGCGGAGCGGCCTGGACGACCTGGCGCGCCGTCCACGTGCGCCGGGAGTGGCTCGAGCCGCACCGGGCGGTGAACCGGCTGGTGCTCGCCCGGTCCTGCGCGCTGGTGGGCGCCCTGGTGGCCGGCGGCTACCTCGGCTACGCCGTCAGCTGGGTCGGTGTCGGACGCCGGCACTGGCCGGCCAGCGGGTCTGGAGATCGCTCGCCTGCGGCGTCGCGGGCGTGCCGATCGTCGTCGCAGCGGTGCTCCTCGAGCGAGCGTGTCGCGTCCGTTCGGAGGACGAGCGACGCCTAACCTTGACCCATGTCTTCCCCACAGGCTCGTCGCCGACAGCGGAGCACCAGGCTCACCGTCGCTGTCGTCCTGATCGTCTTCGCGGCGCTGGCAGTTGCCGGCGCCGTCCTCAGCGGCTCGTGGCTCCCTGGTCACGCGTCGCTGCCGTCCTCGGGGTGGTGCTCGGCGCCGCCGCCACCCGCATCACCCACTCCGAGCTCATGCAGGCCCGGCGCGACGCCGCGCGCGACCGGGCCGAGCAGGCCCAGGCCTACCGCGAGCTCACCGACCGCACGAAGCGCCGAGCACGCGAAGTTCGCGGCCACCATGCAGTCGCGCCTGGACGGACAGGAGCACGCCCTCGCCGAGCTCGAGGTCGCCCTGGGCTCGGCCCAGAAGCGGGCGGCCGACGCCACCCGCAGCTCAACGCCGAGGCCCGGCGGGCCGAGGCTCGCCGAGCGCGAGGGCCGCGACGTCGCGGCCCGGCTCGAGGAGGCCGAGAGCGCGTGCGGCCGAGGCGGCCGTGCGGGTCGTCCGAGCTCGAGCAGGAGATCGACGTCCTGCGGGCCGAGCTCGCCGCCTGGCAGGCGATGCCGGAGGTTCGCCGGCACGCCTGAGTCGCACCTCCACGCCCTGGCCCGCCGCGAGACCTCGGACGGCTCGGCGCCGGCGGGTCGCGGCAGAATCAGCGCCTGTGATCCCCGAGGACAGCCGGTTCGAGAGTGACCCCGACGAAGTACTGCCGCACGGTCCAGCTGCCCGACGGCTGGACGGTCGAGCAGCCCGACCCTGCCGACCGGTTCGACGTCGCCCGGCTGACCCACCTGCTGCGCGCCCACGAGCGGCACGGCCGCGGCTGGGCCGGCGCCTCGGTCGACGACGTGCTGGTCGAGGTCTCCGAGCACGGGCTGCGGATGCGGGAGAACGTCGTGCTCCGCGACGCCGAGCGGCGAGATCCGGGCCTGGGGCAGCGTCCACGACCGCGCCGCCGGGCCGGATGCTGTTCGTCCACATCGTCGAGCGGGACCTGCCCGACGACGTCGCCGACCGCTGCTCCGACGTGCTGTTCGAGTGGGCGGCCGGCCAGGCGCGCGAGGTCGGGCGCGGCGCGTGGGCTCGACGTCCAGCAGATCGACACCGGCGCGTTCGCCGACGACGAGCGCCAGCACGCGCTGGCTGGCGCGGTGCCGGCTTCGAGCGGGTCCGCACCTGGTGGCAGATGAGCCGTCCGGTCGACGCCGGACGAGGCCGATCTGGTCGCCATCGCCCGACCGCTGGGAGCAGGAGGGCGTCGTCTTCCGGCTGGTCCGCCGCAGCGGGCGGCGGCATGCCCGACGAGGACGACCTGCGCGAGGTCCACGAGGTGCTCGAGGGCGCCTTCGTCGACCACTTCAACTCCAGCGAGGAGACCTTCGAGGAGTTCCTGTTCCGGCTGCGCGAGGACCCCGGCCACCGCTGGGACCACTGGTGGCTGGCGCGAGCTCGCCGACGGCGAGACCGCCCCAACCCGGTCGGCGCCCTGATCGGCACCGTCTCCGAGAGTCCGCCAACGGGCCGGACGGCTCCTACGTCTCCTACCTCGGCGTGCTCGAGGCCGCCCGCGGGCGCGGCGTCGCCAAGGGGCTGCTGCGCACGATCATCGCCGACGCCGCCGCCCGCGGCCGCGACCGCGTCGGCCTCGAGGTCGACGCCGACTCGCCGACCGGCGCCGCCGGGCTCTACACGTCGATGGGCTGGAAGACGAAGTACGTCACCGAGTCCTGGCACCGGGACGTGCCGGTCGCCGGGCGTGAGGAACGAACGACCGGCTTAGACCGGCCAGGTTGAGCAAGCCCCGCGACCGAGGCACGAGGTCGCGACGGGCGCGTCGAAACCCCGTAAGTGAGGCAGGGCGGTGACCACCGTGGTCCAGCGCTCGCAGCGACGCGCGCAGCGCGCGGTGGATGCCGTTCGGGGTGAGCACGCCGACGAACTGGGCGCCGTCGCTTGACGCCGACCATCGGCCGGTCGTCGCGCAGCAGCACGGCGAGGGCCTCCTCGAGGGTGGAGTCGACGTCGATCGCGGCGCCAGGTCGCCGGCGCTGACCCCGTCGAGCGGCTCGAGGTGTGTCGGGGTCGATCGGGGTCACGGTCGAGCCGCCGCAGCCCGCGGGTCGAGCCGACGAAGTCCGCCACGAAGTCGTCGGCGGGCCGGCCGAGCAGCTCGGCGGGAGTGGCGAACTGCGCCAGCCGCCCGCCGCTCGGCGAACACCGCGACCCGGTCGCCCATCCGCACCGCCTCGTCGATGTCGTGGGTGACGAGGACGACGGTCTTGCCGAGCTCGCGCTGCAGCCGCAGGAACTCGTCCTGCAGCCGGACCCGGACCACCGGGTCGACCGCGCCGAACGGCTCGTCCATCAGCAGCACCGGCGGGTCCGCCGCGAGCGCGCGGGCCACGCCGACCCGCTGCCGCTGGCCGCCGGAGAGCTGGTGCGGGTAGCGGTCGGCGTACGTCGCCGAGTCCAGCCCGACCAGCTCCATCAGCTCGTGGGCCCGCTCGCGGGCGGTCGCCTTCGACTCGCCGTACAGCAGCGGCACGGTCATCACGTTGGTCTCGATCTTCTGGTGCGGGAAGAGCCCGACCTGCTGGATGACGTAGCCGATGCCGCGGCGCAGCTGGACCGGGTCCTGGCGGGTGACGTCCTCGCCGTCGATCTCGATCGTGCCGGTGGTGGGCTCGATCAGCCGGTTGATCATCTTCAGCGTCGTCGACTTGCCGCAGCCCGACGGACCGACCAGGCACGACCAGCTCGCCCCGCGCGACCTCGAGGTCGAGCTCGTGCACGGCCACCGTGCCGTCGGCGTAGGTCTTGCCGACGCCGGAGAGCCGGATCATGGTCGGCACCGTCCGGGGCCGCGGGGGTAACGTCCATGCGCGTGACCCTACTCGTGCAGGCGGCTGGCCAGCCGAGCTGCTACAGCCGCCTCACCAACGAGTGGATCTGCGGCCAGTACGTCTCGCGACCGCCAGACCGAGATCGTCGACGCCACCGTCGAGCACCTCGCTGATCACGGTCGCCGCGGTGGCCCTGGGCGTCCTGATCGCCTTCCCGCTGGCGCTGCTGGCGCGCCGCCTGCCCGCGGCTCGAGGCCGGCGATCCTCGGCGTCAGCACCGGCATCTACACGATCCCGTCGCTGGCGCTGTTCCCGCTGCTCGTGCCGTTCACCGGCCTCAGCCCCGACGACGGTCGTGATCGGGCTGGCGCTCTACGCGCTCACGATCCTGGTGCGCAGCATGCTCGAGGGCCTGCGCGCGGTGCCGGACGAGGTGCGCGAGTCCGCGACCGGCCTGGGCTACGGCGCCAGCCGGCTGCTGTTCCGGGTCGAGCTGCCGCTGGCGCTGCCGGTGATCATGGCCGGCCTGCGGGTCGCCACCGTCTCGACGGTGGCGCTGACCACGGTCGGCTCGCTGGTGTCGTACGGCGGGCTCGGCAACCTGATCAAGGACGGCGTCGACACGAACTTCCGGGCCGAGCTGTTCACCGCGGCCGTCCTCTGCGTCGTGCTCGCCGTCGTGCTCGACGTGCTGCTCGTGCTCGCCCAGCGGCTGCTCACGCCCTGGACCCGCGGAGCCGACGACATGAACCTCTTC
This sequence comes from uncultured Actinomycetota bacterium, assembly GCA_963830755.1. Lineage (GTDB taxonomy): Bacteria > Actinomycetota > Actinomycetes > Propionibacteriales > Nocardioidaceae > Nocardioides. The sequence continues at coordinate 80,894 of CAWHNI010000014.1, read as the reverse complement.
GCGCGACACCTGGGACTACCTCACCGACCCGGCCAACTGGCAGGGCCGACGGCGGCATGCTCGAGCTGCTGGTCGAGCAGCTGCTGCTCAGCGTCACCGCGCTCGCGCTGGCCGCGGCTGATCGGCCTGCCGATCGCGCTGTGGCTGGGCCACCTCGGCCGCGGCGGGTTCCTCGCCATCAACATCTCCAACGTCGGCCGCGCCATCCCGACGTTCGCGCTGCTCGCCCTCCTGGTGACCGCCGACTGGCCCGGCACCGCGGAGTTCGGCCCCTACGGCCGGGCCGGCCTGGCCACGCTGATCGCGCTCACGCTCTTCGCGCTGCCGCCGATCATCACCAACGCCTACGTCGCCATCCGCGAGGTGCCGGACGACGTCAAGGAGGCCGCGGACGGCATGGGCATGACCGGCGCGCCAGCAGTTCTTCCGGGTCGAGCTTCCGCTGGCGCTGCCGCTGGTGATGTCCGGCGTCCGGCTGGCCCTCGTCCAGGTGTGGGCGACCGCCACCATCGCCGCCCTGGTCGCCGGGCCGGGCCTCGGCCGGGTCATCACCGACGGCTTCTACCGCTCCAACTACGCCAAGGGCATCGCCGGCGCCATCGTCGTCGCGGTGGTCGCGCTGGTGCTCGAGCTGCTCGCGGCCGGTCTCCAGCGGGGCGTCGACCCGACACGCGCGAGTCGACCGGCAGGCGGGCAGACGCTCGTCACCGTCGCTGCCGATGGGGTCATGATTGGGCCTCCAGGGCTGGATCCGGACACGCGCGGCCAGAACCGCGGGACACAGAAGGTGATGCACATGAACGCACGACGTTCCTTCGCCGCGGTCGCTCTCCGCCGGGCTCCTCCTCCTCGCACGGCTGCGCCGGCGACGACCTCGCCGAGTCCGGCTCCGACGACGCACCCGAGGCCTCGGGCGGGGGCGAGGTCCGGATCTCCGGCCAGAGCTTCCCCGAGGCGGCGCTGGTCGCCGCGATGTACGAAGCAGCTGCTGACCGACGCCGGCTACGACACCGACGGTCAAGCTGGTCGACACCCGCGACGTCTACATGGCGGACAGTTCCCCGAGACCATCGACGTGGTGCCCGAGTACGTCGGCGGCATCGTCGACTTCCTCAACGCCACGGAGAACGGCGCCGACGCCGAGCCGCTGACCACGCCCGACGCGCGACGAGTCGATCGCCAACGCCGCAGAGCTGCTCGACGAGCAGGGCATCACCCTGCTCGAGCCGTCGGAGGCCACCGACACCAACGCCTTCTTCGTGACCCAGGAGTACTCCGAGGCCGAGGGCGTCACCAAGCTCTCCGACCTCGAGGGCGAGGTCGTCACCCTGGCCGCGGCCCCCGACTGCGAGGGCCGGCCCGACTGCGAGGGCGGGTCTGACCGAGCGTCTACGGCATCGACATCGAGGAGGTCCTGCCGCTGGGCTTCGCCAGCGACCAGACCTACCAGTCGGTGCTCGACGGCGAGTCCGCAGCTCGGCCTGACCAGCACCACCGACGGCACGCTCGAGGCCCAGGGCCTGGTGCTGCTCGAGGACGACCAGGAGATCCAGCCGGCGCAGAACCTCGTCCCGGCGGTCAGCACCGAGTTCCTCGCCGACCACCCGGACGTCGCCGACGTCCTCAACCCGCTGATGGCGGCGCTGACCACCGAGAACCTCACCGAGCTCAACGGCCGGGTCGCGGTCGACCGGGAGAAGCCCGAGGACGTCGCCCAGGACTTCCTGGAGCAGGAGGGCCTGCTCTAGCGGACTACCTCGCTCAGGGAGTGAGCAGCTCCGGCGGCAGGTCCGGCAGCTCCGCGAACGGGTGGTCGACGACCTCGCGGCCGCCGACCTCGCGCCGTGGCAGGCCTTCGGGGTGCTGGTCGACGAAGTCCGATCAGCTCGGGCCAGGTCCGACCGGCGCCCCTGGCACACCAGCCAGCCCATGAGCCGCTGCCGCAGGGGCAGTGCGGTCCGCTCGAAGGGCACCGTGTCCGGGCCCCAGAACTCGGTCGTCCCGGCGCGCAGCGAGCTCCCAGTACTCGTCGGAGCAGCCCGGCACGGCCCGGAAGTACTCCCACATGTCGATCGGCAGCACCCGCCGCGAACCACACCTCCTGCGTGGGCTCGCGACGTGGTCTCGCGGACCGTCGGCCGTGCTCCAGCGCTTGGTCAGCGAGCCGGTCGGAGAGGTCGCGCAGGTCGGCGCGCTGCTGGCTGATCGAGCGTGCCGTCGGTCCGGACCCGCCACAGGTAGACGGGCTCGGCCAGCACGTCGAACCGTGAGCGCGCGACGAGCGCCCGGGTCAGCGTCGGCTGGTCCTCGTAGCGCACGTCCTCGGGGAAGGCGAGGTCGGCGCGCGTCCCAGAACGAGCGGCGGAAGACCTTGTTCCACGCGAAGACGTCGGCGAGCAGCAGCGGCGTCCTCGTCGATCCCGACGGCCGTGCGCCGTCTCTGCGTGGTTCTGCTTCATCAGCGGCGTCATGAAGCGTCTCGGCGCCCGCGAAGCCGCTCCACCGCGCCGATCGCGATGTCGGAGCCCGTGCGCTCGAGCGAGCCGACCATGGCGGCGTAGGCCCCGTCGACCACCAGGTCGTCGCTGTCGGCGAACGCGAGGTAGTCGCCGGTGGCTCCGTCGGACCCCTCGTTGCGTGCGGCTCCGAGGCCGGCGTTGGCCTGGTGGACACCCGGACCCGGGAGTCCCCGGCCGCGATCCGGTCGGCGAGCTCGCCGGTCCCGTCGGTCGAGCCGTCGTCGACGACGACGACCTCGAGCTCCGCGTGCGACTGGTCGAGGATGCTGCCGCAGGCAGTCGGCGAGGTAGTCCTCGACGTCGTACGCCGGCACCACGACGCTGAGCAGCGGAGTGGTGGCGTCGGAGCGCTGCGTCGCGCCGGCGGCCCATGGCCGCTCACCCGACGCGGCGGCCGCCGAGCCGCTCCGGGCCCTGGCCCGGAGGGACGCCGGCACGAGTCGGCGCACCCATCCGGGCAGCCGGCGCGCCACCGGAAGGCCAGGGCGAGCAGCGCCGTACGCCCCGAGATCGGGGACTCCACCCCGCGGCGATGCCCCTCCTCGCGGGCCACGATCAGCGAGGTCTGGGTGACCACCTCGCACTCGAGGTAGTAGGACTCGTACAGCTCGCTGAGGTCGTCGAGGCTGGCCAGCAGTTCGGGCGACCCGGGGCGTCGAGGCCAGCTCGTCGAGGGAGGTCCAGGCACGCCGGGCCATGGTCGCCAGTCGTTCGGGCAGGTCGAGGTCGTCCAAGGTGAGGTCGATCCGGCGCAGTCCGGGATCGACGAAGCCGCCGATCTCCTCCCGTGCGTGCTGGTCGATGCTCGACAGGGAGGCGAGGTCGAGCTCCTTGCCGATCGCCTTGACCACGTGCTCCCAGCCGCCGAGCAGGTCGTGGTACCGGACGAAGGCCCGGCTCGACCCGCGCGTGGCCCGCTCGGTGCCCAGCATCATGTTCACCCAGGCGGCGACGCCCTGCCCGTCCTGCAGCAGGTCGTTGTAGTAGGTGCGCTTGCTGCCGACCACCTCGGCCGGCGGCCGGAGCATGGTGACGAACGAGGGCTCGACGCCGTGTTCCCGGGCGGCCGACGTCCACAGCGGCAGGAACCACGAGAGCCGCGGGTCCTTGATCAGTACGACGGCGGCGTGGTCGAACTGCTGACCCGAGCCAGGCGTTCAGCCGCTGCTGCACCTCAGGCCGCTCGGCGAGCTCGCCGGTGCGCTCCCACGCGAGCGGCCGGGCGTCGGAGACCTGGACGTTGGCGTCTGTCAGCAGCTCGTCGTGGAAGTCCACCACCCACTGCGGCTCCCCGAAGCCGCGGGGATTGGTCGAGTCCGAGCCGACCTCGGGCTGGGGTACGTGGAGCCCGAGCCGCCGCAGGATGCCGGCCAGGGTGCTGGTCCCGGACCGTCCGGTCCCGGCGACCAGGACCAGCCGCCGGTCGGCGGTCGCCGAGCCCGCCGACGTGGGACTTCGGGGTCCAAGGGGTCTCCTGGGTCGGTCGGGGAAGCGGTGGAGCGACGACGCGATGGTATCGGGCATCCGCCGGTCGGGGCCCACGCGCATGCGGTCCGTGCCCCCTGCCGGGATATCCTGCGGCTTGATGCTGGCCGCGTCCCGAGAGCCGGCACGCCCACCCCGATTCCCTGGAGGTCGCGTCGATGCCCGAACGCCCACCGGACGAGGCGGTCCGCCAGGACACCCTCACGGAGGGGGACCTCAGCGTCGCCGCGACCCCGGAAGCCGCCGACGCCGCCCGACAGATCGTGTTCGTGGCCGGACCCGGCCGGAGCGGCACCAGCCTGATGTCCGGGATCCTCAAGCACATGGGGCTCCACGTCCCCGAGCCCGAGGTGGCGGCCGACAAGACCAACCCCAAGGGCTTCGGTGAGCCGGAGTGGGTCGTCGACTTCCACGAGGAGCTGCTCGGGCGGGTCCACGTCCAGCCCGGTGACGCCCGCCCGGGCGCGTGGTTCGACGCGGGTCGGGCCTGCATCCAGGAGATGAACCGCTCCCGGCTCGCCGAGTGGCTGGAGCCCCAGTTCGAGGCCGCCGACGCCCTGGTGATCAAGGACCCGCGGATCTCGTGGTTCCTCGGGCTGTGGCGGGTCGCGGCCGTCCGGGTCGGGGCGTCGACCTCCACGGTCGTCATGCTGCGGCCACCGGCCGAGGTCGTGGGCAGCGCGAGCGCCACCGCCGACGGGCGGTCCGACGAGACCAGCGGGCGGCTCGACGACATCAGCCGGCTGGCCGGCTGGACCAACGTCATGCTGTTCACCGAGCGTGCGACCCGCGGCTCGAGCCGCAGCTTCGTCCGGTACCACGACCTGCTCGCCGACTGGACGAGCACCGTTGTCCGGGTCGGCGAGGCGCTCGGTCTCGCCGATGTGACGAACGCCGGCACCGGCCGGATGCAGGAGGTCCACCGGCTTCGTGGATCCCGAGCTGCACCGGAGCCGCACCACCTGGGACGACCTCTCGGTGCCCGACCGCGCTGCGCGAGATCGCCGAGGCGACGTGGCAGCAGCTCGACCTGCTTGCCGAGCCCGGCGGCGACACCCCGGAGGTCCACGCGACGCTGGACGTGCTGCGGCGTGACTACGGCGCTGCTCTACGCCGAGGCGGAAGCCCTCGCGAGGTCCAGTGTCGACGCCGCCGGACCGGCGTACCTGGAGGCGACCCGCGAGGCGGCTGCGAGCCGACGCATGCCGACGCGTCCGCACCGCGCAAGGTCTACCTCCGCACCCGCCGGGCCGCGGGCCGGGTCAAGCGGCGCCTGCGCGACGGCGGGTGATGACCATGACGGAGTCCTTCCGGCGGCTGCCGAACCGCGAGGGGCGCGACGACTTCGAGGTCCGGTGGCCGACGGATGCCGCGCGCTCGAACCCGGCCTGACATCGGTGCTGCGGGTGAAGAACGAGGCCCGCAGCCTGCCGTGGGTGCTGCCGCCGCTGTTCCGGGCCGTGCAGCACGTGGTCGTCGTCGACAACCAGTCCGACGACGGCACGCCGGAGGTCGCACGGGCGGTTGCCGACCAGGCAGGTGCGGGCGATCGCCTCATCGTCACCGGAGTACCCGTTCAACGTCAGCCGGTGCGGCGCCGAGCACCTCGGCACCCCCGAGGACTCCGTGCACAACCTCGCCTACTTCTACAACTGGTCCTTCGCCCACGTGCAGACCGCCTACTCGATGAAGTGGGACGGCGACATGGTCCTGACCCGCGGAGGGCATCGAGACGTTCGCCGACCTCGCGTGGCAGCTCGAGAACGTCGAAGCGGTGGTCGCGATGCCGAGGCACCCGCTGTTCGTGGAGAGCGACCGGGTCGCCTATCTCGACGTCTACATGATCAATGTCGAGGAGTACGTCTTCCCGATGGGCGACGACTACCGGTCCGTCAAGGCCTACGAGTGGGAGATGCGGATGGTGCCTCAGGGCATCCGCCGGCGCCGGCTGCCGCAGGGCCTGTGCGTGGAGCTGAAGTACCTCGACAGCGACGAGTTCGACCACTGGGCCGGCATCGATGCCTTCGGCGCCACCGCTCGCACGATGCGCAAGCAGCGCGAGTGGGAGGTCTTCCACGCGCTCCGGGACGGTCGGCACGACGAGATCGAGGGCGTGGTGCGGATCGAGGCGCCGCCGGAGTTCGACCACGTGATCACCTACGTCACCCAGAAATGGCTGCCGCGGCAGCAGCGCCCGATCACGGTGCCGGTCGACCAGAGGCCGACCGCGCCGCCCAGACCCGCCCTGACCGCGCGGTAGCATCCCAGCCGTGCTCGCCTCAGATTCCCGGCGCTTCCTCTTCATCCACGTGCAGAAGACCGGAGGCACGACCATCGAGCACGTCCTGAAGAAGGCCGTGCCGGACGTCCGCAGACCCGCGCACTGCCCGAAGCACGCGGGGCTTCGGATCGTGCTGCGCAACAGCCCGGACGTCGCCCGCTACTGGACCTTCGGGTTCGTGCGGAACCCCTGGGCGCGCTTTGTCTCGTGGTGGGAGATGATCCAGCGGGTCAAGGGCCCGGAGTTCAATGCGAGGTGGAGCCAGCGAAGCGGCTTCATCCAGGGGTCTGCGAAGTACCCCGACTTCGAGACGTTCGTCGAGCGTGGGCCGGAGGACTTCAGCCGCCTGTCCGCGTCCCCAGCTCGACTACCTCAGCCACCGACCCGGCGGGCCGACTTCATCGGCCGCACCGAGACCTTCGCCGACGACATCCGTGCGGTGCTCGCCCGCCTCGACCTGCCCGTCCCGGAGGAGCTCCCGCAGCGCAACATGACCGACTACGGCAGCCGACGCCAGCTACCGGGACTACTACACCCCAGCCACGCGTGACCGGGTCGGCGAGCTCTTCAAGGCCGACGTGGACGCCTTCGTCTACGACTTCTGAGCGGTGATCCGCCGGGCGCTGTGCGCGATGAGTCGCCCATGTCACACGGGGCAGCGGTTCCCCCCAGGAATCGCGCCGCGTAGATTCAGCGTTGATCTGAGCGAGCACACGTCCGGTACCCACACCGGCCCTCACTGCAGGGCGTCGGAGGGACTGGAACGAAAGGTTCGAACATGAACAGCAGCACCCCTGCGCCCATGCGCTGGCAGCGTCGGCGTGATCGGCGCCGGCCGCGTCGGCGCCGTCCTGGCCGCCGCGCTCCGCGAAGCCGGCCACGAGATCGTCGCCGCCGCCGGTGAGTCCGACGCCTCCCGCAACCGGATCGCCGACCTGCTGCCCGGCGTACCCGTCGCGAAGCCGACCGCCGTCGCCCGCGCCTGCGACGTGCTGCTGCTCACCGTCCCCGACGACATGCTGGCCAACGTCGTCGCCATGCTGAGCGCCAGCGGCGCCATCCACGAGGGCCAGTACGTCGTGCACACCTCCGGCCGGCACGGCCTGGCCGTCCTCGACCCGGCCGCCGCCGTCGGCGCTGCGTCCGGTCGCGGTGCACCCGGCGATGACCTTCACCGGCACCGGCGTCGACCTGACCCGGCTCGCCGGGCTGCGTCTTCGGGGTCACCGCCGGCCCGGCGGAGCGCGCCTTCGCCGAGGGACTGGTCGCCGACCTCGGTGGCCGCGCCGATGTGGGTCGCCGGAGGAGAAACGCACGCTCTACCACGCAGCTCTCGCGCACGGCGCCAACCACCTGGTCACCCTCGTCAGCCCAGGCCATGGAGCTGCTGGCCGCGGCCGGTGCCGACGACCCGGCCGACACGCTGCGTCCGCTGCTCACCGCCGCCCTCGACAACGCGCTCGGGCCAGGGCGACGCCGCCCTCACCGGACCGATCGTGCGCGGTGACGTCGAGACCGTGCGGGGCCACCTCGCCGAGATCCGCGCAACGGCGCCGCACACCCTGCCGTCGTACGTCGCCCTTGCGCGGGCCACCCTCGACCGGGTCGTGACCGACGGCCGGCTGCTGCCGATCCGGGCCGCCAAGATCCGCGGCGTCCTCGATGCCGCGCTGGTCGATGAGGGCCGTCCGGTCCCGCCCCGCGACCCCTCACCGGGCAGTCGTCAGCAGGCACGATGACCCCCACCCCCGTCCTCGCCGAGCACGCGCGAGGAGCTCGCCGAACACTGCTCGCCGCCGCCCGCCGCGATGGCGTGACCGGGTGGCTTCGTGCCGACCATGGGGGCGCTGCACGACGGACACGCCGGCCTGATGCAGGTGGCCCGCGAGCACGTCGGAGCGGGCCCCGTGGTCGTCTCGATCTTCGTCAACCCGCTCCAGTTCGGGGAGGGCGAGGACCTCGACCGCTACCCGCGCACCCTCGAGGAGGACCTCAAGGTCTGCGAGCGCGAGGGCGTCGACATCGTCTTCGCTGCCGCGCGTCGAGGAGGTCTACCCCGGCGGCGAGCCCGCTCGTCACCGTCGAGCCCGGCCCGCTCGGCTCGCGTCCTCGAGGGCGCGGATCCGTCCCGGTCACTTCCGGGGCGTGCTCACGGTCGTGGCCAAGCTGTTCGGCCTGGTCCGGCCCGACGTCGCGGTCTTCGGGCAGAAGGACTACCAGCAGCTGGTGCTCATCCGGCGGATGGTCCGTCGACCTGTGCCTCGACGTCGAGATCGTCGGCGCCGAGACCCAGCGGGAGCCCGACGGGCTGGCCCTGTCCAGCCGCAACCGCTACCTCGACGCCGAGCAGCGGCGCCGGGCCGCGGCGCTGAGCCGTGCGCTCCGATCGCGCCCGCGCCGCCGCAGGCGAGGGGCCGGGCGCTCGCCCTGGATGCCGCCCGCTCCGAGCTGGCTCCGGCTGCCGGGGTCGACCTCGACTACCTGGTGTGACCGACCCCGACCTCGGCGAGCTGCCACCGGACGTACCCGCCGGCACCGAGGGCCGGATCCTGGTCGCCGCCCGCATCGGCGGACCCGGCTCATCGACAACATGCCCATCACCTTCGGCGTCGACCCGACCGCCGATGCCAGCCCGGAAGGGAACACCTGATGCTGCGCACCATGATGAAGAGCAAGATCCACCGGGCCACGGTGACCCAGGCCGACCTGCACTACGTCGGGCTCGGTGACGGTCGACGAGGACCTTCTCGACGCAGCCGACCTGCTGCCCGGCGAGCTGGTGCACATCGTCGACATCACCAACGGCGCCCGGCTGGAGACCTACACCATCGCCGGCGAGCGCGGCAGCGGTGTCATCGGCATCAACGGCGCCGCGGCCCGGCTGGTGCACCCCGGCGACCTGGTGATCCTCATCGGCTACGGCCAGATGGAGACCGCGGAGGCCAGGGAGCACGAGCCGCATGTGGTCTTCGTCGACGCCGACAACAAGATCCTCGCCACCGGCTTCGACCCGGCCGAGACCTTCGACGGCCCCGGCCTGGTGCGCGGCGACGCAACCGCCGGGCGCTAGCCTGCGCGCCATGACCGAGCACCCCGGGAGCCGGTCGTCCGCCTGCCCGCGCTCGCTCGGCGCCAGACGCCGGGCTGGACCACGGAGCGCGACGTGGTGGTCATCGGCTCCGGAATCGCGGGCCTCACCGCCGCCCTGCGGCTGCGCGGCCAGGTCGACAAGGTCCTCGTCGTCACCAAGGACGTCCTCGACGCCGGTTCGACCCAGTGGGCCCAGGGCGGCATCGCCGCGGCTCTCGGACCGGGTGACACCCCCGAGCAGCACGAGCACGACACCCTGGTCGCCGGAGCGGGCGCCTGCGACCCCGCCGCGGTGAAGGCGCTGGTCACCGAGGGGCCCGAGGCCGTCCGCGAGCTGATCGCGCTCGGCACGATCTTCGACCACGACCCCGACGGGCGAGCTGTCGCTGACCCGCGAGGGTGGGCACCTCCGCGACCGGATCGCCCACGCAGGCGGGGACGCCACGGGCGCGGAGATCCAGCGCGCGTTGATCGCCGCGATCGAGCGTGCGCCCGAGATCGAGGTCATCCCGCACGCGCTGGCGGTGGATCTGCTGCTCGGCGAGGACGGCGGCGTCTCCGGCGTCACCCTCCACGTGATGGGCGAGGGCCAGCGCGACGGCGTCGGAGCGGTGCACTGCCGCGCCGTCGTACTCGCCTCCGGCGGCCTCGGGCAGGTCTTCTCCCAGACCACGAACCCCGCGGTGGCGACCGGCGACGGGATGGCGATCGCCGCACGGGCCGGCGCCGTCCTCCGTGACCTCGAGTTCGTGCAGTTCCACCCGACCGTGATGTACCTCGGCCCGGAGTCGCGTGGCCAGCAGCCGCTGATCTCCGAGGCGGTCCGGGGCGAGGGCGCGTTCCTCGTCGACTTCGAGGGCAACCGGTTCATGCAGGGGCAGCACGAGCTGGCCGACCTCGCGCCCCGCGACGTGGTCGCCAAGGCGATCACCCGCGGATGTTCGAGACCGGACGACCCCACATGTGGCTGGATGCCCGCCACCTCGGCGCGGCGTTCTGGGAGCGCCGGTTCCCCACCATCCTCGCGACCGCGCGCCGGCACGGAGTCGACCCGGTGACCGAGCTGATCCCCGTCGCGCCGGCCTGCCACTACGTCTCGGGTGGGGTCGCCACCGACCTGTGGGGCCGCACCAGCGTCCCCGGGCTCTACGCCACCGGCGAGGTCGCCTGCTCCGGTGTGCACGGCGCCAACCGGCTCGCCTCGAACTCGCTGCTGGAGGGACTCGTCTTCTCCCGGAGGATCGCCGATGTCCTGCCCGCCGAGCTGCGCCCGCGATCCCGACCGGTGCCCGACCCCCGCACGGCGGGTCTGCTGAGCGGCAGCGCCCGCCGCGAGCTGCAGGAGGCGATGACGTCCTGGGTCGGTGTACTTCGCTCCGCGGCCGGGCTCGCCGAGGCGGAGATCCTGCTGGACAAGCTCGCCGGGGACACCACCGAGCTCGTCGACCAGGAATCCTGGGAGACCACCAACCTGCTGACCGTCAGCGCCGCGCTGGCCGCTGCGGCCGCGCTCCGGGAGGAGACCCGGGGCTCGCACTGGCGCGAGGACTTCCCCGACCGTGACGACCAGTGGTCCGGACACTTCGACGCGGTACTGGTCGACGGGACGGCCCAGGTGACCTTCACCCCCGCGGCCCCGACCGACCGGGAGGCCCCGTGATCGCCCTGACGCCGTACGCCGCGCTGCCCGGCGACCTGACCGCCGAGCTGCGCGAGGCCGGACTCGACCCCGAGGCGCGTGCACGCGGCCGTGGCTGCCGCGCTCGAGGAGGACCTGCCGGGTGACGGCGACGACGTCACCAGCGCGTCGACCATCCCTGCCGACGCGCCGCGGGACTGCCGACTTCGCCGCCCGCGAACCGGGCACGGTGGCCGGGCTGGCGGTGGCCGCCGCTCGTCTTCGCCTACGTCATGGGCGACGAGGTGGAGATCGCCGACCGGGTCCCCGACGGCACTCGCGTCGGCCCGGGAGACGTGGTGATGCGGGTCTCGGGTCCGGTCCGGGGGCTGCTGACCGCCGAGCGGACGGCCCTCAACTTCGCCTGCCACCTCTCCGGGATCGCCACCGCCACCGCCGCCTGGGTCGACGCCCTCGACGGCACCCGGGCGCGGGTCCTCGACACGCGCAAGACCCTGCCCGGGCTGCGCGCCCTCCAGAAGTACGCCGTCCGCTGCGGTGGCGGGGTCAACCACCGGTTCAGCCTGTCCGACATGGCGATGGTCAAGGACAACCACGTGATCGCCGCCGGTGGTGTGGTGCCGGCTCTCGAGGCGGTCCGCGCGGCCCACCCCGACGTCCCGGTCGAGGTCGAGGTGACGGACCTGGGCCAGCTGACGGAGCTGCTCGACGCCGGGCTGCGAGCGCATCCTGCTCGACAACATGGACGACGCCACGATGGCCGAGGCGGTCAAGTTGGTCGGACGGACCAGGGCGGACGGACGCCCGACACTGGAGGCTTCGGGGGGCCTCACCCTCGAACGCGCCCGGGAGGTCGCACGACACCGGAGTCGACTTCATCTCCGTCGGCGCCCTCACCCACTCGGTCGACGTATTCGACATCGGCATGGATCTGGGGACCCCGAAGGCTGGGGGCACATGAGTCTTTTGGCGGCCGACATCGGCAACAGCGACACCGCGCTCGGCCTGATCACCGACGGGAAGGTGGCCGCGCACTGGAGGGTGTCGACTCCGGACAATCGCACCTCCGATGAGTGGGCCGTCCTGCTGAGAGGGCTCATCACCGAGCACGAAACGGTGTCCGGTATCGCGGTCTGCTCCACCGTTCCGGCCGTCCTCCACGAGTGGCGGGCGATGCTCACCGAGCACTTCGGCGAGGTGCCCCACGTGGTGGTCGAGCCCGGGGTTCGCACCGGCATCCCGGTCCTCGTCGACAATCCGCGGGAGGTCGGGTCGGATCGCATCGTGAATGCCCTGTCCGCCGCGACGGACTACGGCGGCCCGGCAATCGTGGTCGACTTCGGCGGGACCGCCACGACGTTCGACGTGGTGAGCGAAAAGGGACAGTACGTCGGCGGAGCCATCGCCCCGGGAATCGAGATCTCACTCGAAGCGCTCGGTCGGCGTGGTGCCCAGCTGCGAAAAGTGGAATTGCAGCGGCCACGCTCGGTGATTGCCAAGAACACCGTCGAGGCGTTGCAGTCCGGAATGGTGTTCGGCGTCGCCAGCCTGGTCGAGGGGCTCGTCGCGCGGCTCACGGCCGAGCTCGGCGCTTCCCCCGACGACGTGCGGGTCATTGCCACCGGGCACCTGGCACCGCTGGTGATGGGCGAGTGTCGCTGTTTCACCGATCACGCGCCCTGGCTCACCCTGCGCGGCCTCGAGCTGGTCTTCGCTCGAAACACCTGATCTCGAGACCGGAATTCCGCGGCATTGTTTCGGTGGTTCAATCCGCAATTCGCATTGTGGTTGAATTCCATGGCATGCTGCCCCCGGCAATTCCCCTAAACAAAGACGGGTGAAAAGAAATGGCGCAAAAGGTCCACATCGTCCTCGTCGACGACCTCGACGGCTCCGACGCCAGCCAGACGGTGTCCTTCGGACTCGACGGCACGTCCTACGAGATCGACCTCAACGACAAGAACGCCTCCGCGCTGCGGGATGCCCTGAGTGGCTACGTCGGTCACGCCCGCAAGGTCAGCTCGTCGTCGCGGCGGCGCAAGGCGGCCGCCACGTCGGGCCCCGGCGCCTCCGAGATCCGCGAGTGGGCCAAGGCCAACAAGATGAAGGTCTCCGACCGCGGACGAGTCTCCGCCGAGGTCCGCCAGGCCTACGACGCGGCGCATTAATCAGGGGTCCGGGCAGGTCGCCTACCGGCTCACCGCGTCTCGACACGCCAGTCACGACCTCGCAGGCTCGGTCGTGCGGCTCGCTCGACGACCCATGAACACACCGCCCTCGTTCCTCGGGCGGTGTGTTCGCTCAGAGCAGACGATGACGGGCGCTTCCGGGGAACGCGTAGGCTGTTCGTAGGGTTGAACAACATGTCCCCACCCGCTGGAAACCTCGGCGGGCGGCCCCGAAGCTGGCAGGAGAGATGCAATGTTCGAGCGGTTCACCGACCGAGCCCGTCGGGTGGTCGTGCTGGCCCAGGAAGAGGCCCGCATGCTCTCCCACAACTACATCGGCACCGAGCACATCCTGCTCGGCCTGATCCACGAGGGCGAAGGGGTCGCGGCCAAGGCACTGGAGAGCCTCGACATCTCCCTCGAGGCGGTCCGCGCCCAGGTGGAGGAGATCATCGGGCAGGGCCAGCAGGCCCCCAGCGGCCACATCCCGTTCACCCCGCGCGCCAAGAAGGTCCTCGAGCTCTCCTTGCGCGAGGCGCTCCAGCTCGGCCACTCCTACATCGGGACCGAGCACATCCTGCTCGGACTGATCCGGGAGGGCGAGGGCGTCGCCGCGCAGGTCCTGCAGAAGCTCGGCGCCGACCTCAACCGGGTCCGTCAGCAGGTCATCCAGCTGCTGTCGGGGTTCCAGGGCAAGGAGTCCGCGGGCGCCGGTGCGACGACCGGTGCCTCGGGTGGCGACGCACCCAGTCGTCCTCGCTGGTGCTCGACCAGTTCGGACGCAACCTCACCCAGGACGCCCGCGAGGGCAAGCTCGACCCGGTCATCGGCCGGGAGCAGGAGATCGAGCGGGTCATGCAGATCCTGTCCCGCCGTACCAAGAACAACCCCGTCCTGATCGGCGAGCCCGGCGTCGGCAAGACGACGATCGTCGAGGGCCTCGCCCAGGACATCGTCAAGGGCAACGTCCCCGAGACGCTCAAGGACAAGCAGATCTACACCCTCGACCTCGGTGCGCTGGTCGCCGGATCGCGTTACCGCGGCGACTTCGAGGAGCGCCTGAAGAAGGTGCTCAAGGAGATCCGCACCCGCGGCGACATCGTGCTGTTCATCGACGAGATCCACACGCTCGTCGGAGCCGGTGCGGCCGAGGGCGCCATCGACGCGGCGTCGATCCTCAAGCCGATGCTGGCCCGCGGCGAGCTCCAGACGATCGGCGCCACCACCCTCGACGAGTACCGCAAGTACCTCGAGAAGGACGCCGCCCTCGAGCGCCGGTTCCAGCCGATCCAGGTCGCCGAGCCCTCGATCGCGCACACGATCGAGATGCTCAAGGGCCTCCGCGACCGCTACGAGGCCCACCACCGCGTCACCATCACCGACGAGGCACTGGTCTCGGCGGCGACGCTGGCCGACCGCTACATCTCCGACCGGTTCCTGCCCGACAAGGCCATCGACCTGATCGACGAGGCCGGATCGCGGCTCCGGATCCGCCGGATGACGGCGCCGGCCGACCTGCGCGAGTACGACGACAAGATCAGCGACGTTCGCCAGCGCAAGGAGGCGGCCATCGACGGCCAGGACTTCGAGGCCGCCGCCCGCCTGCGCGACGAGGAGAAGCAGCTGATCGCCCGGAAGTCCGAGCGCGAGAAGCAGTGGCGCGCCGGCGACATGGACGAGGTCGCCGAGGTCGACGAGGAGCTGATCGCCGAGGTCCTCGCGGTCGCGACCGGCATCCCGATCGTGAAGCTGTCCGAGGAGGAGTCCACGCGGCTGCTCAAGATGGAGGACGAGCTCCACAAGCGGGTGATCGGCCAGGAGGAGGCCGTCAAGGCACTCTCGCGCGCGATCCGTCGTACCCGCGCCGGACTGAAGGACCCCAAGCGGCCTGGCGGCTCGTTCATCTTCGCCGGCCCCTCCGGTGTCGGTAAGACCTGGCTGTCCAAGACGCTCGCGGAGTTCCTCTTCGGCGACGAGGACGCCCTGATCCAGCTCGACATGTCCGAGTACGGCGAGAAGCACACCGTCTCCCGGCTGTTCGGCTCGCCTCCCGGGTACGTCGGCTACGAGGAGGGCGGCCAGCTCACCGAGAAGGTGCGCCGCAAGCCGTTCTCGGTCGTGCTGTTCGACGAGGTCGAGAAGGCCCACCCCGACATCTTCAACAGCCTGCTCCAGATCCTGGAGGAAGGTCGCATGACCGACAGCCAGGGCCGGGTGGTGGACTTCAAGAACACCGTGATCATCATGACCACCAACCTCGGCACCCGCGACATCTCCAAGGGCGTCAACCTCGGCTTCCAGCAGGGTGGAGACGCCGCCGGTTCCTACGAGCGGATGAAGAGCAAGGTGTCCGACGAGCTCAAGCAGCACTTCCGCCCCGAGTTCCTCAACCGTGTCGACGAGATCGTGGTCTTCCCGCCGCTGTCGCCGGAGCAGATCGTGGCGATGGTCGACAACATGATCGCCTTCGTCGAGACCCGGCTCAAGGACCGCGACATGTCGCTCGAGCTCACCCAGGCGGCGAAGAACCTTCTCGCCGAGCGGGGCTTCGACCCGGTGCTGGGCGCCCGGCCGCTGCGCCGCACGGTCCAGCGCGAGATCGAGGACGTCCTGGCCGAGAAGATGCTCTACGGCGAGGTCGGACCGGGCCAGATCGTGCTGGTCGACGTCGAGGGGGAGGGCCCGACCGCGAAGTTCACCTTCCTCGGCCAGAAGGTCGGCGAGCTGCCCGACCTGCCGCCGTTCGAGACCGCCGAAGTGGCGTCCGGCGACGCCGCACCTGTCGAGGGGCCCGACGACTCCGACGGACCCACCGACGTCCCCAAGTCCACCGGCACCGACTGACAACCCGCTGACCCGCCCGAAACTGACCGAGAATCACGCTGATCCGCGTCGATAAGTTTCGGGCGGGTCAGCGTTGTCAGGGGAGGGCGTAGGTGGTGGCCGACACCTGGGCGAGGAGGCCGTCCTCGACCAGGGCGGCCAGGCAGCGGGCGCGCTGCTCGTCCTCGGACCAGGCCGCGTCGAGCCGCGCTGCGGTGCACGGCTCCCTCGCTCTCGCGGACCACGGCGAGCAGCCGCCCACGGCACTGGCGGTCGGTCCCGGCCCAGGCCTGACCGCGGCGGGGCGGTCCGTCGTACGCCGGGTGGCCGGCCGTCCGCCAGGCGCACCGGTCGCTGACCGGGCAGTCGCCGCACCGCGGAGCCGCGGCGGTGCAGACCAGGGCGCCGAGCTCCATCAGCGCCACCGACCAGGTCGCCGCGGTCGGGTCGTCGGCGCGGCAGCAGGCTCTCGGCGAGGGACCGCTCCGCCCTGGTCACCGAAGGGCCGGGGAACTCCTGCGCCGGAGGAGACCCGGGCAAGCACCCGGCGCACGTTGGTGTCCAGGACGACGTGGCGCTGGCCGTGGGCGAACACCGCGATGGCGGCGGCGGTGTAGTCGCCAACGCCCGGGAGCGCGATCAGGTCGTCGTAGGACGTCCGGCACCTCACCGTCGTGGTGCTCCGCGATCGCGGTCGCCGCCGCGTGCAGGCGCAGGGCGCGCCGGGGGTAGCCCAGCCGCCCCCAGGCGCGGACCGCCTCGCCGGGTCGGCTCCGCGGCCAGGCTGCGCGGGGTCGGGCCAGCGCGCCATCCATTGCTCGTGGACGGGCAGCACCCGTGCGACCGGAGTCTGCTGGAGCATGAACTCCGAGACCATCACCGACCACGGGCCCGCCGCCGGGTCGCGCCAGGGCAGCTCGCGCGCGTGGTCGTCGTACCACCGCAGGATCGGCTCGTGGAGGCCGGAGGCGGGCGGAGGGGTCATCGGCCACGATCCTAGGGAACCGGTGTGGCAGCACGATCCGCGGCCGCTCGGTTATTAGCGTTGGCCGCATGAGCGGGTTGACGCGGGGACCGCTGCCGGCACGGATCTATTGGGCCCGGCGGCTGATGGTGCTGGGAACCGCCGTGCTCCTGGTGTTCGGGATCGCCCGGGCGCTCGGGGCCGGCAGTGACGCGTCGTCGCAGCCCGCGGCGCGGGAGCAGGCGAGGCAGGTCGCCGCTGCGCCGACGACCACCCTCGCGCTGCCGGATCCTTCCCCCACGGCCACCGAGTCCGGGAGCCGGCGGTCGGAGAAGAAGAAGCGAGAAGGAAGTCGTCCCGCTGGCCGAGCCCGAGGGGACCTGCGAGGACGAGGACGTCGCCGTGACGCCCACGGTGAAGAACCCCGTCGCCGGCCGAGACGTCCGCATCGTCCTCGAGCTGCGGACCATCGTGACGCGAGGCCTGCACCTGGGAGGTCTCGTCGGACACGCTGACCCTCAAGATCACCTCCGGCGACGACGAGATCTGGACGAGCCGTCACTGCCCGCGGGCCGTGCGCGACGAGGAAGTCACCCTCCGGCGCGACGACACCACGCGGGTCAAGATGACCTGGGATGCCAGGCGCTCGGACGAGGAGTGCTCGAAGCTGACCGAGTGGGCGCTGCCCGGTTGGTACCACGTCGCGGCTGCTGCCCTGGCCGGCGAGCCTTCCGACCTCCAGTTCGAGCTCGAGCGCCCCGAGCGGGAGCACGTCACCAAGACCGTGGAGCCGGAGCCTGAGAAGAAGCGGGACAAGTCCCGCCGTTGAGGTCGGCTTTCGACTCACCGGGTCTCGACACGCGGGTCGCGGGTTCGCAGGCTCACCCGCGCCGCTCGCTCGACCACCGATGAAAGGTATGTGTGGCTCCGCTACACGTACCTTCCAGGATCGTCGACTCGGCCAGTCGCGACAGCCCTTCACGCACGCTGCGCGCCCTGAGCTCACCGACGCCCTCGACGGCCTGGAGGTCGTCGACGCCGGCCGAGAGCAGCTTCTGGAGGGTGCCGAAGTGCTCGACCAGCCGGTCGACCACGCTGCTCGGCAGCCGCGGCACCTTGGCGAGCAGCCGGTAGCCGCGGGGGGCGACGGCTCCGTCGAGGTGCTCGGAGCCGGTGAGGCCGAGCGCCTTCGCGGCGGCGGCCGGGTCCACCAGCTCGGTAGGCGAGAGGGCCTCGAGGCGCGCGAGCGCGGCTGCCGCACTCTTCGTCCGGCGGCCCGCGGGGAGGTAGTCGCGGATCACCAGCTCCCGCTCGGCGTCCACGCCGGTGATGAGCTCCTCGAGCTGCAGCGACAGCAGTCGGCCGTCGGTGCCGAGCTCGAGCACGTAGTCCTCGATCTCCCGGGCGATCCGGGTGACCATCTCCAGCCGCTGGGCGACGACGGCGACGTCGCGGACCGTGACGAGGTCCTCGATCTCGAGCGCGGAGAGGGTGCTGGCGACCTCGTCGAGCCGCAGCTTGTAGCGCTCCAGGGTGGCCAGCGCCTGGTTGGCGCGCGACAGGATCTGGCCGGAGTCCTCCAGGACGTGCCGGATCTCGCCGACGTACGCCGCGATGATCTGCATCGACTGGGACACCGAGATCACCGGGAAACCGGTCTGCCGGGCCACCCGGTCGGCGGTCCGGTGGCGGGTGCCGGTCTCGTCGGAGTGGATGTGGTGGTCGGGCATCAGGTGGACGGCCGCCCGGACGATCCGGGTGACGTCCTTGTCGAGGATGATCGCGCCGTCCATCTTGGCCAGCTCGCGGAGCCCGGTGGCGGTGAACGGTACGTCGAGCATGAACCCGCCGGTCGAGATGGACTCGACGACGCGGTCGTTGCCGATCACGATCAGCGCACCGGTGCGCCCGCGCAGCATCGCGCTCGAGCCCGTCGCGCAGCGCCGTGCCCGGGTGCGATCGACGCGAGTGTCGCCCGCAGGCGCAGGACCTCTTCGGAGCGGTCCGTCGCCACAGCCGGTCCCCTCCTGTCGGTCGCCGCGGATCCGCGTGTCGCGCGTCAGTCTAGGGGACGCAGACGCTGCGTTTCGCGACGTTGGCGGACGTCGCAGGGCACGCAGGGCTGAGGCGATGTCGCCGACCTCGACCAGCTGCATCCCCTCGACGGCGCTCGGCCCGCGGGCGCCGTGCCGGCCGGGGACCAGGGCCATGCCGGAATCCCAGCCGGGCCGCCTCGGCGACCCGCTGCGGCAGATCGCGGACCCGGCGCAGCTCGCCGGCCAGCCCGATCTCCCCGATCGCGGCCACGCCGGCTGGTGCGGGCGCGCCGGTCGTGGCCGAGGCCAGCGCGACGGCGACCGCGAGGTCGCTGGCCGGCTCGGACAGCCGCGCCCCACCCACGGTGGAGACGAAGACATCGTGGGCGTGCAGCCGAATGCCGCAGTGCTGCTGGAGGACGGCGAGGACCATGGCCACGCGTGACGAGTCGAGCCCCGACGTCGTACGCCGTGGGCGCTCGGCGGCCGTGCGGGTCACCAGTGCCTGGACCTCGGCAAGCAACGGACGCCGGCCCTCCATGGTGACGGCGACGCAGGTGCCGGGCACCTGCTGCTGGTGGTTCTCCACGAACAGGCCGGTCGGGTCGGTGACGGCCGAGATGCCCTCGTGGGACGAGGTCGAAGCAGCCGACCTCGTCGATGGGGCCGAACCGGTTCTTCATGGCCCGGACCATCCGGAAGCGCGAGTTGCGGTCGCCCTCGAAGTGCAGTACGACGTCGACGACGTGCTCGAGCACGCGGGGCCCGGCGATCGAGCCGTCCTTGGTGACGTGGCCGACGAGGACGGTGGTGATGTTGCGGGTCTTGGCCACCCGGATCAGGGCCGCCGCCACCTCCTTGACCTGGGTGACGCCGCCGGGCACCCCCTCGAGGTCGGCGGCACCGATCGTCTGGATGGAGTCGACGACCAGCAGGCTCGGTCGCACCTCGTCGATGTGGGTCAGGATGGCGCCGAGGTCGGTCTCGGCCGCGAGGTAGAGCTCGTCGTGGACCCCGCCGGTCCGGTCGGCCCGGAGCCGGACCTGGGACGCCGACTCCTCGCCGGTGACGTAGAGGGTGCGTCGCTGGTAGCGGGCCGTCTGGGCGGCCACCTCCAGCAGGAGGGTGCTCTTGCCGACGCCGGGCTCTCCGGCGAGAAGGATGGCCGCGCCCGGCACCAGCCCTCCGCCGAGCACCCGGTCGAGCTCGGGCACCCCGCTGGAGCGGAACGCCGACTCCTCCACCGACACCTGCCCGATCGGCACGGCGGGCCGGCTCACCGGCGCGGCCGCGGCCCGGGTGGTCGGCGCGGCCAGCTCGGTGACCGACCCCCAGGCCTGGCACTCACCGCACCTGCCCACCCACTTGGCGGTCTCCCAGCCGCACTCGCTGCACCTGAATGTGGGTCGGACTGCCTTGGCCATGGGCGGAACGCTAGGGCACGGGTCCGACAGGCGCCGGTATGATGCGTTTGGAACGATCAAGGAGGGTCGATGTCGCGGATTCCCGGGCGCGTCCCGACCGCGCCCCCGACCCTCGCCGATGTCGCCGAGCTCGCCGGGGTGTCCCGGCAGACCGTGTCGAACGCCGTCAACAACCCCGACCTGCTCCGCGCCGACACGCTCACCCGGGTCCAGGAGGCCATCGACGAGCTCGGCTTCTCCCCGAACCGGGCGGCCCGCAACCTCCGGACCCGTACGTCGCAGCTGATCGGCCTCCGTTTCACCCCGGCCCAGGAGGGGACCGCCAACGCGATGGTGGAGCGGTTCGTGCACTCCCTCGTCGAGACGTCGAGCGCCGCCGGCTACCACGTCCTGCTCTTCCCCGGTGACCTCGACGACCCGACGGCGGGGTACGACGACCTGCTGCGCTCCACCGCTGTCGACGCGTTCGTCGCGACCGACACCTACCTCGGCAACCCGCAGGCGGCATGGCTGGAGTCGCGGCGGGCGCCGTTCGTCGCGTTCGGCCGCCCCTGGGACAACCCGGACGCCGCGCATCCGTGGGTCGACGTGGACGGGTCGGTCGGCACCGAGCTCGCCACCAACCACCTGATCGACAACGGTCATCAGCGGATCGCCTGGATCGGCTGGCGCAAGGAGTCGTTCATCGGTGAGGACCGTCGGGCCGGCTGGAGCCGGACCATGCGCTCCCGCGACCTGCCCACGACCGGTCTGGCCTCTCGGGTCGAAGAGTCTGTTGCGAGCGGGCGCGAGGCCTCGGCCGTGCTCCTCGACGAGGCCCACCCGACCGCGTTCGTGTGTGCCTCGGACACGCTGGCCATGGGCGTCATGCACACCCTGGCCGACCGCGGTCTGACCGTGGGCCGCGATGTCGCCGTCGTCGGCTTCGACGACTCCCAGGTGGCCCAGGTGGTGCCACCCGGTCTCACCTCGGTCCGCCAACCGCTCGAGGAGGTGGCGGTCGAGGTGGTGAAGGCCCTGGAGGGCCTCCTCGGCCACCCGCCGGCGGAGTCGCACGGGTTGCTGCTCGCCCCCGAGCTGATCGTCCGCGGGACCAGCTGAGGAGTTGAGTCGCGAAGCTGGGGGCCCTGCCCTCGGCGCATCCGCAGGCCGCCTCCTTGGTCATGCCGTTTGGTACCAAACGGCATGAACCCCGGCCATTTGGTTGCCGTTTGTGCCCAAACGGGGATCGATGGCGGGGTGGATGGTCGAACAATCCTGGCCGTTCGCCGGACACGCGGGCCGCGAGGCCGTCACCTCACGTCGCTCAGAACCGCCTCGACCAGAGGTTGACCGCGTAGTCGACGGTCGTCCCCTGGTGCCCGGCGAGGATCTCGTCGGCCAGCTCACGGGGAACTCGATCCGCACCACGCTCTCCAGGTCGGCGCGGGTGTCGAAGCGCCACTCGATGTCCACGGGAGTACGCCGCCAGCCGCGGGTCGACCAGAACCGATCGACGGACTCCGGGTCCACGTTCGGGTAACCCCGCCGGAACCACCGGCCGAACGTCGACCGGGTCGCGTCGTTGTCGATCACGAACGCGGTGCCGCCGCGGCGTACGACGCGATCCAGCTCGGCCAGCCCGGGCTCGCACCCGGGCCCGAAGAAGTAGGACCACCGCGCGTGGACGATGTCGACGGAGGCGTCGGCCACCGGGAGGGCCTGGGCAGTGCCCTCCAGCACCGTCACCGGCGGCACGGAGCGGGTGCGGCGCCGGGCGATCGCCACCAGGTCCGGGTGTGGCTCCACGCCCGTGACCGACGCTGCCGTGGCCGCGAACCGCGGCAGGTGGAAGCCGGTGCCGCAGCCGATGTCGAGGACGTGCCGGCCGGCCCAGTCCGCGATCGTGCAGCATCTCGGCCTCGAGGCGCCCGTCGGGGTCGACGGCGCGGTTCTCGATCTCGTACGTCGCCGTGTGGTGCCAGATGTTGGGGCTCGGGATCGCGCCCGAGCGACGTTGCCTCGCGAGTCACCGGGTTTCGACGCGCCCGTCACGACCTCTGATTTCGACACGCCCGCCGCGACCTCCTGCGTCGGTCGCGGGGCTTGCTCAATCTCCCCGCGCCCACGCGACGCGCTCGTGCCTCGCGCGCCGCTGCGCGGTGACCTCGGCGCTGCTGCTCAGCGACCTCAATCGTACCAGTCCGGCGTCTGCACCTGGGCGGCGATGATGCCGGGCGTCCCGTGCCGGGCCACCCAGTCGACCTTCACGTCCTCGAGGGGCGCTTCGACCGTCTCGCCGAGCCATCGGCTGACGCGCTGGGGGTCTCCGGCGATCTCGAGGCAGGCCAGGGAGTAGGCGGGGTCGGCGCCGACGCTGGGGTGCAGCTCCTCAGGCGAGCGCCACTCGACGAAGAAGGGAAGTTGCGGGTCGGCGATCAGTCCGTTGATGCCGATCTGCTTCCAGGTGAGCTCGGTGCCGTCGGGGCGGTAGCGGTTGCCGGTCGCGGCCTCGCGACCGAGGCGCTGCTCGACCACCGCGATGTCAGACACGGCCACGACCCAGCCGAGCCAGCCGCCGCCCAGGGCGGAGCGGGCGCGCACGGCCTGGCCGAACGGCGCCTTGTCGGAGGCGGGGTGATCGAGCACCTCGACGACCTCGAGGTAGGTGCGGTCGGCGAGCGGCAGGATCATGTTGCGGGTGCCGAAGCGCGGGTGGACGCCACCGTAGGTGAACTCCCGGCCGAGCAGCCCCCCCAGGCGGTGGGCAGTGCTGGCCAGCCCATCCGGTCCTGCTGCGTAAGAGAGATGGTCCAGGCGCATGTCCAGCATTCTCGACAACGCGGACGGGTTGGCCGACATCGGGGTCGAACTCTCTTGATGTCGAGAATATTGACGCAGGTGTGTCAGTGCGGATCGGCCGGGTGCAGCGCCAGTGCCGACCGCGACCGCACGTGTGCCTCGCAGTGCCGCACCAGCTCGGCGTACGCCGCCTCGCCCATCAGCTCGGTCAGCTCCGCCGCATGGGTCACGAAGACCGGCTCCACGGCAACGTGGGCCTCGGTGTTGCCCGAGCAGTACCAGTCGAGGTCGTGTCCGCCAGGGCCCCAGCCGCGGCGGTCGTACTCGCCGATCGACACCTCGGTGTACGACGTGCCGTCCTGCCGCTCCACCGTCCGGAAGGTACGACGGATGGGCAGCTGCCAGCACACGTCCGGCTTGGTCTCGAGCGGCTCGCGTCCCTGCGTCAGCGCCAGCCCGTGCAGCGCGCATCCCGCCCCGGAGTGGAAGTCGGCCCGGTTGTGGAAGATGCAGGCGCTCTGCCCGTCGACCTCGATGGTGAGGGTCTTGCGCTCACCCTCGTCATCGGTCTCGATCCAGTCCGACTTGCGGACCTTCTTGCGATCGGGGCGGAACTGCCAGTGCTCGTCGTCGAGCTGGGCGACGAAGGAGGCGACCCGCTTTTCGTCGTCCTTGTCGGCGAAGTGCGCCCCGAGGGTGCAGCAGCCGGTGTCGGGCGACTCCTTGTAGATCCCGGGACAGCCCTGGCCGAAGATGCACATGTAGCTCGACGTCAACCAGGTCAGGTCGCACCGCATGACCTGCGACTCGTCGTCCGGGTCGACGAACTCCACCCAGGCACGCGGAAAGACAAGGTCGACTTCGGGCACGGCACCACCCTACGTTCGCGGCAGTAACGTGTCCCCATGCGGTTGGGCGTTCTCGACATCGGCTCGAACACCGGGCACCTGCTGGTGGTGGACGCGCACGACGGCGCCGCACCGCTGCCGGCGTACTCCTACAAGGAGCCGCTACGCCTCGCCGAGCACCTCGACGACGAGGGCGCGGTCTCGCCGCGCCGGGATCGACGCGCTCACCACCTTCACCAATCAGGCCCTCGCAGGTCGCGGAGGACAAGGGGTGCGAGGAGATGCTCGCCTTCGCCACCTCAGCCGTGCGCGAGGCGAAGAACGGCATCGACGTGCTGGACCACGTGCGGCAGCGCACGGATGTCGGGCTGCAGGTGCTCACGGGTGAGGACGAGGCGCGGCTGACCTTCCTCGCGGTACGACGCTGGTTCGGCTGGTCGTCGGGCCGGCTGGCGGTCTTCGACATCGGCGGCGGGTCCCTGGAGATCGCCGCTGGCGGCGACGAGGCCCCCGACATCGCCCGGTCCCTTCCCCTCGGGGCCGGCCGGCTCGCGGCGCGGTGGTTCCGCGACGGCCCGCCCGACGATGACGGAGTGCGACGTCTGCGCCGCCAGATCCGGGCCGACATCGCCCAGCACGCCGGCAGCGTGCTCCGTCCGGGGCGCCCCGACCACGCAGTCGCGACATCGAAGACGTTCCGCTCCCTCGCCCGGATCTGTGGTGCGGCCCCCTCGGCCGAGGGTCCCCTCGTGGAGCGGGTCCTGCGGGGCGGGGAGCTGTCCGACTGGGTCCCCAAGCTGATGACGATGAGCCGGGAGGCGCTCGCCGACCTGCCCGGCGTCTCGCCGAGCCGCACCCACCAGATCGTGCCCGGCGCGCTCGTCGCCGAGGCGGTGCTCGACATCTTTGACCTCGACCAGCTCGAGATCTGCCCGTGGGCGCTGCGCGAGGGCGTGATCCTCGAGCGCATCGACCGGATCAGTCGGTCCGGTTGACCATGTCCGGACGGATCGGCCTCTCGACTGCCTCGGTCTACCCCGAGTCCTCGGCGCACGCCTTCGGCTACGCCGCAGGGCTGGGCTATGACGCCATGGAGGTGATGGTGGGGATCGACGCCCTCAGCCAGCAGGTCTCGGCGATCCGTCAGCTGTCCGATCACCACGCCATCGAGGTCTGCGCGATCCACGCGCCCTGCCTGCTCTTCACCCAGCGGGTCTGGGGCACCGAGCCCTGGGGCAAGCTGCAGCGCTCGGCCGAGATGGCCTCCGCGGTCGGGGCCGAGGTCGTCGTGGTGCACCCACCGTTCCGCTGGCAGCGCGAGTACGCCGCCAACTTCGTCGACGGCATCGCCGCGCTCGAGGAGTCGACCGGGATTGCGTTCGCGGTCGAGAACATGTACCCATGGCGGGCGTCCTCGCGACGGGGGATGGAGATGTACCTCCCCGGCATGGATCCCTCCGAGGAGTCCTACGCCAACGCCTGTGTCGATCTCTCCCACGCGTCGATCGCCAGGGCCGACCCGGTCGCGATGGCCGAGCGGCTGGGCGACCGGCTGCGGCACATCCACCTCACGGATGGCAGCGGCTCGGCCAAGGACGAGCACCTGGTGCCGGGGCGCGGATCGGTCGGCGCTGACGCCTTCCTCGCTCACGCCGCCCGGTCCGGATTCGCCGGCGACGTGGTCGTCGAGATCAACACCCGCAAGTGCGTGGACCGGGAGGAGCGCGAACGCGACCTGAAGGAGTCCCTGGAGTTCGCCCGCGAACACTTCGCGGTGCCGGCCAGGTGAGCACCCGCTCGCGCCGGGGCCGGCGACCCGGAGCTCCGGACACACGAGCGGCGATCCTCGCCGCTGCCCGCGAGCAGTTCGCCACCGCCGGGTTCTCGGGTACGACGATCCGCGCGGTGGCCGCCGGGGCTGGTGTGGACGCCGCGCTCGTGTACCACTACTTCGGCACCAAGGACGACCTGTTTGTCGCCGCCCTCGAGCTTCCGGTCGATCCACGGGTGGTTCTCGCCCCCGCGATCGCGGAAGGACCAGACGGCGCGGGAGAGCGGATGCTGCGGGTTTTCGTCTCCGTGTGGGACGACCCGGAAAATCAACTGCCGCTGCTCGGCCTGGTCCGGGGCCTGCTCGAGCCCTCGGGCCAGAAGCTGGTGCGCGACGGCTTCCTCGACGTCGTGATCGGCCCGATCGGCGTCGCGCTCGGGATCGAGGAGCCCGAACGCCGGATGCCCCTGGTCGCGAGCCAGGTCTTCGGGCTGGTCATCGTGCGCTACCTGCTCGAGGTGGAGCCGCTGGCCTCCATGCCCGCCGACCAGGTCGTCGCGATCTACGCGCCGACGATCCAGCGCTACCTCACCGGGCCCCTGCCCTGATCGGCCATGTTCTGATCACGGCCCGCCCGGCTCTTGCGTCCCGTCCGCGCCGGGAGCATAATTCAACGCATGGTGAATAACGCGGCAGTTGAGGTGCGGGACCTCGTCGTGGTCCGCGGCGGGCGCCAGGTGCTCGAGAGTCTGACCTTCACGATCGGGAGCGGAGGAGTGACCGGCCTGCTCGGGCCGTCGGGCTGCGGGAAGTCAACGCTCATGCGCTCCCTGGTGGGGTCCAGCAGCTGGCCTCCGGCTCGGTCCAGGTGTTCGGCGAGGAAGCCGGCAGCAAGGCCCTCCGGCACCGGATCGGCTACCTCACGCAGGAGCCCAGCGTCTACGACGACCTCACCGTCACCGAAAACCTGCGGTTCTTCGCCAAGGTCCTCGGGCTCGGGCGGGAAGAGGTCGACCGGAGCATCGACGCCGTCGACCTGCGCTCGCACGCGGACCAGGTGGTCGGGAAGCTCAGCGGCGGGCAGCGCTCTCGCGCCAGCCTGGCCGTCGCCCTCCTGGGACGTCCGGACCTGCTCGTCCTCGACGAACCGACGGTAGGTCTCGACCCGGTGCTGCGTCGGGACCTGTGGGCCCTCTTCCACCGGATCGCCGAGGCCGGAGCCGCGGTCTTCGTGTCCAGCCACGTCATGGACGAGGCGGAGCGTTGCGACCGGCTGATGCTGATGCGTGAGGGCCGGATCATCGCCGACGGCACGCCCGGGGAGATCAGGGAGAAGTCCGGGTCGGCCGACATCGAGACAGCCTTCCTGGCCATCGTCGCGGAGGACGCATCATGAACCCCCGGATCCTCTTCGCCGTCGCCACCCGGGTGCTGACCCAGATCCGTCGCGACCACCGCACCCTGGTCATGCTGCTGGTGCTGCCCTGCCTGCTCATCACCCTCCTGTGGTGGATGTTCGCCGAGTTCTCCGAAGGGATCTTCGACCAGATCGGGCCCGCTCTGCTCGCGCTGTTCCCCTTCATCGTGATGTTCCTGGTCACCTCCGTCACCACCCTGCGCGAGCGCAGCAGCGGCACGCTCGAGCGGCTGCTGGCCATGCCGATGGGCAAGCTCGACTTCCTCGGCGGCTACGCCCTCGCCTTCGGGCTGATGGCCGCCGCCCAGTCCGCGCTGGCGGTCGGCATCAGCGTCGGGTTGCTCGACCTCGACGTGGTCGGGCCGGTGTGGCTGCTCACGGTGGTGGCCGTCGCCGATGCCGTGCTCGGCAGCGCCCTGGGCCTGTTCGTCTCAGCGTTCGCCCAGACCGAGTTCCAGGCCGTGCAGTTCATGCCCGCCCTGGTCGTCCCGCAGATCCTCCTGTGCGGCCTCTTCGTCCCCCGGGAGGCGCTCCCCGACGTTCTCGAGGCGATCAGCAACGTCCTGCCGCTGTCGTACGCCGTCGACGCCATGCAGA
The DNA here is from genome assembly GCA_963830755.1 of uncultured Actinomycetota bacterium. Taxonomy (GTDB): domain Bacteria; phylum Actinomycetota; class Actinomycetes; order Propionibacteriales; family Nocardioidaceae; genus Nocardioides. The sequence goes on along the minus strand of CAWHNI010000014.1, from coordinate 53,051 downwards.
CGCTCACCCGGACCGCCGACACCGCCGAGGTCTGGCCCGACGTCGGGATCGTGACTGCCTTCGCGGTCGCGGGGCTCGCCCTCGGCGCGGCAACCCTCCGGCGGCGTACGCCCTGAGCCCGGGGGTACGGCTCGCGTAACCTCTGGGGCATGTCTCTGCTCCGCCAGCCGATCCTCTTCCTGGCCCGAAGCGAACGGGTCAAGAGACTCGTCAGCACGCTGCCGGTCTCCTCGGGGATCGTCACCAGCTACGTCCCTGGCGAGACGACCGAGACCGCGGTCGACGCGACGTCCGGGCTGGCCGCCGACGGGTTGAAGGCCACGCTGGACTTCCTCGGCGAGGACACCCTCGACGCGGAGCAGGCGGAGGCCACGGTGGCGGCGTACCTCGACCTGCTCCGGCAGCTCGGGGCCCGCGGGCTGACCCGCTCCGCCGAGGTGTCGGTGAAGCTCTCGGCCATCGGGCAGGCGCTCCCCGACAACGCCGGTTTCGAGGGCGGCCACAAGATCGCGCTGGAGAACGCCCGGACCATCTGCCGGGCGGCTCGCAATGCCGGCACCACGGTCACCCTCGACATGGAGGACCACACGACGACCGACTCGACGCTGACGATCCTCCGCGAGCTCCGCAAGGACTTCCCGGAGACCGGTGCTGTCCTCCAGGCCTACCTGCACCGCACCGAGTCCGACTGCCGGGCGCTGGCCTACGAGGGGTCGCGGGTGCGGCTGTGCAAGGGCGCCTACAACGAGCCCGAGTCGGTGGCCTTCCAGGACCGTCTCGAGGTCGACAAGTCCTTCGTCCGTTGCCTCAAGGTGCTGCTCGGCGGTCAGGGCTACCCGATGATCGCCACCCACGACCCGCGGATGGTCGACATCGGTACGACCCTCGCCAGCAGGTTCGGCCGTGCCAAGGGGTCCTACGAGTGGCAGATGCTCTACGGCATCCGGCCGGAGGAGCAGAAGCGGCTCGTGCGCGAGGGAGAAACGGTCCGCGTCTACGTGCCGTACGGGCAGGAGTGGTACGGCTATCTCATGAGACGTCTGGCCGAGCGACCCCAGAACCTGTCATTCTTCGCGAAGTCGCTGATCTCGAAGAAGTAGGGCTGATCGCGAAGGGAGCCGGCCGATGAGCCAGACCGCCATCCTCGGGGCCGGGGTGATGGGGGAGACCCTGCTCTCCGGCCTGGTCCGCGCAGGTCGTCGCGTCGACAACCTGCTGATCGGCGAGAAGCGACCGGAGCGGGCCCGCGAGCTGGAGGAGCGGTACGGCGTCGCCGTCTGCTCCAACGTCGAGGCCACCCGCAAGGCCGAGACCATCGCCGTCGTCGTGAAGCCCCAGGACATGGACGACCTGCTCGCCGAGATCGCGGGCGAGCTCAAGCCGGGGCAGCTGCTCGTCTCCCTGGCCGCCGGCATCACGACGGCCTTCATCGAGGCCCGCGTACCGGAAGGCGTGGCCGTCGTCCGGGTCATGCCCAACACGCCCGCCCTGGTCGATGAGGGGATGGCCGCCATCTCACCGGGCTCCCACTGCGACGACGCACACCTCACCGAGGCCGAGTCCCTCCTGGCCTCGACCGGGAAGGTGCTGCGGATCCCCGAGCGACAGATGGACGCGGTCACCGCCATCTCCGGCTCCGGGCCGGCCTACATCTTCTTCGTGGTCGAGTCGATGATCGAGGCCGGCGTACACCTCGGCCTCCCGCGGGCGACCGCGACCGAGCTCGTCGTCCAGACCGTCGTCGGATCCGCCCACATGCTGCGCGAGACGGGCACCCACCCCGCCGTGCTCCGTGAGCAGGTCACCTCCCCGGGTGGCACCACGGCCGCCGCGTTGCGCGAGCTCGAGATCCACAAGGTACGGGCTGCCTTCCTCGCGGCCATGGAAGCTGCCCGGGACCGATCCCGGGCGCTGGCAGCCGGCTCCTGAGCCGACTGGCCCGGGGGTCGGCGAGGCTGCGGGTAGCGTCAGCCCCATGCCCGACTGTCCCGGCCCGGCCACGGTGGTCTTCGACTCCACCCTGACCGACTACAGCTTCGGGCCCAGCCACCCCATGTCTCCGGTCCGAGTCGACCTCACCATGCGGCTGGCCCTCGAGCTCGGCGTGATCGGGGACCGGCTGGCGCAGGTCCCGGCGCCGATGGCAGACCGGGACGTGATCGCGACCGTGCACAGCGAGGAGCTGATCGAGGCCGTCACGCGGGTCGGCAAGACCCCTGGCGAGATCGACCTGGCGCACGGGCTCGGCACCGACGACAACCCGTGCTTCAGGTCCATGCACCGGGCGGCGGCCCACGTGGTCGGCGCCAGCGTGGAGGCCTGCCGGCAGGTGTGGAGCGGGGAGTCGCTGCACAGCGCCAACATCACCGGCGGCCTGCACCATGCGATGCCCGACCGGGCGAGCGGCTTCTGCATCTACAACGACGTCGCCGTCGGCATCCAGTACCTCCTCGACCAGGGGGCGCAGAAGGTCGCCTACGTCGACGTCGACGTCCACCACGGGGATGGCGTCGAGCAGGTCTTCTGGAACGACCCCCGGGTCCTCACCATCTCCCTGCACGAGACCGGCCAGGTCCTGTTTCCCGGCACCGGTTTTCCGAACGACCTCGGCGGGCCCGACGCGAAGGGCAGCGCGGTCAACGTGGCCCTGCCGCCGGGCACCGCCGACGCCGGCTGGCTGCGCGCGTTCCACGCGGTCGTGCCCCCGCTGCTGCGCGAGTTCCGTCCCGACGTCCTGGTCACCCAGCACGGCTGCGACTCACACATCGAGGATCCGCTGGCCCACCTGATGCTGACCGTCGACGGCCAGCGGGCGGCGTACCTCGCCCTGCACGAGCTGGCCCACGAGGTCGCAGGCGGTCGCTGGGTGGTGACCGGCGGTGGCGGGTACGCCCTGGTCGAGGTGGTGCCGCGGGCCTGGTCCCACCTCCTGGCCATCGTCGGCGGTCGCCCGCTCGACCCGGCCACCGACACCCCCGGCGGGTGGCGGGAGTACGTCGCGTCGGCGCTGGGGCGCACCGCGCCGTACCGGATGACCGACGGCCGCAACCCCGGTTTCCGGGACTGGTCGGAGGGTTACGACCCCGGCACCTGGCTGGATCGGGCCATCCACGCAACCCGCACCGAGGCCTTCCCGCTGCACGGTCTCGACCCCCACTACTGAGCGCACTCGCGGCCCTTTTGGGACCGCAAGGCAAGAAGCCACGCCGTGACCTCTCGGGTTACTTCAGTGATTCCCTTCCCCACGAGTCACTTCAGGCCCTATTCTCACGGGACAGCGGTCGTGCTTTCACCGGTGGGGAAGCCGGTGCCGTGCCGCTACAGAAAGATCGGTGCACCATGGCTGACAACTCGTCGTCCGGAGAGATCTCCGAATCGCATTTCCTGACCGTCGCCGAAGTTGCCGCGATGATGCGCGTCTCCAAGATGACTGTCTATCGTCTCGTCCACAGCGGCGAGCTTCCCGCCGTACGGGTGGGACGCTCGTTCCGGGTCCTCGAGCAGGACGTGGACGAGTACCTCCGCAAGAGCTTCTACACCGCCGGCTGACCGGCTGACATCCCACGGCGCCCCGGCGATCTCGCCGGGGCGACTCGGATTCTGCCCGTTTACGCGCGACGGTTAGGCTGTCTGGGTCCTCCGGGCAGGCTCACCGGAGCGGCCCCCAGCGTTCGAGAGGTGTTTTGTGGGTTCAGTCATCAAGAAGCGGCGTAAGCGCATGGCGAAGAAGAAGCACCGCAAGCTGCTGAAGAAGACGCGCGTTCAGCGCCGCAAGCTCGGCAAGTAGCCCCCATGGGCAACGGCGGCCGGGTCGTCCTGGTGACGGGGGTCTCCCGAGACCTCGGTCGCCAGTTTGCCGTGTCCATGTCCGCGCACCCCTCGGTCGACTGCGTGATCGGCGTCGACGTCGTTCCCCCGCGTGGGGACCTGGGTGACGTCTCGTTCGTCCGCGCGGACATCCGCAACCCCATCATCGCGAAGGTCATCGCCAAGGAGAACGTCGACACCGTCGTTCACATGAGCGTGATCGCGACCCCCGGTAGCGCCGGCGGCCGGCACACGATGAAGGAGCTCAACGTCATCGGCACCATGCAGCTGCTCGCTGCCTGCCAGAAGGCGCCCGGGCTCCAGCACCTGGTCGTGAAGTCGACCACCACCGTCTATGGCGCCAGCAGTCGCGATCCGGCGATGTTCACCGAGGACATGGAGCCGCGACGGGCCCACCAGTCCGGCTACTCGAAGGACGCGGCTGAGGTCGAGGGGTACGTCCGCGGGTTCGCCCGCCGCCGCCCCGACGTCCGCGTGGCCATGCTGCGTGCGGCCAACGTGCTCGGTCCGATTGTCCAGAGCCCGATCACGTCGTACTTCCGGCTCCCGGTGATCCCGACCGTCCTCGGCTTCGACCCGCGCATGCAGTTCCTTCACGCCGAAGACCTGATCGACGTGCTCCGCCACACCGCCACCTCGGACGTCTCGGGCACGTTCAACGTCGCCGGCGACGGGGTGCTCATGCTCAGCCAGGCGATCCGTCGTCTGCAGAGGCCCTCCGTGGCGCTGCCGGCCTTCGCCGTCGGCGGACTTGGGTCGGCGCTGCGCTCAGCTCGAATCGCGGACTTCTCGCCCGAGCAGCTCGGGTTCCTGACCTACGGCCGAGGGGTCGACACCACCAGGATGCGCAACGTGCTCGGCTTCACGCCCAAGTACCGCACCGACGAGGCCTTCGCCGACTTCGCGGCGTCGTTGACGCCGACCGGAGGCCGGACGACTCGCGTGATCGACGGCCTCGCCCATGCGCTCGAGGGCGCGGGCCAGCAGCGGACCCGGGAGCTCGAAGGAGCCGACCGTGGGTGACGCCGACATCATCCCGATCGGGACCCGAGGGAAGCCCGGGCGGGGCACCGGCGCCGACAAGCCGTCGGCCGCTGCCCGAAACCTCGCCGGAGACCGGGGCGCCAGGGCGACCACGGCCCGCCAGAAGACGCCGCAGCAGCAGGCGCCCGACGAGTCACGTGAAGAGACCGGAGCCGCGCCCAGCCCGTTCCCCGCCCAGGAGACCGGCGACGCACAGCCGTCCGCGCCCGTCCCCGGCCGACCTCCGGCAACGGCGCGCGAGCGGGGCCCATTGGCAGGGATCCCGGTCGGCGACTGGCTGGCCGCCTTCCAGTTTGCGGCCAAGGAGCTGTTCGGTGACCAGTGGGAGCCGCAGCTGGCGAGGTTCCTCGCCTTCCTGCGACGCCGCGTGACCGGCGACTACGTCGTCGACGAGTACGGCTTCGACCCCGAGGTCACCCAGCGCTTCGTCATGACCGCCCTCCGCCCGATCGCCCAGAAGTGGTTCCGGGTCGAGGTGCGCGGCGCCGACAACATCCCGACCGACGGCGGCGCCCTGGTCGTGTCCAACCACTCGGGCACGATCCCCATGGACGGCCTGATGACCATGGTCTCGATCCACGACGCCACCGGCCGACACCTGCGCCCGCTCGGCGCCGACCTGGTCTTCCGGATGCCCGTCGTCAGCAGCATGGCCCGCCGCAGCGGCGCGACCCTGGCCTGCAACGAGGACGCTGAGCGGATGCTCGGCGGTGGCGAGCTGGTGGGGGTCTGGCCCGAGGGCTTCAAGGGGATCGGCAAGCCCTACGGCGAGCGGTACAAGCTCCAGCGGTTCGGCCGGGGCGGCTTCGTCTCGGCGGCGCTGCGCACCGGAGTGCCGATCATCCCGCTGTCCGTGGTCGGCGCCGAAGAGATCTACCCGCTGGTGGGCAACGTTCCGGCCCTGGCCCGCCTGCTGGGTGTCCCCTACATCCCGATCACGCCGTTCTTCCCCCTCCTCGGGCCGCTGGGGTTGGTGCCGTTGCCGTCGAAGTGGCTCCTGGAGTTCGGTGAGCCCATCCGGACCGACGACTACGACGACGGCGCGGCGGACGACCCGATGCTGGTCTTCAACGTGACCGACCAGGTGCGGGAGACGATCCAGCAGACCCTCTACACGCTGTTGATGGACCGGGAGTCGGTCTTCAGGTGACCGGAGGCCCCGGTTGAGGTCGGCGTTCGTCTCACCGGGTTTCGAGACGCGTCGCTCGTCCCGCGCACGCGCGGTGCGAGCCCACGCTCCTCAACCTCCTCGCCGGTCGTGACCTTCGCGAGCTCAGGTCACGGGCTCGGAAGCAGCGGGTCGGTGAGATCCTCGACGACCTGGCCGGGATCTGGGAGCTCCGGGACGGTCGGGCCGGAGGCAGGCTCGGAGCCGCCGTCACCGGTGAGGGTCTTGGTCAGCTCGTCGATCGGGCTGGAGGAGTCCTGCTTCGTGCCGCCGCCAGAGGAGGTGGAGGTGCCGGCGTCGGGCTCGCCGGTCGGGGCCAGCACGCTGCCCGGGGGAAGCGCGTCGTCGTTGGTCTCGGGCAGCGCAGTGGAGCGGTCGCCCGTCCCCTTCTGCTTCTTCTCCGGTGCCACCTTGAGCACGGTGCCGGGGGTGGCCGCGATCCCGCCGCTGGAGGTCTCGTAGCTTGACGTGAGGATCGCCGGGATCTCGTCGATGCCGTCCCCACCGCACGACGGGCAGGCCTGCAGTGCCTGGGCGTCGATCTGGGTGAGGATGCGCGCGGCCCGCAGCAGCTCGTCGCGCGCCTGCTCGGGCACGACCGACTCGAGCTCGGTCAGGGTCTGCATGCTCTCGCCGGTGAAGTCGCGCAGCTCGGCGATCGACCTCTCGTCGCCGGTGGTGGCGTAGTCGGTGAGCAGCAGGTCGGAGGCCTCGATGGCCTGCCGGGTGAACGTGTTGAGGGTGTCGGCGATCGCCTCGCCGTCCTCGAGCCGGCCGTCGCGGCTCAGGGCGGTGATCTCGGCGAGTCGACCGGACGCGTTGGCCAGCAGCGTGGCGCCCTTGTCGCCCTCGTTGACCGCGATCCCCGTCTCGGCGCCCTCGATGAGCCGCTTGAGCGGGTAGAGCGCATCGCCCGGCAGGGCGGACTGCGCGGCCATCGCCATCGAGGTCGTGGCCCCGACGATGGCGACCCCGGCGGCTGCCGCGGCCAGTCGGCGTTCGCGGGCGGGACGGCGGGACGTCCGTCGGGACGGCAGCGTGAGGCGCGACTCTTCGTCGACGGCCACCAGCACCGTGTCTGCCGCGGTCATCAGCTGCTCGCGCAGGTCGGCCACGAACTCCGGCCGCGGCTGGGCGGCCGGCGCGTCACGGAGGGACGCCACGATGTCCAGGAAGTCGGCGTAACGAGCGTCGTGGAGTCCACCGGTCGAGGGGTCCTCGACCAGGGAGTGGAACTCCTCGGCGCGCCGTCGCGCTCCGAAAACCGGGGTCATCGATCCTGTCCTGTCTGCTCGTCGTGCAGCGGGCCGGTGTTCTCGACCCCTGACGCACACTTCAACGACCCGCGGAGGGGGGAGGTTACGGGGTCCGCGTCACATGTCATTGACGTCTTTTGCGCCGCTGTGCATCAGTCCCGGATCCCTTCCGGCATGAGCTTCGCGAGGTTGCGCACACCGCGCAGCTGGAGCTGCTTGATGGCCCCGTCGCTCCGCCCGAGTACGGCGGCGGTCTCGGCGATGCTCATCCCCTGGAGGAAGCGCATGATCAGGCAGTCGCGCTGCTCGTCGGGAAGTGACTTCAGAGCCCCGAGAAGGATCTCGTTGGTGAGCCCGGCCAGGACCGAGGCCTCCGGACCCTCCGTGGTGTCGTCGTGGGCGCTCATGTCCTCGGTGGTGAGCTCGAGCCGCGTGCGACCTGCCTTGAAGTGGTCGGTGGCCAGGTTGCGGGCGATGGTCATCAGCCAGGCGCCGAAGTCCTTGCCCTGCCAGCGGAAGTTGTTCATGCTGCGCAGCGCCCGGAAGAACGTCTCCGACGTGAGGTCCTCGGCCAGCTGCACCGGAGCGGGTCCGGTAGAAGAGGAACCGGTAGACCGAGGACTGGTAGTGGTCGTAGAGGAGCCCGAATGCGTCGGCGTCGCCGGTGCGAGCCAGCTCGACGAGGGCGATCAGCCGGGTGCGCTCGGCCTCGGACTCCTCCGAGGACGCGGCCTGGTCGGCGTCATCGAAGTTTCCGCCGGTCGAGGCTCCGCTGCTCGCGGTCGGGGCCGGCCCGTGCGTGACCGAGGCCTCGCTGAGCAGGAGGTTGGGGCCGCCGGCAACGGCGACCTGCGGGGCAAGGAGGATCTGGGCAACAGCGGCGCGCAGGGCTTCGAGCCCGCGAGCGACGTCGTTCCCGTCCCTCTGCATGTGAAATGACCCTCCCGGTCAGCGCTTCCCCCGAAGCTCAGGTCATCGTAAAGGCGCGAAGGGGTCTAAGGGAACACCTGTACACCAAAGGTGGTGTGGAGCACTTTGGTAAAGAATTCGGCCGAATCGGGTGGCGGCCCTCAGCGGCGGCGGCCGCGCAGCGCCGCCCCGGCGGCGATCGTTCCACCCACCGCCCCGACGACCGCGCCGACCGCCACCCCCGCCCGGGCCGCCTTCCGGCCGGTTCGGTAGTCGCGGACCCGCCATCCCATCTGCTTGGCCTTGGCGCGCAGCTTCGCGTCCGGGTTGATGGCACAGGGGTCGCCGACCAGCATCAGCATCGGCAGGTCGTTCCACGAGTCGGAGTACGCCGAGCACTTCTGCAGGTCGAGGTTCTCGCGGGCCGCGAGCGCCTTGATCGCCTCCCCCTTGGCCGGCCCGTGGAGCAGGTCCCCGACCAGCTTTCCGGTGTAGACGCCGTCCACGTGCTCGGCGACGGTCCCCATCGCGCCGGTGAGGCCGAGCCGACTGGCGATGATGCTGGCGATCTCGATCGGGGCGGCCGTCACCAGCCAGACCCGCTGGCCCTGGTCGAGGTGGAGCTGCGCCAGCGCCCGGGTGCCTGGCCAGATCCGGTGCGCCATGGCCTCGTCGAAGATCGCCTCCCCGAGCTCCTCGAGCTCGGTGACGGTGTGGCCCGCGATGAAGCTGAGGGCGGAGCTGCGGGCGCCCGCGACATGGTCGGGGTCCTCGACGCCGACGACGCGGAAGTAGGCCTGCTTCCACGCGGCGCCCAGGATGTCCCGGGTGGTGAAGAACTTCCGGCGGTGGAGTCCCCGCATCAGGTGAAAGATGCTGGCGCCCTGCATGACGGTGTTGTCGACGTCGAAGAACGCCGCCGAGACCGGGTCAGCCGGGGTGTCCAGTGCCGTCTCCACCTCCGCCGCGGCCGCCGCCGCCTCGCCGGCCAGGACCGACCGTTGGCGCAGGTTCGGGGGTCTGCGACGGGGGTCGGCGGGCGGGGTCACATCGGCAGCGTAGACCCCGTCAGGTCACCCCACGGGGCGCATGAGGCGTGTGGAAGGATCGCGGACATGCCTGCTGCGCACGACCTGGCCAACCTGGTCGCCGAGGCGGCGGATGAGCGACCCGAGGCCCTGGCCATCGTCGAGGCGGGTGGACGCAGCCTCACGTGGGCCGAGCTCGAGGACGAGGTGGGCCGGATCGCCACCGGTCTCGGCGCTGCGGGGATCGTGGCGGGACACCGGGTCCTGCTGGCGGTCGGCAATCGGCTCGAGTTCGTCACCACCTACCTGGGCGTGCTGCGTGCGCAGGTGGTCGCCGTACCCGTCAACCCGCGTTCGACGGTCGACGAGCTGGCCCGGCTGATCGCCGACTCGGGATCGCGCCTCGTGGTCGCCGATCCGCGGACGGTCGCCGCGGTGCGTGACGCCGTCTCCATCGTCCGCACCGCCCTCGACGGGGATGGTGACGTCCTCGACCCGGACCTGGTCTCGCGGGCGGTGCCTCCGCTCGTGGTGGTGATCGGCGAACCGGCCACCGAGGGCGAGCTGACCCACGACGGGCTACGTTCCAGAGCCGCCGAGTCCGTGCCGCAGCTGCCGGATCCCGAGAAGCTCGCCGCCCTGCTCTACACCAGCGGTACGTCGGGACGCCCGCGAGCGGCGATGCTCACCCACCGGGCCCTGCATCGCCAACCTCGACCAGGTCGCCGCCGTCGAGCCGCCGATGATCCGCGGGGACGACGTCGTGCTCGGCGTGCTCCCGCTCTTCCACGTCTACGGCCTCAACGCGGTCCTCGGTGGTGTGCTCAGGCACCGCGCCAAGCTCGTCCTGGTCGAACGGTTCGACCCCCAGGAGACCCTGGACCTGATCGACGACGAGGCCTGCAGCGTGGTGCCGGTGGCGCCGCCGGTGTTCGCCCACTGGCTGCCCGATGAGCACCTCACCGACCGGCTGGGGCCGGTCCGCCTGATGCTCTCCGGTTCGGCTCCGCTGTCGCCGGGCCTGATCGAGCAGTTCACGGCGAAGACGTCGATCCCGATCCACCAGGGCTACGGGCTCACCGAAGCCGCCCCGGTGGTGACCAGCACGCTGTGCAGTGAACACCTGCACACCGGTTCCGTGGGAGCGGCCCTGCCCGGGATCGACATCCGGCTCGTGGACGAGCTCGGCCGCGAGCCCGAGGGTGAGGACCCCGGCGAGATCCAGATCCGCGGTGCGAACCTGTTCAGCGGCTACTGGCCCCACGGCGCCGAGGGGCCGGACGACGACGGCTGGTGGCCGACCGGCGACGTCGGCTTCCTTGACGCCTCGGGAGACCTGTTCCTCGTCGACCGGCTCAAGGAGCTGGTCATCGTCAGTGGGTTCAACGTCTACCCGAGCGAGGTCGAGGACGTCCTCCGGGAGGTGTCGGGGGTCGAGGACGCTGCGGTGATCGGCGTCGAGGACGAGAGGACGGGGGAAGCCGTGGTCGCCTACGTGCGGGCACCCGGGGCCGACTCCGCCGTGATCCGGGACGCCTGCCGGAACCACTGCGAGACGCGGTTGGCCAGGTTCAAGTGGCCGACCCGGATCGAGGTCGTCGACGAGCTTCCGCTCACCGTCACCGGCAAGGTCCAGAAGGGTCGGCTGCGCGGCATCGAACGACGACGGGCGCTCGGGCTCCTGGAGGACTGAGGCACCGTGACCCCGCGGATCACCCTCTACACCCGCACCGGATGCCACCTCTGCGACGAGGCCCGCCCGGTGATCGAACGGGTCTGCGCGGAGCTGGGGGAGGCCTACGCCGAGGTCGACATCGACACCGACCCGGCCCTTGTCGCCAGGTTCGGCGAGGAGGTCCCGGTGACCTTCGTCGACGGTCGTCAGCACGACTTCTGGCGCGTCGACGCCGACCGGCTCCGGGCCGCGCTCATCACGTGAAGCCGACCGCATGCGGTGTGCCTCGTCACATGTGCTAGTCCGCCATCCGGCTCGGTTTGTTCTCCCGTTCACAAACTCCTACAGTGATCGGGCCGCTTGACCTCCACCGGGTGACACGAGCCCGGGAGCCGGGCGGCTGGAGAGAAGAACCAAGTGACGGCACGGACACCCAACGACAGCGTCCGGGACATCCCCGAGGCCACGGTCGCCCGTCTCCCCGTCTACCTCCGCGCCCTCACCACCCTGGCGGACCTCGGCACCCGCACCTGCTCCAGCGAGGAGCTCGCGGCCGCCGCCGGCGTCAACAGCGCGAAGCTGCGCAAGGACCTCTCCTACCTCGGCAGCTACGGCACCCGCGGCGTCGGGTACGACGTCGACTACCTCCGCTACCAGATCGCCCGCGAGATCGGCGTGACCCAGGACTGGCCCGTCGTCATCGTCGGCATCGGAAACCTCGGGCACGCGCTCGCCAACTACTCCGGCTTCCGCAGCCGCGGCTTCCGCGTGGTCGCCCTGCTGGACGCCGACCCCCAACGCAAGAACGAGGTCGTCGCCGGCGTCGAGGTCCGCCCCTTCGACGACCTCGAGCGGATCGTCAAGGAGCACGGGGTCGCGATCGGCGTCATCGCCACGCCCGCCGTCGCCGCCCAGGACGTCGTCGACCGGATGGTCGCCTCCGGGATCCCCAGCATCCTCAACTTCGCCCCGACCGTGCTCTCGGTCCCGCCGGGCGTCGACGTACGCAAGGTCGACCTGTCCATCGAGCTGCAGATCCTCGCCTACCACGAGCAGCGCAAGGCCCAGGAGACCGCCTCATGAGCACCCCATTCAAAGGGAGAGCTGCGCTCCGCATGACCTGTCGGAACGGGCACCCCGCATGAGCGTTCTCGTCGTGGGCATCTCCCACAAGTCCGCGCCGGTGGCCCTGCTCGAGCGGGTCGCCCTCGACCGCGACGGCGTCAACAAGCTGCTCGGCGACGTGGTGGCCTGCGACCACGTCAGCGAGGCCGCGGTGATCGCCACCTGCAACCGGCTCGAGATCTACGCCGAGGTCGACCGGTTCCACGGCAGCGTCGAGGAGGTCTCCCGGCTGCTCGTCGAGCGCGCCGGCGAGTCGACCGAGGCGATCCTGCCGCACCTCTACGTCCACTACGACGACGGCGCCGTCTCCCACCTGTTCCATGTCGCCGCCGGGCTCGACTCGATGGCCGTCGGCGAGGGCCAGATCCTCGGCCAGACCCGCGAGGCGCTGCGCCGGGGGCAGGAGCAGGGCACCGTCGGCCCGGCGCTCAACGTGCTCTTCCAGCAGGCCCTCCGGGTCGGCAAGCGGTCGCGGGCCGAGACCGACATCGACCTCGCCGCGCCGTCCCTGGTGAGCGCCGCCCTCGAGCGCGTGGCCGGACCCCTCGGCGGCGTCAAGGACAAGTCGGTCGTGGTCGTGGGTGCCGGCGCGATGGCCGGCCTCGCCACCGCCACGGTCTCGCGGCTGGGCGCGGCCGACGTCACCGTCGTCAACCGCACCGCGACCAACGCCGACCGGCTGGCCGCGGAGTACGGCGCCCGGTCGGCGCCGCTGTCGGACCTCCCCGCGAGCTTGGCCGATGCCGACCTCGTCATCACCTGCACCGGCGCCACCGGGATCCTGCTCGACCGCGACATGGTGCAGTCCGCCCGCCCAGACACCGCCCCGCTCGCCATCGTCGACCTCGCCCTCCCGCACGACGTCGACCCGGCGGTCGGCGACCTGCCGGGCGTCACCCTGGTCAGGCTCGCCGACCTGGCCGACGAGCTGCGCGACACCGAGGCCGGCCACGAGGTCGACGGCGTGCGCCACATCGTCGGCCAGGAGGTCACCGCCTTCCTCGCCGCCCGCCGGCAGGCCAGCGTCACCCCGACCGTCGTCGCCCTGCGGTCGATGGCCACCGCCGTGGTCGAGGCCGAGATGGAGCGGCTGGCCGCCCGGCTGCCCCGACCTCGACGAGGTCGCCCGGGCCGAGGTCCTGCAGTCCGTGCGCCGGGTCGCCGACAAGCTGCTCCACCAGCCGACCGTCCGGGTCAAGGAGCTCGCCAACGAGACCGGTGCGGTGTCCTACGCCACCGCCCTCGCCGAGCTGTTCGCGCTCGACCCCGAGGCGGTCGACGCCGTCACCCGACCGGAGGGCATCGCGACCGCCCCGGAGCGCTCCCGCACGCTGGGGGAGCTGCCATGACCGCGCCCCGGCAGAGCCCACTCCGCCTCGGCACCCGCGCCTCCCTCCTCGCCACCACCCAGTCGCGGACCGTCGCCGAGCTCATCCGCGCGCGGCTCGGGCCGCGACGTCGAGCTGGTCGAGGTCACCACCGAGGGCGACCGCAACCCGGCGTCCCTGGCAACCCTCGGCGGCACCGGCGTCTTCGTCAGCGCGCTGCGCGACGCGCTGCTGCAGGGGCGAGATCGACCTGGCCGTCCACTCGCTCAAGGACCTCCCCACCGCTCCCCAGGAGGGCATCGCCCTCGCCGCCTGCCCCGAGCCGCGAGGACCCCCGCGACGTCGTCGTCGCCCGCGACGGGCTCACCCTCGGCGAGCTGCCGGCCGGCACCCGGGTCGGCACCGGCTCCCCGCGGCGGGTGGCCCAGCTGCACGCGCTCGGCCTCGGCTTGGAGATCGCCGACATCCGTGGGAACGTCGACACCAGGATCGGCAAGGTCCGGTCGGGTGAGTACGACGCCGTCGTCCTCGCCCGCGCCGGGCTGGCCCGGCTCGGTCGGCTCGACGAGGCGACCGAGGTGCTCGACCCGCTGCAGATGCTCCCGGCCCCCGGCCAGGGTGCGCTGGCGGTCGAGTGCCGAGCCGACGACGTCGACCTGCGTGGCCGAGCTGGCCGCGCTCGACGACCCGCACACGCGGGCGGCGGTCGAGGCCGAGCGCGCCGTGCTCGCCACGCTCGAAGGTGGCTGCTCGGCCCCGATCGGCGCCCTGGCCGAGGTGGTCGAGGGCGACGACGGGGACGAGATCTGGGTCAGGGCCGTGGCCCTGTCCCTACGACGGGGCGCTCTCGGTGCGGATGTCCGCATCCGGGCGCCCCGCCGACGCCGCAGGCGTCGGGACCCGCCTGGCGAGCGAGATGCTCGCCGACGGGGCAGCACGACTGACCGAAGCACCAGCGAAGAGGCAGAACGCATGACGCGAGGCAAGACCACCACCGCCACCGCGACCACGCAACCGCGGTTGGGTGTCGTTCGTCGGCAGTGGCCCCGGCGACCCCGACCTGCTGACGGTGCGCGCCGTCGACCTGATCCGGCAGGCCGACGTCATCGTCACCGAGGTGCCCGAGCACGAGGCGCTGGTGCGCAGCCTGCTCGGCCTCCCCGCGACCGTCGACCGAGGGCGACGAGCCGACGGGCCCGCGGTTCGTCGACGGCGGCTTCGGCGAGGACGGCCAGCCGCTGACCCACGCCGCCCGCGCCAAGGTCGTCGTCCGGCACGCCAAGAAGGGCAACCGCGTGGTCCGGCTGATGGCCGGCGACCCGTTCCTCTACGCCTCCGGGCCCGAGGAGGCGCAGGCCTGCGTCAAGGCCGGCCTCGGCTTCGAGATCGTCCCCGGCGTCTCCTCGGTGAGCGCGGTCCCGGCGTACGCCGGCATCCCGCTGACCACCAAGCACAACCGCGAGGTCGCCGTCGTCACCTGCGGCGAGAAGGTCGACTGGAGCCGCTACGCCGACGCCCGCACGCTGGTCCTGCTCTCCGCCGTCGGCTCGATCGCCGAGATCGCGCGCGGCGCTGGTCGCCGCCGGCCGCGCCCCGGAGACCCCGGTCGCGATGACCCGGGTCGGCACCACCACCGAGCAGGCCACGGTCACCTCGACCCTCGAGCACATCGCCGCCGACGCCCGCGCCGCCCGGATGGCGCCGCCGGCGGTCACCGTCGTCGGCGACGTGGTCGACCTGCGCGAGACGCTGTCGTGGTTCGAGACCAAGCCGCTGTTCGGCTGGCGGGTCCTGGTGCCGCGCACCAAGGAGCAGGCCGGCTCGCTGACCGCCCGGCTGCGCGGGTACGGCGCCGTGCCCGACGAGGTCCCGACCATCTCGGTCGAGCCGCCGCGCAACCCGCTGCAGATGGACAAGGCCGTCCGCGGCCTGGTCGAGGGCCGCTACGAGTGGATCGCCTTCACCTCGGTCAACGCGGTCAAGGCGGTGCGCGAGAAGTTCGAGGAGTACGGCCTCGACGCCCGCGCCTTCTCCGGCCTCAAGATCGCCGCCGTCGGCGACAAGACCGCCCAGGCGATCGCCGCCTGGGGCCTGCGCGCCGACCTGGTCCCGTCGGGCGAGCAGTCCGCCGCCGGGCTGCTGGCCGACTGGCCGCCGTACGACGACGTGCTCGACCCGATCAACCGGGTCTTCCTGCCCCGCGCCGACATCGCCACCGAGAACCTCGTCGCCGGCCTGATCGACCTCGGCTGGGAGTGCGACGACGTCACGGCCTACCGCACCGTGCGGGCCACCCCGCCGCCGGCGCCGACCCGCGACGCGATCAAGACCGGCAAGTTCGACGCGGTCGTCTTCACCTCGTCCTCGACGGTGCGCAACCTGGTCGGCATCGCCGGCAAGCCGCACCCCTCGACGGTGATCGCGGTGATCGGCCCGGCCACGGCGAAGACCGCCGAGGAGCACGGCCTGCGGGTCGACGTGCTGGCGCCCAAGCCCGACGTCGAGGTGCTCGTCGACGCGCTCGCCGACTTCGGCGCCGCCCGCCGGGTCGCGATGGTCGAGGCCGGCCAGCCGGTCACCAAGCCGTCGGAGCGCAAGCCCTCCGGTCGCCGGAAGGCCACCTCGTCGCGATGAGCCGACGAGCCGGCGGGCGGACGGCGACCGGACCCGACGATCCGGCCGCGCCGGCTGCGCACCACCCCGGCGCTGCGCCGGATGGTGGCCGAGACCTCGCTGGACGCCCGGCAGCTGGTGCTGCCGCTGTTCGTGCGCGAGGGCATCGACGAGCCGCGCCGATCGCTCGATGCCCGGCGTCGTCCAGCACACCCGCGTCCCGCTGCTCAAGGCGGTCGCCGAGGCGGCCGAGCTCGGGCTCGGCGGCGTGATGCTGTTCGGCATCCCCGACGAGAAGGACGCCACCGGCTCCGGCGCGATCGACCCCGTCGGGCATCCTCAACCTCGCCATCACCGACGTGGTCGCCGAGGTCGGCGACGCGCTCACGGTGATGAGCGACCTGTGCCTCGACGAGTTCACCGACCACGGCCACTGCGGCGTGCTCACGCCCGACGGCCGGGTCGACAACGACCGCACCCTCGAGGTGTACGCCGAGATGGCGCTCGCCCAGGCCGACGCCGGCGTCGACATGGTCGGCCCCAGCGGGATGATGGACGGCCAGGTCGCGGTGATCCGCGCCGCCCTCGACGCCGCCGAGCACACCGACGTCTCGATCCTCGCCTACTCCGCGAAGTACGCCTCGGCGTTCTTCGGCCCGTTCCGCGAGGCCGTCGACTCCTCGCTCGCAGGGCGACCGGCGCACCTACCAGCAGGACCCCGCCAACGCCCGCGAGGGCGTCCGCGAGGCGCTGCTCGACGTCGAGCAGGGCGCCGACATCGTGATGGTGAAGCCGGCGCTGGCCTACCTCGACGTGCTGCGCCGGGTCCGCGACGCGGTCGACGTGCCGGTGGCGGCGTACAACGTCTCCGGCGAGTACGCCATGGTCGAGGCCGCCGCCGCCCACGGCTGGATCGACCGCGAGGCGGCGATCCTCGAGACGCTCACCTCGATCCGCCGCGCCGGCGCCGACGTGGTCCTCACCTACTGGGCCGCCGAGGCCGCCCGCCTCCTGCGCTGACCTGAAATGCGCTGACCCGCCCGAAACTTTCGGGCGGGTCAGCGTCGTGGTCAGGTCGGTCAGCGGTTCGAGCAGGTTCGTCGACGCACTGCGTCGAGCTCGTTGACGGTCGTCAGCGGGTTGTCGACCACGCCCTCGGCGGTGCACTCGGCGAGCGCCTCGGCGTGGGTGAGCACGTCCTCGACCGGCGCCGGCGACGCGCTCGGCGGCGCCGGCGGCAGCGTCGGGCGTCGGCAGGTTCGGGCCGTCGACCGCCGCTCGGGGCCTCGGTCGTCGTCCGACGGGCTCGATCGGGGTGTCGGCTGCCGTCGGTGCCGCCGGTGGCGCCGGTGCTGCCGCCGCCGGAGCCGCCGGTGTTGTTGCCGACCGGCGCCGTGGCCGGCCGCCGCCGCGGCCGCCGGATGTGCGCGCCGTTGCCGCCGCCGGGGCGGCCGGCGGGGTCGGGTCGGGGACGAAGTAGCCGGCGGAGGTGGTGCCGTTGGGGACCGAGGTGAAGTCGCCGTCGAGGTAGGCGTTCATGATCGACAGCACCAGGTCGACGTAGGACTGGCTGTGGTTGTAGCGGTAGACCGCGGCGCGCTGGCCGGCCTCGGTCGACGAGGTCGTCGTTGCCGGAGCAGAGGTAGACGGCGGTGGCGAGGGCGGCGTCGTCGATGTCCTGCGGGTTGCGCTTGCCGTCGCTGTCGGCGTCGACGCCGACGACCGACCAGGTCGAGGGGATGAACTGCATCGGGCCGACGGCGCGGTCGCACTTCGCGTCGGAGTCGTACTGGCCGGCGTCGGTGTCGGGGATGACGGCGGTGTTGTTGCTGCCGTCGAGCGCGATGCCGAAGATGCCGGGCGTCGGCGAGGCCCTCGGCGTCGAGGGTGTTGCCGTTGGCGCGGCCGTGGTCGGACTCGACCCGGCCGATCGCGGCGATCAGCTGCCAGGAGAGGTTGCAGGACTTGTCGGCGGCGTTGATGACGGTCTCGGCGCGCTGGTAGGCGGCGAGCGCGGCGGCGGGGATGCCGGAGGTCGAGGCGGTGGCGACGACGCGCTCGGCGTCTGCCCTCGACGCCCGGGGGCGACCACGCCGGGCGCGGAGACGCTGGCCGGGGCCTCGATCGCCTCGGTCGGGACGCTGGTGCCGTCGGGGAGCGTGGCGGCGGGCTCCTCGCCGCGCGGACGCGCGTGCTCGGCGCCGACGCCGGCGAGGCTGGCCGTCCAGGCGGCCGACAGCAGCGCCAGCGGCACGAGCGCCGTGGCCTTCTGCAAGCGGCCGAATCGCGGTGCGGACATCGATGGTCTCTCCCGTCGCTGCTCTACCGGCGTGCTCCCTCAAGCACCGGTAGTCATCCAACGAACGTTGTCACGAGCGGTTACGGCAGCCCGCTCGAGTGTGACGGAGGTCCCACGGTCTGCACCGCCTGAGACGACCATTCCCGCAGGTCATGACGCGTGAAACGCGGTCTCCGGCCAGTGGTCTGCACCACGTCCGGCTGCGGTCCGCGCGGGACCTGCCGTCGCGTGCGCTTGCGCGGCTCGGGGACAATGAGCCGGTGACGTCCGCGACCGCACCGACCGCCTCCGCGCGCCCTGTTCGAGCGCGCCCGCGCGGTGACGCCGGGCGGCGTGAACTCCCCGGTCCGCGCCTTCAACGCCGTCGGCGGGCACCCCCCGGTTCATCCGCTCCGCGCAGGGCGCCTGGCTCACCGACGTCGACGGCAACGAGTACGTCGACCTGATCTGCTCGTGGGGGCCGATGCTGCTCGGGCACGCCCACCCCGAGGTGCAGGCGGCGGTCGCCGCGGCGGTCGCCCGCGGCACGTCGTACGGCGCCCCGACCGAGCCCGAGGTCGAGCTCGCCGAGGAGATCGTGGCCCGCACGCCGGTCGAGCGGGTCCGGCTTCGTCTCCTCGGGCACCGAGGCCACCATGTCGGCGATCCGGCTGGCCCGCGGCTTCACCGGCCGCGACGTGGTCGTGAAGTTCGCCGGCTGCTACCACGGCCACGTCGACGCGCTGCTGGCCTCGGCCGGGCTCCGGCCTCGCCACGTTCGCGGTGCCCGGCACCCCCGGCGTCCCGGAGTCGTCGACCGCGCTGACGCTCGTGCTGCCCTACAACGACCGGGCCGCGGTCGAGAAGGCGTTCGCCGAGCACGGCGACCGGATCGCCTGCCTGATCACCGAGGCGGCCCCCGGCAACATGGGCGTGGTCCCGCCCGAGCCGGGCTTCAACGCGTTCCTCGCCGAGACCTGCGCCGCGCCACGGCGCGCTGTTCGTCAGCGACGAGGTGATGACCGGCTTCCGGGCCTCGCGGCACGGGCCAGTGGGGCCTCGACGGCGCGGTCGAGGGCTGGCGGCCCGACCTGATGACCTTCGGCAAGGTGATGGGCGGCGGCTTCCCGGCCGCGGCGTTCGGCGGCCGGGCCGACGTGATGTCGCGGCTCGCGCCCGAGGGGCCGGTCTACCAGGCCGGCACGCTGTCCGGGAACCCGATCGCCACCACCGCCGGGCTGACCACGCTGCGGCTGGCCACCGACGAGCGTCTACGCCCACCTCACCGCCGCCGGCGAGACGATCAAGGCCGCGGCCGCCGAGGCGCTGACCGCGGCCGGCGTGCCGCACGTCGTCCAGTCCGACCGGCACGATGTTCTCGGTGTTCTTCACCGACGAGCCGGTGCGCGACTTCGACGGACGCCTCCGCGCCAGGACGCCGCGGCGTTCGCGCGCGTTCTTCCACGCCATGCTCGACGCGGGCGTCCACCTGCCGCCGTCGGCGTACGAGGCGTGGTTCCTGTCCGCCGCCCACGACGACCGCGCGGTGCAGACCGTGCTCGACGCCCTGCCCGGCCGCCGCGCCGGGCCGGCGGCCGCCGCCACCGCAGGGACGACCGCGATGAGCCGGACCACGACACGATCGTCCACCTGCTGCGCCACGGCGAGGTGCACAACCCCGACGGCGTGCTCTACGGCCGGCGCGCGGGCTTCCACCTCTCCGACCTCGGGCGGCAGATGGCCGAGAAGGTCGCCGACATCGTCAAGGACCGCGACATCACCCACCTGCGTGGCCTCGCCGCTGGAGCGGGCGCAGGAGACCGCGCGGCCGCTGGCGCGACGCCCGCGGCCTCGAGATCGTCACCGACGAGCGGGTGATCGAGTCGACCAACATGTTCGAGGGCAAGCGCTTCGGCCCGGGCGACCGGACGCTGCGCAGGCCCGCCGCCTGGCGCCACCTCTGGAACCCGTTCCGGCCCTCGTGGGGCGAGCCCTACAAGGAGATCGTCGCCCGGATGATGGCCGCGGTCGACGACGCCCGCGACGCCGCCCGCGGCCACGAGGCCGTGATCGTCTCCCACCAGCTGCCGATCTGGACCACCCGGCTGCACGCCGAGACAGCGGTCGTTCCTCCACGACCCGCGCAGGCGGCAGTGCACGCTCTGCTCGCTGACCTCGCTCCACTTCGTGGGCGACACGCTCGCCCAGGTCACCTACTCCGAGCCGGCCGGCGACCTGATCCCCACCGCGCGACAAGGCGGCGCCGTTCTCGGCCGGCGGCGCCCCCGAGGAGCAGCGGCCCTGAACGCTCGCGTCGCCCGCCTCCTGCTGCTCGCTGGCCGTGCTCTGCTCGTCGCTCACCGGCTGCTCGACCCTGGAGGGCACCGGCGACAAGGGCTTCGTCACCGGCGACGGGCCGGGTCACCCAGGTCGCGGCCGAGCGACCGGGACGACCCGGTCGACGCTCGACCGGGCGAGGACCTCGACGGCGAGCCGCTCGTCGCTCGCGGACTTCCGCGGCAAGCCGGTGGTGGTCGTCGTCTGGGGCGTCGTGGTGCGCCCCGTGCCGCGCCGAGGCGCCGACGTCGTCGCGGCCGCCGAAGGAGCTGGGCGACGGCGCGCAGTTCGTCGGGCATCAACATCCGCGACGCCGTCGCCCGAGCAGGCGCAGAGCTTCGTGCGGACCTTCGACGTGCCCTACCCGTCGTTCTACTCGCCCGACGGCGAGGCGATGCTCGCCTTCTCCGGGACCCTGACCCCGCAACTCGATCCCGAGCTTCGTGGTGCTCGACGCCGAGGGCCGGGTCGCGGCCAGCATCATCGGCGAGCTGCCGTCGACGGACGACCCTGGTCGAGCTCGTCGAGGACGTGGCCGGCGGAGCACCGCGCGATGGGTGACTGGTTCTCACGAGCACCGCGGCGTCCGGGTCGCTGCTCCTCGCCGTCCCGGTGGCCCTGGTCGCCGGGCTGGTCTCGTTCTTCTCGCCCGTGCGTGATCCCGCTGCTGCCGGGCTACCTCTCCTACGCCACCGGGCTGTCCGGCGCCGACCTCGAGCAGCGCGCGCCGCGGCCGGATGCTGCTCGGGCTCGCTGCTGTTCGTGCTCGGCTTCGCGGTCGTCTTCGTCGCGCTCGGCACCCTGTTCGGGGCGCTCGGCTGCTGGCTGGTCGACCTGGCACCGCGAGCTCACCGTCGTGCTCGGCGTCGCTCACGATCCTGCTCGGCCTGGCCTTCGCCGGGCTGGTGCCGTTCCTCCAGCGCGACTGGCGGGTGCACAAGGTGCCGGCGGTCGGCCTGGCGCGCCGCGCCGCTGCTCGGCTTCCTCTTCGGCCTCGGCTGGACGCCCGTGCATCGGCCCCACCCTGGCGGCGATCACCACGCTGTCCATCAACGAGGCCACCGCGGCCCGCGGCGCCCTGCTGTCGGCGGTCTACGCGCTCGGCCTCGGGCTGCCGTTCATCGTCGCCGGGCTCGCCTACCGCCGCGCGCTCGGCGCCTTCGCGTTCGGTACGCCGCCACCAGGTGTGGGTGATGCGGGTCGGCGGGCTGATGCTGGTCGCCGTCGGCGTGCTGCTCGTCACCGGCTGGTGGGACCAGGTGGTCACCTGGCTGCAGATCCACCTCGTCAGCACCTACGGAGATCGTCGGTATGACCGCCCACGACCGTCGTGAGCACCCGACCCGCCGAGGACGCGACCGGCGCACCCGGCGAGCTGACCCTCCGCGAGCTGCTGCGCTGGGCCTGGCGCCAGCTCACCTCGATGCGGACCGCGCTGATCCTGCTGCTCCTGCTCGCGCTCGCCGCCATCCCGGGCTCGGTGATCCCGCAGCAGCGACGTCGACTCGCTCAAGACCTCGCGCTGGCAGGACGAGCACCCGACCTGACGCCGGTCTACGAGAAGCTCGGGCTGTTCTCGGTCTACGACTCCCCGTGGTTCTCCGCGATCTACCTGCTGCTGATGGTCTCGCTGGTCGGCTGCATCGTCCCGCGCACGTTCGTCTACTGGAGGGCGATGCGGGCCGCCCCGCCGCCGCGCCCCGCGCAACCTGACCCGCCTGCCGGACCACGCGTCGTACGACGACCGACGAGGCGCCGCGACGACGTGCTCGCGCGGGCGCCGCGGCCGTGCTGAAGCGGCGCGGCTACCGGGTCGTGGCCGGCGACCGACGACGCGGTCTCGGCCGAGCGCGGCTACCTGCGCGAGGCCGGCAACCTGCTGTTCCACCTGTCGGTGCTGGTGGTGCTGGTCGGCTTCGCGCGTCGGCAGCCTGTTCGGCTACCAGGGCGGCGTGATCCTGGTGGTCGGCAACGGCTTCTCCAACAACCTCACGCAGTACGACGACTTCGAGCCCGGGCAGCCTGTTCGCCGCCGACGACATGGAGCCGTTCTCGTTCGACGTCGACGACTTCGACGTCGAGTGGCTGACCGAGGGGCCCGGCGCAGGGCCAGGCGCGCGGCGTTCGTGTCGCACCTGACCTACCGGGAGACGCCGGACGCCGAGGAGCAAGGAGTACGACCTCAAGGTCAACCACCCGCTGACGCATCGGCGACACCGACGTCTTCCTGATCGGCCACGGCTACGCGCCGGTGATCACGATCCGCGACGGCAACGGCGACGTCGCCTACAGCGGGCCGACGATCTTCCTGCCCACCGACCAGACCTTCCAGTCGTTCGGCGTGGTCAAGGCGCCGGACGCCCGGCCGCAGCCAGATCGGGCTGGAGGGCGTGTTCTACCCGACGTACGCGTTCACCGAGGAGACCGGCCCGTTCTCGGTGTTCGGCGACGCCGCCAACCCGGCGATCTCGATGCTCGTCTACACCGGCGACCTCGGCATGGACGCCGGCGCGCCGCAGTCGGTCTACGTCGCTCGACAAGGCCAACGCCGAGCAGGTGACGAAGGCCGGACGGGTCGATGTTCCGGGTCGACCTGCAGCCGGGCGAAGAGGTCGAGCTGCCCGACGGGCTCGGCACGGTGAGCTTCGACGGGGTCGAGCGCGTGGAACAAGATCCAGATCAGCCAGACGCCCGGCAAGTTGGTCGCGCTCGGCGGGCGTCGTGCTGGCGCTGATCGGGCTGCTCGGGTCGCTGTTCATCCGGCCGCGCCGGGTCTGGGTGCGGGCCCGCCGTGACGATGAGCGGCACACTGGTCGAGGTGGCCGGCCTCGACCGCTCCGGCGGCGGCGACGTCTGCGCCGCCGAGCTGGACGAGATCGTGGCGGCCCTGAGCGCGGGATCGACCGCGGACCAGGAGGAGAAGTCGTGACCGACGCCGCGTGGGAGACCCTGAGCAACCAGGCCGTCGCCGCGGCCGGGGTGCGTCTACTTCCTGGCCCTGCTCGTCGCACCTGGTCGAGTGGGCGCGCTGCGCAAGGTCCGGTCGCCGCGAGGCGACTGCCCGGGCTCGACGGCAGCGTCGCGGTGGCCACCGAGCCCGGGCGTCGACGAGGACGGGCGCGACCGCGATGTTCGGCCGGCTCGGCCTCCTCCTCACCGGCCTCGCCGTCGCGCGCCCACCTGGTCGCGCTGGTCGGCGCGCGGCATGGCCGCGGACCCGAACCGGGTGCCGTGGGGCAACATGTACGAGTTCACGCTCGCCGGCACGTTCGTGGTCGCCGCGCTCGTACCTGCTGCTCTACCGCGCGCTTCGCGCTGGCCTGGATGGCGCCGATCGTGGTCGCGCTTCGTGCTCGTCGCTGCTGATGGTCGCGTGATCTGGCTCTACGAGCCGGTCGCGCCGCTGACCGAGGCGCTCTACTCGCCGTGGCTGGTGATCCACGTCGTCTCCGCGATCATCGCCACCGGCGCGTTCACGCTCGGCGGCATCTGCTCGGCGCTGTACCTGGTCAAGGACGCGCGCCGCGCGCGCGCCAGACCGGCTACCTCGCCCGGGTGCCCGAGCCCGCCGTCCTCGACCGGGTCTCCTACCGGCTGCACGCCTTCGGCTTCCCGGTGTGGACGTTCGCGGTGCTGATCACCGGCCCGATCTGGGCGCACCAGGCGTGGAGCAGCTACTGGAACTGGGACCCCAAGGAGGTCTGGGCGTTCATCACCTGGGTGGTCTACGCCGCCTACCTGCACGCCCGCTCGACCGCCGGCTGGAAGGGCCGCAACGCCGCGATCCTCGCGCTGGTCGGGCTGGCGACGCTGTGGTTCAACTTCATCGGGATCAACTTCTTCTCCTCGACCAGCCAGCACTCCTACGCGAGTGGGTCGGTGCAGGTCGAGCCGGGAGGCTGACGTCAGGAGCTGCTGGGATCCGGGTCCTCGGGCTTGCGACGTCGGAGCCGCTTCCGGTCCAGGTCGCGCAGGAAGTCGGGGTCGTCGTCCGGCCCGAAGGGGCGCCGGTCGGGGCCGCGCTCCGGGAACAGGCCGCGGCGCTGGATCACGCGCGTAGTGAAGTAGATCGCGGCCGCCAGCAGGATGACGACCAGCAGGAACTTGAGCACGCCTCCAATGTAGGCCCGGGCTGGTCAGACGGCATCTTCGAGCGCCGCCGTCGGGGCTCGGCCGGGCCAGGAGCCGATCGCCTACTGGCCGGGTGGCCGGTACTTGACCTGGCTGGCCTTCTGGAGTGCCTCGATCGTCTCCTCGACCGACAGCAGAACGGTCGTCTCGAGGGAGCTGATCGCACCTCCGGCGCTCAGTGCGAGCGCCACCGCAGCCATCGACACGTTGTCCGGCGCCTCCCACAACGTGTAGCCGTCGTGGGTGCCGAACGCGTACCAGAACCCGTGGAGGCGGCCGCCCACGGACTCGACGTACGCCGTGGCTGCCTCCCGTCGATCCTCCGGATTGCCGATGAGCCGGGACCACGTCTCGGGGGTGTAGCTGAACTTCGACAGGTAGAGCGCCATGTCTTCTCCTCCGTTGTGACCTCCCACCATCCCGCCCTCGGGAACCCGCTGGCAACCGTCGCCTAGGCTGGTCGGGTGAAGGAGTTCGTCGTCTACACCGCGATGCGGATCGGTCTCTTCGTGACCTGTCTGGTGGTCGTCTTCGGGGTCTGGCTGCTCGTCGCCGACCAGGTGCCGGTGCTGTGGGCGGTCGTGATCGCGTTCGTGATGTCCGGCGTCGCGTCGTACTTCCTGCTGAACCGGCAGCGGGAGGCGTTCGCCCGGCGGGTCGAGCGCGTGCCGAGCGGATGCAGGAGCGGTTCGAGCAGGCGAAGGCCAAGGAGGACGCGGACTGACATGGTCGACGACGGCGGTTGCTGCAGGGTCGGCGACCACTCCGACCCGACACGCGCGAGCCTGGCTGAACGAGGCCATCCGCCGGGTCGAGGCCGACGCGAACCGCTCGGCCGACACCCACCTGCACGTCTTCCCGCTGCCGGCCCGGTGGGGGATCGACCTCTACCTCAAGGACGAGTCGGTCCACCCGACCGGCTCGCTCAAGCACCGGCTGGCCCGGTCGCTGTTCCTCACGCCCTCTGCAACGGCTGGATCAGCGAGGGCACCACGATCATCGAGGCGTCGTCGGGATCGACCGCCGTCTCGGAGGCCTACTTCGCGCGGCTGCTCGACCTGCCCTTCGTCGCGGTCATGCCGCGGTCCACCTCGCCGGAGAAGATCGAGCTGATCGAGTTCCAGGGCGGCCGCTGCCACCTCGTCGACGACCCGTCCTCGATCTACGACGAGTCGCGGCGGCTCGCGCGAGGAGACCGGCGGCCACTACCTCGACCAGTTCACCTACGCCGAGCGGGCCACCGACTGGCGCGGCAACAACAACATCGCCGAGTCGATCTTCAGCCAGCTGGCACACGAGCGGCATCCCGATCCCGACCTGGGTGGTCGTCGGCGCCGGCACCGGCGGTACGTCGGCGACGATCGGCCGATTCATCCGCTACCGCCGGCACGACACCCGGCTCTGCGTGGTCGACCCGGAGAACTCCGCGTTCTTCCAGGGCTGGAGCGAGAACGACCCCTCCGCGACCGGCTCGGGCTCCCGGATCGAGGGGATCGGCCGACCACGGGTGGAGCCGTCGTTCCTGCCGAACGTGGTCGACTGCATGATCTCGGTGCCCGACGGCGCCTCGATCGCGGCGGCCCGCTGGTGCTCGTCGGTCACCGGCCGCCTGGTCGGCGGCTCGACCGGCACCGAGATGTGGGGTGCCCTGCGCCTGGTCGCCGGGATGCGGTCGCGCAGGCGAGACCGGGTCGGTGGTGACCCTGCTCTGCGACGGCGGCGAGCGCTACGCCCACACCTACTACGACGACGGGTGGCTGGCCGGCCAGGGCATCGACATCGCGCCGTACACCGCGACGCTGGAGAAGTTCGCCGACACCGGGGAGTGGGTCGAGCCGTCGAGCTGAGTGAGGCTCAGTCGCGGCGACGGTTGAGCTGCCGCCGGACCCGGCTCTCGGACTGGCCGAGCACCTTCGCCATCAGCTGCACCCGGAACTTCCAGGCCAGGAATCCGACGACGACGAGCGCCACGATGATCAGGAACGTCATGGGGCAAGAGTACGGCGTCGTCCCAGCGCCATAACCCGATGCGGTGCCGGTCGGCCATGGCTAGGTTGGCGGACGTGGAGCTGACGTTCAGGACCCTCGACCCGCGCGACGACTCCCCCGAGACGACCCAGCTGCTCAAGGGGTGGCTGGAGGGGCTTCTGCGGGGGTTCCACGACGCACGGCCCAAGCCGGAGTCCTGGGACGTCTTCCTCGCGTGCATGCGCGAGGACGCCGCGATGGTCCGCGGCGCCTGGCTTCCCGACGGCGAGTTCGGCGCCGGCCCGGTGCCGGTGGCGACGTACTCCAGCCTGACCGGATCGCTCAACACCGGCCGCCGCGAGCTCCCGCTGCAGATGATCACCGATGTCACGGTCAGTCCCGCGCACCGGCGCCAGGGACTGCTGCGCCGGATGATCACCGACGACCTCGCCGACGCCGCGGACCGTGGGCTGCCGCTGGCCGCGCTCACCGTCTCGGAGACCACGATCTACGGACGCTTCGGCTTCGGCCTCTCCACGTGGCGGCACCGGATCGAGGTCGCCACCACCAGCCGGTTCGGGCTGCGTGACTTCGTCGACCCCGGCCGGCTGGAGCTCGCGGAGCCGACCGAGATCTGGCCGGTGATGCAGCGCAACTTCGCTGCGTTCCACGAGCGTTCACGCGGGTCGGTGTCACGGCCGTCCTTCTACCGGCCCTGGCTGACCGGCGCCTTCGACTTCCACGAGCAGGGGCCGAACACCAGGCTCCGGGCAGCGGTTCACCTGCTGCCACGGGTGAGCCGGACGGGCACGTGGTCTACCAGCACCGCGGGTACGACGACGTCCCCGGCGGCAAGGTCCAGGTGATGGACCTGGTGGCGGCCGACCCCGGTGTCTACCTAGCGCTGTGGCGGTTCCTCGCCGACATCGACCTGTGCGCCCGGGTCGAGTGGAACAACTCCTCGGCCGACGACCCGCTCGTGTGGGCGCTGACCGACACGTCGTGCCGCAAGGTCTCCAAGGTCGACGACCACATCTGGGTGCGGGTGCTCGACGTGGTGACGGCCCTCGAGGGACGTCCCTGGGGTTCGGACGGCTCGGTCGTGCTGGGCGTGAGCGACCCGCTCGGCCACGCTGAGGGCAGCTTCCGGGTGACGGTCAAGGAGGGCGAGGCATCCGTCGAGCCCGTGGCGGACGAGCCCGCCGTGACCGTCGATGCGGAGACCCTCGGTGCTCTCTACCTGGGCGGGGTCGCCGTCGACACCCTGGCGGCGGCCGGGCGGATCGGCGGACCGGACGATGTGGTGCGGACCTGGGCGGCGATGGCCGACCTCCCGGGCGTGCCGTTCAGCCTGACCAGTTTCTGACTCGCGAGCGAGGAGGATCAGCGGGCGGAACCGACGGCCGCCACTCTCGCCTGATCAGCCCGTACACCCACGAGTCCGACACCTCGCCGTTCACGACGCAGTCTTCCCGCAACGTCCCTTCACGCACGAATCCGAGCTTCTCCAGGACGCGGGCAGATGCCGCATTGCGCGTATCGGTCTCGGCCTGGACCCGATTCAGGTCCAGCGTGTCGAATGCCCACTGCAGCGAGGCGCGCGCGGCCTCCGTCGCGTAGCCGTGGCCCCATGCTGCATCGTCGAAGCAGTAGCCCATCGAAGCGCTGCGGTAGGCCGGGTTCCACCGGGTCAGACTGCACCAGCCGATGAACGCCCCGTCGGAAACACGGTCCACGGCCAACCGCGTCCCGGTGCCTTCCTCTGCCATCTGCCGGCAAGCCGTGATGAACCGCTCGGCGCGCACACGTTCGGTCCACGGCGGCGCGTCCCAGTAGCGCAGCACGTAGGCGCTGCTGTGCAGGGCGAAGAGGGCGTCCGCGTCTGCGTCATTGAACGGACGCAGTCGCAGGCGAGCGGTGTGCAGCGTGGGGGTGGGCAGGGACATGCGTGCCATATTGCCTCGTCATGAGGGGTGGCCGTCTGCGTCACCGACGCCCAGTAGGTTTGGTCGATGACCACCCCTGCCGGGAGTCAGCTCCCCGACCGTGCCCGCGTCGTCGTCATCGGCGGGGGCGTGATCGGCTGCTCCGTCGCCTACCACCTCGCCCACGCCGGCTGGACCGACGTGCTCCTGCTCGAGCGCGACCGCCTCACCTCCGGCACCACGTGGCACGCCGCGGGCCTGATGACCTGCTTCGGGTCGACGTCGGAGACCTCGACCGGCGATCCGGCTGTACTCCCGCGACCTCTACGCGCGGCTGGAGGAGGAGACCGGCCAGGCCACCGGCTTCAAGCCGGTCGGGCTCATCGAGGCGGCCGCCGACGAGGACCCGCCTGGAGGAGTACCGCCGGGTCGCTGCGTTCCAGCGGCACCTCGGGCTGGAGGTCGAGGAGATCTCGCCGCGGGAGATGGCCGACCTGTTCCCCTGGGCGAAGACCGACGACCTGCTCGCCGGCTTCCACGTCCCCGGCGACGGCCGGGTCAACCCCGTCGACGTCACCATCGCGCTGGCCAAGGGCGCCCGACAGCTCGGCGTACGGATCGTCGAGGGCGTCTCGGTCGAGGACGTGCTCACCGACCGCGGGCGCGTGACCGGCGTCCGGGTCTCCACGGGTGCGCCCGGCGAGACGACCGAGATCGAGGCCGAGTACGTCGTCAACTGCGCCGGCATGTGGGCCCGCGAGCTGGGGGCGAGGAACGGCCTGGTGATCCCCAACCAGGCGGCCGAGCACTACTACCTGATCACCGACACCATCGACGGGCTCGATCCCGACGCGCCGGTGTTCGAGGACCCGGCGTCGTACGGCTACTACCGCGAGGAGGGCGGCGGGATGATGGTCGGCCTCTTCGAGCCGCAGGCGGCGCCGTGGAAGGTCGACGGCATCCCGCGCGACTTCTCCTTCGGCAAGATCCCGCCCGACTGGGACCGGATGGGCCCGTTCCTGGAGAAGGCCATGGCCCGCGTCCCGGTCACCCTCGAGGTCGGCGTCCGCACCTTCTTCTGCGGTCCGGAGTCGTTCACCCCCGACCTCGCCCCCGCCGTCGGCGAGGCTCCCGGGATCCGCAACTACTTCGTCGCCGCGGGCATGAACTCGGTCGGCATCCTCTCCGCCGGCGGCCTCGGCCGGGTGCTGGCCCACTGGATCACCACCGGCCGGCCGGACGTCGACGTCACCGGCTTCAACGTCGACCGGTTCCGCCCGTGGCAGGCCGACGACGCCTACCGCGCCGCGCGCACCACGGAGATCCTCGGCACGGTGTACGCCGCGCACACCCCCGGCAAGCAGCTGCGCACCGCCCGCAACACGCTGCTCTCCCCGGTCCACGACCGGCTGGTCGAGCAGGGCGGCTACCTGCGCGAGGTGTCGGGCTGGGAGGGCGCCGACTGGTTCGCCGGGCCCGGCACCACCCCGGCCGCCGAGCCCACGTGGGGCCGGGCGCCCTGGTTCGAGCAGTGGGAGGCCGAGCACCGGGCCGTCCGCGAGGGCGTCGGCCTGATGGACATGAGCTTCATGGCGAAGTTCCGGGTGCAGGGCGCCGACGCCGGCGACGTGCTCGACCGGGTCTCCGCGGGAGCCGTGAACGAGAAGGCCGAGACGATCACCTACACCCAGTGGCTCGACGAGGACGGCCGGATCGAGGGCGACCTGACGGTCACCAAGCTGGGCGAGGACGACTTCTTCGTGGTCGCGTCCGACACCGCGCACGGCCACGCGCTGGCCTGGCTGGCGCGCCACGCCGGAGACGCCGACTGCACGGTCACCGACGTCACCGCCGACTACGGCCAGCTCAACGTCCAGGGACCCCGGTCGCGCGAGGTGCTCGCCGCGCTGACCGACGCCGACCTCTCGACGGAGGTGTTCGGCTTCCGCACCGCGCGCTGGATCGAGCTCGCCGGGGTGGAGGTGCTGTGCGTGCGGATCACCTACCTCGGCGAGCTCGGCTACGAGCTCTACGTCCCGGCGGCCGACACCCTGCGCGTGTACGACGCGCTGCAGGCCACCGGGGCGGCGTACGGGCTGCGGCCGGTCGGGCTCAAGGCGCTGGCCTCGCTGCGGATGGAGAAGGGCTACCGCGACTTCGGCCACGACATCGACAACACCGACTGCCCGCTCGAGGCCGGGCTCGGCTTCGCGCTCGCCCTGGACAAGCCGGGCGGCTTCGTCGGTCGTGACGCGGTGCTGGCCCGCAAGTCCGCCAACGCGGCAGCGGGCGGGATGGGTCAGCGGATCGTGCAGATCCGGGTGCTGGACCCCGACCCGCTGCTGTACCACGCGGAGGTCCTCCACCGCGACGGTGAGGCGGTCGGCTACGTCCGGGCGGCGTCGTACGGCTGGACGCTCGGCGGGGCGGTCGGCCTGGCCATGGTCTCCGGCGGCGGCGAGCCGGTCACCCCGGACTGGCTCAAGGCCGGCACCTGGGAGGTCGACATCGCCGGCGTCCGGCACCCGGTCGAGGTGTCGCTGCGCCCGATGTACGACCCGACCTCGGCACGGATCAAGGTCTAGGTCCTGAGAGTGGCTCGAGCTCTTCATTCCGACGAGATCCCGGTCGATGCCGACCTGGTCCGTGGCCTGGTGACCCGGGCGATGCCCGCTTACGCCGATGCGCCGGTTCGCCGGTTGACGTCGAGCGGCTCGACGAACGCGTTGTTTCGTCTGGGTGACGACCTCCTCGTACGGTTACCGCGCCAACCCGGAGGATCGGCGGCGATCTCCAAGGAGGCCACCTGGCTGCCGGTGCTGGGGCCACTGCTGCCCGTTGCCGTGCCTGACGTGGTGGCCGTGTTCGAGCCCGATCGTGAGTACCCGGAGCGGTGGTCGGTGGTTCGCTGGATCGAGGGTGCACACCCCGAGGTGGTCGATCCGGACACATCCGTCGACCCACGACGTGAGGACCTGGCGAAGAACCTGGCCACCGTGGTGCGCGCCTTGAGGCAGGCGGAAGTGCCCACGGGCGCGGTCAACAGCCGGCAGCTGCAGTCGTACCGAGGCGAGCCGCTCGCGACGATGGACCAGGCGACGCGGGACAACATCGAGCGTTGCCGGGCCTTGGGCGACTTCGGGTTCGATCTCGACGCCGCCGAGCAGATCTGGGCCGACGCCATGAAGCTGCCCGGCGCCGCGGACCGTACGACGCCGCGCTGGTACCACGGCGACCTGGCAGCCGAGAACCTGTTGATGCGCGACGGAGTTCTGGCCGCGGTCCTCGACTTCGGGGGACTGTCGGTTGGCGACCCAACCGTGGACCTCGTCGTGGCCTGGGAAGTCCTTGATCCGCCCGCCAGGGAGCTGTTCCGAAGGCAGGTCGGCGTCGACGACGCGACCTGGCTGCGCGGCCAAGCCTGGGCACTCTCGATCACCGTGATGATCTGGTACTACTGGGCGACCATGCCGGAGCGACGAGCCAGGTGCATGGCCGTGGGTCGCAACGTTCTGGCCGACGCGGGCTGTTCGGTGTGACGTGTCATCACGCCAGAGTTGTCTGATGTGCGCCCCCCGGGGCTGAGCGGATTTTCGCTCGCGGAACTGGAAGCGCGTCGCAGGCGTCCAAGGCATCATGCAACACATGACGGTTTCGCGCGTGGCCGTGCCGCTTGCCGCGGCGGCTGCTTGTGCTGCCGTCATCGCAGTGCTTCTGATCTGGCTTCAAGCAACCAGCGAGCCACGCGCTGAAGTGGTCGGTGACTCTCCGTCCCGGGAGGGATGGAAGACCATCGCCTACCAAGGCGTTCAGATCGACATCCCATCGGCTTGGGAGCGGTTGGACATGGACAGCTGTGAGTTCGAGTACGAGAGATGGGCACGACCGGGCTCGGCCCCATGCGACTACGAAGGGGGCGCTGCCTTCTATGCCTCCGCCACTTTCGATCCCGCGACAGGCCCTGGCGTCAGGCGAACCACCGAGAACAAGGCCGCAACGTGGGGTGGGTACACCTCCGCGGGTGACTTCGTCGTCTACGTCTCCGACGACGATCGTGATCTGGTGCAAGGGGTGCTGGACTCGGCCCGCGTGACGAACAAGTAGGTGCCCGGACCACCGTCAGGCCTGGCCGATCAGCAGGCCCACGAACAGGCTGGCGCCGAACACCAGCTCCGCCACTCCGGTCTGCTGCAGTACGGGGACCAGCGCCGGGCCGGCGGCGCCCTCGAGTACGGCGCGGGCTGCGGGGGACGCGGTGGCGGCGTACGCGAGGGCCAGCAGCGCCCACCACGTGGTCAGGGCCGCGACGGCGACACAGGCCACGATCGCGGCCAGCACCAACCCGACGTACAGCTGCCTCGTGGCGTCGTCACCGAGGCGCACGGCCAGCGTGCGCTTGCCCGCCTCCCGGTCGGTCGGGATGTCGCGCAGGTTGTTGGCGACGAGGATCGCGCAGGCCAGCGCGCCGATGCCGACCGCCGCGCAGAGGGCGGCGAGCTCGAACGTCTCCGTCTGGACGTACGTCGTCCCGACCACCGCCACGAGCCCGAAGAACACGAAGACCATGACCTCGCCGAGCCCGAGCGTAGCCGTAGGGGCGGGTCCCGCCGGTGTAGAACCACGCAGCCACGATGCAGGCCAGCCCGACCGCGACCAGCCACCACGCGGTCGTGGCGGCCAGGACCAGTCCGGCGACGGCTGCGACGCTGAAGGCCACGAACGCGGCCGTCTTCACCGCGCCGGGCGCGGCTGCGCCGGAGCCGACCAGCCGCATCGGACCGACCCGGTCGTCGTCGGTCCCGCGGACGCCGTCGGAGTAGTCGTTGGCGTAGTTGACGCCGACCTGCAGGGCCAGGCTCACCACGAGCGCGAGCGCCGCCTTCCACCACACCGCGCCGTCGACGTACGCCGCGACACCGGTGCCGGCGAGCACGGGGGCGAGAGCGGCGGGCAGCGTGCGGGGCCGCGCACCGGCAAGCCATTCGGCGGGGGAGGCCACCGGGAGATTCAAGCAGGGTCCGCCACGCGTCGCGGCGCCGCGTCCCGCTGCAGGAAGCGCTCCGCGGCTCGGGCCGACGGCCGCATCGCGAACGTGGCCACGCACGACGATGCCGGCGATCACCAGCCAGCCCGGCGTACCCCACTCCATGGCGAGGTAGGTGTAGAGCGCCGGTGCCCACACCGATCCGAGGGTGTGGCCGATGTGTGCGGCACCCTGGTACTCGCCGCGCCGGTCGGGGTCGGACAGCTCCGACTGGTAGCCCCAGCTCGCGGCCGACTGGAACAGCTCGGCGCCGGTGACGGTGACGTGCCCGAGCCAGACCAGGGCGATGGTGACCCAGCCGAGCGTGTCGTGGGTGACCAGCACGATCAGGCAGGACAGCACGAAGAACGAGGCCGAGATCCGGGCGGCGCGCAGGGACCGGTCGACCGAGTTGACGCCCCGCGCCGCGGCGACCTGCAGCAGCACCGCCATCACGGTGTTGGTGCCGAACAGCCACGCCAGCAGCACCCGCGGCGCGTCGGTCTCCTCCACCAGCCACAGCGGGATCACGATGTTGAGCAGCACCTGGTTGGTGCCGAGCACGCCGTCGAAGGTCATCAGTGACAGGAAGCCGCGGTTGCGCAGGGCGCCCGGGTTGAGCAGCTCGTCGCTCGGCTGTCGGCGTGCGGTCGTGCTCGGCGTCGGGCAGCCGGGTGATGTAGAGGGCGTTGAGCGCCAGGACCGCCGCGGTGAACAACGGGACCGCCCGCACGATGTCGTCGTTGTTGAACGCCAGCGCCACGCCGCCGATCAGGGCGCCGACGGTGAAGCCGATGTTGAGGGCGGCGCGCATGAACGCCGAGCGATCGCACCCGCTCCTCGCGGGGGAACACGTCGAGCGTGTAGGCGCCGCGGCCGGAGTGCCCGGCCGTGCTCGACGATCTCGAGCACCACCATCATCGCGAGGAACAGCGCGAAGCCGTCGACGAACGGCCACACGGCGTAGAGGGCCGCGGCGCCGAACGCGCCGATCGGCCCACATCCGCTTGGGTCCGATCCGGTCGGCGACCTTGCCGAGCGGGACGGCGAAGAAGAACGACGCGCCCTCGCCGACGGTGAGGCCGACGCCCGACCTGGGCCGCGGACAGCCCGACGATCTGGGTGAAGAACACCGCGCTGCCGGTGAGGAAGGCGCCCTCGCCGATCGCGAACAGGATCGACTGCAGCGAGAGCTTGCGCGCCAGGGGCGTGCTCGGGGATCAGGGAGGAGAGCCAGCGTCGGCGTGCGAGGTGGGCATCGGCGAGGATTCTTCCAGCGGTCGACTAGCGTTCGTCGCGTGGATTTCCGCAGCCGGCACGCCGCCCGAGGTCGTGGTCGACGGCGTCCGGGCCTGGCTGGCCGCGCCGGCGGAGCCGGAGCCGCTCGTCGTCGAGACGTCGGGCTCGACGGGCACCCCCAAGCGGGTGCGTGCTCTCCCGCGACGCGGTGCTGGCGTCGGTCGCCGCGACGGAGCGCCGGCTGGGCGGGTCCGGGCCGGTGGCTGCTCGCGCTGCCCGCGTCGTACGTCGCGGGCGTGCAGGTGGTCTGCCGGTCCCTGGTCGCCGGACACGAGCCGGTGCTGCTCGACGAGGCGGCTGGCCGACGGGTCGGCCGGCTTCGCCTCGCTCGTGCCCGACCCAGCTGCACCGGCTGCTCGACGACCCGGCGGCCGTGGCCGCGCTGCGCGGCGCTCCACACGTCCTGCTCGGCGGCGGGCCGATCGACCCGGCCCTGCGCGCGCGGGCCGCGGAGGCCGGGACTACGCGTGGTGGCGACCTACGGCTCGGCGGAGACCGCGGGCGGCTGCGTCTACGACGGCTACCCGCTCGACGGCGTCGGCGTCGCGTCGGCGACGACGGCCGGATCCGGATCGCCGGGCCGACCCTGTTCGACGGGTACGACGGCGACCCGGAGCTGACCGCCGAGGTCCTCGTCGACGGCTGGTTCCTCACCTCCGACGCCGGCCGGCTCGACGACGACGGCCGGCTGCACGTGCTCGGCCGGGTCGACGACGTGGTGGTCAGCGGCGGGGTGAACGTGCCCGCTGCCCGCCGTCGCGGCGCGGCTGCGCGAGCACCCGGCCGTGGCCGCGGCCGAGGTGGTCGGCGTACCCGACGAGGAGTGGGGGCAACCGGGTGGTGGCGTTCGTCGTCGTGCCCGGCCTCGCCCTCGACGAGGCGCGCGACTGGGTGGCCGAGGCGCACCCCCGGTCGTGGGCGCCGCGCCAGGTCGTCGCCGCTCGACGCGCTGCCGCTGCTCGACAACGGCAAGGTCGACCGGCTGGCGCTCAGGGAGCGCGCATGAGCGCCAGACACGCTGACCGCGAAACTCGGACGGGTCAGCGTGTCTGCGATCCCGATGCGGACCCGCTTCCGCGGGATCACCGTGCGCGAGGGCGTGCTGCTCGAGGGGACGGCGGGGTGGGGGGAGTGGAGCCCGTTCCTGGAGTACGACGCCGCGAGGTGCCGAGCCGTGGCTGCGCTGCGCCGAGGAGGCGGCGGCGGGGGACTGGCCCGACGCCGCTGCGCGACTGGGTGCCGGTCAACGTGACGGTGCCGGCGGTCGGCGCCGGAGCGCGCCCACGAGATCGTGCGCGCCGGCGGCTGCACGCACCGCCAAGGTCAAGGTCGCCGAGCCCGGGCAGACCCTCGGCGACGACGAGGCCCGGCTCGAGGCGGTGCGCGACGCGCTCGGCCCGAGCGGCCGGATCCGGGTCGACGCCAACGGCGGCTGGGACGTCGACGAGGCGGTCGCGGCGATCCGGCGTGCTCGACCGGGCCGCCGGCGGCCTGGAGTACGTCGAGCAGCCGTGCGCGACCGTCGAGGAGCTGGCCGCCGTACGCCGCGCGGTCGACGTGCCGATCGCCGCCGACGAGTCGATCCGCCGGGCCGAGGACCCCTACCGGGTGCGCGACCTCGAGGCCGCCGACATCGCGGTGCTCAAGGTGCAGCCGCTCGGCGGCGTGCGCGCCTGCCTGCGGATCGCCGAGGACATCGGGCTGCCGGTCGTCGTGTCCTCCGCGCTCGAGACGTCGGTCGGCATCGCGGCCGGCGTGGCCCTGGCCGCGGCGCTGCCGGAGCTGCCGCTACGCCTGCGGGCTGGCGACCGTGCAGCTGCTCACCGACGACGTGGCCGCATCGACCCGCTGCTGCCGGTCGACGGGGCGCTCCCGGTCGCGCGCGCCGACCGTCGACGACGCGGCGCTCGACCGGCTGGCCGCGCCACCGGACCGGGTCGGCACTGGTGGGAGGCCCGGCTGGCCGAGGTGCGTGCCGTGCGGCAGGATCGACCCTCGTGACCAACCCCGCGACCGCGCTGGCCCGCGCCGTCGTCGGCCGCGCTGGTCGAGGCCGGGGTGACCGAGGTCGTCCTCGCGCCCGGCTCGCGCAACGCGCCGCTGTCCTTCGCGGCGTACGACGCCGCCGCGGCCGGCCTGCTCCGGCTGCACACCCGGGTCGACGAGCGCACGGCCGGCTTCCTCGCGCTCGGGCTCACCAAGGTCGGCGCCCGGGCGGCGGTCGTGTGCACCTCCGGGACCGCCGTCGCCAACCTGCACCCGGCCGTGCTCGAGGCCGCCCACGCCGGCCTCCCGCTGGTCGTCGTCACCGCCGACCGGCCGGCCCGGCTCCGCGGCACCGGCGCCAACCAGACCACCGACCAGGTCGGCATCTTCGGGCCGCTGGTCGCGACCGTCGACCTCGCCGGCAGCGACGAGCTGCCGGTCGTCATCGGGGGCTCGACGGCGCCCGTGCACCTCAACGTCCAGCTCGACGACCCGCTGGTCCCGCCGACCGGGGACGCCGGCTGGAGCATGGTGCCCCGCCTCCGGACCCCCGCCATTGGGACAAACCGCAGCCTGACGACCCGGATTCTCACCGTTCGGTACCAAACGGCATGCCCGCAAGGGCCAGCGCACCGTCGTCGTCGCCGGCGACGACGCCGGCCCGCCGGCGCGGGTCCTGGCGCCAGGACGCGGGCTGGCCGCTGCTGGCCGAGCCGACCAGCGGCTCGCGCACCGGCGACAACGCCCTGCGCTGCTACCGGCTGCTGCTGGACGGCCGACTCGGGCAGCGGATCGAGCGGGTGGTCGTCTTCGGCCACCCCACGCTCTCCCGCCCGGTCACCCGGCTGCTCGCCCGCGACGACGTCGAGGTGTGGTCGCGGCCGCCCGGCGGGCGTCTGGCCGGAGCGGCCGTTCCCCGTCGACGTCACCTTCGACCGCCTGGAGATCGACGGGCCGGCCGACGACCCGCGTGGCTCGAGGAGTGGCGAGCGGCCGACCGCGACGTCGCCGCACGCCTCGACCGGCTCCTGGCCGCCGAGGAGGGCATCACGCCGTACGAGGTCGCCGGCGCGGTGGCCCGCGGCGCTACCTGCCGGCGGGCTGCTGTTCGTCGGCGCCTCCAGCCCGATCCGCGACCTCGACCTGATGGTGCCGAAGTACGCCGTCGGCGACCGCCGCAAGGTGATCGCCAACCGCGGCCTTTCCGGCATCGACGGCACCGTCTCGACCGCGATCGGCGCCGCCCTCGGCCGGCCGCGCAGCACCCGGTGCCTCGCGCTGATGGGCGACGTGACGTTCCTGCACGACGCCAACGGCCTGGTGCTCGGGCCCGACGAGCCCGCGCCCGACCTGACGATCGTGGTCGTCAACGACGACGGCGGGTCGATCTTCTCGATGCTGGAGCAGGGCGCCGAGGAGTACGCCGACCGCTACGACCGGCTCTTCGGCACCCCGCACGGCGTCGACCTCGCCAGCCTCTGCGCGGCGACCCGGACCCCCCACTGGAAGGTCGGGTCCCTGCCCGAGCTCGAGCAGGCGCTCGCCAGCCCCAACGGCGGCATCGAGGTGGTCGAGGTCGCGGTCCGCCGCGACAACCGGCGCGACCTCGACGCCCGGATCCGCGCCCTGGCTCCCTGACCCGCTCAGCCCGTCTCGCGCACCATCCGGACGTGCCGGCCCTCCGGCTCGTCGTGCCCGGCCCCGTCGAACCGGAACCCCTGCCGTTCGTAGAACCGGATCGCCCGGTCGTTGCCCTCGAGCACCCAGAGGTACGCCGACCGCTCACCCACCGCCGAGGCGAAGAGCGCATGGCCGACCCCGGTGCCCCACCACGCCGCACGCACGTAGAGGGCGAAGAGCTGGATCTCGAGCCCAGGAACCTCGCTGCCGGGGGCGGCGTTGACGAAACCGATCAGCGCCGCGTCGTGCTCGGCCACCGACGTGTGGCCGGTGGCGAGGATCTTTCGCCAGCGTGCGGCCAGTGCGGACACGTCCTCGCGCTGCGCGTCCAGGACCTCCTGGGGCATCAGGCCGGTGTAGGCCTCGTCCCAGCAGTCCAGCTTGAGCCGGACCAGGGCCTCCGCGTCCGCGGGCACGCCGCGACGGATCTCCACGTCGGTGGGCAGTGGCATCCGGTCATCGTAGGTACCGCCACAATGGGCGGGTGGAGATTGCCTTCCTGCTGGTGGCCATGGCCGCCGGGGTGCTGGCCGGCACGGCGCTCGCGAGTCGTCTCGGGATCCCGGCACCGCTGTTGCTGATCGCCGCCGGGATCGGGGTCTCCTTCATTCCGGGCGTGCCGGAGCTCCAGCTCCACCACGACGTCGTACTCCTCGGGCTGCTGCCACCGCTGCTCTACGCCGCGGCCCTGCAGACCTCGCTCGTCGACTTCAACGCCAACCGGCGCCCGATCCTGCTGCTGTCGGTGGGCCTGGTCGTGTTCACCGCAGCCGGGATCGGCGTCCTCGTGCACGGCCTCCTGCCCGGGATCTCCTGGCCGGCGTCGCTTCGCCATCGGTGCCGTCGTCGCCCCGCCCGACGCGGTCGCCGCCACCTCGATCGGCCGGCGGATCGGGCTGCCCCGGAGGATCGTCACCCTCCTCGAGGGCGAGTCACTGCTCAACGACGCGACCGCGCTGGTCGCGCTGCGCACCGCCATCGCGGCCGGACTCGGCGCCGTGACCTTCCTCGACGTCGGACTCGACTTCCTGATCGCGGCGGGTGGCGGCGTGCTCCTGGGCGTGGCGCCTACCTCGTGGTCGCCTGGATGCGCCGCCACGTCACGGATCCGGTGCTCGACGGCGGCATCTCCCTGGTCATGCCGTTCGCGGCGTACCTGGCGGCGGAGCAGATCCACGGCTCCGGCGTCCTCGCGGTCGTCATCGCCGGACTGCTGCTGGGCCACAAGGCCCCGGTCCTGCAGACGGCCCAGTCCCGGATCGCCGACCGGATGAACTGGCGCACGATCGCGTTCCTCCTCGAGAACACCGTGTTCCTGCTGATCGGGCTCCAGTGCCGCTGGATCCTCGACGACGTCCGAGACAGTGGTACCCCGATCGGCCGGATCGTCCTCGTCTGCGCGGCCGCCCTCGTGGGCGTGGTCGTGTCCTTCGCTTCGTGTGGGTGTTCGCCACGCGCTGGACCCTGGTCCGGCGGTTCCGCCGGTCCGTGGAGCCACACCGTCCTCCTCGGCTGGGCGGGCATGCGGGGCGTGGTCTCGCTGGCGGCGGCGTTCGTCATCCCCGCCGGGACCGACTACCGCGAGGTGCTGCTCCTCATGGCTTTCACGGTCGTGGCCGGCACCCTGCTCGTGCAGGGCCTGACCCTGCCGTGGCTGGTGCGCCGACTCGGCGTCACCGGCGCCGACCCGGCTGAGGACGCCCTGGCCCGGGCCACGCTGCTCGAGCAGGCGTCCCGGGCCGGCCTGGCCGTGCTCGACAAGAGTGAGTACGACGACCCGCACGGCGTCTCCGACCTGATCCGGCACCGGCTCGAGGAGCGCAACTTCGCGGCCTGGGAGCGGCTGGCGACCCATGAGGAACGAGCTCGCGCCGAGCGAGCTGTATGCGCACCTCCGGCTGGAGATGCTCGCCGCCGAGCGCGCCCGGATCCTGGAGATCCGCAAGAGCGGCAACGTCGCCGCCGAGGTCGTGGGCGAGGTGCTGGCGATGCTCGATCTCGAGGAGTCGATGCTGGAGGCGGCCAACCAGGAGCGGGAGGAGCTGGCCGCTCCCGGGTCCTCCCCGCGGCGGACCGGCGACGACTGCGAGCACCTCGCGTCGTACCCCGCGGTCGAGACCACCGCCGGACCCGGTCTGCGAGGCGTGCCTGGCCGACGACGTGAGGTGGGTGTCGCTGCGCGAGTGCCTCGACCTGCGGCCGGGTCGGGTGCTGCGACTCCTCACCCCGCCGCCACGCGGACGCACACTTCCGCGATACGGGGCACCCGGTGATCGAGTCCGCCGAGCCGGGCGAGGACTGGCGCTGGTGCTACCTCGACCACGTGACCGCGTGAGTCACCAAGGGCGGCCGGACTAGGGTCGGCGGCATGCGCATCGTGAAATTCGGCCATGCCTGCGTCCGGGTGGAGCACGACGGCGTCGCGGTCGTCATCGATCCGGGGGTCTTCACCGAGGTCGGTGCCCTCGACGGCGCCGACGCCGTGCTGGTCACGCACGAGCACGCGGACCACTATCTTCCGGACCACCTGCGCGCGACCGACGCTCCGGTCTTCACGATCGACGCGGTGGCCGCCAGGATCCGCGAGGACGCGCCCGAGGTGGCCGAGCGGGTGACGGTCGTCGCCCCCGGCGAGGAGTTCGACGCCGGCCTGCCCGTGCGCGCCGTGGGGGAGCTGCACGCCGTGATCCATCCGGAGTTCCCCCGGTTCTACAACTCCGGGTACGTCCTGACCGCCGGCCAGCAGAAGGTCTACCACCC
Organism: uncultured Actinomycetota bacterium; assembly: GCA_963830755.1. Classification (GTDB taxonomy): domain Bacteria; phylum Actinomycetota; class Actinomycetes; order Propionibacteriales; family Nocardioidaceae; genus Nocardioides. The sequence goes on along the minus strand of CAWHNI010000014.1, from coordinate 11,690 downwards.
GGGTGACGCACTGACCCCGCCCGAGGAGGAGGTCGACCTCCTCTTCGTGCCGGTCTCCGCGCCCTGGATGAAGGCGTCCGAGGCGATCGACTTCGCCCGTGCGGTGAAGGCGCCGCGCAACCTCGCGATCCACGACCGCGTCTACTCCGAGGCCGGCCTCGGCATCGTCGACGGTCACATGAACGCGTTCCTGCCCGATGCGGGCCAGGAGTACGTGCGACTGGCCGACGGCGCCGAGCTCTGAGCCGCAGAAAATGAGCCTGGCCGGCGGCGCCGAGTCCGAGTGCTCGGGCGCCGCCGGCCAGGCGGGTGGTGCGTTGAATCAGTTGGATCGCGACGACTACGGCGCGACCGGGTAGGTGAAGGACGTCCAGCACGTGCCCGTTGTCGTCGGTGAGGGCGATGGTGCCCTCGTTGTTGTCCCAGCGTCTGCGCGCCCTCAGGTAGAGCTTCGTCACGGTGTTGCGTGCCCATTACCCGAGTGGACCCGGACAAGCGCCCGTCGCCGACCGCGAAGCTCGGGAGCGTCAGCGTGCGTCGGCGTCCGTCAGCAGGGTCCAGTCCTCGAGCTGCAGCGCGACGTTCCCGGTGTTCGTTGATCGTTCACGAACTCGTCCGGTGGTGTGCCGGGCTACGACGCCGGTGATCGTCGGCGTTGTACGCCTTGACCTTGCGGTCCCGGCTCGTGGCATCGTTCCGGCCGCTTTCGGCCGGCATGACGACCCGGTAGGTGGTGCTGCGGCTCGCGGTGGCGAGGATCGTTGAAGACGGCTGTCCCCACGTCGCGCCGGCGACCCAGGTGGTGAAGGTGCCGGCAGTCGCGAGGGTCCAGGTGCCCGAGCCGAGCTTCTCGAGGTTGATCGCGTCACCGGCGTCCGCGGGCGCGCCCTGATGACGTTGATCACCGTCGTGTCACCCGACAGCGACGCGCTTTGTTCTCGACCACGCCCGGGCGAGCGGCGGGGTCACCGACGACCTCCTGGACGTCGAGTTCTTGCCGGGCGCCGCCACCGGTAGTCGGTGGTCGCCTCAGGCGTCACGGCGGGGCTTGCTGCCCTGCCCTGACCGTTGGTGACGGCCGAGAAGATCTGCGGTGTACGTCCGCCGCTCGAGCGGGCGCCCAGAGGCTCACGTTGACGCCGGAGAGGGCCAGCACCGCTGGGGTCCCTCGACCAGGGTGGCGATGTCGACCTGCTCGCCCCACTTCACGGTGGAGTCCGCGAACCCGGTGTCGGGGTCAGTTACGAGGTTCGAGACCGCGTCGACGTTGAAGGTCGTCGACGGTGACGGCCCCGGTGTCGGACGTCCGGTGCCGTCGGAGACGGTGTAGCTGAACGTGTCGGCGCCCGACCCAGTCGGCATCCGGCGTGTAGGTGCACTCGCCGGCGTTCTCGCCGGTCGTCATGTCGCACTCGACGGTGCCGTGCGCGGCGTCGGGTGCGGCGCTGGTCACGGTGAGGCGCCGGCGTCCGGGTCAGCGTCGGTGTCGTTGGCGAGGACGTCAATCGTCACCGCCGCTCGAAACCGTTCTGGGCCGAGTCGTCGACGGCGACTGGGTCGGCCGCGTTTGCGGCAATGGGCAACGCGACGACGGTGGCAGCGGCCACCATCGTTGCGGCAAGTGTCGGGATGCGCATGTGTTTCCCCCCAAGATTGGGCTTAGCCAGGCCACCGACTTTCGGTGGCACGTGGGCATGACCGTAGGGGGCTGGTCAGGTCGGATGCCGGGTTTTTTACCAAGTTGACGGCAAATGGCTAGGGGACTATGTCCGATCGTCCATTTCTGCCCTTGCGCGGCTGCGTTCAGGCGTAGGCGTAGTCGTCGAGCGGGAACGACTCGGCCTCCCGGTGGGCGCTGATCGTCGAGGTCGGGCGCAGCAGCGCCGGCTCGCCGTGCTGGTTGAAGTAGTAGCTGCGGGCGGTCGCGCAGGAGCCGAGGTTGAACACCGAGTCCTCGAGCAGCTCGGTCACCCGGCCGAGGAACTCCTCGTTGGCCGGCTCGCGCACCTCGAACGTGGCGGCGCCCCGGCGTCGTACCTCGCCGAGGCAGCCGGCCCATGTGCTTCATCTGGCCCTCGATGGTCGTGAAGTAGGACAGCCCGGAGTAGGAGTACGGCGACGCCAGGCAGAGGAAGTTGGGGAAGCCCGGGGCCGCGATCCCCTCGTAGGCCTGGAACCGGGTCTCCCGCCACCACCTGCCGAGGTCCTTGCCGTCGCGGCCGACGACCGGGATCGCCGGGAAGTTGTGCGTCCCACATGTCGTAGCCGGTGGCCAGCACCAGCGCGTCGATCGTCGGTCTCGCGGCCGTCGGCGGTGACGATCCCGGTCGGGCGTGATCCGCTCGATCGGGGTGGTCTCGAGGTGCGACGTCGGGCCGGGTGAACGTGGGGTAGTAGTCGTTGGAGAACGTCGGCCGCTTGCAGCCGAAGGAGTAGTCGGGGGTCAGCTTCGCGCGCAGCTCCGGGTCGGCGACCTGCTTGCGCAGGTGCCGCTCGCGCGGCGAGCGCGGCGCCCCGGTTGAGGAAGCTCAGCCGCCGGTAGCGCAGGACGGCGGCGACCATCAGCGCCTCGAGCAGCGCGGTGTTGACCGTGCGGGCGAGCCGCTGGGTGGCCGGCAGCCGGGCGAACAGGCGGCGCACGGCCCCGGGATCTCGAAGTCGAGCTTGGGGGTCACGCAGATCGGGGTGCGCTGGAAGACGGTCAGGTGGGCGGCCCGCTTCGCGAGCTCCGGGATCAGCTGGACCGCCGTGGCGCCGGTGCCGATCACCGCGACCCGCTTGCCGTCGAGGTCGGCGGTGTCGTCCCACTTGGCGGTGTGCACGACGGTCCCGGCGAAGTCGTCGACGCCCGTCGATGTCGGGCATCCGCGGCTGGGACAGGAAGCCGGTCGCGGTGATGAGGTACGCCGCCCGCACCGGCTCGCCGCCGGCGACCGCGACCTCCCACTCCTGGTCGGCCTCGTCCCAGCGCGCGCCCGTCGACGACGGTGTCGAAGCGCATGTGCCGGCGCAGGTCGTACTTGTCGGCGACGTGGTCGGCGTACTTCTTGAGCTCGGGGCCGCGGGCGTACCAGTGCCGCCACCACGGGTTGGGCTCGAAGGAGTAGGAGTAGGTGACGCTGGCGATGTCGACGGCCAGGCCGGGGTAGCGGTTGACGTGCCAGGTGCCGCCGAGGTCGTCCTCGCGCTCGAGGATGACGAAGTCGTCGATGCCCGAGCCGCTTGAGCTGGATCGCCGCACCCATCCCGCCGAAGCCGGCGCCGACGATCACTGCCTGGTGTCTCATGCCTATTGAATATCAGTCAATAGGCATCGACGCAAGGTCGCGCCCGGTCAGTGAGACGGCCGAAGCTGTCCGGTGCGGTGCTGATGGAGGAGCCGGGCGAGCGAGCGCTCGATGCCGTCGGCCCGGTGAGGGCGTCGACCAGCGAACGACCCGGTCGATGCGATCGAGCCTTCGCGACCCGGCGCCGGTGATCCGCCCCGCCTCAGGAACCGCCGGCAGGCCGGCGGGCCGCCTCAACGCGATACGACGTCCCGTCCGACGCGTTCCCACACGGCGGTCGACGTTGCCCTGCCCGTCGACCGCAACCTGCCTATGCACGACCCGCGTCCTGTTCCCGGGTCGGACAACGTGACCGGCCTGCGCCAAGCACCGCCGGCCGGCCGGCGAGCCGTCTGCACCCCCGACCCGGCCTCGGACCCGCTCCACACGGCGGTCGCGTTGCCCTGCCCGTCGACCGCAACCTGCGCATGTACCCGCGTCCTGGCCCGGTTCGACAACCTCGACTGGCTTGCCCCAGGCGCCGCCGCTCGGCCGGCGAGCCGCCTGCACCCCAGACGGGGTAACCCAAGGGCTCTCCCACAGTTCCCACACGACGACCGCGGTACCCCGCCAGTTGACCGCCACCTGCGCATTCTCGGCGTCCTGGCCCGGGTCGGACAACCTGACCGGCCTGCCCCAGGAACCGCCGGCGGGCCGGCGGGCCGCCTCCACCCGGTCCGTGGACCCGTCGGTACGCTGCCACACCGCAACCGCGGCGCCCCGACCGTCGAGTGCAACATCCGGGGCGCCGGCGAACGCGCCCGCATGCGGGTCGGACAGCGCGACCGGCCTGCCCCAGGAACTGCCGGCGGGCCGCCGGACCGCCTGCACCGTACTCCCGCTATCCCTACGGCCATCCAGTTGCCATACCGCGACCGCGGCGCCCCGACCGTTGACCGCCACCCGCGCAGACCTCGCATGCGGGCCGGACAACCAGACCGGCGTGCCCCAGGAACCGCCAGCGGGCCTGCGGGCCGCCTGCACCCGATACGTGGCAACGACTTCCAGCTGCCACACCGCGACTGCGTTTCCCCGCCGCGTCCACCGCCACTTGCGGTTCATACGCGTTCTGGCCCGGTGCGGACAACGTGACCGGCCTTCCCCAAGAACCAGCCGGCGGGCCGCCGGGCCGCCTGCACCCGATACGCGTTCCCGTCCCACAGACGCCACACCACCACCGCGGCGCCCCGAGCGTTCACCGCCAACCTGCGCCTCCGTCGCGTCCGGGCCCGACAACGTGACCGGAGGGCCCCAGGAGCCACCGGCGGGGCGTCGGGCTGCCTGCACCCCAATCGAATCAGAGGAAGTACTGTCCCACAGTTCCCACACGGCGACCGCGTTGCCCCGTCCGTCGACGGCCACCTGCGGATTGAAGGCGTCCTGGCCGGGTCCGGCCGCCGACAAGGTCACGGCCGGCGACCACCTCGTCGCGGCCGCGGCCGGAGCAGCCAATCCAGCCGCGACCAAGGTCGCCGCCACCAACATCGTCACGCATCCCCAGGATGCTGCTCTTCTCATCACGTCCCCCGTCGCTGATGCCGCCCCGCCCCGCGAGTCCACCCCCGGTGGCAGCGACCGGCGACCCACGATACGCCCGGGTCGTACCCCTCGGTGTCCAAGATGGGCGCGCGCGTGGGACGGGCGCCACAGCAGCCGGCACCACCTCGGATAAGCCACGCGAATACCACCGTCGGCCAAACCACCACTCCAGCAACGCCCAGATGCAGCAGTGCCGGGCTTCGTCGCAACGAGAAGCCCGGCACCAAATCAAGCGGAGCGAAAGCGGTCAGCCGAAAACGGCGTGGCACGCCTGCGGGATGTTGACCCGCTCGCCGGTCGCGCGTCCGGAGTTGTAGTCACCGATGCTGTTGCCGTCCCCGACCGTCCCGTCGGGCAAGGTCCGTCTTGGGACCGGGTGACTGGCTGGGCACCACGTTTCCTTCGGCGTCCCGGTTGGGCTGGTTTCCGTAGAAGATGTCGCTGATGCAGTAGCCGACGTTGTCGCGCGGCTCATCGGGAGCGGCCTGTGCGGGTGCCGCGAGACCGATGGTGCTGAGAGCCGACGACCGAGGCCGCGATTGCAAAGTTTCGCACTCAGAGTTCCCCCTTGGGTTGCACGTGTCCCGCGCGACCAAGACGGTCCCCGCGGGTGTGAGAGCGCCGGCACTTCCGGCGACCCCTGACAGAGACGCCCAAGGCCCCCATGACGCGACTTCGATGTATCGGCCTCGCCAATTCCTTCGGGACGATCCCGGCGGCGGCTGGTGCCCGTGACACAACCCAAGGCGCCGAGGCTGCCGCGTTCGGAAATGGCCGCATCGCATACTCATGGAGTGGCTCTTCGCTTCGACGTCTCGGATCTCCCTGCCGCTTTTCGCGAGCAGCTTCACTCGCTTCGAGACGGCGACGAGATCGTCCTCATCGACGACGGCGAGGTGGTGGGCACCGTCGTTGCTTCGCCGCGCGTACTCGTCGGGCAATTGATCCCCGCGCCGCCCGCAGACCCCGAGCGGCGGGCGCCGAGTCGGCCGGGCCCGAAAGTGGTGGCGACCGGGATGAAGGTGACCGAGACGGTGCGTGCCTTCCTGTCGGTGGCATTGGGCGACGAGTTCGCCGTTGTGGACATCAAGACTGCACCCGAGACGATCGACGCGTTGCTTGTCCCACCCGTGAGCGCGCAGGCGCTGGGGATTCTGCGACGTGACTTCCCATCAGCCCGGCTCATCGTGGCTGAGTTCGACGATCCGGGGTCCGGCGCGTGGATCGCCGGCCCGGTGACCCGCGCTATGGCGGCAGGGGCCCATGCCTACCTGACTCCAGGAACGTTGGGAGATCTCGCTGCCGATATTCGCGTAGTCATCGAAGGTCGAGATGGTCGAGCCCTGTCATCCGGCAGCCGCCAAACGCGGGGGACGCCCGAGCTCGAGGCGTAAGCCTGTTGTGGGGACTCAGCCGGAGGCGAGAGCGTCGCGCACCGGCACGAACTTCGCCTGCGCCTCGGCCAGCTCGGCCTCGGGGTCGGAGTCGGCCACGATGCCGCAGCCGGCGAACAGCCGCACGGTGGAGCCGTCGAGGCTGCGCGGAGCGCAGGGCGATGCCCCACTCGCCGTCGCCCGGCGGCGTCCATCCAGCCGACCGGGCCGGCGTAGCGGCCGCGGTCCATGCCCTCGATCTCGGCGATCAGTGCGGTCGCGGCCGCGGTGGGGGTGCCGCCGACGGCGGCGGAGGGGTGCAGCGCCTCGGCGAGCTGCAGCGAGGACACGGTGGTCGGCGTCGTGGACCACGCCGGCGACGTCGGTGGCCAGGTGCATGACGTTGGGCAGGTGCAGCACGAACGGCGCCTCGGGGACGTTCATCGACGAGCAGTGCGGGTCGAGGGCGTCGGCGACCGAGCGGACGGCGTACTCGTGCTCCTCGAGGTCCTTCGACGAGCGGGCCAGGGTGGCGGCCAGCGCGAGGTCGCGCTCGTCGTCGCCGGTGCGGCGGATGGTGCCGGCCAGCACCCGCGAGGTGACCAGGCCGCGCTCGCGGCGGACCAGCATCTCGGGGGTGGCGCCGAACAGGCCGTCGACGTGGAAGGTCCAGCACATCGGGTAGTCCTCGGCGAGCCGCCGCAGCGGCCAGCGGACGTCGATCGGGCGCGTCGGCCGTGGCGACCAGGTCGCGGGCCAGCACGACCTTCTCGAGCGTCGCCGGCGCTGATCCGGGCGACGGCGTCGCCGACCACCGACATCCACTGCTCGCCGTTGAGGGCGCCGTCGGCGAAGCTGACCTCGACCGGCGGGCTCGCCGGCGTCGGCCGAGCGTCGACGGCGTCGCCGGGTCCGGCTGGTCGCCGCCGGGAGATGGTGGTCAGCCAGGTGGTGTCGCCGCGTCGGCCGACGACCACCTCGGGCACGACCAGCACGGAGTCGCCGGGCTCGTCGGCGAAGGCGAAGGAGCCGAAGCAGACCAGGCCGGTGCCGGGCTCGTTGACCTCGTCGCGGACGACGGCCGCGTGCGGTCGTCTCGGCCCACCACTTGTCGGCGTCGGCGAACCGGGTGGCGCCCGACGTGCGGATCTCGGCCGCCACGCCCCACCCGACCAGGCCCTCGCCGCGGCGCAGCCAGGTCACCGGGCGCTCGTCGGGGAGCAGGTCGAGCGAGGCTGGCCGCGGCGTCGAGGTCGAGGCGGACGGTGCGGACGACGAGGGGGCCGGCCTGCTCGCCGGAGGTCGCGCTGGTCGTCACGAGGCGGCAGCCTACGCCGGGCCGGTCCGGCGACCGGCCGTCACGACCAGTAGACGATCACCTTGTCGCCGATCTGCACCTGGTCGAACAGCGCACGCCATGCCGTCGTAGTCGCGCACGTTGACGCAGCCGTGCGAGGCGCCGTTGTAGCCGGTGGCCGCGAAGTCGGGTGAGTAGTGCACGGCCTGGCCGCCGGAGAAGAACATCGCGAACGGCATCGAGGTGTCGTAGAGGCTCGACACGTGGTCGCGCGACTTCGAGAAGACCGTGAACGCCCCCTCGCGGGTGGGCAGCTCGTCGGAGCCGAACCGCACGTCGAAGGTCGAGATGACCTTGCCGTCGACCACCCAGCGCAGCGAGTTGGTGGACTTGTCCACGCACAGCGCCCGGCCGGTCTTGCAGCGCGGGTCGAGCGCGCCCGAGCTTCGGCTCGATGTTGTGCATCTGCTCGTACGTCGGCTGCGTAGGTCATCGCGTGCAGCCGGTCCAGGGTGCGCTGGTCGACCTCGCCGGTGACCGGGATCTCGCGCTTGGCCTGGAAGCCCCGGACCGCCGCGACGGTCGTCCGCGTCGTAGCGGCCGGTGACGTCGCCGAACAGCCAGGCGATCGCCACCAGCCGGGCCTGCAGGTCGCGCACCTCGGTCGCCACGGTCGCCGGTCGACAGGATCGCCGGGCCCGGGTGCAGGACGTTGAACAGCTGGTCGTGGGTCGGCTTCTTCGTCATCGCGACGCAGCCGCTGCCAGGTCCGCTCGTCGACGACGCCGGTGGCCTCGAGGCCGCGCTTGTCCTGGAAGCCGCGCACCGCCTCGCGCGTCGCGGGGTCGTAGCGGCCGGTGGTCAGCTCCGGGAACCACGCCAGCTGGAACAGCCGGGACTGCAGCTCGCGGACCTTCACGCCCCGGTCGCCGGGCTCGAGCCGGAACTCCGGCTTCAGGTCCGGCCGCGGGACCGTCCGGCGAGCGGCGCGAGGTCGCGTCATCGGTGCGGCGTGCTCCGACGGCTGGGCGGCGCCGGCTCGTCGACGCGGTCGTGCCGAGCGCAGCGCGGCGTACCCGGCGCCGTACGCCGTCGACGCCGAGCAGGCCGACCGTGAGCACGGTGAGGAGCAGAGTGCGCAGTGCCTTCATGACGTCTCCCTGACCCGAGAGGATCTTCCAGTGTCACGAAGGAGACGCCGAATCCCGGGATTTGGTTGCGTCGTGGCGACCGGCCGTGACCGCTTCGTTGCCGATCCGCCGCCCGGCCGTAGGCTCTCCGCGTGGCCCGCGCAGAGCTCGACAAGCAGCCCGCCGACGTACGCCGCATGTTCGACGCCGTCGCGCGTCGCTACGACGTCACCAACGACGTGCTGTCGCTGGGCCAGGACCGGCGCTGGCGGCACGACGTGATCGAGGCGGTCGACCCGCGGCCGGGGCGACCTCGTGCTCGACCTGGCCGCCGGCACCGGCACGTCCAGCCAGCCGTTCGCGGACCGCGGCGCCACCGTCGTGCCGTGCGACTTCTCGCTCGGCATGCTCGCGGGTCGGCAAGCAGGCCGGCCGCACCTGCCGTTCACCGCCGGCGACGGCACCCGGCTGCCGTTCGCCGACGACACCTTCGACGCGGTGACGATCTCGTTCGGGCTGCGCAACATCGTCGACCCGCTGGCCGGGCTGCGCGAGCTGCGGCGGGTCACCCGGCCGGGCGGCCGGCTGGTGGTCTGCGAGTTCAGCCACCCGACGTACGCGCCGTTCCGCACGGTCTACCTCGAGTACCTGATGAAGGCGCTGCCGCGCGATCGCCCGCGCGCGTCTCCTCCTCGCCGGACGCCTACGTCTACCTCGCCGAGTCGATCCGGGCCTGGCCCGACCAGCGCGGCCTCGCCGACCTGATCGCCGAGGCCGGCTGGCAGCGCGCCCGAGTGGCGCAACCTGTCCGGCGGCATCGTCGCCCTGCACCGCGCCACCAGCTAGCTCCTGGGGGAGACGCAGACCCCGGGGTGCGTCAGACCCGCGGGCGCGCCCTAGACTGTGGCCTTCGCGCCACTTAGTGAAGCTCTTCACAAGGTCACAACCGGGCCGGGACAGAGAGGGAAGGAAGCGCGCGATGGAGCTCTACACGCCGGTCCTGGTGTTGGCCCTCCTCGCCGCCGGCTTCGCGGTCTTCTCGGTGATCATGAGCGCGCTCGTCGGCCCGAAGCGCTACAACCGGGCCAAGCTCGACTCCTACGAGTGCGGCATCGAGCCCACCCCGCAGCCGGTCGGTGGTGGCCGCTTCCCGGTGAAGTACTACATCACCGCGATGATGTTCATCGTCTTCGACATCGAGATCATCTTCCTCTACCCGTGGGCCGTCCACTTCGACGCGATGGCGTTCTTCGGGCTGGTCGAGATGGTCATCTTCATCGCCACCGTCTTCGTCGCCTACGCCTACGTCTGGCGACGCGGCGGACTGGATTGGGACTGACTGACATGGGTGTTGAGGAGAAGCTCCCCAGCGGGACTTCGACGAGGGCATCGGCTGTACCGCTCGCACCATCGTCACGCTTTGCTCGGGTAGCAGCATCGGCAGAACTGGCGCTGCGAGGATCGTCGCCAGCGCGAGCCACCACAGCCGATATCGCAGGGATGGACTCACCCTGGGTGCGCACAGCGTTACCGCGTGAGTTGCGGCGGCGAGGAGCGTTCCGCAAATCAGCCAGTTGACCAGTTCGATCACACGCAGGTTCCCTTCATGCGTCCTGGATCATCTTCTTCAGGCGCCTCAGCTCTTCCGGGCTGATCCCGTTGTCTTCGAGCACGTTCAGTACGAGCAGGCTCGGGGAGTTGTCGAACAAGCGCGAGACGAGGTGGTGGAGCGCCTTGCGCCGCGCCTGCTTCTCGTCCACGACGGGCCGGTAGACGAAGGCGCGGCCGTGCTTCTCGTGCCCACGTAGCCCTTCGTCTCGAGGATGCGCAGCATCGTCTGGACCGTGCTGTAGCTGACGTCGTGCTTCGAGCGCACGGCGTCCTGGACGTCACCGACCGTTGCCGGACCTTGTTCCCAGAGGACCGCCATGAGCCGGGCTTCGCCGTCGGTCAGTGCTGCTGAAGGTCGTCGGGCCATCCAACACTCTTAAGCAATTAAGACTTCCCGGGACTGTAGCCCGGCCCGAACACGGTTGTCAACGAAAGAATTCAGACTTGGGGACGTCAACGGGAGCGGGCGAGCGCCGCGCGCGCGCGCTGCAGGTTGCTCTGGGCATCGGGATCATCCGGCCGGAGCCGCGCTGCGGCTTCAGCGAAGCGACCGCCTCAGCAAACGACCGGCGTTCGCGAGAGCGGCGCCGAATCGTCGGGACCTCGGCGGCCGACGGATCGTGCCGCAGCGCCTCGCGAAACGCAGCCATCGCGGCCGCGGTGTCGCCACTCGCCCTGTGCGCGAGGCCCAGATGGTAATGCGCCGGAGCGTATGACGGCTGAAGCGCGATCGCGCCGCGGAAATGCTCGACGGCCTCGGCGGTCTGCCCGAGGCGCAGCAGCACGAACCCGAGATTGTCGCGCACGACCGCGGAATCGGGGCGCCGAGCGAGAGCCGACGCAAAGGCCTCGCGTGCCTCCTCGAGGTGACCTGCGTCGCCCGCCACCATGCCCAGCGTGTTCCACGCCTCGGGAGACTCCGGTGCGATCCGCACAGCCGCCCGAAGCTCGTTGAGCCCCTGCTCGAGACGACCGGCTGAGGCGAGCGCAATCCCGAGATTCACTCGCGCCTCGCCATTCTCAGGCTGAAGACGGGCAGACTCAGCGAACGCGGCCAAGGCAGCGTCCCCGTGACCCAGGACGGCAAGAACAGTTCCGAGGTTGTGATGCGCCGGCGGGTAATCGGCGCTCACGCAGCACCTGTTGGTAACTCGCGGCGCGCGGCTTCGAGGTCGCCGAGGGCCTGCAGCACGACCCCGACGTTGTAGCGCGCATCCACCAGCCGAGGGCTCAGCTCGAGGGCCCTGCGATGCGCCTGCAGCACTTCGTTCATCCGTCCCTGGCGCTGCAGCACGCCACCAAGATTGTTGTGGACCTCCGCTGAGAGCGGATTCAATCGCACGGCTTCGGCCAAGTCCTTGGCAGCCTGCGACGCCTCCTCGTCCGAACCGTGCAAGCGCGAGGCGGCGAGATT
>CAWHNI010000013.1:0-140637 GCA_963830755.1 uncultured Actinomycetota bacterium | reverse complement strand
GCGTCGACACCAGCTGTTCGCGCGGTACATAGACCGTCGGCATGCCGTCGGCCTCCGGAACGGCCTCGAACGAACCAGGCGGAAGGTGGTTTTCGAGAAGAGTCTGTCATCTGAGCGAATGCCGGATCACTCAGGTCAGTCGAGTCGAATCACGCACTCATCTTCATCTGATCGATTTTGCGCTGCAGCTGGACGATGCCGTAGATCAGCGACTCGGGCCGCGGCGGGCAGCCGGGCACGAACACGTCGACCGGCACGACCTGGTCGACGCCCTGGACGATCGCGTAGTTGTCGAACACGCCGCCGACCGAGGCGCAGGCGCCCATCGAGATCACGTACTTCGGCTCCGGCATCTGGTCGTAGATGCGGCGCAGCACCGGCGCCATCTTCCGCGACAGCCGGCCGGCGACGATCATCAGGTCCGACTGCCGCGGCGAGCCGCGGAAGACCTCGGCGCCGAACCGCGCGATGTCGTAGCGAGACGCGCTCATCGCCATCATCTCGATCGCGCAGCACGCCAGCCCGAAGGTGACCGGCCAGATCGACGACCGGCGCGCCCACTGGACCATCTTCTCGACGGTGGTGGTGAGAACGGGAATCTCGATGATCAGCCATGTCTCAATCAAGTCTGCAATCGCCCGGTTCGCAAGCGGTTCACGCGCGCTCATGGCCCCAGTCGAGCACGCCCTTGCGCCAGACATAGATGTAGCCGGTCAGCGAGGATGGGGAAGAACACCAGCGAGCTGGACGAAGCCGATCCACCCGAGCTCGCGCAGCGCCATGGCGAACGGATACAGGAACGCCACCTCGATGTCGAACAGCAGGAAGATCATCGCCACGAGGTAGAACTTGACGGGGTGGCGTTCGCGGGCGTCGCCGACCGGCGGCATGCCGCACTCGTACGGCGCGAGCTTCTCGGGCGTCGGCTTCTTCGGCCCGACCAGGTGCGAGAGCACGATGTTGAACGCCCCGAACCCGGCGCCGAGCCCGATCATGATCAGGATGGGAACCCAGCCGTGCATGCATCCTGCCGACCGCCCGCGCGCTTGTGAATTTTTTCTCAAGCGAGCGCAAAAAAGCGCGCCCGGCACCAGCCGGACGCGGAGGCCCACAGTCGTCCGCGCGGCCCGTCTGAACCACGAATGCTATCACAGGCTCGCCGTCCAGACGCGACCGGCAGGCACCGTGGCCGCGACGCTCAGCTCGTTGCGCCGTAGAATACAGCCGTGGCGCGCCTCGCCTGGTTCAGCCCGTGCCGCCGGCCGACCGGCGTCGCCCGCTGCAGCGCCGACCTCGTCGGGGCGCTGCGCAGCGCCGCGCCACGACATCGACCTCTTCGTCGACGAGCGCTCGTCCGCCGCGGCCGCCGGCTCGGCGCGCGCCCGGCGTGCCGTCGCTCGTCGGCGCACGATTTCGTCTGGCGAACACCCAGCAGCCCTACGACCTGACGGTCTACCAGCTCGGGAACTCGTCGCATCACGATTACATCTGGCCGTATCTGTTCCGCTATCCCGGGCCTGGCGGTGCTGCACGACGCGCATCTGCATCACGCGCGCGCCGCGGCTCTGCTGCGGCAGCGCCGGACGCGACTATCGCGCCGAGTTCGCCGCCAATCATCCGGATGTGAACGCCGACCTCGCGGAGCTCGCGGTCGCCGGCTTCGACACGCATCTCCATTACTGCTGGCCGATGACACGGCTGGTTGTGCAGGCCTCACGATCGACCGCGGTCCACACCGCGGCTCATCGCGCGACGCTCCGCGACGAGACGCCCGGAGCGCGGGTCGAGGCCATCCGGCTCGGACACGGAACGCCGTCACGCAGACGAGCCGCAGGCGGCATCGGCGCGCGTGCGGCGGCACGGCTACGGCATCCCGTCACGACGCGGTCGTGTTCGGGTGCTCGGCGGGCTGACGCCGGAAAAGCGGCTTCCGCAGATGCTCGAGGCGTTCGCCGCCCTGCTCGCGCTACGCGCCCGCGGCGCGCCTGCTGCTGGCCGGGGCGCCGGCGCGCGCACTACGATCTGGCCGCCGACATCCAGCGTCGCGGGATCGCCGCGAGCGTGGCGATCACCGGCTACGTGGAAGATGACGAGGAGCTGACCGACGCACATCGCGGCGTGCGACGTCACGCTGAACCTGCGCTGGCCGACGGCACGCGAGATCTCCGGGCCCGTGGCTGCGCGGCCTCGCGGCCGGGCGGCCGACGATCATCGATCGATCTCGCGCACACTGCCGACGTGCCGTCGCTCGACCCGCGGACGTGGACGCTGAGCGCAGCGTCGCAGCCCGCGCGGTGACCCGATGCCGGTACCGTGGCGTCGACATCCTCGACGAGGACCACTCGCTGCGGCTGGCCATGCGGCGGCTCGCCACCGACCCGGCGCTGCGCGCCGACGCTCGGCCGCGCCGGCCGGGACGTACTGGCAGCGCGAGCACTCGCAGGCGCGGATGCTCGACGACTATCGCCGGCGTCATCGCGCTGGCGGCCGCGACACCGTCGCCGGCGCCGCGCTGCCGCCGCACCTGCGACGACGGCGCCGGGCGCTGCGACGAGCTGCTGACGCCGTTCGGCGTCGCCGCCGATGCCTTGGGGTAAACTTTGACGATACGCCGTCAACGGCGAGCCGCTCGAGCTCGCCGGCCCGCGTCACCATCAGCGCGCTGCTCGCCGCAGCTGAAGATCGATCCCCGCCGCGTCGCCGTCGAGCACAACCTCACGTCGTGAAGCGCGACCGCCTACGATTCGACGACTGTTGCGCGAGGGCGACGAAATCGAGATCGTGAACTTCGTGGGTGGCGGATAGACTTCGAACTCAATCCCGGACTCCCGAAGGATCCGGAGCCGGAGCGACTGAAGCTGCGAGCCTGGATGTGGGTCGAACCCAGGATGGAACTCTGATCCCCTTGTCATCGCCGACCGACGTTCCGCTCGCGGCTGATCGTCGGCACCGGCAAGTACCCGTCGCACGCCGTCATGGCCGACGCGCACCGCGCGTCGGGGACCGACATGGTCACGGTCGCGGTGCGCCGCGTGAACCTCACGCGATCGCAGCGAAGGAATCGCTGCTCGACTACATCGATCAGTCGCGCATCTTCATCCTGCCGAACACCGCCGGCTGCTACACGGCCGACGAGGCGATCCGCACGGCGCGGCTGGGGCGCGAGGTCGGGCTGTCGAACTGGGTGAAGCTCGAGGTGATCGGCGACGAGCGGACGCTCTTTCCCGACAACGTCGCGCTGCTCGAAGCGACGCGCGTGCTCGTGCGCGAGGGCTTCGTCGTGCTCCCCTACACCAACGACGATCCGGTCATCTGCCGCAAGCTCGAAGAGGCCGGCGCCGCGGCGGTGATGCCGCTCGGCGCGCCGATCGGATCGGGGCTCGGGATCCAGAACCCGAACAACATCCGGATCATCCGCGAGCAGGCCGCGCGTGCCGGTCATCGTCGACGCCGGCGTCGGCACGGCGTCGGACGCGGCGATCGCGATGGAGCTCGGCGCCGACGGCGTGCTGATGAACACCGCGATCGCGCTCGCGCAGGATCCGGTCGCGATGGCGACGGCGATGAAGCTCGCGGTCGAGGCCGGACGGCTGGCGTTCCGCGCCGGGCGGATCCCGCGCCGCGCGCACGCCTCGGCCAGCAGCCCGACTCGACGGGCTTGATCGCGACGTCCGGCCCGCGGCCGGCGCGCCGACGCCAGATCGACGCGAGCCGCTCGACGCCACGCTGCGGCGGCTCGAACAGGAGCGCGACGAGGCCGACCGCCGGTACAACGACGCGCTGACCGCGCTCGATCGCGCGCTCCGGCCGCCCGCAGCCGCCCGACCCGGCCGCGCCGCTCGACGAGCACCAGCTCGCGCCGCTCAACGAAGCGTGGAACATCCTGCCGGCGCCGCCGCGGCGGGCGGGCTGCAGCGGCCGCTCGCCGGTTTCATCTGGCGGACGGTCGCGCCGTATCTGCAGCGGCAGCTGACGTTCAACTCGCGTGCTCGTCGACCACATCAACCGGAACGTCGCCGCGCCGCGCGCGGCCAGCGCCGCGGCACGGAGACTCGCCGGCGCGCACTCCGCGAGCAGGCCGACGGCGCTCAGCGCGTTCCACGCGCGGCTGATGGTCTACCTGCAGCAGATCACCGCCTACGTCGACACGAAGGACCGCGACAGCCGCCGGCGGCGCGCTGGTCCTGAACGCGGCGGTGAGCGGGCTCGCCGAGAACGCCGGGCAAGCGCTGGGAGTCGATGGCGGCGCGCGAGCATCGCTACGACGCGCGGACGACGGCGCTCGTCGGCGGCGCATGAGGAACTGCGCGGCATGATCGGCGTCGCGCAGCAGGCCACGCGTGCTCAAGCGGAAGGTGGCGGCGGGCGGTCCCGGCCGACGCGGCCGGCACCCGTGCCTCACAGCCGGCCCGGCCGGCACGGCCGCCCGCCGCGCACGGCCGAGCCTTTGCGCCGGCCCTCGACGCCTACAAGTACGTCGGCTTCGAAGACCAGTTCCGCGGCTCGCGCGAGGTGATCCGCGCGCGGCTGGAGTCGTACTGCCGTTCTTCCGCTCTTCGACCGGCACGCGAGCGCGACGTCCTCGACGTCGGCTGCGGACGCGGAGAGTTTCTCGATCTGCTGCCGCCGCCGGCGTCCCGGCGCCGCGGCATCGATCTCAATCACGAGATGGCCGAGCTCTGCCGCGTCGCGCGGGCTCGACGTCATCGAGGCCGACGCCGTCGGCCACCTGCGACGCTGCCGGACGGTCGCTCGGCGGCCTGTTCGCCGCGCAGGTCGTGGAGCACCTCCAGCCGGGCTACCTGCTCCGCTTCCTCGAGCTGGCGTTCCACAAGCTGCGCCCGGGCGGCACGCTGGTGCTCGAGACGCTGAACCCGGCGTGCTGGGTGGCGTTCTTCGAAAGCTACATCCGCGACATCACCCACGTGTGGCCGCTGCACCCCGAGACGCTGCAGTACCTCGTCATCGCCAGCGGCTTCACCCGCGCGGCGATCGAATACCGCTCCCCGGTGCCGCCGCAGGACCGCCTCCAGCCGATCCGGTCGCCGCGTCCGCCGACGCGGCCCTCCGCGAGATGACCGAGACCTTCAACGCGAACGTCGAAAAGCTCAACGCGCGGATCTTCACGTTCATGGACTACGCGATCGTTGCCGCCAAGGACAGCACGCCGGGTTAGCGTCCGCTGTTCCTGCATCGCGGCTGACCGGGCGTGACGACGTGATACAACTAGGCGTCCGCCTGTCGTAGCAGTCCCGCATCCAGTGAGTGTGCACAGACTTTCGGGGGCCCCCGCTACCGCCTTCCGGCTGGTCGGGCTCATGCTTGCCGTCGCTTTTCACGCGGCGTGGCTGGCGCAGCCGTTGGGCTGGCCTCTTCGAATCTTTCATCTCGCCTTCATCGGCATTTCCGTGATGCGTCCGTCCGACGCGCTGCTCGTGCTCGCTGGGCTCGCGCCCCTGACCACCACGCTCACGGTAATCCTGCAGTCACCCAGAGCCGGCTGGAGCTTGCTCGAGGCGATGCTGTGGTCGCTGGCAACCGGACTGCTGGTGCGAGACCCCGATCCCAGCGCCGCGTCGCGGCTCAAGGTTCCAGCCTTCCTTCTCGCGACGGTCGGTCTCTCCTCTGCGATTGTCTCGATAGCTGGCGATCCGGTGTTCATCACCGGGTATCCGGACGTCCGAGGGGCTGCCGCTCAGTTGTGGTCGGGACAGTTGTTCGAGTGGACAACACCCTGGATTCCACTGCACCTGGCGATAATCCTGTCGCTATCGCTCTTTCTGGCGGTGAGGACCGAACGAGCGATGCGTATGGAGAGTGCACTGGCCGTGCGGCTCGCCCGGATGCTGCTGATAGGACACGCGGCTGCGGTCATCCTTTCCCTGAACCGCCTCACCATAGCGGCGATGCGGGATGAGCAATTCGTCTCAGCCTGGATCCGGATCCTGTCCGACGTCCGCTACTACAGTCAGTACGACGTCAACGCCGCTGGATCGACGCTGGTCATCGTCGGCTTGCGCCGGATTCGGGCTGCTTGGCGCAAACCACCGCGTTCTGACTTCAGTCGCTTTGCTGTTGGTGCTGGCTGGAGTCTGGCTGACCGGTTCGCGCGCGGCGCTCGCGGCGCTGATCGGAGTAATACTGCTAAGGGCACTCGCGACGGCGATACTCGAAGGAGGCCGGCGCGCGTGGGTCACCAGCGTCGGCACCATTGCCACGGTCGCCGCGGTCACAGCTGGACTCTATGCGTTCTATCCCGCCAAGCGGAACGTGGCCACGAGCGTGGCGTATGAGGTGCGCGTGATCATGGGTCGGACGGCATGGCGCGCCGGGCTATCTGATCCGACATTTGGTGTCGGTCTCGGCCGTCTTCCCGATCGGGGACGGGAGTTCGGCAGCGCGGAAATGCATCGGCTCATGGGTCCCCGAGGCATCAGAGAGAACGCACATAACCAGTACCTGCAGGTGTTTGCGGAACTGGGAGCGATCGGCTGCGTCGCATTCGCACTGGTGATCTGCTCGAGCGGTTCGATGGTCCTTCGCGGCCCCAGAGATCGACTTCTGTCGTGGACGGCCTGGGGCATCTTCGCGAGCATGTTGACTTGGCTCCTCGGCCACCCGCTCGTGGTGCCCGAGGCTGCGGTCATCTTCTGGCTATTCGTGGGGCTCGTCGCCGGTCTGAGCCCCGCTCCCGCACTCGACAGCCGGATCTGGAGGGTGGCGCGCGCCGGCGGCATCACGCTGGCCGCATTGATGGTTGTCAGCGCACCCGTGCGGGCCTCGAGAGCCGCGCGGTCGGCGCACCTGGAGCACCTGGGAATCGGAGTCTCGGCCCATTGGCGCCAGGACGACGGAGTGAGCTACCGATCGGCTGGCCGCAAGTTTGTCCTCTTCCTTCCGTCATCGGCGGTGGTGACGGTGCCGTTGCGCGCCACGTCGTCGAGCGAGCCGCTCAGCGTGGAAGTGTATCTCCGCGGGAGGTTGATCGATCGGGTGGAAGTTTCGCCAGGGGCATGGCGGCCGATACGAATTCTAATGACTGAATCGGATCGACGGTTCGAGCGGGTCGAGTTCGTCGTGCCTGACGCACTGAACCACCCGACTGACCAGGAGCTGGTGCAGGTCGGCAAGGCCACGGCCATGAGCTTTGCGAGTCCCCACGCCCGCTGAGCCCGGTGCGCGCCAGTCGGGATCGGCGGATATACTCGAGGGCCCGGAGACGGTCGAATTCGGCTGGTTAAAGCGGGCTGATGGGTGACAAGAGTCCTGCTCCGCGGGGAAGTGTCATCCGGCGTGACCGCGAGTAGGACAACGCACGCTCAGCCTTCACATCATCGGTGACGCGGCAACTGCCGGGTCAGCCCGATGTACCGCTGAACGACGGATGGCCAGCCATACTGGTTGACGGCGAGGTCGCGCAGGCGCGCGCCCATGACTGGAATATCGTTGGGCCGGGTGAGCAGGTCACGCAGGCCGTCCGCGAGTCCCGTGACGGTAGCGCTCACGACCCGCCCACCATCGACTTCCTGGACTTCATCGAACCCGCAGGCCTCGGTCAGCAGCACGGGCCTGCCAGCGACCGCCCCTTCCAACGCCACAAGCGACATCGCTTCGTGCCTGGACGGGACGACGAGAAGCGAGGCGGCGCGGTAGGCACCGGTGGATTCCGAAGGATCCAGGTGGCCAACGAAGTGCACACGGTCGGTGAGCCCCAGGGACTGAGCGCGCACCCGGAGGTCTCCTTCGAGACCCTCGTCGCGCCCTGCCAGCAGCAGGCGCCATTCGCGAAAGCGATCGGCCACCTGACCGAAGGCCTCGAGCAGAAGATCCGGGCCCTTGATGGGATTGAGCCTGCCCATGTAGAGAAGCAGTGGCCCGGCCGGCACACTCCTTCGTGCGCGAAACTCTTCTGCCGAGATCCCAGCCGGATCAGGATCGATACCGTTTGGGATCACGTGAATCCGATCCGACGGCACACCATCAGCACGGAATTGCCTCGCCTCGAGCTCGGTCGTGGCAACGACCGCCGCCGCCTCGGTAATCATCCGTCGACCGACGAGGAGCTGATAGAGGTGCTTCAGCCAGCGCGATCGGCCTTGGATTCGAAGCGCTCCAGCCGGGCACATGATGTGCGGCACGCCGCGGCCGCGGGCGGCGCGGTATGCCAGCGCATTCAATATCGTCCAGTGGTTCATCAGGATCACCGCATCGCAGTCGCCAACGAGCTGCTCCAGTGCGCCCGGGCCAATCCGCGGAACCGGGAACCGGCCGAAACGGGAGGGGAAAATGGTCACGTTCACTCCCGGTAAATCCGGGAGGGGACGGTCCTCGAGTCCGACGTCAGTGGTAATGAATCGGGTCCGCGTGCCAGCCGCTGCCAGGGCCCGGCAAAGCGCGACGCTCTTGACCGCCGTGCCCGCGCCGAGCACGGGGTCGGCGATGAACTGGACCACGGCGATGGTCAGCTCGGGCGGCACCTTCAGGGTTTCGTCCTGTACCAAGCGAGGTACCGGTCGACCGCCTCGTCGAGTTTGACCGGCGGCACGAACCCCGCCTGCCGCAGACGCGATCCGTCGTACCGGCGCTGGGGGTCGGTGTCTGATCGGCCGCTAGCGCGCAGCACCAGGCGGAGCACCACCGCAGGCAGCTTCACGGCCGGGAATCCGGCGCCGAGCCCCAGGCCGAGCCGCACCCTCTCCTCGATCGAGGCAAAGTCTCCGCCTGGCTCATCGTCCGCTGAAACGATGTAGCGAACCGGGGTAGTCCCCTCATGCTGATCTCTCGCGAGGGCCGCGAAGAGCAACGCACTGACGACCGTCTCAACCGGAACGAGATGCAGGTGACGCCGGCCGAATAATGCCGCGCGGGCGTAGTTGACGAGCGCCCGTCCGTTGCGGTGCGACTCGACGAGGCGTACGAGATTCTGCAGGCCCGGACCGAACACCGCTGTGGGGCGAACGACGGCCAGCGGAAATCGACCGGCTGCTGCCATTTCCATCGCCTGTTCTATCCGGTACCTGTGACGTTCGTAATCGTTGGCCGGCTCGCACGGCGTCTCCTCCGTCACCACTCGTGCCGGTGCGCGGCCAGCGACGACGGCCGTGCTGCAATGCACCAGGCGGGCAACGTTGTGTCGGTAGGAAGTGTCGGTCAGTGCCTCGGCGCTGGAAGGTGGTCCGCCAGCGTCATCGAAGACGACCAGGCGAGGTGAACGACGGCGCACCAGGGCATAGCCATCGATCGAGCGATGCCGGCTCGAGCAATGAGCCGCGGAACTGCAGTACCCGTGGCGTCTCCAGGTCCGAGGGCAACGGTGTGCGATGAACGAGCACGCGGATCGTGAGCGACGAAGACGTCAACACGTGCCGGATGAAGTGGAGTCCGACTGCTCCCGCCCCGCCGGTTACCGCGATGGCGGTGGCGGTCGGCGAAAACCCGCTCACACGAGCTCCTCCGTCCGGCGCCCGGCGACAACAGAGGAGCTGTTGGTCCCGCCTGGCCCCGATTTCCGTGACGGAGCGAATCTGGCCATGGCCGGGCCGCACAGGAGCGTGAGCAGCGCGTACGGCATCCACACAATCGGACGCTGATAGATGCTGACCACGTACAGCATCAGAAACAACGCCACCCACGCGGAGCGACTGGCGGCGAGCGACGACCACGCGATGAGCGCCAGCGCCAGCGCCAGCAGTGCAAAGCCGATGGCCCCGTAGTCAGTCAGGAGGCGCTTCCAGGTCTGGCTAACACCGCCGCGGACCACGCTCGCGTCACTTGCGATCCCGAAGAGCCAGACCGCCGCGGGCCCGCCACGATACTCTCTGATCAGCGCTTCCATCGACGGCAACGAACGGTTGTCGAACCAGCCGGTCTGCCGCAGCTCGGCTCCCGCGAGAAGTCGGTGACGGCCTCCATCCTCCTCGGGTTCACCTGGAGATGTCGCCCGCGACTCGACGATGGTAATGGTCGACCTCCGCTTCGTCCGGGCCGGGGATCGACAATATCCCGATGGCGAGCGAGGCCGCGAGCGGCGCCCGGCAGGATCGGTGCCGCAGCCAGGATCCGCCTCTCGATCACCGCCCGACCCAGCAAGCCGAAGGTTGTCAGAATCGCGAACGCGAGCGAGAACGACAGGAGCCCGGCCAGATACAGGATCGCGACGCGCCATTGGCGAAAGCGATAGCGGTAGGCTCGGCCGCCGCATGGACCGTCTGCCGCCGGGGTGGCACACGCGAACCATCGCCGAGCTCGCCGCACCTCCGTCGACGGACGCGCCCCCCCGCCGCCGACGGCTGGGTCACCAGATGGACACCACCGTCGCGCTGCGTGCCCTCTGCATCCTGATGATCGTCGGCACGCACGCCAACGTGTTCACCCTGGTCGGCGGTGCCCACCTCCTGCTGGCGGTCGCCGGCTACAACTTCGCCCGCTTCCAGATCGCCGGCGTGCCCCGGACCGCCCGGATCCGCAACGGGGTGGTCGCGGTCGCCCAGGTGGTGGTGCCGAGCTCGCTCTTCGTCGGCGCCGTTGCCCTGCTGACCGGCGACTACGACCTGCCGACCGCGCTCTTCCTGAACGGGCTGCTCGGCAGCGACACCTGGACCCTCGACTGGCAGTTCTGGTTCCTCGAGGCGCTGGTCTGGACGTCACTGGGCGCCGTCGCCCTGATGGCAGTCCCCGCCCTCGACCGGGTCGAGCGGCGGAGCCCCTTCGCCTTCGCCGGCATCCTCCTGCTGGCGACGCTGGCGCTGAGGTTCGCCTGGACGGGGGTCGAAGCGGGCGCCACCGAGCGCTACACCCCGGGCGTGGTCCTCTGGTGCTTCGCCCTTGGGTGGGCGGCCGCGCGGTCCCGCACTGCCTGGCAGCGGCTCGCGGTGCTCCTCGTCGCGGCCGTTGCGTACGCCGGCTTCTTCGGCGACCCCGTGCGGGAGCTGCTGGTCGTCGCCGGTGTGGCCACGCTGCTGTGGCTGCCCACCATGCGCGTCCCGCGCCTGCTGGCTCCTGCGGTCACGGCGCTGGCCGGGGCGTCGCTGTTCGTGTACCTGACCCACTGGCAGGTCTACCCGCACCTCGAGATGGACCACCCGGTGCCGGCCCTGCTCGCGTCGCTGGCGGTCGGAGTGGCCTACTGGTGGCTGACCCGTCCCGCCCTGCGACGCATGGGCGGCTGGCTGCGCCAGGTGCGCATTCCAGGAGCGTAGACTCCCGCGCGGCCGGAACCCCTGACCCCGGCCGCACGGGAGAGATCACAGGCCGGCGGTCGAGGTGATGAAGTCGTGGATCGACGGGTTGTTGACCTCGCCGTACACGCCCGGGAACGCCGGCACGGCGCAGCCGAGCCCATAGCTCACGATCCCCACCTGGACCTGCCGCCCGTCGGCGAGGGTGCCGAACAGCGGGCCGCCCGAGTCGCCCTGGCAGGAGTCGCCGCCCAGCGTCTCCGCGCAGACCTCGGAGTCCGGCTGGAAGCCCATGGCCCCGTTGGTGGTGCAGTTGTCGTCGGCGACGGCCGTGACGTCGACGGCCTTGAGGTTCTCCGGGATGATCGGCGAACCGAAGAACTCCGTGCCCCAC
Source organism: uncultured Actinomycetota bacterium (assembly GCA_963830755.1). Classification (GTDB taxonomy): domain Bacteria; phylum Actinomycetota; class Actinomycetes; order Propionibacteriales; family Nocardioidaceae; genus Nocardioides. The sequence goes on along the minus strand of CAWHNI010000013.1, from coordinate 129,066 downwards.
CCGGCCACGGTCATCGGTGCACCCTGCTGCTCGAGGGTGTCGTCGCCCTGGGGCGCCAGCGCGATCGACGGCGCGGCGATGTCACCCGTGACGTGGATGAGCGCGGCGTCGAACGTGCCCGTCTCCTCGTAGTCGGGGTGCACCACGATCCGGTCCGCGTCGAGCGTCTGGCCGGTCGAGAAGTCGTTGATGTTGGTGCGGCCCACGCCGACCTGGACCTCGCTCGGCTTGGTGTCCACCATGCAGTGCGCCGCGGTGAGGATCCACCGGGTCCCGATCACCGACCCGCCGCAGATGTGCCCGTCGGTGCCGTCGCCGTACTCCTTGAGCTGGATCGAGGCCATGAACGGGAACTGCCCCTCCTCGGCCTGGTAGCCGCCGACGATGGCGTCGGCCGGGCTCGCCGCGAGCTGGGCTCCGGCCAGCACGAGAGCGGCTGCGGTGAGGCGGGCAAGGGTGCGTACCGGACGCATGGGCTGCCTTTCGACGGGATTGGTCTAGACACTGGTCCCAACGAAGCGGGCGGCGTGGGGTTATCCCCCGCATGCCTCCGTCAAGCCAAGGCCAGCCCGAGCAGGAGCGCCGCCATCCCCACGGCCGGACTCGTCACCGCGTAGGTCATCGCCCGCCGCGCCCTGCCCTCCTCGGCGAGCCGGACGGTCTCGAACGCGAAGGTCGAGTACGTCGACATGGCCCCGGCCACGCCGGTGCCGAGCAGGACGTACGCCGGCGATCCAGCCGCCAGTCCGACACCTGCCACCAGTCCGAGCAACACGCACGCCGCCGCGTTGGCGACCAGCGTCCCGAACGGGAATCCGGCCCCGAGCCGCGCCGTCAACCAGGCGTCGACCAGGTAGCGCAGTGGCGCCCCGACCATGCCGCCGAGGACGACGAGAAGCCAGGTCACGACTGCTTCCCCGCCACGAGCGACCGGGCCAGGGCGACCGCGGCCGCCGTGGCAGCCACGCAGCCCAGCAGCGTGCCGACCAGATAGCCGGCGGCCGCTGCTCGATCCCCCGCCACCCAGAGACCGTGCGCATCCAGGGTGTAGGTGGAGAACGTCGTGAAGCCGCCGAGGACACCGGTGCCGAGGAACGGCCGGATCAACGGATGCGCCCGCCAGACCTCGGTGGTGAGCACCACCAGCACCCCGATCAGGGCGCAGCCGGCCAGGTTCACCGCGAGGGTCGCCCAGATCTCGGGCGACAGCCGGTGGGCGGCGAGCCTGGCCAGCGCTCCCGCACCACCGCCCAGCGAGACCGCGAGGACGATGACCAGCTGTGCGGGATCGAGGTCTGGATCGACCGGCTCCTCGTAGTGGTGCCGCGGGCGACGGGGACGCACGCGGCCATCCTGCCGGACTAGTCATCTGGACAGCCCGGGCCGGGAGAGCGCACGCTGGAGATCTAGTACGGGGGAGAGCACATGACAGAAGCAGCCATCGACCGGCGGGCAGCTGCCAAGCACACGACCGAGATGGTCATGAATGCGGAGCTGGAGCGCGTCGAGCGCACCGCCACCCAACGGATCCGCGACGGGATCCACGGCATTCCGCCCGAGCGGCGCCACCTCATCAAGATCGGCGACAGCCGCATCGAGATGATCGAGACCGCGGCCGTGGAGGAAGTCCTGGCGTCCTGAGAATCGGTGCGCTGGTCGATGCGCGCCGGGCTCGTCGAGAACGTCCTGTTCGTCCTGGCCGTCGCCGTGGTCCTGGTGCTGATGATTCCCGGCACGGTCTACAGCGCCGTGAGTGTCGGCCGGGCGAGCTTCGCGCCGGAAACCTCCAGATCGAGGGCACCGCGCTCCCGAACCGGCCGATCACAGTGGGGGGCGTCGCGATGGGCACGAGCGGAGTCGACGGAGCGTTCCGGGTCGAGCGGTGGGGCTTCATCGCTCCCGCCGACTGCACGGTCGCCGTCAACGACGGCTGGGCCACCCCGACGAGAGTCACGCTGGCCGGCTGTGCTGTGAGGTGATCCCCGGACTCACCCGCCGCACCGTCCCTGACGTCCGGAGGATCGAACCTCTGTTCGTGGGCGCCTGACGGGTGTATACCTGATGGCAATGCGGTGTGGGGGCCGCATCCCGCGGGAGGGACGCGATGGCGAGCGTCGTGCGTGGGGGGACGTCGATCAGCGCTGTGGGGGGCGCTTGGGACTTCCCCTGCCCAGCCATGAAAACCGGCCGCCTGCGTAAAGGACACTGCAGTGAGTACCCGGGATCACTGACCGCCTGCGCAGAGCCGAGCGGTGTGCCGTGAGAGGGACATCGGGAACGAACACGATCACCCTGTCTTCCGAGGACTCCGTGATGGTCCGCCCATGTCCGAGGCAGTTGCCGTCGAGCCGACCCGCTTCGAGAGTGATCCGGTTTTGACACCGGACGGGACGGAAGGACGGAATTCATGAGGAAGCTCGGAATCACGCTGCTAGCAGTCATCATCGGCCTGCTCGGCTACGGCATCACCCAGACGGGTGCCAGTGCATCGGCAGCCAATCCCAAGGTCGTGGTGTGCAAGAACACCCGAACGCCGGCGGGGACCTTGCATCACATCGTCATCGTGAGTGAGAACTCTCTCCGCAACACGCCCTACGTGGCACCACCCGATGGCGACTCCTGGACGGATGCGCATGGGCAGACCACCGTGGGATCGGTGGCCGTGCGCTACGCCCTACCGGGCGAGCAAGCAGGTCATCTGGACGCCAACGCTGTGTGTGCCGGGCAGGAACCCCCGCCGGTCGGGGTCCCGTTCGCGTTCAGCGATCCGATCCCACCGACGTGCGAGTCGGCTGGCGACTTCATCCAGCAGAGTATTCCGGATGGCGTCATCTTCACCATCGAGCCCGAGTTCACCGGGCCAGGGACCTACACGCTGACCGCGACCCTGGAGGATCCCAACGCCACGTTCGAGGACGGGACGACGGTGAAGACCAAGGTGATCACGGTCAGTCCCCAGCTGGCCGCGGATCTCGCCGAGTGCCTGCCGTCCGAGGGGCCACCGGGAACGAACCCGCCGGGGAGCACGCCGCCAGTTGCATTCCCTCCCGACAACCCGGGTAACCCCGACAACCCCGACAACCCGGGCAACCCCGCCAACCCGGGCAACCCCGGCGCCGCCGTCCCCACTGAGGTCGATGCCGGCCTCTCTGGCAGCGCGGATACCAGCTGGGGCTGGGGAATCGTCGGGCTCGGCGCCCTCCTGCTCGGCACCACAGCCCTTCTCCTGGGACGACCCCGAGGGGCACACCAGCGGTAACCCCGGGCGAGCGTTCCGGTTCGGTGAGGAGCAGACCTGCGGCATCCTGTTCCTCCCCGGCCGGGACCCGCGTGGAGCTCGACCCCCGCCGGGGTGTTCCGGCTCCGGCCAGCCGGCTGTGTGATCCGGGCGCCGTACCTTCCGGTTCCGGCGATAGGCTGCCGAGGCAGCCACGTCAGCGAGCCCAGGAGTGCCAGGTGCCGGAGCCCCAACCACTGCAGAAGGTCCTGATCGCCAACCGCGGCGAGATCGCGGTCCGGGTGATCCGCGCGTGCAAGGACGGCGGCATCGGCAGCGTCGCGGTCTACGCCGACCCCGACCGCGACGCCCTCTTCGTCCGGCTGGCCGACGAGGCCCACTCCCTGGGCGGCGCGACCCCGGCCGACTCCTACCTCGACATCGAGAAGATCATCGCGGTCGCCAAGAAGTCCGGGGCCGACTCCGTGCACCCCGGCTACGGCTTCCTCGCCGAGAACGCCGACTTCGCCCAGGCCGTCCTCGACGCCGGCCTGGTCTGGATCGGCCCCCGCCGGCGGCCATCGAGAGCCTGGGTGACAAGGTCAAGGCCCGCCACATCGCCGAGAAGGTCGGCGCCCCGCTGGCCCCCGGCACCAAGGACCCGCTCGACAACGCCGACGAGGCAGTGACGTTCGCCGAGGAGAACGGCCTGCCGATCGCGATCAAGGCCGCGTTCGGCGGCGGGGGCCGTGGGCTCAAGGTCGCGCGCGAGATGTCCGAGGTCGCCGACGCCTACGAGTCCGCGGTGCGCGAGGCGGTCTCGGCGTTTGGCCGCGGCGAGTGCTTCGTCGAGAAGTTCCTCGACCGGCCGCGCCACGTCGAGACCCAGTGCCTCGCCGACCAGCACGGCAACGTCGTGGTCGTCTCCACCCGCGACTGCTCGCTCCAGCGCCGCCACCAGAAGCTCGTCGAGGAGGCCCCCGCGCCGTTCCTGTCCGACGACCAGGTCGGCGAGCTCTACGACGTCGTCGCAAGGCGATCCTCAAGGAGGCCGGCTACGTCGGCGCCGGCACCTGCGAGTTCCTGGTCGGCCGCGACGGCACCATCTCGTTCCTCGAGGTCAACACCCGCCTCCAGGTCGAGCACCCGGTCTCCGAGGAGGTCACCGGCATCGACCTGGTCCGCGAGATGTTCCGGATCGCGGCCGGGGAGAAGATCGGCTATGACGACCCGGAGATCCGCGGGCCACTCCATCGAGTTCCGGATCAACGCCGAGGACGGCGGCCAGAACTTCATGCCCGCCCCCGGCACCCTCTCCCGCTGGCACCAGCCCTCCGGACCCGGCGTACGCGTCGACGGCGGCTACGACCAGGGCGAGACCATCCCCGGCTCGTTCGACTCCCTCGTCGCGAAGCTGATCGTCACCGGCCGCGACCGCACCCAGGCGCTCGAGCGCTCCCGTCGCGCGCTGGCCGAGTTCGTCGTCGACGGCATGCCCACCGTCATCCCCTTCCACCTGGCGGTGGTCGACGACCCGGCCTACATCGGTGACGGCGAGAAGTTCGACGTCTACACGACGTGGATCGAGACCGACTTCGACAACCAGATCGAGCCCTACGCCGGCGAGTCCGCCGAGGCCGAGGACGAGGGCGAGCGGCAGAAGGTGACGGTCGAGGTCGGCGGCCGGCGGATCGAGGTCGTGCTGCCCGCCGGTCTCGGCGGGCTCGCGGCCACCGGCGGTGGCGCGAAGAAGCCGAAGCGCAGCGGCGGCAAGAAGGCCGGGGCCGCCGCCAGCGGCGACTCGGTCACCAGCCCGATGCAGGGCACCATCGTCAAGGTCGTCGTCGAGGAGGGCCAGGAGGTCGCCGAGGGCGACGCCGATCGTGGTCATCGAGGCGATGAAGATGGAGCAGCCGCTCAAGGCCCACAAGTCCGGCACGGTCACCAGCCTGCAGGCCGAGGTCGGCGCAGACCGTCACCAACGGCGCGGTGATCTGCGAGCTCAAGGACTGACCCGTCGTTCACTAGGCTCGGGAGTGTGGACACGACGAGCGCGCGGGAGCTGAGAGAGCCCAGCCAGCGGGTCAGCCCGAGCGCCCGGTGGATGTGGCTGGTCGGGGCGCTTGTCGAGAGCCTGTTCCTGTTCGCCGTCTTCCTGCTGATCGCCTACGTCTGGGCGCCGTTCGAGGTCCGCTGGTGGATGCCGGCGCTGGCCGGGGCCGTGCTCGGGGCGTACGTCGCCGTCGTACCGCTGTGGAAGTACGCCGTCCACCGCTGGGAGGTGACCCACACCGCCGTCTACACCCAGGTCGGCTGGTGGACCCGGGAGCGGCGGATCGCCCCGATGTCACGGATCCAGACCGTCGACTACTCCGAGGGGGCGATCGAGCGGCTCTTCGGGCTGGCCAGCGTCACGGTGACCACGGCGTCCGCGGCCGGCGCGCTGGAGATCAGCGGGCTGGACCGGGACTTGGCCCAGCGGCTGGCCGAGGAGCTGACGGTGCAGGCCGACGCCGTCCCCGGCGACGCGACATGACGACCACCCCGGCCGGTCTCGTCGGCGAGGGCCAGTGGCAGCGACTCGACCGCCGGATGCTGCTGGTCCACCCGATCCGCGAGCTGCTGCGGTTCCTCCCCGTGCTGGTCGGCCTGTTCGTGTTCGGTCGGGCGTCCGGCGGCACGGACGTCCCGTGGCAGCTGCTGGGTGTCGCCTTCCCGGTCGCGCTCGGAATCCTGCGCTACTTCACCACCAGCTTCCGGATCAGCGAGGACCGGATCGAGCTCCGTCGCGGCCTGCTCAACAAGCATCTGCTCTCCACCCGGCTGGAACGGGTGCGGACGGTGGAGATGACGGCCCAGCCGATCCAGCGGCTGCTCGGCCTGACAACCGTGCGGGTTGGCACCGGCACCGCCTCGACCAGTGGTGAGGATCAGCTGGACCTCGACGGCCTGCCCGCCGAGCGTGCCCGCCAGCTGCGGGCCGACCTGCTGCACGTCGCTCCGGTCGGCTCCGAGGAACCGGCCACCGAGGAGGAGGGTCCGGCACCGGCGCGCGTGGTGCTGCGCCTGGACCCGGTGTGGGCCCGGTTCGCGCCGTTGACCAGCAGCGGCGTGGTCGCCACCGCGGCGATCCTCGGTGTCGGCAGCCAGGTGCTCAACGACGTCGGCGGGCCCGGGGTCGAGGTGGAGACGGACCTCATCGGGGTCAGCGGGGTCTGGTGGGTCGCCCTGCTCGCGATCCCGGTCCTGATCGCGGCAATGTCGGTGCTCGCGGTCGCCGGCTACCTGGTGTCCAACTGGGGCCTCACGCTCACCCACGCGGCGCGCGACGGCTCCTGGCACCTGCGCCGCGGGCTGTTCACGACCCGCGAGACCAGCCTGGACGACGAGCGCGTCGGCGGCGTGAGCATCGGTGAGCCGATCGGCCTGCGCCTGGCCCGCGGGGGGCGGCTCTCGGCGATCGTGACCGGCCTCGACCGTCGGCAGTCGGGCAGCTCGATGCTGGTGCCGCCGGCCCCCCGGCCGGTCGTTGCCGGCGTCGCCGGCCAGGTCCTGGGCACCCACGAGCCGGTGACCACGACGCTCCGCTCGCACGGGCCGCGGGCCAGGACGCGCCGGTTCTCCCGCGCCCTGGTGCCGACCCTGCTGGTCTCGCTCGTCCTCGTCCTCGCGGTCGTGACCGGGGCATCCCCGTGGCTCCTGGTCCTCGCCGTGGCCCTTCCGGCGGCCGCCGTCGCCCTCGCGGTCGATCGGGCGCGGTCGCTCGGGCACGCCCTGACCGAGCGTCACTTCGTGGCCAGGTCGGGCAGCCTCCTCCGGCAGCGACAGGCCCTGGAGACGACGGCGATCATCGGGTGGAACTTCCGCTCGACCTGGTTCCAGCGCCGGGCCGGCCTGACGACCCTCAGCGCCACCACCGCCGGCGGGAGCCAGTCGGTGACCGCGCTCGACGTGCCCGAGCCGGACGCAGTGATGGTGTCGGCCACGGCTGTGCCGGGGCTGGTCGATCAGTTCCTGGTGTCGGGCTGACGGTTGGTGACCACCGATCCCGGAGGTGGCTCAGCGTCTGGGTCCCGTGGGGCCGACTCCCCCGTGATGGCGGTGTGGACGGCCCCGGCCATCCCCCGCATGCCCTCCTGGAAGGGGTGGAAACCCGCGGCCAGTCCGAACAGCGTCTGGCTCCCGTTGACCCAGGCCCGGCTTCCCGCGCAGGCGTCGTGGCCGCGGGAGGCGGGGTACAGATCGACGAAGGTCGCGCCCGCGCGCTCCGCGGCCGCGCGCAGCGCGTCGTTGAGCAGCCGCTCGACCCGGCGGCTCCACGGGTAGTCACCGGCGGCGAACGGCACCGCGGCACACCTGCCGCGTTCGGGCAGGAGCCGTGGGTATCCCACGACGTACACGTCGGCCTCCGGCGCGCGGTGGGCGACGGAGAGCAGCATCCGCGCGACGCGGTCCTCGACCCGGCGGGCATCGCGCACCTTGGTGTCGACCGGTCGGCCGTCGATCCGACGGGTGAACGAGCGCCGGCACGGCGCCCCGCGGGGGTCGCGGTCCCTCAGGGCGCCGCAGGTTCCGACGATGGAGCCGAACAGCCCGAAGTCGTTCCCCCCGATGCCGACGGTGACCAGGTCGGTACCGGCCGAGAGGGCGTCGAGCTGCGCCGGGGCCGTCTGGCCGAACGCCAGCTGCTGCGGCCGCGGCAGGTCCCGGGTCTGGGCGCCGGAGCAGGTGACGTCGCGGTAGCTCCGCACCCCGAGGAATCCCGCAAGGTATGCCGGGTAGTTGTTGGTCGACCGGAAGCACCCGGGCGGGTCGGATCGCGCGTCCGGGACCAGCGGGCCGGCGCTGAACGAGTCGCCGAGGGCGACGTAGTCGACCGGCGGGGGCGCGGACGTCGGTGCGGGGGTGCGGGACTGGATCGCCGCCACCACGCCGGCCGCCGCCAACGCCGCGGCGATGACCACCGCGGCGACCACCGTCCTCGATCTCACCCCAGCGACGGTAGTCAGCCTCCGGAAATCAGCACTTTCCGCGCTCGGCGCCGCGGCAGGTGTCGGCGCCGCCTCGGCCCCACACCACGTCGGTCCCCATGCCGGCGTCGACGAAGTCGACCCGGTCGGTCGCCGTGACCGAGTCGTTGCCGGCGTAGGTCCAGGCACGCAACGGGCCGCCGGTGATCGCCCAGAGCCGGTCGGCGACGGTGGTGCCGTGGAACATCCACGCCAGGTTCCCGATCAGGCGGTGCTGCTCGTAGCCGCCGATCCGCCCGGTGGCGGCCGGTACGACGTCCGCGGAGGTGCTGCCGCGTGCGGAGGTCGAGGGTGACCTCGACGCGTGGCGAACGGCCCTCCAGTCGCTTCCCGTAGAACGAGACCACGTCGGCGCCCGTCCCCCCGTAGGTCTGCGTGCCGGGGGCGTCGACGAGGTGCTGGGCGACGTAGTCGTTGCCCGGCCCGGCCAGCACGGTGGTCGGAGCGGGGCTGTAGGCCTCGACGAAGTCGTCGCCCTCGCCGCCCTGCACGCGGTCCCGGCCGGCCTGGCTGCTCACGAGGTCGGGGCCGAGCCCGGCGTCGACCACGTCGTCGTCGGCGAACGTCCCGGCGGGGATCGTGGCGCGTTCGCTGAAGACCGTGTCGGCCCCACCGCCCGCCGCGATCTGGTCGTCGCCCGCCTCGCCCGCGATCACATCGGGGCCGGTCGACCCGGTGATCTGGTCGGCGTACGGCGACCCTTGCACGCGCAGCCTCGTGCGACGGCGGGATGGTGTCGGCGCCGAACCCGGTCGCGGTGCCGGCCACGAGGTCCACGACGACCCCGCGGGGTGAGTCCACCCACGAGACGGTGTCGGGGCGCCGCCGGGTCTGCGCCGACCGGTCGTCGAACCCGCCCACCAGCTTGTCGTCGCCGGGGCCGCCCAGCAGGACGTCGCCGACGAGGAACGTGCCGGTCACGTCGCTGCCGAGCCGGTCGCCGCCGCCGCGGAGCGAGTCGTCCCCGAGACCGCCTCGGAGCTCGTCGGCGTCGCCGCCCCCGCAGATCAGGTCATTGCCGCCACGGCCGTTGATGTCGTCGTCTCCGGCCCTACCGACGATCACGTCGCGAGCGGTCGGTGCCCGACGAGGTCGTCGGACCGGGCAGAGCCGACCAGGGTCGCTCGCTCGCCGCGCAGGTGGGCACGGCGGCCCGGACGTGCCGCCGGGGCGCCGGCAGCCAGCACCGGCGACAAGCAGAAGGGCGGGTGCCGTGAGTCGTACGGCGCTCACGGTGGAGGACCTCCGGAATTCGTGCGGGTGCGGCTCAGCCGCGCTGCCTCACCACGAACGTAACCCAGGTCGAGCGCAGTCCCAGGACCGCGCGCAGCGTGTCGCCGCTGACGACACCCTCCCCGGCCGCCCACCAGGGTCACGAGCTCGACGCGGCCGCCCCACTCACCGTTCCCGTCGCGCTGGGTGACCGTGATCCGGTGTCAGGTTGCCGATGCCGGGCCACTTGGCCTCGATGAGCGCGTCGCTGACCCGCTCCGACCACGAGTGCACCGGGTTGCCGGCCCAGCCGTCGTACGGGTCCGCCCTGGCGGTGAGGTAGGGCATCGATCCGGCGGACGTCCAGCCGCCGCTGCTGGAGGAGAACTGCGTGAACGCAGGCGCACCCTTGTGCATCAGGGCGAGGTGGGCGGTGGCGTCGACCGCGTCGTTGGACGCCGGGTGCTCGCTGGTCGTAGCCGCCGTACACCTGGCAGGAGGTGGTGTCGCACAGCGGCCCGGTGCGGTGGTCCCGCTCGTACGCCGCGTAGGTGCGCGCCGCCACCGCCTGGGCCCGCACGGCCGCCTTGCTCCACAGCGCGGGCATCTCGAGCGGGACGACTCCCTTGAGGTAGTTCTCGAGGCTGAGCGTGTTGATCGTGTTGCGCGCCCGGCTTCCGGCGCTGGGTGCGTGGGCCGCGAGGCGACCGCGGTACCGGCGCTGGCCGGACGGCGTGACCAGGGTGACCGGGGCGCCGCCCGCGGAGAACGCACCCTCCCCCTCCAGCCCGCGCCAGGGCCGCCAGCGGTCGGTCAGGTAGGAGATGCGGTCCTCGCCGGCGCTGTTCACCACGATCCGCCAGCGGGTCGCCCCGTTGGTTGGCAGCCGGGTCACCGTGCCGGTCCGGGAGTCGCGCACCCGTAGCCCGTCGCGGGCGAGCACGACCACGTCGTCGGTGGTGTCGGCCGAGATCAGGACCCGGACCGAGCCGCGGGCCGTGCCCCAGGTCGTCCCGGGGTAGTAGAAGTCCGCGATCTGCCGGAAGCTCTTGCCCTGCCGAGCAGCACCCTCGGCGCCGTACTGCGACATGCCGTGCCCGTGGCCGTAGCCGTGTCCCTTGATCGTGATCCACGCCTGTCGCGGCACCGCCCAGCTGTCGGCGGCCGTGGCCGGCGACGCGAGCGTGGTGAGGAACAGCGGTACGGCGCAGGCGACCGCGAGGACACGGATGGCACGGGCGGGGCGCATGCGGGACCTCCTCGGACGGCTGTGACGACTGGGACAGATGTGAACCAAGGGAAATCGGACCACGCGCCGGGCGGACCGCGCAATCGAACCCGGGAACTACAGATCAGTAGTTCGCCCGCGACTCCTCGCACCGCGGCATACCCTGAGGCGTGGAGTGGGTCCTGGTTCTCATCGCGCTGGTCCTGGTGATCCTCGCGGGCCACACAGCTCGCCGGTCGCTCCGGACCCGTCGCCAGCTCAGCCTGCAGGCGGCGGATCACCTCCGCCTGAGCCGGAAGGCGGCCGACGAGGACATCACGGCCTTCGGCGAGGAGCTCACCGAGCTGCACTTCGAGACCCTCACCACCGACCTGGACGAGGAGCTGCGCCGCGACTACCAGCAGGCGCTCGACGCCTACGAGCGGGCCAAGGAGCTGGTGCGGTCGGCCGCCGCGCCGGAACAGGTCAGGTCGGTGACCAGCACGCTCGAGGACGGCCGCTTCGCCCAGGCCTGCCTGCTCGCACGCAGGGACGGTGAGGAGCTCCCGGAGCGCCGACCTCCCTGCTTCTTCAACCCCAACCACGGGCCCGCGCGCACCGACGTGATGTGGGCGCCACCCGGCGGAGTCGAGCGGGAGATCCCGGTCTGCCTGATGTGCTCGCACCGGCTCGAGGAGAACCTGGCACCCGACATCCGGCTGGTCCGGCTCGGCAACCGGCGGGTGCCGTGGTTCATGTCCGGCCCGGCCTACGAGAGCTACGCACTCGGCTACTACGGCGCCGCCATCGACGCCGGACGGCTGCAGGCCGACCGGCTCACCGCGCTGTACGGCGGACTCGCCATCGGGGGCACACCCGGCGACTGGTCCGGGTGGAGCGATCCGGGAGCATGGGACGGCGGAGGAATGATCGGCGGCCACGACTACTCCGGTTACAGCGGCGGCGGAGACCACGGCGGCCTGTTCGACGGCGGGTTGGGCGACGGCGGAGGAGGCGGCGACGGCGGAGGAGGCGGCGGGGGCGACGGCTAGCGCCGTCAGACCCGGTGCAACCGACGCGCCGCCTCGGCGATGGAGCCGCTGATCGAGGGGTAGACCGTGAACACCTGCGCCAGCTGGTCGGCGGTCAGGGACTCGGTCACCGCGATCGAGATCGGGTGGATCAGCTCGCTGGCCCGCGGCCCGACGACGACCCCGCCGACGACGATGCCGGTGCCGGGCCGGCAGAACAGCTTCACGAAGCCGTCGCGGATCCCCTGCATCTTGGCGCGGGCGTTGCCCGACAGCGGCAGGGTGACCACGTCGGCCTGGATCGCCTCGTCGTCGACGTCCTTCTGCGACCAGCCGACGGTGGCGATCTCCGGCGCGGTGAACACGTTGGAGGAGACCATCTTCTTGTCCAGCGGCCGGACGGCGTCGCCGAGGAAGTGCCACATGGCGATCCGGCCCTGCATCGCGGCGACGGACGCGAGCATGAGCACGCCGGTGCAGTCGCCGGCGGCGTAGACACCGCGGGCGGAGGTCCGGGAGACCCGGTCGACCGTCACGAACCCGCCCTCGTCGGTGGCGACGCCGGCTTCCTCGAGGCCGAGGCCCGCGGTGTTGGGCACCGAGCCGAGGGCGAGGATGCAGTGGGAGCCGGTGACGGTGCGGCCGTCGGTGAGCGTCACCGTGACCGCGTCGCCGTCGCGGGTCACCGACTCCATGCGCGACTTCGACAGGACCTCCATGCCGTTGCGGGTGAGCACGTCCTCGAGCACCCGGGCTGCGTCGGCGTCCTCGCCCGGCAGCACCCGGTCGCGACTCGAGACCAGGGTGACGTCGACCCCGAGGGCGAGGTAGGCGCTGGCGAACTCGGCCCCGGTGACGCCGGAGCCGACCACGATCAGCTTCGGCGGCACCTCGGTGAGGTCGTAGACCTGCTCCCAGGTGAGGATCCGCTCCCCGTCCGGCTGGGCGGTCTCCAGGGTGCGGGGCGCGGCCCCGGTGGCGATCAGGACGGCGTCGGCTTCGAGGACCTGCTCCCCGTCGTCTCCGGTCACGGCGACCCGCCGGACTCCGACGGCGTCTCCCGAGCCGTCGAGGCGCCCCTGGCCGCGGATGACCTTGACGCCCTCGCGGTCGAGCCTGCGCCCGATGTCGGCTGACTGGTCGGCGGCGAGCTGCTGCACCCGCGCGTTGACCCGGGCGAGGTCGACGTGCAGCGACTGGGCGTCGTCGCCCTCGTGGTCGAGGAAGCTGCAGCCCGAGCTCGGCGGCCCCGGAGAGGTCGCTCATCAGCTCGGCGGTCGCGATCAGGGTCTTGCTCGGCACGCAGTCGGTGAGTACGGCGGAGCCGCCGATCCCGTCGCTGTCGACGACGGTCACCTCGGCACCGAGCTGCGCGGCGACCAGCGCGGCCTCGTAACCGCCCGGGCCGCCGCCGATGATGACGACTCTCTCGATGCTCACGGGAGCGTGCCTACAGGTTGATCATGTGCCCGGCGATGCCCTCGACGGCTTCCTTCATCGCCTCGCTGAGGGTGGGGTGGGCGAAGACGTTGCGGGCGACCTCGTCGGCCGTGAGGTCCCACTGCTGGGCGAGGGTCAGCGCCGGCAGCAGCTCGGTGACCTCGGGGCCGATCATGTGGGCGCCGACGATCTCGTTGTACTCCGCGTCGGCCACGATCTTCACGAAGCCGACGCCGTCGGCCATGCCCCGGGCCTTGCCGTTGGCCGAGAACGGGAACGTCGCAACCTTGACGTCGTACCCCTTCTCCTTCGCCTGCTCCTCGCTGTAGCCGAACGACGCGATCTGAGGCTGGCAGAAGGTGGCCCGCGGAATCATGTCGAAGTTGATCTCGACGGTCTCGGCTCCGGCGATCGTCTCGGCGGCGACCACCCCCATCGCCTCGGCGGTGTGGGCCAGCATCAGCTTGCCGGTGACGTCGCCGATCGCATAGACGTTCTCGATGTTGGTGCGGCCGCGGGCGTCGACCACGACCGCGCCCCGCTCGGTCTCGACCCCGATCTCCTCCAGGCCGAAACCTTCGATCCGTGGCGCGAAGCCGATGGCCTGGAGGACCTTGTCGGTCTCGAGGGTCTCCTCCTCGCCGTCCTTGCTGACGATCACCTTGACCTTGTCGCCGGAGTCGTCGATCTTCTCGACCTTGGTGGAGAGCATCACCTTCACGCCGAGCTTCTTGAACTGCTTGAGCAGCTCCTTGGAGACGTCCACGTCCTCGGTCGGCACCATCCGGTCGAGGAACTCCACGATGGTCACGTCGACCCCGAAGTTGACCAGGACGTAGGCGAACTCGACGCCGATGGCACCCGAGCCGGCGATCACGATCGAGTCGGGGAGCTCCTCGGTGAGGATCTGCTCCTCGTAGGTCACCACCCGCTCGCTGAGCTCGGTGCCGGGGACCAGCCGGGTCTGCGCGCCGGTGGAGATGATCAGGTTGTCGAAGGTGTACGACGACGTCTCGTCACCGTTCTTCACGTCGATCCCGGTCGGCGAGGTGAGCGTGCCCCAGCCGTCGATCTCGGTGATCTTGTTCTTCTTCATCAGGTAGTGGACGCCCTTGGCGCTGGCCTCCGCCACCTTGCGGCTGCGCTGGTGGGTGGTGGCGTAGCCCATCGTGGCGTCGCCCTCGATCCCGAACGTCTTCTTCTCGTGGGTGATGATGTGCGCCAGCTCGGCGTTGCGCAGCAGTGCCTTCGAGGGGATGCACCCGACGTTGAGGCAGACACCGCCCCAGTACTTCTTCTCGACGACCGCCACGGACTTGCCGAGCTGGGCGGCGCGGATGGCGGCGACGTAGCCACCGGGTCCGGCGCCGAGGACGAGGACATCGAAGTGCTGATTTGCCTGGGGGGAATCGCTCACGCGGTCAGCCTAACGGGCGGCGCGGCTCGCTAATCTCTAGCCGTGACGCTGTACGCCGCCTACGGGACGAACCTCGACCCGGCCCGGATGGGCGAGCGCTGCCCCCACTCCCCCCTCAGCACGACCGGCTGGCTCACCGGCTGGCGGCTCACCTTCGGCGGCGAGGAGCACGGCTGGGACGGTGCGCTGTCGACGATCGTCCAGGACCCGATCGAGCAGGTCTTCGTCGCGGTCTACGACATCACCCGCGAGGACGAGGCGTCACTCGACGGGTGGGAGGGGGCCGACCTCGGCCTCTACCGCAAGACCCGGGTCCGGGTGTCGACCATGAACGGCGAGATGGTCGTGTGGACCTACGTCCTCGACGCGTTCGAGGGCGGGCTGCCGTCGGCGTCGTACCTCGGGGTGCTGGCCGAAGCCGCCGAGGCCGCAGACGCCCCGGCCGACTACGTCGCCGCCCTCCGCCGCCGCCCTTGCCGCTCCACGGGTCTCTAGCTGTCGCCCCGGTGGCAGACCGCCTCCAGGTTGTTGCCCTCCGGGTCACGGACGAACCCGCCGAAGTAGGTCTCGTGGTACTCCGGCCACAGCTTCGGCTCGTGCAGCACCTCCGCCCCCTGGTCGACGGCGGCCTGGAAGAAGGCGCGTACGGCGTCCGCGTCGGGCGCCGTGAATGCGAGGTGCACCTCCCGATTGGGACCCACGCCGTCGAACGTGGAGAGCCAGAAGTCCGGCTTGTCGGTGCCGTAGCCGACCGCGACCTCGAAGTCCATGAGCCGGCGGTGTCCCAGCGTGGCCAGGACCTTGTCGTAGAACGCAGCCGTCTTCTGCAGGTCGGAGCAGTTGATTCCGAAGTGATCGATCATGCAGCGATCGTGCCGCAGGCGAGACCGACTCGACAATCACTAGAGTCGCCCCGTGACCGACACGACCACTGCCGCAGCCGCCGCCGCAGCCGACTCCGTGAGCTCACCGGTGTCGAGACCCACGACACCGCGCTGGTCCTCGGCTCGGGATGGCTCCCGGCGGCCGACGCGCTCGGCGAGACCACCGCCGAGCTGCTCATGACCGACCTGCCGGGTTTCGCGCCGCCGGCCGTCGAGGGGCACTCGGGCAAGCTCCGGTCCGTCCGCGCCGGAGACCGGAACCTCTTGGTGTTCCTCGGCCGCACCCACTTCTACGAGGGTCATGGGGTCGCGGCTGTCGTCCACGGCGTGCGCACCGCCGCGGCGGCCGGCTGCCGGACCGTCGTCCTCACCAACGGCTGCGGCGGACTCGACGAGTCGTGGACCCCGGGGACGCCGGTGCTGATCCGCGACCACATCAACCTGACGGCGACCAGCCCGATCGAGGGCGCGCACTTCGTCGACCTGACCGACCTCTACTCCCCGCGGCTGCGCGACCTGTGCCGCGAGGTCGACCCGAGCCTCGACGACGGGGTCTACGTCCAGTTCCCGGGGCCCCACTACGAGACGCCCGCCGAGATCGGGATGGTGCGGGCGATCGGTGGCGACCTGGTCGGGATGAGCACCACCCTCGAGGCGATCGCCGCCCGCGAGGCCGGCATGGAGGTGCTCGGCATCAGCCTGGTCACCAACCTCGCGGCCGGCATCACCGGCGAGCCTCTCGACCACGAGGAGGTCCTCGCGGCCGGGCAGGCGGCGGCCACCCGGATGGGCAAGCTGCTCGGTCAGGTCGTCCCACGGATCTGAGCATCCGTTGACAGCCGGTGGGTACGTCGCTTGCATGAACTGACACCACTGCGACGGAGGACACCATGGCTGACGAGGACGAGAAGAAGCCCCACGACGATTCCTCGGGCGGTGACGACCCGGCGGAGGAGGAAGGGAGCGCGGGCACCGCCGATCCCAGCAAGACCTTCCGGGAGAACCCTCCCGACGAGGAGGAGCAGAAGGAGATCGAGGAGACGCGGAAGCGACCGGCTCGACCCCGAGAACCGCCCCGAGGGCTCGGAGGTCGACAACACCAACCGCACCTTCGACGAGGACGAGTGGAAGTTCGACGACGACGAAGGCGGCCAGGGCGGCATCGTCGACCCCGCCGAGCCGGCCTCCGAGCGCGGGCACGGCCCGAGTGGAGACGGCAACGGGTCGGGCAGCTCGGACAAGTCCGACGCCGACTCTGGCGACAAGGACTCCGACGACGACTCGAAGAAGGAGTCCGAGTCGAAGGAGGAGTCCGACGAGGAGCAGCCTGCCTGACCGCTAGCGTGGCGCCGTGCGAGTACTCCTCACCGGCGCCGCCGGCAGCATCGGACGCGTGGCCACGGTCGGGCTGGCCGACCGCGGTCACCGGATCATCGGCCTCGACCGGGTCGTCGAGCCCGAGGGCTTCGACGGGCCGTGGCACAGCGTGGACTGCGCCGACCCCGACGCCGTCGCCTCGGTCTTCGAGGCCGAGTCGCCCGACGCCGTCGTACACCTGGCGGGGCACCCGGACGAAGCCAGCCTGCCCGACAGCCTGACCTCCCAC
The DNA here is from genome assembly GCA_963830755.1 of uncultured Actinomycetota bacterium. GTDB lineage: Bacteria > Actinomycetota > Actinomycetes > Propionibacteriales > Nocardioidaceae > Nocardioides. The sequence goes on along the minus strand of CAWHNI010000013.1, from coordinate 112,022 downwards.
GTCGTCACGACCGCCGCCCTGCTCGACGCGATGGTCGAGCATGACGTGCAGCGGATCGTCTACGCGTCGTCCAACCACGCCGTCGGCCGCACCCCGCGCCCTGCGGACCCGGCGACGCAGGTCAGTGACGACGTCCGCCCCCGGCCGGACACGTTCTACGGCGTCGGCAAGGTCGCCGCCGAGGCCCTGCTCAGCCTGTACGCCGACCGGTACGGCCTGGACGCCGTCTCCTGCCGGATCGGGTCGTTCCTCCCCCAGCCCGAGACCGCCCGCCACCTGTCGACCTGGCTCTCCCACGACGACGGCGTCCGGATGGTCGACGCCGCGCTGACCGCCGCGGCTCCCGGGTACGCCGTCCTCTACGGCATCTCCGCCAACACCCGCCGCTGGTGGGACCTCGAGCCGGGGCGTCGTCTGGGCTACGAACCGGTCGACGACGCCGAGGAGTTCGCCGCCACCGTGGCCGCCCGGCCCGAGGACGAGGCCGAGGCCGCCCACGTCGGTGGGCCGTTCGCGGGTGAGGCGTTCTACCGCCCGGCGCTCGACCGTTCCTGACCGTCGCCCAGACGCGCCCGCAGCCCGGCCAGGCAGCCCTGCATCATCCGCTCGTGGTTCCACGTCCATCAGCGGACGAGCCGCGCCGGACGCGAGGCGCAGCAACCGGCCGGTGACGTGCACGTCCTGCTCGAAGTCCATCCGGGTCTCCGGCCCGAGGTCGGCGAGGTACCACCGGACCACGCCCTCGAGGTCACCGGTCAGCGACGTCTCGAGGTGGGTGGGGTCGCGGCGCTCGGCGTGCAGGAGCAGGTTGAGCGAGTAGGGCAGGGCCGACCGGCACACCACCATCGCGTCGTCCTCGCCGAGCTTCGCCACCGCCCGCACCTGGGGCCACCACTCGGGGTAGCGCTCGAGGTCGACCAGCAGCTCGTGCACGCGCCCGATCGGGAACGGGACGGTCCAGGAACGGCGGAACGAGTACGGCGGGCCCACGCACCGCACCCTCTCATCGTGGCCCTCAGCCGGGATCCTCGACCCGCACCACGGCGGACCCGACGGTGCCAATGACCGGTCGCTCGGGTGACCCGGGGATCGTCAACGGCAGGTGGAGTGGCGCCCGGATGTGCACGACCACGCTGTTGTCGGTCGGGTCGAAGCCGACGTCGTAGGTGAGGCCGGGGTACTCCGACCGCGCCCCGGTCCGGTTGAGGTAGTCCTCCACCGCAGCCCGGGCGAGGGTCTCGGCCTGGTCGAGCCGTGGCTGCGAGCCGACGCCGGAGCCGTAGAGCGACTCGAGGTTGCGGGAGCCGGCATCGGCCCCGGCCAGGGCGGCGCCGTCTGCGACGGTGTCGAGGCCCTGTCGCTGGAGAAAGGCGGCCGAGGCGTCGACGACCACCACGATCGCCAGCAGAAGGAAGCTGGCGAGCCCCACGATCAGCACCGCCGACTGGCCCTGCTCGTCCCGGGTCACCGGATGTCCCGGAACTGGCCAACAGGGACGGTGTGGCTCGCGTTGAGGGCGAAGCTGGGTGCTCCGCCGCCGAGGACGTCCGGCAGCAACGGCACGTTCACACGGGAGCGCACATCGACCGTGATCACCGCGCCGGGGGCGTGGCAGTCACCGGCAGGCGCACAGGTCACGAGCAGTCCCAGCGGCTGCTCGCCGACACCTTGGTCGGCCATGACCTGCCTGGCTGCGGCCTGCGCCCGTGACTGGCCAACCTCGTCGCTGGGGGCGAGGGCGTAGGCACGTCCGGCGGCGCGGGCGGCGCCGCTGACAGCGAAGGCACCGCGCTGAACCTCGAAGACGGACAGCACAATCCAGAGCAGAGGCACAAGCAGCAGGAGACCGAGCCAGGTCAGCTCGACCAGCGCGCTTCCCCGCTCGGTACGACGTTTCAAGGCTGTTCCTCGATCGCGTGACCGGTCACGTCGAGGGACACCGCCGGGCCGCCGAGGCCGAGGGCCGGCACCGTGGCGTGCACGGTGATGCGCACTCCGGGCGCACCATCGACCAGCACCGTCTCCGCCTCGATGTCCCGCGCGAAGCGTCCGGAGATCGCCCGGTCGATCTGTTGCCGGGTCCGGGCCACCCCGTCTGCCGGTCCCCGGTCGAGGGTGGCGGCGTAGCGGGCTCCTTCCGATGCCGCGGAGGCGAGGGTGTTGCGAACCATCAGCACCAGGGCCACCTGGAGGATGCCCAGGAACAGTGGCGTGATCACCAGGAGCACCAGCACGAAGTCGACCACCGCCGACCCGCGTTCGCGACATTGCCGCCAGGAGGCTCGCCGCACGGTGGACACGCCCCTTAGTTGCGGACGGAGTTCAGCGCACTGCGCAGGAGATCGCGCAGCTGGTCGTCGGCCACCCCCCAGATCACCGCGACCAGGCCGGCCGTCATGACGGTGACCAGCACCCAGCCGGGTACGTCGCCGCGGTCGTCACGGACCCGTGGCGCGGCCAGGACGGCGTACCAGCAGGCGATCGTCGCGGTGAGGTGATCCATCGGGTGTCCCCGTTCTCTTGAAGTGGTGGTCATGGGGTCGTGAGGTTGAGCCCGACGACGCCGGGCCAGAAGGCGAAGAACACGGTGACCGGAAGGACCAGGAAGACCACCGGCACCATCATGAAGACTTCCTTGCGGGCGGCGATCTCGATCAGCTCGCGGCGACCCGCCTCGCGGACGTCGGCCGCCTGGGCGTGGAGCACGTCGGCCAGCGGGGTGCCACGCTCGACTGCGACGGCGATCCCCTGGGCGAACCGCGCCACCAGCGGCTGGCCCGTGGCAGCTGCCCACGCGTCGAAGGCGGCCCCGACGGGCTCGCCGGTGCGGACCGCGGCGAGCACCTTGGCGAGATCCCGGGAGAGCTCGCCGCCACTGCGGAGGCACACGCGATCCAGCGCCGCGACCGGGCTCTCGCCCGCGGCCACGGCCAGGGCCAGCAGTTCGGCGACGGCCGGGAACTCCGCGAGGATCCGGCGTTCGCGCGTCTTCACCTGGCTGGAGAGGTAGCTGTCGCGGCCGATCACTCCGAGGGCGAAGGCCACCAGGCACAGCAGCAACGACGAGACCGTGCCGCCGGAGCCGGTGACCGCCCGGACCACGCCGTACGCCGCGGCGACGGCAAACGCGCCGACACCCCAGAGCACCTGCTCGACCCGGAACTCGTGCACGGTCTGTTCGATGGCGGCGCGTTGGAGCCGCCGGCGGACCGACGCAGACCCGCCCAGCACGCGCTCGACCCCGTCGGCTGCCGAACGCAGGACCGGACCGAACACGCCGGCCACGGCCGCAGTTGGTGAGGACGAGACGACCTTGAGCGACGGCGTACGGCCCACCTGGGGCAGATCCCGGACATAGGGCAGCACCCGCAACGACAGCTGCGGGCGCCGGATCACCCGGATCCGGGCCAGGACGAGCAGGATTCCGGCCGCAGCGATCGCGCCAACGGCGGCACCCCACATGGTGAAGGCCGTCATGACATGATCCGCCGCTCGGTGGGGAGGCGGCCGATCCGCATCATCAGCCGGTAGGCGACGAGGCAGGTGGCCGCTCCGACGGCCAGGACGACGACGCCCGCGGGCGAGGAGTAGCGGCGGATCACCTCGGACTGGAACGTCATGAAGAGAAGCACCAGCCACGGCGCGGCCACCGCCAGCCGAGCGCCGTTGACGGTCCAGGCCTGCCGGGCCTCCATCTCGGAGCGGGTTCGCGCGTCATCGCGAAGGTATCCGGACAGGTTGCGCAGCAGGCGGCCCAGTTCTCCGCCACCGACCTCGCGGGCGACTCGAAGACCCTCGACGACCCGGTCACCGGTGGGATCGGCGAGCCTGGCCTTGAGTCGATCCAGGCACTCGCCGAAGCGTCCGCTCACCTGGTAGTCGAGCGCGAACTGGTCGAACGCCTCCCGCAGTGGCTCAGGGCCGCGCGTGCCCAGCCCGCCCAGCGCGTCCGGCAGCGAGAGCCCGGCCCGGACCGCGGAGGCCAGGTTGTCGACGGCCTCGGGCCACACCTCCGCGAACTCACGCAGCCGGCGTCGCGCCCGCCCCGCCACCAGCGCGGCCGGCAGGTAGCCACCCATCAGCCCGAACGCGATTGCCACCGGGGGCGTGCCCGACACCAGCTGGATCAGCAGCGCGGTGCCGATCGCGAGAACCAGGCACAGGATCACGAACCCGGTCGTCGACACCTGCCCCATCCCGGCCCGGTCGAGGAGCTCGCGCAGCCGACCCGCCGATCGGGTCCGCACCCGCGGGGTCCGGGGCACGAAGAACGCCGACCAGATCAGGGTGAGTCCGATCCCCACCCCGAGCCCCACGAGTGCACCCATCAGCTGCCCTCATTGAGGACGCGGTGGACGTCGATGCCCTGGCGCTCGAAGAGCTCGATGCGAGGCGGCATGCCACCGGTACGACGGAGCTCGCCCGTCGTCCGCTCGAAGATCGGCTCCACCTCGATGATGTCGTTCTCGACCCGGCCCGGCACCCCGACGATCTCGTTGACCCGTCGGACGCCGTACTGGTCGATGCCGAGGTGTACGACGACGTCGACCGACGCGGCGACGGTGGGTACGACGAAGCGTGCCGAGATGTTCTCGCCGGCGAGCAGTGGGAGCGTGCACATCTTCACCAGCGCCTCCCGGGCGCTGTTGGCGTGGATCGTGCACATGCCCGGGAGGCCGGCGTTGAGCGCCAGCAGGAGGTCCATGCACTCCTCCGCCCGCACCTCCCCCACGATCACCCGGCTCGGGCGCATCCGGAGGCTCTCCTTGACGAGGTCGCGCAGCGTGATCTCGCCGGTGCCCTCGAGCCCGGACTGCCTGGTCTGCAGGGCCACCCAGTCCGGGTGCGGGAACCGCAGTTCGAAGACTTCCTCAGCGGACACCACTCGCTCGCCGCCCGGGATCGCCGCCGCCAAACAATTCAACATCGTTGTCTTGCCGGCTTGCGTGCCGCCCGCAACGAGGATGTTGAGGCCCGCGCGGACCGATGCGTCGAGGAACGCGGCCGCCGGCCGCGGCATGCTGCCGAGCTCCACCAGGCCTTCAAGCCGTGCGGCCCTCAGCACGAACTTGCGAATGTTCACGGCACTGAAGCCTCGACTGATGCCTTCCAGCACGACGTGTAGCCGATGCCCTTCGGGCAGCATCGCGTCGACGAACGGACGACTGATGTCGACCCGGCGGCCGCTGGACTTGAGCATCCGCTCGACCAGCTCCTGCACCTGGGCCGAGGTGAGCATCAGGTTGGTCAGCTCGTGCCTGCCGTTGCGCGCGATGAAGACCCGGCTGGGCTCGTTGATCCAGATTTCTTCGACGGCGGGATCGTCGAGGAACGGCTGCAGCGGGCCGAAGCCGGAGACCCGGGCGACCAGCTCGCCGACGACGGACTCTGGATTCGGGACGGGGGTGACGGCACCGGTGAGGCTGCGCTCGTCGTGGTCGCGGATCACGCCCTCCGCGATCCGGCGCACCACCGTGGCGTCCCGCTGTGGGTCCACCCCTTCGCGGCGCACCAGCTCGCGAACATGCTGGTCGAGCTGGTCGACCAGCTCGGCGTGGGCGTCGGTCAACGTCATGGATTCCCCGTCCCGAGTGAGGTCCTCCCCGGGAGGCTACGACAACCCAGGCCGTCCCGACAGGGGTGATTTCAGTACCTGTGGACAGTGAGGTTCGTGAGGCGACGCCTGTCGAAGATGGGAGGGAGCCGATCGTGGCTGCTCGGACGTCCATTCCTCGTGAAGCGATCCTGGATCCTGCTCGTGACTGCCTTGCTCGGCCTGTCCGTCGCGCCGTTTCCGCAAGCGCCCGCGTCGGCGTCTTGCGCCGCGCCCTACATCAAGGCCGGTCAACGCGTGGTCCTCGAACGAGGCGCGCACGACGAGTGTCAAGGGTGTGGCGTTCGTCGACGGATGCCAGGACACCATGACCTGCTCTGCGGTCCCCGGCTGCAGCCACTGCGAGTACGACGAGCCCACCCCCGAGCCGCTGCAAGACGTGGCGCTGCGGCTCCGTCAGGGCGACCGGACCTGGAAGCTCGACCAGGCGGACGCAGAGACAGCCGGCGGGCGGGTGACGTGGAGCTTCGTCCTGCCGGCCGGAGTGAGACCCGGCCCGGCGAAGCTGCTCCCCGACGCCGGCGAGCTCGCTGCGCGTCCGGGTCCGCTGACCGGGCGTTACGGCTCGGACCGGACCGTTTCGCTCGACTCCGCCCCACGGCAGGCCGTCGGGGAGGTCCACGTCCCAGTTCTCGGCCGTCTGGAACACCCAGAAGACCGCGAACAAAGCGAGCAGGATGACCTCGACCCAGAACAGCCACGAGGAGAACGGGCGGTGGCCGGTCGAGTCCAGCAGGAAGAAGATGCCGGAGACGAGGATGGTGACCCCCATGAGCGTCGCGATGGCGGCGTACGCCCGTCGGAACGTCGCCGCCGCGAGCCGTGACACCACCGCACCCTCGCGGGCGTTCCGGGCGTTGACGACGGCCACTCCCACGATCAGCCCGAACATGGGCACCGCCGCGGAGTAGTGGCCGTACTCGAGGAACGACTCGCGACCGAAGCCGAACCACGCCGCCAGCCCGGCCAGCAGAACACCGGCCCCCGCAATTCCCCGGAAGTGGGCGGATCGGTAGGGCCCGTCCTGGACCGTCGCCGCCGCGAACGCCAGGCCGACGACGCCGAGGACGAGAAGCGCGGCGACGTTGTTCTCGACCGCCGGGACCAGCGCGGTCGGAACCGTCCGCTGCCCGACCTCGAAGCCAGCCACCGGGACGCTGATCGGAGTCGGCACCAAAGCGACCAGCGGCGCGAGCATGCCGGCCAGGTTGAGCATCATGTCCTCCGGCCCCTCCCGACCCTTGATCGCGACCAGCCCGAGCCCGACCGCCAGCAGGGCGCCGACGAAGACGCCGCGCACCGGCGTGTAGTAGTAGGCGCTGATCGAGTCGAGGATGCCGCCGCGCGGACCGAACACGATCTCGATGCCGACCGAGACCCCCAGCAGCAACGCCATGGCCACCACCGCCACGCGCAGGTAGCGGTAGGTCTTGCGCGACGCGATCTCCAGCCGGTCCAGTTCCGCCATGGTGACTCCCGAGCAGTCGGTGGTGTCACCAGACGATCCGTTACCTCCCGCTGCTGGTCAATGACCCGGCCGGATCATGTGGCCGTCAGAGCCCACCCCGCCGCCAGGGCCCGGTGATCGCCAGCGTGATACCGGGGGTCTGCAGGTTGACGAACAGCCAGCTGCCGTTCTTCGGCTCGAAGACAGACCCGGCCCACTCCGAGCTGCGGTAGTCCGACGGCGGGACGTTCTTGCCGGCGGTGCCGCCTCGCAGGTCGGCGATGTTGGCGGCGAAGCGGAAGATCTCGCCATCGGTGGTCAAGCCGTGGACGTACTCGGTTCCCGCGCCGTCCTCGCACAGCACCAGCCCACCGCGGGGGCTGACGGACATGTTGTCTGGGGCGTTGAGCACCTCGGCGCCTGGCGAGGCATAAAGGACGCGGAACGTGTCGGTGGCCGGATCGAGCTCGAAGACCTGGCCCTCGCCGGCCGGCCCGCCGTTGGTGGTGATCACGTAGATCCGGCCGTTGCCGTACCAAGCACCCTCGAGCCGGGCGAAGATCGCGGCGCCCTTGCCCTGCGCCTCGACACGGACGGTGTCGGCCGCGGGGTCCGGCTCGTCGACGGGTACCCAACTGATCGCGCCATAGACCCGGGTCCCGTCTCGGCGCGTGTCGAGCGTGCTGGCGCCGATCTTCATCGCCTCCAGCGTGCCGCCCTGGGCGAGGTCGCCGGGGACGGTCGGCCGGAACCGGTAGAGGGAGGCGTCGGTCCGGTCCTCGGTCTCGTAAACGTAGCCGGTCACTGGGTCGATCGCGGCCGCCTCGTGGTTGAACCGGCCCATCGCCGTGTAAGGCACCGGGTTGCCCTTGCCCTCCGACGGGACCTCGAAGACGTAGCCGTGCCGGATCCCGGCGGCCTCGCTGAAGGTCTCCTCGCAGGTGAGCCAGGTGCCCCAGGGCGTCGGGCCGCCCGCGCAGTTGCGGATGGTGCCGCCCAGGCTGCCGTAGGACTCGCGGAACTCACCCGCACCAGGGTCGAAGACCATCGTCGTGGTGCCGCCACCAGCGGCGGGGTTGTAGGTCGGAGTGGTGAACGCCGGCCCGGGGTTGCGCTCGTGGTTGCGGACCAGGTGCACCAAGTCGCCGTGGCGGTACGCCGCCATCCCGTCATGCGCGTCCGGCGTCGGCACCCCATCGCTCATCAGGTCGTTGGTCCAGCCGTAGGAGACGTACTCGAAGCCCTTGGGTAGCGCCAGTAGCTCCAGCCCCGTCGTCTGGTCGCGCACCGGCCCGAGCGGGCCGTAGCCGGGGGCGGTGTCGACTTTCGCCGGCACGGCCGCCCGGTGCCGCGCCGCGAGCGCCTCAAAGGGGAGGCTGGCGCCGGCGACGCCGGCCGCGACCGCGGTTCCGCGGAGGAAGGTGCGCCGATCTGCGGTGGGGCCAGACTGTTCGAGGGTCATCGTGGTGCCTCCTGGGACTTGGTAGCCGGTGCTGCGATCGCACCGGTCCACGTCGACGGTGGGGTGAACACGAGGGAAGATCCCGGCGAGACCCGCCTGAACGTCTGCCCGAGTCAGGAGGCGAACAGGTCGCCGTGCTCCGTCGACCGCTCCAGGACCTCCTCGAACCGGAACTGCTCCAGCCCGAGCGGGTCCTCGGCGCCGGCCTCCACCTCGTCCCAGGTGACCGGCGTGGCGACGTACGGCGTCGTTCGCGGCCGCGCAGGGAGTACGGCGAGATGGTCGTCTTGGAGCCGGCGTTCTGCGACCAGTCGAGGAACACCTTCCCCGACCGCTTGGCCTTGGTCATGGTGGCGGTGACCAGCTTCGGGTGCTCCTTCTGGAGCTCCTCGGCCACCTCCTTGGCCAGCCCGGTGGTCTCGTCGGGGTTCAGCTTGCCCGGCAGGGCGGCGTACAGGTGCAGGCCCTTGCTGCCGCTGGTCACCGGCGCGGGCGTCGAGGTCGCGCTCGGCCAGCCGGTCGCGCACCAGCGAGCGCGACCGTCGCAGCACTCCGGCAGGCCCGGCCGGCTCGCCCGGGTCGAGGTCGATCACCAGCCGGTTCGGGTTGCGCGGCTGGCCGTTGCGGTTGACCGTCCACTGGTGGACGTGCAGCTCGAGGGCGGCCAGGTTGACCAGCCAGGTCAGGGTGGCCAGGTCGTCGACGATCGGGAAGACCAGGTGGTCGCCGTTGCCGCGAGCTCGCCCGCGACCCGGTCGTCGGGACCTTCGCGGTGCGCACCCAGGACGGCGTGCCGGCCGGGGTGTTCTTCTCGAAGAAGCTCTTGTCCTGCGACGCCGTGCGGCCAGCGGATCCGGGTCACCGCGCGGTCCTTGAGGTGCGGCAGCAGCACCGGCGCGATCCGGGCGTAGTAGTTGAGGACCTCGCCCTTGGTGGTGCCGGTGCGCGGGTAGAGCACCTTGTCGAGGTTGCTGATCTTGAGCGTGCGGCCCTCGACCTCGACCCGGACCTCCTCGCCGGTCGGAGCTCATCGGCGCTCATCGGCCGATCGCGATCACGGGGACGCGGTCCTGGTCGAGCCGGTCCATCAGCCTGCGCAGGAACCACCGCGGCGCGCTCACGCAGCCGGCCGTCGCGCCGCTGCCGTTGACGTGCAGGAAGATCGCGCCGCCGCGGTGCCGCACCTGCCCGGCGTTGAAGCTGGTGACGACCGAGAACTCGTACTGCTTGGGGTAGTCCTTCAGCCGCTCGGAGGAGTCGCGGGTGGCTGGACGGCAGCCACCAGCGGAAGCCGCCCTGCGTCTTGTTGCGGTAGCGGTTGTAGTAGCTTCGGACTCGTTGTCGAGCACCCAGTAGTCGCCGCTGCGGACCTGCCGGTAGCTCGGGTCCCAGCGGTCGTCGCTGCGGCGTGCATGCCGAAGGCCAACGGCAGCCGGTAGGTGCCGAGCGGGGTCTTGCCCGGACCCCTGCACCCGGTTCTGCGGGCAGGACCAGGCCGTTGTAGCCGATCCGGCCGTCGTGGGCGCGGAAGCTGCTAGCCGCCACCTGCCCTGCTGGGCGCCCAGAGGTCACCCGGGCGTGGTAGCCGAGGTGCGGTTGACGGTGACGACCTGACGGGTGCCCTGCTGCAGGCTGAACGGTGACGCCGTCGAGGCGGACCTGGGCGCCGGCGGCTGCGGGGCCGTCGGCGGCGCGGCGAGCCCGCGACGGGGACGGCGGCCGCGAGCAGGAGTCAGCGCGGAGCAGTGGCGTCTCATGTCAGGTCCTCGGGATCGAGGTCGGTGCGGACGCCACGGTACGACGGCTGGCGGAGGCGCCGCTGCGGGGACAGGCCGAGCGCCTCGACGTCGACGACCAGCACCGGCTCCACCCAGTGGGTGCCGAGCGCGTCGAGCCGCGGCACCTCGTCGGCGAACGGGCTGGCGTCGCGCGCGTAGCGGCGCCAGCGCCTCCGTGAGCATCGGGCCGACCTTGCCGGCGATCCCGCTGCCGACCCGGCCGCGGTAGAGCAGCCCGTCGGCGGTCGGCTCGCCCACCAGCACCGCACCGAGCCGCGTCGGCGGACCCGGTCTCCGGACGCCAGCCGCCGACGACGCACGAGGTGCGCCGCCGGTGCGGGAACTTCAGCCAGTGTGGGCTGCGGGCGCCGAACTCGTAGCGGGAGGACGCGTCGCTTGCTGACGATCCCCTCCAGGCCCTGGTCGAGCGTGGCCTGCGAACAGCATCGCGCCGTCGTCGTACGACCGGCGGGACCTGCCAGCGCGACGTCGTCCAGGCCCAGCCCGACGAGCAGCTCGCGGCGCTCGTCGAGCGGCACGCGGGTCAGGTCGCGGCCGTCGAGGCGGAGCAGGTCGAAGACCAGCAGCGTGACCGGGTTGCGCTCGGCCAGCGCGGCCGCGCGCTTCGGGCTGCCGACGTGCATCCGGTCCTGCAGCGCGCCGAAGGTGGGGATGCCGTCGACGGAACGCGACCACCTCGCCGTCGAGCAGCAGGTCGTCGGCCCGGGCAGGTCGACGCAGCTCGGGGAACGAGACGGTGACGTCGTTCTCGTTGCGGGAGGTGAGCCGCACGCCGGCCGTCGCGTACGTCGACCAGCACCCGCATGCCGTCCCACTTCACCTCGTGCACCCACTCCGTCGCCCGGCGGGTACGTGGGTGCCGCGGGTGGCGAGCATGGGACGCATGGGGCCATCCTGTCGGATACTGGACCAACGTCACGATCAGCGGGAGGTATGAGCATGCGAGCGATCTGGAAGGGGGCGGTGTCGTTCGGGCTGGTCAGCGTGCCCGGTGAAGCTCTACTCGGCGACCGAGTCCCACGACGTCTCGTTCCGGCAGGTGCACGCCAAGGACGGCGGCCGGATCAAGTACCAACGGGTCTGCTCGATCGACGGCGAGGAGGTCGCCTACGCCGACATCGCCAAGGGCTACGAGACCGAGGACGGCGAGATGGTCATCCTCACCGACGACGACATGGCCGAGCTCCCGTCCACGTCCTCGCGCGAGATCGCGGTCGAGAAGTTCGTGCCGAGCGACCAGATCGACCCGATGCTGTTCGAGAAGTCCTACTACCTCGAGCCCGAGAAGTACCGGCGCCAAGCCCTACGCCCTGCTCCGCCAGGCGCTGATCGACGCCGACCGGATGGCGGTCGTGACCGTGGCGCTGCGCCAGCGCACGACGGTCGCGGTGCTTCGCGTGCGCGACGACGTGATCGTGCTGCAGACGATGATGTGGCCCGACGAGATCCGCTACTCCCGACTTCAACGTCGAGACCGGCGAGGTCAAGGCCGCCGAGGTCAAGATGGCCAACATGCTGGTCGAGACCCTGGCCGGCGACTTCGAGCCCAGCGAGTTCGAGGACGACTACGCCGAGGCGGTCGAGGCCCTGGTGAAGGCCAAGATCGAGGGCGGCGAGGTCAAGCGGACCCCCGACCTCGACCAAGTCCTCCGGCGAGGTGGTCGACCTGCTCGCCGCACTGCAGCGCTCGGTCGACGCCGCCAAGACCGCCCGCGGCGAGGACGCCGAGGACGAGAAGACCCAGGACAAGGCCCAGGAGAAGGCCCAGGCCAAGCCGAAGAAGAAGACCGCCAAGAAAGCGGCCAAGAAGCCGGCCAAGAAGGCCGCGAAGAAGGCCAGCTAGGAGCCACCATGGCGATGTCCCACTCCCCCGGCGACCCGTGCTGGATCGAGCTGTTCACCCCCGACGTCAGGCAGGCGCGCGAGTTCTACGGGGAGGTCTTCGGTTGGACGTCGCACGCCAGCGGCGAGGAGTACGGCGGCTACGTGATCTTCGAGCGCGACGGTGAGCCGATCGCCGGCTGCATGAAGAACGACGGGTCGATGGGTCCGAGCATGTGGTCGGTCTACCTCGCCAGCGCGGACGCCGCCGCGACCGCGGAGAAGGCGAAGGAGCACGGCGGCCAGGTCGTGGCCGGACCGATGCAGGTCGGCGACATGGGCCACATGGCCTTCGTGGCCGACCCGGCTGGCGCCGGGGTCGGCGTCTGGCAGGCCCTCGAACACAAGGGCTTCTCCTGCCGCGGTGACATCGGCGCGCCGTCCTGGTTCGAGACCCTCACCAAGGACTACGACGCCGCGGTCCCGTTCTACCGCGAGGTGTTCGGCTGGGACACCCACACGATGAGCGACACCGACGACTTCCGCTACACCACCCTGGGCGAGGGCGACGACGCGAAGGCCGGGATCATGGACGCCACGGCCTTCCTCGGCGACCAGCCGTCACGGTGGCAGTTCTACGTCGAGGTGGTCGACACCGACGCCAGCGTCCAGCGCGCCACCGACGTCGGGGGCACCGTGGTCGAGTCTGCCGAGAACACGCCGTACGGCCGGCTTGCGGTGATCACCGATCCGGCCGGCATCCCGTTCGCGATCATGGGGCCGGACCCCACGGGCTGACGCCCCGCTCAGCCTCCCCAGCCGGGCAGCACCAGCGCCGCCCAGACCAGCAGCGGCCCGATCGCGGTGACGAGGGCTCCGTAGGTGAGGATCTGCTTGTAGTAGACCGGCTCCGAGATGGTGTCGGGCCGGTTGGCCAGCATGATCGCGCCGTTGGTCGAGAACGGGCTGACGTCGACGATGGTCGAGGAAACGGCGACCGCTGCCACGACGAGTCCGGGGCTGACGCCACCGTCGTTGATCAGCGGAACGGCGATCGGGATGATCACCGGCAGCAGCGCTGTCGAGGAGGCGAACGCCGACACCACGCCGCCGACGTAGCACAGCACCAGCGCGCCCAGCGCGGCCACGCCGAGCCCGGCGGCCCAGTTGCCGACGAACTCCGGGGATCCTGCCTCCACGAGGATGAAGGCGTAGCAGCTGACGCCAGCCACCAGCAGCACGGTCGGCCAGGCGATGTTCTTGACCGCACCGGCGCTGCGCTCCGGAGCGATCAGCAGCAGCACCACCGCCGCGGTGATCGTCACGAGGCCGATGTCCCTTTCGAAGTACAGCGCGATCACGGCGACGGCGACGAACACGAGCAGGGTGATGATCTGCTGCGTCTTGACGGGGACCCACGGCTTCCTGGTCTCCTGCTCGGTCCGCTGCGCCGTGGCGGTCGCCGTCCCGCCACCGGATCCACGCGGCTCATCCTCGGGCTCGGGCTCGGCTTCCACGCGCATCGAGGCGAGAGACGGGCCGCCGAGGGTGAAGAACAGGATGGCCGCGAGGATCGTGTTGACCACGAGGCTGGCGAAGAAGATCGTCAGCTCGCTGTTGGGAAGGCCAGCGCTGGCCATCACCGAGTTGGTGATCGTGCCGTAGATGCTGATCGGCGAGAAGCCGCCCGCCTGGGCGCCGTGGACGACCATCATCCCCATCATCAACGGGCTGATGCCGTAGCGGCCGGCGAAGCCGAGGGCGATCGGGCCGATGATCGCGCACGCCGCCGGGCTGACCGCGCCGATCGCGGTGAGCACCCCGGTGACCGCGAACATCACCCACGGGATCAGCACGACTCGGCCGCCGACACCCTTCACGGCCGTCGCGACTATCAGGTCGACCGTGCCGTTGTCCCGGGCGATCGCAAAGAGAAAGGTGACCCCGACAATGGTGAGGACGAGGCCGGCATCCATCCCGAGGATGATGTCGTCCTCCACCAGGCCGAGGGAGTACACACCCACCAGCCAGGCGGCGACGAAGCCGAGCGCGCCCATGTTGATCGGTAGCACGGTGCCGACGACGAAAAGGGCCACCAGCCCGATGATCGCGACCCATTCCGGTCCCATACGGAGTCCTCTCCTCCGTCCCGGACGGTCCAGCCCCCGTAGAGGAACGTGACCGGGATCATGATCTCTACCTCGGACTAGACAATCGTTTGAGCCGTTCCACGTCAATACTGGGCCGGTGACCGTCCTCGACCAGCTCGCCGTTCTCGCGGCGGGCCTGGGGGCCGGGATCCTCACCACCACGGTCGGGGTGGCCTCCCTGCTCAGCTTCCCCGTCCTGGTCGCCGTCGGCATCCCGCCGGTGGTCGCCAACGCCTCCAACACGGTCGGTCTGGCACCCGGCGCGGTCAGCGGCTCGTGGGGGTATCGCGACCAGCTGCGCGAGCACCCGGGCGTCACCGTCGCCGTGCTCGTGACCTGCGCCGTCGGCGCGGTCGGCGGCGCATGGCTCCTGCTGTCGCTGCCACCCGGCGTGTTCGAGGCTGTGGTCCCATGGCTGATCCTCTTCACCTGCCTGCTGGTCGGCCTGCAGCCGCGGATCTCCGCCTGGCTCCGGGCGCGGCACGGCGACGACGTACCTCCCGACCGCACCAGCATGTCGCCGGTCACGACGGCCTTCGCCACCGCCACCGGGGTGTACGGCGGCTACTTCGGGGCCGGCTCCGGGGTGATGATGATGGCCGTGCTGGGCCTGGGCCTGGACATTGAGTTCCGCGTCGTCAACGCGCTCAAGACCCTGGCCGTGATGGCCGCCAACGTGGTGGCCGGGGCGATCTTCGTCGTCGTCGCGGAGCTGGACTGGCGGGCGATCGCCCTCCTGGCCGGCGGCTCCATCGTCGGCGGTTACGTCGGTTCCCGGATCGGACAGCGGCTACCCGCCCCGGCCCTGCGGGCGGGGATCGTCGTGGCCGGAGTCATCGCGGCCATCGCCATGCTGTGATGCCGTAGGGGCGAGGACGGTCCTGGCGGCGGCCGCCGAGTCCGGGCTGCGGCGGTGGAACCGGCTCATCAGCGCGTCGCTCACCCGGGGCGCCACGATGTTGAGCAGCTCCCCGGCCCGGCCGACTCCGGTGTCGACGGTCAGCGGCCGGTCCTCGAGGGCCCGGACCACGCGGTCCGCGGCCTGTTCCGGCGTCAGCCCGCGCCGGTCCTCGTAGTTGTCGGTGGGCACCACCATCGCGGTGTGCACCAGTGCGAAGCGCATGTTGGTGAAGGTCACGTTGTCCGCGTAGGTCTCCCGGCCCGCGATCCGGGACCAGGTGTCCAGGGCCGTCTTGGAGGCGAGGTAGGCAGCGAACTTCGGCGCCTTCAGCTGCACGCCCCACGACAGGATGTTGACGACGTGCCCGAAGCCCTGGCGACGCATCGGCGGCAGCAGCCCGAGGGTGAGCCGCACCGGGCCGAAGTAGTTGACCGCCATGGTCCGCTCGAAGTCGTGGAACCGGTCGTAGGACAGCTCCAGCGACCGCCGGATCGAGCGGCCGGCGTTGTTGACCAGGTAGTCGACGACGTCGTACTCGCCGAGGACCTGCTCGACCAGGGCCTCCACGGCGTCGCCGTCCGTCAGGTCGCAGGGGTACGACGTCGCGCGGCCCCCGGCCGTCTCGATCTCCGCGCGGACCCGGTCGAGCTCCTCGCGCCGCCTCGCGACGAGGAGCACGGTCGCCCCACGGGCCGCCGCCGCCCGGGCCGTCGCCTCCCCGATCCCCGACGAGGCGCCGGTGACCAGGACGACCCGGCCCGCCAGCGGGCTGGAGGCGTCCTGGCGGAGGCGCCGGACCAGCCGGCGCACGCGGGCGCGCGGCGTCTGCAGCAGCAGCCCGGTCACTGGCGCACCGTCGGCGTCTCGCCACGCCGGGAACGGCCGGGCCGCCTCGATCTGGGCGGACAGGCTGAGCAGGGTGGCCTCGTCGTCGGTGCGTCCGACCAGCTGGACGGCGGTGGGGAGCCCGTCGGGGGCGATGCCGCACGGAACCGAGGCGGCCGGGTTGCCGGCCACGTTCCACAGCGCGGCATAGGCGATCGCCGGCATCGCGGCGAGCGCCGAGGAAACCGTGCCGCGGCCGCCGAGGATGCCGACCGCCGGCGGCCGGTGGGCGATGGCCGGGGTGAGCAGCACGTCGACGTCGTCGAAGATCCGGTTCGCCTTCGCCGACACCTGCTGGGTGCGCTCCAGCGCCCAGTCGCGGACCCTCGGGGTCACCCAGGCGCCCATCCGGTAGGTCTCCCGGGTGCGGCGCTCGAGTCGTTCGTAGTGCTCGACCTCGTCGGCCTCGGAGCGGATGCCGGCGAAGAACTGCGGCACGAACGCCGGGCTCGGGTCGGGGTAGCGCGGGTCGATCTCGCGGACGTCGTGTCCGAGGTCGGACAGCAGCCGGACGGTCGTCGTCGAGCGCCTGCACGTGGAGCGGGTCGGGGCGTACCCCGAGCGTGACCGGCTTCGCCGACCACCCGATGCGCAGCCGCCCCGGCTCTCGCGCGGCGGCCTCGACGAACGAGCCCGACTCCCCGGCCCGGAACAGGTCGCCGTCGGTGTTGCCACGGATCACGTCGTAGACGATGGCGCTGTCGAGGACGTGGCGGGTGAGCGGGCCGGCGGTGCCGAGCGCCCACCACAGGTGCGGATGCGGCGCCGTGGTGACCCGGCCGCGCTGTGGCTTCAGCCCGAACAGCCCGCAGCAGGCGCTGGGGATCCGGATCGACCCGCCGCCGTCGCCACCCAGCCCGACCGGCACCATGCCGGTGGCCACCGCGACCGCCGTACCCCCGCTGGAGCCGCCCGGCGTGCGCGCGGTGTCCCAGGGGTTGCGAGTGATCCCTCGCGACACCGACTCGGTGTACGGAAAGGCGCCGAACTCCGGCATCGTCGTCTTGCCGACAATGACCGCGCCAGCCGCCCGGAGCCGGCGGACGATCTCGGCGTCCGCGGTGGCCGGGGTCGAGTTGGCCTCGCCGCCGAAGGTGGTGACGCAGCCCGCGACGTCGACCTCCTCCTTGATGGCGATGGGTACGCCGTGCAGGGGCCCGGGCTGTTCTCCGGACAGGTTGTCCCGCGTCGCCGCCTCGGCGCGGGCCTCGTCGGCGAGCACCACCGAGAACGCGTTGAGCGCGGGGTCGAGGGCCCTGATCCGGTCCAGCGACTGGTCGGTCGCCGCCCGGGCGCTGGTCTTTCCGGACGTGATGGCGCGGACGGTCTCGGCGACTCCGGGACGGCTGGGAGCGGGCATGACCGGAGCGTAGCGATCTGCCTGCCCGGAGCCTGACGGGGTCAGTCGGACTTCAGCAGCCCGCGAACCACCCGGAGCCCGACCGACATCCGGGCGAGATCGGCGGCCTCGTCCGCGCAGATCTCTTCGAGGGTCTGGACGGCCCGGGTGACCACGACCTGGTCGTCGTCCTCCCAGGCGGCGATCCGCGCCGGGACCGAGTCCTCGGGCGAGGTCGAGAGCAGGACTTGGCCGGTGAGCCGGATGTGCACCGCGGTGAGGTCGTCGCGGACCGCGCCCCGGGCCATCGTCTGCCACCGGTCCTCCCGGGGCAGCGCCAGGATCCGCTGCATCATGACGGGGAGCCCGAGCCGCTCGCCGAGCGCGAAGTGGAGCCGGGCCACCTCGGCCGGGTCGAGCTTCTCGCGGTTGGCGATCTCGACCAGGCCCAGCAGCATGTAGGCGGCGTTCAGGACCGCGACCCTGGAGGCGAGGTACTCCGGAACGCCCTGTGCCATCAACCGGTCGCGACGCTCCTCGAACGCGGTCAGCTCCCGACCGGTCATCAGCTCCGGCAGCTGCACCACCACCAGCTGCACGGTCTCGCTGAAGTAGTCGACGGTGGCCTGGCTGTCCAGCGGGGGGCGCCGGTTGTTGACCAGCCACCGCGACGCCCGCTCGACGAGGGTGCGCATCTCGATCCGCATCCGGGTCTGCACGTCGGCGTCGAGCTTGTTGTCGTAGGTCTT
Source organism: uncultured Actinomycetota bacterium (assembly GCA_963830755.1). Taxonomy (GTDB): domain Bacteria; phylum Actinomycetota; class Actinomycetes; order Propionibacteriales; family Nocardioidaceae; genus Nocardioides. The sequence continues at coordinate 93,855 of CAWHNI010000013.1, read as the reverse complement.
CAGCTCCTCACGCAGCTCGAGGGAGGCGAAGATCTCGCGGGCCACGAAGTTGGCCCGGGTCAGCTCGGCCGCCGACGCGCCGGTCTCACCGGCGAGGCGCGGCCAGAAGGTCATCCCGGCGCCGTTGACCAGGTCGTTGACCACCTGGGTGACGATGATCTCGCGCCGCAGCGGGTGGGCCGCGATCTGGGACTCGAAGCCTTCCTTCATCTTGGTCGGGAAGTAGCCCATCAGGTCGATGTGCAGGTAGGGGTCGTCCGGCAGGTCGGAGGCGAGCAGCTCGTCGGCCAGCACGATCTTGGTCCAGGCGAGCAGGACCGCCAGCTCGGGCGCGGTCAGGGCCTCGCCGCGGTCGAGGCGACGGCGCACCTGCCGCGAGCTGGGCAGTCCCTCGACCTCGCGGTTCAGGACACCGTTCCGCTCCAGCCTCTTCATCCAGTCCTCGTGGACGTGAAGCAGGCCCGGGGCGTGAGCGGCGGCGTTCGCCATCGACAGGTTCTGCTCGTAGTTGTCGCGCAGGACCAGCTGGGCGACCTCGTCGGTCATCTCCGAGAGCAGGTGGTTGCGCTGCTTCTCGGTGAGGTCGCCGTCGACGACCACCCTGTCGAGCAGGATCTTGATGTTCACCTCGTGGTCGGAGGTGTCGACACCGGCGGAGTTGTCGATGAAGTCGGTGTTGAGCCGGCCCCCGCGCTCGGCGTACTCGATCCGGCCGAGCTGGGTCAGGCCGAGGTTTCCGCCCTCACCGACGCACTTCGCCCGCAGCTCCCGTCCGTCGATGCGGATCGGGTCGTTGGCCTTGTCGCCCGCCTCCGCGTGGCTCTCCGAGGCGGCCTTGACGTAGGTGCCGATGCCGCCGTTCCACAGCAGGTCGACCGGAGCCTGCAGGATCGCCTTCATCAGCTCGGCGGGGGTCATGGACGAGACTTCGTCCTCGATCCCGAGCGCCGTGCGGATCTGGTCGTTGAGCGTGATCGACTTGAGCGAGCGCGGGAAGACGCCGCCGCCCTCGGAGATCAGGTCCTTGTCGTAGTCCTGCCAGCTGGACCTCGGCATCTCGAACAGCCGGCGCCGCTCGGCGTACGACGTCGCGGCGTCGGGGCTCGGGTCGAGGAAGATGTCGCGGTGGTCGAAGGCGGCCACCAGCCGGGTGTGCTCCGAACACAGCATCCCGTTGCCGAACACGTCGCCGGACATGTCGCCGATCCCGACCGCCGTGAAGTCCTCGCCCTGGCAGTCGATGCCGCGCTCGCGGAAATGACGCTGCACCGAGACCCAGGCGCCGCGGGCGGTGATGCCCATGGCCTTGTGGTCGTAGCCGACCGAGCCGCCGCTCGCGAACGCGTCGCCGAGCCAGAAGCCGTAGTCCTTCGCGACGCCGTTGGCGATGTCGGAGAACGTCGCGGTGCCCTTGTCGGCTGCGACCACGAGGTAGGAGTCGCCGCCGTCGTGGCGTACGACGCGGGCAGGCGCGACGTGCTCGCCGTCGACGAGGTTGTCGGTGATGTCGAGCAGGCCGGAGATGAAGGTCTTGTAGCAGGCGACGCCCTCCTCCAGCCACGCGTCGCGGTTACCAGGGTCGGGGAGCTGCTTGCAGAAGAACCCGCCCTTGGCGCCCACCGGCACGATCACGGTGTTCTTCACCATCTGCGCCTTGACCAGACCCAGGACCTCGGTGCGGAAGTCGTCGCGACGGTCCGACCAGCGCAGGCCTCCCCGGGCGACCGCACCGAACCGCAGGTGCACGCCCTCGACTCGCGGCGAGTAGACGAAGATCTCGTAGCGAGGCCGCGGCTGGGGCAGGTCTGGGATCGCGGACGGCTCCAGCTTGAAGGACATGTAGGGGTGCGGCCGGTCGTCCCCGTCCCGCTGGAAGTAGTTGGTGCGCAGCGTGGCCTTGATGTGCGTGAGGTAGGAACGCAGGATCCGGTCGTGGTCGAGGCTCTCCACCTCGTCGAGGGCGCGCGCGATCTTCTCCTCGACCGCCTCGATCCGCGAGGTCCGCGCCTCGGCATCGGCCGCCAGCCCGTTCTTGCCCGGGTCGAACCGGGCCGTGAACAGCTGGACCAGCAGCCTGGTCAGCTCGACGTTGTGGCGCAGCGCGTTCTCCATGTAGTCCAGGGCGAAGGGTGAGTTGCCCTGCTTCATGTACTTCGCGTACGCCCGGAGGACCGTCGCCTGGCGCCAGGTGAGGCCGGCGTCGAGCACGAGGGCGTTGAAGCCGTCGATCTCGTTGAACCCCTCCCAGACCGCACGCAGAGCATCCTGGAAGAGCTCCCGCGCCTTCTTCGGCAGCTCCTCGCCGTAGCGCAGGCCGAACTCGTAGATGAACGTCGGCCGGCCGAGCCCCTCCAGCTGGTAGGGCCGCTCGTCGACCACCTCGACGCCCATCGAGGAGAGCATCGGCAGGATCTCCGACAACGACAGCGGCGACCCGATCCGGAACACCTTGAGCCGCGCCTCGCCGCGGGCCGCGTCCATCTGCTCGTAGAGCGAGAGGTCGATGCCTCCCTCCTCCCCGAGCGCCTCGAGACGACCGAGGTCGTAGGCCCCGGTCGCGGGCAGGTAGTCCTCCTTGTACGCCTCGGGGAACGAGTCGACGTACCTCCGGGCCAGGCGCGAGCCGGCATCCTCGCCGTACTCGCTGATGGCCGCCGACAGGAAGTCGTCGCGCCACGACCGGGAGGCCTCGGTGAGCCGGCGCTCGAGGTCGGCCTGGTTGACCTCGGCGATGCTCTCTCCCTGCGGCGGGTGGACGACGAAGTGGACGTTGGCGGTCGTGGACTCACCCACCCGGGCGCTGAACTCGATGCTCTCGCCGCCGAGCTCCTCCTTGAGGATCGCGCCGAACTTCTCGCGCACCGAGGTGCTGTAGCGGTCGCGCGGCAGGTAGACCAGTACCGACACGTAGCGGCCATAGGTGTCGCGACGGAGGAACATCCGGACCTGGCGGCGCTCGCGGGCGTGCATGACGGCCTCGGCCATCGGGGCGAGCATGTCGACCGGGGTCTGGAACAGCTCGTCACGCGGATAGGTCTCGAGGGTGTCCATCAGCGCCTTGCCGGCGTGGCTGCGCGGATCGAAACCGATCCGCCGCAGCACCTCGGTGGCCTTCTCCCTCAGCAGCGGGATGCGGGTCAGCGACTCGGTGTAGGCAGCACTGGAATAGAGCCCGAGGATGCGGCGCTCGCCGACGACGTTGCCGTTCTCGTCGAACTTCTTCACCCCGACGTAGTCGAGGTACGCCGAGCGGTGCACCGTCGCGCGGGAGTTCGCCTTGGCGAGCACGAGCAGGGTCTTCTCGCGGGCCTTCGCCTTGACGGGGGCGGGCAGCTTGCCGAACGAGGTCGACATGTCCTGGTCGGAGCGGAGGATGCCCAGACCGCTGCCGGGCACGGCCCGCAGCAGCTCGTCCTCGCCGTCGGACTCCAGGCGGTACTCGCGGTAGCCGAGGAAGGTGAAGTGGTCGTTGGCGAGCCAGCGGAGGAGCTCCTGGGTCTGCTCGATCTCGGTCTTCGACAGCGGTGGCGGGTCGGCGTCGAGCTCGTCGACGATGGCGAGCACCTGGGTGTTCATCTTGTCCCAGTCCTCGACCGACTCGCGAACGTCGCGCAGCACCTTCTGCAGCGACTCCTCGATCTCGCCGGTGTCCTCCTCGTCGGCCACGCGACCGATCTCGATGTGCATCCAGGACTCGCGCAGCCCCTGGTCAGCCTTCGGGGAACCGTCGTCGGCGAGCTTCACCTCCTGCAGCTCGCCGGTGATGTCGCGGACGACGTCGAACTGCGGGTGGATCACGGCGTGCACGTCACGCTGCTGGCGGGCGAGCTCCATCGTCAGCGAGTCGACGAGGAAGGGCATGTCGTCGGTGACCACCTCGACGACCGAGTGGCCGCCGGCCGACCAGCCCTGCTCGGTGGTGGTCGGGGTGAACACCCGCACCTGCGCCGTACCCTGCGGGCGGCTGCCGGCCAGCCGGTAGTGGGAGGCGAGGGCGCCGTAGAGGTCGACCTCGGAGCGGTCGGTGACGTCCTCGGGAGCCACGTGCCGGTAGTAGGCCCTCAACAGGGACTCGACCAGGTCGTGCGGCGGCCCGCCGGTGCCCCGCCGGTGCAGGGCCACGTCGACCGCCCTCGAGAGGAGTTCCGACTTTTCCCGGTCGAGCGAGGTGGTCACGCTCCTGACACTAGGACCCGGCCGTGACCCGCACAACACGGCCCGCGCGGCCAGCCGTTGGCCGTCCGTTCCGCTGCTCCGACATGATGACCACATGAAGTTCCGCCACGAGCTGTCCTACGACGCGAGCCCCGCCGAGGTCTTCGAGATGCTGGCCGATCCGGCCTTCCGGAAGAAGGTGGGTGAGGCCCTCGACGTCGTGTCCGACGACATCACCCTGGAGCGGGACGGCGACGGCTTCACGCTCAGCAACGACCAGGTCCAGCGCACCGGCGGGCTGCCGTCCTTCGCGAAGAAGATCGCGGGCGACACGACGCGGGTGATCCAGACCGAGCAGTGGTCGTCGCCCACCGGCGGCGCCCTCTGGATCGACGCGCCCGGCAAGCCGACGAGCATGGCGGGCACGATCCAGCTCGTGCCCGACGGGGCCGGCACCGTCGAGGTCGTCGAGCTCGAGATCAAGGCGAAGGTCCCATTGGTCGGCGGCAAGCTCGAGAGGCTGATGGCCGATCAGGTGCGGGACGGGATGGACACCGAGCGCGAGGTCGGACAGGCCTGGCTGAAGGGAGACCCCGCATGACGAAGCGGCTGACGCACGACCTGACCTACGACGCCCCGATGGTGGACGTCGCCGAGATGCTGGCCGACCCGTCCTTCCGCGAGGAGGTCTGCGAGTTCCAGGGCGCCAGGGCGATGGTGTCGATCGACTCCGACGACAACGGCATGGAGGTCACCATCGACCAGGTCCAGGCCGCCCAGGGCATCCCGTCGTTCGCGAAGAAGTTCGTCGGCGACGAGATCAACATCGTCCAGCGGAGTCCTGGAAGTCCGCGGACGAGGGCGACATCACGGTGACCATCCCCGGCAAGCCCGGGGAGATGACCGGCACCGCCCGGCTCTCCGAGTCCGGCGGCGTGACCACCGAGACCGTCGACATGTCGGTCAAGGTCAACATCCCCCTGGTCGGCGGCAAGATCGAGGGGCTCATCGCCGACCTGCTGCTCAAGGCCCTCAAGGCCGAGAACAAGGTGGGCCGCGACTACCTCTCCCGGTGAACGCGGACCGGACCGTGCTGGACGACGCCTACGCAGCACTGGCAGCCTTGCGCTGACGACGACGCGGTGCCCACGCTGCCGGGCTGGTCGTGCGGATCTCGTCCACCACCTGCACGCCGACGCGTACGCGCCTGGTGGCCGTGCACTCCCCCGCTCCCGTCCCAGCCGACTGTGACGCCGTCGCGTACTGGCGTGGGTGGGGCGTCGATCCCGACCGCGACGAGTTGACGCGACGAGCCACCCGGATCGAGTCCGGGATGCGGAGCTGGCCCGCGCTGCGTGATGCGTACCTCGAGGTCGCGGCGGCGGCCACGCGCGCCGTGGGCGGGGCGGACCCGGTCGCCGTCGTCTCGACCCAGGACCATGCGCTGTCCGTGGCAGACCTCGCCAGCACGCTGGCGGTCGAGGCGACACTGCACCATCTCGACCTGATCGCACATCTCCAGCTGGCACCACCGTCCCCGGCGGGACTGCATGAAGTCCGTCGGGTGGTGGAGGCGCTGCTCGAACGCCCGCTGCCGGGGTGGAGCGACGAGCGCGTCGCTCTGGTCGGCACGGGTCGCGCCGCACCGACCACGGACGAGAGCGACGACCTGGGTCCGACCGCCGGCCAACTGCCGGTGTTCAGCTGAGCCCGTCGCGTCGGTCCTCCCGACGTCGTACGACGATCACGGCCCAAAGCACGACGAACGGACCGAACGCCAGCAGCAGGGTGAGCGCGAGCTCGAACGGGTGAAGGGGACCGAGGTGCATGGGGATCATCAGGAGCCCGATTCTCACATGCGGACATGCCACTGCCCCCGCCGGTGGCGGGGTGCGGGGCGGGGTGGCTACTCGTCGGGTGGTGGGGCGGGTGAGTGTCGGTCACCGGCTGACGTCGAGGGTGCCGGTGTGGTCGCTGTAGGTACTGGTAGCGGTGCGGGCTGGACCAGAGGTAGGAGCCGGGTTCGAGGACGGTGTAGGTCCAGCCGCCGTGGGTCTTGAGCCGGTGATGTCGTCGGCACAGGGGGGCGATGTTGCACGAACAGGTCGGCCCTTCCTCGGGTGTGGGGGACGACGTGGTCGCAGTCGCAGGGCATGCTCCTCGGGGTGGAGCCGTCGGGCGGGTCGGGTGCACCACGGGAACACACACGCCAGGTCCCTGCAGAGCGACGGCCTCGGCGATCCGGTCCGGCACCTCATAGGCCTCCACGTGGACGTGGTCGGCCAGGTCGATGACCGGCTTCACCACCACCTGGGCGTCGGGGTGGCCGCACCAGGCACGGATCTGCTCGGCGGTGACCAGGCTGCGGGTGTTCTCCACCCGGCCGACCGCACTGCCGGCACCTTCGATGGCGGACTGGTGCAGGTGGACGTGGAGCACCACCGCCCGCCGTGGCTTCCGCCCCGCGGACGTTGTGATGGGTTGGTCCTCTGCCTCGCGGTCCGCGGTGTGGAGGTCGAAGGCGAGCTGGCGGCGGGCCAGCTCCCCGATCGCCATCGCCCGCCGCACGTCCAACGACTCCGTGCACAACCGAGGTCCTTCAGGTGCGCCGCGCGGTCGGCGACTGCCTGGTCCAGGTCCAGGGCATCGGCCAGGTCGACCTCCCCATGGATCAGCGAGGTGCCGGCGAACGACACCTGGTCGTGGTCGACGTCGAAGTGCCGCCCGTCCGCGGCCCGACGCCGGATCTCCTCGGCGGTCTCGGGCATGAACCGCGCGATCGCCTCCTCCACCAAACGGTCCAGCGCCGCGAGGCGGATCTTGTGCGCCACCGGCCCGACGTGCCGGTCCACGTACGCCGCCGCCTGGACGGTGAGCCCGTGCCCGGCGGTGACATCGGCCACCCGACGCGCCTTCCACGCCGGCAGGTCCCCGGCCACCACCCGCGCCCACAACCGCGGCAACCGGTACCGCAGCTCCACCGCATGGCCCACGTAGCGCTTCCCGGCCTCGGTGGACAACCCCACCGCGGCCGCGAACTCCGCGATCGAGAACTCGGCGACCAACGGGGCTCCGGGACCGGCGAGCGGGACCGCGGTGTCGCCGAACCCACCCGCATAACCCGATGTCCGGAACACCTCCGCGGCCTCCAACGACTCCGCCGGATGCTGGGCGGCCCACACCACCGCGGCCTGCAACAGGTTCGCCTCCGCCCGATCCGCGACCGCCCGCTGCTCCCGCGCGAACGCCAACACCTCCGCCGGGGCGTCCAGACTCCCCCAGCGGCGACAGTTGCGGTGGTGGCTTCCATGGCCCAATTCAATCAGCGGACCACCGACAGTCCGGCCCCCGAAACCAGCCGAAACCGGGGTCTGTGGAACAACGCTTCTGCAAGAAATCTCGCCACCGAGCCACAAGCGGTCGACCCGAGCAAACCGCAACCGAAGAAGCGCGCTCAAGCGGTAGAGCGTGCCGCCGTACCCCGAAGGGCCGGACCGCAACCACGTAGCCTCCGATCCGCTCCGGCCGAACGGCCGGACGGAGCTTGTTCATCGCGACGCTGGCAGATCAGCCCATGTAGGGGTAGCGGTAGTCCTTGGGCGGGACGAACGTCTCCTTGATCGACCGCGGTGAGGTCCAGCGCAGCAGGTTGACCGCGGCGCCGGCCTTGTCGTTGGTACCCGAGGCGCGGGCTCCGCCGAACGGCTGCTGGCCCACCACCGCTCCGGTCGGCTTGTCGTTGACGTAGAAGTTGCCGGCCGCGAACCGCAGCTCCTCATTGGCCCACGCGATCGCCTGCCGGTCCTGGGCGATGATCGCCCCGGTCAGGGCGTACGGCGCGAACGACTCCATCTGCGCCACCACCTTCTCGAACCGGTCGTCGTCGTAGACGTGCACCGACAGGATCGGACCGAAGTACTCCGTCGAGAACATCTGGTCGGTGGGGTCGGTTCCCTCGATGACCGTCGGCCGCACGAACCAGCCGACCGAGTCGTCGATCTGGCCGCCGGCGAGGATGTCGATGTTCTTGTTGCGCCGGGCACGGGTGATGGCGGCCTTGTGCTTGGCGAAGGCCCGGTCGTCGATCACCGCACCCATGAAGTTGGACAGGTTGGTGACGTCGCCCATGGACAGGGCCTCGACCTCGGCGAGGAATTCGTCCTTCATCTTCTTCCACACCGACCGGGCGACGTAGGCCCGGGAGGCCGCCGAGCACTTCTGGCCCTGGAACTCGAACGCACCGCGGATCAGCGCGACCCGCAAGACGTCCGGGTCGGCGGACGGGTGGGCGACGACGAAGTCCTTGCCCCCGGTCTCCCCCACGATCCGCGGGTAGGAGCGGTAGCCCGCGATGTTCTCGCCGACGGTCCGCCACAGGTGCTGGAAGGTGGGTGTGGAGCCGGTGAAGTGGATACCGGCGAGGTCGGGGTGGGCCAGCGCCACCCTCGAGACGTCGATCCCGTCGCCGGGCAGCATGTTGATCACACCGGGCGGCATCCCGGCCTCCTCGAGCAGCTGCATGGTGAGGGAGGCGGCGAGCTGCTGGGTCGGCGAGGGCTTCCAGAGGACGGTGTTGCCCATGAGGGCGGGCGCGGTGGGCAGGTTGCCGGCGATCGCGGTGAAGTTGAAGGGCGTGATCGCGTAGACGAAGCCCTCGAGGGGGCGGTGGTCGGTGCGGTTCCAGATGCCGGGGCTGTTGGCGATCGGCTGGTCGGCGAGGATCTGCTTGGCGTAGTGGACGTTGAAGCGCCAGAAGTCGATGAGCTCGCAGGCGCTGTCGATCTCGGCCTGGAACGCGGTCTTGGACTGGCCGAGCATGGTCGCGGCGTTGAGGCGCTGCCGCCACGGGCCGGCGAGCAGGTCGGCGGCCTTGAGCAGGATCGCGCACCTCTCGTCGAACGGCAGCGCCCGCCAGTCGGGAGCCGCCTTCGCCGCCGCGTTGATCGCGGCCTTCGCGTCCGCGCCGTCGGAGTTCTTCATGACCCCGAGCACGTGCTGGTGGTCGTGCGGCTGGACGACCTTGATCTCCCGGCCACCGCCGGACCGTCGACGACCCCCGATGTGGGCCTTGAGGTCGAGCTCGCGGCGCTTGAGCCGGTCGATCTCGACGACGAGCGCCTCGCGTTCGGGAGTGCCCGGAGCGTAGGTCAGGTTCGGCTCGTTGATGGGAGCCGGCGGGAAGGTGGTCGCGTCCATGGGGGCGAGCGTAGCGACCCGGGCCGGAGCGCTACTTCTTGCGGCCGCGGGGGGCGCGGGGCCGTCCGCCCGAGGCGGTGTCGAGGAGCTCGTCGAGCGCCTCGGTGATGCACTGGCCGAGGACGTCGGCGTCGGGGAGGAGGTCTCGGTCGGTGGTGATGCCGTAGTAGACCGCGCCGTCGTACGACGTCACCCCGATGGCCACGGCGTGGTCTCGGGTCAGCGGGTGCACGGGATAGGTCTCGAGCATCCGCGCGCCGGCGGCATACAACGAGGACTGCGGCCCGGGCACGTTGGTGATCGAGATCTGGGCGCCTCGCCGCAGCTCGTCCGCCGCCACCCGCGAGCCGATGGCGTGGAACGTCGCCGGGGCGAAACCGGCGATGCCCGCGAGGCGGTTCGCGGCCACGGCCCGGCCGGTTTCCTTGTGGACCTGGAAGGAGTACGACACCTGGTGCAGGCGGACGACCGCGCTCGGCTCGCCGACCGGGAGCGAGACGAGGTGGGCGGCGATCTGGCTGCCCAGCGAGGTGGCCTCGAGCTCCTCGTCGATCACCGAGACCGGGACGACGGCCTTGATCTTGCGCATCCCGCCCAGCGACTCCGCCCTGGTCATCAGCCAGGCGCGCAGGCCGCCGGTGATGGTGGCGAGGATGACGTCGTTGATCGTGCCGCCGTGGGCCCGCCGCACCTTGCGGTAGGCCGCGAGGTCGGTGCGGACCGCCACGAAGCGGCGCTGGTGCGAGAGCTCGCCAGAGATCGGCGTCTCCCCCGGTGAACGACGGTTGGTCAGGGCGGTGGTGATGGCGCCGGCGCGGTTGGCGGCGGCCTCGGCGGCCCGACGCGCGGACCCGGCGTTGCTGCGCAGGGTGTCGAGGACGATGCCGGGTCGCTGCACCGACTCGCGCACCGCTGAGACCACCAGCGACGTCGGGGTGGGTCGGCGGGGCGGCCGCCACTCGTCGTTGCCGAGGATGCGCTGCTCGGCGCCCACGTCGAGCAGCACCTGCCCGAGGTCGACGGTCTCGATGCCGTCGACCAGCGCCTGGTGGGACTTGGAGAGCACGGCGACGAGGCCGTCGGCAAGTCCTTCGACGAAGTAGACCTCCCACAGTGGCCGGTGTCGGTCGAGCGGTCGCGAGACGACCCGGGAAACCAGCTCACGGAGCTGGTCCATGGAGCCCGGACGCGGTAGCGCGGAGCGTCGTACGTGGAAGCCGAGGTCGAAGTGCGGGTCATCGACCCAGACCGGGTTCGCCAGCCGGCCCGGCACCGACTGCACCCGCTGGCGGTAGCGGGGCACGAAGGAGATCCGGTCCCCGATCAGGGCGACCAGTCGCTGGTAGTCGAAGCCGGAGTCGACGGGATCGAAGATCTCCACCGTCGCGTTGTGCAGGGGCGTGGAGGCAGACTCCTCGGCCAGGAACGCGAGGTCCCTGGAGCGGAGTCGCTGGCTCATCGCTGCTCCCTCCGTCTCCGACCGCGGGCCGCTGCCCGCATCACTTGCTCACCGTGGGATTCTGGCAGAAGGCGGTCGTCCGACGGGCGACCGCCCCACGATGCGCCACTGACGTCGCTCCACCTACGAAAGGGAAACCACGCCATGCGCCGCACCGCCAGCGTCCTCGCGGTCCTGCTCTGCGCCCTCCCGGTGCTCGCGGGATGTGGCGACGACGACACCGACAGCCCTCCCGCGTCGGACAGCGACGCCGCCACGGTCGACATCACCTTCTCCGACGGCTCGGTCACACCGAACGGCGAGCGGGTCGAGGTCAAGGCCGGCGAGCCGGTCGAGCTGGTGGTCAAGGCCGACGAGCCCGGCGAGCTGCACGTCCACAGCAACCCCGAGCAGGAGTTCGAGTACGGCGCCGGCACCACCACCCTGAAGCTGACCCTCGACCAGCCCGGCGTGGTCGACGTCGAGGCGCACGATCCGAAGGTCGTGATCGTCCAGCTCGAGGTCTCGTAGAGGTGCCCGACGACGGGTTCTCGCTGGCACACGGGATCGGCGGGGCCAAGGACCTCCCGATCCCTCCGGAGCTCGCGATCCTGGGAGCGGTCGCGGCGCTGACCGTCTCCTTCACGGTCCTCGCCATCGCGTGGCGCTCGCCGCGCTACGACGAGAGCCGGACCGGCCGCCCGGCTCCGGGGTGGCTCGCCCGGGTCGTCGACTCGACCGCGTTCCGGGTCGCCCTGCGCGTGGTGGGGCTCGTCGTCTTCGGCTACACGGCGGTAGCCGCGGTCTTCGGCCAGGACCTGCTGACGAACCCTGTGTTCGGCATCTTCTACGTGTGGTGGTGGGTCGGCCTGGTCCCGCTCTCCGTCGTGTTCGGCCCGGTGTGGAAGGCGATCAGCCCGGTCCGGACCATCAACCTCGCGTTCGCCAAGCTCTCCGGCAGCGACCCGGAGGCGGGGGTCTTCCACTACCCCGCCCGCCTCGGCTACTGGCCGGCTGCGCTGGGACTCTTCGCGTTCGTATGGATGGAGCTGGTCTACCCCTTCTCCACCGAGCTCGGGCCGGTCCGCCTGTGGTGCGCGATCTACGTCGCGGTCATGCTCCTCGGTGGCGCCCTGTTCGGGAGCGGGTTCTACGAGCGGGGTGACCCGTTCGAGGTCTACTCCAGCCTGGTGGCGAAGCTGTCGGTCTGGGGTCGGCGCGAAGGCCGGCTGATCGTCCGCAGCCCCCTGGCGAACCTGGACACCACCCGGGCCGTGCCCGGGCTCCTGGCGGTCCTGTCCGTGCTGTTCGGGAGCACCGCTTTCGACTCGTTCAAGGACTCCAACTTCTGGGTGAGGTACACCCAGGACACCGGTACCTCGACGTACCTGCTCAACAACCTGGCGCTGCTCGCGTTCTGCGTCGGGGTCGGCCTGATCTTCACTCTCGGCTGTGTCACCACCGGCGTCGGGCCCGGTACGCGCCGCCTGGAGCTGCCCGACAAGTTCGCGCACTCGATCATCCCGATCGTGGTCGGCTACATCGTGGCCCACTACACGACCTATCTGGTGGAGTACGGCCAGCAGACCTTGATCCAGGCCAGTGACCCGTTCGGCGACGGGAGCAACCTGCTCGGGACCGCGGACTGGACGGTCAACTACTGGCTGTCGTTCCACCCGACGTTCCTGGCGGTCCTGAAGGTGCTCGCCGTGGTGCTCGGCCACGTCCTCGGCGTCATCGCCGCGCACGAGCGCGCGATCGAGCTGCTGCCGAAGCGGCACCAGCTGACCGGTCAGCTGCCGCTGCTGTTCGCGATGATCGCGTTCACCGTCGGGGGCCTCTACTTGTTGTTCGCCGCCTGAGCCGCCCGGTCGGGCCGACGACCGCCGACTCGGGCAGGAGCTCGTCGGTGATCTCGCCGATCGCGCGGCCCAGGCCGGAGTCGCCGGACTCCACGACGGTGCGCCCGGCGACCAGCGCACGGTCCACGGCGGCCCGATCATCGGGCAGGAAGTGGAGCCCGGTGAGGCGGGTGAACCCCTCGACCATGCCGGCGATGTCCTTCTCCGACCAACCGAGCGTGGGACGCATCCGGTTCACCACCACCCGCACCGCCGCACCGCCGGTGAGGTCGCGCAGCTCGACGAGCCCGCGGGCGAGCCGGGACAGGCCGACCGGGTCGGCGTTGCCGACGACCACCACCTCGTCGGCCACCTCGAGCGCGCCCAGGGTCATCTGGTTGCGCCCGGGCCGCGACCCGAAGTCGGAGGCAGGGTCCAGCTCGAGGCTGAAGCCGGTGTCGACGACGACGTGGCCGTGGTCGCGCCCGACCTCGAGCAGGTGCTCGACGACTCCCGACCGGACCTCGACCCACCGGTCGGCGCGCGGCAGCCCGGTGACCACACCGAGGTGCGGGCCGATCGTCCGCTGCACCGACCCGAACCGCTCGCCGAGCATGCCCCCGGCTGTCACCCGGGCTGCGGCAAGCAGCCCGGAGACCTCGTCCAGGATCCCGAGCTGCTGGGCGACCGCGCCGCCGTAGGGGTCGGCGTCGACCAGGGTCGTCCGGCATCCGCGCCGCGCCAGCTCCGCGGCCAGCCCCGTGGCGAGGGTGGTGCGACCCGGGGCACCGGCAGGACCCCACACGCGTCACGACCCGCCCGCCCGGCCCGCGCGGATTCGCCTCGTCGGGGGTCTCCGCTCGCACGACGGTGTCGGCCGGCGCCTCGTCGGCCAGGACCGCGTCGGGCAGGGTGGCCAGCTCGGCCACGGAGACGGTCGATCGGATCCCGATCCGGGTGGCCCGAAGGTGGGCCGCGTCCAGCCCGGCGCCGTCCGGGACGACGGCCACCGGTCGCACCGAGTGCTTGCGCAGCAGGTCGACAGCCGCCTGGTCGAGGCCGTGGGTGTCGACGCCGAGGACCGCGACGTCGGCCTGACCGGCGCTGGCCGCCGCCAGCAGGTCATCGAGGTCGACACAGCGCTTGAGCACGACGATCCCCTGCCGCTCCCCGAGCAGGCCCAGGGCGGTCGACTCCCAGGCGGCGCCGGCGGCGGCGACGAGAACGACGACCACGGCGCCTAGCCCCGCCGGACGATCGTGAGGGCCGGGACCGTCGACCGACCCGGTGGCCCGGAAGAAACGCTGCGCCTCGGCGTCGGTGACGCCGAGCACCACCTGCCGCTGCCCGCTGACGGCGAAGCTCTCGCCTGCCGGCGGCGCCTCGAGGACGGTGACCCCGGTCAGCACCGGTCGCCCGTCGCTGCGCTGCTCCACGACGTAGACATCGACGACCCACCCGGACTGCACGCCCGGCGGGACTCTCGTGGTCTCGACGGCGACCGGCAGCTCCATCGCGTCGCTCCCGCCCGAGGTGTCGACTGCCGACCTGGGCAGCAGCTCCCCCTCGCCGACGGCGCGCTGGAGGCGGAGGTCGGCCGGGAGCTCCTCGCCGGCAGGGAAGTAGCGGTCGAGGTCGCCTGCGTCCACGAACCGGACCCGCCGTGCCGTCAGGTCATCGGCGGCGACGGTGTCGCCGGGACCCACGTCGGAGGCCACCGCCCACACCGTGACCGAGTCGTCGGCCGACCCGATCAGGCGGGCCCCGACGATGACGGAGACCGCCACGATGGCGACGCCGATCCAGAGCCGGGGATCACGCCAGCCCGGCGACGCTGCGCGCACCGCCGGCGAAGCACCAGACGCCCCGAGGTCGTTGGTCACGCGCATATCATGCAACTCGGGCCGTCCGGAGTCATCTGGTTGTCCACAAGCCCCTGCGCGGCGTACCCGATTCGGGTAAACGGTGGGACGATGGACCCATGGCCGGCGCCCCCCGCTTCCTCACGCTCGGCGAGGTGGCCGAGATCCTCAACACCTCGTCCGCGCAGGTCTATGCGCTGGTGCGGCGAGGCGAGCTGCGGGCGATCAAGATCGGCGGCCGCGGCCAGTGGCGCGTGGAGGTCTCCCAGCTCGAGGACTACATCCAGCGGATGTACGACGAGGCGGACACCTTCGTCGCAAAGCATCCGTTCGTCGAGGCGCGAACCGGGCGCGATGACGCGCCCGAGGACGACGAACCCGTCTAGCCGTCAGCCGATCTCGGAGCCGAGCGTGATCCGGATCGTCCGCTCCTCGCCGCCGCGCTCGACGGTGAACTCGATCGTCTCCCCGGGCTGGTGGGTCCGGATGGCGACGATCAGGGCGATGCCGTCGGTCACCCGCTCGCCGTCGACGGCCGTGACCACGTCGTCCTTGCGCAACCCGGCTTCCTGGGCGGGCGTGTCCGGATTGACCCTGTCGATCCGCGCGCCATCGCCGTCGTCGCCGCCGGTCTGCACCTGCGCCCCGATGACCGGGTAGCGCGCCTCACCGGTCTGGAGGATCTGGTCAGCAGTGATCCGGACCTGCTCGATCGGGATCGCGAAGCCGACGCCGATGTTGCCCGACTCGCCGCCGAAGCCGCCCCCCGTCGTGGCGATGGCGCTGTTGACACCGACCACCTGCCCCTTGAGGTCGACCAGCGGCCCGCCGGAGTTGCCGGGATTGATCGCGGCGTCGGTCTGCACGGCGTTGATGTAGGACGAGTCGTCGACAGAGTCACCGGTGGTGACCGGCCGGTCGAGGGCACTGACGATCCCCGCCGTAACCGTGGAGCTCAGCCCGAGCGGGGAGCCGATCGCGACGACTCCATCGCCGACCCGGAGGATCCTCGAGGCGCCCAGCGACGCAGGGCGGAGCTTGGTGGCCTTCTCGGCGAACAGGACGGCCAGGTCGTAGACCGGGCTCCGGCCGACCACCTCCGCCTTGTAGCGATTGCCGTCCTGGTCCACGATCTCGATCGGGCCGTCGCCCTCGGCGGCGTCCTCCACGACGTGGTTGTTGGTGATGACGTGACCCTGCCGGTCAAGCACAAACCCCGAGCCGGTCGCGCCGCCGGCCTCGCCCTCGAACTCCGCGGAGATCTGGACGGTGCTGGGCAGCAGCTGCTGCGCGACCGCGGTCACCGACCCGTTCTCGGCCGGCAAGGGCGGAGTCGAGACGGTGTCGACGCCGTCGAGCCCGCCCGAGACCAGCCCCGGTGTGTCGTCGACGAGGCCCTGCACGAGGAGTGCACCCACCGCGCCGCCGAACAGTCCGAGGGCCAGCGCGAGCCCGCCCACGATGGCCCACGTCCACCACGGCACCTGGCCGTGGGGTTCGCGGAGAACAGCCGCCGGCTGCGGCCGCGGGGCGCCGTACCGCTCGCCGGGTCGCGTCGGGAGCGGAGGCAACCAGGACCGGCCGGCGGGCTCCGCCGAGGACGGTTGCTGGGACAACGGCCGGGTGGGCTCGGTGTCCCGCGGCTCGGCTTCGCCGGGGTCGCGGCCGTCGTCGTAGGGGGTCACGGATTCATTTTCCCCTACGACCGAAATCCCGGTGGATGCGCCCGCCGACCACCCTGCTGTTCGCCGCCTGAGCCAGGCTCGATCACCCGAGGACCGCGAGATACCCACCTACCCGCGACCACCCTTGTCAGCGGCGTGGCCCCAGCGGGGTGGGTGCCGGGCTGCGCGGACTATCGCTCTGCCCGATGTTGGTCACGGGCGGACGGCGGTCGACCGGGCCGTCAGGATTCGCGGCACCCAGGGCCAGCATCCCGAGCACGGCTACCCCCGCGGCGCCTCCACCGATCGCCAGTCCGGTCCAGCTGCGGGACCGTCGCCCCAGGGCATCGAGGTGGAGCGTGTGGGCGTGCGGCCCGAGGAGCGAGCCCTTGAGGTGCTCGGGCGCGGACGTGGCACCGTGGGAGAGCCCGGCCAGGCGGGTCTTGATCCAGCCCTCGCGCTCGACGAGGTCGCGGCAGGCGTGGCAGGCGTGAACGTGGGCCCAGGCGCGCTCGGCCTCCTCGGGCGGGAGCTGGCCGTCGAGCAGGGCGCTGACCCGAGAGCCGAGGTGCCACATCACAGGTTCCCCCGCGGCATCAGGATCGGACCGGTGGCGGGCCCGGAGTAGCGCGACCGACCGGCCCCGGGAGCCCGGTGGGCGAGGCCCTTGCGGAGCATGGCCCGGCCGCGGTGGATCCGGGACCGGACGGTGCCGAGCTTGGCGTCGAGGATCTCCGCGATCTCCTCGTAGGTCAGCCCCTCGACGTCGCAGAGCACGACGGCGGCCCGGAAGTCAGGGGGAAGGGTGGCCAGGGCCCGCTCGATGTCGTCGTCGAAGGTCTGGTCGGCGTACGCCGCGTCCGGCGTGGGCGTCGAGCTGCTCAGCCGGGCGGCCCGCTCGTCGGACAGCGCGTCGAAGCGGATCCGCTGCTTGCGGCGTGCCTGGTCGAGGAACAGGTTGGTGGTGATCCGGTGGAGCCACCCCTCGAACGTCCCGGGGGTGTAGGTCGACAGGCTGCGGAAGACCCGCACGAAGACCTCCTGGGTGAGGTCCTCGGCATCGTGGCGGTCACCGGTCAGCCGGTAGGCCAGCCGGTAGACGCGGTCGGAGTGGCGCTCGACGACCTCGTCCCAGGTGGGTACTCCGTCGGTCGTCTCCACCGGAGCCTCCTGGGGCTGTGCCTGTGCGTGCGATCGGAACAGTGTCCTGTCCTTCCCACCGTAGAGATGTCGACTGAGAGAACGCTGTGAAATCTCTCCCCGCTGACCGGCACAACGAGCCGGATGCCACGGGTGTTCCCGGCGGCTCCGGCCGGTCGCATCGCGATAGGGTCGAGACGCTCGTCCACACCGGCTGGTCCAGTCCGGCCGGTGTCCGAACCAGGAGGCCCGCCATCTCTGCCACCACGTCGCCGATCAAGCCCGCGAGCTGGTCCTACGCCGAGGCGCACGTCGTCGAGGACGACGTCCTGGCCTCGGCCCGCGCCCGTGCCGAGGAGGTGGGGGTCGTCCCGATCGGCTCCGGCGGCGGCGCTGCGCTGCGGTTCCTCGCCTCGGTGCTGGAAGCCCGCGCCGTGGTCGAGATCGGCACCGGCACCGGCGTCTCCGGGATCTGGCTGATGCGCGGCATGCGTCCCGACGGCGTGCTCACCACCGTCGACATCGAGGCCGAGCACCAACGGCTGGCCAAGCAGTCGTTCACCGAGGCCGGGATCCCGCCGCAGCGGGCACGGACCATCTCCGGCGCCGCGCTCGACGTGCTCCCCCGGCTCACCGACGGCCACTACGACCTGGTGTTCTGCGACGGAGACAAGTCCGAGTACGCCGCCTACCTCAAGGAGGCGCTGCGGCTGCTGCGCCCCGGCGGGCGTGGTGGTCTTCGACAACGCGCTGTGGCACGACCGGGTCGCCGACCCCGCCCAGCGCGACGAGGAGACCGTGACCATCCGGGAGCTCGGCAAGGAGATCGCCGACGACGAGTCCCTGATCTCGGTGCTGCTGCCGGTCGGCGACGGCCTGCTGGCCGCCAAGAAGGAGTGGTCGCCCGAGACGCCGCAGGACTAGCTTGCTAGGCCTGCGAGTAGCGGCGAAGGTTGAGGAGGCTCGACTCAGGGACGAGCTTGCTCGCGACTGAGTGAGCGTCTCGAAACCCGGTGAGACGACAGCGACCTAGCCCTCGATGTCGCAGTGAAGCCGTCCCAGCCCTCGGCGACCGCCACCACGTCACACTCCTCGATCAGGATCGGAGCGCTCCCGATCAGTTTCGACCCCGGCGCGTCGGCGGCGGTCTCGGCGAACCCGGCCTGGAACTCGGCGCGCGCCTCGTCGGTCGCGAAGACGTAGCAGCCCTCGAACCACTCCCCCGGTCGCATCCGCCAGGTCTTGAACCGCAGCCCGGCCATCCCGGTGAAGCGCGCGTGCGACGTGTCGGCGACGTACGTCGCCAGCTCCTCCTCGATCCCGTCCGGGGCGCCGGCGAGGGACCAGCGCACGGTCAGGCCCTTCATGCCCAGCCCCTCATGACACGCCCGCCAGCGGGTCCTCGCTGCCCAGCCACGCGAGCAGGGCGCGGGCACCGAAGCCGGTGGGACCGGCCGTCCACTCGTAGCTGTCCGTCGGGGCGTCGCCGACGGAGGCGACGTCGAGGTGGGCCCACGGCCGATCCCCGACGAAGTGCTGGAGGAACAGGGCGGCGGTGATCGCGCCCGGCCCGCCGGGGGCGTTGTCGGCGTCCGCCACGGAGGAGGACAGCTTCTCCTCGTAGTCGGCGGCGAGCGGCAACCGCCACAGCGGCTCCCCGGATGCCTCGCCCGCCTTGGCGATGACCGAGGCGAGCCCGTCGCGGTTGGCGAAGAACCCCCCGACATGCTGCCCGAGCGACACCTTCATGGCACCGGTCAGGGTCGCCACGTCGACGATCACCGCCGGGTCGAGCCGGTCGAGGGCGTACGCCAGCGCGTCGGCCATCACCAGCCTCCCCTCGGCGTCGGTGTTGGTCACCTCGCTGGTGCGGCCGCCGTAGTGGCGTACGACGTCGCCGGGTCGCAGGGCGTTGCCGCTGATGGCGTTCTCGGCCGCGGCGATCAGGCCGGTGACCCGAACCGGGCACTCGACGGCCGCCAGCGCCGCCATCACCGCGAGCACCACGGCACCGCCGGTGATGTCGCGCTTCATGTTGACCATCGACTCTCCGGGCTTGATCGAGAGACCGCCGGTGTCGAAGGTGATGCCCTTGCCAACCAGCACCACCCGCGGGCCGCCCCGGCCGCCGCCGGGCGGACGGTAGTCGAGCTCGATCATCCGCGGCGGGGTCGCCGACGCCTGGCCGACACCGAGGATCCCGCCGAAGCCTCCGGCGGTCAGCGCCTCGACGTCCCAGACCTTCGACTTCAGTCCGGACTCGTCCGCGACGACCACTGCCTGGTCCGCCAGCCACCCGGGGTTCTTCAGGTTCGACGGCACGGCCGCGAGCATCCGGGCCCGCCAGCCCGCGCCGCCGACCGCGATCGCGCGGTCGAGGATCCGCGCCCACCGCTTGGTCTTGGGCAGGTCGGCCAGCACCACCCGCGCCGACCGGGACGTGCTCGGGGGGCTTGGAGCGCCAGTGGAAGACGAAGGAGCCCAGCATCACTCCGACCACGAACGCCTCGAGCCCGCCGTCGGGGGCGACCGCCGGGATCGAGGTGGCGACGCTGGATCGGTCGCGGGTCGCGCGGGCCAGGGTCGCCCCCGCCCGGCGCAGGTCGGCCGGCCGCTGCTCGCCGACGCCGACGAAATGCACCCAGCGCAGGGCCTCGGCGTCAGGGGCGCCGAGCGGGACGGGGTACGACGTGATCTCGCCGGCCTTGCCGGTGGCCCCGTCGAGCTCGAGCAGGGCGAACGGATCGAGGCCGAGCTGCTCGGCGATCTCGTCGGCACCGGGGCCCGAGCAGGACCTGGCTCTCGTCCCCGTCGGGACCCGGCAGCACCGGGAGCGCGACGGCTTCGGCGCCCCGGATCGCGTGAGGGCGCAGGTCACTGAGTGCGAATTCGGGGGTGAGACCTGTGGCGGTAGGGAGGCGAGGTTGGTGTGCTGCTGACGGGCCACCACGTCAGCCGACGACGGCCTCGAGGGCCTCGCCGAGCGCGGTCGCCTCTTCGGCGTTGAGCTCGACGACGAGACGGCCACCGCCTTCGAGTGGGACCCGCATCACGATGCCGCGTCCCTCCTTGGTGACCTCCAGCGGACCGTCGCCCGTCCGGGGCTTCATCGCCGCCATCCGCGCACCTCTTCTTCCATGCCGTTTTCCCAAAATCGGGCCCCGCGGCCCGACACGCGGGCTCCATTATCCCCTATTCGGGAGTGACGCCGCCCACAGCCCCCACTGCTGGCAGACTCCAGACCATGCACGCCCGGTCAGCGCTGTTCGATGTGTACGGCGACCACCTGCGCGGTCGCGGAGACCAGGCGCCGGTCGCCGGGTTGATCCGGCTCCTGGACCCGGTCGGGGTCGCCGCACCGGCCGTGCGCACCGCCATCTCCCGGATGGTCTCGGAGAACTGGCTCGAGCCGGTGTCGCTCGACGGGGGCCGCGGCTACCGCGCCACCGAGCGGGCGATCCGGCGGCTCGACGAGGCCGGCGACCGCATCTACCGGCAGACCGACCGGCCATGGGACGGCAGCTGGCAGCTGGTCTTCGTCGACACCGCCCCACGACCGGGCAGCCCGGGTCCGGCTCCGCGCCGACCTCGCGTTCATGGGCTACGCCGAGCTGGCCGCCGACGTGTGGGTGAGCCCGTTCCCCCGGCGCGAGCTCACCTCGGTCCTGGCCCACTCCAATGCCTCGGCGCGCACCGCCCACGCCGACCGGTTCGACCCCCCGCCCACGGAGGCCTGGGACCTCACCGCGCTCCGGGCGGCGTACGACGCGTGGCCGGCCGCGGCTGAAGCGATCATCGAGCGGCACGAACGCGCCCAGGCCGACCCGGACAAGGCCGCGTTCGCCGCCCGGTTCCACCTGGTCCACGAGTGGCGGAAGTTCCTGTTCGCCGATCCCGGCCTGCCCGACGAGCTCCTGCCCGACGGCTGGCCGGGGCGGACGGCGTCCGACGCGTTCGACGCCGAGGCCACGCGTCTCAAGCCCGGCCGCCGACCGCTTCGTGGCCCGCTGCCTGAATCTCGATCGGGCAGACTTCACCGCATGACTGCCACTCGAACCGGTCCTCCTCGACCTCGCCGACGGCGTCGCCACCATCAGCTCAACCGTCCCGACGCGATGAACAGCCTGGACGTGGCCACGAAGGAGGCGCTGCTCAAGACGGTCCAGTCCGTCGCCGAGGACCCGGCCGCGCGCTGCGTGGTGCTCACCGGGACCGGCCGCGCGTTCTGCGTCGGCCAGGACCTCAAGGAGCACATCGAGATCCTGAACAGCGAGTCCAGCGAGGCCCTGTTCCGCACCGTCGACGAGCACTACAACCCGATCGTGACCGCCCTCGCCTCCATGCCGAAGCCGGTCCTCGCCGCGGTCAACGGCGTGGCGGCCGGCGCCGGCGCGAGCCTGGCCTTCGCCTGCGACCTGCGGATCCTGGCCGACTCGGCCGGGTTCAACCTCGCCTTCGCCAACGTCGCCCTCTCCTGCGACACCGGCGCCAGCTACCACCTGCAGCGACTGGTCGGTCGGGCCAAGGCGATCGAGCTGCTCTACTTCCCGACGACGATCTCGGCGGAGGACTCACTGGTTCTCGGCCTGGCCAACCGGGTGGTTCCGGCCTCGGACCTCGAGGCCACCGTCCAGGAGACCGCCGCACGCCTCGCCAACGGCCCGACGGTGGCGCTGGGCGCGATGCGGCGGTCGGTCGCCTACGCCGCGGGGCACTCGTTCGAGGAGGCGCTGGAGTTCGAGAGCCGGATGATGCAGGAGACCGGCGCGACCCGCGACCACGAGGCCGCGGTCGCAGCGTTCGTGGCGAAGGAGAAGCCGGTCTTCGAAGGACGCTGACTGTTCCTCCCGGACGTCATGCGGAGGGCGCAGCCGCTTGCTCTATCCGTATGACGTCCCCCGCCCTTGTAGTCACCGAGCCATCCGGACACCCCGCGGATGGTGTGCGCGGATGATCGCGCGCCAGCAGCCATCTGAGATTCAATGGCGCATGCGGTTCGAACCCGGTGACTCAGGCAATGACGACGTTCGCGACCGAATTGCTTCGCTGGAGGGACAGCTCGAGATCTACGAAGCCTTGGGCCAGGCGCTCGACCGCCGCACTGAGGTCTTCTCGGCCGTAGTCCCGCAATGTGGGGCGATCGCGCCGGAGAATTCCACCGTGGAATGCGCCGCAGGTGTTCTGGTGGAAGTCGGGGCAACAGTCAGCCGTCCTCTTGCTCGTGTTGGCCAAGGGCGGCGATGAATCGCTCGACGTCCCGGCGCGTTCGAAGGCGATAGAACGTGAGGTGGTTCCACTCCGTGTCCGCCATTGCCCTGGCGTAGCGCTCCTGGGTCCGTGAATAGGTTGTCCACGCCCACCAGAGAATCGATTCCTCGCCGCGCCAGAACATCAGACCGGTCCAACTCTCCCGGTTGCCGCTCCACAGCTCCTGCCCGGTCGCCGCGCGCCGGACAGTCCGAATCGCTGACTGCCAGATCGTGCGCCAGCGCGGCGGACTCACCCACACAACTGTGTCAGCCTTCGCCCAGACCTGATGCCCGACCTTGCTCCAGTAGTTGCCGTCAACGACCCATGTGTCACCGGCGGTCGCGGCTTTGATCTTCTCCGAGAGCTCGGGGCCCGTCGCGCCGGTCCAGTTCGGGCCCCAATGAAGCGCGTCGAGTTCTATGTACGGGACTGCGAGCTCCTTCGCCAAACGACGGGCGACAGTTGTCTTGCCCGAACCGGAACTGCCGACGACCGAGATTCGCTTCATGTCCCCTGAACGCTAGGGCAGGAGACCGTTCCGCGCGTGCACAGGGGCGCTACCCGCGCCGGGCGCCCCAGATCGAGAGGATCTGGCGGGGAGCCCGCACCCGCATCCGGTAGCGCGGCGGGTGAGGTCCGTACTCGACGGTGACGGCGCCGCCCCGGAAGCGGTGGTTGTACCACATGGTCATCGTCCCGTGGCAGACCCCGCCGCAGTCGAACGTCTTGACCGGCAGGTCCAGCTTGTTGGCAACGCGCCGGGCGAACCTCGGCATCTTGGTGTCGGTGTCCACGCCGTGCAGCGGTTGGTGGAAGCTGAGGATCCGGCTCGGCCGGACGTCACTGAGGAAGCGCATCATCGCCCGCGTCTCCGGCTCCGAGGCCGGCCGGGGTCCCGACTCGTAGCTGCCGTTCAGGTTGGCCCAGCGGTACGGGTAGTTGCGGTTCAGGTCCACGCCGTGGGCGTTCTTGCGGGTGTGGCGCGCCAGGCCGTCCGGGTTGTAGACGGGCACCACCCAGAGGTTGAGCCCCGGATCGGTGGGCCATTACGCAGGGAGTCCAGGATCTGCCGGGTGGCCGGCTCGTCGCCGTGCATGGTCGAGATCAGGACGACCTTCTGCTTGCCCGGCTCACCGAGGTGGTAGGCCCGGATCTTGCGTCCGCGCACCGACTCGCCGAGGACCCGGACACCGATCGTGGCGTCCGCGGTCCGGGCCTGCTCCGCACCTTCGGTCGCCGCGCCCGACGTGGTGATGGCGCCCGCCCCGAACGGGAGCAGGATCGCCAGGAACGCGCTCGCCAGGACCCTGGTAGACATCGCTCAGACCGCCGGGTCAGGTAGGCATAGGTGAACACGAGAACGCCGACGAGCATGCCGACGTGGGCGAGGATGGAGAGGCCGGGGCCCTCCGACCAGGTGTCCTCGGTGCCGGACGAGGCGTGCTTGCCGCTGCTGGGCAGCCAGCGCACCAGGATGAGCAGGCCGGCAACCACGGTGATCCACCAGAACGCCAACGCGACGATGCCGACGACCTCGCTCCCGAGCGCCGCCTCCTCGTCGGCGACCAGGAAGAGCAGCCACAGCACGACCGCCACCGAGCCGGCCACGGTGTGCAGGTTGACGAATCCCTCGCCTACGTGGACGGCGCCGGCGCCTCCGCTGTCCTGGCGCAGCCGCAGGCGCGTGAGGACGACGACGACGACCGCCAGCGCGGTCAGGATGTAGACGATCACCTCGAGCGACACGCTGAGAGTCTGCCCTAGTCGGCATCTCCGGTTCCACGACCCTCCGAGGACTCGAGCTGGCTCGCGAGCCGGTCCAGGAGCGCGTCGACCTCCGACATCCGGTAGCCGCGGAAGGCCAGCGAGAACCGGACCCGGCGCAGGTCGGCGGCGCGGATCGGCCCGGAGGCAGGCAGGTCGAGGTCCGGGCGGTCGTCGTACACCTCGGCCATCGGCGTGCCCTTGCCGGCGGCCAGCAGGGCGATCCCGCCCAGGGCGAGGACGATCAGGATCGCGAAGAACCACATCATCGGAGGATCACTCCGACCGGTGCGGGTCGGGCTCGGCACGTCGTGCTCACGGGCCTTGACCATCAGCCGCACCGCCTCGTCCACGTCGTCGGTGAGGACCAGCATGTCGAGGTCGGACTCCGCGATCTTGCCGTCGGCCAGGACGGTGTCGCGCAGCCAGGCGATCATGCCCTGCCAGTAGTCCACCCCGAGCAGGACGAGGGGGAACGACGTGACCTTCTGCGTCTGCACCAGGGTGAGCGCCTCGAAGAGCTCGTCGAAGGTGCCCAGCCCGCCGGGGAGCACGACGAACCCCTGGGCGTACTTCACGAACATCGTCTTGCGGGCGAAGAAGTAGCGGAAGTTGATGCCGACGTCGACCCACGGGTTGAGGCCGGACTCGAAGGGCAGCTCGATGCCGAGCCCGACGCTGACCCCGCCGGCCTCGCTGGCGCCCTTGTTGGCGGCCTCCATCGACGCCCGGGCCGCCGCCGGTGATCACCGCGAAGCCGGCCTCGGCGAGCTTGCGGCCGGCCTCCTCGGCCACGGCGTACGCCGGGTCCTCGGGCCTGGTGCGGGCGGAGCCGAAGACGCTGATCGCCGGGCCCAGCTCGGCCAGCGCCCCGAACCCCTCGACGAACTCGGCCTGGATCCGCAGCACCCGCCACGGGTCGGTGTGCACCCACTCGCTCGGGCCGCGGGAGTCGAGCAGTCGCTGGTCGGTGGTGGTCCCCGAGTCGACCTGGCCGCGGCGCAGCGTCACCGGACCCTTCTGCTTGTCCTTCACAGCCCGGCCTCCAGCCAGTCGCGGAGCTGCTGCTCGCAACGTTCGATGTGCTCGACGGGGACGTGCTCGTCCTGCTTGTGGGCGAACATCGGGTCGCCGGGGCCGAAGTTGACCGCCGGCACGCCGAGGGCGGAGAACCGGGAGACGTCGGTCCAGCCGAACTTCGGATTCACCTCGCCCCCGACCGCCTCGACGAAGGCCTTGGCTGCCGGGACGTCCAGGCCCGGCAGGGCACCGGGCGCGGAGTCGGTGACCGCGACGTCGAACCCCTCGAAGAACTCCCGCACGAACTCCTCGGCCTCGGCCGGCGACCGATCGGGCGCGAACCGGTAGTTCACCTCGACCACGCACTCGTCCGGGATCACGTTGCCCGCGACCCCGCCGTGGATCGCGACGGCGTTGAGCCCCTCGTGGTACTCCAGCCCGTCGATGACCGGCCGTCGCGCCTCGTAGCGGTTGAGTCGGTCCAGGACCTCGCCGACCTTGTGGATCGCGTTGACGCCCTTCCAGCTGCGGGCCGAGTGGGCCCGTTCGCCGGTGGTGCGCACCTCGACCCGGAGCGTGCCCTGGCAGCCGGCCTCGACGACGGCGTCGGAGGGCTCCATCAGGATCGCGAAGTCGGCGGTCAGCAGGTCGGGGTCGCTCTCGCCGAGCATCCGCAGGCCGTTGAACTCGCCCTCGATCTCCTCGCCCTCGTAGAAGACGAGCGTGAGGTCGCGGTTGGGCTCGCGGACCGTCGCCGCGATCCGCAGCATGACGGCGTCGCCGCCCTTCATGTCGCAGGTGCCGAGTCCGTGGAGGATGCCTGCCTCAGCGTCCAGCCGGGCCGGCAGGTTGTGGTTGAGCGGGACGGTGTCGAGGTGTCCCGCGATCACGACCCGCTCGCCGCGGCCGAGCTCGGTTCGGGCGACGACGGTGTTGCCGAGCCGGGAGACCCGCAGGTGGTCCAGCGGCATCAGCGCCGCCTCGACGGCGTCGGCGATCGCCTGCTCGTTGCGGCTCACCGACTCGATGTCGACCAGCTGCTGGGTGAGCGTCACGGCGTCCCGGGTGAGATCGAGCGTCATGCGGCCATCCAACCAGCCGAAGGGGTGCCGCGAGGCCGCAGCCGTTGTCGTGGCCCCCTCGACCCTTCCCCCTGGGATAGAACATGTTCTAGGTTCGGCCCGTGCGCAACGGACTCGTGCTCTTCACCAGCGACCGCGGGATCGCCCCAGCTGCCCTGGGCCGCGCGGCCGAGGAGCGGGGATTCGACACGTTCTACGTCCCCGAGCACACCCACATTCCGGTTCGCCGCGACGCCGCCCACCCCGGCACCGGCGACGAGACCCTGCCCGACGACCGCTACCTGCGCACCCTCGACCCGTGGGTCTCGCTGGCGACGGTCGCGGCCGTCACCGAGCGGATCGGGCTGTCCACCGCGGTCGCGCTGCCGGTCGAGTCCGACCCGATCACGCTCGCGAAGACGATCGCCACCCTCGACCACCTCTCCGCCGGCCGGGTCAGCGTCGGCGCCGGCTTCGGCTGGAACACCGACGAGCTCACCGATCACCACGTTCCCGCCGACCGGCGGCGCACCGTCCTGCGCGAGTACGTCGAAGCGATGCGCGCGCTGTGGACGCAGGAGGAGGCGTCCTACGAGGGCGAGTTCGTCTCCTTCGGCCCGTCGTGGGCGTGGCCCAAGCCCGCCCAGGCCCACGTGCCGATCGTCATCGGCGCCGGCGGCGGGCCGCAGACGTTCCGGTGGATCGCCCAACACGCCGACGGCTGGATGACCACGCCCACGCAGCAGGACATCGGCGCCCAGATCGCCGCCCTGCAGAAGGCCTGGGCCGAGGCCGGGCGGGAGGGCGCCCCGGAGATCCGTGTCCTCATCGCGTTCAAGCCGGACCCCGCCGACCTCGCGGCCTGGGCCGAGGCAGGAGCAACCGAGCTGATCTGGGGCGTGCCCGACAAGGCGCCCGACGAGGTCCTGGCCTCGCTCGACCGGCTCGCGGGACGCCTGGGGCTCACGCCCGGCTGACCACCACCGACGCCCGCTCCCCGTCGCCCACGGCCACGTCGGTCCGGACGTCATACGATCCGTCGGCCATAGCCCCCAGTTCGTATGACGTCGCGAGGGTCTCGCGAGTGATCAGCTCCTCGTGGGTGCGGGCCGCGTCGAGCACGGCGTCCGAGCCGGTGATCGAGAGCGAGATCCGGTCGGAGACGTCGAGGTCTGCGTCGCGACGGGCCTGCTGGACGGCCCGGACCAGGTCGCGGGCCAGGCCTTCGGCCGCCAGCTCCGGTGTGATCGACGTGTCCAGCACGACGAACCCTCCCCGCGGCAGCATCCCGATCGTGCTGGCCTCGTCGGCGGAGCCGGCAACGGTCTCGAGGGTGTACTCCCCCTCGACCAGCTCCAGCCCCCCGGCCGTGACCGTGCCGTCATCGGCGACCGACCAGTCGCCGGACTTCGACCCCTTGATGGCCGTCTGCACGTCGCGCCCCAGCCGCGGTCCGGCAGCGCGCGCGTTGACCGTCAGCCGCTGCGCGACGCCGTACGACGCCGCCTCGGGCGCCGCCGCGTCGAGCAGCCGGACGGACTTGATGTTGAGCTCGTCGGCGACGAGGGACGTGAACCGGTCCAGAGCCGACGCGCCGTCGACGACGACCGTCAGGGTCGACAGCGGAAGCCGGTTCCGCAGCCCGGCCGCCTTCCGCAACGACGAGCCCGTCGAGCAGACGTCGCGGACCAGGTCCATGGCAGTGACCAGCGCGTCGTCCTGGGGCAGCAGCTCCGGGTCGGGCCAGTCGGTGAGGTGCACCGACCGCTCACCGGTCAGCCCGCGCCAGATCTCCTCGGTGGTCAGCGGCAGCAGCGGAGCCGCGACCCGGGTCACCGTCTCGAGCACGGTGTAGAGCGTGTCGAAGGCGCCGACGTCGACGGCGCCGTCCGTTGCCCAGAACCGCTCGCGCGAGCGCCGGATGTACCAGTTGGTCAGCACGTCGAGGAAGGCACGGCGTGGAGTCGCAGGCGTTCGCGACCTCGTAGTTGTCGAGCTGCTCGGTCATCGCCTCGACGTACTGCCGCAGCTTGGCGAGCAGGTAGCGGTCGAGCGGGTCCTCCGACCCGGTCGAGCGCTGGGCGTCGTACCCGGCGGCGTTGGCGTAGAGCGCGAAGAAGTACCAGCTGTTCCACAGCGGGATCAGCACCTGCCGGACCGAGTCGCGGATGCCCTGCTCGGTGACGATCAGGTTGCCGCCGCGCAGGATCGGGCGACGACATCAGGAACCAGCGCATGGCGTCGGCGCCGTCGCGGTCGAAGACCTCGTAGACGCTCGGGTAGTTGCGCAGCGACTTCGACATCTTGTTGCCGTCGGAGCCGAGCACGATGCCGTGGCTGAGGCAGGTCGAGAACGCGGGCCGGTCGAAGATCGCCGCCGGCCAGGACGTGCATCGTGTAGAACCAGCCGCGGGTCTGGCCGATGTACTCGACGATGAAGTCGCCCGGGAAGTGGTGCTCGAACCAGTCCTCGTTCTCGAACGGGTAGTGCACCTGCGCGAAGCTCATCGAGCCCGAGTCGAACCACACGTCGAGCACGTCGGGGACCCGCCGCATCGTCGACCGACCGGTCGGGTCGTCGGGGTTCGGGCGGGTCAGCTCGTCGACGTAGGGCCGGTGCAGGTCGTCCGACCTGGACGCCGAAGTCGCGCCTCCAGCTCCGCGAGCGAGCCGTAGACGTCGATGCGTGGGTACGCCGGGTCGTCGCTGCGCCACACCGGGACCGGGCTGCCCCAGAACCGGTTGCGGGTGATCGACCAGTCGCGGGCGTTCTCCAGCCACTTGCCGAACTGGCCGTGCTTGATGTGCTCGGGGACCCAGCGGATCTCCTGGTTGAGCTCCAGCATCCGGTCCTTGACGGCGGTGACCTCGACGAACCACGACGAGACGCCCTTGTAGATCAGCGGCTCGCGGCAGCGCCAGCAGTGCGGGTAGGAGTGGTCGTAGGTCTCGCGCCGGAGCAGGACGGTGCCGTCGGTGACGCTGCCCGAGTCGCCCTCCCCGCGGGTCGCGGCCTTCAGGTGGTCGATGATCTGGTAGGTTGGCGTCGAAGACCAGCATCCCGGCGTACTCGTCGACCGGGTGAGGTGAACCGGCCGTCCTTGCCGACCGGCATCACCGGCTCGATGCCCTCGCGGTCGGTGACGACCTTGTCGTCCTCACCGAAAGCGCCGGCGCGTGTGCACCAGCCCGGTGCCGTCGGTGGTGGTCACGAACTCGGCCGTCGACGACGCGGAAGGCGTTCTCGTGGCCGAGGTAGTAGGAGAACGGCGGCGTGTAGGTGCGGCCGGCCAGGTCGGCGCCGGTCAGCCGCTCCACGACCTGCGGCTCGCTCGCCGAGCTCGCGGGCGTACGCCGCCAGCCGCGCCTCGGCGATGACGTAGCGCTCGGTGCGGCCCTCGACTCCCGGCACGCCGGCCTCGACCACCACGTAGTCGATGTCCTCGCCGACCATGATGGCGAGGTTGGAGGGCAGCGTCCACGGCGTGGTCGTCCACACCAGGGCCAGCTCGCCGGTCTCCAGCCGGAGGCCGACGGTGACCGCGGGGTCCTGACGGTTCTGGTAGACGTCGTCGTCCATCCGCAGCTCGTGGTTGGAGAGCGGGGTCTCGTCGTTCCAGCAGTAGGGCAGGACCCGGAAGCCCTCGTAGACCAGCCCCTTGTCGTAGAGCTGCTTGAAGGCCCACATCACCGACTCCATGTAGTCGAGATTCAGGGTCCGGTAGTCGTGGTCGAAGTCGACCCAGCGGGCCTGGCGGGTGACGTAGTCGCGCCACTCGCGAGGTGTACCGCATCACCGAGGCGCGGCAGGCGTCGTTGAACTTCTCGATGCCCAGGTCGAGGATCTCCTCGGTGGTCTTCAGCCCGAGCTGGCGCATCGCCTCGAGCTCGGCGGGCAGGCCGTGGGTGTCCCAGCCGAACCGGCGCTCGACCCGGCGGCCCGCGCATGGTCTGGTAGCGCGGGATCAGGTCCTTGACGTAGCCGGTGAGCAGGTGGCCGTAGTGCGGCAGCCCGTTGGCGAACGGCGGGCCGTCGTAGAAGACGAACTCGTTGTCGCCGTTCTCGCCCGGCGTCGCGCTGCTCGACGCTCGGCCCGGAAGGTGTCGTCGTCCTTCCAGTACGCCAGCACCCGCTCCTCGATCTCCGGGAAGTTCGGGGTCGAGCTGACGGCGCGGTGGGCTCCGGTGGAGACCTTCGGGTAGGTCATGGGCGGTTCTCCTGCGGTACGTCGTCTCGGGCTGTGCTGGCCACGAGGACGACAGGCTGCCGCGGTACCACCTCGCTTGCCGCGCCTGGGCGGCGACGACCGCTTCGTTCACGGCTGTGACGGGCCTACCCGTCCGGTTCTACTGAGGTCGCATCGATGCTGGTCACGACCCGTTCTTCCGGAGGCTCGCCGCTGATGACGGCTCGAACGCCTGTGGGCACAGGTTACGGCGCCGCCCACCGGCAGACCAATCGATATCCGCTTGCGTGCGTCGTGCGGCGCTGCTTGGGTCGCAGCCGTGACCACGATCAGGGCGTCGCGACCCGCGGACCGATCCGGTGTCGAGCAGGTCATCCGGACCGCCTTCGAGGTGGAAGGTCCGGAGCAAGGGGAGACAGTCGTCCAGATCTGGCGAGAGCTCGAGCAGACCGGTCTGGTGCGGATCAGCCTGGTCGCGCGTCGCGAGACGGCCAGGTGGTCGGCCACGTCGGGGTCAGCCACGCGTGGCTCGACGCCCGGCGGGCGCTGGTCGACGTACTCCTGCTGAGCCCGCTGTCCGTGCTGCCGTCCCACCAGACGACTCGGGATCGGTACCGCGCTGCTCGAGGCCGTTCTGGCCGCCGGCGCGCAGACGGGGAAGCCGGCGATGGTGCTGGAGGGCAGCCCGTTCTACTACGCCGACCGCGGCTTCGACCGCGGCTCCGTGCATGGCATCGTGGCGCCGACCGACCGCACCCCCGACGCCGCCTTCCAGGTTGCGCTCTTCGGGTCGTGGGAGGAGTGGATGACCGGCCGGGTCGTCTACCCCGACGTGTGGTGGCGCAACGATGCGGCCGGTCTTCGTGATCCTGTGCTTGCGGAGCTGGAGGAGAGGTTCAGAGACCTGTGAGCGAGTGACCTGGATAGCGAACACTCGCGATCCTAGGGCGACTCAGGGCGTCTCCAGCCAGTCCAGCACCCGAACGGCGGCCTCGTCGGGCGTGAGGTCGGTGTTGTCGAGGCGCAGGTGGGGGAAGTCGCCAATCACCTCGTCGCCCGGCTGGGGATCGCTGGGGTCGGTGTTCATCCGGTGCTGCTCGAGCTCACGCACATTGGCGTCGGACCACTCCCGGTCGCGCTTGCTGGGCTTGGCCGCAAGCCGTTGCTCGGTGTGGTTGCGGGCCAGCCGGGTGTCCAGGTCGGCGAACAGCTCGACGACCGAGACCCGCAGACCCGCGTCGACGTACGGCGCCAGCAGCCAGCGGACCCCTTCGGCGGACTCGGGGTTCTCGAGATCCCAGACCAAGGTGAACACCAGCCGCGTGTCGCTGGCCGCGGCCTCCTCGATGATGCGGCGCCGGAACTCCCGGTCCAGGACGCGGAACGGCGGGGTGCCGAAGCCGAAGATCTCCAGCAGCGGCTCGATCGTGTGGTGGTTGTGGAAGAGCCGGAAGTCCGAGGCCGCGCAGATCGCCCGGCCGACGGTCATCTTGCCGACGGCCGGCGGGCCGGTGACCAGGAGCAGCTCCCCCGCAGGCATGCCCGGAGGGTATTCGCTTGCCCGACCGTGGGCGACCGGATTGGCTGGTGCCATGAGCGACATGTGGCTGCCCGCCGACGAGGACCCCCGCATGCAGGCCGAACCGACGCGGGGCGAGCGCGAGTGCCTGGTCGGCTACCTCGAGCACTACCGGACCACGCTGGAGCTCAAGTGCGACGGGCTGACGCCGAGCAGATGGCCACCCGGTCGGTCCCGCCGTCGACGATGTCGCTGCTCGGGATGGTGCGGCACATGGCGCGCGTGGAGCAGAGCTGGTTCCGCCGGGTGATCGAGGCCCGGATGGACCTTCCGCGCCTCTTCCAGGACGAGGACGGCGGCTTCGACTTCGACGAGGCGGCGGTCGACCAGGCGCTCGTCGCCGAGGCCTGGGGCTCTGGCACGGCGAGGTGGCCTACGCGCGCGAGGTGCTCGAGCGCACCGACCTCGACGCCGTCGTCGACGTCCATGGCGAGGCCGAGCGAGGTCCGCGACATGGTCGTGCACATGATCGAGGAGTACGCCCGCCACTGCGGCCACGCTCGACCTGCTGCGCGAGTGCATCGACGGCCGCACCGGCCAGTGACCGGCTCGGTGCGGCTCCGTAGAGTTGACCCGTGACTCGACTCCGACGACGCTCCAACAGGCCTGGGGCTTCGGCCTCGCCACCCTCGACTCCGCCGGCACCGTCCTCGACGTCTGGTTCCCCGCCCCCGCGCTGGGCGAGACCGCCGGCCGACGCGACCGAGCCCGCGGAGCTCACCGCGCTCGCGGGCAACGACGACGCGCGCGGCGTCGTCCGCGAGGTGCGTCAGGTCGAGATCGCCGACCTGCAGGCCGCGCCGGCCACCACCGAGGACGTCTGGCTGCGGCTGCACCTGCTCTCGACCCGGCTGTGCGTGCCGCACAGCATCTCCATGGACGGCGTCTTCGGCCTGCTCACCAACGTCGTGTGGACCAGCGCCGGCCCGTGCGCGGTCGAGGGCTTCGAGTCCACCCGGGCCCGGCTGCGCGCGGCCGGCCACCACGTCACGGTGTACGGCGTCGACAAGTTCCCCCGGATGGTCGACTACGTGCTGCCCACCGGCGTCCGCATCGCCGACGCCGACCGGGTGCGGCTCGGCGCCCACCTCGCCGAGGGCACCACGGTCATGCACGAGGGCTTCGTCAACTTCAACGCCGGCACGCTCGGCGCCTCCATGGTCGAGGGCCGGATCTCGCGCCGGCGTCGTGGTCGGCGACGGCTCCGACGTCGGCGGCGGCGCCTCGATCATGGGCACCCTGTCCGGCGGCGGCAAGCAGGTCATCTCGATCGGCGAGCGCTGCCTGCTCGGCGCCAACGCCGGCATCGGCATCTCGCTCGGCGACGACTGCGTGGTCGAGGCCGGCTGCTACGTCACCGCCGGCACCAAGGTGACCGTGCCGCGACATGGACGGCAAGCCCAAGGTGGTCAAGGCGCCGAGCTCTCGGGCGCCAGCAACGTGCTGTTCCGCCGCAACTCGGTCACCGGCGCGATCGAGGCCGTGCCGTGGAAGAGCGACGGGCATCGCCCTCAACGCCGCCCTGCACGCCAACTGACCCGCCCTGGTGCCGAAGCGCATGGGTGATCGGCGCTCGGCGGTCCTCGCTGCTCGTCGTCGTGCTGGTGGTCGTGGGCGTGCTGGCCTTCGACCGGGTCGGGCCCGCTGCTCGCCAGCGAGGGCTGCACGGCACGCGTCGGCGGGCACTCGGTGTCGCTGACGCCGGAGCAGGCCGAGAACGCCGCGCTGATCACCGCGATCGCGGTGCAGCGCGGGCATGCCCGCGCGGGCGGCGACGATCGCGCTCGCCACGGCGTACCAGGAGTCCAAGCTCTACAACATCGAGCACGGCGACCGCGACTCGCTCGGGCTGTTCCAGCAGCGGCCGTCGCAGGGCTGGGGCACGCGCGGAGCAGATCCTGGACCCCTACTACTCGATCAACGCCTTCTACGACGCGCTGGCGAGGTCGACGGCTACGAGGCGATGCGGATCACCGAGGCCGCCCAGGTGGTGCAGCGGTCCGGCTTCCCGGAGGCCTACGCGGACCACGAGGCGGACGCCCGCGCGCTCGCCTCCGCGCTCACCGGCAACTCGCCCGCGCGCGTTCACGCTGCGTCGCTCGACGACGACGCCGACGAGGCGCCCGACCGCTGGACGAGACCGGGCTGACCCGGCGCGCCGACGTCGTGCGCCGCGACGTCGAGGCCGCCTTCGGCGACCTGCCGCTCGGCGGCTTCGCGCCCGGCGGCGTCCGGACGGGCACATGGAGGGCTCGGCGCACTACGACGGCCGGGCGATCGACATCTTCGTGCGGCCGGTCAGCCCGAGAACCGGCAGCGGGGCTGGGCGATCGCGCAGTACCTCGTCGCCCAGGCCGACCGGCTCGCGATCCACAACGTCATCTTCGACGACCGGATCTGGACCGCGGGCTCCCGCTCGGACGACGGCTGGCGCGACTACGACCCGCCGGACGCGCTCCGGGGACCCGGCCATCCTCGAGCACCGCGACCACGTCCACGTCGACGTCGTCGAAGATCCTGACTCAGGGATCGGCTCAGGTGTCAGTTCGCGGTCTGCTCGGACGCCCGACCCTCGATGGTCACACTTCATCGAACGGAAACCACCGAGGGGTCGCGGAGACGGACGAGCACCCAGCGGGGGTCATCATGGACAGTTCCGATGCTCTACACCATCGGCACGGCGCTTGGACCGGGCCAAGGAGAACAGCCTGCACGGTCGAGGTGCTCGTCGACGGGCCACTGGCTCACCGGTCTGCGTCGTCGCCGCGGACGGGCACGGCGTCCTGCTGGCACTGCGAGGAGCGCGAGCACGCCGCTCATCCGGATCAGCAGCGTCGCCGCCGTGCGCGGTCCAGCAGCCCCGCGCCGCGCACCCAGATCCCCGTCGACGCCTACGCCGCCACCGCCTCGACGTCGGCCTACGGCGCCGTCAGCTGACCGCGTGCCAGCCGGGCGACGGCGGCGTCGACCCGCTCGTCGGTGGCGGTGAACGCCACCCGGACGTGCCGGGCACCGGCGGCGGACCGTAGAACGCGCCGGGGGCGACCAGGATGCCGCGGTCGGCCAGCCAGGCGACGGTCTCCCAGCAGTCCTCGTCGCGGGTCGCCCACAGGTAGAGCGACGCCTCGGAGTGGTCGATCCGGAAGCCGGCTGCGGTCGAGCGCCTCGCGCAGCTTGGCCCGGCGGGCGGCGTACCGCGCGTGCTGCTCGGCGACGTGCTCGTCGTCGTCCAGCGCCGCCACCATCGCGGCCTGCTGCGGGCGCGGGCATCTGCAGCCCGAGGTTCTTGCGGACCGCGAGCAGCTCGCCGACCAGGGCCGGGTCGCCGGCCACGAACGCGCAGCGGTAGCCGGCGAGGTTGGACCGCTTCGACAGCGAGTGGACCGCCAGGATCCCCTCGTGGGAGCCGCCGCAGACGTCGGGGTGCAGCACCGAGACCGGCGGCTCGCCCTCCCAGGCGCACTCGAGGTAGCACTCGTCGGAGACCAGCAGCGCTGCCGCGCTCGCGGCACCAGTCGACCACCTTGCGCAGGTGCTCGACCGGCAGCACCCGCCCGGTCGGGTTGGACGGCGAGTTGAGCCAGAGCAGGGCCGGGACCTCGGGGCCCGAGCGAGGTCAGCGAGTCGGTGGCGACCGACGCGGGCGCCGGCCAGCGCCGCGCCCACCTCGTACGTCGGGTAGGCCAGCGCCGGGTAGACGACCAGGTCGCCCGGGCCGAGCCCGAGGTGGGCCGGCAGCGAGGCGATCAGCTCCTTGGAGCCGATCACCGGCAGCACGCGCGTCGAGGCCCGAGCCCGGTCACGCCGTGCCGGCGGGCCAGCCAGTCGACGCACGCCTGCCGGGTCTCGGCCCGGCCGATCGTGAGCGGGTAGCCCGGCGCGTCGGCGGCCGCGCGCAGCGCCTCCTGGACGACCGCCGGGCGTCGGGTCGACCGGCGTGCCGACCGAGAGGTCGACGATGCCGTCGGGGTGGGCGCGGCCCGCGTCGGCGTACGTCGGCCAGCTGGTCCCAGGGGAAGTCCGGGCAGCCGCGTGGAGACGCCGGCGGTCCCGCCTCGGCTGTCACTCGTCGTGTTCTTGCGGCGGCAGCGCCGCGATGAGCGGGTGGTCCTTGTCGATCTCACCCATCTTGGCGGCGCCACCGGGCGAGCCGAGGTCGTCGAAGAAGTCGACGTTGGCGTCGTAGTAGTCCTTCCACTCCTCCGGGGTGTCGTCCTCGTAGAAGATCGCCTCGACCGGGCAGACCGGCTCGCAGGCACCGCAGTCGACGCACTCGTCGGGGTGGATGTAGAGCATCCGCTTGCCCTCGTAGATGCAGTCGACCGGGCACTCGTCGACGCAGGCGCGGTCCTTGAGGTCGACGCACGGCTGGGCGATGACGTAGGTCACCAGTTCCTCCTGGATCTTGAAGGCATGACGCGGTTCGGCGTTCGCCGTCAGCCTAGTATCCCCCCGTGCATGGCCTCCCCCACGACGCCCACCGACTGGGCCCCCACGTCGTCGGCCAGCGGGTCGTCGTCCGCCGCCTGCTGCGCGGCGAGACCGGACCGTCCGGCGGACCGGCGATGACCGACGTGCTCGGCGTCTGCACGTCGTGGGGCGACGGCGGTCTGCGTCGTCGAGCCCGAGTCGGGGGCGCCGGTCACGATCGCCGCTCGCCGACATCGTCTCCGGCAAGCCGGTCCCGCCGCGCCCGTCGGTGCGGCACCGGGTGTCGCCGCTACGACGCCGAGCTGCACGCGCTGTCGCTGTGGCCCGACCTCGAGACCGAGCCGCTCGGCGACTGGCTGCTCCGTGCGGCGCCGCCCTACGAGGGCCGGCTGCGGCGGCGGGCCAACTCGGTGCTGGCGATGGGAGAGCCCGGGTGCCGCTCGACGGAGGCACTGCCGGTGATCGTACGCGTTCTACGCCGACCGGGACCGGCCGCGCTCGCCCAGGTGGAGCTCGGGTCGACCGAGGAGGCCGACCTGTTCGCTGCCGGCTGGACGCCGGAGCCCGGCGAGGACACGACTTCATGATCGGCGTCGGTTGCGCAGGTGCTCCGGCAGGCGCCGCACGCGTCGCTGAAGACGGGGTCATGTGCCTGACGCCGACGTTCCGGCGTCGTGACTCGACGGACAGCGACCGCGTCGCGCGGAGGTGCGAGATCGGGGACCGGCGCCGCGGGGTCGGGCCGCACTGGACGACGACTGGGTCGGCTTCCACAGCGTCGAGGTCGCATCCCGACCATCGGCGCCGGGGCCTGGCCACGCAGGTGATGGCCGCGCTGCTCGAGTGGGGAGCCGAGCAGCGGCGCGACGACGGCGTAGCTGCAGGTGGAGACCGACAACGCCGGCGCGATCGCGCTCTACGAGCGGCTGGGCTTCCGCACCCACCACACCGCGCGCTACCTCACCTCTCCTGCCGCTGAGCTTCCAGGGCCGCAGGCCGAGCACACCGCTCGGTGCGGGTCGTGCATCCACGGCCAGGACGTGCCGCACGACGAGCAGCAGCAGCGTGCCGGAGATGATCATGCCGACGATGTTGATGCCGAGCTGGGCGAGCGGACCCGCTGATCTCGTCGGGGCTCCCACGACGGCGAGCCCGAGGGCCAGGTTGCCGGCCGCCGGGACCGTGGTGACGCTGATGAAGACGCCGACCATGGTCGCGGTCTTCTGGATCGCCAGGGCCAGCGCGCCGGCCGCGCCGGCCACCAGCGCGACGATGAACGACCACTTGTCGGGATGCCAGATGAAGCCGGTGTTGGGCCGCGGCTGGGTG
The DNA here is from genome assembly GCA_963830755.1 of uncultured Actinomycetota bacterium. Lineage (GTDB taxonomy): Bacteria > Actinomycetota > Actinomycetes > Propionibacteriales > Nocardioidaceae > Nocardioides. The sequence continues at coordinate 55,938 of CAWHNI010000013.1, read as the reverse complement.
ATCATCTCGGGCGTGATCAAGCCGAGCGCCCGCGCAGAGCAGGGCCAGCACCGTCACCACCGCGATGGCGAACGCGAACGACAGCACCAGCAGCCGCAGGCTGCGCCCGACCAGGCCCCAGCGGCCGCAGCACGATCCCGGCGCGACGCGGCGGCGACCGCCGCGAACTCCGGCCCGACGACCATCGCCCCGACCACCAGCACCGCGGAGTCGGTGATCACCGCGATCGCCGCCAGGATCACCGCCAGCACCAGGAAGATCAGGTAGGACACGGTCGGCCACGGCGCCGGCCTCGGCCTGCGCCTCGACCGCCTCCCAGATCACCGCGTCGTCGGGGTGTCCCGGCGCCAGCTGCCTCCAGCCGGCGGGCCTCGCGCGAACGGCGTCCCGGTCGGGGTCGTCGATCACGATCGCCGCCCCGCTGGTCGAGCTCCAGGTCCTCGAGCGTCCGCAGCAGCGCGCCGGCCTTCTCGCGGGCGACGTCGCACTCGACCAGGTCGCCGGGCGGCTGCTGAGCACGACGCCCGGCTGCACCGTGACGTTGGTGGTGCAGTCGTGGTCGAGCAGCAGGTCGCGCACGTGCGTCGGTGAGGTCGGCCGGGACGGTCAGGCGGAGGTGGACCAGCACGCAGTCAGGCGTACGGCGGAAATGGATTTCGCCCCGGTCCAGCCGCGCCGTACCATTTCGCGCGGCGACGCGAGGCGTGACGACCCTCGTCGAAGCGCGGCCCGCGCGTCCGGCGTACCGACGAGAGGCCGGCCCTGACAGGCCGCGGCGAAGGTGTGGTGGCACCGCGATCTAGCCCCCGCCCACACCTCCAGGGCTTCCGCCACTGGAGGTGAACCACCATGCAACGCACACTCTGTTCCGCACTGCCCCACGCCGAGCCCGGCGTCGACCGTCCGGCTGCAGGGCTGGGTGCACCGCCGCCGCGAGCTCGCCGCGCTGACGTTCCTGGTCGTCCGCGACCGCAGCGGCCTCGCCCAGGTCGTGGTCCGCGACGGGCGACGTCCCGCCCGAGGAGACGACCGTCGAGGTGGTCGGCATCGCCGACCGCCGAACGCGCAGGCGCCCGGCGGGATCGAGGTGACCGACCCGGTGATCACGCTGCTGACCGAGCCGGCCGCGACGCCGCCGGTCGAGCTGTGGCGGCCCGCGCTCAACGCCGGCCTGCCGACGCTGCTCGACCACGCGCCGGTCACCTGGCGGCACCCGGCGCAGCGGGCGAGGTGGGAGCTGGCCGCGGCCTCGCTGCGCGGCTTCCGCGACCACGCTCGACGCGGCCGGCTTCACCGAGATCCAGACCCCCAAGTTCGTGGCGTCGGCGACCGAGTCCGGCGCCAACGTCTTCGAGGTCGACTACTTCGGCCGGCCGGCGTACCTCGCGCAGAGCCCGCAGTTCTACAAGCAGCAGCTGGTCGGCGTCTTCGAGCGGGTCTACGAGGTCGGGCCGGTCTTCCGCGCCGAGCCGCACGACACGGTGCGGCACCTCGCGGAGTACGTCTCGCTCGACGTCGAGCTCGGCTTCATCGACGACCACCGCGACGTGCTCGCGGTGCTGCGCGACGTGCTCGCCGGGATGGTCGCCGCCGTGCACGAGCACGCCGGCGCGGCCGTCGAGCGGACCGGCGCCGAGGTGCCGGTGGTGCCCGACGAGATCCCGGTGATCCACTTCCGCGACGCGCTCGCGCTGGTCGGCGCGCCCGAGGACGAGCCGGACCTCGCGCCCGAGCACGAGCGGGCGCTCGGCGCCTGGGCGCTGGCCGAGCACGGCAGCGACTTCGTCGCGGTCGAGGGCTACCCGATGGCGAAGCGGCCGTTCTACACCCACCCGCTAGCCGGGTCGACCGAGCGCGCTGGTCCAACAGCTTCGACCTGCTCTTCCGCGGGCTCGAGCTGGTCACCGGCGGGCAGCGCCTGCACCGGCCCGTCGGCGTACGACGCGGCGATCCGCGCCCGCGGCGAGGACCCGGCGACGTACGCGGCGTACCTCCAGGCGTTCGAGCACGGCATGCCGCCGCACGGCGGCTTCGCGATCGGGCTGGAGCGGTGGACGAGCCGGCTGACCGGCGCCGCCAACGTCCGCGAGGTCACGCTCTTCCCGCGCGACCTCACCCGACTCACGCCCTGACGTGATTTAACTGTAGTCGATTCAGTACGGTTAAGCCATGTTGCGCGACCGCTCTGGGCCGGCCCGTGGGGGAACGACTTCGTCCACCACGGCACCGACGTGGAGACCGTGTGGGAGGACGACGTCCCCTACCTGACGCCCAACGACCGGTTCTTCGTCCGCAACCACACCCGCCCGCCGTCGATCGACGCCGCGTCCTGGCGGCTGCTGGTGACCGGTGACGGCGTGGTCGGGGAGGCGACGTACTCCCTGGCAGAGCTGCAGTCGTTCACCAACCGGACCTACGAGCGCGCCCTGGAGTGCACCGGCAACGGCCGCCGGCTGTTCGCCGACCAGCAGGGCCATGCCGCGGCCGGGCACCCAGTGGGGCACTCGGCGCGATCGGCGTCGCCCGCTGGACGGGCGTGCCACTCGCGACGGTGCTCCGGCACGCCGGGCTGCGCGACGCGGCGGTCCAGGTGATGGCGGTGGGCCTGGACGAGCCGTACGTCGACGACGGCGTCAACCACGGACGCGTCCGCCGGCCGCTGCCGCATCGCCAAGGCGCTCGACGACGTGCTGATCGCCTGGGAGATGAACGGCGAGCCGCTCCCGCCCGACCACGGCTACCCGGCGCGGCTGATCGTGCCCGGCTGGGTCGGGATCGCCAGCATCAAGTGGCTCGGCGAGCTCCGGGTGACCACCACGGCCGAGGACTCGCCCTGGAACACGAAGTGGTACCGCATGCACGGCGTCGGCTGGTCGGAGGCCGAACGCCGACCCTGGACCGGATGCCGGTCAAGAGCTGCCTCGACGTCGGTCGGCGACGCGCCGCCGGGCGGATGCACGCGTGCTGCGCGGCCGGGCCTGGGCCGGCGAGGCGCCGATCGCGCGCGTCGAGGTGAGCACCGACGGCGGCCGGACCTGGCACGAGGCCACCCTGACCGGCGCCAACGAGCCGTCCTGCTGGGTCGCGCTGGGAGCTCCCCTGGACCCCGGCCGGGCGGGGGCCCACGACCTGGTCGTCCGCGCCACCGACAGCAGCGGGCGCCGGCAGCCGGACGCGGCGCCGACAACGACGACGGCTACCTCTTCAGCGCCGCGGTCCGCTACCGGGTCGACGTGGCGTGGCAGGCCGCCGGCTGATCAGCAGGCCGGCTGGTACGCCGGGTCGGCAGCACCAGGCCCTGGTCAGTGCGTCGAGGGTGAGCGCGATCGCGGTGTCGCTCATCGGGATCTGGAGGTGCTCGGCCTGGTCGGTCGGGCACATGTCCTGGAGGGTCAGGTTGGTGGTGCGGTCACCGGGCTCGAGGTACCCCGACGTGTGCGGCACGACGACCGTGTCGTAGCGGGTGGTGATCTGCGTGTAGCTCACCGGTCCGGGGGTCTCGTCGCCCGCGTTGAGATTGGTGAGGAACGCCGAGCCTGCCGACTGCTGGATGCAGGCCTGGCAGAACACGACCTGCGCCTGTGACCCCGTGAACGGGTTGTCGTGTGGACCGCTCGTCGAGGTCCCGTGGTTCGACGGAGCGAGCCCGACCAGGTCGTCGACGACCAGATCGCCGCCGAGGAACTTGATGTAGTAGCGCGGCATCATCCCACCCTGCGAGTGGCCCACCATCGAGACCTTCGCGGCTCCCGTCGCCTCGAGCACCCTGCCCACGAACGTCTCCAGCTCGGCGGCGGAGTCCTCGATGGCCCGGTGCCCCGGTTGCCGTAGTCGAGGGATAGACGCAGAAACCCTCGTCCACCATCGCCCGGGAGACCTTGTCGAGCAGCGTCTTCTGGTCCCCGAACGTGCCGTGCACGATGATCACCGGAGTCGGCCGCTGGCGGAGTCGGCACGCAGCCCCAGTCGTTGGCACCGTCGGGCGACATCCCCGACGTCGGGTAGGTCGGTGAGACCTCGATCGGGTCCTCCTCCGAGGCCGCGGGTGCAGGAAAGGCGCCCATCGCGAGGATCGTGAGGGCGGCGAGGACCGGGGCGAGGAGGCGGCGCATGCGCATTCAACGAAGCGCAGCGGGCGCGGTTACTGGCGCAGATGACCGTGTCGGACGGGAGGTACGTCGTGTGGAACTGTTCGTCGTGGTGGAGCTCGCTCTCCCCCGCCCGGCGGAAGTGGCGGGTCACGTCGACGTCGAACCCGGCGTATCCGTCGTTGGGGAGCAGTCATCACTGTCGAGGCGGCGGGTCTGCTCCGGGGTGAAGTCGTAACGGTCGGACGCCGAGGCAGTGATGTCCCAGTACTTCGGTGGACCACATCCGCACCGTCACCACGCCCTGCGACGAGGGCGTGCTCGGGGTGACCGCGGCGGTGATCAGGACGCCGTAGGGGGTGTCGTTGCGGAACCGCAGGTCGACCGACCCCCAGGCGACCGTGGCCTCGCGGCCCACGGGGTAGCGGTCGATGTAGAACGAGTGTGTCTTGTGCTCGACGTCCTCCAGCCCGGCGAAGAACATCGCGTTGAACGTCGTCGTCGCCATCTGGGAGACGCCGCCACCGAGGTCCTCCTTGTAGATGCCGTCGCTCGATGATGAAGCCCTTGGTGAAGCCGTTGGCGCGGGTGCGCTCGCCGACGGTGTCGTTGAGGGAGAACGTCTCCCCCGGCTTGAGGATCGTGCCGTCCACCAGCGCGGCGGCCCGGCCGATGTTGGTGTTGCGGTAGGCAGCGTGTGGGAAATAGGTCGTGAACGCCGAGACCTGCTCCCGGATCCTCAGCTTGCGGGCGTCGGCGGTGCGGAAGTCGGCCCGGGCCACCTTGGCGTCGACCGCGGCCTCACGCTTGGCGGCCGGCTTCCGCAGCAACCCGAGGAACGCCCGCTCGACGTCGTCGGGGCGGAACCTCACGCCCGGCTTGTCGGGGATCACCCTGGGCCGACCGTCCACGATCCGCACCGTCGCGTCGACGGGAGTGCCGCTCTTGCTCATGCCGCGCTCGACTAGCCGGAGGAGCTCGTCCTCGTCGAGGTCGGGCACCAGCTCGCCGCGCCGGGCCTTCATGCTGAGGGCGGGGGCGAACTCGGATGGCCCGAGCCGCACCCGCGTCCGGTCGAAGACCAGGGTCACCGGCCCGGAGAGCGCCGGGTTGGCGAAGCCCTCCAGCGCCTCGGCGACGTCGGAGTCGTCGACGTCGGGCTGAGCGGAGACGCTGGCCAGCTCGGCCGACGTGTCCTGGAGGTACGCCGCCTCGAGGGCCGCCCGGGCCTCGTCGGCGTCAACGCGCTCACCGAGGCGGGGCTCGACCACGTTGACCCGACCCTCGTCGAAGACCACGTCGCCGTCCCTCGGCGACCGGCCGTGGAGCTCGATCGAGCTCATCGACGGCGGCGGTCATCGCCGCGTCGTCGACGGTGACCACGGGGTCGAGGTCCTCACCGCCGGTGAAGTAGTCCCAGAGACGGTCGGGCGCCCAGGACCGCCCGCCGCCCGCTGCCTCGACGGAGGCCGCGTAGTCGACCGTGAGGCCCGCGACCGTCGGGTCGACACTGCCTGCGGTGGCCTCGTCGACCGAGACCGGGATGGGTGCCCTGCTCCGCTCCGCCAGCCCGCGCCGCAGGGCGATGACGGCTTCCTCCTGGCTGCGTCCACCCACCTCGACGCCGGCGATGGTGGTGCCGCGCGGGACGTTGTCGCCGGAGACGACGTAGGCCGCGGCGTAGCCAGCGCCGAACAGCACGACCAGACCGAGCAGCAGGAAGAGGACGACCCGGCCGCCCTCGGTCTCCCGGCCCTGCTCGCTCACGACGTCAATCCTAGGAGGGGACGCCGACTACTCCGCGCTTCCACGCCGGGGGCGCGGAAGGGTGGCCACCGAGTAGACGAGGACCACCAGCGCCAGAGCGAGCAGACCGAAGCCGGCAGGGTCCGAGGAGATGGCGAAGTCGCCCTCGGCACGTGTCGGGGTGACCCAGGCGATGAACCCGACCCAGCCGAGCCCGAACGCGAGCCGGGTCCACCAGCCGGCGCCGAGCGCGACCATGACACCCAGGGTGGCTCCGGCGCCGAGCAGGAACCCCCAGCAGAACGAGTGCAGCGCGACGGTGGCCAGCGCGGTCGCTGCGCCCACCACCAGCAGCAGCGCCGCCACCAGGAAGCGGCGCATTCAGGTGCCGGCGAACAGGTCTGACTCCAGCCCGTCCTCGCCGAGCGCGCCCGGGATGCCCTTGGCCAGTCGGAAGAACTCCTCGGCCCAGAAGGCGTGGCCGCTCTCGGCGCCGGAGAAGAAGAAACCGTCCTGCTCTGACCTGCGATCGGTGGGCGGCCAGTGCCTCCATCTTGCGATCGACCACGGCCGCGCCGTCGATCCGCGCGGTGAGCTGGTCGTCGGGGGTCACGAACGGACCGAGGTCGCCGTCGGGGTCCATGCCCTCGAAGGTCTCGGTGTCGCCGGACTCCCGGATCTGGCGCAGGCTCTCGCGCATCCTGTTCTCGCTCATCGCGCTCCAGTAGACCTTGGCGACGTCGTGCGGATCACCGAGGTCGTGCTTGTAGGACGGCACCGCGGCCAGCTGGGCTGCGTACATCGCAACCCGGTGGGCCTGGATGTGGTCGGGGTGGCCGTAGCCACCGAACTCGTCGTAGGTCACCAACACCTGCGGCCGTACCTCACGGATGACGCGGACGAGGTGGTCGGCGGCCTCGTTGAGGTCGGCCTTCCAGAAAGCGTTGTCGTGGATCACGTCGCTCGGGACCGCGTGGCCGTCCTCGTGCCAGGCCATTCCGGAGTCGCGGTAGGCGCCGAACCCGCCCAGGAAGCGGTGGTCGGTGACGCCGAGGATCTTCATCGCCTCGGCCAGCTCGCCCTTGCGGTGCTCGCCGAGCGTGTCGTCCTGATCTGCTGCCTTGTGACTCCAGTCGGGTACCAGGATCTCGCCCATCTCTCCCGCCGTGCAGGTGACCAGCGTGACGCCGGCGCCGCGGTCGGCGTAGCTGGCCATGGTCGCGCCGGTGCCGATCGTCTCGTCGTCGGGATGGGCGTGGACGACCAGGAGCCGCTGGGCGGGGGCATCGCTCATGGCGTCAGCGTAGTCAGGCTGTCGCGCAGCTCGGCGAGGAAAGGCCGGTCGGCCTCGAGCCAGTCGACGTCCCCGAGCTCCGCGGCCCCGAGCCAGCGGACGAGGTCGTGTTCCACCGGGTCGGGCTCTCCCTCGACCAGCCGGGCAAGGCCGACGGCAAGCGTGTGGGAGCCGCCGATCGCAACGACGCCGGCCAGCCACCCGGTCACCTCGACCCGGCACCCCAGCTCCTCGACCACCTCCCGGACCAGGGCGGCCTCGGGGGTCTCGCCGGGCTCGACCTTGCCGCCCGGGAACTCCCACCGGCCGGCCGCCTCGGCCGGAGCGGTACGCCGCGCGGCAAGCACTCGGCCATCGCGGACGATCGCGGCTCCGACGACGGAGCCAGGCGGATGGATTGCCACGGGGCCGAGCATGCCGCACGGGCACCCTAGGGTGGGCGACCATGGAGCAGTACGTCGAGGGCGTGCACCTGCACCGGACCGGGGAGAACCGCGCCGAGATCGACGCCCTGGCTGCGCTCCTGGGCGGGCGGGTCGGCCTGGAAGGCATGCTCGCCGACCTCAATCGCCGCGGACGGAAGGTCTGGACCCGTCCGTTCTGGCCCCCGGGGCGCGCCGTGCACCGGGCCTTCACCTGGGACCGCGAGGACCGGCGTACGACCCAGTGGTGGCCACAGGGGATCTCGACCTCGGCCGACGCCTCGGACACCGAGGACGTCGAAGGCCGGCGGATGTTGGCGGTCACCTGGTACGCGAAGGACCTGGGCGAGGGTGGCCAGGGTTCGCGGGTCACGTTCCTCGACCGCGAGGACCGGCGGTACCGCCACGTCCTCCTCGTGGTGCCCCGGCTGGTCCGCGACGGGTCGCTGCAGGTCCTGCCGTTGCGGGTTCATGCCGGCGGCGTGGTGTGGTGCGGCGACTACCTCCACGTGGCCGCCACCTCCCGCGGGTTCATGACCTTCCGCCTCGACGACCTGATGCGCGTTCCCGACGAACGCTCCGGCAGCCGCGACCTGCTCGGGGTGGACGGCGACCGTGTGTCTGCGTACGGCTACCGCTACCTGCTGCCCGTCCGGTTCGCCTACCAGGCGTTTGCGGAGGAGGGCCACGAGAAGCTGCGCTACTCGTTCCTGTCCCTCGACCGGTCGGCCTCGCCACCGCAGCTGGTCGCCGGCGAGTACGCCTCCGGCGGCCAGGGGACCCGGCGGCTGGTCCACTATCCGCTTGACCCGGAATCAATGCTGCTGGACGCCGGGGAGGACGGAATCTCGCGGCCGCTCCACCTCGAGGAGCGAGGCGTCGCCCATGCCCAGGGCGTGGCGGTCGCCGGTGGGCGCTACTACCTCTCGGTGTCGAGGGGCCGCTTCCGGCCGGGCTCGGTCTATGTCGGGCGGCCAGGCGCGTTCCGGCGGTTCGACATGGCGATGCCGATGGGACCGGAAGACCTCTCGTGGTGGCCCTCGACCGACGAGCTGTGGTCGGTCTCCGAGCACCCAGACAGGCGCTGGGTGTTCTGCATGAAGCGCAGCTGGTTCGACCGATGACCGTGGTTGTTCAGTCTGCGCGGGGCTGGCGGGCCAGCTGACGGCTCTGCGCCGACCAGCCGCCCGGCGGAGTCCCAGACCTCGCAGTCCTCCTCGAACATCCCGCCCGCCATGTTGCGGGTCGCGTGCCGGACCTTCAGCCAGCCCGGTGCCGGGTGGGCGCGCACGTGGGCCGTGAGCTCCAGGGTCGGCGCCCAACCGGGCATCCCGAGATCGAAGGTCACCGGCGGGAGGGCGTCGACGGTGAGCAGCAGCGCGAGCGGGTCCGGCTCGCGCTCGTCGTTGAGCCGGAACCACGCCTGCAGGACGCCGTTGCCGCTCGGCTCCCCCACCGCCCAGCCGACGTGGGCGGGGTCGAAGCGCATGTCGAACCGGTCCATCAACGGCGCGATCCTGCGCACCTCCTCCGGCGCCATGGTGTTGGGCACGCAGTCCTCGGGTGGCGGCAGCACGGGCTCCTCCGCCGAGGTCCGGACGTCGTCGGGCAGGTCGCCGAGGTCGCCGTACGTCGCGAGCGTGGTGATCCTCGTCTGGTCGTCCTGGACCAGGTCGGCCGCGATGGTGGCGACCGTGCCGCCCTCGCGCAGGGTCCGGGTCGTGACCGTGGCCGGGCCGGGCTCGGAAGCGGCCAGGTAGTAGGCGCTGATCGCGATCGGATCCGGCTTGTCCGGCAGGCTCGCCCGGATCGCGTTGCCGATCACGGCCAGCAGGTAGCCGCCGTTGACGCCGCCGCCGACCACCCAGCCGGGCGCGAGGTCGGCCTTGTACTCACCCTCAGCGGCCTGCGAGACGGCGGTCTGCTCATCGAACTCGGTCACGGAGACAGGCTAGGTGGACGGCCCGTCGTCGCCGAGCCTGGATCCCCCCAGCAGATGGCGCGAGAGGACACCAGCCGGGGCCGGTGCACCGACGCCTCGACCCGAGCGCACGCCTCGTTGACCGCGTCGACGTCGAGCTCCCCGATCACCATGACGTCGACGTCGTGGGGCGTCGGCCCGGCATCCCCGAGCATCCGCGCGGCGAAGGAGCCGTAGATGAACGCCGACTCTATCCCGTCGATGCGGGCAAGCTCCTCGGTCAGCATCGCCACCGGTCTGGTCGCGACCGCGAGGATCTCGCGCAACGGGTCCACCAGCGGGGGCGGGCGTCCGCGTTCACATCCGGCGCGGATAGCGTGTCCCCGGACGGTGAGGAAGAGTAAATGAAAGACAGGTTTGCACGCGAAGTGTCGCGCTTTAGCGCAGGCATCGTCGGCGTGCTCGGCGTCTTCGGGGCAGGGATGTTCGTCTCCGCACGTGAGCTCCCCCCGGTGCCGCAGCTGCGCGAGCTCGAAGACACCTACGGATCGCTCGTCGGGTCCGCCGAGGAGGAGTGGTGGACAACACCGTCGCGACCGGGGGGCGACGTGCAGACACTCCTCCCCGACGAGGTCGAGCCCGGCCTGCTTCTCGTCTCCACCGCGCAGCAGGACGAGGTGCTCATCAGGGTCATGGACCGCGACGGAAATGTCGTCCACTCATGGACCCCCGACTTCGACGAGGTCTGGCCCGAGGGCTACCGGGACTTCCCGCCGCGCGTTGCTACGGCCGACCACATCTTCGGCCTCGAGCTGTTGCCGGACGCCTCGATCGTCGCCAACTTCGCCCAACAGAGCACCTTCCGCATGGATGTGTGTGGCGACGTCGTGTGGCGGTTGCCGAATCTCGGGCACCACTCCGTCGGCCTCGACCCGAACGGAACGTTGTGGGTGCCGGGGGAGAACTACATTCCTGCCGACGGCGAGGTGGACATCCCGAACGCCACGCCGCCGTTCCACGACTGGACGATCACGAACCTCAGCCTCGACGGCGAGCTGCTGCGCTCCTACTCGGTCGCCGAAATCCTGCGGGACAACGGGCTCGAGTACCTGCTCTACCTGACCAGCCGGAGCAGCAGCGCACCCCATATCACCTCCGATCCGCTGCACTTGAACAGCGTGAAGGCCTTGCCCGAGGGCGTCCGGTCACGGCTGTTCGACCCGGGGGACCTGGTCGTTTCGCTGCGCAACATCAGCACATTGCTGGTGCTGGACGGCGACACCATGGAGGTCAAGTGGCACACAACCGGGCCGTTCTTCCGGCAGCACGACCCGATCTTCCGTCCCGGAGACCGGATCTCTGTCTTCGACAACCGACCGGTCGCCAATGACGACGGCTCTCGGGAGAGCCAGATCATGGAGGTGAACGCGCGGACGGGTGAGGCGACCGTCTCGCTCGGCGGGGACGGCCCCGGCGAGGCGCCGTTCTACAGCGCGATCATGGGCGACCACGAGTATCTGTCGAACGGGAACGTCCTGGTCACACCGAGCGACGAGGGCCGGGTTCTCGAGTACACCCCCGACGGCCGCCTGGCGTGGTGGTGGCAGAACCGTCTTGACAACGAGACCAACGGACGTACCTTCGAGGCATCGGTCCTCCCGGCGTCCATGGATCGCGAGTTCTTCGAGGAGAGAAAAGCCGCATGCGCGAATTGAACAGGTGGAGGCGCTTCGGCGTCGTGCTGGTGCTGGTCGGAACGGCGCTGGCGACCAGCGGCTACATCGGACCTGGCGCCGGAGCAGGTGCCATCGTAATGCTGATCGTGGTCGTGCTCGCCGTCCTGCTGCTGTTCGCGGGGGTGTTCTGGTACCCGATCAAGCGGATGGTCCGCTCCCGCCGGGCCAAAGCGTCTGCCGAGGAGGGCGCCGGGCGATGACGCTGGTCGTCGCGAGCGCGGCGGTCCTCGGATTCGCGCTGGTCCTGGCGAGGTCCCATCTCGGCGTCGTCGTGCAGCGGATCGTCCGCGCTGCCCTGGACGGGGTCACCGCCGTGCTCGACCCCGACCTGGACGACCTGGAGAAGGAGCGAGCCGCCAGGCGTGCGGGCGTGCGTCTGCTCAGGGGTGCGTTCGGACTGGCCTGGCGGTTCGGTCTCGCCCTGGGAGCCGCTGGCTTGGTGGTCCTCGGCGCGGACGCGAGCGGAGTCGAGCCGACTGAACGCGTGCTCGACATGATGGTGGAGTTGGACTTCATCGCCGGGATCTCCGTGGCGGCTGCTGTGGTCTGGTGGGCCCTGGTCAAGGCTGGCGTCGTCGGTCGTCGGCGTCAGGCCGAGGAGCCCGCCTACGCCGAGGCCGACCAGCTGATGCACCGTCTGGCTTTCGCCAACCGGCGGATGGTCCGGGCGGCGGCCAGGCTGGACAACCGGATCTTCCGTCGCTCCATCCAGGGGGTGCCCGTCGCCCCTCCGGTGTTCATCGTCTCGCTGCCTCGCGGGGGGACCACCGCCCTTCTCAACGCTCTGCACCGGCTTCCCGGGGTGGCCACCCACGAGTACCGAGACATGCCTTTCGTCACCGCACCCCTGCTCTGGTCGCGACTCGGCGGTCGCCGCAGCAAGCGGGTCGAGAAACGGGAGCGTGCGCACGGCGACGGCATGGAGATCGATCTGGACAGCCCGGAGGCCTTTGACGAGGTGCTGTGGCGCGCCCACTGGCCCCAGAAGTACGCCGCGGGGCGAATCCGGACCTTCGACGAGGGGGATCTCGACGACGACGCGACCGACGACTTCGCGCGGCATCACGCGAAGATGGCTCTGGTGCGCCACGGTCGGAGCGCCGACGCCTGTCGTTACGTGTCGAAGAACAATGCCAACATCGGGAGACTGCGAGTTCTCGACCGGATGTTCCCGGGGTGCTCCATCGTGGTCGCACTTCGGCGGCCGGCTGCGCACGCGGCCTCCCTGCACCGTCAGCACGAACGCTTCCTGCGGCTGCACGCAGAGGACCCTTTCGTCCGCGACTACATGCGCGACATCGGGCACCTGGAGTTCGGGGAGCTGCATCAGCCCATCGACTTCGCCGACTTCGCCGACCTGGTCGGTGCTCGTGAGCCGTCGGAGCCGGACTACTGGCTGGCGTACTGGATCGCCGCTTTCGAGGAGGTGGCACGCCACCAGGGCGAGGTGATCGTGGTGCAACAGGACGACCTCCGCGCTCGGCCGCAAGCCACTATGGAGCGGGTGTGCTCGAGCCTGAGGATCGACAACGCCGGCACCGACTTCACCTCCGAGTTCCGGCCTGGAGCCGACCCAACGCCGGAGGACCTGTTCTCCCCGGACCTGCTCGCCCGGGCGGATGCCTTGTACGAGCGCGTCGCCGCGAAGGCGTTAGCGGCCGACGGCTGAGGCTGGAGGTTGACCTCCGCGACAGCCTGATCGAGCCCCTCCTTGCTGAAATTCTTGCGGAATCTGTGCTGACTGCCAGGGGCTGGCCCCCTCTGACCTGCGCAAACGCGCCGATTCAGACGTTGAAGCGGAACTCCACCACGTCACCGTCCTGCATGACGTAGTCCTTGCCCTCCATCCGCACCTTCCCAAGCTCGCGGGCCTTGAGCATCGAGCCGGCCGACATCAGCTCGTCGAACGAGACGATCTCGGCCTTGATGAAGCCCTTCTGGAAGTCGGTGTGGATCACGCCGGCGGCCTCAGGAGCGGTGGCGCCCTTGCGGATGGTCCAGGCGCGCGACTCCTTGGGGCCGGCGGTCAGGTAGGTCTGCAGGCCGAGGGTGTCGAAGCCGACCCGGGCCAGCACCTCGAGGCCCGGCTCGTCGACCCCCAGCTCGGCGAGCATCTCCCGGGCCTCGTCCTCGTCGTCGAGCTCGACCAGCTCCGCTTCGAACTTCGCGTCGAGGAAGATCGCCTCGGCGGGCGCGACCAGCTCGCGCATGCGGCTCTTGAGCGACTCGTCGGCGAGCTCGTCGGCGTCGCAGTTGAAGACGTAGATGTAGGGCTTGGCGGTGAGCAGCGACAGCTCCCGGACCAGCGCCCGGTCGATGGCGGTGGCGATGATCGGCGTACCGGTCTCGAGCGCCTCCTGCGCCTCACGCGCCGCGGACACGACCGGGAGCAGCTCCTTCTTGCCCTTGGCCTCCTTCTCCAGCCGCGGGATCGCCTTCTCGACCGTCTGCAGGTCGGCGAGGATCAGCTCGGTCGAGATCGTCGAGATGTCGCTGGCCGGGTCGACGGTCCCGTCGACGTGGGTGACGTCCTCGTCGCGGAACACCCGGGTCACCTGGCAGATCGCGGCCGACTCCCGGATGTGGGAGAGGAACTTGTTGCCCAGCCCCTCCCCCTCGGACGCACCACGGACGATGCCGGCGATGTCCACGAACTCCACGGTCGCCGGCAGCACCTTCGCGGAAGCGAACAGCTCCGCCAGCCGCGGCAGCCGGTCGTCGGGCACACCGACCACGCCGACGTTGGGCTCGATCGTCGCGAACGGGTAGTTCGCCGCGAGCACGTCGTTCTTCGTCAGCGCGTTGAAGAGGGTCGACTTGCCCGCGTTCGGGAGGCCGACGATGCCGATGGTGAGAGCCACGGGCGGGGAGTCTACGGCGCCGCGGGAGGCGCGCCCGAATCGAGAAGGGCGAGGTCCGAGGGGTCGGTGTTGGCGCCGCAGACGATCACGCCGACCCGCTGGTCACCGAGGTCCACGGCCCCGGTCTGCAGGGCGGCGTACGCCGTCGCGCCGGCGGGCTCGACCGCGAGCCGAAGCTCGCGCCACAGCGTCCTCCGCGCGGCCGCGATGTCCTCGTCACTGACCAGCACCGAGGCGGCCTCCCAGGCCGCGGCGAAGCCCAGCAGCCCCACCTGGGAGGCGCCGAGTGCGTCCGCCGCGATCCCGCCCACCGGGGCCGGAACGGGCTCGCCAGCAGCGAGCGCGTCGTGCAGCGCCGGGCACAGCTCCGGCTCCACGGCCACCACCCGGGTCCCGGTGCCGGCGTACCACGCGGCGATCCCGCCGATCAGTCCTCCGCCGCCCACCGCCACGAGTACGACGTCGAGGTCGGGCGCCTGCTCCGCCAGCTCCAGCGCAACCGTGCCCTGGCCGGCCAGGGTCAGCGGGGCGTCGTAGGCATGGACGGCCAGGACCCCCTCCTCGGCCGCGAGCGACTCGCTGGCCGCCAGCGCGGCAGCGTAGTCGGCGCCTCCCTGGTGCACCGCGGCGCCTCGGGCTCGGATTGCCGCCACCTTCACGGGCGCGGCGATCTCCGGCACGAAGATGTCTGTCGGGATGCCCAGGGTGGCACCGACGTGGGCCACGGCCAGACCGTGGTTGCCACCGCTCGCGGCCACCAGCCGCGCTGGCGGCGACGGCTGGGCGATGACGGTGTTGAACGCGCCGCGCGGCTTGAACGAGCCGGCGTGCTGCAGCATCTCGAGCTTGAGGGTGACTCCGTCGAGGTCGACCACCGGGGTGCGGCGGATCAGCCCGTCGATCCGCCGGGCGGCGGTGGTGATGTCGTCTCGGGTGGGCACGCTCACCCGGGCAGCGTAGGCGCCGGGAGCAGCGACGGCCCTCCCGCAGGTCGCGGGAGGGCCGTCGGCAGTGCTGTCCTGAAAGGGAGCTTGGATCAGCTGCCGTAGAGCGCGCGCACGCCGTTGCCGTCGTTCGCGCTGAACTCCAGGTCGGACGAGCCGCCGTTGCACTGCGGGTAGTGCATGATCGACACCGAGTCGTACGGCGTCAGCGGACGCCAGTTGTTGTCCTCGAAGCAGGTGCCCGACTCAGGCCGGGTGTGTTCGTGCCGGAACCCGAGGGTGTGGCCCAGCTCGTGACCCATGATGTCGCCCGGCTCCCAGTTGCCCGAGTTCTGCAGCGACACCGCGTTGACCAGGATGTTGCGGCTCCGGTCGGAGCTGCTCGGGAAGAAGGCGCGAGCGATGTACTGCTGCGTGCTCGTCGGCTCGACCGAGAACAGCACCGCGTTGTTGCGCGTGGTGCAGTTCGTGTCAGCCGACGCCACATGGGTGAAGTTCACCCGCGAGGTGGCGCCCTCCCAGAGGCCGGCACCGGAGTTCATCGCGTTCACGACGGGCGCATAGCTCGACCCGAACTTCGTGCTCACGCAGTAGGTCAGGTTGAGTGCCTGGCTCGCACTCCACTTGTCGTCCTTGCCGTTCACCCGGTTCACAATGAGACCGTCCTCGGCGGTCTTCTTCGGCCCCATCATCCGCTTGTAGAACTGGCGCAGGTCGCCGTCGGTCGCCGCCGGCTCGTCACCGTTCACGATGTACTGCCGGTCGAGGTCGCGGAACGTGGACGCCTTGAACTCCTGGTACGACGGTGCGTCAGACCCGTCGGCTGCGCCGATGGCCGGCCCCGCCAGACCGACGGCCAGGACTCCGGTGGCTGCCAGGACGACCTGGCCGATACGACTTCTCTGCATGCTGCTCCTCGTGCTACGGGCGACGGACGCCGCCGGTTGTGTGGACCTGCGCCCTACGTGGACAGGTCGCACACAGCAACAGCCCGAGAATGGAGCGCATTGCCCGAAACCCTCACCCGAGGAGCCGAGGATTGTAAAGGGTTCGGATGGAAAATCCGGAGATCATCCGGAAAGCAATGGGGATCACTCTCCGTAGAGCTCGACCACTCCCTCGGCGTCCGTCCCGGTGAAGCTCAGGTCGGTCGACGTTCCGTTGCACTGCGGGTAGTGCATGATCGAGGCCGAGTCGTAATCGGTCAGCGGCCGCCAGTTGCGGTTCTCGAAGCAGATGCCCGCCTCGGGCCGGGTGTGCTCGTGCCGGAAGCCCAGGGTGTGGCCCAGCTCGTGGCCCATGATGTTGGCCGGCGGCCAGTCCGCGGTGTTGAGCAGCGACACCGGGTTCACCTTGATGTTGCGGCGCCGGTCGGGACTGCTCGGGAAGAAGGCCCGGGCGATGAACGCCTGGGTGCTGGTCGGCTCGACCGAGAAGTCCACCGCATTGTTCCGAGTGGTGCAGTTGCTCTCGGCCGACGCCCTGCGGACGTAGTCGATCGCCGAGGAGGCGTTCTCCCACAGGGCAGTGCCCCGCGCGGTCGCGGCAACCACCGCCGCCTTCCGGTTGCCGAACCTGTTGCTCACGCAGTAGGTCAGGTTCCCCACTTGCGCCAGGGACCACCTGTCGTCCCTGCCACCCACCGTGTTCACGACGAGACCGTTGTCGAGGATCTTCTGGGCCGGGCCGACCATGCCCTCGTAGTAGGACTTGAGGGCACCGGTGCCGGCCACCGGCTCGTCACCGTTCACGATGTACTGCCGGTCGACGTCGCGGAATGTCGAGGCCTTGAACTCCTGGAAGGTCGGGACGCTGGACCCCTGCGCCGCCTGGACTGACGGGGCGGCCAAGGCCAGGGCCATGGCCATGCTCCCGGCGGCAGCAAGGGCGAAACGGGCGGCTCGACTTCGATTCATTTGTGGCTCCTGGTCAGCAGGGCCCGAGCCCTTTCGGGTGTCCCCTTACCCACCACCCATGCTATCGGCGGCCCCGAGAGGCGCGCTCGACGCGAGCGTAAAGAACGGGGTCGGTCCAGACCGGCCAGCGTTCAAATGACCCTCCGGCCAGAGCGCCTGCGGCGCCGAAAGTCCGCCAGCACGAGCCGGGCGGGAAGCTGCCGCACGCCCCCGGGGAGCTGCCGGTAGACCGGAGGGACGAGACGCCAGAACCGGTCGTACCGCGTCTGGTCCCGTGGCGTCCACGGCAGGGCCAGCACGTCCCGCGTCCGGGGGTCGAGGTTGCCGCGGGTCACGAGGCTCTGCAGGGGTTGGGCCGGCCGGACCAGGAGTGGTGCGGCCCGGCTCGAGAGGAGACGCCGGGCATAGCGCTGGACCGCGGGGTCCGGCGCCAGCAGTGGCAATGAGGCCTGCCAGTACTCCTCGAATTCCGCGCGCGTGGGAGGCCACATCGCCGGCGGGACCTGAAGAGCGGTTCCGAGGACCCAGGACTCGCGGTAGACGCGCTCGCGGGTCGCGGGCTCCATCGGGCCGAACACCCGCTCGCGGATCGTCTCGCCGGTGCGGGCCAACGTCGCAGCGACCCAGAGCTGGAGCTCGGGGTCGAAGGCCGAGTAACGCCCGGCCGAGCGGACCGGTGCGTGCCGTCGGTCGACCATGCCCGCGACGGCCCGCCGCTCCGCATCGTTCCCGAGGGCCATGACGTACACGTAGGTCAGGGTGGTCCGCAGCCGGTCGAGCGGCCGGTCCAGCGTCGTGCTGTGCTCGACGACGCCGAGCCCCACCTCTCTCCGGGCGAGCTGCCACATCACCGCGGACCCCGCCCCCGCCAGCAGCACGGCCTCGACGACGAAGTCCGCGAGGCCGAACTCCCCCTCCGCGGGGTCGGGGTGCCCGTTCATCACGCTTCCATCATCTGCCCCTAGGGTGACCGCGTGCGCCTGGCCACCTGGAACGTCAACTCCCTCCGCTCCCGCATCGGCCGGGTCGAGGAGTTCCTGCAGCGCCACGACGTGGACGTCCTGGCCGTCCAGGAGACCAAGGCACGCGAGGACCAGCTGCCGCTGATGGGCCTGCAGGCCCTGGGGTACGACGTCGCGGTCGCCGGCGTCAACCAGTGGAACGGGGTCGCGATCATCAGCCGGGTCGGACTCGACGACGTCGAGGTCGGGTTCCCCGGCCAGCCGGGCTGGGGCGAGCCCCTCGCCGCGGAAGCCCGGGCGATCGCGGCGACGTGTGGCGGTGTCCGGGTCTGGTCCCTCTACGTCCCCAACGGCCGCAAGCCCGACGACCCGCACTACGTCTACAAGCTCGACTGGCTCGCGCGACTGCGCGAGGCCGCCCAAGCGGGCCTCGACGGGGACACCGCGCTGGCCGGTGACTGGAACATCGCGCCACGGGACGAGGACGTCTTCGACATGGCGCAGTTCGCGAAGTCGACCCACGTGACGCCACCGGAGCGGGCGGCGTTCCAGGCCTTCCTCGACGACGGCTTCGTCGACGTGGTCCGGCCGCACACCCCGGGCCCCGAGGTCTACACGTACTGGGACTACTACCGGCAGCGGTTCGAGCGGAACCGGGGGCTGCGCATCGACTTCGTGCTGGCCTCGCCGTCGCTGGCCGCCCGGGTGTCCGGGGCATTCATCGACCGGGACGAGCGGGCCGGCACCGGCGCCTCGGACCACGCCCCGGTGGCCGTCGACCTCACCGAGGCGGCATGAACAGCTGGTGGCGGCGGGTCGACCCGCTCGGACCACTCCTGGCCGTGGCCGCCCTGGTGGTCTTCGTCGTCCAGGGCTTCGACAGCATCCTCACCCGCGACCTCGCGCTCTACTCCTACGGCGCCCAGCAGACGGTGGAGGGCGTGCCGCCGTACGTCAGCGTCCTCAACCGGGCCGGCCCGCTCGCCCACCTCGTGCCGGCGATCGGGGTGGGGGCTGCCCGCATCGTCGGGATGGACGACATCCTGGGCATGCGGCTGCTGATGCTGCTGATCTCGGTGGCCTGCGTGTGGGTGCTCTACGTCCTGGTCCGCGACCTGTTCAACTCCCGGCTGGCCGGGGTCGCCTCCGCTACCGCGCTGCTCACCTTCGCCGGGTTCGTGACCTATGCCGTCGGTGGGCCTCGCGAGAAGACCACGCTCACGCTGTTCGTGATCCTGGTGTTCTGGGCGGTGCTGAAGCAGCGCTGGTTGCTGGCAGGCGTCTTCGTGGCGCTCGCGACGCTCACCTGGCAGCCGTCGTTCATCGTCGGGCTGTTCGCGGCCGTGGTCGCGATTGCCGGGCTGGGGCGCCAGGCGATGCTGCCCGCCGCCATCCGGTTCGCCGTGGGTGGGCTGATGCCCACCGCCCTGATCAGCGCCGGTTACGCGCTGGCGGGGGCGTTGCGGGAGTTCCTGGACGGGTTCGTCCTGATCAACTGGCGCTACACAACGCCCGGACGGTTCCGCGACTTCCACGAGCGCGTCGACCTACTCGTTCAGGGGTTCGGCGTCGGCCTCGTGGTGATCCTTGCCGGGCTGGTCGCGATCATGGTCTTCGCGGCGATGCGCGCCCGGGATGCCTTCCGGAGTCGCGAGGCCCCCGACCTGGCCGTGGTGGGAATCGGCGTCGCCACCCTCGGCGGGGTGGTGTGGAGCCTCTTCGTGTTCAACGGCTGGGCCGATCTGATCGTGCTCCTGCCCGCGGCCGCGCTCGGTGTCGGCGCCGTGGCGGCGGAGGTCCAGGCGCGGGTGCCGCACCGGGTCGGGGTGCCGATCCTGGTCGGCTGGAGCGTCGTGTGTCTGCTCGCCGGGCTGGTCGACTCCTTCGATGAACCGCGAGCACGTCCTGGACCAGCAGCGGGCGGAGGTGGCCGACGATGTTCGCCGCCGTACCGTCCGACGCAACCGTCATGTCCGTGGAGCGGCCCGCAACCGTTGGTCCTGACCCACCGGACCAACCCGACCCGGCACCAGATGTTCCTCGCCGGCCTGGACGAGTACGTCGACGACACCTGGCCCGGTGGCCTCGACGGCCTGGCCGAGTGGATCGGGGACGAGGAGCCGACGTTCGTCACCGTCGACCACCCGACCTGGTACTCGTGGCTGACCCCCGCCCTCGACGAGGAGTACGTCGAGGTGGGGACCAGCCCGGGCGACTTCACGTGGTACGTCCACCGTTCCGTCGGCGCCGAGACCATCGAGGAGCTGAAGGCCATCCCGTCGGGACCTGTGTTGTAGATCCGGGACCTCGATGAGGCACTCGCGGCCCGAGCACGGCAGGATGAATGGCATGACCGAACGACCCGGTGAGCCCGTACTGGAGCGGGACCACTTCACCTACTCGATCGTGATCCCCGTCTACAACAGCGAGGACCTGGTCGGTGAGACCGTCGACCGCGTGCTCGAGGTCTTCGCCGCGGCCGGGCTCAAGCACGAGCTGATCCTCGTCAACGACGGCAGCCATGACGGCAGCTGGAACGTCATCGCCGAGCGTGCTCGCACCCGTCCCCAGGTCACCGCCATCAACCTGCTGAAGAACTACGGGCAGCACCACGCCAACCTGGCCGGGTTCCGCGAGAGCACCGGCGACTTCGTCATCACCATGGACGACGACCTGCAGAACCCGCCCGAGGAGGCGCTCAAGCTCATCGACAAGGCCATGTACGGCCACGACGTCGTGTTCGGCAGGTTCGAGCGCAAGCAGGCCGCCGGCTACCGGCGCATCGGCACCCGACTGATCGGCATGATCAACCGGCGGATCTTCCTCCAGCCCCCCGACCTGGTGGTCTCCAACCACCGGATCCTGCGCCGCGACGTCGTCGACCGGATCTGCGCGGCCCGCAACGCCCACCCCTACATCACGGGCCAGGCGCTGATGTACTCCAGCAACCGGGCCAACGCGACGGTCCGGCACGAGCCGCGGCCCGTCGGCAAGAGCAACTACGGCCTGCTGCGGATCCTGTCGCTGGTGCTCACCATCCTGTTCAGCTACTCCTCCTGGCCACTGCGGGCCACCGCGATCGGCGGGTTCGCCGTGGCCGGCCTCAGCTTCCTGCTGGGCGGCTTCTACCTCCTCAGCTCCCTCTGGCGGGACACCCGCGTCGAGGGCTGGACCACGCTGGTCGTCCTCGTCGCCGTCTTCGGCGGCATCACGATCGCGATGCTGTCCATGATCGGCGAGTACGTCGTCCGCACCCTCGACGCGGTCAGCACCCGGGAGAGCTACCACGTCTCCGACAAGGTCACTGGATGAACCGGATCACTTCCTGGTCATCGGGGCCCAGCGCTGCGGCACGACGTACCTCCACGAGCTGCTCGCCGACCACCCGGACATCGCCATGGCCCGGCCGGTCCGGCCCGAGCCCAAGGTGTTCCTGACCGACGAGGTCGTCGACCGTGGCCTCGAGTGGTACGACCACACCTGGTTCCCCCACGCCGGGGCCGCCGGACTGCTCGGCGAGAAGAGCACCAGCTACCTCGAGTCACCCGAGGCGGTGCCTCGGGTGACCGCTGTCCTCGGCGACGCCCGGATCGTGGTCCAGCTGCGCGACCCCGTCGAGCGGGCGGTGTCCAACTGGAGCTTCAGCCGCTCCCACGGGCATGGAGGCCCGCTCGGTCACCGAGGCCCTCACGAGCAACCTCGACGGGCCACTCCCCTGGGACCCGCAGCTCACGTCGGTCTCCCCGTACGCCTACCTCGAGCGTGGCCGGTACGCCGACTACCTCGCGCCGTGGCTCGACGCCTTCCCGAACCTGGTGCGGGTGCAGTTCCTCGAGGACCTGGTCGAGGACCCTGACCGGATCGGCGAGCTCTACGAGTGGCTGGGCGTCGACGCCGGCGTCCGCCCCGACTCGCTGGGGCAGCGGGTCAACCAGGGCGAGCGACCTGAGGACTCCCTCGACGACGCGCTGGTCGACCGGCTGCGCGACTACTTCCACGACAGCGACCGGGCGCTGGCCGGGCTGCTCGGCCGCGAGCTGCCCTGGCACGACCCGGTGGGAGGGGCACGATGACCGATCCCGTCTTCAACCGGACCGCGGCCGAAGGGCGCGAGCTCGACTACCTGCGCGAGTCCATCGAGGGCGGCCACACCTCCGCGTCCGGCCCGTTCTCGGAGCGGGTCGGCGCGCATCCTGCAGGAGGAGACCGGCGCCGAGAGGTGCTGCTGACCACCTCGTGCACGACGGCGCTCGAGCTGAGCGCGATGCTGCTCGACCTCGGGCCGGACGACACGGTCGTCGTGCCGTCGTTCACGTTCACGACCAGCGCCCTGGCCTTCGCGCGGCAGGGCGCCCGGATCCTCTTCTGCGACATCGAGCCCGACACCCTGGGCATGGACCCGAAGCACCTCGCCGAGCTGCTCGACGACTCCGTCCGGGCCGTCGTGATCGTCCACTACGCCGGCATCGCCTGCGACGTCGACGGGATCCGTCGAGTGCTGGCCGACCGGCCCGGACGTCGCGGTCGTCGAGGACGCCGCCCACGGGCTGTTCGGCCGCTGGCGCGGCGAGCCGCTCGGCAGCCTGGGCCGGTTCGCCACCTGAGCTTCCACGAGACCAAGAACTTCGTCTGCGGCGAGGGTGGCGCGCTGCTGCTCAACGACCCGCGCGACCTGGCGCCGGGCCCGGGTGCTCTACGACAAGGGCACCGACCGGCAGGCGTTCTTCCTCGGCCAGGTCGACAAGTACTCCTGGCGCGACACCGGCTCGTCGTTCGGCCTCTCCGACACGCTGGCCGCCTACCTGCTGGCCCAGCTCGAGCAGGCCGAGTCGATCCAGGCCCGGCGCCGGCGCGTCTTCGAGGGCTACCTCGCGGGGCTGGCGGCCGACGCCGCCGAGCTCGGGTTGCGGCTGCCGGTCGTCCCCGACGACTGCGACCCGGCCTACCACCTCTTCTACGTGCTGATGCCCGACCACGACGACCCGGACCCGGGTCATGGACCTGATGCGGGAGGACGGGCATCCAGACGACCTTCCACTACGTCCCGCTGCACGACTCCGACGGCGGGCGCGCGGTTCGCCGCGCGACCCGTCGACTGCCCGGTGACCAGCGACGTCAGCGGCCGGCTGGTGCGGCTGCCCTTCTACAACAGTCTCGCCGACGACGAGCTCGAGCGGGTGGTGGACTCGTTCCTGCGCGCCACGAAGGCCGCCCAATGAGCGACACCAGGAGCCAGCCCGGCTCCTCCTCCATCGACCAGCCCGACTACTGGTGGTACCGCGCCCGCACCGAGCTGCTCCACGCCGCGCTGGGCGACTTCCTCGGGCCAGCCGCAGCGGCTGCTCGACGTGGGCAGCGCCGACGGACCGAGCGTGTCGTGGATGCAGGGCGACCACCAGCGGATCGCCATCGACGTGGACCCCCGCGGGCTGGCCCCGGGTAAGGGTGTCTGCGCGTCCGCTCTCGCGTTGCCGTTCCGGGACGGGTCGTTCGACGTGGTCGGCGCGTTCGACGTGGTCGAGCACTGCGACCCCGAGGACCTGGCGCTCGCGGAGCTGGCGCGGGTGCTGGCGCCGGGCGGCCGCCTGCTGCTGTCCGTGCCGGCCTACCAGTGGGCGTGGACCGACCACGACGTGCGGGCCGGTCACTACCGCCGCTACACGCGCCCCCGGCTGCTCGCGGCCGTCGAGGCGCCGGGTTCGTCGTACGTCGCTGCACCTACGGCTTCGCCGGCGTCTTCCCGATGTTCGCGGCCGAGCGGGTCCTGCGCCGCCTGCGGCGGCCGGCGCCAGGCGACGGGCTGCCCCAGGTCTCGCCCACCCTGGACCCGCTGTTCATGGGTTGTCCCGCGCCGAGAGCCGGCTGCTCCGGCGCCGCGACCTGCCCTTCGGCTCATCGATCTTCCTGAGCGCCGAGAAGCCCTGACGCGGTCCTCTCACCGGCGGCGCTGCGGACGTCCTCTGCGACCAGCCAGCAGAAGGCCGCGGCCTCGACGACCACGAACGTCCAGCGGTGCGGTCCAGGGCACTCATCGGCGAGAGCCAGAAGAGCAGCGCTCCCGGCACGGCACCGACCAGCCAGGCGCGCACCAGCGCCGCCGTCCGGCCGCGCGCCAGCGCGGTGACGGTCAGGACGAGGTTGGCCAGCGCGAAGACGGTGCCGACGGCGAGCAGCAGGGTCAGCCCGCCCGGCAGCCGGACCCCGTCGCCGAAGACCAGCTCCATCAGCGGCGGCCCGGCCCAGGCGCCGACAGCGCGCCGAGGACGGCGGCGCCCGAGCGTCGCCAGGACCACCCCGATGCGGAACCGGCGCAGCGCCTCCCGCCGGCCCCGGACCACCAGGCCGGTCAGGCGTTCGGTCAGCTGGGCCACCAGCCCCAGCGCCAGCGTGTACGGCGCCCGGAACAGCGCCAGTCCCGCGAACAGCGCGGTGACCTCGGCCGGCGCGCCACCGGCGACCGCCAGCAGGACCGGGCCACCGGTCAGCACCGCCTGGCCGAGCAGCTGCCCGACGGACGCGCCGCCGACGAACGCCAGCGGCGACTCCGCGCCGCGGCGTCCCGTCCGGTGTCGCGATCCGGAGCGTCGAGGGCCAGAAGCCGCTCGCGAGGTAGCCCGACGACCAGGCAGACGCCGTACGCGACCGGGTCCTCGACGCCGGCGACCATCAGCGCCAGCGGCGGCGACGCAGCGCAGGGCGTTCTCGGCCACCAGGCTGCGCCCAGCGCCGCGAACCGGCGCCGGGCGGTCAGCGTGCCGCGGACGACGCCCAGCACGCCGGAGCCGAGCGCCACGGCCACGACGAGGAGCGGGAACGCGACATCGGCGCGGCGGAACAGCAGGTCCCGCGCGAGCCACGACACGAGCCCCGCGACCAGCGCCGACCAGCACCACGACGAGTGCCACGCCGCCGCAGCGCCCTGCCGCACCGCCCGCTCCCCCTCGTGCACCGTGACCGAGCGGGTGATCCAGTGCTGGAGGGGGAACGTCAGGGCGGCGCCCGCGAAGCCCCACCACACCCACAGCACGGACACGGGCGCGGCCGCTACGGGCCCGAGGGCCCGGGTCACCAGCGCGAAGAAGACGTAGGCGAGCAGGCCGCCGACGACGGACCCGAACGCCAGCGCCGAGGTGTCCCGGAGCAGGCTCCGCGGCCCGCTGTGTGGTCATCGAGGGCGATTGTGCCCGATCCGGCGTCCGTCGATTCCGACGCCGCGCCGCTGCCCGGTGATGTCGGTGGCCTGGTCCATGCTCGTGCGCATGGAGATCCTGACCACGTTCCTCCTCGCCCTCGTCCTCGGGCTGGCCCTCGGCGGCTGCCTGGGTCTGCTCTGGGCGCGCTCGCCGGACGTCGTACACCGCCGGCATGGTCGACCAGGCCGAGGTGATGCAGGGCCTCGACCGGCTCAGCGACCAGATGCGCGACCTCGACCAGCAGCGCGCCACCTGGCAGGGCCAGTTCCACCAGCAGGTCATCCGACCTGCGCCGCGAGACCCAGCTCCCTGTCCACCGCGCTGCGCAAGCCCCAGGTGCGCGGCCGCTGGGGCGAGCTCCACCTGCGCCGCGCCGTCGAGCTCGCCGGGCTGGTCGACCGCTGCGACTTCACCGAGCAGGTGCGGCTCGACGACGGCGCCCTGCGGCCCGACCTGGTCGTCCACCTCGTCGGTCGGCGCCAGGTCGTGGTCGACGCCAAGGTGCCGCTCGACGCCTACCTCGACGCCACGTCCACCGACGACGAGGCCGAGCGCGCGCGAGGCCCTGGCGCGGCACGCCCGCCAGCTGCGCCAGCACATCGACGGGCTGTCGTCGAAGCAGTACTGGCGCTCGCTGCCCGAGACCCCGAGTTCGTGGTGCTGTTCGTGCCGGCCGAGTCGTTCCTCGCCGCGGCGCTCGAGACCGACCCGGCCCTGATCGAGTACGCCGCCGCCCGCCAGGTCGTGCTCGCCACGCCGACCACCCTGATCGCGCTGCTCCGCACGGTCGCCCACGGCTGGAGCCACGAGGCGCTGGCCGACCAGGCCCGCGAGATCCACCGGCTCGGCCGCGACCTGCACGACCGGCTGGGCACCCTGACCGGCCACCTCGACCGGGTCGGCCGCTCGCTCAACGCCGCGGTCGGCCACTACAACCAGGCGGTCGGCTCCTGGAGTCGCGGGTGCTGGTGGCCGCGCGGCGGTTCACCGAGCTGTCTGTGGTCGACGACGACCTCGACCGCCGCGCCAGGTCGAGACGACCGCCGGTCCCCCGGCGTCCGTCGAGCTCGCATCGCCGTCGACCGGCGCGCCGCCTCCGGGGAGGAGTGACCGCGCCCTACCGTGGCGGCGTGACCCAAGCCCGAACCCTCTGGGAGGAGGGGCGCGAGCCCGGCCGCCAGGTCGTCGCGCTCGGGGTCGCCGTCGCGCTCACCGTCGTGGTCCTCGACCTGCGCGCTGGTCGGGCGGGTCAGCCTGTTCTTCGACCTCTGCTTCGTCGCGCTGTGCGTCGGCCTCGCGCTGGCGGTGCGGCCCGACCGACTTCTTCATCGTCGGCGTGCTGCCGCCGCTGATCATGGTCGGCGGTCTTCGCGCTGCTCGGGCTCACCCGCCCGACGTGATCGCGCACCCCAGGACGGCGTCGTCCAGGCCGTCGTGTCCGGGCTCTCCCACCACAGCAGCGCCCTGGTCGCGGGCTACGTGCTCTGCCTGGCCATCCTGGCCGTCCGGCAGCGGGTCGCCGCCCGAAGCCAGACAGCCACGGCTCGCTAGCGCGAGCCTCGAAGCGGTCCGGGTCGCCGGCCCCGCGCCGCACGACCTCGGGGTAGCCCTGCCGACCAGTCGATCACCGTCGTCGGCTCGGCCGGGGTCTCGCCGGCCTCGATCACGATGTCGACCTGGTGGTCGAGCTCCTCCTTGATCTCCCAGCCCGAGGTCCGGGGCTCGTCCTCGCCGGGAAGGATCAGGGTGCTGGTCAGCAGCGGCTCGCCGAGCGCCTCGAGCAGGGCCTGGACCACGCGTGTGGTCGGGGATCCGCACGCCGACCGTGCGCTTCTTCGGGGTGCAGCAGCCGCCGCGGCACCTCGGGCGTCGCCGGGCAGGATGAACGTGTACGGGCCCGGGCGTCGCCGCCTTGATCGCCCGGAACGCCGAGTTGTCGACGTGCACGAGCTGGCCGAGCTGGGCGAAGTCCTTGCAGACCAGCGTGAAGTGGTGCTTGTCGTCGAGGCCGCGGATCCGCAGGATCCGGTCGCGCCCGTCCCGGTTGCCGATCCGGCAGCCGAGCGCGTAGCCGGAGTCGGTCGGGTAGGCGATCAGCGCGTCGTCGCGCAGCGCGTCGGCGATCTGGTCGAGCAGCCGCGGCTGCGGGTTGTCCGGGTGGACGTCGAGGTAGCGGGCCATGGGCTCGGTCAGGCCTGTGCGCCTGGCGGCCGCCTTGAGGTCGCGGCGCAGCTCCTTGGGCAGCGCGAAGATCAGCGACTCCTCGGCGCTGTGCACGGCCTGGGCGTCGGGGTAGCCGCGCTCGGCGAGGAACGCCAGCACGCCCTGGACCAGCTCCTCGGGCACGCTCGCGCCGGAGGTGACGCTGACCGTGTCGACACCGTCGAGCCAGGCCTCGTCGATCTCGGAGGCGTCGTCGACGCGGTACGCCGTCCGCGGCGCCGGCCTCGAGCGCGACCTCGACCAGGCGCACGGAGTTGGAGGAGTTGCCGGAGCCGACCACGATCACCAGGTCGGCGTCCTGGGCGATCTCCTTGACCGCGAGCTGGCGGTTCTGGGTGGCGTAGCAGATGTCGTCGCTCGGCGGGTCGAGCAGCTGCGGGAACCGCTCGCGGATCGCGGCGACGGTCTCGAGGGTCTCGTCGACCGACAGCGTGGTCTGCGAGAGCCAGGCGACCTTGGCCGGGTCGCGGACCTCGATGTTCGGCGACGTCGGCGGGGCTCTGCACGAGCTGGATGTGGTCGGGCGCCTCGCCCGCGGTGCCCTCGACCTCCTCGTGGCCCTCGTGGCCGATCAGCAGGATGTCGTAGTCCTCGCCGGCGAACCGCTTCGCCTCGTGGTGCACCTTGGTCACCAGCGGGCAGGTCGCGTCGATGGTCTTCAGGCTGCGCTCCTCGGCCTGGCGGTGCACCTCGGGCGAGACGCCGTGGGCGGAGAACACCACGGTCTGCGCCCTCGGGCACCTCGTCGAGCTCCTCGACGAAGATCGCGCCGCGCGACTCCAGGTCGGACACGACGTGCTTGTTGTGCACGATCTGCTTGCGGACGTAGACCGGGGCGCCGTACAGGTCGAGCGCCTTCTCGACGGTGATCACCGCCCGGTCGACGCCGGCGCAGTAGCCGCGCGGCGCCGCCAGCAGGACGGCGCGCTCGGCCTCGTCGGGGCGACAGGATCGGGGGGGTGCCCAGGTCGGTCGCTCATGGCGCCAGTCTATGGATGGTCTGCCGCTGTCGCCCTAATCTCGCCGCGCCATGGCCCTGGAGACCTCGCCGAGTCGCCGGCCCCGGTCCGGCAGATCGCCAACGCGATCGCCGGCTGGATCGACCGGCTGGGCGCGGTGTGGGTCGAGGGCCAGGTCGCCCAGGTCAGCCGCCGCCCGGGCATGAACACCGTCTTCCTGACGCTGCGCGACGCGGTCGCCGACATCTCGGTGCCGGTCACCTGCTCGCGGACCGCTCTTCGACGGCCTCAACCCGCCGCTCGTCGAGGGCGCGAGCGTCGTGGTCCACGCCAAGCCGTCCTACTACGCCAACCGCGGCACGCTCTCGCTCGTACGCCCGCGAGATCCGGATGGTCGGGCTCGGCGAGCTGCTCGCCCGGCTCGAGCGCCGCCGGCAGCTGCTGGCCGCCGAGGGGCTGTTCGCCGCCGAGCTCAAGCGGCCGCTGCCGTTCCTGCCGGGCTGCGTCGGCCTGGTCACCGCGCCCAACTCGGCCGCCGAGCGCGACGTGCTCGAGAACGCCCGCCGGCGCTGGCCGGCGGTGCGCGTTCGAGGTCGCGCACGCCGCGATGCAGGGCACCGCGCGCCGCCGCCGAGGTGATCGAGGCGCGTGCGAGCGGCTCGACCGCGACCCCGCCGTCGACGTGATCGTGGTCGCCCGCGGCGGCGGCTCGGTCGAGGACCTGCTGCCGTTCTCCGACGAGGGGCTGATCCGGGCGGTCCACCAGGCCCGCACCCCGGTCGTGTCCGCGATCGGCCACGAGCCCGACACCCCGCTGCTCGACCTGGTCGCCGACGTCCGCGCCTCGACGCCCACCGACGCCGCCAAGCTGGTCGTCCCCGACGTCGCTCGAGGAGCTGCACCGCGTCGACCAGCGCCCGCGACCGGATCCGTCGGCGCGTCGCCGGCTACCTGGTCGCCCGCGAGCAGGCCGGGCTCGACGCCCTGCGCTCCCGCCCGGTCGCTCGCCGACCCGCGCACCCTGGTCGACGCCCGCGCCGACGAGGTCGACGCAGCTGCGCGACCGCGCCCGCCGTGCCTGCGCCACGCGCCTCGACCGGGCCGCCGACGACCTCGGCCACCAGCGCGCCCGGGCCCGGGCGCTGTCGCCGCTGGCCACGCTGCGGCGCGGGTACGCCGTGCTCCAGGACGCCGACGGCCACGTGCGTCAGCTCGGTCGCCGGCGTCGCCGCCGGCGCCGCCGGTCGCGTCCGCGTCGCCGACGGCCGCATCCACGCCACCACCACCGGAGGTCGAGCCCGATCCCGACTGAGGAGGAGCCGATGACTGACGAGCCGATCCCCTACGAGGCCGCCCGCGAGGAGCTGATCGAGGTGGTCCGCAGGCTCGAGGCCGGCGGCACCACGCTCGAGGAGTCGCTGGCCCTGTGGGAGCGCGGCGAGCAGCTCGCCCAGATCTGCCAGGAGTGGCTCGACGGCGCCCGCAAGCGGCTCGACGCGGCCATCGAGCCGAGCGCCGACGACCAGTCCTGACCAGGCTCAGCCGTCGAGTCGAGCGGCTCGGTGGTGAGTCGTTCGAGGACCAGCCGGAGGTCCTCCTCGCCGGCCGAGCCGTAGACCAGTGACGATCTCGTCGCCGAGCTCGGCGGCGTAGGCCAGGTCGCCGCCGTCGTCCGTCGAACACCTGCCACTCCTGCGCCACCGAGCCGTCGACGCGGACGTCGGGTCGCGCCTCGGCGTCCTCGTCGACGTAGCGTCGACAGCAGGTCGTCGAGCGGTCGTCCTCCTGCCGGATGCCGACGAAGCGCTGGTCGTCGGTGAGCAGGCTCGACCGCCCAGACCGGACGCTCCCCGGGGACACCTCGACGCTCGTCGACTGCCAGCCCTCGGGAGGTCGCGCGGGTAGACCGACGTCGAAGCCGGCCTCCTGCGCGAGGCCGGCCTGCTCGAGGTAGTCGACGGCTCGCGGGCCGACCTCCAGCTCGTCGCGGTTCAGCGCCCGGAACGCCACGAACGCCCCGACCACGAGCAGGGTGCACGAGCATGCGCGCCGACCAGGCCCGAGGCGGAGCGCTGGTACGGCACGGACTTGACTCACGCAGCAATCTTCACAGGCGCCACGAGCCACTCACCGCGCGGCCACGCCTCATATGGCACAGTGCGGCAGTCCGTTTCGATATCGAGCCGCAGATGCGGCACACTTGCCGCGTGACCGGACTACCGAATTGCGGAAGTGGCCGCCGTGCTCGGGCGTCAGCGACGACACCGTCCGCCGCTGGGTCGAGGCAGGCCGGCTGACGCAGCGACGACCGACGGCCGGTCGAACGGTCGTGCCCGGAGTCGCCGTGGCCGCGCTGGCCGAGGAGCTTGCCGACCACCCGGACCGCGAGAGCACTCGGGCCGCCGCGGTCAGCGCCCGCAACCGGCTCGCCGGCATCGTCACGAAGGTCATCAAGGACAAGGTCATGGCCCAGGTCGAGATGATCTGCGGCCCCTACCGGCTGGTGTCCCTGATGAGCACGGAGGCCGCCGACGAGCTCGGGCTCGAGCCCGGCGTCCGCGCCATCGCCTCGGTGAAGTCCACCAACGTCGTCGTCGAGAGGCCGTGACATGACCGGCCGTCCCGCGCTCGGACTGCTCGTCCTGCTGCTGCCCGCTGGCCGGCTGCGGGTCGGACGAGGGCGACGCCGAGGGCGAGCTGACCGTCCTGGCGGCGTCCTCCCTGACCGACGTCTACCAGGACCTTGCCGCCAGCTTCGAGGAGGACAACCAGGCGTCGACGTCACGTTCTCGTTCGGCTCCAGCACCGACCTCGCCGAGCAGGCCGCCGACGGTGCCCCCGGCGACGTGCTCTCGACCGCCGACGACGACCTCGATGCAGGCGGCCGAGGACGCCGGCGTCACCGGCGAGGTGGTCGAGTTCGCCACCAACGTGATGGTGATCGTCACCCCGGCCGACAACCCCGCCGGGATCGAGAGCCTCGACGACCTCGGTAGGAGCGACGTGGGTCCGCTGCGCCGACGCGGTTCCCTGCGGGCGGGTCGCCCAGGCAGTGCTCGAGGACAACGGGTCACCGCCGAGCCGGCCAGCCTCGAGGAGGACGTCCGCGCCACGCTGGACAAGGTGGTGTCCGGGGAGGCCGACGCGGGCCTGGTCTACGCCCCGGACGCGGTGGCCGCCGGAGACGACGTGCGAGACCGTCGAGATCCCGGAGCGCGAGGAGGCAGCTGACGACGTACTTCACCACCACGCTCGAGCAGAGCGACGACGCCGACCTGGCCCAGGACTGGGTCGACCTGGTCACCTCCGAGGAGGGCAGGGCCGCCCTGACCGAAGCGGGGTTCACCCTGCCGTGAGCCGGCCATGAGAGACCCGCTCGGGCGACCGCCGGTCGTCCTGATCGTGCCCGCGCTCCTGGCGCACCCTGCTCCTCGTCGTCCCCCTGGTGGCCATGGTGGCGGCGACGAACTGGGCGGCCCTCCCCGACCAGCTCCGCTCCGAGCCGCTGCGCGAGGCGCTGTGGCTCTCCCTCGACCACCTCGACCGCGGCGATGCTCATCTGCCTCGTGCTCGGGCTGCCGCTGGCCTGGCTGCTGGCCCGGGTCGACTTCCCCGGCCGTGGCGGGCTGCGTGCGCTGGTGACCGTGCCGCTGGTGCTGCCGCCGGTGGTCGCCGGCGATCGCCCTGCGCACCGCGTTCGGCCGCACCGGGCGTGATCGGCGAGCCGCTGCTCGACGCTGACCGGCTTCGCGTTCCCGTTCACGACCGCGGGGGTGGTGCTCGCCCACGTCTTCGTCTCGCATGCCGTTCGTGGTGATCGCCATCGAGGGGGCGCTGCGCTCCGCCGACCGGGAGTACGACGCCGCCGCGGCCACCCTCGGCGCCTCCCGCTGGACGACGTTCCGACGGGTCACCGTGCCGCTGGCGCTGCCAGGGATCGCTGGCCGGGATGGTGCTCGGCTGGGCGCGCTCGCTGGGCGAGTTCGGGGCCACCATCACCTTCAACGGCAACTACCCCGGCGTCACCCAGACCATGCCGAACCTCATCTACGTCACCCGCCAGTCCGACCAGGACGCGGCGCTGGCGCTCAGCCTGGTGATGCTGCTGGTGTCGATCGGCGTGCTGCTGGCCTGCGCGACCGCTGGCTGGGCACGCCATGAGCGAAGCTCCCAACGGCGCTGGCGGTCCCGAGAGCCTCGACGTCTCGCTGCGGGTCGCCGACCGGGTGGAGGCCGCATTCACGGCCGCGCCCGGCGAGGTGCTGGCGGTGATCGGTCCCAACGGCGCCGGGAAGTCGACGCTGGTGCGGGCGCTGGCCGGCCTGGTCCCGGCCGAGGGCCACGCCCGGCTCGGCGGGGTCGACCTGTTGGAGGTGCCCGGCCCGCGACCGCGCCGTGGGCCTGGTCTTCCAGGGCCAGTTCCTCTTCCCCCACCTGACGGCCCTGGCCAACGTGGCCTTCGGGCCGCGTGCCCGCGGCACCCAGCGCAAGCAGGCGGAGGCGGACGCCCGCGCCTGGCTGGACCGTTTCGGCATCGGCGAGCTCGCCGACCGGCGACCCCGCCAGCTCTCCGGCGGCCAGGCGCAGCGGGTCGCGATCGCCCGGGCGCTGGCCACCAGCCCTCGCCTGCTGCTGCTCGACGAGCCGCTGACCGGCCTCGACGTCAAGGTCGCGATGGCCCTGCGGATCGAGCTCGGCCGGCACCTCGCGTCGTACGACGGCGTCACCCTGCTCGTCACCCACGACGCCATCGACGCGCTGACCATCGCCGACCGGGTGCTGGTCCTCGACGAGGGACGGGTGGCCCAGCTCGGTACCCCGGCGGAGGTGTCGCAGCGTCCGCGCACCGAGCACGTCGCCCGCCTGGTCGGGCTCAACGTCGTGCGAGACGCCGAACGGCTGATGGCGTTCACCCCCGACGCGGTCGTGGTGACGCTCCAGGAGCCCGTCGGCTCGCCCCGGTTCCGCTGGCACGGACGGGTGGCCGACGTCTCGCCGCACGGCGACGCCGTCCGGCTCCTGGTCCACGCCCAGCCGGACCTGATCGCCGACGTGACCCCCGCCGCCGCCACCGAGCTGTCGCTCGTTCCCGGCCGCGACGTGTGGCTCTCGGTGAAGGCGACCGCGGTGCGGTCGTACGCCTCGGGCGGTCCGTGACGGTTACCATGCCGTCATGACCGACAGCCTCGCGGACATCACCCCAGGGACCACCGACCGCAACCTGGCGATGGAGCTGGTCCGGGTCACCGAGGCCGCCGCCATGGCCGCCGGCCGCTGGGTGGGCCGCGGCGACAAGAACGGCGCCGACGGGGTCGCCGTCAACGCCATGCGGATCATGATCTCCACGATCGCCATGAACGGCACGGTGGTCATCGGCGAGGGCGAGAAGGACCAGGCCCCGATGCTCTACAACGGCGAGCAGGTCGGCGACGGCACCGGCCCGGAGTGCGACGTCGCGGTCGACCCGATCGACGGCACCACGCTCACCGCCAAGGGGATGAGCAACGCGGTCTCGGTGCTGGCGGTGGCACCTCGGGGCGCGATGTACGACCCGTCGGCGGTGTTCTACATGCGCAAGCTGGCCACCGGGCCGGAGGCGGCCGACGTCGTCGACATCCGCTACCCGGTCGCCGAGAACATCCACCAGGTCGCCAAGGCGAAGGGCTCCAAGCCCGCCGACGTGACCGTGGTGCTGCTCGACCGGCCGCGGCACGAGTCGCTCGCGGAGGAGATCCGGGAGACCGGCGCCAGGATCAAGTTCATCACCGACGGCGACGTGGCCGGCGCGATCATGGCGGCGCGCGCCGACACCGGCATCGACCTGCTGCTCGGCATCGGCGGCACGCCGGAGGGCATCATCGCCGCCTGCGCGATGAAGTGCCTCGGCGGCGTGATCCAGGGCCAGCTCTGGCCGCAGGACGACGACGAGCGCCAGCGCGCGCTCGACGCCGGTCACAACCTCGACGACGACTTCGTCCTCGGCACCGACGACCTCGTCTCCGGCGACGACTGCTTCTTCGCGGCCAGCGGGATCACCGACGGCGAGCTGATGCAGGGCGTGCGCTACCGCGCCGGCGGCTGCACGACCCACTCGCTGGTCATGCGCGCCCGCAGCGGCACGATCCGCTCGATCACGTCCGAGCACCGGCTCCAGAAGCTACGCACTTTCGCCTCGATCGACTTCGAGCGCTGAGCCCGTCGCCTGCCCCCGCAGCGCCGCGACCACATGGTCGATGACGCGCGGGTCGATGGCCATCCCGATGTGGGAGGTGCTGACCTCGACCGAGACCGCCATCGGGTCGACGCATGCGCGCCAGTCCACGATGCCGTCGCGCCGGGAGTAGACCGAGGTGAACGCCACCGACGGCGGGATCGGCCGGCGACTCTCGTCGAAGCTCTGCCGGGCACAGTCGCCGGCCACGCAGTCCTCCGACATCAGGCCCGGTACGCCGGCCCGGCTCAGCCGGACCAGGACGTCCACGCTCCGCGCGAGCGAGGCGTGATGGGCGCCCGGCGCGAGCATCGGGCTCCCCAGCGTGACGACGCCGGAGACCAGGTCGGGACGGCGGACGGCGAGGCCGCGGGCCAGCATCCCGCCGAGGCTGTGCCCGACGATCTGCACCCGGCCGCCCCGCCGCTGCGCGATGGACTCCAGCCGTCCCTCGAGCTGGGCGGCGGCGTCGAGCGTGCACCCGACGTTGGCGTGGATGTGGGAGCGGTAGGTGCGGAAGCCCTGTCGGCGCAAGGCCCCGGCCATGAACCTCAGGCTGCCGTCGCCGGCCAGGAATCCCGGGATCAGGATCACCGGGTCGCAGCGGCCCGCGCCGCGGGCTGTAGGAGCGCCGCCGTTTGGCACGGCACTCGCCGGCGGACCGCACCGCGTAGCGCCCGGCCTCGGTGACCAGGCTGCCCTCCCGCAGGACGGCCGCGAGCCCCGGGCTGACGAAGCCCGGCGGGTGAAGGAACGAGCCCACCGATGTGCTCACATTTTCAACAATACGTGCCAAGACCCACGAACCACCGGATATCGACCGCATGGTGAGTCGGTGATCGCTTGCCGTTCGGTGCGTGTAGTTGACTGGTCGACATGGCTCCCCGCACGCGCCCGAGGCCCACGGTCCCCGTCTCCGAGGAGCTGATGGCGCCGATCAGCAAGGACGTCGAGCTCTGCTACCAGACGTTCGGGCGTCCGGACGGTGAGCCGCTCCTGCTCGTCATGGGTCTCGGCGGGCCGATGAACTGGTGGGACCCCGAGTTCTGCACCGCCCTCGCCGAGCGCGGGTTCTTCGTGATCCGCTACGACAACCGCGACACCGGCCGGTCCTCACGCGTCCCGTGGCCGGGTGACCCGGTCGATGCTGGTCCGCGCGTTCGCGGGCCGCCGGGTGCGGGCGCCGTACTCCCTGGAGGACATGGCCGCCGACGCCTTCGGCCTCCTGGACCACCTGGGGCTCGACTCGGCCCACGTGGTCGGCGTGTCCCTGGGCGGCATGATCGCCCAGACGATGGCGATCACCGAGCCCCAGCGGGTGCGGTCCCTGACCAGCATCATGTCGACCACCGGGAAGCGGTCGGTGGGCTGGCAGCACCCTCGCTGCTTCCGTCGTTGCTGATGTCCCGCGGTCCCGGCCGCGAGGCGTACGTCGCGACCAGCGCTGCCGTCTGGAAGATGATCGGCTCCCCCAGCTACCCCCAGGACCACGACCGCGTGGTCGAGCGCGCCGAGGAGACGTTCGACCGCGGGGTGAGCCGGAGCGGGGTGTTGCGCCAGATGATGGCGGTCCTGACCCAGACCAACCGGGCCGCCCGGCTGCGTGGCATCAGGGTGCCCACGCTGGTGATCCACGGGGTCGCCGACAAGATGGTCCACGCCTCCGGAGGTCGCGCCACCGCGGCGGCCATCCCGGGCGCCGAGCTCCTGCTGATCGACGGCATGGGCCACGACCTGCCCCCGGCCGCTGTTCTCGACGTTCGTCGACGCCATCGATCGGACCACCAAACGAGCGTGACAGTGGACAAACAGCCCCTTGGAGGACTAGACCCGATCTAGGGCCATAGAAAAGGGAGGGCTCATGGCCGCTCCACGAATGTTGCGTTACCGCAGATCCCGTTCGGCGCTCACCACTGCGGGCGCCCTGGTCATCGCCTCCGGCGCTGCTGGCCGCCTGCAGCAGCGACGACGGGGGCGACGAACGACCTCGTCTGGTACATCAACCCCGACGCCGGGGGTCAGGACGAGATCGCTGCCAACTGCACCGAGCAATCGGGGGGCGAATACACGATCAGCACCCAGGTCCTCCCCCAGGACGCCGGTCAGCAGCGGATCCAGCTCGCTCGCCGGCTGGCCGCAGGCGACCCGGAGATCGACATCATGAGCCTCGACCCGCCATTCACCGCAGAGTTCTCCGCCGCCGGCTACCTCGCCGAGATCCCCTCGGACCTGCAGACGAAGTTCGAGGAACAGGCCTTCGCCAGCGCCGTGGACGCCGCCACGTGGGAGGACCAGCTCGTGGTCGCGCCGTTCTGGTCCAACACCCAGGTGCTGTGGTACCGCAAGTCGTTCGTCGACAAGGCTGGGCTCGACATGAGCCAGCCGGTCAGCTGGGACCAGATCATCACCGCAGCCGCGGACAACGACGGCACGGTGGCGGTCCAGGCCAACAAGTACGAGGGCTACTCAGTGTGGGTCAACGCGCTGGTCTCCGGCGCCGGAGGCGAGATCGCCACCGACACCGAGCAGGGGGCGGACGCCACCATCACCATCAACTCCGAGGCTGGCCAGGCCGCGGCCGACGTCGTCGAGGAGCTGACCGGCTCCGACGCCGCCCCGGCCGACCTGTCGGTGTCAAACGAGGGCACGGCTGCGACGTCCTTCGCCGCCGACACCGGCGCCTTCATGGTCAACTGGACGTTCATCTGGAACAACTACGGCGAGGAACGGCTCGACGACGACATCGGTTTCGCGCCCTACCCCGAGACCGTGCAGAGCGAGGAGTCGGCACCGCCGTACGGCGGCATCGGACTCGCGGTCAGCAACTTCTCCGAGCACAAGGACGCGGCGATGAAAGCCATCGACTGCCTGACCACGCCGGAGAACCAGGGCGTCAACGCCGAGCTGACCGGCAACATGCCGTCGAGTCCGGCGGGCTACGACTACCCGCCGCTGGCCAAGCTCTACGACGCGAAGCTGCTCGCGCTGTTCCAGGAGA
Organism: uncultured Actinomycetota bacterium; assembly: GCA_963830755.1. Taxonomy (GTDB): domain Bacteria; phylum Actinomycetota; class Actinomycetes; order Propionibacteriales; family Nocardioidaceae; genus Nocardioides. Next base: position 18,464 of record CAWHNI010000013.1, on the reverse strand, counting down.
GCCTGGAGCGGGCCGCACCGCGCACCGTTTCTCCGTACTGGAGCGACATGTCCGGAGCGATCCTCAGCACCTGGCACCCACCGTCCGGCGTGAACGACCAGACGCCTGACGAATCCGCGACGTTCATGGAGGAAGTCCTCCAGGGAGAGAGCCTGCTGTGAGCACCACCGTTGCCCCGAAGAAGGAGGCCAAGAGGAAGGCCCAAGCGCCCGCGATCGTCAGCGACCGGGCGCGGGCCGAGAACCGGCTGGGGATGCGGCTCGTCGCCCCGGCCGTGGTCCTGATGCTGATCGTCACCGCCTGGCCGATGGCCCAGGCGCTCTACCTGTCGCTGTTCCGCTACCGGCTGACGGCGCCGGACGACCGGGAGTTCGTCGGGCTGGGCAACTACGGGACGGTGCTGACCGACCAGCTGTTCTGGCAGGACACGCTGAACACGGTCCTGATCATGGTCGTCACCGTCGCCATCGAGCTGGTGATCGGCTTCGCCTTCGCGATGGTGATGCACAAGATCGTCTTCGCCCGGGGCGTCATCCGCACCTCGATCCTGATCCCCTACGGCATCGTCACGGTGGTCTCCGCCTACGCGTGGCAGTTCGCCTTCAGCCTCAGCAACGGCTTCGTGAACGGGTGGCTGCCGTTCGTGCCCGATGACTACAACTGGTTCGGCGGCCACTGGTCGGCGATGTTCGCGATCATGGTGTCGGAGATCTGGAAGACCACCCCGTTCATGTCACTCCTGCTGCTGGCCGGCCTGTCCCAGATCTCCGAGGACATGATCGAGGCGGCCAAGGTCGACGGCGCCACGTGGTGGCAGAGACTCTGGAAGGTGATCCTCCCCAACATGCGGGCGGCGATCATGGTGGCCGTCCTCTTCCGGGCCCTGGATGCGTTCCGGATCTTCGACAACATCTTCGTGATGACCAAGGGGGCCGAGGACACCGAGTCGTCCTCGTTCCTGACCTACCGACAGGTCATCGAGCAGGTGCAGCTCGGGCTCGGCTCCGCACTGTCGGTGCTCTTGTTCATCAGCGTGCTGCTGATCGCGTTCCTGATCGTGAAGCTGTTCAAGGTCGACCTGGCGCAGGCAAGGGGTGAAGGCTGATGAGACAAAAGCCCGGATGGACAACCTGGCTCGGGTTCGTGGCCATCATGGTGTGGTGCCTGCTGCCCGTGGTCTGGATGATCTCGATGTCGTTCAAGGGGGTCGAGGAGACGGCGGCTGGCAGTCCGCAGTTCCTGCCGGAGGACCCGACCACCGCGAACTACAGCGACATCCTCAACAACTCCGACTTCTCGAACTCGCTGATCAACTCCTTCGGGATCGCGGCGATCTCGACGCTGCTGGCCGTGATCTTCGCGACCCTGGCGGCCTACGCCATCGCGCGGCTGGAGTTCAAGGGCAAGCGGCTGGTCCTCTCCCTTGCGCTGGCGATCGCGATGTTCCCGGTGGTCGCGCTGGTGGGTCCGCTGTTCGACCTGTGGCGCACCGTCGGCCTGTTCAACACCTGGCCCGGCCTGATCATCCCCTACATGTCGTTCACGCTGCCGCTGGCGATCTGGACGCTCTCGGCGTTCTTCCGGGAGATCCCTTGGGAGATGGAGCAGGCTGCCCAGGTGGACGGTGCGACGTCGTGGCAGGCGTTCCGCAAGGTGATCGTGCCGCTCGCGGCTCCCGGTGTGTTCACCGCCGCGATCCTGACGTTCTTCTTCGCGTGGAACGAGTTCGTGCTCGCGATCTCGCTGACGTCGACAGTCGACGGCGGCACTACCGGAACCGGCTCCCGGACCGTCCCCGCCCAGCTGTCCTACTTCGTGGGGCCCGACCCGTTCAACCCGCCATACGGCCAGCTGGCCACCGCCTCGGTGATCGTCACGATCCCGATCATCATCATCGTCCTGTTGTTCCAGCGAAAGATCGTCGCGGGCCTGACCTCCGGCGCAGTGAAGGGTTGAGACATGGCTGCCATCGACATGAGGAACATCGTCAAGGAGTACGGCGACGGCTTCAAAGCGGTGAACGACGTCAGCATCGACGTGGCCGACGGGGAGTTCATGATCCTCGTCGGGCCGTCGGGATGCGGGAAGTCCACGCTCCTGCGGATGGTCGTCGGCCTCGAGGACATCACCTCCGGCGAAATGGTCATCGGTGATCGCACCGTCAACGACCTCGCCCCGCGCGACCGGAACCTGGCGATGGTGTTCCAGAACTACGCGCTCTACCCCCACCTGTCGGTCTACGAGAACATCGCGTTCCCACTGCGGCTGGCCGGCGCGTCCAACGAAGAGGTCGACAAGAAGGTCCGTACGGCCTCCGCAACCCTGGAGCTCGACGAGCACCTCGACCGCAAGCCGGGCAACCTGTCCGGCGGCCAGCGGCAGCGGGTCGCCATGGGTCGTGCCATCGTCCGGGACGCGGACGCGTTCCTGTTCGACGAGCCGCTGTCGAACCTCGACGCGAAGCTGCGTGGGCAGATGCGCACCGAGATCGCCCGGATGCAGAAGCGGCTGGGGATCACCACGATCTACGTGACCCACGACCAGACCGAGGCGATGACGCTCGGCGACCGGGTCGCCGTGCTCAAGCGCGGGTTCCTCCAGCAGCTCGCCACTCCGCGCGAGCTCTACGAGAACCCCGGCAACCTGTTCGTGGCCGGCTTCATCGGCTCCCCGCCGATGAACTTCATGCCCGCCACGGTCGAGGGCAACTCCCTCGAAGCTGCCGTTCGGCACGGTGGAGATCCCTGCAGCGAAGGCCGAGAAGGCGGCCGGCAAGGGCCTGCTCATCGCCGGGGTCAGGCCGGAGCACTTCGAGGACGCGTCGGTGGTCAGGGGCGGCACCTCAGGCGACACGTTCCGGGCCGAGGTCGACGTGGTGGAGTGGCTCGGCAACGAGGCCTACGCCTACATCCCCTTCGAGGTCGAGTCCGAGCTCCGGGCCGAGCTCGACCAGCTCGAGCGCGACCTCGAGGGCGAGGGGACGCGCACCCAGCTGGTCGTGTCCCTCGACGGCGCGAGCCAGATCCAGGAGGGCGACGAGGCCGAGATCTGGGTCGACGCGGCGCGGATTCACCTCTTCGACCCGTCGACCGGCGAGAACCTCACGGTGGACCGCTCGAAGGCCGGCCTGATCCCCGACCTGGCGGACACGGAGGCAGCGGCTCCCGCCTGACCTCAGTCGCCCCGGATCTCAGTCGCTGAGCCGCTCGCCGGTCTCGGTGTCGAACACGTGCACGTGCTGCGGGTCCGTGGTGACGTAGAGCGTGTCGCCCTTGTTCGGGTGGGCGTGGGTCCTGCTGCCGCTGGCCCGCACGATCATGTTGGACGGGACGCCCTCGACGTCGCGAGGTTCCGTAGACGTAGCTGTCCGCTCCGAGCTCCTCGACCACGGTCACCTGGATCGGCAGACCGCCGTCGTCGGCGGAGACCAGGCGCCAGGTCTCGGGGCGAACCCCCACCGTGACCTTGCCGTTCATCTTCCGCTCCGCGGTCTTGTCGACGGGGACGTGGTAGTTGCCGAGCTTCACCTCCCCGTTGTCGGCGATGCCCTCCAGGAGGTTCATCTGCGGGTGAGCCGATGAAGCCGGCCACGAAGAGGTTCTGCGGCTTGTCGTACAGGTTCAGCGGGGTGTCGACCTGCTGCAGCACGCCCAGCTTCATCACGGCCACACGGTCGCCCATCGTCATCGCCTCGACCTGGTCGTGGGTGACGTAGACCGTGGTGACTCCGAGATCGGACTGGAGCTTGGCGATGTCGGTGCGGGTCTGGACCCGCATCTTGGCGTCGAGGTTGGACAGCGGCTCGTCCATGCAGAACACCTGCGGGTTGCGGACGATCGCGCGACCCATCGCCACTCGCTGGCGCTGTCCGCCGGAGAGGGCCTTCGGCTTGCGCTCGAGGAACTCGGTCAGTCCGAGCATCTCGGCGGCCTCGTTGACCCGCTTGCGCCGGTCGGCCTCGGGGACCTTGGCCATCTTCAGGGCGAAGGCCATGTTGTCGGCGACCGACATGTGGGGGTAGAGGGCGTAGTTCTGGAAGACCATCGCGATGTCGCGGTCCTTGGGCGGGACGAAGGTCACCTCACGGTCACCGATGAAGATGCGGCCGGAGTTGATCTCCTCCAGCCCCGCGAGCATCCGCAGGGTGGTGGACTTGCCGCAGCCCGACGGACCGACGAGCACCATGAACTCGCCGTCCTCGATGTCGAGGGAAATGCCCGGTACGGCGGGCTCGTCGGCGCCGGGATACCAGCGCTGGGCGTTCTCGAACTTCACGGTTGCCATTGACTCTTCGACTCCTTCACCGGCAGGAACGTGCCGGACGATCCGTTGTGAGGGATGGATGGTGTGGACATCTTGTGAAGCAGCGCCTGACGACGCCGCAGCAGCAGGTAGCCGAGCCCGACGCAGAGAGCCGCCACCAGCGCCTCTGGCGCAGACGGGGCGCCCTGCAAGGTGGAGGCGGCCGTTCTGACCACCGCGAAGAACGCGAAGAACGCGACCATGCCCAGGGCCACCTCGGTCTTCTGCAGGCGTGCGGCGGGCTCGTGCGAGCCGACCGTCGTCACGATCGCGGAGAACAACGAACCCTGGCTCGGCGGCGGGGGTCGCATCAGCCCTTCACCCCGCCTGCGGTCAGACCGGCCACGATCCGTCGCTGGAACGCCAGCACCATGATGATGAGCGGGACCGTCACCACGAAGCCGGCCGCCATGACCGCGGTGTAGGGCTCGACGTGGGGCTGGGCGCCGGCGAAGCTCGCGATCGCCACCGTGACCGGCTGGGTCTCGTCGCTGCTCAGCTGGCTGGCGATGCGTGTACTCGTTCCAGGCCGTGATGAAGGCCAGGATCGCCGCGGTGAAGATGCCGGGAGCCGCGAGCGGGAGGATGATCAGGCGGAACGCCTTGCCCGGGGTCGCGCCGTCGATCTTCGCCGCCTCCTCGAGCTCCCAGGGCATGTCCCGGAGGAACGCGGTCAGCACGTAGATCGTCAGTGGCAGAGCGAAGGAGATGTCGGGGATCACCAGCGCCTGGTAGGTGCCGAACCAGCCGATGTTGCGGAACAGCTCGAACAGCGGCGTGATCAGCGCGACGCCCGGGAACATCGACGCCGCGAGCACGAAGCCCAGGACGATGAACTTGCCCCTGAACTGCAGCCGGGCCAGGGCGTAGGCCGCGAACACGCCGACCACCATGGAGACGAGCGTGGTCAGTCCGCTGATGATGACGCTGTTGACCAGGGCCCGCCCGAAGTGGTTGCCCCGGGCGGTCGAGAACACCGTCTCGAAGTTGTCCCACGTGACGTGGGTCGGCCACGGGGTGGTGTCGAAGGTGAACTGCAGGTCACGGAAGGCGGTGACCCCCATCCAGTAGAACGGCCCGAGCCCCCAGATCACGATGATCGCCACGCCGGTGTAGGTGCGCAGGGTCTTCACCCAGGGCGCCGTCGGCTGCTTGCCGGGACCCCTGTCTTTGCCAGAAGCTGTGGGGCGGGTGGTCTCGGTGTCAGCAGTCGTGGCCATGTCAGCGCCTCTCCTCGTCCTCGTGACAGGTCGGCCCCGAGGACCTTGATGAAGATGAACGCGACCGCAAAGATGAACAGGAAGGTCAACGTCGACAGCGCTGCCGCGCTGTTGAAGCCGCTGCGGATCTCGTTGACGACCAGGATCGACAACGTGGTGGTGTCATTGCCGTCCCCCGCGCCGCCGGCGGTCATGATGTAGGGCAGGTCGAAGATGCGCAGGACGTCGAGGGTGCGGAACAACAGCGCCACGACGACGGCCGGCTTCACCAGCGGCAGGGTGATGTGGACGAACCGTTGCCAGGCCGAGGCGCCGTCGACCTTCGCCGCCTCGTGGACGTCAGACCCGATCAGCTGGAGCCCGGCGAGGATCAGCAGCGCCATGAAGGGTGTCGTCTTCCAGACGTCACTGATCACGATCGCGGCACGGGCCGCCCACTTGTCGCTGAACCACACGATGTTGGTGCCCAGCAGATTGTTGGCGATGCCGTCGAAGGCGAAGATGAAGTACCACAGCTTGGCGGTCACGGCCGTCGGGATGGCCCAGGGGATCAGCACCGCGGCGCGTACCAGCCCACGCCCCCTGAAGGTGCCGTTCATGATGATCGCGAACCAGAATCCAAGCACCAGCTCGATGAGCACCGAGACCACCGTGAAGCCCACCGTGATGCCAACGACCTCCCAGAACGAGGCGGCGTTGGTGCCCGGTGGGCAGGCCTGACCACCGCACTGCTGGAGGATCCAGTTGGTGTAGTTCTCGAAGCCGGCGAACCCACCCTCGACGAAGAGGCCCGTCTGCGGGTCGATCTGCTCGTCGGCCTGGAAGGACATCCACATCGGCCCGGACCAGGGGATAGCCGATGACCACGGCCAGCGTGACCAGGGTCGGGGCGATGAACAGCCAGGCCCGACGCGTCTCGTGGGGATCGATCGAGGCTCGCTCGGGCTCTTGCGGCGTCGCTGTCTCCGAGGTGGCCCTCGGTTCGGTGATCTCGGTGGACATGTCCCTCCCTGGGCGTCCGCGACCTGATGGAGGGCTGCGGTGGGGCGGCGGACGAGACCGCCGCCCCACTCAGCCTGGCCGCCTACTGGGTCTCGCTGGCCGAACCGATGGCGTCTGACATGTCGGCAAGCGCCGTATCGATGTCGGTCTCACCCTTGATCGCGGCGTAGGCGTTGTCCTGGACCGCCTTGGTCACCGCGGGGTAGAACGGAGAGATCGGCCGCGGGACCGCGTTGCCGATCGACTCCTCGAGCACCGGCAGGTACGGGAACTTCTTCACCAGCGCCTCGTCGGTGTAGAGCGACTCCAGGGCTGGGGCGAGCGATCCCGTTTCGAGCAGGAACCTCTGCTGCTCCTCCTCGAGGATGAAGTTGACGAAGTCGATCGCCGTCGCCTTGTTGTCGGAGTAGGCGCTGATGCCGAGGTTGTGGCCACCCAGCGCGGACGCACCGACACCGTCGGTGCCCGGCAGCGGCGCCACGTCGAACTTCCCCTTCACCTTGGAGCTCGCCTCCGTCTCGGCCAGGCCGTAGACGTAGGGCCAGTTGCGCAGGAAGAGCAGCTTGCCCTCCTGGAACGCGATCCGGCCCTCCTCCTCGGTGTAGGTGATGGCCTCCCTCGGGATGTCGCCGCTCTCGTAGGCCTCGACCAGGTTGCCCAGGCCCTCGGCGGCCTCGGGGCTGTCGACGGTGGGCGTCTCGCCGTCCTCGCCCACGATCGAGCCGCCCGCGCCGTTGATCGCCTCAGCGGCGTTGACGGTCAGACCCTCGTACTTCTGGAACTGCCCGGCGTAGCAGCCCATGTTCTCCTGCTCGGCGATGGAGCACATCTCCATCATCTCGTCCCAGGTGGCTGGCGGCTCGTCGATCAGGTCGGAGCGGTAGTAGAGCATGCCGCCGTCGCTGGCCATCGGCGAGGTGTACTGCCTGCCGCCGTAGACGCCCTGCTCGACGGTGGGCTCGAGCAGACCCTCGGTGTTGATCGCCAGGTCGTCCTCGAGCGGCTGGAGGTAGCCCTTCGCGGCGAACTCGGCAGTCCAGATCACGTCAACGGAGACCACGTCGTAGTCCTCGTTCTGGGCGTCGAAGTTGCGCACCAGGTCGTCGTGCTGCTGGTCGGCCTCGTCGGTCTGCTCCTTGAGCGTCACTTCCTCGTCGGGGTGCTCCTCGTTCCACTTGTCGACCAGCGGCTGGGCGACCCCGCTGTTGTCCTTGCCCTGGACATAGGTGATCGGGCCACGGGAGGTCAGGTCCTCCTCGAATGCCGAGTTCTCCTCACCACCACCGCCGGCGTCGTCACCACCGCACGCGGCCAGGCTTGAGATGAGCAGGACCGTGGAGATGGCCCCAACTGTGCGCTTCAACGGCATCTTGTTCCTCCGGTTGTGTGGAAACGACAAGCCCCTCGGTGGGAGTCATCGTGGTCCACGTCACATCGGCAGTCAATGCCGGGTAGATCTCGATTGGACCTCAGCGCCGCCCGAGCCACTTCGGCTTCTGACCGGGCATCGGCTTGCGCTGCACCGAGACCCCGGCCATCAGTGCGATGCCCTTGACCCGCACCACGGGTGACTCGGGTCCGACCGCCGGTGCCACCTTGTCCCGGGCCTGCTCGAAGCCACCCATGATCCCGATGCCGTCGACGATCACGTGCGTGTGCTCGTTGACGATGATGTCGATGCCGGCCCAGATCGCGTTCGCGTAGATCACCGTCTCCCGGCTGGTGAGCCGCGCCTCGCGGAGGTCGAGGGAGATGCCGGCCCACATCGCGAAGGCGGTGTGGGTCGCGCCGACCTCCCACAGGCCCTTCCGGCTCGAACCGCCCATGAAGGCAAGCGTCGTCTCGTGCCGTGCCGCCGGCAGGGCCGGGCTGGGTGCCACCGGCCCCGGCAGGCTCTCTCTGCCACGGAGCGGGAGGTCAGCCGTGATCGGCACCAGGTCGGCGTAGGTCTTCGCGGCGTACGCCGACTCCAGCCGTTCGTCGAGCTCGTCGAGGTCGAGGCGCCCCTCACCGGCAGCCTCCCGCAGGATCTCGGCGACCTTGTGCCGGTCGGCATCCGAGACGCGCAGCAGGGCGGGGTCGCGGGGTTCGAGCGGTCCCTCCATGGGGTCAGGGTAGCCGCGGTCAGGGCAGGCTCCCTACGGCTGCCAGCGCCGGTGCCGGGTGCCTTGCTCGCCCTCGCGGATCAGCTCCAGCCGCGGCCGCGGTCCGTCGGTGCGTCCGGTCTGGGGCTTGCGCCGGCCGGCCCGCCAGGGCAGCGGCCAGACCGCGCCCGGGCCGTCGTAGTCCTGCTCGATGGCGGCGTGCAGGGTCCACATCGGGTCGTACAGGTGGGCCCGCCCGATCGCGCAGAGATCCGCGCGGCCGGCCAGCAGGATGGAGTTGACGTCGTCGAAGGACGAGATGACACCGACCGCGATGGTGGGCACGCCGAGCCGGTTGCGGATCGCATCGGCGTACGGCGTCTGGTAGGACCGTCCGAACGCCGGCCGCTCCCGCGCGGTCACCTGCCCGGTCGAGACGTCGATGGCTGCGGCACCGGCGTCGACGAAGGCGCGGGCCACCTCGAGCGCATCGTCGAGGGTCTGTCCGTCCTCGACCCAGTCGGTGGCCGAGATCCGCACCGTCATCGGCCGCTCGGCGGGCCACACCTCACGCATCGCGGCGAACACCTCGAGCGGGTAGCGCAGCCGGCCGGTGACGTCGCCGCCGTAGTCGTCGGTGCGGCGGTTGGTCACGGGGGACAGGAACGCCCGAGAGCAGGTAGCCGTGGGCGCAGTGCAGCTCGAGCAGGTCGAAGCCCGCCTCGGCGCCGCGCCGTGCGGCGTCGACGAACTGGTCGCGGATGGTGTCCATCTCAGCGCGGGTCAGCTGCCCGCGGCACCTGGTTGACCCCCTCGCGGTAGGGCACCGGCGAAGGGCCGACGACCTCCCAGTTGTCCGTCGTCCAGCGGCTCGTCGATGCCCTCCCACATCAGCTTGGTGGAACCCTTGCCGCCGGAGTGGCCGAGCTGGAGGCCGATCCTCGCGGGGGTGTTGGTGTGCACGAAGTCGGTCACCCGTCCGCCAGGACGCCTGCTGCTCGTCGTCCCACAAACCCGCGCAGCCGGGGGTGATCCGCCCCTCGGGCGAGACGCAGACCATCTCGGTCATCACCAGTCCGGCACCGCCGAGGGCCTTGCCGCCCAGGTGCACCAGGTGGAAGTCGGAGGTCAGCCCGTCGTCGGCGACGTACATGTCCATCGGTGACACGACGACCCGGTTGACGAGGTCGAGCGATCCGATCCGGACCGGCTGGAACATCGGCGGACGGATGTCGGCGGCGCCGACGTGGGCGGCGTACCACTCGTCGCAGCGCGCCACGAACTCCGGATCGCGCAGCCGCAGGTTGTCGTAGGTCACCCGGCGGCTGCGGGTCATGATGTTGAAGCCGAACTGGAGCGGATCCTGGTGGACGTACTGCCCGAGGTTCTCGAACCACTCGAGGCTGGCCTGCGCGGCGCGCTGTGTCGAGAGAACGACGGCCTTCCGCTCGGTCTCGTAGGTCGCCAGGGCAGCGGGAAGGCGTCGTCCTCCTCGTGCAGGCAGGCCGCGAGGGCGAGGGCGTCCTCCATCGCGAGCTTGGTGCCGGACCCGATCGAGAAGTGGGCGGTGTGGGCGGCGTCGCCCAGGATCACCACGGCCCCCGAATCGGGCACCTCGTGCACCCAGTGCTCGTTGCGCACCGTCGTGAAGCTGATCCAGCGGGAGTTGTTGGCCATCACCTCGTGGCCCTCCAGCACGTCGGCGAAGAGCTCGCGGATCCGGTCGATCGACTTCTGGTCGGACTCCCCCGGCGCCCACGGGCGGTCGGCGTACTCGCCGAAGCCCGCCTTCTCCCAGACGGCGGAGGTCATCTCGACGATGAACGTGCTGCCGGTCGCATCGTAGGGATAGCCGTGGATCTGCATCACGCCGTGCGGGGTCTGCGCGATGTAGAACTTGAACGCGTCGAAGACCTTGTCGGTGCCGAGCCAGATGTACTTGCAGTCGCGGGCCTCGAGGGTCGGTCGGAACGTGTCGGCGTACCTCGCGCGCACCGCGGAGTTGAGGCCGTCGCAGGCGACGACGAGGTCGTGGGTGCGGGCCAGCTCGTCGACGTCGGGCGCGTCGGTGCGGAAGTGCAGCGTGACGCCGAGCTCACGGCAGCGGTCCTGGAGGATCTCCAGCAGCCGCCGCCGCGCCATCGCTGCGAAGCCGTGGCCGCCGCTGGTGACCACCTCTCCCTTGAAGTGCACGTCGATGTCGTCCCAGACCGCGAACTCCGCGCTGCATCCGGCGAGAACACGACCGGGTCGGCGTGCTCGATCCCGCCGAGCGTCTCGTCGCTGAACACCACGCCGAAGCCGAACGTGTCGTCGGGTGCGTTGCGCTCCCAGACCGTGATCGTCGTGGGACTGGCCGGTGCGCTGCGCGAGCTGCTGGACGAGGGCGCTGAAGTAGAGCCCTCCGGGGCCGCCTCCGACCACCGCGATCCGCATGCCTGCAACATATTGCGTTCTTGACGGAAGTTGTCAAGGCGCAATACGCGTCGCGCGCATGGGCGTCGGACTGACGGCAGCGCAGGAGGAGTACGTCGCCCGGGTCCGCGCCGTCGCCACCGACCACCTCGCCGGCATACCACCCGTCCACGGCGCCGTGAACCGGCCGCTCGTCGCGGCGCTCGGCGATCACGGACTGCTGCGCGGCCTCTTCGGCGGCGCTCCCGACGGAGCCTCCTCGCGACGCCGCGGCCCTTCAGCTCTGCCTGCTCCGGGAGACCCTGGCCACGATCACCACCGAGGCCGAGACCGCGCTGGCGCTGCAGGGTCTCGGCAGCTACCCGATCTTGCAGTCCGGGTCGCCCGCGACCGTCGAGCGCTGGATCCCGGGCGTGGTCGACGGCAGCGTCGTCGCGGGCTTCGCCCTGTCCGAGCCCGATGCCGGCTCCGACGCCGCCGCCCTCTCCCTGCGGGCGACCCGTGACGGTGACGGGTGGCGCCTGCACGGCGAGAAGACCTGGATCTCCAACGCGCCCGACGCCGACGTCTACTCGGTCTTCGCCCGCACCACCGAGGGTGCCGGTGCCCGCGGCGTCACGGCGTTCGTGGTGGCCGGCGACGCCGAGGGCCTCGACGGTGAGCGGCTCGACCTATTGGCACCGCACGCGATCGGCACGCTGGTCTTCGACGGCGTCCGGGTCTCCGCCGACGACGTGCTCGGCGAGGTCGACCACGGCTTCGCGGTGGCGATGCGCACGCTCGACCTGTTCCGGCCGAGCGTCGGCGCGTTCGCGGTCGGCATGGCCCAGGCGGCGCTCGACGCCGCACTCGACTGGGCGCTGACGCGCGCGGTCTATGGCGACCTGCTGTTCCGGCAGCAGTCGGTCGAGCACACCCTCGCCGAGATGGCGACCCGCACCGAGGCGGCCCGGCTGCTGGTGCGGTCGGCCGCGACGACGTACGACGCGGGCGCGCCGGCCGCCGAAGTCACGCAGACCGCCGCGATGGCCAAGTTGTTCGCCACCGAGAACGCCCAGTGGGTGGTCGACCAGGCGGTGCAGCTGCACGGCGCGCGCGGACTGCAGCAGGGGCACCTGCTCGAGCGGCTCTATCGTGAGGTGCGCGCCCCGCGCATCTACGAGGGCGCGTCCGAGGTGCAGCGCACGATCATCGGCCGCGGGCTGGTGCGTGCCCGGCAGTCGGCACATGAGCAGGAAGGGCAGGCGTGACTCGTTACCGAGGCAGTGTCCCGATCACCGATGACTGGAAGAACTTCCGGTTCTCGGTCGAGGACCGGGTGGCCACGGTGACCCTGGACCGGCCCGAGAAGATGAACCCGCTCACCTTCGAGTCGTACGCCGACCTCCGCGACCTGCTCCACGAGCTGCCGCACCGCGGCGACACCGACGTCCTGGTGATCCGCGGCGAGGGCAAGGGCTTCTGCGGCGGGGGTGACGTCAACGAGATCATCGGCGAGCTGATCAAGATGGACCCGCGCGACCTGATCGGCTTCACCCGGATGACCGGCGACGTGATCAAGGCGATGCGCGAGTGCCCGGTCCCGATCGTGGCCGGCATCCAGGGCATCGCCGCCGGCGCCGGGTCGGTGATCGCGATCGCGAGTGACTTCCGGGTGTGCTCGACCTCGGCCCGGTTCGCGTTCCTGTTCACGAAGGTCGGGCTGTCCGGTGGCGACATGGGGGCGGCGTACCTCCTCCCTCGGCTGGTCGGCGCCGGCCGCGCCACCGAGCTGCTGATGCTCGGCGACACGATCGACGCCGAGACCGCCGACCGGTACGGACTGGTGTCGCAGCTGGTCGACGACGCCGCGCTCGACGACGCCGTGGCCGCACTCGCCCGACGGCTGGCCGACGGGCCGACGCTGGCCTACGCGCAGACGAAGTCACTGATCACGCGCGAGCTGGACATGCCGCTCGGATCGGCGATGGAGCTGGACGCGATGACCCAGGCGCTGCTGATGACGACCTCCGACCACGCGGAGTTCCACGCGGCGTTCAACGAGAAGAGGCCGCCGGAATGGACGGGACGATGAACCCCGACCCCACGAAGGACCGCGTCGCGTTGGTCACCGGCGCCTCCCAGGGCATTGGCGCCGCGTGCGCGGCCGCGCTGTCGGCTGACGGCTACCAGGTGGCGCTGGTCGCCCGCAACGCCAAGGCGCTGGAGGAGGTGGCGGCCAGCCTGCCGGGCGAGGCCCTGGTGCTGCCGACCGACGTGCTCGACCCCACCGCACTGGAGGAGGCCTTCGCGACCGTCGAGTCGACGTGGGGGTCGGTCGAGGTGCTCGTGGTCAACGCGGGCGCCGCCATGTCGGCGCCGCTGGTGAAGACGTCGGACGAGGACTGGCAGCGGATGCTCGACCTCAACCTGACCGCGCCGTTCCGCTGCCTGCGCCGGGCGCTGCCCGGGATGACCTCCGGCGGGTGGGGGCGAGTCGTTGTCATCGCCTCGATCGCCGGCAAGCAGGGCGGCGCACGGATCGCGGCCTACGCCGCCAGCAAGCACGGTGTGCTCGGCCTGGTCCGCACCGCCGCCGCCGAGGTGGCGCGCACAGGGGTGACGGTCAACGCCGTCTGCCCCGGGTACGTCGACACCCCGATGACCGACGAGTCGGTCGCCAACATCTCGGCCGGCACCGGCCGGACCCCCGAGGAGGCCCGGTCGATCCTCGCCGAGAAGCAGCCGATCGGACGGCTGGTCACGCCGTCCGAGGTCGCGTCGGCGGTGATGCTGTGCGTGGGAAACGGCGCGGTCAACGGGCAGGGACTCAACGTCGACGGAGGTGCGGTGCAGTCGTGAAGTTCACCCCGAATGAAACGGCTCAACCCGCCCACCCTTCCAGCCCCGTCCGGCTTCTCCCACGCCGTGGTCGCCACCGGTACGACCGTCTTCCTGGCCGGGCAGACCGGCACTGGACTCATCCGGAGCCATCGTCCCGGGCGGCGTGGTCGCGCAGTTCGAGCAGGCGCTGTCGAACCTGCTGGACGCGCTGGCCGCAGCGGGCGGCACCCCGACCGACCTGGCGTCGCTCACGATCTACGTCGTCGACATGGACGACTACCGCGCCCACGCCCGCGAGATCGGCGCCGTCTGGAAGCGCCGGGTCGGCAACGACTACCCCGCGATGGCCGGCATCGGTGTCTCCCGCCTGTGGGACGCGGATGCGGTGGTCGAGGTGCAGGGGTTCGCCGTACTCCCCTGACCCGGACGCCGATCGTCCGCAATCGCGCGTACGGTGCCCGGCATGGCCATCGCACAATTTCCCAGCTTCGTCATCGACTGTCCCGATCCCGGCGAGCTCGCCACGTTCTACGGGGCCCTGCTCGACTGGAAGGTCGACATCTCCCCGGACTGGGCCGAGATCCGCGGCGACAACGGGCAGTGCATCTGCTTCCAGCCGGTCGAGGGCTACACGCCGCCTCGGTGGCCCGGCCAGGAGACTCCTCAGCAGATGCATCTCGATGTCATGGTCGAGGACCTCGACGCCGGTGAGAAGGCGGTGCTCGAGCTGGGCGCGACCAAGCACGACCACCAGCCAGGTACGACGTTCCGGGTGTTCCTGGACCCGGCGGGACATCCCTTCTGTCTCTGCGTCGACTGAGTCGCTGCGGTTCAGCCTTCGCCCCCGCCGCCGCTACCCATCTGCTCCCCGACGAACCGAGCATTCGGATCCACCGAGGCCTGAGGCCTTCTCGGATCTGGGGAAGGTGGCCCCGCGAGCAGACAAGGCTGGCGTCGACGCCGGCTGCGGCGCGCGCGAAGACCGCGCACGGCTGACCTTGCTCGACTCAACATCCGGCTCTCCTCACGTGGAGGCCCGCCCGTGGCGGCGATGATGACATCCTCCTCCGCCCTGGTCTGGCTGTCGCCGGAACGCCCGGAGAGTATGCAGCGCGCTGGTTGGACCACGCGCTCCCACGCTCGCCGGAGTACCGTCGAGGTCAGGACTTCTCTGCTCCGGGAGGGCACGAGATGGCGACCAAACACTCGCTGCAGGACAACCACGTACTCCTCCCGCTCGCAGTGCTCGGAGTGCTCGCAGGCATCGATGCGACCTTCCCACCCGAGACCCTGGTCAGCAGCTCGTACGGCGTCGCCGCACTGGTGGCGTGCGCCATCACCACGGTGCGCATCACGGCGATCTTCGGAGTTGCGGGGTCAGTGCTGGCTGGCCTGTCGGCGATCTGGAACGACAACTTCGCCACCTTGGGCTGGTGGATCCACGTGTCCATGACGATCGGCATCGGGGCGCTGGCGGTCATCCTGGCCCACATCCGAATCGGCCGCGAACAGGACCTGCGGCACATGACCACCATCGCCGAGACCGCGCAGCGCGCCGTCCTGAGGGTGATACCCAGCTCGGTCGGCACCATCAGATTCGCCACGCGCTATGTCTCAGCGACGAAGGAAGCGCTGGTGGGTGGGGACCTGTACGAAGTGGTCCTCACCCCCGACGGTGTGCGGGTGATCGTGGGGGATGTCCGTGGGAAAGGCCTGGCCGCTGTCCAGATGGCCGCCACGGTTCTCGCGGCCTTCCGCCGAGCGGCGCTCATGGAGATCTCCCTGACCGAGATCGCTGCGGACCTGGACAGTGTGGTGACTGCTGTCGCCGGCGACGAGGACTTCGTCACCGCCGTACTGGCCGAGTTCCATGACGACCACACCGTGACCCTGGTGAACTGCGGACACCACCCGCCGCTGCTCCTCACCAACGGCGACGCCGGCGGGTTGGTCGACACCGGTGAGCCCCAACCCCCGTTGGGGCTCGGTCCCAAGCCCGACCCCGTCACCAGCCGCTTGCCCCATGGAGCTCGGATGCTGTTCTACACCGACGGCCTGATCGAGGCACGCAACGGCGATGGGGCCTTCTTCCCGCTGACGGAACGCGCGACCACGCTGGCCGGCGGAAGTCTCGACGACGCCCTCGACGGCCTGCTCGGCCAGCTGGGCCGGCACGCCGCCGACGAGATGGACGACGACATGGCGTTGGTCCTCGCGGAGCGCCAACCGGCGGCGTAGGCGGCCAGATCAGACGTACGGCCGCAGCGCCTCCACCGACTCCGTCGGGACCTTGACCGCGATCCCCTCGCCGATCGCCCGCAGCCGCCACTGCTCCCCGTCACGGAACAGCTTGGCCATCACCAGGCCCGTCTCGGGCACACCCCCGGTGAGCCGGAAGCGAGCCAGCTCGACGTCGTTCTCGTCGACAAACCGGCAGTAGGCGTTGGCGATCCACTCGAGCGTGTGGCCCTGGTAGCTGCTCACGAACAGGACAATCGTGTCGACCTTCCCGTAGACCTGTCCCAGGTCCACGGTGAGCACCTCGTCGTCGCCTTCGCCGCGTCCGGTGGTGTTGTCACCCAGGTGGACTACCGACCCGTCGCGGGTCTTGAGGTTGTTGTAGAACGCGAGATCGAAGAGCTGCCCGCTCGCGAACTGCACGGCCGAGGCGTCGAGGTCGATCTCCGGTGCACCGGTGCCGATGAAGCCCGCCGTCGGTTCCTTGTCCCAGCCGACCCCCAGCTGCAGGCGGGCCAGCGGCTGTCCGTCGTCGGTGGTCAGCGCCAGCTCCTGACCCTTGGTCAGCTCGATCACGGTCGGCCCTCCCGTCGGTGGTGCCTCGAACCTACCCGGCGTGAACCAGCACCCGTCAGCTGCACCGGCTGGGCTTCTGAGCGGAGAGCGGCGGAGTCTGTGTAGATGCTCACGCACCACATGCACGAACATCTACACGGTCCGACGTCACCTTCTCCGGCATCCCACTGCCGGTGTGAACCCGCCAGAGCTACACGTGCACGATCGCGTGGGCGTGGGTGTGCGCGTCCTCGCGCAGCCGAGAGTCCAGCGAGGCGAACAGCTCAGCCGGCCTCGATGCCCGGCCAGCCCGGTGGCAGATGCTCGAGGGGCAGGCCGGGGTCGAGGTACGGCAGCCGCCGCCACGCGGTCAGCATCGGGACGTACGCCGCGAACGCGGCGGAGGGGGGTAGTGCGGACCGACGACGGGCGACCTGACGGTAGGCGCGACAGAAGTCGGAGTAGAGCGCCGTCAATGACGTGAGGTCCCACCACTCCCCGATCCGCGCCGCCACGTCGCCGGCGCCCAGGTAGTCGCCGCGGAAGAGCTCGGTGTACGCCGTCAGTCCGTCTCGTTCCAGGGCCCGCACCGTCTCGTCGTACAACGTGGCCGGGGCGACCCAGACGCCCGGCGCGGCCGTCCCGAAGCCCAACCGCGAGAGCAGCGACCGCAGGGCGTGCCGACGCTCGCGCTCCGACTCCGGCACCGAGAAGACCAGCACCAGCCACCCGTCGGCGGCGGTGGCGCGCGGCCGCGACCAGATCCGGTGGTCCCCCTCGCGCAGCACCTCGAGGGAGTCGGCCGACAGGGCGTAGCCCGCCTGGCCGTCCCGGCGCGCGGCCTCGAGCACGCCCCGCCGCTTCAGCCGCGACACCGACGACCGGACGGCCGCGGAGTCCGTGCCGAGGTCGGCCATCAGCGCGATCAGCGACGCCACCGACAGCCAGTTGCCCTCCTCGCGGGCGTAGAGGCCGTAGAGCGACATGATCAGCTGCCGCGGAGGCACGTCCACGGCGTCAGGAGTCCTCACGCAGCCGGAACCGCTGCAGCTTGCCGGTGGCGGTGCGCGGAAGCTCGTCGACGAACTCCAGGGCGCGGGGGTACTTGTAGGGCGCGATCTCGGCCTTGGCGAAGTCCTGCAGCTCGCGCACCTTCTCGGGTGAGCCGAGTGACGCGTCGCTGAGCACGATGTACGCCTTCACCACCGAACCGCGGGCCTCGTCGGGTACGCCGACCACCGCGCACTCCGCGACCTCGGGATGCTTCAGCAGCGCCTCCTCCACCTCCGGAGCGGCGATGTTGTAGCCCGCGGAGATGATCATGTCGTCGCTGCGGGCGTGGTACCAGAAGTAGCCGTCCTCATCGCGGCTGAACGTGTCGCCGGTGATGTTCCAGCTGTTCCTCACATAAGTCTCTTGCCGTGGGTCGGACAGGTAGCGGCATCCGGTCGGGCCCTTCACCGCGAGCCGCCCGGGCTCCCCAGGTGCTGCCTCGGCGCCCTCCTGGTCGAGCACGGTGGCGGTGTAGCCCGGCACCTCCCGCCCGGTCGAGCCGGGCCGGATGTCGTCACCGGCCGCGGAGATGAAGATGTGCAGCAACTCGGTGGCCCCGATCCCGTCGATGATCCGCACGCCGGTCGCGTCGCGGAACGCTTCCCACGTCGCGGCCGGCAGGTGCTCGCCCGCGGAGACAGCGGCCTTCAGAGACGGCAGCGTGGCCCCGGCCGCGAGCATCGCCTTGTAGGCCGTCGGAGCGGTGAAGCACGTCGTCACGCCGAAGTCGTCGATGATCCGGGCCAGCTCGGCCGGGGTGGCCTTCTCGACG